>NZ_FWXM01000003.1:0-735351 GCF_900176315.1 Chryseobacterium sp. YR221
GAAAGAACTCTTGTTCTTGTAACAAACTCTTCATAAGTAGTCCCATTTTCAACAGTACAGGCCCTTCCTACTTTTAATCCTTTATAAAAACTACTCAGATAATTGTAATTGCTGGTCAGGTAGTTAAATTTTATTTCCTTTCCGGTTGGTAAAAGAATTCTGGTAATGACAAAATCTGTGGTATTGAAATCCTGAGGATCAGGTGCATTACCACCTCCAACATTTTGGGTCTGATTTCCCGGTTTGAAATAATATTTTATTCCCTGATTATCTGTAAAAACAAATGAGTCTTCAATCTTTACCGTACTATAGGGGATTTGAATGATTCTACCGGCACTGTCATAATAAAACTCTCCTGAGCTGCCACCAATAGCATAAGAATAGATATCCGGCTGGGTATCCGGTGCTCCCAGTCCATTTTTGAGCGTCATAGCAAGGGTATAATCATTTGAGTTCCCTTGGACAGGGTTAAAATTATCAGGATTAATATATTGTATCTTTCCCTTATCCTCCCTCCCAAAAATCTGTTTGGAAAGAGAAAGCCCTCCAACGGATAATGCCCACCCAAGGCCGACTTTTGAAGCAGTTTCTTTTACTTTCACTCCTGAAGCGTGATACTTTAAAGAAATAGGTAAACTAAAATCACCTACTTTGATGGTATACAGAGGAATATCAATGCCTACCGCTCCGGTATGGGTAGAAGTAGGGATATCAATATGTTTGGATAGCTGGCTTGCATCCGGAGATTTTATAGTGAGGTTATATTTACTGTCTTTCGCATCTACTGATTGTGCATAGCCCAGGGCACATCCACAGATGAGCAGAGAAGCTGCAATTACTTTTTTCATCGTGTTTATTTTTTAATCAATTTGGCATTCGCCGTTTTATTCGTATCCGTTTTTATGGTCACCAGGTAAGCGCCTTGTACAAGAGCCTGTGTATTAATCTTGGTAACATTATTTTTAGTTTTTATACTCTGAAGCTGTCTTCCGCTCATATCGTGCAGCATAATTTCTGCTTCTTTAAAATCGAAGCCGATTTCCACATAAGCATAATCTGAAACAGGGTTTGGATAGATCTTGATATCATGTTTTTCTATTAACTGATCCACCTGTTTATCTCCCAGTTTCACAATCTTCCAGTTCTCTTTTCCTAATTCCTCAGCACTGGTTCCGGCCAGAATAATAGAGCCATCTCTGTTAAGTCTCAAATCCGAAAGTCTCTCCTCTCTTTTTCTGGAGTCTCCACTCACATGTTTTCTCCATTGCTCATTGCCGTTGCCATCAAGATAGAGCATCCAAAAGGTCTCATCATCCTTCTCTATTCTTCCTTCCGCCTGGGTATACCCTCCCAGCAATATTCCTTTCGTGGCATCCTGGTTCCTGGATCCTGACTCTTGACTCTGTATCACATTCATCCCCATTAAAATATCCCTGTTCTTGAAATTGTAAGATTTCTGCCATTGTTCATCCCCTCTTTCATTCAGTGAGATCAGCCAAAGGTCTGTGCCTTCTTCAATTCCTACTGATTTGTTTCCGGATCTCTCGGATCTGGATTCTCCACCGATGATAAAACCGTTTGAAGTTATAGCCAGGGTTCTGATATGATCATCGCCTTTCCCGCCAAAGTTCTTTTCCCATTCTACTTTTCCGTTTTTATCCAACTTTACGATCCAGTAGTCGCCTTCACCGAAATTGCTGCTGGCTTTTGGCGTTTGGTTAATGGCTATTGAGGAAGCGGGTCTTTCAGTCGAAGGTTTAGTCTCAGGATTTCCAACCCCGGAACCCCGAACCTCGGAACTCCTTGAATAAATTCCCAGTAATGCTCCGCCGTCTTTCGTGGGTATCATTTTTTCTACTTCGTCCAACCCTCTTCCTCCCAGAATAAGCTGAGACAGTTCTTTTCCATCTTTATCCAGTCTGGTGATCCAGACATCTTTTGAACCGTAACCTTTGGATGAGTTTTGAATATTTCCGGCCACAAAAAAGCCTAAGTCGGTGGTTTGAATCACTGCTTTGGCTTCTTCATCTGAGGAAGTTCCCAAGGTTTTTTGCCACAGTTCATCCCCAAATTCATTAATTCTGATCAGCCAGATGTCCGATCCTCCTCTGGAAGCCTCTTTTTTATCCAGTCCTTTTCCGGAATAGGAAGAGCCTGTCAGTAGGAAACCGCCATCCTGCGTAGTAACTGATGCTGATAAATAATCATGATTCTGTCCGGCAATATATTTCTCCCAAACCTGTTCTCCCTGTTGGTTGAGTTTTACCAGATGGAAATCGTAGTCGTTGTTCTGTTTGTTACTTTGCTGTAATCTGTTGGGCTGGATAGCACTTCCCGTAATAAGATATTGCCCGTCAATGGTAGTGGTAACCTGACTGAGGAAATCCTGCGTAGAAGATTTGATATCCTTCTGCCAGAGGACCTCTTGCCCCTGTAAAGAAATTGCTGTATACAATAGGAGTATACTGTAAAAAGTTTTTTTCATAGTTCTTAGCTTTCTTTTGGCTCCGCCAAATGTAATGCAGTTCCATCAGTGGGGAAATGGGGATATTCCCTGTTTTAACGTTCCGTGATTTCCCTGATATGACTACTATTTGGTGATCCAATTGGTTAACAATTCAAAGATAGATGGCGCATGCGACAATACTTGTCGTATTATTTAGCACTAAATAAATATTCTCAGTTTGAAATTTTTAAGAGTTGTGAAGGTAAATTTTATCCTAACAACATTTTATAACTTAGGTTATAAAGTCAATAACCTAAGTTATAAAGTTCGATTTGTAAAGTTATTTTTGATTATTTTAGCATATTAAAATAATGAAATGCTTACACTTGGAACCAAGCTCACTAGATTAAGAAAAAAGAAAGGATACTCACAACAGGAAGTTGCTGATTTATTGGATATATCTCAACCTGCCTATCATAAATGGGAAACTGATATCACTCATCCAGACCTTGAGAACCTTTTAAAAGTCAGTAAGATCTTTGATGTCGATCTTAGCTATCTTACAGAGGAAGGGAGTAATCTCATATCAAACAACCAGTTTGAGGGTTCCAATATTGTAGCAAATCATCAGCATGTGATTAATATGCATTCACCTGAACTAATAGACCGTGTCCTTAAAAATCAGGAGCAGATTACAGAAATTCTCAATTCCCAGAATAAACTTATAGAGGCGTTAATAGGTAAGATCAGAGAGTAGATCTATTGAATTATTTATTTACTGCATCGTAACCGATATTATATATCCCTGCCATCAATATGGCGGGGATTTTTTGTGTCTGTTAATCAAAATATAAAAGTAGAGTATAAAACATGTATACTTTTCGCCATTTTTTGTAGTCGTTTTTGAGAGAAAGTGTATTAGAAATCTACACCTGGGATTGGAATATGTAATTTTGACCATACCCATACTTTCACCGTTCCAAGAGATCTATCCTTATCCAATAGAGGGGATTATCATAAGTTTAAAATATATCCATAATGTCTTAAAATTATAAGGGCTTTTGATGAGCCTATTACTGTATATTAGAAACAAATACAAATATTACAATTTGGCGAATCTGGAAATTTTGCTAAGATCTATACCATATCTATTAAAAGCCCTGTACATATTGTTATACTTAACAAAGTTATGGCTTATTGCAACTTCTTTCAATGTTTTTGAAGTAAAAAGAACGTCTCCAAGAGCACCAATCATCTTTATTTTTAGATAATGGCTATAAAAGCTGTCGCCCCAGTATTTTTTAGAATCACTGTGAATCTTATGGATACTGAGTTCCTTCCCTATGATCCAATCCCGAAGCTGAGGATGTTTAACAGAATCATACTCTTCCAATAACTCCGAAAGATATGCATAACTTCCGGGCGAGTTCTCAATCATATTCCTTGGAATAGAGCACTCGGTTAGACATATAAAAATCCGTTCTAAGTTATCTTTCCATATAATACCGCTTACACAACAGAAATTGGGGAGTATAGTGAAATGGATATGAAAAGGTAGTGGGGAATTTTCTGTCATTGTATGTTGCTCGGGTAGATATTCCATAATTTTAGAAACAGAGCTATCGTCATTATTAATATCGGAACCAAAATAGAGGTTTCCCTGCAAAATACGTTTATAAAACCGGAAATCTTTAGAAAGCCAGCCAAAATTAGAGAAACAGCCCGTATATAACTGTGTTATATTGGCAACCTTTCTAGATAAATATTCAGTATTATGTATATAAACCTGCTTTTTGACAAAAGACAGCGCAGAAAAACGCTCCATAGAATGATTCATTACTTTGTCAAATAATATCATCGCATTAACATTCATATAAGCCTCCTTTTGGACATAAAATGGTCATTGATAATTGAGAAACTCACGAGTCCCAATAAACATGATTTATTATATTAATTTAAAGTTTTTTTTAATCAATGAAAGAAATAACCAAAGAAATGGGTATCCCTTGATCAAATAGCACACTGTATGTAACAAACACTCAAATATCATAAGGCTATAATTATTGAAACACGGCAATTTTCTTTTTGTTAGAACCTTATATTTCTTCTCTTCTTTTTCTTTTTGGTCAGAGGAATTTCTTCGGGTTCCTGATTATTGACTGGCCCCAGGCTTAAAAGTGAAAATAAGTCAAAAAGTATTTCACCTGTCTTAAAAATTTCTTCAAAAGCAGAAAATGGAATATTATTTTTTTCAGATAGATCTTTGCATATTCTGCTCATTTCAAGGGTTAGGTTTTTCTCATCCATCGAACTATAATGAGGGGAGGTTAAACGCTCGGAAAGGACCTGCTTTTCCAGTGCCTGAATAACAGAATCCATATATTTTTTCTTTTCACTAGCAAGGACATTGGGATTAGTTACAAGCAGGGTGTTTGTGCTCTTAAGATCAGCTATTTCCTTTTTTTGAGATTCGGTTTGAAGTTTTAAATCAGAAATTTGTTTACGAAGGGACTGGGTCAGATCATTATTTTTTAGCAGCTCGGCATTGTAGAGTTTAAAAGCTTTTCCGTAATTTTCAATGGTCTTTCCGGTTTTAACATGCTCAAATCCCAAAAAGTCAGTCTCTTTAACAATAAGGTCTTTAAAAGAATTACCCTCTAACTCAGTTTTCATATTGTTCATTTTCATTTCTAAGGTCTTAAGTTCTTCCTCTTTTTTCTGGATTTTGAATTCAATGGCTTCCAGTCTTCCCAAGGAACCCACATTACCTCTTTCCATACCGAGGCATTCAGCAGTAATATCTTGCATTTTGGAATAATGAAATGACTGATGCTTTAATGTTTTTCCTGTTTTCAGGTCTTGCCAATCCGCAACAAGATGTGCATGAAGATTAGGTTTCCACTCGTTAGATTCTTTGTCCCAGTGACCTTCATCCTTATGGATAGCAATCTGAAATACCCTTATTCCCAGTTCCTGCTCTAATTTTTTAGAGAGATCGTGAAGATCTTTCATGGTGGTGTCTTCCTTGATAACCACCACAGCTTCACGGATCGGCATCGCATTACTTTGTAACTTCCGACCTGATTTTTCCTTGCAGTAAACTTCTATTTTTTGCACTCTATCCACAATCTTATCTTCCTGCCAGTATTCATTTTTAGAGGTCAGCTCTTTACGGATATAGTCAAAAGTCTTTTTCCTGAAATTGTGGGCCTCAGAATCAGATTTTGCAGCTTTAAAATTGATTGAGGTTTTCATGATATTACTTTTTTGATTAATGTGAATAAAATTTTATATTTAGCTCCGATAGAGCTCTGCTTTGAATCATCAGTGCATGAACTATAATGATTAAGAACCGCTAGGCAGCCCGTTTTTATGGGGCTGCTTTTTTAGCCCCTGCGGGCGAAGTAGAAACTTTGTTGGGAGGGTACCGACCTTCAAAGTTGCGAATGAGCTCCTAACTCTTGCGGACAGTTTGTAAAAAGCACAGTGCTACATCCTGCGCTGCCTCTTCATTATCCTGTTAGTTTCTTTGATGGTTGATGCCTGTTTTTCTGCATCGTCCGTTTTCGGTTTCTGCATGTCACTTTCTTTTGCCGTGGCGAGGTATTGGTGCTTCCTTTTTTCCATGAGGTATTGATTCAGGTCTTTATAATCTGAATAGATGTGGGAAAAGTCCTTTGCGTGGGGATAAGCATCTTTGATTTTAGCAGTGCAATTTTTACCAGCCTTATCGTTGTCCAGAAATAAGTTGATTTCAGAATATCCTTTAAGGTACTCAATAGCGGTTTTGAGTAGACTCACCGAGTTGAGCACAAGAAGGTCTCCCTGATAGCTGCCTTTCATCTCAATGAGAGAGAGGGCATCCACGAAGCCTTCAACAACCGCTATCCTACACGCTGGAATTCCATCATGGGATACTGGTAGATCATTGTCATGATGTACTTCTAGATGTTCAGCATTCTGGGCTGCTGGATTAATATGCAGGATTGAGATGTCCTTATTCAATAATGCCCCTTTGTAGTAAGCATTACGCAGTTCCCAGCCCCCGGATCGGTTCTTAAACCCAAGAGCATAATAGGGTTTCTCTTTTATACTGAACCAGATTTCCTTTACATAAGGGTGTATTTTTGACGATAATCCTCTTGTCCGAAGATAGTCTATAAGATTGGGATGATGTAAGTCCATAACCTTTTCTATCCTATATTCGGTAGGTGTTTTCCTAATGAGAATAGATTGCTGGGGAAAAGAAGAAAAGTTATGCTTTGATGCCCATTCAAGTACCCCTTTGATACCAGTATTTAGGTATTTCTTCATAAAATCGGTCGTGGTTCCGCCTACACCTTCTGAGAAAAGGTACCATAGGTTAAGCCGTCTGTCAACCTTGAAAGAGGCATGGGATTCAGCGCCAAAAGGGCTGAGATACCATGCTTCTTTTTCATTTTGTCGGGTTGGAAGGTGTCCGAGAAAAGCGAGGACTTCTTCCATCCCTATGGAATTTAATTGCTTACAGTTCATTGTCGCAGTATTTAAATTTCCAAAATAACTTTAATAGGACAGCACTACTGAAATATGGCATTTCACTTCCTATTTTGGCCTTGAAATTCCTAATAAAATAATACAAATAAGTCATTAATTGTTGATTTACAATAAATTCATTAATTTTATATTATGAATTTATCAATGTGGAAAGATATATGTGATTAAAGTTGTTTAATAAAAAACTCCATGATATGTTTCGTGTATTTACATTTCAGGATTGGCAAGGTCAATGGTTTTACGTATATGATGAAAATCTTGATCATTTGGCATTATTTGGGTTAAATCCCGAAGTTTTGCAAGGCCATAACTGTATCCATCTTCGCTCAAAGTCTGAACTTCCCATTCCTGGCGATTTGCCATTCGAAGTTTATCTCAGTAATCTGGAAGAGACAAGAAGACGTCAAGATAATGGATTTCTAGCCCAGCAGTATTTCAAACGCGACGCTACGGCACAAAAGTTTATTGTTGAGGAAATTCCGCAGGACATAGATAGTTTTAATAACTACAAAGTAATTGATTCACTGCCTATCAAAAGAGCAGATTTTAATATCAAGAACTGTAAAAATATTGAAGTCGAGGTTAAGTGTCTCACCTTCTATCTAATTCATGACTTCTTGTATTTCTATATTAATTCCTATGAAATAGAGAAGCTCGAAAACCTGAATGTAATAACAGGAAAAAAAACAATTCTAGCTATATATAATCAAGCATACATTGATCAAGAAAATTGTTCAGTAATAATGATTAAGCTTTCTACAATAAAAAAAAATAAAACATCTGTTATCTATGATAAAGATAAAGATTGCTATAAGGTGCCATTAAGCTTAGCTAAAGAAGGATTTGAACTACTGGAAAAATATAGAATAAAGCAGGATTTATATAGGAAATAATATATAGAATCTAATGTAAATAATCCTTGGGAAGTCATTTACAAGTTTATTTCACAATAGAATCGGTCGTAATATACCGACCCATTCTGAGAAGGAATACCACAGGTTAATTCTCAGATCAACTTTGAAAGAGGCTTCGACTCAACCCCAAAAGGGCTGGGATACAATCCCTTGGGTATTCTTACGCGTGGGAGGATGTCCGAGAGCACGCAGGACTTCTTCCAATTTTACGGAATTTAATTACTTACAGTTCATTTTCTGACAATAAGGCTCAGAAAATACAGGATTCAATGTATGAATTAGCGTTACATTTCCTAATATGTAGTTTAATTTTGAATAAGGCAATAAGACCTGTGATCTGCCCCAGAAAAGAAAAAATCATAATCCAAAATAACGATACAGTAAACAATATGTTAATCTGGTAAAGCACTTTAACAAAAGTTAAACTGTAAAAGTGTAAAGGTATTTTACCTTAAAAGTATTTTACAATTTTAGCGGCAGAAACTAGGGTTAACCTACACACTTTATCTAAAATATTACACCCTGAAAGTAAAGAAGAAGGTTATATACAGAATAAAAAGACTGAAAAGAAGGCAAATAATATTTACAACAAGTAGGAGCATTCCTAGTCCAGACGCTCTTGTCCTAGCAGCAAATATAATTGCAGCTACAATGGAAAGAAAAGCAAGAAGACTATGAATTTCTCAAGATCAAGTGTATACAATGTTTCACTTGCTGTAAACAAAATTATAGTTAGGAAGACTTGGATAAGGGTAAAAACCAGACTTAATTTTAATGCTGACAACTCTTTATTTTTTTTATTAAATCTTTTGATTGATGGTTTTTTTTATAAAATACTCGTTCTATACATCACAAATATAATCAATTCGCAATACAATATTTTGCAATTTCGCTTTTGAAATAGATATTTTAGATTGCTCACAACAGGAAAAAATATTTTAGACAATACATAGATAATTTTCATTATATGTGCAAAATATCCTTTCGTGGGAAAGGAGCAAGTTATCTTTTGAGCAGCTCGAAATAAATTCCGCAGCTCAAAACTACTTGCCCTACGGGATTTGAAACATGCTCCGAAGTCGCTGTTTCTTTCTAATAGAAAAGGGTATTTCTGTATTTCAGTATAGCCTACAATTTGGCAAATAAAGGTAAAAAGAAGACACTAAATTCCACTTTAACAGAGTGCATTCGATCGGAGATTAATTTTCCGAAAAAGATGCCATTATGTTAAACAAAGAAACTGTCACAAAAGAATTGTGGAATCTTCTACAAAAATTAATGAAGGAAGAAACACTTCAGAATTTTAATCTGGTTGGAGGAACCGCTTTGAGCCTACAGATCGGTCATCGGTTAAGTATTGATATAGATCTTTTTACAACTAAAGATTTTGATGTCCATGGAATGCTGGACCAACTGCAAAATAAACATTCAGCCACGGTTCGTAATATTGGGAATAATACATTAATGATAAATATAGGGAATGTAAAGGTAGATATTCTATCTCATAAATACGACTGGCAAAAACCTATAAAGGTAATTGATAATGTTCGTTTAGCATCCTTAGAAGATATTGGGGCCATGAAGCTCCATGCGATCTTCCATAGCGG
The DNA here is from genome assembly GCF_900176315.1 of Chryseobacterium sp. YR221. NCBI lineage: Bacteria > Pseudomonadati > Bacteroidota > Flavobacteriia > Flavobacteriales > Weeksellaceae > Chryseobacterium > Chryseobacterium sp. YR221. The sequence continues at coordinate 9,504 of NZ_FWXM01000003.1, forward strand.
AACACGATTGAAAGACTTTGTGGATATGTACTTTCTTTTAGAAAAGAATTCATTGAAAGACTATTTAGAAACTTATGAACGAAAGTATAACGGAAATGCGGCATTAGCAACTTATTCTCTAGCTTTTTTCGATCACATTGATAAAGAATTAGGTGTTAAGATGCTCAAAGGAAAAGAGCATAGATGGTCAAAAATATCAGGCCGATTAAAGGAAGCTTCGTTAAATCCTCTAAAGAAATTTCTGCCACCTCCAAGCATGGGAAAAGGAAGAGGATTTAGGCGTTAAATCATTGCGTAGTTAAAAATAAATTATTATATTTATATATAAGAAAATCAAAAGGTTACATTATGAAACCAAAGTTTGAACCACATTTTTTTTGGGATACAGATACGGATAAGCTCGATTGGCGAAAAGCTTATAAGTCAGTTATTGCACGTATTATAGAACGTGGCGGGCAGGATGAAATTGATGAGCTGGTTCGTTTTTATGGCCATGAAAAAGTGATCAAGGCAATTCGGGACGAAATACATTTTCTCCCGAACTATGCAATTGATCGGGCCATAAAATTCTTTCCTGAAATTAAAAAAGAAGAAATGCATTGCTACTTGAATCGTAAGGATAAACCCTATCACTGGATATAAGCTCTCTTTATATGTAATGTAGTGTATAAAAAATATTAAATTAGTAGGTTTATTTTTATGAAGTATACAAATCAAATGTATAATTGCTTTAACGAAAAAGGAGAAGTCAACCTACCCGATAAGCTATTTATTAGCGACTGTTTCAAAAATGGAATCGAACCTGTGGTCTTTCTCGACAGTTGTGTTTGTTTGCATATTATTAAAGTCGTAGAGCATAAAAGAGAAGCTAAGGGATTGGATATTAGGAGAATACTAGCTTTAAAGGAATATATAGCAAAACATCCGGAAATAAGAATAGATTGCTTTTTTAGAGCTATGTTCACAAAAGGAAATTTTTGATTCGGAAAAACTTTACGACTTTAAGCTTCGGATAGATTTTTTTTTACAAATCCCAGTAAAGATTTTTAGGAGCTTTAAATATGATTTTTACCGTGATAATTTTGTATTCCGAAGGCTTCCAGAATTGAAAGGCAATCCAATGGCACCGGTAAACCAAATTTTGAAAAACTCTTATTGTACTTTACTTAAAATAAGGAGTCTCGCGACAAAAGGGTTATCAAAAAACATGGCTGAACATAATTTAAATATTCTTGTAGACTGGATGACCACTGAACTGGATATTTTCAGAGGTGCTGAATATAAATTGGGCATGAATATTTTTGGAGGCAATACTGAATTCAGAAAAATGATTGGTTTAGATAGCAAGCCTACGGATGTCAAAAAAAAGCTTAAAGGAACTGCTTGGGATATGTTTCATTGTAAATTTACTGCAAATAGCTTTCGCTTATCTGAAATTTTACAACGATCTCTTTATCCATTTTTCCTGACAAGTGATTCGAACCTATTTAAAATATTCCAAAATTTTAGTTTAGAGATTGTTAAGGATGGCGGAGAAGATTTTGTCACGTCCTTTGTAATGACTTCTGATTTTTTATTTCCCCATCTTGATAAATCTTTTCTTGAAAAAAATAACAAAAAACTCTTTGATCTTTTCGTGGAACGACGAAACCAACAACATGTATTTAATGAAGAAAAGGTAGATAAAATGATTTTAGAACTTGAAATCGAAAATAGTGTCCCTAATTCGTAAAAATTTAAGTAAAGTACCCTTGGGTAGCCTAAAAAGCAGACAACTATAGAAGTGTCTGCCTTTTTTAAGTATATTAAATTCTATACATTATTGCCTCTTCTTTCTTTTTCTTCCCTGAACATAAATCCGACGTCCCTGCGTAACTGACGTCTAAAATCTTTTAGAGCAATAATCATCTTATCGATTTGTTCAGGCGAATGTCCATCCTTAAATGCAGGATTTTTCATCAAAGAGTCTCTTAGGGTATAAAAGCTTTTTCGTGCCTCGTTTGAAATGATCAGATTGATGACTCCTGTTTTCCATTTGATAATACCTTCACAGACGGTTTTTATTTTAGCAGGATCTATATTTCCTCCCTTTTCCTTATAAATCTCATCTAAAATTTCAAAGGCTTTCGGGTAATGCTCAAGCCTCAAATCGTAGAGCTTTGAAGTAAAAGCCCTATTATTTGCTTTATTAAATTGTTCTTCTTGAAATCTTTTATTTTTAAAAAACTGAAACAGGGTTATTAAGGAGATCGTCAACGATACCAGTGCCGTAATTAATGCAGGTGTTAAAGCTCTCATGACTATTATTTTAATGCTTTATTAATACTCTGGAACAGTTTTTCCCACTGTTTTCTTTCTTCTTCAGTCAAAGAATTAACCTTGTTAGATCTAGTCCAATTGACAAATGCCTTAGCAAGTTTGTATTTAGAAAATCCTTTGATTTCTTTACTGAATATATCTATGATTGGTCTTGAAGGGTTTTTCTTTATAACTGCTGATACATCTACTCCAAATTCTGATTTTGCAATGCTCACAAGCGTATCTCTCAACAAGTCTTCTATCTCTGGTTTGACTATCCCACTACAGAAATCCTTCGTTCTTAGTATATTTTTATTTCCTAGTGCATGGACAAGATTATCTTGATTTGCAGCCTGATCCCCAGCATTATCAGAATCTAATAAAGCTGCAATCTTCAAGTTATGAGCATGCAAAATAGTCGCATAATAGACTACTTTTCCGGCAGAATTTGCAAAAACCAAAGCAATTTTATCATCCAACTTTTCCAATCCTCCTTCTCTAAATAAATTTGCAGTTGCATCAATATACCAATAATCGGTTAATCCTTCTAAGACTAGATTTTTTTGTTGAGAAAATAAACTTTGAGCAAGATCATATCCTAGAGCTTCCTGTAAAGGTAATAATCCAGCCGGATCACTTGATGAAATTGTCGTATGGACTTTAGTTCCTTCTTCACGAGACTTGAGTTCAACAACTCTAACAAGATCCAATTCATCTGGTCCGACCAAAAAGGGAGAATGTGTTGAATAAATCGTTTGATTTTTTTCAGCTAAACGTGATAAGGTTAATCTAAATTCTCGTTGCTTTAAAGCATGTAAACTCATGCCTGGCTCATCAAGCAATAGTATAGCATTTTTATGTTTGTCCATCGCTTCTGCGAAAAATACGACATAAAACGATACTAGCCATTGGAACCCTTCGGATCTCTGATCAAGTTCAATTTTAACGCCCAGCTCATCCTCAACCACCACTTTCAAGTATTGCCCGTCTGCCTGAATTTGTAGTTTTTCAGCCTCCGGTCTTTTAGGATTAGGGTTCCAAATATTCTTAATTTCAGTTGTTAAGCGTATACTTGCAGCATCAAGCTGATACGATCTTCTATCCAGCGTATCACGGTAAAGTTTCAACCCCTCTACATCATTACTGCTTGGACTAGCCGTTTTACCAATTGTAGATAATTCTCTTGGCGAAAAGCCTAATAATTTCAATAAACAAAGATTCCCATAATCATAGAATTTATCGTCATCCATCAGATTTCCTTCAACCCGGTTAGCCAGATGTTCCAAATGTATTACTGGCTTAACCTTAAAATAGTTGTTAAATAATACAAATACCGGAAGTCTGTTTTCTAAAATTTTCAAAACTTTATCTCGGGTTTCGTTATTTTGTATTAACTCTTCCATTTTTTTGTAACGAGCGATTTCTTTTTCATTGTCTTCATCAATTTCTACAAAAATCGATTCAAACCACTGAATAAATTCAGGAGTACTTTCCTTCGAAACTACTTTCCAAAAGGACTTTACAAATTCATTAATCTTCTCACTGTTTACAGTAGTTCCGCTTTGAGTATCCAGATGTTTACCTAATCGTAATAAATCATCTTTTAAATCTTTTAAATACACGGCCGCAGGAGCATTTTCTAAGTAATGGTATGGTTTATTATTTAAATTCTTGGAACGGACATAATGACATTGATGAAAAGTGGCAGGAATTAATTTTTTATCCTCGTCATCTAATGAAAACCATCCTCTTACCACCTCAATTTCAGCAGCCTTTATTTTTCCTGTGGTAATATCATTATATAGTGATCTGGGATAATCCCTAATTTCATCGAAGCCATCGACACCCTTAGGCAGATTTAACTGCTGTAGAGCCTTTAATACAACTGTCTTTCCTGCTTCATTTGGTCCAACTAAAATAGTTTTAAGCTCTTCTAATGTAAATTCACCTGTATCTTTAATTGACCGATAATTTTGTATTCTTGCCTTTGCTAATCTCATTGGTTAATAGTTATTTAATTAATATTATGACTTTTTGTATGTCTAACGACATGCCAATATCATTCCCTCGGAAATATTGACAGAAATTTATAAAAAAATGATTAAATTATATTAATTCTAAAAGTATCGCTATACTATTTCGTCAGATAAGGAAACTGAAGGAAAAACAGTACCAATGAATTCCACTTAAAATAAACGTGTATTTTAAAATATAAATTTTGTAAATCAAAATTTATAAATATGGATGCAATCACAAAAAATGACCTCGAAATACTGAGAGCGCAACTAATTTCTGACATTGCAATGCTGATTGATGCTAAATCAACGAGTCAGAATGAGCAGGAAGAATTTGGCTGGTTGCGCAGTAAAGCGTTACGCAAGAAGCTGAATATATCGGCCTCGACCTTACAAAACCTACGGATCACGGGAAAAATCAGGTTTAAGAAAATTATGGGTTCTTATTACTATAAGAGCGAGGACCTCAACCATCTATTTGATGATGGAGACTAATGTTGCACAACGATGGTTCGATTTTATGGACTTTTTGGACAATGATCCCAAACTGAATGTCTGGCATATTTCGTTAATGCTCGCCATCGCTAGGCTCGCCTGTAAACAAAAGGAAAATTGGGTCATTCATGTAAGCCGGAGTAAGCTGATGAAACTCTCACATATCGACTCTATCACAAGCTATCACCGGTATTTCAAAGAACTTCAGCAGTTTGGATACATTAAATATATACCTTCCTATCATCCACATTATCGGAGTACAGTGGAAATTATAAAAAGGTTTGATGTACGAAAATAGCAATCAAAATCCTGCAAAAATAAACTTGCAGGATTTTTCAATTTATGCACATAAATAATAGTTTGATTATTTGCTTTTTCCTTTCTATTATGCACTTTTGTACCTTTTGTTAAGTCCTTAGAATATTACCAACCTTAAGGGGGCCCACCTTAACGTTTTTATTGTACTTTTCTATAATTTCAAAGCTCAAGGGCATCTGCTTAAACCATTCTTTGATGTCAGCGAAAAAATTACGATCACTCATAAAACGATTAAAGTTAATTTGTGATTCTTCATTTTCCAAATTAAGAAGATATTTATTAAATACATTAGTAGCGACAAAACTTCTCGCTGATTGGTGCATTTCTTTAAAACTTTCATCTTCATGATGTCTTAAAATATAGGTATTGAGGTTCAATTCAGGGCTTTGAAACTTATGCATCAGGCACCTATGTAACACAATTTTGGAAAGTGTTAAAAATGGTATCAACGTTCTGTCATCTGGGGGAAAGTCAATACCTGGCTTTGAATAAGTTGAAATAATATTGACCTTAAAAAGATAAAAAGAGGCCAGCATATCAGAATAACATGTTTTATCATTAAAGACAAATTCATAAAGACCATCTTTATAATGTTCAGCAGATTGGAAAACGTTATCTAAACTCTTAAACACTAAAACAGGTTCTTCTAAATGAGTTGCTACATAAATTCTAGCAAAAGCTTCTTTATCTACGACGTTTACATTATCGGGGTTATTCCTAAATTCTCCACGTCTTTTTTCATACCATATATTGTAGGCATAGGATTCGATCTGCAATCGCTCCTGAATAGGATCGTTTGCATAAAAATCCGCAGGACGTAACGGATTTTGCGAGTTCGTAAACTGGGTAATAGCTCTATCGAGAATAGAATCGTTTGAAACGATCAGCCTAAAAGAGATCTTAGCATGGTCATCCATTCTTTTTCTTTGAGTCTTGGATGCCTTTTCATAACACTGATATACAGTAAATGCTGTCTGTGCTCCATTTATTAATTGAAGGTCCTGAAGAACGATTTCGGTTGCAAGGGCACTAATTTCAATTTTAGAACTAGATATTCCGGTGATACCATTATTGAAATACCAAAATTGATCAGGTTGCTCAAGTAAAGTTTTTGCAATTTGTATATTGTAATTAGAATTAGGTAGAGGATTCCGTAGATTCCTATAAAACAATTGGAAACCAAACCTTTTAAAAAGATTATACAAAACCTTTGGTTTTATTAAAAATATATAAGCTTTATTTTTACCAGAGAATTCTAAGAGATCGCGCCTACATTGGTCATAACGGTCAATCTCAATAATCACAGGTACGTTTTCCGGCTTATAATTGAATTCAAGAGGATTTTCCAGAACAACTTCTTTATACATTGTTTCAATGTAATCTCTTTTAATTCTGTTAATATCTAAGATTTCTAGGTCTATTTTAGGGCTATATCTAACTTTAAAGGAGTCAACATTCTCTGATACATCCGGTGATTTGTTGCATAGTCCAATAAAAAGAAATTTTACACGGCCATTTTTGGCCAAATGCTTTTGAAGTTCTATGTTTTTCTTATTAAACTTCAAATTATCTGTTTCTTGTCGGTTGCCTGTTAGGATTGTTTCAAAATCATTGATTGCTTGTTTAATATCCTTCGCATCCATGTTTGCTCCTATGTTTCCAATCATGTTCCATTTAGATTGGATTACATAAAAGATTTCTTCGTTATTTTGGTTTTTCTTGTTAAAAATAATATCACACGATTGGTCATTGGGGCCATCTGTAATATAATCTTTATAATTCGCACTTAAGCCATAAAATTTTATTATCCAAACAAGAAATGCATAACTCTTTCGTTGTTCTATCTTTTTAAAGGGGAGAGGGCCAACCTGGTCGATCTCAATTAGGATCTCGTCCAACTGATTATCAACAATTTCATAAAATGCATTATTTGTCATTATCTCTTAATTATTATTGAATCAAATATACGAAATCAAAAAAAGAGCGCTTCTGAGATGTATTAGTCATTTCCAACTAAAATACTATTTTTAACAGCATCAATCATGGTATCTTTTTTACAATTCTAATAAACGAACTCAATCGGTTAATACCTTAACTCTACAGAGCATATTTTCAAAAGAATCACATCTATCAGAAAAAGAAATATCAGAGTGATTGCTCCGGGCACTCTTTAAGTCCTGGAACTCTTTTTCGAGCTGTTCAAGCAATTTCTCCAGATCATGGTTAAAATTACCTGTACTTCTCAGCTTGGTTTCAAGCTGCTTCATTTCACGGGCTATGGACGCCTGTTCGGTCATGGCATACTCTTCCGTCTGCTTAATTGAGTAATGTCCCAGCATTTCCTTGACTACATGGATGGATACTCCATTGTTTAGTGTGATCGTACTGGCAAATGTTCGTCTCGCTTTATGCGTATTGAGCGTTTCCTGAATGTCACATAATACAGCAATTTCTTTTAGATACTCATTCATTTTTTGATTTGAACGCCCGGGAAGTACAGTTCCTCTTTTTAGACATTGGGGATCATTCTTATATCGAGCCATAATCTCCAATGCCTTTGGAAGAAGAGGAATATCGGTATCTGATTTTGATTTTTGCCTGCTTGACATAATCCACATGCTTCCATCGTCTGCTTCTTTAATATTTTCCCATTTTAACTGAAAGGCATCAATGTAAGACAATCCCGTGTAGCACTGAAATATGAAAATATCCCGAACGACACTTAGTCTTTCTGATCTGAACTCTTTTTCTTCGATCCGTTTCAGCTCCGCTTTTGTCAGTGGCTTCTTTTTAACCTTGGTTTTCTTGCTGACAAACAGTTTGAATGGATCTTTGGGAATGATCTCTTTTGCCACAGCCCTCAAAACAATCTTTTTAAAATTGCTGATATACTTCAATGAAGTGTTATTGGAACAATGTCTTTTGGTTTTAAGGTACAGATCATAATCCTTGACAAATTCATAATTAAGGGCACTGAACTCCAAGTCAGCCATATTATACTTATGCTGGATAAATTCCTGCACATGGGAGCGTGCTGTAATATAACGCTCATGTGTACCTTTGGAATATTCCCCAGTAATGACCAGTTTGGCCATCTCATCGTTATGCTCCTGGAATTCTTCAAGGACTTTATTGCGTGTCCTGTATCTTCCGTTGACAAAATTAATGAGATCAATAGAGGTAATGGGAATATCATTATTCATTAACTCTGTTCTGTGACGATTGATCTTAGTGGTTAAGGATTCAAGAAAAAGATTAATTGTTCGGGCATCTTCTTTTGTCCCAATTGCTTTACCTTCTTTCTGATCCCATCGGTTGGGATACCATTTTCTTTTGGTGGAGGTCTCTTTAGGAATACCATCTACGGTGATTCGCAAGTAAATGTGGCGAATCTTTTCGTTTTTTGAGCTCTTTAAAAAGTAGGTGAGCCCGTAGCTTTGTTCTACTAACATAATTCAACATTATTAAGGTGATAAATGTCAAACTAAAAGCTCTTCAAATCAAGATGTTTAGATTTACAACGCGTTCATTTTAAATTAATTACATGTGTTTTTATAGCTTTTTGTATTCCGTTTTTGTGGCAATTTTTATCTGATTTAAAAATTGCCACAGTATTGCCACAAACTTTTGGATTATTTTTGAAAATTACAGCAATCACTGTAAACAAAAAAATCCTGCAAATCATTGATTTTGCAGGATTTATCTATTTTTTGACGCTTTTTGAAAACTTCCGTTTTCGCATCTTGCGGAGAGTGAGGGATTCGAACCCCCGGACCTGTTACAGTCAACAGTTTTCAAGACTGCCGCAATCGACCACTCTGCCAACTCTCCTTAAACTCCGGCTATGCCGTTGTTTTCAGTGGTGCAAATATAGAAAAATTTATATTAATTCACCAAATAAAAAATAGCCCATTGCCTATATAAAGGGCTATCAGTAGTTTTTCCATCTTTAATGAATTGAATTTCAGTTTTCAGAGAATCTAACAAAATCTGGTTCTCATTGGATTTATCCGATTAAATTTTAATCAAACACATTGATTTTTACTAAAATTATAGAAGTAAGTAGTATCGCGATTATTAGTCATCCAATTTTACTTCAAGTTTCAGTTTCTTTTCCACACCTGAAATATATGTAGTCCCCTCAAAAACGAGTCCCTTATTTTCATCAATCGTAAAGATCCCATTAATATCGTTATGCTCCATGAAATACAAAGCAATATCGTAATTGTCCAGAGTTTCTTCTGTAACGGCTATCTCAATCTTGTCCCCTCGCATCTGATATGGGACTTCTCTTAGATAAAGTTTTGGGGGATATAAGGCCCAATTCCATTCACTTTGTTCGTCGTCTGATAATGCTTCAAACAGTTGCTGATCACCAATAATTGTTAAATCATTAATAACTGAATTTTCATTGTCAATTTTGTACATTATTTTACCAACACCAAAATTATCATTACCGAGTATAAATTTTTGCATCTGTCCTGTTGTTATTTATTGCAATATAAAAAATAGAAGGCATTGATGGGATAAAATCTAAGAAATTAGTCTCGGTGGACAAAAATAATCTGGCGATCTTTACTTCCCCAATCTGCCGGAGAGTCAGCTTCTTCAATTCAACCCACTCATCTATTGAATATCATCCATTGAAGTTTACAAGAGCTCATCAACTTCATACAATTCAATTTTTAATCAGTTTTTTAGTATTGGAATTTTCACAAAGCTGTCATTATACCATTTCACTTTTAAGGGTTCCTTTGCATCTTGTATAGTTTCTTCAGATACTGTTCTTCCTGTTCCATAATTTAATTCGGAAAATGGATTCTTATTTACATTGAGATAAATTAATAACCGGCTTCCCTTGCTTAGCCGTTTGCTTACAAGGTGTGTATTCGAGAAAGGAATGGTTTCAATTGTATTTGGTTTCAGCAGTTTTCTTTTTGTAATATCCGTTGAATAGCTTGCTCTTCCAATAAAATAAGATAAGTGAAAATATTCTCCATTGGGCATTACCTCATACAATGTCACGCCAATATCCATATCCAGCTTGTTAATACTCGCCTTAATTTCGCCTAAAAATGAACCATTTATTATCATGGATTCTTGTAAAGGTTCACTTATAAAATTAAAACCGTTAGTGGTATCAATTTCTTTACGAATAATGGGTTCCGGATAATAATCGTTATTTGTTTGTGTTCTGTCTGCAAAATTAACTTCCTGAGATAAATAACTTCTTTTGGACGGCTTCCCGGAATTCATGGAATAAAATTTACCGGACTTATCATGGGTTAAATATAGGGTTAAGAAACCATTATTCATTGTATCAATCGATGGTGCACTTCGCCATTCATTAGCCCCCATTACCTCATAGTTGATTTTGTCTTTTAGGATTTCCGGTTTAGTACCGTTTTTTAGAATATAATCAAACCATTGATAAGTAATGGTATTGATGTCGAATAAAGCAACCGGATCTACCTTATATTCATATAGAACACTTTCTCCGCCGCTTTGTGTACCAAAGTGTCCGTAAGGTCCAATGATAAGGTAGGCAGGTGTTTGTGGGCTATATTTTTGAAGTTCTCTTATATAGTACAATCCAGAGCTTTGTCCATCATTATAATACCCATCAAATGCTAAAACAGGAATATTTATTTGGGCAAAATCTTTCTTATAGGGTGTCATCTTTTGCCAATAGCTGTCGAAGGACGGGTGGCTTACCCATCGTTGAAACCATTTATTAGGAACACCGTCTATGCTATCTAATTTTTTGTAGGCAATTCCTGTTTCCCACCATTTGTCCTGCATTTTCCGGAAGCGCTTTCTATCATTTCCAGCTATGGTATCAAGATATTTGTTATTTCCAACATAGAAAGACCATTCATAGTTGGGGTTTACGAAAATATTATTTTCTACAGGTAACCCTTGACCAGGCCGGGCCGCTACTGAAGGGACAATTGTTTTGAGTGCAGGATGAAGGACTTTGCAGGCTGCCCATTGTGTAAAGCCATTGTAACTGCCTCCATACATCCCAACACTTCCATTGCACCATTTTTGTTTACTGATCCAATCAATAACATCATAGGTATCATTGGCGTCATTTTCGTACGGAAATATTTCGTCCGGACTAAATCTTTTTCCTCTTGCATATACAATAACCCCCACATAACCATGATCTACGGATTTCTTTAATGATATAATATCCCGTCCCGTATCTCTAACATAAATAGTGGATTGAAGTATGACCGGCTTAGGGGTTTCATCCCCCTTTTCCCTGACAACCATTAAAGATAGTGTTGCTCCGTCTCTTGTCCTTACAAAAACACTATCCTGTATATTATAGGTACTTTTTAAATCCTCAGTTTTCACTTTTCTTGTTTGTTGGGCCTGGCAATAGAAAAGTCCCACAAACAGAATAATGAAGTTCAACAATATTTTCATCGGTTATTTTTACTTTAAATTATTCTTTATTCTCACCAAAATTATCAGTTGGTTTTTAAAGAATGCTAATGTAGGGGGAATTTATAGATAATAATAAACTCTTTCTATTATATATTTATTATATAAAAATACGTTGAAATTAAGCCCTTGAGGACTCAATAGTAAAGTAGAGGTAAAGTAATTATGAAAGACTAATTCACCAAAACTTAGCTAGTTTGCTCCCGAAAACGAGCTACAGGAAACAGTTCGTTGTTTAATTAAATAAAAAATTACTTTCAAATGTCATTGGCTTCAGTTATTCCTTTACTTATGATGTAACTTGCTATCTATAGGTGCTTCCTCTCTATCAATCATTCCATAATCTCTGACAACTTGTGCTATTCGTAAATGATAATCTTTAAAAATATATGCTCTTCCCTTTGATTGCGCAACCCGATGAACTTCTAAAGCCCGCCACTCCAGTATCGCTTCTTCATTTTCCCAAAAGGATAATGATAATATTTTCTCCGGATCATAAATACTCTGAAACCGCTCTATCGAGATAAACCCCTTAATTTTATCCAGTTCTGATCTCAAACTTGAAGCAATGCTCAAATATTCATCTTTAAATCCTTTAGTGGGAATTACCTCAAATAGTACCGCAATAGCATGTTTATTTATTTCTTTCATATTTTATCTCAGATTTTAAAAAGTGTAGTGTTTCTTCATATAATTGGTAGCGACTTTTTTCAAGGTGCATGACATGTGTAGCCTTTTCAATAACAACATATTTTTTGTATGGTGTGTTTTCCAATGATCTAAAGAGTTTTTCACTGTCAGTGTTATTTGGATAACCATCCCACTCACCTCTTATTATTAAAACAGGTACTTTTATAGCAGCAGGATTATAATATGACTTATTATGCAGCAGGTCTTCCATGTCTGCGGCATAACCTTTGGGAAAGCGCACACTTGCTACTTTAAATTTTTCAGCTAGCGGATCCGATTGCAACCAAACACGCCCCCACGTTTTAAAGATCTCAGGGGCTAGCTGGCAATCTTTACCTTCTGGAGTCAAGTTTTTCATTGAGGTAATTCTCTGCTCTGGTGTCATCTCTTCATATGAGCCTTCAATTTTTTCAATATCCGATGGATCCTGTCTCTGGGTAATTGTAGAAAATAAAATTAGTTTTTCAACCTTGTCGGAAAACTCAGATGCGTACAGAGCTGCAACTGTACCACCCCAGGAGTGCCCAACTAAATAAACCTTTGCTTTTCCCGTGGCTCGCATAATGAACTCAACAGCTTTATCCACATCTTTATAAACATCCAAAGCCCTCCCAATAGGCGCCCCTCCCTTTATAGCTGTTTCCATCTCAGGATAGCGGTCTGCATTTCCATAACCTAAAAAATCAAGTGCATATACATCGTATCCGTTTTCGGCAAGGTTATCCATCCACGAATAATTATTCATCTTGAAACCAAAAGCTAATGCAGACGGAAATGAAGAACCATGCAGAAATAATATAGCATAATCTTCTGTGGTAATGATCGGCTTTTTATGTGTCAGTGCGATGCGTAGGCCAGAAATATGGCTCTCGGTTTTTATTATTTCGTAGTTATCCATCATAGTAAATTTTAAAGTATTATTGGCTGTTTGGCCATAGGTTGCTGTCACAAACAACAGGAAGAAAAAGAAATTTGGTACATGGTATTTCATTTGTAATGATTTTTTAGAAATACAAAGTTGGGGAATGATTATCTTTAACACTTCATTTTATACTTAACTATAAATGTTATCAAATGGAAAAAGAAATTGGATATATAACCTCACTCATTGGCGATCCTATCCGGACAACTATTTTGTGGTCGCTTCTTGACAACAAAGCCTATACCGCTACCGAATTGGCAATACACGCAGATACATCGCCTCAGAACATAAGTATGCATCTTAATAAATTGGTACAAGCAGATTTGTTGACCGTTGAACGGCAGGGAAGGCATAAATATTATAGATTTTCAAAGCCCGAAGTTGCTTATGCTATAGAAGCCATAGGTAATCTTATTCCTAACGACAGACATAAAAAAATTGTCAGCAATACTGACAATTCTTCAATTAAATATTGCAGAACTTGCTACGACCATCTAGCTGGTAAGGTGGGTGTACTACTTACAGAGGCATTATTAACACACAAAATAATTGACTTCGATGTAAATACTTATATCGTGACCAAATCAGGAACAAGATTTTTTGCAGAACTTGAAGTAAATATTGAGGATCTTAAAAAGCAGCGCAGAGCCTTTGCCAGACCTTGCCTGGACTGGAGCGAAAGGAAGCATCACCTTGCAGGTTCCCTTGGCGCCGCTTTGCTTGACAAAATGTTATCCCTTGACTATGTCAGGAGGACAAAAAATTCAAGAGCAATACTCCTTACATCAAAAGGAAAACAGTATCTGTATGAAAGGTTTAAAATTTCTGTTTGACTGTCGTATACTTTAAAATGAAGTACCTATTTTATCTTTTATCATGTATGAAAACGAAGCCAAACTAACATAAAATACCTTGTCCATCAATTACTTAGCTTGCTTTTGAACTCTATTTCCATAGTATATTTATCGATTCCTTCAGCAAAACCATCCGGTACAATATCCATTATGGTAAAACCATTCTTTTTATAAAATTCTGCCGTATGCTGTGAGGTTTCAATTTTTAAGTTTTTATCAGGATACATTTTTTTCAATAGATCTAACCTAAATTGAGTTAATAACTTACCCATCCCCTGCCCATGGTATCCGGCATGTATCATACCCCAGGATAGCCCCGCCTCATTTTTCTTTTTATCTAAAAAAATTCCGCCACAGCCTACTACCAGCCCCTTAGCCTTAATTATATAGTAATTTTCTTCAGTTTCATGATCCAAAAAATGTTCAAAAAGCGGCAATTCCTCAGCAGCAAAAAACTTAGGGAGATTACTTTTAAAGATTTCGATACAATTCTCTCTGAAAGAGGCTGTGTATTTGGTGATTTGCATAGCAGTTTCATAATTGTCACTAAGTTACAACAAAAACAACCTCCATAAAAAAGTACGAACCGGTTAAATCTCGAATCTATTCCGATGGTTATTCAATAGGGTTTATCAGCCACACACCAGCGCTCATAATCCTAGAACAATATCTATTATTTACAACTTGGCATAATATTCTAATCAATTAAGAAAAAAACATTATGAAAGCAATTAAAACAATAGGACTTGCAATTCTTCTAGGATCGTTTGTTTTTTCATGTGCACCCAGCCTGAAGTCCAATGGAAATCATGGACTTCCTCCTGGACAAGTAAAAAAGGTAACTGGTGCTAAATCAGCAAAACAATACGCTCCCGGACAATATAAAAAGTAATTTGATACATTTCAGCTTGCCTTAAAGTTTAATATATGGACAGCTAGCTCGGAAAAAAAAATTCAATCGGACTTGATACGGAAAGTAAACAACATGATCACTATGACCAACAAAGAAATTTTAGAAAAAGCAAATTCTGCCATTGTTAAAGGAGATTATGAAGGATTTTTGACTTTTTGTGCTGATGATGTGAGATGGATTTTTGTCGGAGATCAGACTTTACATGGAAAAGAAGAAGTCCGGCAGTATATGGCAAAAGCCTATCTTGAACCCCCTAATTTCAGCGTGGAAACGATAGTGGCTGAAGGAGAATTTGTAACAGCAATTGGGAAAATACAGATAAAAGATGAAGACGGTCAATCTTCAGATAGTTCTTATTGTGATGTCTGGAGATTTCAAAATCAAAAAATGGTGGAGCTCAAGGCCTTTGTCATCCCTGACTAATTGAATAGTTTAGCTTTCTTGAACGTGCTCTGACTCTGACTTCGGAAAACCATTACACATTAGCAAAAGTTAATGCCGAATGGGGTAATACAATCCAGAATAACGAAAAGTTGAAGCTGATCTAAAGCGGTTTAACATATGGTACATGACCGTTGTTTAATAATAGATCTGCCGGTCTTTAATATCAACCAACTTATCTTTCTCCATTTTTTTCACTGCACGAATTACTGTTTCCACCCGCAATCCTGTTAGGTTTGCAATCTGCTGTCTGGTTAATGGGATTCGGTACCTGTCTTTATCTTTTCTGCAATGATATTCTTTATAATAATCCATCAAAGCTTTGATCTTGGCTTGTGGATCTATGGCTGAATTATTAAACAGCATGATATACTTATAAAAAAGCCTATCCGAAAGATGCTCAAATAATTTAAACATCACTTCCTGATTTTTAGACAGCAGCTGAAGGAAGCTGGATTTTTCCAACTTAAGCACCCTGGTATCAGTCTTTGCCACAGCATTCATCGGATACTTCTTATTACCAAAAAGTAGGGACTCCCCTATACTCTGCCCTTCGGAAAGAATGTTTAAGGTAAACTCTTTACCATCTTCGTGATAGTTATTCAATTCTACTGTCCCGCTTATGATCTGGAAATAATAATACGGTGTACCTCCATTTTCGTAAATAGTTTCCCTTGCGGAATACTCCTCATATACTGCTCCATTGTCGAGCAAAAGATTTTCATCGATTATCATATCTTCAATTATATTTTGTTATGGTTACAATGTAGATCTTAGTAAAAATTGGAATGAAACCGAATGCAAAATTCAGACCACAGCTGCTTAGCCGCTTGCTCTATAAAAAGAATAAGAACCAATATTTTTCAACGATTTATTCTATCTTGTAAAGAAATGCTTTTTTAAACATCGATAAAAGAAAAGGCCTTACAACTAAAATAAGGGACCTCAACAAAATTTTTGCATTGATATTTGGATATATAAAACATACATCGTAATATTGCAATATTAAAATATAACAGTATGGGACTTACCAAGACAGAAATTTTTGCAGATAAGCATAATAAGCTTGCTACGGCATTTAAAGTGTTGGGGCATCCTGCACGTGTCGCTATACTTCAATATATCATTGACAAAAAAGCCTGTATCTGTAATGATCTGGTTGATGAATTAGGCCTGGCACAGGCTACCATTTCACAACATCTTAAGGAGCTGAAAAATACCGGCATTATCCAGGGAACTATCGAGGGCAAATCAGTATGCTACTGTATTAATGAGGAAATCTGGAAACAGTTTCAAAGTGAATTCAATAGCTTTTTCAACCAGGATGTTAAAGTATCAAGTTGCTGTTCGTAACTTTTTTTTCGTCTTTTATAATCGTCATATTGCAATATATAATTATAACATTTAAAATTAAAAAATATGAAACTATCAGAAATCAAGGAAATTTTATCCACATTAGAAAATGTTGAATTTCAATTGGAAAATGGGACATTTGTTCCGGAACACTTCCATGTAACGGAAGTAGGACAGATTACGAAAAGCTTTATTGATTGTGGTGGTGTCATCCGTCATGAGAAAACAGTCAACTTTCAGCTGTGGAATGCAGATGATTATGAGCACCGCCTAAAACCCGGAAAACTGTTGCACATTATCAGTCTTTCCGAAGAAAAACTGGCAATTGAAGATGCTGAGATCGAAGTGGAGTATCAGAGCGATACAATCGGCAAGTATGATCTGGCGTTCAATGGAAAAAATTTTATACTGAAAAACAAAACAACAGCTTGCCTTGCTCAGGACGCTTGTGGTATTCCAACTGAAAAACAAAAGAAAAATCTGTCCGAATTGGCAGCTAGCCAGGCTTCTTGCTGCACTCCAGATTCCGGATGCTGTTAACTATTTATCACCTCAGCTATGTATAAGAAAATCAAAGAAACGGTCAGCACTCTCATTGATACACAGAATCTCACGGAGGAACGTAGAGCGGCATTAATTCCATTGATCCAATTTATTCAGGATAAAGTAAATAAGGGGTTGGATATTAATTTAAACTTCATCTGTACACACAATTCACGGAGAAGTCATCTTTCGCAAATTTGGGCACAGACAGCTGCATCCTACTACAATATCACTCGTGTATACTGTTATTCGGGAGGTACTGAAGAAACAGCATTATTTCCAAAAGTGGCTGAAACACTGATTCATCAGGGATTTGAAGTTTTTAAGATTGCTGACACTGACAATCCGGTCTATGTGATAAAATATGACGACAATGCCTTACCTGTTATAGGCTTTTCAAAGAAATATGACAGTGCGTTCAACCCTGTTTCGGAATTTGCAGCGATCATGACCTGTTCGCAAGCAGATGAGGGATGCCCTTTTATTCCCGGTGCTGAAAAAAGGATACCGATCACATTTGAAGACCCTAAGGTTTCAGATGGTACACCGGAACAGACCTCTGTATATGCTGCAAGGAGTTTAGAGATAGCGGCTGCCCTATTTTATGTGTTTTCAACTATTAGGCATGAGCCTCTAAAAAGCTAAACATAGAATTTCTTATTTTCTTCTAAAATAAAATAAAATAAAACACCCTCTAGGTAATTGTCCAGTGAAGTTTCAATCTTCAAATTAATTATATCCGGCAATAGGAAACTTTTTTATTAAACTTCCTATTGCCGGACTATAGACTATTTATTTTTAATAAGTTGAATTTTGGTTTTCAGACTATCTCTTGTTAAGGTAACCGAACTTACCTCTCCATTACTGAACTCGAATTGTAATAAATTTGGATAATCTACAATTTTAAAATATCCATTTTTCAGATACAGCAGCTCATTCTCATTTTTTCCTTTAAAATATTCCAAAAATGGAGATTCAACGTAGAGACGGTTATTCTTTTCTACAATTTTTGTTTCAATTCCCTGCCCATAAAGAATATCATTATAGGTTCCAATGAGTTGTTTTTTTAGATGTAATGGGATTTCCTGAATCTCTTCGTCAGATATATTTTTGTTCCAGCCCATCAATTTCAGAATCTTTATCCGAGTTTCGTTTAGCACAGGAATACGGTTTTGTTTTTCGCCATTCGCAAGAAACACGAAGCCATTTCCATCTGTCATAGTAGCAAAAATACTACCTCCCACTCCAGTATTGGAACCACTGCACATAAACCAATCATAGTTGTTATAAGCAACAGACTTTTGCCATCCATAGCCCCAGCCGCCAACCGCATTTTTCAAAGCCGTCACCTTTGTTACTTTTTCTGCGACCTGATAAGAAATCAATTTATTATTTTTATTACGCAAAGCATTTTGTATCTCAATAGAAAGTTTAGCCAGATCTGCAGGTGTAGACCATACTCCGGATGCTCCAATTTGTGGAGTGATGGGAAGCCCTGTTTTAATAACTTTTCCATCCTTATCATGAACACGGGCAGCATTCATCAGAAATCCTTTTTCGTTAGGTTGTGTCATTGTTGTATTTTTCAAGCCAAGAGGTGAAAAAATATATTCTTTTGCAAGGTCTCCAATAGGTCTGTTGAACGTATCTTCCAATGCCATTTGGATAATGACATAGCCCCCTCCGCTATATTCAAAATCAGTTCCCGGCGTGAACAAAAATTCAATTTCCTTATTATATCTTGGTATCTGTCCTAAAAGACTTTGTTGTATGGTTGGAATTACATCTCCTTCATAATAGTCTGCAAAACCACCTTGATTTGTACCAGAGGTATGATTAAAAAACTGTTTCCAGGTTGGGCTATTATTTTCAGTAAACTTACTTTTTGGCAAATGCCATCGTTTTAAGTACTTATCTATGGGGTCATTTAGATTGATTAAGCCTTTTTCTTCAAGTATATGGCAAAGAAGCGCTGTAATTGGTTTTGTAATTGATGCTGTGGAAAAAGCAGTATTTTCATCCAGCTTTTCTTTAGAATTCATTGATTTCACTCCCACCTGATCTGAGTATACAATTTGATAATTTTCAAAAACGACAAGACTAAATCCCGGAAGCTTGTATTTTTCTAATTGCTGGTCAATATGCAAACTGTCTGTAAGAAAGCTATAATTTTTTTTTGAGGTCAATACGTGATTGCTTGTCTGGCAACTCAACATTATAAGTGTAACAATCAGTAAATAAAGGGTATTTTTCATGGTATTATTTTTTTAAGTTAAAAGAATTATTACAATCCTTGTTCTGTATAATATTTGACGGCTGTTTAAGATTTATGGTCAGAAAAATGATCTCTAAAAGATACTTTTCTTCCACCTATCATTTGGCTAAACTCCTGCTATCAGTACTGTATTTATTTCAGGACGGTATCATAAATTTTATTCAACAGGTCTTGTCTCATTTTTGAATTTCTCTGATCAAGCAGTATGATAATCCCCCATTTTTTATTCCTGTTATAGCATATGATGGAAGCCTGTCCCATAGAATCTCCTGATTTCATATAAATTGTATTTTTATCATCGGTCACAATATTGAGACCCAATCCCATTTCCCTTTTTTCATCCTTATACACTATTTTCTCCATAATAATGGCAGCCTTCCCTACTTTTGTTTCTTTATTTAAAACAGCTTTTAAAAAGGTAACCATATCAGCAGCATTAGATTTTACCAATCCGGCAGGTGCTGTAATATTCCATTTGAAGAATTCCTGAATACCCCCATCAGGATTGTGAGCCGTTGTTCTGTTTTTTACATTAAAATCCTTAGTTAACGTATTCCTCATATGCAAAGGCTTTATCATTCCGGCTCTTATAATGTCATCATAACTCTTACCATAGACCTTCTCCAATATTTGCCCTAATAAAGTGTATCCAATCGTAGAATAACGATATTTACCATAATCTTTTAGTTCACTGCAATTATTAATTATAGCAGCTAATGTTTGTGCAGTCACGCTATTTACAGGTTGCTGCGGATCCTGTTCAATTAATTTTGCAAAATCTATATCAGGTAAACCTGATTGATGTGATGCCAGATCAGAAATTCTAATTTTATTTTTAAGATTTTCCTGAAGGATATATTCTTTGGGAAGGAAACCATCTATATAATCATCTAATTTTATTTTATGATCCATAACTGCCTGAGCAATTAAATTTGACGTTAAAATTTTAGTGATAGATGCAATTTCAAATATGGAATTCTCATTAATTTTCATCGGGCTTTCTGCATTCAAATTACCGTATGATGTATAAGATTCTTTATTATTATTGATAAAACCAACACTGATCCCTACCTCAGGATTTTTTTTATAATTATCATGTATGATGGAATCAATTTTTTGGGAAATGTCCTGTCCAAAAGAAAAGCTACTGATGAATAATAGGGCTGCTAAAAGTTTTGATGAAGTTTTCATTGTATCGTTATTTTATATTAAAAAATTATTTCGATACAAAGATGTGGGAGAAATCAAAATTAGGCGACCGAGTAAAAGTATTCGATCACATTTGTGTAGGAAAATAAGTACGAATCTTTACAAAAAAGAGTGCGAATAATTACAAAATACTGACTTGCAGATTTTTACGATAATAAGTTGGAGTAGTACCCGTATGTTTTTTAAAGGCAGTATTAAAAGAAGATTTTGAATTAAAACCCACTTCATACAGGATTTCAAGAATAGTTACCTTCGTTTTTGTAGTATCTTTTAAAATATCCATAGCATTCTCTATGCGATACGTATTTACAAAATCATAAAAATGTTGCCCTAATTGATGGTTAATTAGTACGGATAATTCCCGGGTAGGAATTTCAATATCTTTAGAAATATCCTGAATCGTCAGCGAAGGATTAAGAAAGGGTTTTTCCTCGATCATATATTTCTTTAATTTTATAATCTCTGAGCTTAACGTCTCTTCGTTTTCAGTTGGTGACTCATTCTTTTTTTCTTCTGAAATAATATCAGAAACAAGTTTTAATTTCGAATCAACATTTCTAAATAAACCGGGATTGTTCAATGCTTTAAATAAATACCAGCAAACGATAAACAATACCAGTACCATAATACCAATTTTTATCCATTCAGAAATATAGGGATAGTCGGAAAATTTAAAAATATTTTTTAAAAAGACAATCAAATATAGAAAAGTCAGTACGCTTGTAAACTGAAACAACCAATTATACGAATTGACGCTGGCACCTGCATAATTTTCAAGATATAGTTTTTTTGTTTTTCTTAATATCCTAAAAACAGCAATAAGATAGACAACAATCTGAAGATGAAAAAGAATATGGGTAAACTGTAGCTCTATCATATGCTGACGATTCACAAGAAAATCAATTTTAGAAGCACTATCAACCGCATAAAACCGAGGCAGTAAAACTAAATTGACAATTAAATAGGGAAGCACATGTAGTATATACTTGAATGTAAGCTTAAAATCGGAATAACAGACAGATAATACATACAGATAAAAAACAGGAATTTGTAAGAAAGCAAATGTATTTCTTAGCATTCCCAGGTTGGAAGGACCATCAACGGTTAGATTAAACAAAGGTTCACAACTATCTATTGCAGTGATGAGAAGAAAAGCAGCAAACAGAACATTGCTTATTTTATATTTTGTTTTAACGGTGAGCAAAAAGAATACAAGAAATAATGAAATAAACAAAGAGATTACAGTCACAACAATTAACAAGTCAATCTTACCCATTCTTTATTCTTTTGGTTTTCAGTTTTTTTTAGTTTTTTAGCGATTGCAACAGTGTTTTTGAAATTCACACCTGTCCCTGCAAATATAAAAATTAGATTGGATTTGCCTCTGTTTTTCTTATGGAAAAGCTAAAACCTTATATTATTGTCTTAAAAATGGGCTCCAGGGTATGTGTAGTCAATAATTTTCAAGACTATCGCAATCTCACCAAATGGCTATTAAGCCTCATTTTTGTTAAAGATTTTATTTCTTTAATTCCATTTGAATAGTGTCCTTGTATAAAATCATTTTCCATTGCATTGAGTTATTTCTAAAATTGTTAATCTGAACAGGAATTGTATCAGGTTTATTCGGATTCTTTTCGTAAGATATAACCTTAAAATTCTGTTCTTTATCATCATGATGATATTTCATAAATAATGAAGTACTATCTACATACATATATGGATTCGGACAATAATACATTTTCCCTCTTTCTTCAATATAAATTGTTTTCCAAGCCAGAGTATCTTGTTGCCATTGATTTTCTTTAACCAATTTTCCATTACGTGTCATCGATGTGACTTTCCATTTTCCAAAATATTTTTTTGAAAGGTGAACGTCGTAATTATAGTAAATAACAAACAATAAAGGAATGAGAATACATAACACACGAGCGATTGAGCGTGAAAAATTATTACCAATTGACGGCAGTCTATTTTTATGTTGATTAAAGAAGTTTATTATATTAACTTTTTGCTGTAAAAATAGAGTAACTAAACCCAGTGTTATTAGGATAGATGTAAACAAGGTAATGGGTCCAATACGATAAAACACATTAATCAAAACAATGTTCAGCATTACAGGTAAAAGTATTGCAATGCCTAATAAAGTTGTACGTTTGAATAACAAAAGGATACCACCAATTATTTGAAAAAATGCCAAAATTACAGCAAGTCCGTAAGAAAATCCATAA
This sequence comes from Chryseobacterium sp. YR221, assembly GCF_900176315.1. Taxonomy (NCBI): domain Bacteria; kingdom Pseudomonadati; phylum Bacteroidota; class Flavobacteriia; order Flavobacteriales; family Weeksellaceae; genus Chryseobacterium; species Chryseobacterium sp. YR221. The sequence goes on from NZ_FWXM01000003.1 coordinate 32,514, forward strand.
TATTTCCAAGTTAATTCTGGACCCGTTAATGCGCTTGATAAAGAATCATTTATATGATATGAATAATTAAAGTTAACTTCAAATATTTTTTGAAAGCCAAAATCCAATAGTAGAAATGCGATCCAATAACGTAACAATGTTGAAAGCCAAGAAATATATTTTACAGAATTAAAAGTTCCGTTATTTTCTTTTCTGTGCCAATAAAAAGAAAAACCAATTGAGAATAGTATTGCCAATCCTAATGTTAAAAATCCTACAGGAAGTATAAACTGTGAAATTTTATAAGGTAAAAGAGGTAAGATTATAAAAAGAGCAGTATTTGTAGTACCCACAATTGCTAAAAACGATAATGAAAATTTCGAAAACCATTTTGTTTTATTTATTACTTCGGCTGAATTCATAGATTTTTTTAATTAATATATTTAGGCTTCTGCTTTTACAAAATGATGTCTAATATTATTTTCACAAACCAAAAGATATAAGAAATTCGTAAAAAAACACTTACATCCATATTTCGTTAAATTGGTCTCTAATATAATTATTTATTTATAAATTAAACATTTAATAGAAAAATTTTCACAAAAATCAAAGATCATTAGTAGGAGCTATAAAAAATATACGAATTGGCAGGCAATTAAAACCCGAATAAAATTACCTTTATCTAAAATGGGGGGGGAGTCAGTTACCAGCTTTTTTCTGGATCCATTATTTTTTGAGTGATTTTAAAAACTTTAGCTATACCATAAGAAACAAAAAACCTGCAATTTGTACAAATTGCAGGTTTCAATACCTTTTAAGCACTTTTTGAGTTTTACTCTAGCTTTTCAGCGGAGAGAGAGGGATTCGAACCCCCGGACCTGTTACAGTCAATAGTTTTCAAGACTATCGCAATCGACCACTCTGCCATCTCTCCTTAAACCCCGGCTATACCGTTGTTTTCAGTGGTGCAAATATAGAACGATTTTTAATTTCTGCAAAACTTTTACTGTACAAATTATAGCAAAAATGAATAAGAAGCTTAAAATCAGGTGAATTATTTTCACTCCCTATATCTATAAATTCCCGTTCCCTACATTCTACCATTAAAAACATAGTCCTTAAAACGATTTTCGGACCTTATTTTGGATAGAGTCCCACCCTATTCACGGTCTACGATGGCGATGAAACTATTCTTGATAAAATCCGATGGATATACAAACTGATCTCCATCTTCCCCCTTTACGACAATCGCTGCCTGTTCATCATTTAGGCATTTATCCAGCTGGGCTTTCATTTCATTAAGTCTTCCTTCGGCAATCTTAATAATATACGTCCCTGTGACGTGGGTAATTTTTATAATCTTTTTGTCCATAGTTATATTTTAAAGTTTGAAATCCAAATCTAGGTATTTTACTTTAGGTAGGAAGTATTTTTACTCTTTATCATCATTATTTTGGCAGGTGGATAAAAACAGGAAGTCAGCAGTCTGATTACCGATCCCGATCCCTTGAAAAGTCAGTACACAGAGCTGAAAATGTACTTATGGGTTTATTATAGCTTTGCTGGAAGAATATATTATATTTGCAGAATTCATATATTTATGAAAGCAGAACTAAAAAACAATAACCCTATTTTCAGATGTTTAATCAATCATTTATTAAAAAATCGGTTCTTACCGCATCCGTATTTCTATACTCGTCTGTTGTCTTAGCACAAAAAACACCTCTCAACATATTACCTTCCGGACATCTTCTTGTACAGGCTGAAGTGGAAGGTAAGAAAGGAAATTTCATTTTTGATACCGGAGGAGGAATTAATCTGTTTTTGGGAAACTTTTCCAAAAACTTAGCCCCAAAAGAGTCTTATAATTTCTTAACTGCTTTTCGCGCTACGGGTGAAAAAATGACAGTTCCTCTATTCAAATCAAAAGAGGTTATTGTTAACGGTAAAAAATTTAAAGATACCTGGTATGCTACTCATGACATGGAAATAAAGGGAATTGACGGTTTACTTTCTCTGCCCATGTTTTATGATACGGAATTCATTATAGATTATACAAACAAAGAGCTTATATTCCCGAAGGAAAAATTAAGCGGTAATAAAGTATTGGATATCCAGCTTTCTACCAATGCTGATCAGTCACTGGACATTAGCACCTATGTACTTTTGAACAATACATATCGGATCAATGTTCTTTTAGACTCCGGAGCCGGTAATGATTCATTTTGGCTGAGCGATCGTTTGATGGGGACTTTAGGCATAAAAAAAGAAAGCCTGCAGCTAATTGAAAAGAAGAGCGAATTTGATCCTGCAATCATCAATAAGTTTTACAAAGGAAGTGTAGATGCTGTTTCCAATTCATTTGTAAAGGTGGATAAGCCTAATGTGCTTTTTGTGGAAGGATTGATTTACGAAGGTAAAACAAGTATCAACTGGCTGGGCAAAAAGCTGGGTTTTAATCTTAAAGAAAAGAAGATCTATATTTTAGACTAATTACTTTTCGCATATAAATAAGCGAAAACGGCTTCTCAAAGAAGCCGTTTTTTATGTTGCAGAAGATCAATCAGACTTTATACTTTCACATCAATATTATTGATCCAAACCTAAGGCTGGAATACAATTACAACTCTATATACTTTCCCGGATTGTTTTACATGAAGAACTTTGTCCCGGATGGGCGTAAAAATCTGAAATGGTTTTGCCGTTTCATCATAAACCATCTCTCCGCTTTCTAATCGGATATGGGATTGGTAAAGAGAGATTACATTATTGAAGTGCGGAAAACATTTAAACTCATTACTGATATTGTCCATTTTAATATCCAGATAATAATAATCAACATATTTTCTGACAATAGAACTTGTTGGTCTGAATGTTTTAAAGATTTCCTGCATTATCTTTCTACAACGATTTTTTCGTGAAATTTCACCTAACAACCCAATATACGTAATGGCTTTCTATTCAACAAACCTATTTAGAATATAAAAATAAAAGAAGCCATATAAGATCAGGACAACCACCCCGTCAAAAATTCCTTGAATTTTCGCCACCCCTCCAGAGGAGGGGAATCATCACCCTTTTAATATGTAATTTGCCAATAAAACAGCATCAATCTCAAAATCCTAATCAATCAAACGGGATTCCTACGGAATGATAAATCAGAAAAGGCTACTCCCCTGCCGGTTCGAACAATTCAATTTTATTTCCTTCAGGATCCAGGATGTGTACAAATTTTCCATATTCATAGGTGGCCACCTCATCCAGAACAGTTACCCCTTCTTTTTTCAGCTCTTCTACCAATGCTTCAATATTTTCCACATGATAATTGATCATAAATTCTTTTGTTGAAGGCTCAAAATATTGGGTAGACTCTTTAAAAGGGCTCCATAGCGTATACCCTTTTTTATCCGAATCCACTTCTTTCCAGTCGAATTTGGTTCCGTAAGGGCTCGTTTCCAATCCCAGATGGGTCTTATACCATTCGTTTACTTGTTCCGGTTCTTTACATTTAAAGAAGATTCCTCCGATGGCTGTTACTCTTTTCATTTTTATTCGTTTTGTTAAGTACTATTCAATAGAATGCAAACTCAGGTCGTTTTGCAATTTCACAAATATATCAATGTTTTTATTACCTATTTCATTATTCAATTGATTTTTTGATATTAATTACAAAGTGATTATTAGGATGCATAAAGGCGCAAAGATTGTATCTCAGCTACAATTGATAATGCTATATCCTTACGTAAATCTCTGATTTTCCTGCGTCTTAAATCGCACATAAAAATTAAAAACCTTGCGCCTTTGCGATATTCCAACAAACAATATAAACACTGTATTATTTTACACTTTCTATATTGAAAAATCCATATATAAATAAAAAAAGCGCACCGGATGGTACGCTTTGTATTTTATAAACTAAATAACATAAACGATCACTTGCTGAAAATCTCTGATTTTCTTGCGCCTTAAATCGTACATAAAAAGTAAAAACCTTGCGCCTTTGCGATATTCCAACAAACAATATAAACATTGTATTATTTTACACTTTCTACATTGAAAAATCCATATATAAACAATCACTTGATGAAAATCTCTGATTTTATTGCGCCTTAAATCGTACATAAAAATTAAAAACCTTGCGCCTTTGCGATATTCCAACAAACAATATAAACACTGTATTATTTTACACTTTCTATATTGAAAAATCCATATATAAATAAAAAAAGCGCACCTGATGGTACGCTTTGTATTTTATAAACTGAATACTATTAATGTAACTCAGCTAGATATTTCTCTGCATCCATTGCAGACATACATCCACTTCCTGCAGCGGTAATAGCCTGTCTGTAGATATGGTCCTGAACATCTCCTGCAGCAAATACTCCTGGAAGATTCGTTCTTGAAGAACCTTTTTCAGTAACAATATATCCGTTTTCATCAAGATCTATCTGGCCTACAAAGATATCTGTATTCGGTTTGTGACCAATCGCGATGAAGATTCCTTCAACCTCAACTTTAGAAGTTTCCTGAGTCTGGTTATTAATGATTACAGCTCTTTCTACCAAACTGTTTTCTCCTTCAATCCCGATTAACTCATGGTGGAACTTCACTTCGATATTCGGAGTGTTCTCTACTCTGTGAACCATCGCTTTTGAAGCTCTGAAAACATCTTTTCTCACCAATAAAGTTACCTTTTTACATAATTTGGCAAGGTAAGTCGCTTCTTCAGCTGCTGTATCTCCCGCTCCTACTACTACAACGTCTTTTCCTCTGTAGAAGAATCCGTCACATGTGGCACAAGCGGAAACTCCACCTCCTGCATATTTTTTCTCGTCATCAAGACCTAAATATTTTGCGGTAGCTCCTGTAGAGATGATTACTGTTTTGGCAAGAATTTCTTTGTTTCCTGCATATAATTTGTGAACACCGCCTACTTCCTTAGAAAACTCGGCCTTAGTGATCATTTCATAATGAACTTTGGTATCAAATCTTTCTGCCTGTTTTTGCAGATCCATCATCATTTCAGGACCTGTAATCCCGGCTGGATACCCTGGAAAGTTATCAACTTCTGTAGTGGTTGTTAATTGTCCGCCCGGCTCCAAACCTGTATACAATTCAGGTTTCAAGTCTGCTCTTGCTGCATATATAGCAGCGGTGAAGCCAGAAGGCCCAGATCCAACGATCACACAATCTAAAATGTTTTGCTCCATAATTTACTTGTTCGAAAAGATTTAATTAAATTAAGACTGCTAATTTCGGAATTTTTATGGTCTTTTTAAAGTTATTTTAATGATACTTGTCAATAACAGATATATCGACTGTCAATTGATAGTTGATAGTTGATAGTTGATAGTTGATAGTTGATAGTTGATAGTTGATAGTTGATAGTTGATAGTTGATAGTTGATAGTGCAAAATTAAAATACAGAATGTCCGGTACCTATTTTTATTGAAAAATATCATTTGGATTCCATTCTCTATTTTTCAACTTTCTATTTCCAACTCACGGCAGCATCCATCTCACCAGCTCTCCACGTTCCACAAGATTCCAGGAATGAGGATGTTTTTTTCCGTTAGCTCTTATTCCACGGTTTTTGGTTTCTATATATTCTGACTTTTCACTTCCCAGATTGAGTAAAGACTCATTAGCTTTTTTCAGGGCAAAAGCATTAAGGTTTTCCCATTTTCTGCCTTTGTTTTGCTGTTGCCATTCCAGGTCCGGTTCACAGTAGAACCTTGTTTTAATCCCTTTTACATATTGAATATTTTCAATTGAAGGAGAAGACATCAGATAAGGTGAAGCTATTTTATACTTTTCCTGATTTTCAGTTGGTTTACCCAGTTCTTTTTCAAAAAGTGCTATCAGAAATTTCCCTTCTTCTACTGCATCAGCATCTATATTAGCTGAAACATCCTTTTGGGCATTATCATACAGCTTTTCCAGATCAATAGGAGAATCTATTACGAACATACCTTTGGGCTGAACAGAATTATTACTTTTTATTAAATAACTGGAGAGTAAAAATGCGACATTCCCCCCACTGGAAAAGCCCCCGATAAAAATATTTTTCTTATCAACGTTATGTTGATCCAATATAGAAAGTAAAGTTTTTGAGTATTCTTCCTTTTCGGCTTCCGTTAAAAAGAGCTTTTGATTATAGTCTAAAAGTAATGTTGTAATTCCTTCTTGCTCTATATTTTTCAAGAAACCTGCTTCAGTCTTTGTATGCTCAATATCACAGGGGAAACAAGGAAATAAAACCAGAACAGCTTTTTGATTGTCTGATTTTTTTAATTCATAATGCTCTCCCTTTACGAGTTGGCTTTTAGCCTTCTTTGCTGTACAGCTCAGGACAAATACAGGTAATACAGCCAGAAAAATAAATTCCCTCATCAGTTCATACATTTTAAAATCAAAAAATATCCTGTAATATCCCTACTTCTTAAAACTTAGACTTTCATCTTAATTTTATCTACATTAATGATCTTATACACCAGTTCCTTAATGAGTTCTGCTTCTCCCATATTTACGGCACCAAGACCTTTTCCTTTCATATCAAACTCTCGTAAAATAGAGATTACTCTTGTGGCATGTTTTAAAGGATATAACCTGGCGCTCTCCGCATAATCTTTAACAAAGTACGGGTTTACTCCCATTTGTGAAGCAATAGTTTGCGGGGGCTGTCCAGCCATGGTCTGATAGATAATAACGTTAGAAAAATAATTATAAAGGCTTGCAAGCAGCATTACGAAAGGGTTATTCTTGGGGTTCTTCCCCATAAAATGGGCAATTTTAAAGGCTGCATTGGCATTTTTTGTTCCCAACGCCTTCTGAAGTTCAAAAACATTGTATTCTTTGCTGATTCCAATATGGTTTTCAACAATTGTCCCGTCCAGTACTTCCCCTTCTTTAAGGATGATCTTTAATTTATTCAGTTCATTGGCAATTCTGGAAAGATCATTTCCCAGATATTCAGCCAGAAGATGCGAAATATTGGGAGCTGTTTTTATTTTAAGTTTTGTACACTCATCTGCAATCCATTTCGGAAGATTATTTTCCTTTACAGATTCACTGAGGAAAAGAGCATTGGCTTTATCTAAAGCTTTAGCCGCTTTTTTCCGACTGTCCAGTTTCTTATGTTTATGAGCGAAAACCAATACGGTAGAAGGTATCGGATTTTCAACATATGATTCCAGAATTCTGTTTTCATCTTCATTTAATTTCAGATCCTGAGCTTCTTTAACGATGATCACCTGTTTATCTCCCATCATCGGAAACTGCCTAGCCAAGGAAAGAACTTCCTGGTAAGAAGTATCTTTTCCGTAAGTAACCGTTTGGTTGAAAGCTTTTTCATCTTCCTCCAAAAAGTTGTGTTCAAGGGCTTTTACAGCAACATCAATAAAGTAGGCTTCTTCTCCGTGGAAAAAATAAATAGGTAAAACTTCTTTATTTTTAATATTTTTGAGGATTAAATCTAATTCTTTCATCTTATTAATGGAACTTCCAAAACTGAATTTTCAGGAAACTTTTGATTTTAAATTCAAGAAAGACAAAGATAAGTTTTTTATTTATGATTTGATTCGTAAAACTTATCTTCTCCTTACTCCTGAAGAATGGGTAAGACAGCACTGGGTACATTATTATCTCACCGTAAAAGCCTATTCTGCATCGGCCCTTATTACAGAAAAAAAGATCGTTTTAAATGGCCTGACGAAGAGAATTGACCTTCTTATTACAGAAAAAACAGAACCTGTTATCTTAATAGAATGTAAGGCTCCTCATATCAAACTGACGGAAAAAACATTTGAGCAAACTGCCCGGTACAATTCCGTTATTGGAGCCAAAGAAATTATCCTGACCAACGGACTTCAGCATATCAATGCCTATTATGAAGACGGGCAATACATATTTTATAAACCAAAGTAGGAAACACTATACATAAACTCACAACAATATTAATATGAACATAAAAAACATTATTTTCGATTTCGGAGGCGTGCTGGTGGATTGGAATCCCAGATATTTCTTCAAAGACTATTTCAATGACGATGAAAAAATGGAATATTTCCTTGAAAACATCGCCCAGGACGAGTGGAATATTGAACAGGACCGGGGAAGAAGTCTTTCCGAAGGAACAGAAATCCAGGTAAAGAAATTTCCGGAATGGGAAAAAGAAATCAGAGCGTTTTATGATAACTGGACAGTCATGTTGAAGAGTGATATTCCTCAGAACGTAGAAATTTTGAGAAAGCTCAAGAATACGGATTATCACCTTTTTGGATTAACCAACTGGTCTGAAGAAACTTTTCCTTACGCATTGGAAAACTATAATTTCTTTCAAATTTTTGAAGGAAAAATTGTGGTTTCCGGAACGGAAAAACTGATTAAACCGGATCCTAAAATATGGCATGTTTTATTGGAAAGATATAACATTCATGCAGAAGAATCGGTTTTCATTGATGATAATTCTAAGAACATCGAAATGGCAAAAACGTTAGGTTTTATGACCATTCATGTAACTCCGGAAACGAATCTGGAATTGGAACTTTCCAGTTTAGGAGTTAAAATATAGGGTATTTCAGCATAAAATATAAATCTCCTCAATTAAGTTATTTTAAGTAATTTAGTTGAGGATTTTTTATTGATATGAAAATATTTTATCTTTTACTGATCTTCATATGCTCATTTTTTCAGGCGTAGAACATTGAGGATAAAAAAGATACCTCTGAGACGAAGATAAAGACAGCGTTTTATTTTATCTCGATAAATGCCCGAATGAAGAAGGTACTGTAGAAAATAATGGCTGCATATGGCCGGATACAGACCAGGATGGAATCCCTGATAAAGATGACGCATGCCCTAATGCTCCCGGAATTCCCAATTGGAATGGCTGCCCAACATGGAAATAAACATAAAGAAATAAAATCCAGAATATATTGGTCAATAACAAAATAAAAAATATGATACGTTCAATCTTATTAACTACATTGATTATGGCTTCAGGAACACTTTTCAGTCAAAAGCTTAAAACCGTTTCCTATCAGGACGGTTCACAAAAACTGAATGGTTTAATCACCTCCAATGCAGGAAAAAAACTTCCCGGAGTTTTAATTCTTCCGGCCTGGAAAGGTATTGATGAAGAAGCTAAAACAGCAGCTTTAGAACTTGAGAAACAAGGATACATTGCTTTCATCGCTGATATTTATGGTGAAGGAAAGATTCCGGCTGACAACGACGCTGCTGCTAAAAGCTCAGGATATTACAAACAGAACTATAAGGAATATCAAAAACGAATTGAATTGGCGCTGGATCAGTTGAAGAAAAACGGAGCTATTTCCGACAAGACAGCGGTGATTGGCTATTGTTTTGGAGGAACAGGAGCTTTAGAAGCAGCCAGAGGTAATTTACCTGTTGCAGGAGCTGTTTCTATTCATGGAAGTTTGGGAAGAGATCAGACCAGAAAAAATGAAAAGCTAACAGCTAAAATTCTGGTAGAAAATCCGGCAGATGATAGAAGTGTAACACCCGATGATTATAATAACCTGATCAAAGAAATGAACGAAGGAAATGCAGATTGGCAAATCATCACTTATGCCCATTCAAAACATACTTTTACAGATCCTAAATCCCCGGATTACAACGAAGTAATGGCCAAAAGAGCCTGGAATCACACGCTGATGTTTTTGAAAGAGATTCTGAAATAAACCCTAAGCTGGAGATTCTATAAGATCAATATAAAAGGCAAATTCACAAGCGAATTTGCCTTTTTGGTATTTTTATTTTAACTCAGTGGATTGAGCTTCCAGCTCAACGTCATATTTTTTAGGAGAATATTTGGTTAAAGAACCTGTTGCCGCATCGATTCCAACCCCTATAGCCCCTCCAAAAAGGATATTCAGCAAAGTAACCGGGTTAAAAGTTTTCGTTAGTTTTACCTCCTTAGTATTAAAACCTTCTTTTTCAAATGTTACGGTCTGCTTACTCAATGCTCTTGAGATTTCAGCAGTACACGGAGTAATACATTTTTCTACACCTTTATGGAATACTTTAGCTCCTTCAGGACTGGAATTGAAAGTAATTTTATCTTTAGTACCGGTAAACATACTTGCACATGAAGTGGTAGAAAGGGCAATACCCATTAATAATACAATTGATAAATTGTTTTTCATATATTTTAAATAGTTATTATTTTTTTAAGTCCGCGAACTTACAAAATAATTGGAAATAACAAGCATGAATATTGTGAAAAATCCAGTATTAACAGGCATTTAAATAAACAAAGCAATCTCAAAATTGAGATTGCTTTGTTGGATTTTAAGTATATAATATTCTAATCTACTCCTTCCACTTCCCTATTGACCAGTTCCATAGAAAATGCAGGAAGGCAAATAGCCAGATATTCACAAGGTTCTGAAAAGGGATTGCTGTAGCGTATTCTTGCTCCTTTTTCAATAAGAATACTTTGCCCTTTTTCCAGTTCTACAATTTCACCATCAATTTCAAATTGTTTCTTTCCTGAAATAATATAGGTAAATTCATCAAACTCCGGAGTCTGATGAGGCTCGCTCCAATCCGGAGGTGCCACCATATGAGCAATGGAAACATTAGAATTTCCAGTTGAGTTTCCCCAGTGCTCTTCAATCAGCTTTCCATCTGTAGTAGGAACTATAAATGGCGATTGCTGGATTTTATATTTTTTCATGCCCAATCTTCTTTTTTGATTTCGTATACAAAGTTGGTTCTTGTAGGCTCAGCAAAGTAGGCAACTTCCTCTTCTGCTATTTTATTACCGCCAAGTTTTTCTAATGCCTTTTGTGAACGGAAATTTTCTTTTCCAATATGGAAATGAACTTTATCTACATATTGGAAAATATAATCCAGCATCAGTTTTTTAACCTGCGGATTGATTCCTTTTCCCCAAGATTTTGTTCCATAGAAAGTATATCCTACAAAAATATGACTGTCATTTTCATCAAAGTTGTAGTAGCGGCTGCTTCCCAACACATCTCCGGTAGCTTTTTCAATGATTTTAAAAGCACCCTTACTTTCCATAGCCCCAAGAAAAAAGCTTTCAAACACTTCTCTTCGGTACCGGTCTTTGTTGGGGTGCTGCTCCCAAACTTTAGGATCGGAAGCCACTTCATATAAAGATTCAAAATCCCCTTGCTGTAAGGGGATTAATTGAAGTTCTTCATTCTCTAAAACAGGCTGAACAGAAAAATTCATAGCTTAGCTTTTTTTAGTAGAGTCTGATTCTATTTTCTTGATTTCCTTCAGTTTATCAGAAATCTTAATTACGGTATCCAGCTTAGATGGCTTCAATGGAACTTCTGCCTGAGCCATATCCCATTTGATCACCAAATTTCCTGAGTTTTCATCTGTAGGATTCAGGGTAATTTCAAACCACTCCTGTTTATCTGCTAATTTATTCACAGGTACGGTTACATCTACTACATCCTGTTTAGGATCGTAAGTATAGGCACCCCACTGTTGGAAATCCTTATTTAAGATTACTTTCCATTCTTTTTCTGTAGGAACGATGAACAATCCGTAAGTTCCTGCCGGAACTGTTTTTCCGCCAAAATTAACGGCCTGTCCGAATGTAATTTTTGTAGACGAGTTAGCTCCTGCTCTCCAAACCTGACCGTAAGGAACCAATTCTCCGAAGATCTTACGTCCTTTCACCCCTGGTCTTCCGTAGTCGATAGAGATCTTAGACATTGAAAACTGCTGTTCTACCTTCTGACGCGGACTTGCTGCCGGTACGGAATAATCCTGTGCAAAACTGAATGCTGAAACAGAAATGCAAAGTGCAACTAATAACTTTTTCACGTGTAAATTTTTGCTTAAAATTACAAAAATCAAAACAAAATAGCTTTCTCTAATTCCAATAATTTTTGTTTTCTCCATATTCCGCCACCATAGCCCGTTAATTGACCATTGCTTCCAATTACACGGTGGCAGGGTATGATAATAGATATTTTATTAAAGCCATTAGCATTGGCTACAGCCCTTACAGACTTAGGGTTTCCCAAAATATCGGCCTGGTCCTGATAACTCCTTGTCCTTCCATAAGGAATGGCCTGAAGGATATCCCATACCTGCTTCTGAAAAGACGTCCCGACCGGAGAAAGAGGGACTGTAAATGCGGTTCTTCTTCCTTCAAAATATTCCGAAAGTTCTTTTTCCAGGGTGATAAAATGAGGATTTTCTCCCTGTACAATATTGGCATTAAGATCTTTGGAAATACTTTTCAGCTCTGTGGGAAGTGCTTTTCTATCAGAAAACTCCAGGAGGCAGATTCCATTCTCATCAGCACAGGCGATCATGGTTCCCAGCATTGTTTCAATTCTTTTAAGATCAATAATCTTTTCTATTCTGTTATTTTTAGGAGATACTCCGAAAATATTTTTAAAGCTTTCATTGAAACCGCTAAGACTCTCATACCCTGTTTCAAACGCCACTCCTGTAACTGATTCCCCCTGTTGAAGTTTTTTAAATGCAACATTCAGCTTGGACATTCTTTGAAAGGTGTGAAAAGTAATTCCATGGTGTTTCAAAAACCACCGGCGAACTGTTGCAGGCTCCAGCCCTCTTTTTACCAGATCATAATCTTTAAGTTTCAACGAGGGATCTTCAGCAATTTCCTGTAATAGTTTTTTTATATGCTCAGGGGTTACATCAGGATTTTCCAGTGGTTTACATACTTTACACGGACGGTATCCCTTTAATATAGGGTCTTTTGTATTGGAAAAAAATTCTACATTTTCAAATTTGGGTTTACGTGCCGTACAGGTCGGTCGACAGAAAATTCCAGTGGTCTTTACCGCCATCCAGAAGATTCCTTCAAATGAAGAGTCTTTATTAAAAGAAGCTTCATACATTATTTGGTCACTTATTTCCATGATTAAGCAAAAAGAGAGGTAAAACTTTTATTATTCGTAATATCTTCACTCATTACTTCCAGTTGTTTGTAAATGTATCTGTTTAAAAAAGCACCGGAAGTCATTCTTCTTACTCCCAATTTTTTAAGGACACTAAAATCCGGAAGTCCCGGTACTGCCATAACATTTAAAGGAAGCTGGGTAGCGCTTACCACTGTTTTTATATCATTTTCATCACTTATGCATGGTACAAAAACTCCGTCAGCCTTAAGCTCTTCGAAGAGCTTAACTCTCTTTAAAGTTTCTTCCAATGCATTTTCCATTCCCAATAAAAAGGAATCAGTTCTTATATTGATAAAAACATCACCTCTTCTTTCTTTCAGTGTTGAGAAAATATCTTTCAGTTTTTCAGCAAATGCCTCTCTATCCAAAAGCTGTCTTATACCATCCACAACATACGTATCTTCCAGATTAATTCCTGCAATTCCTATATCCAAAAGCCTTAGTATGTTAGAGGTAACAATCCCGGCTGTATTTCCGTATCCGGATTCAAGATCCACAGATAAAGGAATAGAAACGGATTCTTTGATTCTTTTAATAATATAAAAATATTCTTCGAAGCTCATCTCCTCCCCATCCTCGTACCCTAAGCTAAGAGCCACAGCCGAGCTTGAGGTCGCCAGTGCTTTATAGCCCAATTTCTCGTATATCCTGGCACTTTGTACATTCCATACATTGCCTAATAATAAAGGTTCTTCACCCTGATGTAAATCTTTAAAACTGATCATTATTATTTTTCTTCAAATGTATCAACATTGACAGGCGGTATGCAACCGAAAAATGGACAGGTATTTTTGAAGTACGGAAAATATATGAGTTTGACAGTGTTAAGCAGGAAATGCCAATACTAATACCCCCTCTTTATTCTTTATTCTTTATTCTTTATTCTTAAAACAAAATAGCTTTCTCCAGTTCCAATAATTTCTGTTTTCTCCAGATTCCTCCCGCATAGCCTACCAGTTCCCCATTGGAGCCAATCACACGGTGACACGGAATTAAAATGGCAATTTTATTAATACCATTGGCTGTTCCTACTGCACGGATGGCCTTTGGATTTCCTAAAAATTCGGATTGCTGTTTATAGGTTCTTATTTCTCCCATTGGAATTTCACAGAGGAGCTGCCATACTTTTTCCTGAAATTCCGTTCCTGTGGTGAATAATGGAACTTCAAAGCGTTGTCTCTTTCCTTCAAAATATTCTTTAAGTTCTTTCTCCAGCTGTATGAAATGGGAATGTTCCTTTTCTACTATTTCAGCATTCAGCACTTTAGACAGAGATTTAAACTGCTTTTCAATATTCTTCCGGTCTGTGAATTCAAGTAAACAGATTCCCTGATCTGCTGCACAGGCGATCATTTCTCCAAGCGGAGTTTGTATGTTTTTTTGACAGATGATTTCCATTAGTTTAAAATTACTACTTTTTTAGAATTCATCAATCAATGTTTCAAATGTTCTTCAAAACGCCTGTTACCTGCATCATATGTCTTTCGTTGTGATAAATAACAAATCGCAGGGTATCTCCTAATTTCAGACTGATCCATTTTGAAATACTGATTCCTGTTTTTGTTTTCTCCAGATCAACATGCCCGGCTTTTTTCAAGAGCTCAAGCATCTCTTTTTGCTGCCTGATAAACTCATCAATAACGCTTTTATTCAGTTGACTATGAATAGGATTCATTGCCTTAAGTGTTCTCATCTTATTGAGTTTTTCTTTAGGAAGCATCGTCCTAGCAAAATAGTTTCCAAGAATACCCGGTTGAAAAGTAGAATTGGAAGAAGTGGCAGAGGAAGCAATTTTACGACTGATTTCAGGAATATAAAATTCTCCATAACGATTGAGATGTTCCAGGCATTCCAGGACACTCCAGCTATCTGCTGATATTCTGAAATTTAAGTCCCCTTCAGGTTTCCCTAAGAGTGTTTCTGCATACTGCAGATGTTGCTGGGTTTTATTTTTCAGTTCATCCAAGAGTTGTGAGGTCGAAATTTTCATAGTCCATTTTTTATGCAAATATCCAGATCTTTTACTTCTTAAATCTTGATTGAACTCAAGATTTTTTAAGCCTGGATAATGTTTCCGGCGACATCCTGAGATAGTTTGCAATGTATTTATTGGGAATCTCCTGGAACAGTTTAGGGCTTCTTCTTAACACCCTTTCATAGCGTTCCCGCGGAGAACTAATCAGCAGATCCTTTTCTCTTTCCAGCTGTTGCAAAACCAGCTCTTCCAGGACCTGTATCCATATCTTCATATGCTCTTCATCCGACTGAATAACTTCATAAAAATCTTGTTTTGAGGCTCGTTTCACCTTGGTCTTTTTAAGGGCCTGAATATAAAAGTCGGATGGTTTTCCGGAAAGAAAAGAATCCAGGGAAACAATAATATTACCGGTATATCCGAAACGGATGATCCTTTCTTCATTTTCATCTGTCATAAAGATCCGGACACTCCCATTTTCTATATAATAGATATGGGTATCTGTACTTCCTGCAATTTTCAGGAACTCATTCCTCCTGAATTCTTTCTTTTCCCAGTGAAGTCCGCTTTGAAGTAATTTTTCAACCATTTCACAATATTATTTGCCGATCCAAAGATAATGGGTAAATTTAAAGTTTTAACACCAATCACTACTAACAATGCTCAAAAAAACAAATCTCCTATTATTCCTTTTTGCCGGCTATCTTGGCATTCAGGCACAGCAGACCATCCCTTTCAGAATTACGAAATACAATAATATCATTGTAAAGTCCCAAGTCAACAAAAAAGACTCACTGGACCTGATGTTTCAGATTGCCATGAAAGATGGCTCTATTTCTCCGGAACGGCAGAGAAAAGCAGACCATATTATTTTCAATAAAGAAGAAATAAGTGATCATAATACGGTGGATATTGGCCCGGTAACCCTGAAAGATGTCCGATTTTTTGACAACCAGCTTTCAGGCTATGAATCGGACGGAAAAATAGGAACCAGTCTATTTGAAGGAAAGACTTTTAAAATTGATTATGACAACAGTCAATTTGTAATCTATGACAAAAACCCTGATCTTACAGGTTATCAACCTCTTAAAATTATGCTGGATCAGGGTGTATTCATCGTGGCTGCCGATAATGTGGTTGATGGTGAGAAACAACAGGAGTCTTATTTTGCTCTTCAATCCGGATACTCAGGCGGGGTATTATATAGTAATGAGTTTACTGAAGAGAAAGAACTGGAAAAAAAATTAAAAATAATAGGAGAAAAAACACTTAAAAATTCCAATGCACAAAATTTAGCTATCAAACAGGGAATTCTTCCTTTCTTAAAATTAGGAAATTTTGTTTTCAAAGATATTTCCGTGGCTTTTTTCTCAGGAAATCTTAAAACACAAAATGTCAGCTATTTTGGTGCTGATATGCTGCGCAGATTTATATGGATCTTTGACGCAGACAGAAATACAGCTTATATCAAGCCAAGTAAGTATTATTCAGAACCTTATTATAAAATAAATTAAAACATGTGTTTTTCTAACGCAAAGCTTTAGCTTCATTAACTATATTTTTAGGAAGCAAAGGATAGAATCAACTTCGTTGATTCGTCGAAGCGTATGGATAAGCATACATCTTCATCAGCGACGAAGCCGCATCACTTTGCCCACTTAAAATTAAGCGAAATTATTCATAAGCTTTGCGTTCATCTTTTTAATCAAAAAATAATTTCAAACTGACCTATTGAGTCTTGTCAACAAAATATATAAGAATTCCTGAATAAAATGTAAACAGGATCTAAAACATTACAAATAAAAAATTATGAAGAAGATTAGGATTTTCGCAGCTCTTTTATTTTCCCAACTGGCGGTTATCAGCTGTAAGAAGGATGAAAAGAAGCCCTCCGAAACAGCAATTACTGCTACTAATGATTCTGTAAAAACTCCCAAAGCAACGGAAGAAAAAATAGATTATAAAAACTTTAATATTTACAGTGTCACTGTAATTTCCTCCGGACAGAAAGATGCGCTGTCAGATATTTTTATTTCTGTATCAGATATTTATACCGATCCCCAGCCTATACAGAAAGAGGCTTTAAGCAATCAGAAAAATGTTTCTCCTGAGCAGCTTCAGTATATTGAGCTTGATTCAAAGCACAGAAGTAAAATACTGAACGGACTTCATCTTACAGAGAATGATTCACTTTACCTTTACAATTATCAATTCAACAAACTGGAAAAACTTCCATTAAACAAGCTTAAAGCAGTTGCTTATTTAGATTTCTATTCTATGGAAGGTGAAGAAGTAGATGGTACTTCATACATGGTAGGATTTCAGATTGAAGCTCATAAAGAACCGGATATCAGAAATAAATATGAGAATGCTGTTGCCTATTTCGGGAATAAAAACCCTTTTATTGAAAATAAAATAAAGCCTGTTCAATGGAAGAAAGCGAGTGCGGACATTTCAAAGAAATACTTTACGTCTTCCAAGCTTACCCCTGGAGATACCTATCAGGCAAAATACGAGGATCTCACCTATTATCTGCAGGACTATCTTCAGGATGAAATGGTTCAGGAGCGCAAATTGGTAGTAGTCAATGACCGCAATGAAAAAACATTTGCAAAAACAATGACTACAGCGGGTAGTGACGGGGCAGAATTTTATCCCCTTAATGGAATCAGTAATGATGAAAGCAATACTTCTCAATGGACCGGTTATCTGTTCAAAGGAAAACCTCCTGTAATTTTTGGATTTATGGCACAGTCTTTTGGCTGCCCTTCCATTACATTTTTAGATAAAAATCAGAAAGATTTCACGATCAACTGTGACAACAGACATTAATAATTTACTCAGCAGCATTTATGAAAAATTCTGTCATTATAGCATATTTATCAATTGGAACGGGCTTTAGCCCGTTTTATATTTTATTAATCATCCATCGGCTTTAGCCAAAACTTATTATAATTATCTAATAATAATGACAAAACCATAAACACGAGTGCTTATGGTTTTGTTTTTACAATTATTTAAACTCAATTCATGATCCGGTAAGCATTATTTTACTTTAGGATAAAGTCTGTTCTTCATATGTATAAAGTAAGTTTCAGATTCTTTGAACTCGTTACTTTTCATAAATTTAAGCACTACATTCAGATAAGATTCTGATGGTACGAAGTCTGCTCCTGTTTTCTCAGAAAGCTTTTTATATTCTCCCTCCAACAATTCCGGATTTTTGGCAAGTTGTTTAATATCTGTTCTGAAGCCTTTAAATATAAACTTCAGGGCTTCATAATTTGCAGGATAAGAAACAGTACCATGCACTTCTCCTTCAAAGAAACGGTGTTTATAGTTCAGTGAACCATTGCTTTCCACTATTCCTTTAAACTCTTCTATGGCCTGCGTCATATCAGAATTCCAGTTTTTCTGCTGTTCCTCATTATCTGCCTGGGAAACAAACAGAGACTTTTTCGCAGGAAACTTTTTATGCTTTTCAATATAATCTTTAGTTTTGGAAATCAACACCTTATTATCCCACCATAAGCTGGGGTCATTGGCAACATAGGCATTGAAATAATCAGGGTGGGTAAGAAAAGTATTAATGGCAAACAGCCCTCCAAAAGAATGTCCTACCAGCAAAGAATACTCCTGAGTTCTGTATTTTTTATTGATAAACGGTTTCAGTTCTTCCTGCATGAATTTTATGAAATTCTCACTTCCTCCACTGTCGGCAAAAAGGGTAAGATTAGGGTTTACCGGACTTTTCTTTTGAGCCTTTGTGGGGGTAAGGTCTCTTGTCCGTTCTGTATTTTTAATTCCTACCACAATACATTCCGGAATATCAGCATAAGGTGTCCGGGCAAGAAAATCAGTCATCCCGACATAATACTCAAAATTGATTTCACCATCCAAAAGATAGATTACAGGATATTTTGCCGGATTAATCGTAGTGTCGTTATAGGTTTTAGGAAGATGAATCCAAACTTCTCTGTTTTCATTTAAAATTTTTGAAAATAAAACCTGCTTCTCTCCCACTATTACTTTTTCCTGAGCATTGGCTTTTGAAGTAAGCATTAAAAATAGGGAAAGGCATAAAAATTTAAACCAGTTGTTCATGATGTTCGTCTTTTCTGTGTTGATGAATAGTTTTGATTTCCTTTGTCTTTTTCGTTGATTTATTTTTCCTTCCCCACCAGATCAGGAATCCGGTTACCGGAAGGCTTGTACAGATGATCCCGATAACGAAAGTGAAGATCTTTCCAAACATTCCGCCCCAATAGCCGACATGCAGATCAAAATTCATATGTTCAATCACTTCATGCATCAGAACTTCTTTCGGATAGATGATTTCATTTCCTGTATATTTATTGATTTCCCTGCTTTTACCGTTTGTAATACTTTTTAAGCCGATAAATTGGGCTGCCACTACATTATAAACAGTCGCTGAGTCATTTCTTGGAACACTCATCCTGATCTGTTTTGCTTCAGGAATTTCTTTAAAATTTCTGTCTATAAACGCCGTAAAAGGCAATGCTTTTTTTTCAGGATCAAACTTAGGATCAAATTTTTCGGCAATTTTATGGGCATCTGCTACGCCACCAAAAGCAGTTTGTGTAAGATCTGTAAGGACTTTATAAGCCATAATAAGCCCTGTGATTGTAATAAATACTGCCGGGAGCAATGAATAAAAACCGAATACATTGTGGAAGTCATAGTTTTTCCTACGCCACTTCGTTCCCGATTTTATTTTGAATGCCGTTGTCCTGGTGGTTTTATTCCATTTTTTTGGCCACCAAAGGATAAGCCCGCCGATAAGCTGGATGAAAAATATAATGGAAGCAACTCCTACCACCGTTTTCCCAAACTTTCCTGCCAATAGCTGGGCATGAATATGGGCAACAACATAGAAAAACTCATAGCTCTTTGTAGAGCCCAGCACTTTTCCGGTATAAGGGTCAAGGTAATGATAGGCAAATACTCCCCGCGGACCACGGCCTTTTCCTTTTGGTTTTACTGCTTTTTCTGTATTCTTATCTTTAGGAGGTTTGGTAGCAGAAGCGACTCTAAAGCTTCGGTCTGCTTCTTTATAGGTGTCAAAATAAAATGCTTTACGATCCGGAACCTGCTGATGAAATTGAGCAAGGAGTTCTTCAGGAGACCTTTTCTTTGCATCGGCAGGAACCTGAACATATTTGGCACTTCCACCACACAGATCTATAATTTCGTCACAGAAGACGAATACTGTTCCTGAAAGTGTCACAGTCAGTACAATGATTCCGGAAACAAGTCCCAGCCAGAGATGCAGCCAACCTGTAATCCGTTTGGTCAGGGATTTTCCCTGTTTTTTCTTGGGGTTAGTTTTTTTATTATCCATATCTAATTATCCTGTTATCTATAATATAATTGTTGGAAAACGAAAAGACGCAGGGATTACCATGCATACAGCTTTTAAGGCGCTTGAAAATCAAGATTTCCAGAAAGAATAGATAATTCCACTTCCTATAGAAAACCGCCGTTGCGTTTTCCAACAAACTATATCTTTTAAATAATTTTTATTTTTAATTAAAATTTAAATGCGAAGTTGGCAAGAACTTCTCTTGGCTTCTGTGGCTGGCCATAAAAGTTCCAATAGGTCTCATTCAGGGCATTATTCATTTTCAGACCAATTCTGTATTTCTTCTTATCATAGAAAATAGTAGCACCTACAGAGGTGTATGAAGGGGCAAGAAAGTGATTGGTAATATTGATATAAGTTTTATCTACAAAATTGAACCCGGCTCCGAAACCTAAGCCTTCATAAGCACCATCCATAATTTTATAACTGGTCCATAAATTGGCTACATGTTTAGGTGTCCATGCAATTCTTTTTCCGGCATCTTTACCTCTGTCATCATAACGGTTATCGTTATACCCGTATCCTCCTACGATATTCCATCCTTTCACCGGATTTATGACCACGTCCATTTCAAACCCCTGATTTTTAATATTTCCGTCCTGTCTGCTTCCCAAACCGCCCGGATCAGCAATTACTCTGTTTTTAACCTTCATATTGTAATAGGTAATGGTTGAAAGTAATTTCTTACCGAATAGATCCAGTTTAAAACCTGCCTCAAACTGATTCCCCTGCTCAGGATCCCATTTCGTAAGAATTCCATCCTGGTTAGCTGAAGGAGCTATGTTTTTAAATCCATTTACGTAGTTGGCAAAGAATGAAATTTCATCTTTTTTAATTTCATAGACTAATCCAAATTTTGGAGAAAACTGGGTCTGATTGTACCCATCATTTCCGGGAACCCCGTTTCTTTTGATATCATCATTCTTATAATGGTCCATTCTTAAACTTGCCATTACCAGGAAATTATCCGTAATATTTAAAACATCAGAAACATATGCACTGTACGTACTGTATTGTGATATTTCATATTTGGTCCCATTTCTTGGAAGTGCCTTCACGACATCCCGGGAAATTGAAGTCCAGTCAGAAGTTCCATTCAGTAAAACGACGTCTGTAGGCTGAGGCTGATCTTTGTCTACAATGACTCCGTTTAAAGGATACGGAACGAATACGGAAGAGTCATTCTTACCCACTTTATAAACAGGATATTGATTTTTACTGTTCTGGTGGAAATAATCAAATCCTACCACCAGACGGTTTCTCAGTTTTCCTATTTTAAAGTCTCCGATAAAGTTCTGCTGGATGTTATCTGTGGTTATTTTATAATTATCAAAAGGGCGGATACTTCGGCTTACAGAATTATCATTTAAATAGTTCAATACCAAGAATATAGATTCGTTTTCGTTAGCTTCTCCTCTCTGGTAAGACGTTCTGGAAGTCCATTGATCATTAAATTTATGGGTGACTTCAGCCATGGTAACGAAATTGGTTCTTTTTGATCCTATGTCATTGCTTGTAAATGATCTGCCATGAATGGCTGCAAGGTCTTTCATAGAGTGAAGGGTCAGCTTTTCAGACTGTCTCACATAGGCATTCAGTGTTTTTTCCGGCGAATGGAATTCAGTATCCAATGTTACGGTAGTTTTATCACTGACTTTGTATAGAATGCTTCCAGAGAAAAACAAGCCTTTATTGTAGCCTGCATCCTGGAAAGAATCCTGAGAATAGGCAGCCACATTAAATCTTGCCAAAGCTGTTTTTTCTTTATTCAACGGAGTATTGATATCTGCCGTGATTCTGTTCATCCCCCAGCTTCCGGTGGTATAGTTGATGATTCCTCCAAAATTTTCCTGTGGCTTTTTAGTCACTACATTGACTACCCCTCCATAATTGGCTAATGTTCCTCCAAACAAAGTTCCTGAAGGTCCTTTGATTACTTCTATTCTTTCTACGTTAGCAATTTCAGACTGTACCCTCGGATTTTGGATTAAACCGTTTCTAAAATTTGCAGAAGAACTGAAACCTCTCAGGAAAATATCATTTCCACTGTCGTTTACACTGTTATTCACGACCACTCCCGGAGCTGAAGCCATTGCCGTATTGAAGTCCACAGCACTCATTTCACTGATAATTTCTTTGGGAACAAGGTTATAAACAGTGGGATTTTCAAGGTTTTCCAATGGAAGTCTTGCTATTGATTCTGATTTCTTGGTTCTGTAATTGTGAGTCCCTTGTAGGGATACTGCCTGAATTTCAGCTATTTTAACCGTATCTTTTTCCTGAGCACTCAGTATAGATACGGCTAATAAAGCCGCAGAAATAATTGTCCTTTTCATTGTATAATTAAGTTTAGTTTTGCAAAACTATTCTATTTTTATTAATTCTAAATAAAAATATGATACAAATCATAAAATTAACCTATTAAAAAAGGCCATAAATAAAGGGTTTCTGAAATTTCAGAAACCCTTTATATCATCTGTTGATGATATTTTAATTCTATATTTTCTTTGTTTGTTGCATAATGAATGGACTAATCTCAGTATACTATCTTCAGCAGGGATTTATTGCAGCTATTTTGCTATATGATGGCTGACATCATCATCGACATATAATAATTGGCACAGTGTAAGGCATTGATCAGCACAATTTCTGCATCAGGAAATGTTTCAAAGGCATCAGAGGTTGTGATATCATATTCATAATTCAAGGTACTCCACTTGAGGTTGGGTTTCATCACTAAAAGCTCAATTCCCTCCTGATCAGTCAATACAAATGACTCTTTAAAAATACCTCTGTGTTTAAAAAGAAATCCATTTTTTATCCCATTAAAATAAGTTTGGACTACAATTTCTCCATTCCAGTTCATTCTGAACTTTAAGAGTACTTTTTCATGATCTTTCAGCTCAATAGTGGTCCCCCAAAAACCCTTAGGCTCAATCTGATAGGTTACGTTTGCAATTTCTGCTATCGCATTAAAATTAAACCAGCTTCCGTACGTAAGCCTTCCTATCAACTGGTCACCCTGTGTCACCTCAAAGGATAAAGAATTATTTGATTTTGCAAGATATTCTGCCATGGTTATTTCTGATTTGGTGGAGTTTTTATTAATTTCTAAAATATATTTAAAAACAAACGATTTATGACCCCCTAATTTACAACCTCTTACATAAATCAGCAAAAAAAATATAAGATGTTTTATATACCTGAAGACATATTCTTATACAAACACAAAAAAAATGGAAATCCAGACCTGATTTCAACAAGCCAATGACCTTACAATCGAAAAAACCTGCAAGAAAACTTACAGGATTTATCTGAATTGAATTAACTGTATCGTAAGTCCAGTACAGTCTTTTATTTATGTTTTTTAAACAACCATTTTGGAATTTCTTCTGTCAGCAAAAATGGGATAACAATATTATTGTGATTGAGATGTGTGAAAGTGGTGAAAACTAAGTTAGGGTCTTTAGACAATTTATTAAATAATTCTACACTTCCTATATATGGATTATCAGTATCCTTTTCTCCGTGAATCAACCAGATATTTTTCTTATTTATCTTTCTAAGATTGGAAAAATCAGGAACAGCAGCTACAGATACCAGAGCCGCAAATTGATCAGGCTGAATATTCATCAGGTTTTGTGCTGTTGATGCCCCCATAGAGTACCCTATCAAATAAATTCTGTCTTTATCAATATCCGGATATTCTTTTTCTACATTTTTAATCAATTCCAACAAAGCAAAAACGTCATGAGAAGGTTTTGAAATTTGGATATTCTCACTGTCATTTTCATAATTTGAAGAACGCTTCCTGAACTGTGGCGCTATCACATAACATTGGTATTTACTGTAAATCTCATTCCTTAGCCACATTTTGGCAAACGGTTCAAGCTGGTTTTCATTATCATTGCCAATTCTGGTTGAATTATGAAAAGTGATGACTAACGGGTATTTCTTTCCCTTAGCAGTATTTTGGGGAGTTAAAAGTCTGTAAGGAATCTGAATACTATCTTTTGAGAATATTTTTTTCTTGAAAACCTCAGTATTTAAACTGTTTACAACTTTCCGGTTATTTAAAAAAGTCAGGCTATCCACCTGAGTATCCCGGAATTCTTTTTTCTGTCCAGCAATAGAATTTGTGGTTAAAATCAGGGAAAGAATGATTAAAATAGGTTGTAAAATTTGTCTTTGCATCGTGTTTTTAAAAATTATTTTATTTTATAAATATAATCGTGCTTAACTTCCTCAGAATTTTTCCTTAGTTCTTGAATGTCATAAGGTTGACCGTCTATTTCAATACAACCAATCATATGGGTCCACCAATAATTATGAGTTTTTTCAATTCTTACAGTTGAATGTGGCTCAATTTCTAATGAAATGCTACAACTATCAATACTTATTTTTTCAAGATGCTTTAGGTTCTTATTGACATGAAAAAATCTCGGCTCCACAATATTATTTTCATAATTGAAACTAAAACTGTCATACAAACTGTCTTTTAATAATTTTGAAATTTTCCTGTTGTAATTGATTTTTACAGTCTTTTTTGTCTGACTTAAATTTTGAATGTAAAAATCTGTTGGGATTGAACAACCCAATAGAAAAAAGAGAAAAATAATTCCAAACAAAATCTTAGATCTTTCCATTATATTCATATCATTTTAATTTACATGGTTTTTATCATATCAGAGATGCCTTAATTTCAACAAATTAAGAAAACAATCTTTTTAATGCAGTCCAAAACCCTGGTTTAACTGATGTTTTTTTATTTTCAGGTTCAGCCGTCACCTTATCAGAGTCACTCTTAGCCGTATTATTTTTGTATTTTCCCAATTCTTCAAGGGCAGTTCTTTCGTTTGCAGGACTGAAGTAAGCATTAAATGTTTTGTATAATTCAAGAACAAAAGGATTGTCCGTATGGGTTTCCCTGATCCGGTTTTTTAATTTTAAATTGGCTTCAAACCACTTCAGGTATCTATCTCTCACAATATTTTCATTTTTCTTAGTCTCTTCCGCTGTGACCCAGTGGAATCCGGCAGTTTGATTACTCAAAGCCTGGCTGAAAAAATCTAATATCATCTGAACAAATGTCTGTCGTGAGTTTTGGATATGTGTACCGTCTTCTGGATATTCATCGAAAAACCATACATCAGGATTATCCGACTCATTTAAATAGAAAAACCTAAAAAAATCATATCTTCTGTGAGATATGGGAAAAACTTCTCTTTCAAAAGTAAAACCTGTTTCCGTTAAAGTATTTGTGACATATTCATTGATATCATCATAATCTTCAAATGACATTTGTTCCGCATCAAAAAATTCAAAAAGAAATTTCTTTCCTACGCTTTTAAGGTATTCCTTATAAGCTTCCGGTAATGCCGTTCCTATTCTACTTTCTATCGATGCTATCTCATGATCAGAACATCCAACAATTTTTCCATGGTCTATTCCCAATTCAATGATGAAATATTTTAATTCTGAAAAAAAATCATGATACCTATTCTCAGTCATGGTTAGTTTAATTATGCTTGTTTAGAGGGGTTGTATATGGTTCTCAAATTTACGTATTTCAACAATCAAACTTCAATAGATTACAGGAGATTATTTTAATTAAAAGTAAAAATTAGGTAAGGTAGAACCCTGGCGAGCCCAACATTGCTATAGAATTGATTGAGATAAAAAAAACCTCATAGACTTTTGAAATCTATGAGGTTTATAGGGTTATGTTTTTTTGAAAATTACATGGTTTCCATTTTGAAACTCATGCTTTCAATTACTTTCAGAATAGCTTCTACCGTATCCATTGACGTTAAACAAGGAACACCGTTCTCCACACTCATTCTTCTGATCTGGAATCCGTCTCTTTCAGCCTGCTTACCTTTTGTAGTGGTATTCACAACATACTGAACTTTTCCTTTCTGGATCAGGTCGATAAGGTTGACACTTTCTTCTCCGATCTTGTATCCTATTTTGCAAGGAATACCTTTTTCTCCGAAGAACTTCGCGGTACCTTCTGTAGCCCAGATTCTGAATCCTACCTCATGGAATCTTGCTGCCAGAGCTGCAGCTTCTTCTTTATGTTTATCTGCTACTGTAAATAGGATAGAACCATGCATAGGAACTTTTCTTCCTGCTGCAACAAGACCCTTGTAAAGTGCTTTTTCAAGCGTTGTATCTTTCCCCATAACCTCTCCTGTAGACTTCATTTCAGGTCCTAAAGAGATATCAACTTTCGTCAGCTTAGAGAAAGAGAAAACAGGAACTTTTACAAAAACACCTTCTTTGTTAGGAACCAGCCCGTCTTTGTAACCAAGGTCTTTCAGTTTTTGTCCTAAAATTGCTTTGGTAGCAAGGTTAGCCATAGGCACCTCTGTAATTTTAGATAAGAAAGGAACTGTTCTTGAAGAACGTGGATTCACTTCAATTACATATACATTTCCTTCGAAAAGTACGTACTGGATATTCATTAATCCGATAACTTTCAGTCCTTTTGCCAGTCTTTTTGTATAGTCTACCAAAGTATCAATCTCGCTTTGTGAAATATTTTGTGGTGGATACACTGCAATAGAGTCTCCGGAGTGAACTCCTGCTCTTTCGATGTGTTCCATAATTCCAGGAATGATTACTGTTTCACCGTCACAGATTGCATCTACTTCAATCTCTTTTCCTACCATATACTTGTCAACCAAAATTGGATGCTCAGGGCTTGCCTCAACCGCAAATTCCATATAATGCGCCAATTCTGCTTCTGTGTATACAATCTCCATCGCTCTACCTCCTAAAACATAACTTGGACGTACCAATACCGGATAACCGATTTCGTTGGCAATTTCTATCGCTTCTTCTTTTGAGGTTGAAGTCCTTCCTTTTGGCTGAGGAATTCCAAGCTCTTGTAATGCTTTTTCGAATTTATCTCTGTTTTCAGCTCTGTCAAGATCTTCCAGTGAAGTTCCTAAGATCTGTACTCCGTGAGCTGCTAATTTATCTGCAAGGTTGATCGCGGTCTGTCCTCCGAACTGAACCACTACCCCTTTAGGTTTTTCAAGATCGATGATGTTCATTACATCTTCTTCCGTAAGAGGTTCGAAGTATAATTTATCCGAAATCGAGAAGTCTGTAGAAACCGTTTCAGGGTTATTATTGATAATGATCGCTTCGTAACCCATTTCTTTGATTGCCCAAACCGAGTGAACAGTAGCATAATCAAATTCTACTCCCTGTCCGATTCTGATAGGTCCTGAACCCAGAACGATGATCTTCTCTTTATTGGAAACAACACTCTCATTTTCTTCTTCATAGGTTCCGTAGAAATAGGGAGTTTCACTTTCAAATTCTGCTGCACAGGTATCTACCATTTTGTATACCGGCATCACTCCGTTTTCTTTTCTGAAATTGAAAACTTCACGTTCCGTTACATCCCAAAGAACAGCAATATTGATATCTGCAAAACCTAGTTTCTTAGCCTGAATTAAAGTTTCTTTATCAAATTTATGATCTGCGATCACTTTTTCAAAATCAACTAATTTTTTCAGTTTCCAGATGAAGAACTTATCTATTTTGCTCCATTCTACAATCTGCTCCCAGTCATACCCTCTTCTTAAAGCATCTCCGATGATGAACAATCTTTCGTCATCACAAACTCTGATTCTTCTTTCAATTTCTTCCGCTGTAAGAGCCTCTGCCTGTTTTGTTTTTAATCCAAGGTGTTTGATTCCTGTTTCCAGTGAACGGATCGCTTTCTGTAAAGACTCCTCAAAATTTCTTCCGATAGCCATTACTTCACCCGTTGCTTTCATCTGAGTAGAAAGTCTTCTGTCAGCAGTTTCGAACTTATCAAATGGGAATCTTGGGAATTTCGTTACTACATAATCCAACGCCGGCTCGAAACATGCATATGTTTTTCCGGTCACCGGGTTCATAATTTCATCAAGTGTCAATCCTACCGCAATTTTTGCAGCAATCTTTGCAATAGGATATCCTGTTGCTTTACTTGCAAGTGCTGAGGAACGGGAAACCCTTGGGTTTACCTCAATGATATAGTACTCGAAAGAATGTGGATCCAACGCTAATTGTACGTTACATCCTCCTTCAATTCCTAATGCTCTGATGATTTTTAAAGAAGCATTTCTCAATAACTGATACTCTCTGTCTGAAAGTGTCTGAGAAGGTGCTACTACGATTGAATCTCCGGTATGAACTCCCACCGGATCTATATTTTCCATGTTACAAACCACAATCGCATTGTCGTTTGCATCACGCATTACTTCATATTCAATTTCTTTGAAACCAGCAATTGATTTCTCAATAAGACACTGTGTTACAGGGCTATATTTCAATCCCAGTTCAGCAATCTCCTTCAATTCAGCTTCAGTGGAAGCAATACCACCTCCTGTTCCTCCCATGGTAAAGGCAGGACGAACAATGACAGGATATCCGATTTGATCAGCAAAAGCAATTGCTCCTTCTACTGTATTAACGATATCAGATTCTGGAACCGGTTCGTTCAGCTCTCTCATCAACTCACGGAAAAGGTCTCTGTCTTCCGCTCGGTTAATTGCAGAAAGTGTAGTTCCCAATACTTCCACCTTACATTCTTCAAGAATTCCTGATTTCTCCAGTTCTACCGCCATATTCAGTCCTGTCTGACCTCCCAATGTTGGTAACAATGCATCCGGACGTTCTTTTCTGATGATGTGGCTTACAAACTGTAATGAAATCGGCTCGATATATACTTTATCTGCGATCTCCACATCCGTCATAATCGTTGCAGGGTTTGAGTTGATCAAAATTACCTTGTAGCCTTCTTCTCTCAAAGACAGACAAGCCTGCGTTCCTGCGTAATCAAATTCAGCTGCCTGACCAATGATAATAGGTCCTGAACCGATTACTAAAATTGTTTTTATATCTGTACGTTTTGCCATTTTTCTTTTTTTTAGATACAAGATGTTAGATTTCAGATGTCAGATTTCTAACATTATGTTTACTTTTTTAAGTTAGATTTGAATGAATAAATCATTCTTTGAATTTCATTCAGATTTGATATTAAACTGTTGACCGTTTCTAAATTTACCAGCTCTAATTCTTTTATTAAAATCAATTGGGTTTGCAATTCAAATGAAGAAGCATTTGCTACTCCAAGAAAATGATAAAATTCACTATCATTGTTCCTCCCTGCTCCTTCAGCAATATTTGAGGGGATTGAGATTACAGACCTTTTTATTTGAGAAATTAAACCAAACTTTTCATCTTTTGGTAGCTCAGCACAAATTATATAAACTTGTTTTGCAAGTTCTATAGATTTCTGCCAAAAAATTAATTTCTCAAAGTTGTGCATGATAAAGTCTGTTATCTGATGTCTAATATCTGAAATCTTATTACTTTTTAAAGTTCTCCATCATTTCGATAAACTCATCAAACAGGTAGTTTGCATCTTCCGGGCCTGGGCTCGCTTCAGGGTGGTACTGAACGGAGAAACAAGGATGGATTTTGTGTTTTAATCCTTCATTTGTTCTGTCGTTCAACGCGATGTGGGTTTCAATCAGATCTGTTCCTTTTAAACTTTCCTGATCTACTGCATACCCATGGTTTTGAGAAGTAATAGCCACTTTGTTTTTCTCCAGATCCAATACCGGGTGATTTCCTCCTCTGTGTCCGAATTTTAGTTTGAAGGTTTTTGCTCCGCAAGCTAATCCGATCAGCTGGTGTCCTAAACAGATTCCAAAGATCGGAACTTTCCCTAGTAATCCGCGGATCATATCCAATGCGTGAGGTACATCTTCCGGGTCTCCAGGACCGTTTGACAGCATAATTCCGTCAGGATTCATTAATAAGATCTCTTCTGCTGTCGTATCCTGAGAAACAACGATAATATCGCAATTTCTTTGAGACAGTTCTCTGATGATCCCCAGTTTAGCTCCAAAATCTACTAAGACTACCTTGAACCCACGGTTAGGGTTAGCATAAGGTGTTTTTGTAGAAACTGTTTCCACCTGGTTGATAGGGAAACTTGTAGTTTTTAGTTCTGCAGCAACTGCACTTTCATCAGCATCAGCATTCACAATTTTACCTTTCACTACTCCATAGTTACGAAGAATTCTTGTCAGTCTTCTGGTGTCAATTCCAGAGATTCCTGAAAGGTTTTTCTTTTTAAATAATTCATCTAAAGTAATCTGAGTACGGAAATTAGAAGGAAGATCGCAAAGTTCTTTTACGATAAGTCCTTTAATTGCAGGCTCGATACTTTCATAATCATCACGGTTAATACCATAATTTCCGATAAGCGGATAGGTCATACAAACTATCTGACCGCAATACGATGGGTCAGAAATCAATTCCTGATACCCTGTCATTCCGGTATTGAAAACTACCTCTCCTGCAGTTTCCAACTCTGCTCCGAAACCTTCTCCATGAAACACTTCACCGGACTCCAGTATTAATTTTTTCTTCATTTTTAAAAATTAGATATTAGATTTTAGAAGTTGGAAGTTAGACTTCCTTGTTCTATATTATTTTTTCTTTATTCTTTAATATAATGTCGGGTGTACACTGTATAATGTACTTCACCCCGACTTATATTTTGTTCATTATACTTTTTACCATTTACTTAAACGTAAATCCTTTTTCTTCCAGCGCTTCCTTCAGGATCGCCATTCTTGCGAAAACTCCGTTCTGCATTTGTTTAAAAACTCTTGAACGTTCGCATTCTACAAGATCTGAATCTATTTCTACCCCTCTGTTGATAGGTGCAGGATGCATAATAATTGCTTCTTTTTTCATCGCCTGCTCTCTTTCTTTGGTAAGGCCATATCTTTTATGATAATCCGAAGCTGTAAAACTCATCGCATCATCATGCCTTTCGTGTTGTATTCTTAACAGCATCAGAACATCTACATCAGCAATCAGTTCGTCTACGGAAAGGTAGGTTCCGTTGATTAAAGCTCCCTCATCAAACCATTGTTCCGGTCCTGAGAAATATACTTTAGCTCCTAATCTTCTTAAAGCTTCAGCATTGGAATTGGCCACCCGGCTGTGTTTTACATCTCCTACAATCCCTACTTTTAACCCTTCGAACTTTCCAAATTCCTGATAGATTGTCATCAGATCCAGCATACACTGTGAAGGGTGATTTCCTGTTCCGTCTCCTCCATTGATCACAGGAATTTTAATATTTTGTAATTCCTCAAAGTACCTGTCCTTTTTATCGCGGATCACTACTAAGTTTACCCCTATACTTTCAATGGTTTTCACCGTATCATAAAGACTCTCGCCTTTGTTTACCGAACTGTGTGAAGCATCAAAAGGAACAACCTGAAGTCCCAGTTTTCTTTCTGCAATATCAAAGCTCGTCTTTGTTCTTGTACTGTCTTCAAAAAAAAGGTTTGAGCAAAAAACTTCTCCTTCAATTTTAGCAGTTTTTCCATTCGCAAAAGCCATTGCTTCTGTCAGTATACTGTTGATTCTCTCGGTGCTTAGTTCTGTAATCGTAAACATAATTCTTAATTTTTGAGCATAAAAAAAGCGAAGACAAGATCTTCGCTTAATAACAATAAATATCGTAAAGGGCGCTTTCGCCCGGTAAATCTAATGATATAAATGCTTTTTTATTCATTAGGTGCAAAGATACAGTATTTTTACGAATCTACAAAAACAAAGTTTTAAAAAAATTTAAAACCTCAGTATTTTCCTATTCTCATTTAAAATTAATATTTTTGTTACAACTCAAATTAGTTTATGGATTTAAAAGACAAAATGATTCTCAGCATTATTCAGGAAGACTCTACTCTATCTGTTAAGGAAATTTCAGAAAAGATAGGCCTTACCTTTACTCCAACCTATGAGCGGATCAAACAGCTGGAGAAGCACGGAATTATTGAGAAATATGTAGGTCTTTTAAACCGTGAAAAACTGGGTTTGAATATCATAGTTTATTGTAATGTCCGTCTTAAAGAGCAATCCAAGAAAGTATTGGAAACCTTTGAGAAAAACATCGGAAAATATGATGAAGTACAGGAAATCACCAGCCTTTCCGGAGAATATGACTATATGCTAAAAATTATTGCAAAAGACATTAATTCTTATAACGAATTTGCAGTCAATGTCATCTCAAACCTTCCCAATATCGGACAATACCATAGCTCCATCGTTCTTCATGAGGTGAAAAAATCCACTAAATTCAAGATTGACCTGGAATAGTTCTTTATTGTAAATCGCTAAGAAATTGTAAGTGATTTACAAACATCTAAGAATTCACTACATCTTTGTTCTTACCACTACCTTTTCGGAATACAATAAAACCATTAAGATAACCTAAGCAGCTAAGATTTATTAAGATTAAAGATTCACAAACGAGTGTAAGGCAGTATGCTAAAAAAATAATTTTTAGAAATTATACTGATTCTGCTTAAGTGTTTCTATGACCTTAATGGTTTATATTATATTCTAACCCAATAATTTATTTTTCAGCTTATTAAACTGGTATTCTATTTTATCCAGACAGAGGTTTCCTATACTCCCCTGATGAGTATGATCCAGATTTCCCGGTTCAAAATCGAATGCATTATTTTCAATCTCCTGTCCTACTTTCACATAGGCGTCACGGAAAGAACTTCCGTTTTTCACTTCTTCATTGATCTTCTCTACGCTGAAAAGATATCTATATTTTTCATTTTCCAGAATCCCGTCTTTTACCTGGATATTGGGTAAGGTATAGCTTAAAATTTCCAGACATTCTTTCAGAGAGTCAATCGCCGGGAAAAGAATTTCCTTAGTCAGCTGTACATCTCTGTGATATCCCGACGGAAGATTATTCGTTAGCAGGATAAGCTCATTCGGAAGAGACTGGATTCTGTTGCATCTTGCACGAACCAATTCAAAGATATCCGGATTCTTTTTATGGGGCATAATACTGCTTCCTGTCGTAAATTCTTTCGGAAAACTTATAAAATCAAAATTCTGATTTAAATACAGACAGACATCATAAGCAAACTTCCCCAGTGTTCCTGCCAATGTTGCCATTGACATTGCCAGTAATTTCTCTGATTTCCCGCGGGTCATCTGTGCATACACTGAGTTATAGTTCATCGACTGAAAGCCTAAATTATACGTCGTACTCTCACGGTTAATCGGGAAAGACGAACCATAGCCTGCAGCAGATCCCAATGGGTTTTTATTGATGATATTTTTCACTGAAAACAGCATTTCAACATCATCCAAAAGTGCTTCTGCATAAGCTCCAAACCAAAGTCCGAAAGACGAAGGCATAGCAATCTGAAGATGGGTATATCCGGGTAACAAAACATTCTTATGCTGATCCGCCAGTTTGATTAAAATCTGGAAAAATTCATCTGTAAGAGCCGTTATTTCACGGATCTCATCCAACAAATACAGCTTGATATCCAGCAACACCTGATCATTTCTTGATCTTGCGGTATGGATTTTCTTTCCTGTATCCCCTAATTCTTCAATGAGAATAGCTTCTATCTGAGAATGGATATCCTCAGCTTCTTTATCAATTTCAAAACTACCTTCTTCAATTTTTTCTAAAATTTCATTCAAAACAAATAACATCTGCTCTGATTCTTCATGGGAAATGATCCCTGTTTCAGCAAGCATTTTACAATGGGCCATAGAGCCTTTTACATCGTATTTTGCTAAACGTTCATCAAAGTCAAGATCTTTTCCTACGGTGAACTGATTGACTAATATATTGGTGGCAAGGTTATCCTTCTGCCATATCTTTTTCATATGTAACTATTTAAAATATTAATTGGTTTTGACATGCCCAGCAGGCATTCCTTAAAATTACTATTAACTATAAAAAAACATTTCCTCAATAAAAGTTTCCATTTTTAATTTTCTTTTTTGCATAAATCCTTATTAAAAACTTAAACTTTCTACCTGCTGAGCGTTGTCAAAACATATATTTTTAGATATTCAGATGTCAGACTCTTTGATTTGTATCTGAGATCTGAGATTTAGTATCTGATATCTTTATAACACTTTTTCCAGAATTTGGATGTAGATCGCAATCCCTTCTTCTATTTCATGAACATAGATGAATTCATCCGCAGTGTGAGAGCGCCTACTGTCTCCGGGGCCTATTTTCACTGATGTACATGGAATAATGGCCTGATCCGAAGAGGTGGGAGAACCATATGTTGTCCTGCCAATTTCAAGACCTGCCCGTACAAACGGGTGATCCATTTCGATTTTCGAAGAATTGAGTCTGAAAGATCTAGCTGTAAGTGTTGATTTCATTTGAGACTGAATCATTTCAAAAGCTTCTTTATTGGAGTATTCATCTGTCACCCTTACATCCAGTGTAAAATGACAGGATTCAGGGACTACATTATGCTGTACTCCGGCATTAATACCTGATAAAGTCACTTTCACCTCTCCCAGATATTCTGAAACTTTTGGGAATTTAAATTCTAAAATATGCTGCAGATCCTGCATACATTTTATAATCGAGTTATCATTATTAGGATGAGCAGCATGGGAAGGGGTCCCTTTCATTTCTCCATCAATCACAAGCAGTCCTTTTTCAGCAATCGCCAGGTTCATCTGTGTGGGTTCTCCTACAATGGCAAATTCTATGTTGGGTAACTGTGGAAACAAAGCTTCTATTCCATCGAATCCTGAAATCTCCTCCTCTGCAGTTAAAGCAATTACCAGATTATATTTTAAATCTTCTTTATCATAAAAATGCAGGAAAACCTGTGCCATAGAAACCAGAGAAGCTCCGGCATCATTGCTTCCCAAACCATAAAGCTTCCCGTCTTTTTCGATCGGCACAAACGGATCCAAAGTATAGGCCTTATTAGGTTTTACCGTATCATGATGGGTATTCAGTAAAACAGAAGGTTTAAAAACATCAAAATTTTTATTGACTGCCCAGATATTATTTTTAAAACGCTTGGTCGGAATCTGATGCTTTTTGAAGAAATTTTCAATCTCCACCGATGTATTGAATTCATCTTTACTGAATGAAGGAATTTCAATCAGATTTTTCAGCAATTCAACTGCATTTTTCAGCAATTCTTCTTTATTATAAACAGATTTCAGTTCCTGCATGATGATTCTCTATATGATTTTTCAATTGGGTTTCTTTAATCAGAAACACCTTATTTACGTTATTTTTTATCGCTCCAAGAGCATTTTCAAGTTTGGGTAAAATCCCTTTATGCAGCTTTCCTTCTTTTTTCAACACATCAAAGTCTTCACCGTTCATACTTTTGATCAATGATTCCGGATCATTTACATTTTCCAGGACACCTTCTTTATCAAAACAATACAAGAGCTCAACCTCAAATTTCGATGATAAAGCCTGTGCCATCACCGATGCAATGGTATCTGCATTGGTGTTGAAAAGATTTCCTTTTTTGTCATGAGTAATCGCTGAAAATACAGGAATAAGATCGAGCTTCATGAATTTTGAAACCAATTTCTTATTCACACTTTTTTTATTAATATCCCCTACAAAACCAAAATCAATATCCGGATGCTCTCTTTTTTTAGCTTTAATCAAATTGCCATCCGCACCGGAAAAGCCTATTGCATTACAGTTTTTTTGTTGCAGTTTTTCAACAATATTCTTATTGATCCCTCCCGCATATACCATCGTTACAATATCCAATGTATCTTTATCCGTTATCCGCCTTCCATTAATCATCTTCTGCTCAATTCCCAGTTTATCAGCCAAAGTTGTTGCCAATTTACCACCGCCATGAACAAGGATTTTCTTTTCCTGGATTTCAGAAAATTGTTCTAAGAATTGAGTTAATAATTCCTCATCATCAATTAAAGCTCCTCCAATTTTTATGATGTATAACTTTTCCTTCATTTTGTAAACGTTTTGAGATACTAGCTCTTTTTGATCCTTGTCAAGGTTTAAAACCTTGACAAGGATCATTTGGCTTTTAATTCATCTAAAATTCCGCTGAATACTGCCTGCGCCGAGAAAATACGGTTCTTTGCCTGTTGGTAGATAATAGAATGCTCTCCGTCCATCACTTCATCACTCAGCTCTACGTTACGACGAACAGGGAGACAGTGCATTACTTTTGCCTGATTGGTATTCGCCAGTTTTTCATTCGTCAGCATCCAATCTTCCTGTACTTCCGGCATGGCTGCATAATCATCGAAAGAAGACCAGTTTTTCACATAGATAAAATCAGCATCTTTTAATGCTTCATTCTGATCATGGATTACTTTTACATCTTTTGTGAAATTTTTATCCAGATCATAGCCTTCAGGATTTGCAATCACCAATTCAACATCCATTTCCTGCATCCATTCTGCAAAAGAGTTTCCTACAGCCTGAGCAATTGGCTTGATATGCGGAGCCCACGTAAGCACTACTTTTGGTTTATAATCTTTTTTCCAGTTTTCAGTGATGGTAATACAATCTGCCAAACTTTGTAACGGATGACGGGTTGCTGATTCCAAAGAGATAACGGGAACTTTGGCATGCTGCTGAAACTGGCTTAAAATACTTTCATTGACGTCATCTTCTTTGCTTTTCATTCCTGCAAAACAACGCACAGCAATAATATCGCAATATTGATTTAATACCTCAATAGCATCTTTGATATGCTCTACCGTATCTCCGTTCATCACCGCTCCATCAGCAAATTCAAGATTCCATGCTTCCTGTGCTGCATTCAGTGTCAAAACATTTAACCCTAAATTTTGCGCTGCAATCTGGCTGCTCAAACGGGTTCTTAAACTTGAATTTAAAAATACAAGTCCTATGGTTTTCCCCTTTCCTTTTTCTGTTTCTGAAAGTGGGTTTGCTTTTATCTCTAAAGCTTTTTTTATGATTTCCTGTAAGTTTTCAACATCACTTACAGAGGTAAAATTCTTCATTGAATGAATGTTTTTAAAAATTGACTGACATATTAATTCTTTAATAAACCACAAAAGACATAAAAGTTTAACACCCTGAAAATATTAAAGTTCATATAAGATGAAAATCAAAGATTTTCAAGAACTTAAGTGTACTCCTTAAGCGTTTAATATTTTTCTTACAACCACTTAAGCGTTTATCTCTTTTGTAACTTTTGTAGTTTAAATTTTTTCCAATACTATTTTCAAAGCATTGATGAAAAGGTCGGTTTCCTCTTTCCTGATAGTAAGTGCCGGAAGAATCCTTAAAACACTTTTATCATTTGAGTTTCCTGTAAAAATGTGATGATCATACAACAGGCTTTTCCTTACTTCCGAACAGTCTCTGTCGAGTTCTATTCCAATCATCAGTCCCTTCCTTCGGATTGATTTAATATGTGGTAAATCCTTAATTTCATTTTCAATATACTCACCCATTTGCTGGGCATTATCGATAAGATTCTCTTCTTTCATGACATCCAGAACCGCAATAGACGCTGCACAAGCCAGGTGATTCCCTCCAAATGTCGTTCCCAGCAAACCATTACTTGCCTGGAATTTAGGATGAATTAAAACACCTCCCACAGGAAAACCATTCCCCATTCCTTTTGCCGTGGTGATGATATCCGGCTCTATTCCGAATTCCTGATGCGCAAAGAAATATCCGCTTCTTCCATATCCGGACTGCACTTCATCTAAAATCAGTACAGTGTTGTACTGATCGCACAATTCCTTAATTTTAGTCAGGAATTCTACTGTTGGAATCATGATTCCTCCTACACCCTGAATTCCCTCGATGATCACAGAAGAAATTTCGTTTCCAAATACTTCAAAAGTCTTTTCAAGCTGTTCGATATCATTCCAGTCCGACTTGATAAATCGTTCTGAAAAGTTCACCGGTGCCACAATTTTGGGATTATCTGTCACAGAAACCGCTGCAGAAGTTCTTCCATGAAATGAACCTGAAAAATACAGCACTTTGCTTTTCCCATTATGGAAAGAAGCCAGCTTTAAGGCATTTTCATTAGCCTCAGCTCCGGAATTACATAAAAAAAGGTTGTAATCTTCATAGCCCGAAAGCTTCCCAAGTTTCTCAGCCAGCTCAGTTTGCAATTCATTCTGAACAGAATTAGAATAAAAAGAAATTTTCTCTAACTGTTCTTTTAGTTTTGCCTGATAATGAGGATGATTATGTCCAATGGAAATTACCGCATGACCTCCGTAAAAATCAAGATACTGTTCTCCCTTATCATCCCACAGGAAAGATCCCTGAGCTTTAACCGGGTTTATATTAAATAATGGATATACGTTGAATAAATTCATGTCTTGTTATAAATGATAATTGATAAATAATGAACGATACGGAGTCCGAGTTTCTGGTCACGAACCGACGTACATTTTACTTTTTACTTTATACCTTAAAATGCGATTGGTTTCAGATTCAGCCCTTCATTTTCTTCCCAGCCCATGGCAATATTCATATTCTGTACTGCCTGTCCTGAAGCACCTTTCAACAAATTGTCAATCGCTGAATGGATCACTACTACATTTCCACATTTTTCGATCTGAATCACACAGCGATTGGTATTGACAACTTGTTTTAAGTCAATTGCTTTTTCACTTACCTTTACAAAAGGCGCTCCTGCATAAAAATCCTGATACAACTGATATAGGTCAGAAAGTTCCAAATCTGTTTTTACCGTAGAACTTGTAAAAATTCCTCTTGCAAAATCCCCTCTCCATGGTACAAAATTCAGGCTGACCTCTTTATGGTTAAACAAAACTATTTGTTGTAAAATTTCGTCCACATGCTGATGAGATAACGTTTTATACGCCGAGACATTATCGTTTCTCCAGGTAAAATGCGTAGTCGCCTGTAAAGACTGTCCTGCTCCTGTAGATCCTGTAATTCCTGTTGTAAAAACCTCATCCAGCACCCCTTTTTCAGCTAATGGTAAAAGGGCTAGCTGAATCGCCGTTGCAAAACAACCAGGGTTAGCAATACTCTTTGACCCTGACAGTTGTTTTTTATTGATTTCAGGCAATCCGTAGATAAAATCTCTGTTTCCGAAATCTCCTTGCAAACGGAAGTCATTTCCAAGATCAATCACCAAAGTCTCATCTTTCACAGGATTCTGGGTTAACCAATTCTGGCTTTCCTTATGTGGAAGACACAGAAAAAGAACATCCACCTCTTCAGGCTGATCCGTTAAAACCTGTTCGCAAACCGTCGTCAAATCCGGGTACAAGTCCGATATTCTTGTTCCCGAATTCGAACGACTATATAAAAAACTCAATGTCACATGGGGATGAAAAGCCAGTAAGCGTATCAACTCACTTCCTGTATAGCCGTTGGCTCCTACAATTCCTACTGTTTTCTTCATATTGATCGGATAGGATAACCTATCTTTATATTAATGTCCTTTCGGAACTAGTTGATATTTTGGTTAATTTGGTGGTATATATTTAAAGAGTTGCTTACAATTTTTGTATACCCTTTTACATCTTCCCCTGTCCATGCTCTGTTTGCCTCTCCATAGCTTCCAAATTGATCAGACATTAAATCATGAACAGATTCAATCCCATTTAAAACAAATCTGTAAGGATGAAGGGTAATAAATACTTTTCCACTTACTGTTTTTTGAGAATCCACTAAGAAAGATTCAATATTTCTCATCACAGGATCTAAAAACAATGCTTCATGAAGCCAGTTTCCATACCAATCGGATAGCTGAGATTTCATCATCTGCTGGTATTTTGAAAGAGTATGCTTTTCCAATAAATGGTGTGCTTTAATAATTACTGAAGCTGCTGCTGCTTCAAAACCTACTCTTCCTTTTATCCCTACAATAGTATCTCCAACATGGATATCCCGACCAATACCATAAACAGAAGCTAATTTTTCTATTTTCTGAATAGCATATACGGAATGTTCAAAACTTTCCCCATTCACAGCAACCACTTCTCCGTTTTTAAATTCGATCTCCAGTTCTGAAGCCTGAGTTTCCTGAATTTGAGAAGGAAATGCTTCTTCCGGCAGGTAATTTCTTGATGTCAAAGTCTCCTTTCCTCCTACAGAAGTTCCCCAAAGCCCTTTATTCACTGAATATTGCGCTTTATGAAACTCCATTTCATAGCCATGGCTTTTCAAAAACTCAATCTCCTCTTCACGGGATAAAGCCATATCCCGGATCGGGGTAATGATCTCCACATCGGGACACATTACCTGAAATATCAAATCAAAACGAACCTGATCATTTCCGGCACCTGTACTTCCATGAGCAATAGCATCTGCCTCAACTTCAATTGCATATTTTGCAATCTCCTGCGCCTGAATAGTACGCTCAGCACTTACAGAAAGAGGATAGGTATTATTTTTCAATACATTCCCAAAAATCAAATACTTCACACAAGAATTATAATAATCTTCCTGAGCATCTACGCACCTGTATGCTTTCACCCCTAGATTAAGGGCTTTTTTCTCCAGTTCCTTTTCTTCTTCTTTAGAAAAACCTCCGGTGTTTACAGTTACTGCATATACATCATACCCCAGTGTTTCACTAAGATATTTCGCACAGTAGGAAGTATCTAAACCTCCGCTAAACGCTAAGATGACCTTCTTTTTCATCTGAATTCTTTTTATTTTTGTTAATGGCCAGATGAAATTCACCAGGAGAATTTTGAGCAGAATACCCCAATCCCGTTTGGTTTATTTCATCATATTTATCTTTAGGCTGATCATTCACAACCTCATTTTTTGTTATATTTTCCGGAACAAACAACATTGCCGTACACAGGCAGTTTTTACGTTCCTTCTTCATTAAAATTTCGTAATTGACACAGTTTTTACAACCGCTCCAAAATTCCTCATCCTGAGTAAGCTCAGAATAAATGACCGGCTTGTATCCTAAATCACTATTGATTTTCATCACTGCCAGACCTGTAGTCAACCCAAATACTTTAGCTTCCGGGTACTTTTCTCTAGATAATTGGAACACTCTATGCTTGATCTGAGTCGCCACTCCTCCATTCCTGAATTTCGGAGATACAATTAATCCCGAATTGGCAACAAACTTTCCATGTGACCAGGTCTCTATATAGCAGAAACCCACCCACTCACCGTTTTCAGTAGCTACCACAGCATTGCCTTCTGAAATCTTTTTACTTAAATATTCGATGGAACGTTTTGCGATACCCGTTCCTCTGCGCTGTGCAGAATCATACATTTCCTGCTGTATTTCACTCACATACATTAGATGTTCGCATGAGGAAATTTCTATTTCCATTTATTTATCTAATTTTTTTGGCAAATTTAAAATATAATTTCTATAAAAACCAAATAAAAAAGATATTTTTTTTGTTTTAAAAAATTACACAGGTAAAATTATCTTTACAGGAAATTATATATTTGCTAATTTATTATATATTTGCTAAAAAAGTATAGCTATGGAAAATACATGTCCTAAATGCGGTAGTAATAAAGTAGTTAAAAGCGGGATCATCAATGAAAAACAACGGTTCCACTGCAAGAACTGCAAGTATTATTTCACGGTCAAAAAACTGGGAAAGCA
Organism: Chryseobacterium sp. YR221; assembly: GCF_900176315.1. Taxonomy (NCBI): domain Bacteria; kingdom Pseudomonadati; phylum Bacteroidota; class Flavobacteriia; order Flavobacteriales; family Weeksellaceae; genus Chryseobacterium; species Chryseobacterium sp. YR221. The sequence continues at coordinate 74,253 of NZ_FWXM01000003.1, forward strand.
GATTGACGACTACTATGTAACCAAAGCTTTGCAGCTCTACCTGGAAGGTTTAAGCTACCGTGAAATCGAAAGAATTATTGGGGTTTCCCATGTTACGATCAGCTCATGGATCAAAAAATATAATATTACCAGACCTCCCCATTCTGAATTCCATCCCGTTTATAAAATATTAAAACAGAATGAATTAATTGAATACATCGCCCAGGAAGAAAACATTAAAAACTCAGGCATTATCATTACCCAGTTTGCCGATAAGTACATGCTGATCAAATGGGAGAGATTTAAGAAGTAGAGAGAAGATGTTAGAAACTAGATATCAGATTTTAGACAAAGTCACTTAACTGTATTTCTCGATCTCGCAACACACATCTCGCACCTCTTATCAAAAAAACTATATAGTTACCACTAATATATATTAAATTTTTATAAATAAATTATTAATTCCAATTTGGCATTCACAAAAAACAACGCCAAAAATTGATAATTTATGAAGAAATTACTTACATTCATTGGAGTAGCCTTAATCAGCAGTTCTTTATACTCGCAAGGTTCTCCTGATTACGGCAGCGGATTAAAAGTCAACCTCAACCCGGACGGAGATAAGTTCATCAGATTTATTTTATGGGACCAGCTCTGGTTAAGAAACACTTCTATGAACCCCGGTAGTATGGTGGGAAGTGAACCCACAGACAATTCCTGGAGCATAGGAAACAGAAGATTACGGGCTTTAACGTATGCTCAGATCTCCAAAAGATATATGATCCTCCTTCATTTCGGAATTAACAATCAGACCTTCATCAACGGAGGTGCAACAGGAACTTCGGGAACAGGAGGTTATGGAAACGGAAAGAAAACCCAGCTGTTTTTCCATGATGCCTGGAATGAATATGCAGTTATTTTACCTGGAGAAGCGGGAAAATTCAGTTTATCTTTAGGGGCAGGGCTCCATTACTATATGGGACTTTCCCGAATGACGATGGCTTCTACACTAAATTTCCTGACTGTAGACTCCCCTGTTTTTTCATGGCCTCTTATTGACAATTCAGACCAGTTTGCCAGACAGCTCGGAATGTTTGCCAAAGGAAAATATGGAAAACTGGAATATCGCCTCAGCTTAAACAAACCTTTTGCAACAGACCTGACACCAATGAATGTCACTGATCCTTCGAGAGCGGTAGCGGTAGATAATAATGGAAACCCAAGTTTTTCAAAGGCAGGGTATCTTGAATATCAATTCCTCGATGAAGAGTCCAATACACTACCTTTCAAAGTAGGTTCTTATCTGGGAACAAAGAAAGTTTTCAATGTGGGGGCAGGGTTTTATCATCAGGCAGATGGGACAAGAACTTCCGTTAATTCCAATATTGAGAAGCATGATATCACTCTTTTCGCAGTTGACGCTTTTGCAGATATTCCACTGGGAGAAGCCAAAAATAAAATGGCCGTTTCTGCTTATGCGGGATATTACAACTACAATTTCGGACCCAATTATGTAAGAAATCTGGGAACAATGAACATTGCTGCCACAGACCCCAATTTCATAGGTAATAAAGCCATTGCAGGGCCGGGAAACTTACAGCCTACTATTGGAACAGGTAATATTATCTACGCTCAGGCAGGCTTACTTTTACCCAGCCAGGCTGAAAAACCAAAGATCAGAATACAGCCTTTCGCAGCCTACACACATAAGAGTTTTGAGGCATTCGACAAGTCTTCCTCTCAGTTTGACGTTGGAGCCAACTGGTTTATCGATGGCCATCATGCAAAAATCACCACACAATATTCAACACGACCGGTTTATACCAGCCCCACTGAAAGTCCTTCTTCAAAAGGCGAATTCATTGTACAGTTTCAGATTTACCTATAATCCACCGTCAGCAATACACAGCATTAAGGCAATGAAAACAATATAACCTGATAAAAAATTCAGAGGAATTATTATCATTTTCTACTAATATCAAAAACTAATCAATATGAGCGAAAAGCACTACGAAAGCTACGAAAATATGACCGACAGGCAGAAAAACCGCACCATATGGAGCGTTATTACAGCCTCATCTCTCGGAACCCTGATTGAATGGTATGACTTTTACATTTTCGGAAGTTTAGCCATCGTTTTAGCAACAAAATTTTTCCCTGCAGATAATCCCACCGCTGCCTTTTTATCTACATTGGCAACATTTGCTGCCGGATTTGTAGTAAGGCCTTTCGGTGCTTTATTCTTTGGAAGGCTGGGAGATCTTATCGGAAGAAAATATACCTTCCTGGTGACTTTACTGATTATGGGGTTTTCCACTTTCCTTATCGGATGTATCCCAAGTTATGAAACCATTGGATTTATGGCTCCAGTTTTAGTTTTAATCTTAAGACTATTACAGGGTTTAGCTCTTGGAGGTGAATATGGAGGTGCGGCAACGTATGTCGCAGAATACGCACAACCTCATCGAAGAGGTTACTGGACTTCATGGATACAAACCACAGCTACTGCCGGACTTTTCATTTCTTTAATTGTTATTTTGATCACAAGAAAAACTCTTTCTCCTGAAGATTTCGATACCTGGGGATGGAGGGTTCCTTTCTGGATTTCTATTCTCATGGTAGGTGTTTCTTATATCATCAGAAAAAATATGAAAGAATCTCCGCTTTTTGCCAAGGCTAAGAGCGAGGGGAAAACGTCTAAAAATCCTTTAAAAGAAAGTTTTGGCAATAAATTTAACTTCAAATTTGTCCTGCTTGCTTTATTTGGAGCAGCGATGGGACAAGGGGTCATCTGGTACACCGGGCAGTTCTATGCTATGAGCTTTTTACAAAAGGTAATGAATGTGGAATCTTCCCAGGTAGATTTACTAATGGCAACAGCCTTGCTTTTAGGAACTCCTTTCTTTGTATTTTTCGGTTGGCTCTCTGATAAAATAGGCCGAAAAGCAGTCATGATGACCGGGATGCTGGTCGCTATTTTAGCCTACAGACCAATATACGACAGCATGTTTAAAAGCGTAAATCTTGAAAATAAAACCGTAGCAGCCAATGGAATTACAGAAAAAAGAACAGCCAAAATCCATAATGACATTGCTACAGACAGCTTGGTTACCATTCATAAAGAGACCCTTTTTACAGATGGAACTTTAGTTAAAAAAGACAGTATTGTCCACTGGTCACCGACCGGTCCGGTTATAAAAGACGGAAAAGCTGAGGAAGCAAAAGTATCCCAAACCGTAAAATTAAGTGATGACACGAAATGGTATCTGGTCTTCCTGGTATTTATCCAGGTGATATTTGTAACCATGGTTTACGGCCCTATTGCCGCATTCCTTGTGGAAATGTTCCCTGTAAGAATCCGTTACACATCCATGTCTCTGCCGTATCACATTGGAAATGGGGTATTTGGAGGTCTTCTTCCGGCAGTTGCCACGTATCTGGTGACTACAGGAAAAGAGGCAGGACATGCAACATGGTACCTTGAAGGTCTTTGGTATCCTATCGGAGTGGCAGCTGTCTGTCTTCTCATTGGATTAATTTATCTTAAAAATAAGAACAATAATCTTCACGATTAGGCATTGAATCACTCAAATTTTTATTAATTTTAAAACTATTAAAATGAACGGACTAAAAAAAATATTAGGCATTCTATGGATCGCAATTGCTGTGATCGTAGGATATTTCGGAACCACGGTAATGGGAATTCCCAAAATCACTTCCGGAAAACAGGAAGATCTGGTTTTTGGCATCATCATTTTGTTTGTACTGATGCCCATTGTCTCGGGTGGAATGGCCGTTTTCGGTTATTATGCGTTAACGGGAGAATATTCGGACGACAAAATTTAAAAAATAATATGGATAATTGATGGATGCTGCATTCATCAATTATCTTTTATCAATCATCATTTATGAAAAAAAGACACGAACAGAAACTCATTATCTTAAGCATCGGGCTGATGATTGCTTTCAGCATTCCCATTTCATTGATTTTCAACAGTGAGAAAAGTGTTTTGGGCTATCCTATGATTCTGGTATACCTGTTTGCGGTCTGGATGATTTCCATCGTGATATCTTTTGTAATCGTAAAAAAATATGATGAGTAGTTTCGCTTTATTTTCTGTAGTCTTGTTTTATCTGGCCCTTTTGTTCTTAGTTGCCTATCTGGCAGAGAAGAAGAAAAGCAAGGTCTGGATCAACAATCCTTACATTTATGCTTTGTCTCTTGCCGTATATTGTACGGCATGGACTTACTATGGAAGTATTGGTGTAGCAGCTACAAGCGGATTAAACTATTTACCGATCTACATCGGTCCCATCATGATTATTCCTGCATGGATTTATATCAATACACGGATTGTAAGGATTTCAAGAGTCAATAAAATCAGCAGTCTTGCAGATTTCATTTCATTGCGATACGGAAACAGCAGAAGCTTCAGTGCTATTATTACCATAGTATGTCTTTTTGCCATTGTCCCTTATATTGGATTGCAGATTAAAGCGATTTCCGAGACCTTCCATCTGGTTACCGAAACACCGATGTCAAAAGATATCCTTACTGACAATGCTACTTTTGTAGTCGTTTTAATTGCTTTATTTTCCTCTTATTATGGAACGCGATATGTAGACGCTTCGGAAAAACGGCTTGGAATTATTTCAGCCATTGCCCTGGAAAGTTTTTTAAAATTATTCTTCATTATCATTCTTGGCTTTTTTGTCATTTATTATGTATTTGATGGTTTTTCAGATATTTATCAGAAGGCAAGCCAGTTTAAAGATTTTAAAGAAAAAAATACATTCAACGGAACTGAGGGCGCTATGAACTGGATGCTCCTGTGTATGATTTCCGCTACAGCCATCTGTATTTTGCCCAGACAATTCCATACCGCTATTGTGGAGAACAGACAGGAGAAACATATTAAAACAGCTATTTGGTTCTTCCCTCTTTACCTGTTGATTTTCACTGTATTCATCTTTCCTATCGCCTGGGGCGGAAGATTGATTTTCGATGGGCAGAAAGTAAATCCGGAGTTCTATTCTATTTTAATTCCACAACATTTTGACAACACGCTGATTACAGTCTTGGTTTTCCTTGGCGGGTTAAGCTCGTGCATTTCAATGATCATTATCTCAGCCATTACTTTATCCATCATGTTATCCAATAACCTGATCATTCCTTATGGCTTGCTTGGAAAGTTCAAATCCGAAAGTGAAGAACAGAACACAAGAAATATTACCAACATCAGAAAATTCAGCATTTTCGCACTGATTATCATGGCTTTTGCCTTCTATAAATATTTTATACTGAAGACCTCTCTTGATTCTGTAGGTTTGATTTCATTTGTTGTCATCGGACAATTAGCTCCTTCATTTTTTGGTGCTCTATTCTGGAGGAGAGGAAGTTATAAAGGGGCTATCATCGGGCTTATCGCCGGATTGGCAATCTGTTATTTCGGATTGATTATTCCTCAATATTATTTTTCTTACAACCAGGAGTTCAAAGGAGTGTTGAGAGAAATGTATGATGCTTTCGGCTTTTTCACCATCCCTTATTTAGGGAGAATTCCACAGATATTTTTCTGGTCAATTTTGGTGAATACCGGTTTATTCACCATCATTTCCGTGAGTACCAAAGGAAATTACAGAGAAAGAAACTTTGCAGAACTGTATGTAGATATCGACAAATATATTCAAAATCACGAAAACGCTTTTATATGGCGAGGTACAGCTTATATTTCCGATATCCAGAATATCCTCGAAAGGTTTTTAGGTAAAAGTAAAACAGAGCAGGCTCTAAGAATTTTCAACTTAAAATACAATATCGATTCTAATACAGAAACGGCAGATTCAAGATTTATTAAATTCTCGGAAAATCTTTTAGCAGGAAGAATAGGCACTGCGTCAGCAAAAATTTTGATTGAAGGTGTAACGAAAGAAGATAAAATATCTCTAAAAGAGGTATTGAATATTCTGGAGGAATCCCAGGAAAACATCAGCTTAAATAAAAAATTGACAGAGCAGTCTGAAGAACTCCAAAAACTTTCTGATGATCTGCGTACCGCCAACGAAAACCTGATTGTCAAAGACCGTCAGAAAGATGATTTTCTGGATTCTGTTGCCCACGAACTGAGAACCCCGATTACAGCTATCCGTTCCGCTGGAGAAATTTTAGCGGATGACGACGATATCCCTTTTGATATCAAACAGGAGTTTTTAAATAATATCATCACAGAATCTGACAGATTAAGTGAAATCATCAACGATATTCTTTACCTTGACAAGCTTCAACATGGAGAAATCCTGCTAAGTATTCAGAAAAACAACATCATTGAAACTTATAAAAAAGCATTGAACCCACTCCTCCACCTGATCCAGCAAAAAAATATTCATTTAAGTGAAGTGAATCTTCTGAATCAGTTTATATTTGAATATGATGAAGCAAGGATGATCCAGCTTTTTCAGAATATTTGGGGAAATGCATTGAAATTCACCGATGAACAAGGTACTATACAAACCAAACTTTTTGAAAAGGAAAGCCAGCTAATCATTTCTATTTTCAACACGGGAAAACATATTCCTGAGGAAGACCTGGAAATGATCTTTGACAAGTTTTACCAATCCAAAAACCAGAATATTTTAAAACCTACAGGAAGCGGACTCGGGCTCGCGATTTCTAAAAAAATCGTACAGGCTCACGGTGGAAGTATCAAAGCTGAAAACAGCGGACTTGGCGTTACTTTCACCATCAGTATTCCTGAGAAAATAATAAAAGAGATTAAAAATGAAGTTGAACATTCTTAAAAAGCACCTATGAGAAAGATAATCATCGCAGACGACGAACACAAAATATTAATGTCGCTGGAATACAGCTTTAAGAAAAACGGATATGACGTCTATATTGCACGCGATGGAACAGAAGTTCTGGAGTTCTTAAAAACAATGGTTCCCGATGTAATCCTCCTCGATATCATGATGCCTAATCTTGATGGATACAGCACGCTGGATCTCATCAAACAGGATGACAAAATGAAAGACACAAAAGTCATCTTTCTCAGCGCCAAAAATAACCCGAGAGACATTGAAAAAGGTCTTGAAATGGGAGCTGACGCCTATGTAACAAAACCTTATTCGATTAAGAAACTGATGCAGCAGATTGAGGAAATGTTTGGATAGAGGTAAGATGCTGGATTTCAGATAAGAGATAAGAGATAAGAGACACGAGATATGAGACATGAGATGAAAAGAAGGGACTGTTTCGCCTTTAGATCACACTAAAACGACTACTTACCCTTGTCAAGGTTTAAAACCTTGACAAGGGTATTAAACCAAACACACGACTATTCTTATGAAGACAGATACGTTATTTAAACAAAGTATAGAAGATAAAGAAGGCTTCTGGAAAGACAAGGCCGCAGAAATACAATGGTTTGAGTTCCCACAAAAGATCCTTTCCAAAGATGGTAACAACTACCCTCAATGGTTTTCTGACGGAAAACTTAATATGTGTCATTTATGTATTGACAGGCATATTGAAGATGGTTTTGGGGATCAGAATGCCCTTGTTTATGATTCACCCGTAACCGGTGCGAAGAAAACCTATACTTTCAATCAGGCCAAGGAAGAAATTTCAAAATTTGCGGGAGGATTATCTTCTTTAGGATTAAAAAAAGGAGACACCGCAGTCATCTATATGCCCATGATACCGCAAACCCTTTTTGCCATGCTGGCATGCGCAAGAATTGGAGTTATTCATAATGTGGTTTTTGGCGGTTTTGCCCCTCATGAATTAGTGGTGAGAATTGACGACTGCAAACCGAAAGTATTAATCACCGCTACAGCAGGTATAGAAATCGCTAAAAGAATCCCCTATCTTCCTTTGGTAGAAAAAGCAATTGAACTGGCCCAGGATAAAGTGGACCATATTGTCGTTTACAACAGAAAATTGGTAGATAACCAGCATGAAATGTTTGACGGACTTATTGATTATGAAGAGCTGGTACAGAAGTCAGCACCGGCTGATTGTATTTCAGTGGAATCTACCCACCCCCTTTACCTTCTTTATACATCCGGAACTACGGGAAAACCTAAAGGGATCGTCCGTGATACCGGGGGCTATGCTACAGCCCTACAATTCTCTATGAAATATGTGTATGGAGTTGAACCGGGAGAAACCTACTGGGCAGCTTCTGATTTCGGATGGGCCGTTGGGCATAGTTTTTCTGTGTATGGACCGCTGATCAATAGAAATACGACCGTTATTTTTGAAGGAAAGCCTATCATGACTCCTGATGCGGGAACTTTCTGGAGAATTATTTCAGAATATAAGGTTTCCGTTATGTTTACGGCTCCTACCGCTATCAGGGCCATCAAGAAAGAAGACCCCAATGGAGAATTGGTCAAAAAATATGATCTTTCCCATTTTAAAAAACAGTTTTTAGCAGGCGAGCGCTGTGATGTAGCAACACTGGACTGGTTTGCAGAGCATATCGGAGTTCCGGCTATTGATCATTGGTGGCAAACAGAATCAGGATGGCCCATGCTGGGATTACTGACTTCAGATCAGTATACCATCAAAAGAGCTTCTGCAGGAAAACCTATTCCTGGATATGATATTAAAATTTTTGATGAAAACGGATTAGAACTCGACCCTCATCACGAAGGCTACCTTGTGATCAAACTCCCCCTTCCTCCGGGTGCATTACTTGGAATATGGAAAGACTATGAACGCTTTGAGGACAGCTATCTATCCCAATACAACGGTTATTATTTTTCGGGAGACGGCGCTATCCAGGATGAAGATGGTTACATTTTTATTACCGGAAGAGTGGATGATGTAATCAATGTTGCCGGACACAGGCTTTCCACCTCGGAAATGGAAGAAATTGTTTCATCCCATCCTGATGTCGCAGAATGTGCTGTTGTGGGTATTGATGATGATTTAAAGGGGCAGATTCCTTTTGCAACAGTGGTTTTAAAAAACGGAACACGAGTATCAGAAGAGGAAATAGAAAAAGAGATCATCAAAATGGTTCGTGAAAAGATTGGTGCGGTAGCCTTTTTAAAAAACGCTATGGTTGTCAAGCGCTTACCCAAAACACGATCCGGAAAGATTTTAAGAAAGCTGATCAGAACATTGCTTGATGGGAAAGATTTTCAGATCCCATCAACCATTGATGATGAGAAAATCATTGAAGAAATCCAGGAAAAAATCGAGGTTTATAAGGCTTAAACGAGAATTTAAACATAAATTTAAAGTATAATAAAATTTCAAAAAAACGAAAGGGATATGAGAAATTACTTAATAGAAGATTTACCACAATATTTTGAAGATTATAAAAAGTCTATCAAAAATCCTAAGAAATTCTGGGATAAAGTAGCGGATCAAAACTTCGTGTGGTATCAGCGATGGAGCAAGGTGGTTAAGTATGATATGAATGAAGCAAAAATCACATGGTTCAAAAATGCCAAACTCAATATTACGAAAAACTGTATCGACAGGCACCTTGCCATAAGAGGAGACAAAACAGCTATTATCTGGGAACCCAATGACCCTAAAGAAGAAGCTCAGCATATATCTTATAACGAACTCTACACCCGCGTCAACAAAACAGCCAATGTTTTACGGGATATGGGCATTGAAAAAGGAGACAGGGTCTGTATTTATCTCCCGATGATTCCTGAATTAGCAGTTACGATGCTGGCTTGTGCTAAATTAGGAGCTGTTCACTCTGTTATTTTTGCAGGGTTCTCAGCTGCTGCAGTAGCCTCAAGGGTGAATGACTGTGAAGCTAAAATGGTTATTACTTCAGATGGAAGTTATAGAGGGAATAAAGTTTTGGATTTAAAAAGCATTGTAGATGAAGCCCTGGAAAAAACCCCGACTGTAGAAAATGTACTGGTGGTAAAAAGAACTCATAATGAGATTAAAATGAAGGACGGCAGAGACCATTGGTTGTCTGATCTGTATGAAAAAGCATCTCCTGATTTCGTTACAGTCATTATGGATTCCGAAGATCCTCTTTTCATCCTTTATACTTCCGGATCTACCGGAAAACCGAAAGGAATGCTTCATACCTGCGCCGGTTATATGGTGTATACCGCTTATACTTTCAAAAATGTATTCAACTATAAAGAAAATGATATTTACTGGTGTACAGCAGATATCGGATGGATCACAGGGCATTCTTACATTCTTTACGGACCGTTATTAAACGGTGCTACTACCGTTATCTTTGAAGGAGTTCCTACCTACCCTGAACCGGACCGTTTCTGGGAAGTGATTGAAAAACACAAGATCACGCAGTTCTATACCGCCCCTACCGCGATCCGTTCTTTGGCTAAAGAAAGTGCAGAATGGGTAGACAAGCATGATTTAAGCTCTTTAAAAGTAATAGGCTCTGTAGGTGAACCTATTAATGATGAAGCATGGCACTGGTTCAATGATCATGTTGGAAAGAAAAAATGTCCGATTGTAGATACGTGGTGGCAAACCGAAACGGGAGGGATTATGATTTCACCTCTTCCATTTGTAACTCCTACAAAACCAACCTATGCTACACTTCCTTTACCTGGAATACAGCCGGTTTTAATGGATGACAAGCGCAACGAAATTACAGGAAACCAGGTGACAGGAAACCTCTGCATCCGCTTTCCATGGCCAGGAATTGCAAGAACAATCTGGGGAGATCATCAAAGGTATAAAGAAACATATTTTACAGCTTTCCCTGGAAAATATTTTACAGGAGACGGAGCTTTAAGAGACGAGGTGGGTTATTACAGAATTACAGGCCGCGTGGATGATGTGATCATTGTTTCGGGACATAATCTAGGAACAGCCCCTATTGAAGACAGTATCAACCAACATCCAGCTGTTGCAGAATCAGCAATCGTAGGGTATCCGCATGATATTAAAGGAAACGCTTTATATGGATATGTTATGCTTAAGGAGTCCGGAGAGGGGCGTGATAAGGAAAATCTTAAGAAAGAAATTAACCAATTGATTTCTGATCAGATCGGACCTATTGCCAAGCTTGATAAGATCCAATTCGTTTCAGGACTTCCTAAAACCCGTTCCGGAAAAATCATGCGTAGAATATTAAGAAAAATTGCGGAAGGCGACTTTAGCAACTTCGGAGACATCAGTACTTTGCTGAACCCGGAGATTGTAGAGGAAATTAAGAATGAAAGAATTTAATTACTTCCAGCATATAAATACAGAGGCTGTTTCAACCGTTGAAGCGGTCTCTTTTTATATTACCTGTCATCAAGCAGCATTGATTTTCAGTTTTTTTGAAAGTTAAACATAGTATACAAATACATGGAAAACCTCATAAATCAGCGAGAGATAAATTAGACTTACATCACGGCAATGATTTTCAATCCCTTGGTATCAGAGGAACCTACAGATGTTATATGAGAAATATTATGATTTACTTTAATCACAATATTAAACATGCGTTCAATAGACATTCTTAAAAATTTTAACATTGTATTATAGATAGAACATTAATAGATAAATTTTATTGTTTTTTATTCAAATAAATCAGAAAATTATTACTAACTTTAATAACAACTTTAAAACCCATTAATTATGTCAAATATATTAGCTGGGCTATTTGAGCACAACAGCGATTACAAAAAGCTTGAAAATGATCTGGAAAACTCAGGATTCGGAAATTCAGATTACATCATATACCTTAATAGCGAAGATAATCACGCACAATATCTGGCGAGTGTGGCGGTGAAGGACAGCAGCCAGGCAGAGAGTGCCCGGAACATTTTCAACCAGCATATTGTCTTAAAGACGTATTTGTTTGAAAATATGAGCATCGATCAGGCCAATTACGACACTATTAAAAAATATATCGATGCAAGAAATAGGGCTGAAATCCATAACAGTCCTGACATTAAGATCAAAACGTCAAGTGACGGTATGAATTCTGAAGTAAAGTTCTAATCAATATAAAAACCTAGTAACCGGGAATCCGTAGAAATATTCTACGGATTTTTTATGTTTGAAAAACGTAAAATTTTTCGTATTTTCGTCTAAATATAGGTATTTACACAAATGAGTTACGACTTAGAACAAGAGAATAAAGAAATCCTTGCGAGATATAAAGATCTGATTTCTAACACCTACAGGACTTTGGATGAGGAAAACAATAAACTCATCCGAAAAGCCTTCGATATTGCTTTGGACGCCCATAAGGATCAAAGGAGAAAATCCGGAGAGCCCTATATCTATCATCCTATTGCTGTTGCTAAAATTGTAGCGACTGAAATTGGGCTGGGAGCAACTTCCATTGCCTGTGCTCTTCTTCATGACGTTATTGAAGATTCCGACTATACCTATGAAGATCTGAAAAAAATCTTTGGAGAAAAAATCGCAAGCATCGTGAATGGATTGACCAAAATATCCATCATGAACCATCAGAATATCTCCGTACAGTCTGAAAATTACAGAAAACTTTTACTGACACTGTCTGAAGATTTCAGGGTAATTCTTATCAAAATTGCGGACCGTCTTCACAATATGCGGACTTTGGAGAGTATGGCTCCGGATAAGCAAAAAAAGATCGCTTCAGAAACAGTTTATATTTATGCACCCATGGCTCACCGTTTAGGTTTGTATAATATTAAATCTGAGCTGGAAGATCTTTCATTAAAGTACAACAATCCGGAGGTATATAATGAAATCACGGAAAAGTTGGAATTGGCAAAAGAAAACCGTGAAAGATATATTGAGGAATTCAAAACCGAGGTTTCAGAGAGACTGAAAGAAGAAGGACTGAACTTCACCATCAAAGGCCGAGCAAAAGCTATTTCCTCTATTTACAGGAAAATGCTGAAACAGGGTGTTTCTTTTGAAGAGGTTTTTGATAACTATGCGATCAGAATTATTTATAAATCTGATGCTAAAAACGAAAAATTCCTGGCCTGGAAAATTTATTCTATCGTTACCGACGTATACCACAGTAATCCTTCCAGAATGCGAGACTGGATCACACAGCCGCGTTCAACAGGCTACGAAAGTTTACATTTGACTGTTCTGGGGCCTGATAAAAAATGGATCGAAGTACAGATCCGTTCCGAAAGAATGGATGAAATTGCTGAAAAAGGAGTTGCTGCCCACTACAAATACAAAGAGGGCTATAAACAAAGCTCCGATGACAGGAATTTTGAAAAATGGGTAACGGAAATCCGTGATGTGCTTGAACAGCAGCAGAACCTTTCTACCTCCGAGCTTTTGGATAATATTAAACTTAATTTATATTCTAAAGAGGTATTTGTCTTTACACCAAAAGGAGAAATCAAGATTCTGCCAACCAATGCCACTGCTCTGGATTTTGCTTTTTCCGTTCACTCGGATTTGGGAATGAAGTGTTTAGGAGCGAAGATCAATGGGAAACTGGTTCCTATTTCCTATACGCTTCAAAATGGTGATCAGGTCGACATTCTATCTTCTCAAAATCAGAAACCAAAATCTGACTGGCTGGAATTTGTAGTGACTTCCAAGGCCAAATCCAAGATCAAAAGTTATCTGAATTCGCAGAAAAATCAGCTGGTAGAAGATGGAAAAGAAATTTTACAAAGAAAACTGCGTCATGCAAAGATCAACTTTAATGACGAGGAGATTAATAAACTTCAAAAATTCTTTAATTTAAAATCATCACAAGAGCTCTTCCTTAAATTCCAAAGTAACGAACTGGATGTAAGCAGCTTAAGAAAATACATTGAAAGTAAAAACGTATTCAACAACCTGCTTTCAAGATTCAGAAAATCTCCTACAAAAAATCAACATTTCGAAGAGCCGAAAGAGGAAAACCTGGACATGATTGTTTTTGGTAAGGATGAAGAAAAACTAAACTACAGCTATGCAAAATGCTGTACGGTAATTCCCGGTGACAAAATTTTCGGATTCATTACCATTTCTGATGGGATCAAAGTACACAGTGACAACTGTCCGAATGCCATCAACCTTAGAGCGCAATACGACTATCGCGTCATCCCTGCCAAATGGGTAAATGCAGAAAGCTTCAAAGACAGAGTGAAAATCGAAATTGAAGGACTGGACAGAATGGGAATGATTAATGACATCACAGCCGTCATCAGTGGAAGTATGGGAATGGATATGAAAAGTATGTCTATTGAATCGAACAATGGAGTTTTCACAGGAAACATCAACCTTGAAGTAAAAAATAAGGGTCAACTGGAGGAAACTTTCAAAAAACTTAAAAGTATTAACGGCGTTTCCATTGTAAGACGTCTACAATCATAAATATGAATTTATCTCTTTATTTTAAAAAATTTTTCAACAACAGTCAGGCTTCAGGAATCATTCTTATCTTCTGTGTGCTTATTTCATTGCTGATTGCCAATTCATCAGCTGCTGAAGCATTTCAGCACTTTTTAGACAAGGAAGTAGGGACTCACATATTTGGACTGGAATACCCTGTCAGCATCTGGATCAATGACGGTCTGATGGCTGTATTTTTTCTTTTGGTAGGGCTTGAAATAAAAAGAGAGCTTGTAGAAGGCGAGCTATCTTCTTTTAAGAATGCTTCGCTGCCTATTTTTGCTGCAGTAGGCGGAATGCTGGTTCCTGCAGTTATCTACAGTATATTCAATTCCGGAACGGAATATGGCAGTGGCTGGGGAATCCCTATGGCTACAGATATTGCTTTCTCATTAGCTATTATTTCAATGCTGGGAAAGAGAATTCCCAATTCAATCAAGATATTTCTTGCTGCCTTAGCAATTGTAGATGATCTGGGAGCGATCCTGGTTATTGCTATCTTCTATACGGAGCAGATCCATTGGAGCTATCTCCTGTTATCACTGGGAGTGGCTGCTCTTCTTTTCCTATTAAATTTTTTAAAGGTTACCCGTATTATATTTTATATTATTCCGGGGCTATTTTTGTGGTATTTCCTTCATCATTCAGGTATCCATGCAACGATCGCCGGGGTTTTACTTGCATTTTCAATTCCAACGAATGCTTCTCATGTAGATATTTCGCCTTTGGAAAAGCTTGAACATAAGCTTCACATTCCTGTAAGTTTTCTGATCATGCCTATTTTTGCATTAACCAACACCAATATTACTTTCTCCAGCGAAATGGTTGCAGGCATTACAAGTACATTGGGACTGGGAATTATCTGCGGGCTTATATTAGGAAAGCTGATTGGAATTAATTTATTTTCCTTTATTGCGATCAAAATGAAATTGAGTTCCTTACCCCAAAACAGTAACTGGGTTCAAATGATCGGTGTAGGTTTACTGGCCGGAATCGGATTTACCATGTCTATTTTTATAGCATTACTGTCCTTTAAAAACGAAATTCCGATCCAGGATGAAGCTAAATTTGCTATTCTGATTGCCTCATTCTTAGCTGCTGTGCTAGGATATACCATATTAAGTATGAGTTCTAAAGAACGTCCGGAGCTGGAAGAAAATTAATCTTTCTTCCGGTTTTCCAGCTTCCATTGATGTTCCTTATTATTCTCAAAATCCGGTTCTGTGATCTGAGTGTGGTAATGAGCGGCCTCTTTTTGAATTTCATCAGACAATAATTTCTCTATTCTAAGCTTTCTGATAGCCATATTCAGTTCGTTTCCAAAGAGAAGAAGATAGACATTCACATTCACCCAAACCATCAGCAGGATCATACTCCCTATGGAACCGTAAAGCACATTATAACGGGCTATATCTTTAACATAAATGGCGAAAATATACGTCGTAAGAACAAATAATATGGTCGTAAGGACTGCTCCCGGCACCGCCTGTCTGAAACGGGTAATTTTCACAGTTCCCAGCCAGTAAAATAAAGTCAGAAGAATAAAGTAAAACAGCGGAAAAGAAACAAATCCAATAATACGGGAAAGGTTATCTACCAGCCATGTAACATCATAGGCCGGTGTAAAAAGTTTCATGACAACCTCTACATAGTAAACCCCGAACAGGGCTAAAAATACAATGGTAATAAAGCCAATGGTGATAAAAAATGAAAGAATAAATTCTTTGACATCACTGAGCTTTTCATCTGCATTTTCATTAAATCCATTGATAAGGGAAAATGTACCGTTGGTAGCAAAAACCAATGCCAGCACAATGGTCAGATTACTGATCCCTTTCATATTGGGAATAATATTGGTTTCTATATATCCTCTGACATCTCCCTCCATATTGGAAGGGAAAACATTATGCATCAATACTTCGAAAATATAAAACTGAAGCTTATCATAATGGGGCATATAAGGCAAAACGGAAAGTAAAAACAGAAGAAACGGAAATAAACTGATGGTAAAGCTCCAGGAAATAGCAGCTGCTTTTCTTCCTATTTTTCCTTTAAAAATCCCTGAGATATAAATTTGAAACATCTGCCATAGCGATATTCCCAAAACGGGAATATGAATGTCATCAAAAAACTCTTGAACTTTCAGGATAAATCTGGGAACCTTTATACTCATCTATGTTATAATTTGGCAATTAGGAGAGCAATAAAAATCTGAAAACACCCATTTTAATAAGCATTTCCGTAAATTTCATTCATCTCTCATTACAAATATAAACATTTTCTGCCTCCTGCTTCCAAAGCTGAATTGTATAGAACTGAGGTTGATAGACAAGAATTATAAAAATCCTGAAATATTCGTCGTTATTGATGCAATACTTTTTAAAGCAAACAAAAAGGTTTTAAAATAATTCAAATAACGTTTTAACATCAGGCATTAAACTGTCTTAAATGATGATCCATATGTTTGTACACAAAAATACCGATATCCTCTGTTTTCATTTTACCAAAAAAATCATGGATAAATTCCGGATTTGAAAAATTTTCATAAGCAGCCATCTGCGCAAGCCATATCTTTTTCTCATCCTGTATATCTCCATTTTGTTCTTTGATCGTAAAGATACCGGCTGGAGCATTCTTTTTCATCGGCTTATCATCTTTTACCATACCTTTTAAAACCATTTTTCCAAACAGCTTCCCCAGAAACTCCTGCCTATAAGAATACCCTCCGTTTCCCAATACCCAATCATTCCATCGGGTACAGTGTTTCATCATCTGATACAGGTTCATTTTACCCCATTGAGCCGTATTATGGGAATTCAGTGTATTGATCCTTTCAATCAGCTCTTCCCTTTCTGCTTTGTTAAATATAGTTTTCATAACCAATCTTTTTGTAAAATTACGCCAGCTGTTACAGACTGTCCCTACGTTAAAATGACATTCTGTAGTGGATTTTGTGCCAAAATTTGCTTATTTTTAAGATCCCTAGCTTCCATATCATGAAACATATTTCAATTATAGTGTATGATCATATCATGTCTACTGCTGTATCCACCACTGCAGCATTATTGTCCAGTGCGAATGAAGCTGCGGTAAAAAGAGGTATGCCTGCTCCTTTTTGTATAGAGCTAATTGGAGTTCATCAGAAAACAGTACCATCTAATCTTCCCATACAATTTCAGTGTACAAAAACAATATCGGATAAATTTGATACTGATGTTATCATTATTCCTCCAACAAGTATGGACCTTCAGCTAATAGATGTATTGCTTAAAGAAAACCATGCATTGATTGACTGGATAAAAGAAAAATATCAGGAAAAAGCCGAAATTATCAGCTTATGTACCGGTGCTTATTTTTTGGCAGAGTGCGGTTTGCTCGACGGGATGCCAGCCACCTCACATTGGGGAGCTATGGAAGATTTACAAAAGAGGTATCCACAGATAGATTTTAAACCCGATCATGTAGTTACTCACTCCAAAGCAATCATTACCGGTGGCGGAGGCTTCTCTTCATTAAATGCCCTGTTATATTTCATCGAAAAAAACTGCAGCAAAGAAATCTCCATCGAACTCAGTAAGTATTATGCTTTGGACTACGGGCGGACATCTCAAAGCATTTTTACTGTTTTTTCTGGGCAACGTCTTCATAATGACCATGAAATCCACCAGGCGCAAACCTATATCGAAAAAAAATTCAAAACAGACATTTCTGTTGAGCACATTGCCCGCCATGTGAATATGAGCAAACGGAACTTTATCCGACGGTTTAAGACCGCTACTACATTGAACCCCATAGAATACATTCAACGGATAAAAGTAGAAGCAGCAAAAAAAGCATTGGAATCCGGTGAAGGCAATATTGCTGATGTCACCTACAGTATCGGATATAATGATTTGAAAACATTCAGGACCTTGTTTAAAAAAGTTACGGGATTAACCCCTGCAGATTACAGGAACAGATATAAAAGCCGTGTTATGGATTAATGCGGAATAATATTGGAGACAGAGAGCTATGAGAGCTATGAGAGTAGAGACATGAGATGTTGAGATCGGAGACTGGAGATGTTGAGATGTGAGAAAGGAAATATAAGATTGGTTGGATGGCTCATATGGGCTTACAGTCTAAATATGGATCAGTCCTGATAAATTAAAAAGGCTTATCTTTGCGGCCTCAAACTTCTTATAATGCGAATCAGTTTACTTTGTATCGGCAAGACGGACGATAAAGAAATTACTTCCCTGATCAATTACTATCTCAATCGCCTGCCCAAGCACTGGAATTTTGAAATTACAGAAATCCCGGATGTCAAAAATGCAAAAAACTTATCTGCAGATCTTCTAAAAAAAGAAGAGGCTAAGCTATTCTTCAATCATATTGACAAAAACGATCTTGTTATCATCCTGGATGAAAAAGGAAAACAGTTTACCAGCCGTGAATTTTCTCAGAAAATTGACAATTGGATGAACTCTTCTGTAAAAAAAGTACATATCCTGATTGGTGGTGCATATGGTTTTTCAGAAGAAATGTACAGCAGGGCCAATGAAAAAATGTCATTATCTAAAATGACATTTACCCACCAGATGATCCGGTTATTTATTGTTGAACAGCTTTACAGAGCTGATCAAATCCTGCAGGGAAAGCCCTATCATAATGATTAAAATGGTCTATTATAGGAAGCTGTTTTAGTTTCCCCACAACCATCAGTCTTATTTGACACCCCTTACCAGGTATATATATTATGCTTTTGAGTTAATCTGTCTTTTAGCCTCCCCTACTACAAATGCCACAGAATTGGCAATATTAAAACTCCTGATTAATTTTGACATGGGAATCGTTAAATGATTTTCAAAACGGTCCAGTACTTCTTTACTTAGGCCTTTACTTTCCTTTCCGAAAACCAGCCAGTCCCCATCCTGGAAATCAGTTTCCAAATATGATTTTTCAGCATGCGAACTCATCAGGAAAACCCGTGAAAGATCCGGAATATTTTTCACCCATTCATCCACATCTGCATATTCTGAAACATCAAGATGCACCCAATAATCCAATCCTGAACGTTTCAGGTTTTTATCATTAATTACAAATCCAAAAGGATGAACCAAATGTAATTTACTTTCTGTTCCTACACATAATCTTCCTATATTCCCTGTATTATTAGGTATTTCGGGTTCTACTAAAACAATATTTAACATTTATTTTTCTTTATCTACTTCATTCACTTTTCAGAAGTACACTTTATTATTGATGAATTATTAATCAAACCCGATCATAGTGCATGATAGGGAAACGAAAATTTATATTGAAATGACTATGATTTCCTGATACATTTAGCGTAATAGTCTGCCAATACAGCTTTTTCATACCCAAAGGTTACTGCTTTATCAAGATTTTCACAAGCTTCTTTAGGTTTGGCAGTATCAAATAAAACCAATGCCTTGGTGACATAAGATTGGGCAAATTTGGGATCAATAGAAATTGCTTTATTGGCATCTGTAAGGGATTCTTTGTACTTTTTCATTTTAAGATAAACATCTGCACGTCCATTATACAAAAGTGATTCCGGCTTTTCAGCAATAAGCTGGTTATAATCTTTTAAAGCCCCATCAAGATCACCGCTATTTTTTTTCAGATTTGCCAATCCCGTTTTGGCAAAAATATTATCTGGTGCAAAAGTCAGAATTTGATTAAGATCTTTAATAGCCAGATCTTTTTTCCCCTGGCTGTCATAGATTTTGGAACGGGTCAGATACAGGTCCGTATTTTCAGGATCTACCTGAAGACCTTTTTCCACATACTCCAGCGCTTTTGCTTTATTTCCTTTCTGACTGTGTAGTGACGCCAGGTTGGCATATACAGGAGCAGACATAGGGTTTGCAATCAGTGCAGATTCATAGGATTTAAAAGCCATTGTAGCCTTCCCCAGCCTTCTTTGTGCTGTTCCCAGATTATTGTAATATTCGGATTGAAATTTTTGGATCTGTTCCTTTTCAGCTAGTTTTGAATATTGCTCCTCAGCACATTTATAATCTGCTTTTTTAAAGCATTCCTCAGCTATTTTTTTATCCTGAGCAAAGAAATTGAGAGAGAAACAAATAGAAGCTAAAAGTAATAAAGGTTTTTTCATGGTGTTATATTTTGTTTGTTGATCACTTTTTTGGCGAGTGCACCAAATATCACTCCCAATAAAGAACCAGCAAACGCCCCCACCAAAATATCTATCGGAAAATGCACTCCTAAATAAATTCGGCTGTAGGAAACCACTATAGCCCATACAAATATAGCATATGGGAACCATTTAATTTTCTTTTTTAATAAAATTCCCAGATAAGACGCTAAAAAGAAGGTATTGGAAGCATGTGCAGAATAAAATCCATACTGCCCTCCACATTTCACAATCCTCATAGAATGTTCCAGCGTAGGATCGTGACAAGGCCTCAACCTGGCAACCCCAAATTTGAAAACATTAGCCAGCTGGTCAGAAACCGTTGCTCCCAATGCTAAAAAAATCAGGATAAAAACTAAAGATCTCAGTTTATAGTTTTTGTACAAAAAATAAAGGAATATAATATAAAGAGGCACCCAGATCCAGGTACTGGAAATCAGCATCCAGAGTTGATCGAAAGAAGGGTCTCCCAAATTATTAAGGTATAGAAATACCGTTTTATCTTCCTGAATAATCTCCTCCATACCTTATCTGCTTACAGGCCCTTCATAAGTTTCATCTTCAGAAGGTTTTAGTTTTGGAGGTTCATTAGATGCAAGAGGTTCTGTTAAAATATCTTTCTTGATATCATTAACCGGGTTGAAATCTTTGGCAGCATCTTTTACCTTTTCGATTTCACGTTTGATCTCGGAAACAGGATTATCCGTTTCTTTCATAATCTCAGTTTTGATATCTTCCACCGCTCCACGCATTTTTCTTACACCTGATCCTAAATCACGTGCAATCTGAGGAAGTTTATCCGGTCCGAATAATACAACGATTGCAATGGCAATGAGTGCCATTTCTCCAATGCTTAATTCCATGCTGTAAAATTACGAAAGATTATAACATCTCTTTAATGTAATTTAAAATTTTAAACAAATTTTAAGATTTCATACCCTCAGTTTACCGTTTAAAGTTTGAAATTAGTATGCATCCGGCATTTCCCCACTCTTTTATCTCCTATCTCTTGTCTCTTGTCTCTAATCTCAACCTCTCCCGTCTCTACTCTCCTATCTCTCCGCAATACCTCATTTCCGATTCTCAAATCTTTTCATCATAAAGTAACCTATTAACAAATAATTAATTCAAAAAATTGAGAATTATATTTTATTTAAGTACATTTACTGTACACAATCTAAATACCTATTTATATGAAAAAATTACTAACTTCCTTTAAATTTCTTGCTGTTCTGTCAGTACTGGCTCTGGGCAGTTGCCAGAATGAAAGCAATGAAATTACACAACAGGAAACAGCTCAGGCTAAAGTTTCTGTATCGGATCTTAAGAAGGAAATCACTCCCGGTGTACAAGCAATTCCCCAAGCCGTACAGGTTCAGCTTGATGAATCCAAAAAAAATCTTGAAAAACATCTGAACAATGATCTGCAGATCACAGGAATTAATGTTCTGGGAAAAATTTCGACACAAAAAGGTCTTGAAATTTCTCAAAACCTGATCTCTAATAAGGATCAGATTATTGGGTTGGGAAATATAGCCGATCCTTCTTCTGTAAAAATTGGTAAAATCGGAGATCTATATTCAGGAGACCACCTGATCACTGCTCAGAAAGGATTAAAAGAAATGGCTACCGATGAGATAAAAGCAGGTATTAATGTCCTGGAAGTATCATGGGATGGTAAACATGGAAAGTTTACGACGCTATGTTTTTATAATGACTCAGGTATTGTCTGGGATAATGTCTTTGGCGGATTGGTACTGATGGATACAAGAGGAAATTCTGAGGTATCCAACAGCTCAACGGCAAAAGTTGTCTCTAAATGGTATAAACAATGGTGGACTGCCAATTGGCTTTGGGGTTCTAAGAGAGGAGAAGTAGGATATCAGATTACCATCTATTATACCGGTTCTACTGTTTCAAACGTTGATGTAAGTGACTGGGGGAACATCAGCTTAGGAAAAGCAAAAAGCGAAAGTAAAGTTATTAAAAGAACAGGGGCATATGGACAGTGTCAATATGCGTTAGGCCTTTGCACGCCTACCGGGTCTTTAAGTTTTAACGCAAGCAATTTCTCAGTATCCTTTTCAGGATTGGGAAGTAATATTGTAAGCAATGGTACCAAATCACTTTATCCCTAATTTTCATAAGAATTCAAATTTTTAAAAAAGTAAAAGGAAGTCTATAGGCTTCCTTTTATTCTTATACTCTAAAGAATCATTTTTCTTTCCCCGTAAAATTACTCCTTTGTTATTTTTTCCTTTAAAAGCTTCACCGAATTTTCTTTTAACCCGAAAATATCTTTCAGTATCTGAAATAGCTGCTCATCACTTTCTATGGCTACTGATTCTTTTTCGTTTGTTTCCTTTCGGATATTCAATGTGTGATCGCTAAAAGTATATCTTGCCTCTTCATCCACTTTTGAGAGTACCAGGTTTTTCTTAAACATAGATTCGGGATAGGTAGAGAGGTACCAGTTGGCAATGTCTAAATCTAAAGGTTCTACATATTCCAGTGCAAAACGATAGACCGGCAGCCATTTTTCTTTCCAAAACCAAAGAATATATAGCTCTTCTTTTTTTGAGATTTTAAACTGTCCATTCGGGGTTTGCTGGGACTCTTCATTATGTAAAAGTAAAGGAGCTGTAAGAGTCACTATCCCGAAACCACAATCTACAAGATATTCCTGCCCATGCATATTCACAATCAATAATAAATGTGTTTTGGCGGCAATGGCATCTTCTTCTCTCTTCCATACTACCCTGGCCTGTTGCAACCTGGTATCAAATCCTATATATTTCAACACTTCACGTAAAAGCAGATTCTGCTCAAAGCAATAGCCTCCTCTTGATTCCGTCACCAATTTATTAAAAACATCATCCAGATTCAGAGACGGAATATTTCCGGTATAAGGGTCAATATTTTCAAAAGGAATGTACTGAGGATGTAGCTGATGAATTCTTTTCAGTGTTTCCATATTCATTTCCGGGGCTTCGGAAAAATGGATTCTTTCCAGGTATTTTTCTAATTTTAATTGATCCATGACACTCATTTATAATTATTTTTTTAGGGTATTTTTAGTAGAAATCCAATGGTCTACTGATAATTTCCCTCCTCCTTCAATAAGCAAAGTTACAACTATTCCAATCGCAAGAATATCAAACTGACATCCTTCTCCTTTTTGGGTACCAAACCAGTTCATAAAAAATCCGTTATCCAAATGAGAAGTAAACATAATTCCGGTAAGCAATCCTATAAATGATAGAGCCCAGAATCTGGTTCCCCAACCCCATAGCAATGATATTGAACCCAAAAATTCTACCAAGATTACGATACATGCAACACCATATGGAAGATGTAAATTTTCTGTAAAAAGCTCCATTGTTTTGCTCCATCCCATTCCTCCAAATAAACCCAACGTTTTTTGAAGCCCATGAGGAATAAATACAATACCTATTGTCCATCTTAGTAAAGTCCCGGTCCAGGTATTATTCGTTTGAAAAATTAAATGTTTCATGTTAATAAAGAATAAAAATAGTTATAGTAAAAAATGTATACTGTTAATGAAATAGCCTGATCGCAGCAAATACGCCAAAATTCTGTTTACTTTCCTTCAATGGTCCATAGCGATCCCAATTGGCACCCAATCCAAAAGTGAGTGGTTTATAACTGACCCCAAGCCGAAGCATCAGATAACTTCGGGCGTGCCCTCCATCTTTTATAGTTTCCGAATAAAGAGCCTGGACGCGCGAATACCCTTTCCAGTTTTCGTTGATTGCAGGTTTGTATTCCAATAACATCATCCCTTCTGCTATACTTTTTTCAGAAAATCCAATAAATCTGGGATTGACAATAAGTAAAAATTCGGGAGTACTTAATGAATATAATATTCCTGCAGTGGGTCTAAGCCCGGTAGTAGGAGTATAATGCATTCCACCCAGTACCCGAAAATTTTTAATCACCTCAAAGGTTATATTCGCCTGGATCATCGCATCATTGGAACGGTCTTCATTCCATTTTGAAGAAATATTGGCAGCACTAAAAAACCCCAACCCTCTGACCTCCTGAAAACATTTATTGATTGTCATCTGGCTAGCAATTCCCTTATTGCCGGCTAAAGCTTCAAAGACAACAGGAGGATTGGGAGCTTGTTTATTATTTTGAGAAAAAAATAATAAGGGTACTATTCCAACACTGAAAAGTAATATTTGTTTCATTTTCTAAACCATCATAATTGTACTTACAAAATTCTTAAATACAACAAGATAAGGTTAGAACATATGCATCCATTAGTAGGATAAATCAATCCCTTTTCTATATTCTGACGGACTGATACCGGTATGTTTTTTAAAAAGACGGGAAAAATAGGAAACATCTTCTATTCCCAAGACCAGAGCAACCTCAGAAACGGTATATTGAGGTAGGGAAAGTAAAGCCTTTGCCTCCATCAGAAGAGCTTCGGTGATAATCTCAGAAGCCGTTTTTCCGGTTGCTTTTTTTATTGTTTTATTCAAATGATTAGGAGAAACATTAAGCAGATCGGCATATTCTTTTACAGCGTGTAAATTCTGAATCTGACTGGTTATCAATCTCCTAAATTTTAACGCAATGGTTTCATTAACCGAGAGATTCTGCTTCGGAAGCTTTTCTATAAAATGCCGGATCTCTCCCAATAGGGTAAAAAGATACAGTCTCAGCAGTTCCATATTATCAGTGGCTGCATAAAGGCTTTCCATCTGCTGCAGGATCAGGTAAATTCTTTCTTCATGCTGCTCATCCAGATAAAGGGTAGGATTGTTTTTAATCTCTGTATAACTCAGAATATCCTGCAGATATTTCAAGCCGGGGCCTTCTGCAATAAAATCATCGGAAAAATGGCAGTAGAAACCTTCAACATCCGGTGTGTTTTTAAGAAAGGTACGGATCTTATACGGGGGAAGAAGGATGATCATATTTTCCTGTACGGCAAACGTATCTGAACAAACCATTTTTTCAAGAAATCCTTTTTTAATAAACACAAAATCGTTTACTGTTTTACGATGGGGCTGGGAAGGAGTCTTTGCTTCACTAAGAACCTCAAGGGGCTCTATAAAGAATTCATTCAGCCCTTTTTTCAGCATAGTCTTCCCTGCCCAATCCAGATTAAGGATCGGTTTAAATTCATCCGGCTTGTATTGAGGAATACGCTTCATATCTTAAAAGTAATGATTTATTCCTTCCGGCCTTCTCTTAAAAATACAAAATTTTAGATTTTCTTTTTTTTCTTAAAAACAGAATAAGTAACGATTACACTGATGGCCATTAAAATAAATGCTAAGAAAAATGGTGCTCCGGAAAATTTAAACGGAGCTTCATCGTGAGTAAAAAAGTAGAACAGATTGGTCATCATCGGAGGTCCTATAATTGAAGTGGCACTCATCAGACTCGTCAATGCCCCCTGAAGCTCTCCCTGTTCGTTAGCCGGAACACTCTTTGTAATAACTGATTGCAGAGCGGGACCGCAGATCCCTCCCAGACAATATGGAATCAGAAATACAAACATCATCCAACCCTCGGATGCGAAAGCAAATAAAAGCATTCCCACAGCATAAAAAGCTAATCCATAGTAAATACTTTTCTCTTCTCCCAGCCTTGGGGTTGTCCACCTGATTAAACCTCCCTGTACCAATCCTACTAACAATCCTACTACCCCCAGGGAAATCCCTACCATTCTTTCTGTCCAGTCAAACTTATACATGGTGAAAAAGCTCCAGTTACTCTGTACAGCATGGCCTGCTATATAAATTAAAATCAATGCAAATACCAATCCTGAAATTTCAGCATGCTTTCCCAAGAATTTAAATGAACCCACAGGATTTGCGCGCTTCCAGTCAAATTCTCTTCTTTTATCTTTACTTAAACTTTCGGGAAGAATAAAATAGCCGTAGAGGAAATTAAGCAGACATAGACCTGCCGCCGCATAAAAAGGAACCCTGGCTCCGTAGTGCCCTAATACACCTCCCAGAACCGGACCAATAATAAATCCGAGACCGAATGCAGCTCCTATCATCCCAAAGTTTTTGGCTCTGTTTTCATCTGTTGAAATATCTGCAATATAGGCACTGGCAGTGGTGATACTAGCTCCTGTAACCCCTGCAATAATCCTCCCTAAAAACAGCCACCAGATACTTGGGGCTAATGCCAGAAAGATATAATCCACTGCAAACCCAAAAAGAGAAATCAAAATAATGGGTCTACGTCCATATTTATCACTCAGATTTCCTACAATCGGAGAAAATATAAACTGTGTAAACGCATAGGCAAATCCCAGCCAGCCTCCATATTTTGCAGCTTCACTGATATCGGCATGAATAAGCTCCTCAATTAACTTTGGAACTACGGGAATAATGATTCCCCAGCCGGTAATATCAATAAGTAGTGTAATAAATATAAAGCTTATCGCTGTATTTTTTTTTGATTTTTCCATGATGCTGCAAAATTAATCAAATCTTAAAAATAATGATTCTAAATTTCATTATATTAAAGAATATCCTCCTGAATAATAGATCAGTACCCAAAAAAGCTTTTATTTTTAATATAAATCTTAATAATCATCAGAAAAAAAATTAAAGATTTTTTAGAAAATAGGGAATAAAAAACCTATTTCAATATCAGCATGAAATAGGTTTTTCTAAAGTTGTGAATATTGTATTAATTGCTGTTAAGCTTTGTATAAGTCATTCTGTTGGTTATAATGCATTTAATCAGGCAGCTCTGTTTCACTGTAATCTTAACTGCATTAGTGTACTGATAAGCAGTAACATTTCCATTAAGAACAGATCTTACGCCCCGACGGTAATAAGTAGTCTGTGTAACCGGTGGCGCATCATAAGTTGCAGAAGTTGCATTGGTAATATTTACAAATGTTATGCTATCTGTAGAGCTCTGCCACTGATATTCGGCAGTTCCTGTTACCTGAGCAGCTGTAACCTGTGTAAATGCCGCAGGATCATTGTTGATATCCATACATAATGTCTGATCTGCAGCAATCGTTCCCGGATTATTTACGGAATTAACAAAAAGCCTTCCTATAGTAGAAATAGCCTGGAATGAGCAGGTATAAAAACTTGATTTTGCAACCACCCTGTACTGATTATTGTTAAAACCTACCGGAACATTATTGATAGCAAGCGTTGACGAAGTCACATTACTGTAATTGGTACCATTCGCCAGATCTGTCCATGTACTTCCGTTAAGAACCTGCCATTGGTAGGTAATATTTTCAGGTGTTTCATCTGTAGGGGTGTTGTTGATAACCGCAGTCATAGTGGTAGATCCACCCACTGCCACAGTTTTATCAGAAGGCTGAGATAAATAGGTCATAGGGTCTATATAATACTCAGACAGTATATTATAAACTCTCATCTGACTAAATGAAAATCCGACACCGATAACCTCTGCAAATGTTAACCGTACTTCATCCCACGCTGCCGTAGGAATCACTTTAATAATCCGACGTTCCTGATTATCTCCAAAATCAAAGAAAATATGTCCGTTAACTCCTGTACGATAAATTTCCTGTCCATTATTATAAAAGACAAAATTTCCCCCATTAAAACTGGGATTAAAGTTGAATCCATCAGAGGCAAAGTCTATATAAACAGGTTTATTAGCAGGAAAATCAGCTCCTGTTGTTCCTACGCCTACATGCATACTACAAAAAAGACCTGCACCTGTACCCGGCTTTAAAGAAGCAAAAGAGTTCACATCAATATCTGTCATATTAGCAGGATTAGCTGCTTCTTTCCCCAACCTGAAACATAGAAGTCCACCATTATTTGCACTGGAAGTATTAGTATCCAGTAGCCTACCACAACCACCATTCGGAAGGGAAACCATCTCCTGAGATGCCATTTTGCCAGACACAAAAAAGCATATTGCTATAAAAATATAGCCTAATATCGAATTTGTTTTCATCATTAATAATTTTAAGCAATTAATTATACGCGGAAGAATACTCATCCTTGGGTAAGGATGCTCATATGACGTTATGTCACTTAAAATTATTTGATTACAAATACAATATTAACAAAAGAACATGCGGTAGCAGTTCCAATTACATCATAGCGCAATATTCCATTGGCATCAATACTTACATTCCGTAAAACATTGCCATCAAAATCTGTTACATAATAATACAGATCCGAAGCATTCAAGAAAAAAGGAATAGCAGTGGGGGCTCCCACACTTACAACTTTTGGAGTAGAAAACTGTGTTTTATATAATTGGTACAAATCCAGTGTTCTTCCTGTCCCTATAGTAGAGGTATCAATACTGATGGATGGCATATAGAAGAACTTCACTATATTTCCACTGATCGGCACCCAGTTTGGGCTGGCTGGTGTTCCAATATTCTGAGCTAATGCCTGTCTTTTAAGATCATAGACCAATAAACCATTCGCGGGAGTGGGTATTGTGGTAAGATCAGAAATTCGGGGGATTAATACTCCTTTATTAGAACCGGTCACATCTAACATTGCGCTTTTATCAGGACTAGCATTCCCAATACCTACCTGCGCAAAGGCAGTGCTGCTGGCAATTAATGCCGCAGCAACGAATAATTCTTTGAATTTCATATTTGCTCTGTTTTTTACAAATATATAATAAATTAATACACATTAATCCATTACTTTGATTTATTTTCATCAAAATACGATAATTCATGAAAAACTTATAATTCACACATGTGTTCATCAATAATAAAGTAATATTTTTAACAGATTAACTATTATTCATTTAAAAAATTAACTCAAACCTTCAATCAACTCCTACAAAAAATTTTAATAATGGCAAAAAACACATTTCTATCTTCCCAAAAAAGTGATTCGCATCTTACAAAAGACATTTTGAGTTATGCAGTCTTAAGTACAGCCATCAGGTAATGACAGAAAACAAAAAAAGCCTTTCTTCCGAAAGGCTTTTACTTATTTATTGTAGTTTATATTACTTTGAAGCAAGCACTTCTTTTTCAGAAGTACTTTTTCCATGTACATCTTCTTCTTTTCCTTTTTTCAGGAAGTCATAAGCAATTGCAGATGCAATAAAGATGGATGAATACGTACCAAATCCAATACCGATTAACATCGCAAACATAAACCCTCTCAAGTTATCACCACCGAAAATGAAAATCGCCAAGATTACCAAAATCGTAGTAAATGAAGTGTTGAATGTTCTACCTAAAGTACTTGAAATAGAGTCATCAAATAATCCAGCTAATGTTAAGGCTTTCTTCTCTCTCAGATATTCTCTAATTCTGTCGAAGATAATTACCGTGTCATTAATAGAGTATCCTAGTACCGTAAGGATTGCAGCAATGAAATCCTGGTTAATCTCCATATTGAACGGCATGTATTTGTGAAGTAGTGAATACGTTCCTAAAATAATAACCGCATCGTGGAATAGAGCTGCTACAGCACCTAAAGAGAACTGCCATTTTCTAAATCTGAATAAGATATAGATAAAGATACCTGCAAGAGCAGCAACAACGGCAAGAATACCATGTGTCTGAATATCGTCAGCAACTGTAGGACCTACTTTTTCAGATGAAATAATCCCAGCATGGTCTTTATCCGCGGATTTAAAATCCTGCAGAGTAAGGGTAGCAGGAAGATCTCCTTTTAATCCTTCAAATAATTTCTGCTCAATAGTCTGGTCAGCTTTTAAAGACTCATCTTCGATAAGGTAATCTGTAGAAATTTTCAACTGGTTTCCATTTCCGAAAGTTTTAGCTTCTACAGAAGAGTTTTTACCATCTTCAGTTTTGAAAATCTTTACCAATTTTTCTTCAACATCATTAGCATTAACCTCTTTATCGAATCTTACGATATAGTTTCTACCTCCTGTAAAGTCGATACCATATTTGAATCCGTGGGTAACCATAGAACCAATACAGATCACTGTTAAAACAGCAGAGATAATGTATGCGTATTTTCTTTTTCCGATGAAATCAATCCACGTATTTCTGAATAAGTTTTTCGTTGGAGGAGTCCATACAGAAAGGTGTTTTCCTTTATTTAGTCTACTGAAGATCATTACTCTTGAAAGTAATACCGAAGTAAACAATGTCATAATAATACCGATCATCAAGGTCAAAGCAAATCCTTTGATAGGCCCTGTACCGAAGAAGAATAACACAACAGCGGTCAGTAACGTAGTTGAGTGACCATCAATAATCGCACTTAATGCGTGTTTGAAACCGTCTTTATAAGCTTCTAAGATATTCTTACCGGCAAATAATTCTTCTTTCGTTCTTTCGTAAATAATT
Organism: Chryseobacterium sp. YR221; assembly: GCF_900176315.1. Taxonomy (NCBI): domain Bacteria; kingdom Pseudomonadati; phylum Bacteroidota; class Flavobacteriia; order Flavobacteriales; family Weeksellaceae; genus Chryseobacterium; species Chryseobacterium sp. YR221. The sequence continues at coordinate 104,988 of NZ_FWXM01000003.1, forward strand.
ACGTTCGTATCCACTGCCATGGCCATCGTCAATACGATACCTGCGATACCAGGAAGGGTAAGCGTAAAGTCTCCGGAATCCATAATTCCGAAAATATAGAAAAGGTTAATAACCATTGCAATTACAGCATATACTCCCGCACCACCGTAATAGAAAATGATATAAACAATGATAATTAAAAATGCAATAGCAAATGAAATCATACCGGCGTTGATAGATTCCTGTCCAAGAGATGGACCTACCTGAGTAGCCTGAACTACTTTAGCACCAGCTGGCAATTTACCTGCTCCTAAAACGTCAACTAATTCTTTAGCTTCTTCCTGAGAGAAGTTACCGGAGATTTGAGTTCTACCGTTAGGAATAGCATTTACCACATTAGGGGCAGTATATACTCTACCGTCAAGAGTTACCGCAACCGGCTTCCCTACGTTTTTCTCTGTTAAAGTTTTCCATTCTTTAGCTCCTTTAGAATCCATCTGCATATCTACCACTACTCTTCCAAGTTCGTCATAGCTAATGCTTGCAGTTTCTACAGCACCGTCTACCGGAGCTTTTTGATTGATGTTACTTCTGATTGCATACAATACCAAATCGTCCGGACTTGTAGCTTCAGGTTTGTAACCCCACATGAACTGTGTATATTTAATGTTTGCAGGGCGTAAAGCCTGTCCTACTTTGCTGTTTAAAATTTTATTAACAACGGCAGTATCAGATAACTTCACATTAGCAACACCATTACTTCTTAATTTGTCAAGCTGTATAAGTTTCATGAAGTTTACATTCTTTGCAACTCCCATAGAATCTCCTTTTGCAGCAATCATAGTTGTCAAAGTCTGGAAATAAGGCGCAATTTCAGGAACCTGCTGTACTTCCCAGAACTGAAGTTTTGCAGAAGTCTGAAGCATTTTCTTCACCTTGTCAATATCCTTCATACCAGGCATTTCTACAGAAATTCTAGCAGTACCAGGTACTCTCTGAACATTTGGCTGGATAGCTCCAAGCTTATCTATTCTCGTTCTGATTACTTCGAAAGCTGTACCTACAGAAAGATCAACTCTTCTCTTTACAATACTTCTTACCTGCTCATCAGTAGTGTTATACTTGATTTCAGATAAGTTTGTATTTCCGAAAAGATCCGGATCTGCAAGCTTCAGGTTTGACCCCTTCGCTTTGTTGATTGCATCGAACTGCTCAAAAAAGTTGTCGATGTAAGATTTTGTAGAGCTTTTCTGAACTTCATCAGTCTTGTTTAAAGCCTCAATAAGAATAGGATTGGTAGAATAATTAGTTAAATCATTTACCAGATCTCTTTGGTTAATTTCCAAAAGAACGTTGATCCCTCCTTTTAAGTCAAGACCAAGCTTCATCTCCTTGTCTTTAGCTTTTGAATAATAAAGCTTTGTATACCCAAGATTAAGAGTATCTTCCTTGATTCGTTTGATCTCTTTCTCGTTTCCTTTCGCAGCTTCGATCTGCGATTCAATTTTGCTGGCGTACCAGGTTGGTAATAGCTCGTTTAAGCAAATCAACCCCAGGACAATAGCAACAATTGTAATAAGTCCTTTTCCTTGCATTTTGTTATAACTACGTTAAATTAAGTCGGCAAATATAATGATTTTCTTGTATTTTATGAATTTTTAACAACAGAAATGGTTTATTTTCAGATATATTGGTATTTCGACTTCTATTTAAGATTTAACAATTTTTTCATGGTATCTTAATGAAGTTTTCAAATTTTGAATGGTATAAAATTTTCATTCATTTATCAACACACTAACTATCAAAATATTATGAAAAAGTTACTATTTATGATCAGTATGCTTTCTTCCTTATTCGTTAATTCTCAAAGTATTAATTTGGAAGAATTTGCTACCGGACTTACCAGCCCGGTAGAGATTACAAACGCTAATGACAGCCGTCTCTTCGTGGTACAGCAGAATGGTATTATTAAAATTATCCAGCCTACGGGAGTTATTAATGCTACCCCTTTTCTGAATATCGCTTCAAAGATTGTTTTCGGCGGAGAAAGAGGTCTTTTAGGACTTGCATTCCATCCCCAATATTCCAGCAATGGCTATTTTTTTGTTTATTATAATAATCCTGCTGGAAATATTATTGTAGCAAGGTACAAGGTAAGTTCAACAGATCCCAACATTGCCGATCCCAACTCTGAAAAAATCTTACTGAATATTCCCAAACCTTTCGAAAACCATAACGGAGGAAGCATACATTTTGCTCCGGACGGAAAACTCTGGATCATCACCGGAGATGGAGGAAGTGGTGGAGATCCGCAGAATAATGCCCAAAATAAAAATTCACTGTTGGGAAAAATGCTGAGAATTGATGTAGACGCTACAGGGCCTTATAATATTCCTTCTGACAATCCGTTCGTGGGTAGCGACGGAGCCGATGAGATATGGGCGTATGGGCTCCGAAATGCCTGGAAATTTTCTTTTGACCTAACCAGTGGAAATGTACTCATTGCTGATGTGGGCCAGGGAGCTTTTGAGGAAATCAACAGAACTTCCATCACCCAGGCCGGACTTAATTACGGATGGCGTTGCTACGAAGGAAATACAGCTTATAATACCGCAGGATGTCCAGGTATTGGCACCATGACATTCCCTGTTGCGGTTTATGATCATTCCGGGGGGAAATGCTCCATTACCGGAGGGTATATTTACAGGGGATCCCAATACCCCTCTCTTCAGGGCAAATATTTCTTCGCTGATTACTGCTCTACACAAATCGGTATCCTGGATACCAATAATGCTATCACATGGTCTTCTGCTTACAGTGGGAATAATTTTTCCACTTTCGGGCAGGATTCTCAAAAAGAGCTTTATGTAGCAGCCGTCACCAGTGGCAAAATTTTTAAAATTTCAACGGGAACTTTAGGTGTACAGGAAGGCACTGCTTTAGGCAAAATAAGTATCTATCCTAATCCTGCATCCAAAGAAATCTTCATCAATGGCATTGGAGGCAAAAAAGTAAGCGCAGAAATCATGAGTACAGAAGGCCGGAAAATTTGGGAAACTGATGAAGTTATCAATGGCAAAAGTATGGATATTTCCGCCCTACCTGCCGGAGTTTATTTCATCAATCTAAAATCAGGAAACCTGAATTCCTATAGTCAGAAATTAATTATTAAATAATGGAATAGTATTTTAACACACGCTACCAGCTATTACTTTTTAACGTAATATGCCGCAAAATATTCATATCAGCTGAATAAAAAATTCATGAAAAAGTATGTCAACTAAAATTTTAAATACATAAAAAAAGCGGCTCAAAACTGAACCGCTTTTTATTTTATATCGTCATCGAGAAAATTCTCGTTTCAGGTTTATTTCTCATCATCCTAAGGTCAAAAACCATTGCAACATTTCTTGTGAATGCTCTTCCGGCCTCCGTAATTTTAACTTCATGACCATTGATTTCAACCAATCCGTCTTTTTCCATTTCCTTCAGCATTTCCAATGCATTTTCAAGTTCCGGGAAAGAGTTATGAGTATGGAAAGTAGTTTCAAGCTGGCACATCAGGTTGAGGATATGTCTTCTTACCTTCAGATCTTCCTCATCCAGAACATGGCCTTTCACCACAGGAATCTCTCCTTCTTCTACAGATTTCTGATAATCTTCCACCGTTTTCACATTCTGCCCGAAAGCATACCATGAATCTGAAATTGCAGACATTCCAAGTCCTACCATCAGCTGTGTATTGCTTGAAGTGTAACCCATGAAATTTCTGTGGAGTTTTTTATGAATTAAAGACTGGTAGAGATCATCATGTTCAAGAGAAAAATGATCCATTCCCACTTCAATATAGCCTAAGTCCTGAAGCAGCTTTTTACCGTCTTCATATAATCTTCGCTTTTCTTCTCCACTAGGCAAGTCATTTTCATCGAACCCTCTCTGACCTACTCCTTTTACCCATGGAACGTGTGCATATGAGTAAAATGCAAGCCTGTCCGGTTTCAGCTCCATTGTTTTTCTTATGGTATGTTCCATCGCTTCCCAGTTTTGATGCGGAAGCCCAAAAACCAAATCATGGCTGATTCCTCTGTAACCAATTTCTTTAGCCCATTCTGTAACATTTTTTACATTTTCAAAAGGCTGAATTCTATTGATCGCTTTCTGCACTTTAGGATCGTAATCCTGAACTCCGAAACTTACTCTTCTAAAGCCTAGATTATACAACGTCTGAAGGTGTTCCTTCGTGGTATTATTCGGGTGTCCTTCAAAAGAAAATTCAGGATGTTCAGCAATATCTACTGTTTCAAAAATCCCTTCCAGAAGGGTTTTCAAATTTTCAGGCGAGAAAAACGTAGGTGTACCTCCTCCCAGGTGTAATTCTTTCAGCTTAGGTCTTTCATTGAAAAGAGCAAGGTAAAGATTCCATTCTTTTAATACACTTTCCAGGTAAGGAATTTCAACACTATGTTGTTTTGTAATACGTTTATGGCATGCACAAAAGGTACACAATGCCTCACAGAAAGGCAAATGGATATAAATAGAAATCCCCTCCTCTGCATTACTTTCATGAAAGGACCTGATTACGCTTTCTTTCCATTTTTCCGGTGAGAATGTAGTTTCATCCCAATATGGAACTGTAGGATAAGAGGTGTAACGTGGTCCGGGAATATTATACTTATCTATTAAAGAGTTCATTTCGAAAATTAAAATTTTATAAGGTCATGAAATTTAATGGTCTTAAAACTTCATTCTACAAAATTAACCATTAGTTATGAATTTTGACCTATGAAATATATTAGGTTCTATTTTATAATGAGTCTAAATACTGTCTGTAAGGCCTTTCCTTACTAATGATAAATTCTATATATACTATTTGTTTTTTAGATATATCCATTTCCCAACAGGATGTATCTCCTGTTTTTATATCTTCAACATTTTATTACCGTTGATCTTACATCTTTTACCCCTTCAATGTCATCACTGCAATTCTGTTTTTTCCAGCAAAAACAATATGATTTTTATCGATCCATTGACAGACAAAAAAACCTTTTTCATCAGAGATCTTTTTCCATGTTTTTCCAAAATCTGAGGAATAACTGATATGCTGATCTCCTACTGCGATGATTTCTTTTCCTTTTGAACCCGGCTTAATTTTCACGCAGGTAGTATATCCTGCATTCTGCCCGGATGCCTGAATCTGCCAGGTTTTACCGCCATTATTCGTGGTAGCAATATTATTGACATTCGCCTCCTGCTTTGTATAATCCCCTCCTACTGCAATTCCGAAATGATCATCACTGAAATCTATGGAATACATTCCATTCGAAGATTCTCCCTGGATAAACGGAGTATTGAAAACTTCAAACTTTTCATTTTTCAGGTTCAGTCTTAAAATTCGTGAGGCCTTACCTCCTGTTGCAATCCATACAAAGTTTTTAGTAGAAGAGATATTGGTATTACTGGCTGCAAAAGCTGCTTCTCCTTCATGCAGTGTGACTGCATTTTTAAGCATACCCCATTTTCCATCCTTATATATTGCCAATTTTAATCCATGATCTTTATCGGCATCACTAAATGTGTATGCCAGTTTTTCATTTACAAAGTGCAGTGCATCGTAGAATGCCGTTTTTGTAGTATCAGTAAAAACAACCTGTGATTTTAAATCTTTTTTATCAATGGTAAAGAAATGAGCAGGACTTCCAATATTAATGGCATAAAAAGCGGCTTTATCCTGTGCCAGGGTTCTGAACTCAAGTTTATCTTCTGATAATATAATCTGTTTTTGGTTCTTTGGATCTTGTATGTCTACAAACCCAAACTTAGAATCTGTACCACTGTACCAAATCTTATGATCATACAGCTCAAGAGCTCTGATGCTTATTTTGTCATTAAAAATAGTTTCCATGCTTTCCACCTGCTGAGAAAATGCACAAATTCCTACGGAAAGAAATAGAATAGAGAAGATCTTTTTCATATGCTATAAAAAAAACCGCCGAAGCGGTTCTATATTAAATTAATCTACGTTTTTATATTTTTCAGGATTGTTCAGTTTACTGTTTGATTTTCCATAACTGAAATATACCACACCTCCTAAGAAAAGCCATACAGCAGAAAGTTCCAATGCATGAGCACTTAAGTTGAATATTAAATATATATTGATAAATACTCCTAATGCCACAACGATTTTATAAGCCGGAACTTTGAAAGGCCTGATCAAATCCGGTTCTTTTTTTCTCATCACCCAAACCGCAATACATACCAATGTAAATGCAAACAGAGTTCCGAAACTGGTCATATCTGCCAATGTTGAAATTGGGGTAAATGCTGCGATAAGCGCTACTATGATTCCTAACAGGATAATTCCTTTATAAGGAGTTTTTGTTTTTGGGTGAAGCTCTCCGAAAAATCTAGGAATCAAACCGTCTTTTGCCATTCCGATAAAGATTCTGGACTGTCCCATCATCATTACCATTACTACAGAGATCAAACCTACTGTAGCGGCAATCGTTACTACATTACTTGCCCAGTGTTTTCCGGCAATTTCAAAAGCATATGCCACCGGTGCTTTGATCGCATCAGGATATTTTCCTTCAGGGTTAAAGTCTGTATAATGCATCATCCCTGTCAATACAAGAGATACACAAATATATAATGCAGTACACACCAATAGTGAAGCAATAATAGCGAAAGGCACATCTTTTTTAGGATTAATAGCCTCCCCTGCCTGTGTAGAAACAGCATCGAAACCAATATAAGCAAAGAAGATAGCTGCTGCTCCGGAAATAATTCCTTTAATACCATAGGCAGAAACCAGATCGCCTTCAGAATTTTTAATTTTTATCTGATCAGGGATAAAAGGATTCCAGTTTTTCACTCCATCTACAGCATTGTAAAGATCTGTATTAGAGAAGATAATATAAACCCCTGCAATGATTACGAAAATAACCGCAGAAGTCTTCATAAGTACAATTAGGTTATTCGCTCCGGCAGCTTCCTTGGTTCCTTTTACCAGCAGGGCTGTAATCAGTAAAACAAGAATGAAGGCAGGCAGGTTCATTGAAAAACCATCTCCTGTATAACTCGCGGGATCTGAAGTAAGATATCCCGGCAGGTGAACTCCAAAAATTTTCAAAAATTTGGTAAAGTATCCGGACCAACTCACAGAAACGGCCATACTTGCCATGGCATACTCCAGGATAAGACACCAGCCCATTGCCCATGCAAAAATTTCCCCTACCGTTCCGTAGGCATAGGCGTAGGCAGAACCTTCAACAGGAATAATGGATGCAAATTCCGCATAGCATAATGCTGCAAAAACACAGGCAATACCTGCTATAATGAAAGAGATTGCCAGTGCCGGCCCTGCGTGATAATAAGCTCCGGTTCCGGTAAGAACAAAGATTCCACCACCAATGATAGCACCTACTCCAATTGCTGTTAAACTCCATTTTCCAAGGACTTTTTTCAGCTCACTTTTCTTCATATCTGCCTCATAGGCACTTAGCGGCTTCTTAACCCAAATTTTAGACATGTTTTTTTTATTTATTAAGGATTTACGAAAATATAAAAATTTTACGGACTCTCATGTTTATTGACAAACTTTCGTCATTTATTTTAAATAAAAAAATCTAAAAACCTGACCGACACATTATTCAAAGTATTTTATCAAGTGTTAAATTTTGTTTATTTTTGATCGCATGAATATCTATGACCTTTTCGTCAAACCCTATGAAAATTATACAGCAGCACAGATTTTACTGGAGTCTTCAGGAGCTATTTTCGGCACTTTAAGCGTTTATTTTTCTATCAAAAAAAATATCTGGGTATACCCTACCGGCATTATTTCCACGTTGATTTATGTATATATTCTTTTTAATTTCGGATTATTGGGAGACTGCCTGATTAACGTATATTATACCATAATGAGTGTGTACGGATGGATCTTATGGTCTAAAAATTCCAAAGACCATGTTCATGTGGATGTTACCTGGGCAACAAAAAAGGAATGGATTTATGCAGGGATTCTTTTCATCCTGAGTTTTGCATTGGTTATTCTTATTTATTATTACAAACCCTATATTGACAATTTGGAGGGTGGTCTTGGATTATATCATTTAGATTGGGCAAATTGGCTGGATATTTTTACCACTTCTATATTTTTAGTAGGAATGTGGTTTATGGCCAAACAGCGCATTGAGAACTGGATTTTCTGGATTATCGGAGATTTTATTTGCATGCCTATGATGATTTTTAAGGGACTTGGCATCACTTCGGTTCAATATTTGGTATTTACTATAATGGCTATCTTAGGATACCTTAGTTGGAAAAAAAGTTTTAAAGAGAAAAAAGTACAATAAAGTCATGAAAAATTTATTAAAAATAGCAGCCAGTATTGTTGCATTTGCCAGTTTAACATCTTGTTTAGCATACTCAGACGGATATGCCAATAATGGCGGTTATGGTGATCCATATTATAACAATGGATATTATTATGCACCATCCGGATATTATGGGAATGGTGGATATTATGGTAATGATGGATATTATTACAGAGACAATGTTAATTATTATTACGACAATGGTGTTCCTTACTATTACTATAACGCTAATAACTCAAGAAGAAAAGTATATGTAGAAAGGAGATCAGATAATAACTCTACTAGACCGAATACCGGATTCAGAGGAGAACCTTATTACGATCGTAATAATAACAATAACAATGGTTTCAGAAACAACAATGGTTCTCAAAATAACCAGGGTAACAGAAACCAAAGCAGTGGAGGTTTTAGAAATAACAGCAACCAGAATAATCAGGGAAGTCAAAACACCAATAATAGCGGCGGATTCAGAAACCAGAACAGCACTTATCAGGCTCCTCAAAGAAGCTCAAATAGTGGTGGATTCAGAAGTTCAGAAAGTAATACAACCCCTCAACCCTCTTCAAACAGTGGAGGATTCAGAGGAAGTTCCAGTAGCAGCTCTGGCAGTTCAAATAACTCAGGAAGCACAAACAGACAGAACACCGGAGGGTTTAGATAAAAACGGTTAGATAAAACGATTATAAATAAGGAAACGAACAGTTAACACTGTTCGTTTTTCATTTTAAATATATTAATTTTGCTTCTTTAATTTAGATAAAAAGTTATGGAATTTTATAAATATCAGGGAACAGGAAATGATTTTGTGATGGTAGATAACCGTGACCTTCAGTTTCCTAAAAATAAAAAAAATATTGAAAAGCTATGTGACAGACGTTTCGGAATTGGTGCAGACGGCCTAATCTTATTGGAAAACGATGATCATTATGATTTCAAAATGGTATACTATAATTCTGATGGTGGAGAAAGCACGATGTGTGGAAACGGAGGAAGATGTTTGGTGGCATTTGCTTTTTTCCTGGATATTTTTGAAGATAAATGTAGGTTTATTGCTATAGACGGTGAGCATGAAGCGGAAATCCACAACGGGATTGTTAAGCTGAAAATGATTGATGTAAATACCATTTCTCATGACGGTAATGATTCTGTTCTTAATACCGGTTCTCCTCATTATGTAAAATATGTAGAAGATTTAGCAAATTATAAGGTGTATGCAGAAGGAAATGGGATCAGAAATTCCGAAAATTATAAAGAAAATGGGATTAATGTCAACTTTGTAGAAAAAATTTCTGATAATGAAATTTTTGTAAGAACCTATGAACGAGGCGTTGAGGATGAAACTTACAGTTGCGGAACAGGAGTTACAGCTTCCGCTTTAACTTTTTTACAAAAAGACAATCTAACTTCTGTAAAAGTTAAAACTTTAGGAGGAAATCTGAAGGTATATGCTGAAAAAAATGGAGATTCTTTTCAAAGCATTTGGCTGGAGGGTCCTGCAAAGCAAGTTTTTAAAGGCAAAATAGACATACTTTAGAAACCATAAACTTTTAATCAATAGTATAAGAATGAAAAAAGCTATTCTCATTGTCATTCTGCTGGTTTTTGTAATCGCAGGATTTTTTGGATTGAGATTTTATAATAAGTACTTCGGAAATAACGTAGAAAAAGACGGGTATGTATTGATTCCTCATAAAGCGGATTTCAAACAGATCATGGACTCTATAGCTCCCTATATAAAAGATAAAGAATCTTTTGAAGCAGTGGCTAAAGATAAAGGTCTTACTACAGCCTTTAAAGCCGGGCGTTATCATATCGAGGAGGGCAAAGGAAACTCTGATCTTGTGAATATGATTAAAGCGGGTAATCAAACAGCCAATTCTTTCAGAATCGGAGATTTTGGAGATATGTACCAGATGATCGGCAAAGTGACTAAAAAAACAGAATTGGATTCTTTACATTTTGTAAAAGATCTTGACGGGATTTCACAGGAAAAAGGCTACAAAAATGTTGAAGACTTAAAAAAATATTTTTTCATAGATACTTATAACTTCTTCTGGACGGTAAGCCCGAGAGAGTTTTTTGCAAAATTTGAAGATCAGTATAATGAATTCTGGACCAGTGAAAGAAAAAACAAGGAACAGCAGTCCGGTTTAACAAGAGATCAGATCTATGCACTGGCGTCTATTGTGTATAAAGAATCCGGAGGGAAAAAGGATGAAATGAAAACGATAGCGGGATTGTATCTGAACCGTTACCGAAAAGGAATGAAACTTCAGTCTGATCCTACGGTAATCTACGCCATCAACAAGCAAACTAATTTTAAGGAATCTATTAAAAGGGTTTTATATAAGCATTTATCAACTCCTTCTCCGTACAATACCTATGCGAATGCGGGTATTCCTCCAGGGCCAATCTGTGTGGTGGATAAGAATTCTGTAGATGCTGTTTTAAATGCAGAAAACAATAATTATATATTTATGTGTGCTGATCCTGCAAAATTTGGATATCACAAGTTTACGGCAAGTGCAGAAGAGCATGCTGTAAATGCAAAAGCCTATCAGGATTGGCTTAATTCAAAAAATATAAAATAGGCTTAGCAAGCACTTAAAAAACTTTATACAGTAAAAAATTAATAAACGAATCATAACGGTATGATAATCAGAACAATCTGAAAACCTATACTGTTAAGGGTATCCCCTCATGATTTTATACAAAAAATAACCTATGAATAAGACGGAAATTGTCAATATTTTCACAAAAAAAACGCTAGGGCTCACCTTGGTTCTTTCAGCCGCCGCTATGGCTTTTGCTCAAGAGAAATCAGGTATTTCAGGAATTATTGTCAATAAGAAAAACCAGCCTGTACCTTATGCTTCTGTAACGTTTAGCAACAAAGCTAACAAAACATTAAGCGATGCTGTACTCACTGATGAAAAAGGGCAATATAAGCTACAACTTGTTCCCGGGGATTATGACATTACAGTAGAAGCGATAGACTATAAGAAAAGCATAGTCAGCAAAAATATAACCGCAAACGGAAATATTGGTGCGCTCTCCATAGAGCCCGAAGCTTCCACTACTCTGGATGGAAAAACCCAGGAGTTACAAGGTGTTGTAATTACGGCAGCAGCCACTAAAGCCTATAAAGTGGAACTGGATAAAAAGACTTATGACCCATCACAGGATATTGTAAGTAAAGGAGGAAGTCTTCAGGATGTTTTAAGTAATGTTCCTTCTGTTACCGTAGATACGGATGGAACGGTTTCTATGCGAGGAAGTACTAATGTAAAATTCCTGATTAACGGAAAACCTTCTTCTCTTCTGGGAATTGATGACGGAGCTAACGCATTACAGAGTATTCCTGCTGATCAGATCGAAAGAATTGAGGTCATTACCAACCCTTCATCAAAATTTGAAGCAAGCGGAACTTCGGGGATTTTAAATATTATTCTTAAAAAGAGTAAAAAAGTAGGATTTAACGGAAGTGTAGTGGGTGCTTTAGGATATTTTCCGAGGACATCTCTGAATGCCAACCTAAGCTGGAGAAAAAATAACTGGACCTGGTTTGTGAATGGCGGCGGAGGCTATACAGAAAATAAAACCAAAAACAATTCTGAAACAACCTATCATAATATTGTATTCCCTGATCTAACTCCAGGTATACAGCCTAAGGATGTACCTGTACATCAACAGCAGAACTCTGTCAATAAGACCTACAACAAGAACTATAATGTAAGTGCCGGTTTTGTATATGATATTTCTGACAAAACATCACTAAATCTAACTGGATTAGTGAGAACTTTTGACGGGGACGGAAATGAACTTGTAAACACTTACGATACTTTTTACAGATATACAGGAGATGCCTCTAATCTTTGGAGTCTCAAGAATCCTTATACTCTGAGAGATTCCAAGACCATTTTTAACAATCTTGCCTTCCAGGGCGATGTAGGTTTAGACCATAAGTTTGACGATAATGGACAGAATCTATCGCTATCTGTAAGTTTACAGAGAAACAGAAGCAATAATAATGCTGATATTCTGGAAAGTGTTGATTATGTACCCTCAGTACAGGATATTACCAGAAGACATTCTGTAACCAAAACGGTAATAGGTAAAGCAGATTATGAATTACCATTAGGAGAAAACTCCAAACTTGAAGCCGGCTACAGATTGGATGTCAATGATAATACTTATGATAATTTTGTAAGCAGTACTTCTAATAATCCTCTTATTCCGAATTATAACAACAATACGGATTACAGAGAAATGTTCAATGCTTTCTATTTGCAGTTTAAAAGTAAGCTCGGAAATCTTAGCTATCAGGTAGGATTAAGAGATGAGCTTTCAAATGTTAAAATCAATTATATCAGTCAGAACCCTGATAAACCTCCATTAAATAAAAACAAGAATTACAACAATTTATTTCCAAGTGTATTCTTAAGCTATGATATATCCAAGAATAATCAGATCTTAGTAAACTATTCCCGCAGAATAGACAGACCGAGATCATTCTTTATGGTTCCTTTCCCCAATTATACCAATAACCAGAATATTTTTGAAGGAAATATCGACCTTAACCCATCGTATGTAGATTCTTATGAGGTAGGTTATAATATTACCAGAAAGAAATTCACCATCAACCCTACTCTATATTACAGGCATTCAACAGACGATACAAAGATGCTGGTTTACAGACCGGATGAAAGACAAAGAGTTTTCTATACAAAGCCGGAAAACCTGGGTAATGATGACCGTTATGGTTTGGACCTGAACTTTACCTATGACCCTTTTGCCTGGTTCAAAATTATGGGTAGTGTAGATCTTTTCGGGTACAAAACGACCGGAATTGCATCTTATGAAACAAAGGATATCAACGGACTTACTCAGGTACGTTCATTAGATTTTACCGGAAGTGGTTTCTCTACAAGGTTACGTCTTAATACAACATTTAAACTTGATAAGACATTAAGTGTACAGCTGCAAGGCTTCTACAGAGGGGGACAAAAAACCGCCAGCCAGGACAGACAGGATATGTATGCATTAAACCTGGGAGCCTCCAAAACGATCTGGAAAGGAGACGGAACTATTTCCTTCAACATTCAGGATATCTTTAATACAAGAGGAATGACGACAATTAACTACAGCAATGACTATACGCGTAGCAGCTATATGCAATGGCAGCCAAGACAGTTTTCTATTTCTTTAACCTATAGATTCAAACAAGGTGAAAAAATAGAACAGACCAAAAAGAAAAAAGACATCAATGCCAATGAAACCGGCGATGACCAGCAAGGTGGCCCAATGTAATAAAAACAAAATCCCGAAATTATTTTCGGGATTTTTTATTGTCTTATTTTACAGATTCTTTCTTTGTATCTTTTTCTTTTTCTGCTTCGTAAATTCTTCGTCTCAGATCACTTGTAGAAAATCGGTGATCTCTTTTGTTATAAAAGATCTCTATCCCTTTTTCTTCACAATATGTTTTTCCGGTAAAATCTCTATCCATATAATCGTCTCCTATGATCCTTATATCGATAACAAAAGATTTCAAAATATCCAATAGATCTTCTTCTGTATAATAAGGGATAATCTCATCTACAGCATTCACAGCCTTCAACTGAATATATCGTTCAACGATAGTCTGGCTTGGCTTATTCTTGTTCGGACGGTCGTGGGATGGATCAATCTGAAGTCCAACGATCAAATAATCGCATACTGTTTTAGCTTCTTCAAGCATTTTAATATGCCCTGCGTGTAATAAATCAAATGAGGAAAATGTAATACCTATTCTTTGTGTCTTCATATTAATTTTAAAATTAAAACTTCGCTGAAATAAATGTTCTTTTAAATGGATAAAAGACCGGTGATTCAGGGAAGATGTTTTGTAATTCGTTTTTATAATCGTTTTTAAATTGTTCTTTCATATCATCGGGAAGCCTCTCAACATAAGGAAGCATAGCTGTTCCTGAAGCCCATGTAAATACCGCATCGGCATTGTTCAGAACATGGGGGAATACTTTTTCATAAACGGTGATTTCTCTACCTTTATTATCGAATAATATTCTCGCATAATCTTCAATATGCAAAACAGTATACGCTCTCTCCCAAGAATTGTACGCTGTTTTATAAGGTTCCTTCGCTGCTATTTTTCTAAGCAACTGATGCACTACATATTCATGATTGGATGGAATCTGTACCGCCAATTGACCGCCTTCTTTAATCTTACTTATAATCCTTGGAAAAAGTTCCTTATGGTTATCACACCATTGAATCGCTGCATTGGAAATAATCAGATCATACATCTCGGTAAGATGAAGCTGATCCTCAATACTCCTTTTCTCAAAGGTCAGTCTGCTTGTTTCAAAATGAGCAGCTTTCTCCAGCATCTCTTCAGAAGAGTCTATTCCCAACACCTTAGAATCTTCAAGATAATCTAAAAGTTTAGAAGTAAGTTCTCCGGTACCACAACCTAAATCTATAACGGATAAACCGGATCTTGACTCTACGAGCTTCAGTAAATCAAAAAAGGGAGCTGAACGCTCATCTTTAAACTGGTCATATACTTCAGGATTCCAAGCCATATTATGTGATTTTAAGGATTAATTTCTAGTATTCAGATATTTCTGCCACTCCCAGGTTGTACGCAAAGATTCTTCCAGTGAAGTTTCAGACTTCCATCCAAGCTCTTTCTCTGCTTTACCAGGGTTGGCATAGGCAATCGTAATATCACCTTCCCTTCTGGCGCATATCTGATAAGGGACTTCTACATTATTTGCTATTTCAAAAGCTTTTACAACTTCCAAAACAGATGATCCTTTTCCTGTTCCCAGGTTATAAATATCTATGACAGCTTCTTCAGATTGATTTTCAATGAGTTTTCTTAAGGCTGCCACATGAGCTTTGGCCAGATCAACTACATAGATATAATCGCGAACTGCAGTTCCGTCTTCTGTTGGATAATCATCTCCCCATACACTTAGCTTCTCACGGATTCCCGAAGCAGTCTGCATAACGTAAGGAACCAGATTATTGGGAATTCCAATGGGTAGCTCTCCAAGTTTTGCAGACGGATGTGCTCCAATGGGATTAAAATATCTTAACAACGTTATTTTTCTGTGATACGCTTTTGCAAAATCAATCAGGATCTCCTCTCCCATTTGTTTGGTTTTACCATATACACTTTCGGGCATTTTTAAAGGAGTCTTTTCATCAATTGGCATTACATCAGCCTGCCCATATACTGTACAGGATGAACTGAAAATAAAATTAGAGATTTCTCTTTCTTTAAATTCCTGAAGAATATTAATAAGAGTAAACAGATTATTCTCATAATAGTCTACAGGCTTTACCTGACTTTCTCCTACTGCTTTATACGCAGCAAAATTAATACAGCCATCAATCTTATGGGCTTCAAAAACCTGATGGAGCAATTCTTTTCTTTTTAAATCAAAAGGATAGAAAACCGGCTTTTTACCTGTAATTTCCTCAATATTATTTAAAATAAATTTCTCTGAATGGGACAAATCATCTACAATAACAACCTCAAAGCCATTATTAAGAAGCTCTACCACTGTGTGGGAACCAATGTATCCAAGTCCTCCTGTTACAAGTATCGTCATTTTTATTTTTTTAATCTTCGTGTTTTCCTATGTTTTCTATTTCGTTGATTCCTCTGTTTAGTCTTACTTCAAACATATTTACAATGATTAAAATAAGTATCAATAAAATCCAAAAACTAAATCTGAGATTCCATACATCATAATATTTCCCACTTAAAACCTTCAATAATATAGGGTATCCCAGCGCAATTATGAATAAAGATAAGCTAAGGTTTAGAAATAAAACTGCTCTATCGTATTTTTCAATCAAATTAATAAATGCAAATAAATTAATAACAATTGAAGTACAAATAAATATCGTTTTAAATATACTGAAATCATTAAATAAATTCAGAATTGAAAATGCTGATATTATGAAAAATAATAGGCTGGCTGCTACCGCTAAGTAATATACCAGCCTATATTTAAATATCTTTCTTTTCATTACTTCATAAACTCAAGCACAGCATCTGTAATATACTTCAGTTGCTCTTCGTCTAATTCTGTGTGCATTGGCAGAGAAACTACCTGATCCAACAGCTTGTCGGTATTCACAAAATCAGCATCATTGCTTTCCTGAAAATAGGCTTTCTGCTTTCTCAATGCCACCGGATAGTAGATCATAGCCGGAATTTCTTTCTCTGTTAAGAATTTCTGAAGTTCATTACGTTTTCCATTCAGAATTCTTAATGTATACTGGTGGAAAACATGGGTAGAGTCTTCGGATCTTTTTGGAGTCAAAATATTGGCATTACCTGCAAATGCTTCATCATAATAATCTGCCGCTTTTCTTCTTGCTTCGTTGTAAGAATCCAGGTGAGGAAGTTTTTTTCTTAAAACTGCCGCCTGAATACTATCTAAACGGGAATTTACGCCTACTTCATCATGATAGTATCTTTCATACATTCCATGGTTTACAATACCTCTTAGACGGTGTGCCAGCTCATCATTATTGGTAAAAATAGCACCACCATCACCATAGCATCCCAGGTTTTTTGAAGGAAAGAAAGACGTTGTTCCAACAGTAGCCATTGTTCCGGCATACTTTACCGTTCCGTCAGAGAACGTATATTCTGCACCAATTGCCTGTGCATTGTCTTCAATAACATATAAATTATGCTCTTCTGCAATTTTTAAAATCTCCTCCATATTGGCACACTGTCCAAATAGATGTACCGGAATAATTGCCTTTGTTTTTGGCGTAATTGCTTTTTTTAATTCTTCTGTTGAAATCGTGAAGGTATCGTAATCAACATCTACCAAAACAGATTTTAATTTAAGCAGGTGTATCACTTCCACCGTTGCAGCAAAGGTAAAATCAGCAGTAATAACCTCATCCCCTTCTTTCAGGTCCAGCGCCATCAGGGCAATCTGTAAAGCATCCGTTCCATTAGCACATGGAATCACATGTTTTACGTCTAAATAAGACTCCAATTCATTCTGGAAAGACTTTACTTCAGGACCGTTGATAAAAGCCGCAGAATCCATTACATTTAAAACTGCATTATCTACATCATTCTTTATTTTGTAATACTGACTTTGCAAGTCAACCATCTGAATTTTTTTCATAAATAAATATTTGTGTAAAAATAAGGAATTTAAAATCCTATCAAAAATTTTATTGATTTTGTTTTTATCTTTATACAAAATAATACTATGAATAAAATTTTACTCTTTTGTTTATTAGCAGGTTATTCTATTTTTCAGGCTCAAACACAGCTTGTTTTTGTTTATTTTACAGATAAACCCAATAAAGCCGCTTTTTTTGCCAATCCACTTTCAGAACTTTCCCAAAAATCACTTAACAGGCGTACTGCACTGGGAATTTCCCTAAATGACCAGGACGCTCCTATTGAGCTTTCTTATTTACAGAATCTGCAAAATATGGGGTTCACTGTTACCGATTATTCCAAATGGCTGAATGGAGCTGCTGTGAATGCCACTCCAGCCCAGATAGTCAGCTTACAGGCTCAGCCTTTTGTGCTATCTGTTCAAAGTTTTGCAAGAAATGGATCGGGAGTTCCTAAAATAAAACCCATTGACAAATGGAAAAATAATTCAGACACCGGTAAAACGCTTACGACCTTTGATTATGGAGCGGGTACCGCACAGATAGATCAGCTCAATATAAAACCCCTTCATCTGGCAGGATATACGGGAACAGGAGTTTCTATTGCTGTTATTGATGCCGGATTTCCTTTTGTAAATACCGGTTCTGCATTCTCAAGATTACGAACGAATAATCACATAAAAGGTGGTTACGATTTTGTGACTAAAACCGATGATATTTATAATATTTCCTTAAGTGAGCATGGCTCAATGATTTTAGGGGCTATGGGAGGTTATTTGGAAAATACATTTGTAGGATCTGCTCCGGATGCTGATTTTTATCTTTACCGCAGTGAAAAGGCTGGAGTAGAAATCCCGGAGGAGGAAGTATATTGGATTGAAGCCGCTGAGGAAGCAGACAGAAAGGGAGTGGAAATGATCACCTCCTCCCTGGGATATAGTGTTTTTGATGACTCCCAATATAATTACACATATGCAGATATGAATGGAACAACTTCTTTTATTGCAAGAGCGGCACAAATAGCCGCCGAAAAAGGAATATTTGTTCTTGTTGCTGCAGGAAATTCCGGTCAGGAACCCTGGCATTATCTGCTAACACCTGCGGACAATGCAAAAGTATTCACGATTGGAGCAGTAGACGGTTCAGGGAATTCTTCAGGATTTTCTTCCTACGGACCTAATTCTTCGGGAACTATAAAACCTGACGGAAGTGCCCAGGGTACAGCCACTACCACAGTCTACAATAATGCTACCATTATTCTCAATGGAACATCTATTGCCACTCCTATCGCAGCAGGCGGTGTCGCCTGTTTCATTCAGGCATTCCCCACCATGGACAGAGAACAGATAAGAATAAAACTCAGACAAACAGCTTCTCTTTATCCCAACCATACCGATCAGATGGGATATGGCATCTTGAATTTCGGAAGTTTATATAATTCAGTATTAAATACTTCGGAAATTCTGAAAAAAGAGACTTCCATCATCTATCCGAATCCTGCTAAAAACATGCTGAATGTAAGAACTGAAAATGAAATAACATCACTGGAGGTTTATGATCATTTGGGAAGACTGATCAGAAAAAACAACAACCAGAAATCTATAAAGGTAGAAGATGTTACAAAAGGGGTTTATTATCTTAAAATTCAGATGAAAGACAAGTTTTATTTTGAAAAATTCATAAAAGAATAAGAAGTTTTCTATCTGCTTTTTTAAA
Source organism: Chryseobacterium sp. YR221 (assembly GCF_900176315.1). Classification (NCBI taxonomy): domain Bacteria; kingdom Pseudomonadati; phylum Bacteroidota; class Flavobacteriia; order Flavobacteriales; family Weeksellaceae; genus Chryseobacterium; species Chryseobacterium sp. YR221. The sequence goes on from NZ_FWXM01000003.1 coordinate 124,229, forward strand.
CACTAATATCACAAATATCTTTCACGAATGACACTATTTTCATCTCCGTTAATTTAGCTGAATTAGGAAATAATAAGGCAGAAAGACCTTCGTAATTTATAGAAGATTTCAATGGTATCTTACCATACAAAGAACCCTATTGTTTTCATGAATATGATCTGCTTTTGTCATAGAAATTAAATTAGGCTGAAACCATTAGGCTTAGACTAGATATCAAAAAAAAACGGACTGAAGCCCGTTTTTTTTGATATCTCTTATTATTGTACTTGTACGAAAATTATATTAAGCAGAATTTCTGCTTGCATTAATATTTCCGAATAAGGAACGGGTTACCAGCTTCTCATAGGCTTCTTTATTGCCCTCTCCTTTCTGAATCTTCATCAATGCATACTGCTGAATACTCAGTAAAGGAAGTACAATTTTTTCACGGATTTTCACAGATTTTCTGGATAAAGGATCTTCTTCCTGAAGCATTTTAAAACCGGTAAGTTCCAGCATGATCTCTCTTGAAAGTTCATATTCATCAAACAGAACGTTCCAGAATGCACCGAACTTCGGATTATTTTTGATATAATATGTCAAAGGAAAATAAGACTTGTTCATACTCATCATAGAGTTTAAAACTAAAGTTTTAAAGAAATCCGAACCTTTGTACAGTTCTCTTACTTCTTCAAACCTTCCCTCCTCTTTCATCTGCTTCATAGCATACCCGAAGCCAAAGAATCCAGGGACATTTTGTTTTAGCTGAGACCATGAACCTACAAACGGAATAGCTCTTAAATCTTCAAATTTCAATTCATTTCCGTTTCCTCTTTTGGAAGGGCGACTTCCAATATTGGTTTTCCCATAATATTCCAAAGTACTCATTTCCTGCAGATAGGGAACAAACATTGGGTGCGCCTTAAGATCTGAATATTTTTGATAGCTAATATTAGCCAGTTCAATAATTAATGCTCTTTCTTTTTCAGTAAGGTCTTTTTTAGCATTTTTAAATACATCATTTTCAACTCCGGCCGTCAGAAGCTGTTCGAAGTTGTATTTTGCCTGTTCTTTATTTCCAAAAATACTGGTAATGGTTTGCCCCTGAATAGTGAGCTCAATTTTATTATTGGCAATTGTTTTTCCCTGTGAAGCATAGAAGTCATGGGTTTTACCTCCTCCTCTTGCTGGCGGGCCACCTCTTCCGTCAAAAAATACGACTTTAATGTTATTCTCTTCAGAAAGTTTAGTAAGAAGTTCTTTTGCCTGATAGATTTCCCAGTTTGCCTTCAGATAACCACCATCTTTCGTTCCATCAGAAAAGCCAAGCATAATGGTCTGCTGATAGCCTCTTTTTTCAAGGTGCTTTTTATATACCGGATTCTGATAGAGCTCATTCATTACATTTTCCGCATTGGCAAGGCCTTCCATTGTTTCAAAAAGCGGAACAATGTCCATATTGATCTCTTCATCTTTGTATCCACATATTTTGAAGAAAGCATATACGTTCATGACATCTTTCACGGCATCAGAATTGGAAATAATATAACGGTTCATTCCTCTTAATCCATTCAGACGCTGAATTTCCGATACCTGTGATACTGTTAACAGAGTATCCTTTACAATATCTTCAAAATCATCCGCATTTACTTTATCCGAAATCTGAATCAGTGTATTGAATTTCTGTTCTGCATCGGCGTCTTCATTTCCATATATTTTCGCAAAAACATCATCTATTACCTTCTGATGGATCCTGCTGTCCTGTCTGATATCTAAAGTCGCAAAATGAGTTCCAAAAATTTTCACACGGTCCCTGAAGTTGACCAAAAGATCTAAGAACAAAGAATTATGTTCATTGATTAATATTTTCTCTGCTTCATCAGTTCTCTTTAAAATTTCTTCTGCCGTAATACTTTTACCATCAAAAATAGCAGCATACAATTCTTCACTTACCTGAGTTAAAACCTCCGAAACCCCTCTAAAGCTTAATCTTCTTCTGATAAATTTCAAATGGCTGTAATACGATTTCAAAATTGCAGAGCGAAGTTCTTTTGATACTCTTTTAGTAACATCTGCAGTAACAAAAGGATTCCCGTCTCTATCGCCTCCAGGCCAGAAACCAAGCTGAATAATATCTTCATGCAGGTGGAAATGTCCGTTTCCAAAAGTTTTCTTAATCTTCGTAAACAGCTCACCAATAGTATCGTAATAGACATACCTCAAATAGGAGATAATACTCAGCGCCTCATCTATTGGCGTCGGTTTTTCCTTATTGACAAAGGGTGTTTTCCCTAACTGCTGCAAAAGGGTATCAATCTGTGTGACAGAATCACTGGTAATGGCTCCTCTTAAATCCTGTATAATTCTCTGTACTGAGCTTGGATAAAACTGGGTAGGGTGAGCCGTAAATACAACCTTAACTGTAAAGTCCTTCAACTTTTCGCGTACTTTTTCAATTTTATGATCCTGAAAAGAACGTTCAAAAAGATTGGTCACAGTTCCGCTGTCACTTTCAGAATGTAGGTTAGGAAAGGCAGCATCTTCAATACTGTCAAACAAAACAACCTGCCTCTCTATATATTGAATAATTTTAAAAAGAAGCTCCAGCTTTTGTTCCTCCGTCTGAAGATCTGTATGGTTTTTAAAAAATTCTTCTACAATTTCCTCAGGGGTCTTCCCTGCTTCATAGCCGGTTCTGCTTTCTTCATAAAGAAACGGAAGAAGCATCCCGATATTAGTCATTTTATCATAAGGCAGGCTCATAAATAATGAATTGTAAATCTGGAATTTATTCTCCACAATCTGCCTGAATTTTTCTGCGCGTTGGTCGTGTATCATATAACAAATGTAAGTGATTTTGAAATTAAATTAATTGACAAATGACAAAAAAGAGGGATAGAAAATGTAAATATCAATGTTCCCTATTCTCCATAAATATTCTGTAACTTTGACTTCTAATTTTTTCTTAAATATAATCAGTAATACACTGAAATTATAACAATTTACTCAAAAAATTCCTATGGGTTACATCAGAGCATATTACGAACAGATTGTCAAATTGCAGGAGTCGGAATGGGCATTTATTGCAGGGCATTTCCACAAAAAAGTATATGCCAAAAATGAAATTATTACCCAGCACGGAGATACCGAAGAATTTTTATCCTTTATAGAATCGGGATTGGTAAGATTTTATATTCCTGATGATGAATATGGGTATACCTTCAGTTTCGGTTTTGAAAAAGAATTTACCTGTGCCTATGATTCCTTTCTTACCCAAACCCCTTCTGAATATGAAATGCAGGCTTTAACAGAAACTGTGGTATGGCAGATTTCTTATGATGATTTACAGAAAATTTACAGCCACACCAACGTTGGAAATCACCTGGGCCGTTTTGCTTCTGAGAAATTATTTTTAGCTAAGAGTAAAAGAGAGCTTTCTTTACTAAAACTTACCGCCAAAGAGCGTTACTTAAAATTATTCACCGAGCAGCCTCAAATGCTGAAACGTGTTCCTTTAAAATATATTGCTTCTTATATTGGAATCACTCCACAGGCCTTAAGCCGAATTCGCAGACAGATTAATTAACATAGGTTCATTGTATACCTGCAAGCTTCTGCAGAACTTTGCAAAAAAATACGACAATGAAGTTATCTATTTGGGCATATGGAAACGCTATTTTAAAACAAAAATGTTCGAAAACAGAAAGGGATACCCCGGAAATTCAGAAGCTCATAACCGACATGTGGGAAACCATGGAAAATGCCGATGGCTGCGGTTTGTCATCTTCACAAATAGGAAAAGCGTTACAGCTTTTCATCGTTGACAGTAAAATTGTTTTTGAAAACCTGGGGAGTGAAGAGCAGATACTCTACTTTGGTAAAAATGATAAGGGAATAAAAGAAACTTTCATCAATGCTAAAATAATCAATAGCTCAGCAGAAACATGGGAAGACTATGAAGGATGCTTAAGTATTCCCGGTCTTTCGCAAAAAGTAAAAAGACCCTGGGAAATCACCCTCGAATATCTGGATGAACATTTCCTGCTGCAAACCAAAACCTATATAGGGCTTACTGCCAGAATTATTCAGCATGAATATGACCATACGCAGGGAATCTTATATACTGACCATCTGAAACCTCTGACCAAAAAAATGATGGAATCTAAGCTTAAAAAAATCACCACCGGAAATGTTGCAGTGGGATACCCGATTAAGTTTTTGTAGATTTGACATCAATCAAACATGTCAAATTCTATGAAATGATAAAGTTTAATTTCGGTATTATTTTTTACACGATTTTTGGGATTTTAGCCTTATTGACAGGTATTTATCTACTACAATATTTTATTCCTCTTTCTATTATTTTTTTCATTGCTACATTCATCAATGGAGTTTTCATTCATAAAGAATATTCTCTTCATAAAAGTGATAAAATTAAATATACTGAGAATTCAGTTCCTGATGAAATTATAGTCAAATACTCGCGTTCAGGTAGAATTATTGCTATTGCTACTTACAGTATGTTTGCAATTCTGGGACTATTTTTTCTTTCAGGTTTTAAGTTCAAATTTAATGGAACAGCAATATTTGTATTATTTATACTTCTTGGATTTACTGGTTATTTTATTTTTAAAATAATTTCCGAAATCAAAAAAACATCACAAATGATCATCTCCATCAATGGAGAAGGAATTCAGATAAAAAATAATGCAAGGTATTTGTGGAATGAAATTCAACTTGAAAAGATTATTGTAAAACGTTTGGTAAGCCGTGATTCTAAACATGATTATAAACCTGAAATAAATTATTTATACTTTTTTCACAACAACGAAAAAATAGAAATCAATATCGATGATTTTGATATCACAGATGATCAGCTTGCACAGCTTTTGAAAATATTTAGAGCCCGTTTTAATAATTCAGGGGTAGTATCGTTTTGATTACAAAATATTAATAATTAATTTTACTCTTCATACCATCCATAGTCCATGAAAAAAATATTCTTATTCTTATTCTTATTAATAACTTTCATATTCACAGCCTGTGAAAAAGATTGTTACAATGCACCTCTTCCGATACTTTTTAAGTTTGTAGATTCTAATGATGAAAATCTTATTACAAACGGAAAACTTACTTCTTATTCAGTGGTTGAAGAAAATCAAGCTGGAGTAAGTCTGACAAAAACATCTGATGATATGGTTATTTTGGAAAATGTAGGTGCATATAATGGTATAAAAAAATATACTTTCTCTTCTAATCTTAAATCTTTTGATTTTTCAATACAGTCATCGGAATTTAAAGGAGGTTGTGATGGTTATCAAATTAATAAATTAACATTTACAGGCATAGGTATTGATGTAACTGATGAAAAAGGGTATTATAAAATTATATTGAAATAATTCTCTTTCTTAAATTTGCACTGGAAACACACTCTCTATGAAAGTAATCATCGCATTTTCCCTTATTCTTTCCAATCTGCTTTACAGCCAGATCAAGGTTCCTGATGATTATAAAAAAATCCCTGATATCCTCGATACCGTAGATTATCTCTATCCTTTCATTGTACCTAATAAAGATTATGCTTACTGGCGTGTTCTCAGTAATGATTCAGATTATGAAAAAGCAGTGATCTACGAAAGCCAGGCTCCTGAATTTATGACGATTAATGAACCCGTTCCTGAAAAAGGTTTTTTCCAGAAATGTATAGGTAACAACTGCTTTTCATACATTCTGGCTTGTAAAAACGAAAGATCTATTTATTTTTCCAATGAGCAGCAATTGAGAGATTTTATCGGAACCGTTGATAATCTTCCAGAGGCTATTCTGCTGGCAAAAACTTATGGATATTCTGTTGACACGAGTAACCGCTTTACGGGAGCGTATAAAATTGAAGACCGTCATATCTCCATGTTTCTTATGCAGTCTAAGGGCTGTCCGGCTGTGAAAGAGTCTTTTTCCGTTAAAATCAACAGAAAAACCGGAAAACTGGAAGCGAAAACTAATGGTATTTATACAAAGGATGAGAACTGTTCTTCTTTGTAACTGAAGCTAAGACGCAAGGATTTTATCTGTTATAAAATCGATAATCTAAAATTTTAAACCATTAAGATTGTTGAAGAAAGTAAGAATAATTAAGATTCATCTTAGATGAAAAAATAAAGCACATTGCTAAAAAAGGGCTTTAGCTATTTCCTTAACTATTTTTATCAGCTTCAACAATCTTAATGGTTTATTTTTTATATATTAATTGCACCCTGGCCTGATGCAATCAAATACGCTTCTTTCAAAGTTTCAGAATAAGTGGGATGGGAATAAGAAATACGGAACATATCTTCTGCCGTCACTTCATATTCCTGAGCAATAACCCCTTGTGCGATCAAATCTGCGGCTCTTGCTCCTATGATATGAATCCCTAAGATTTCTCCATATTTAGGGTCTACCAAGACTTTTGAAAATCCATCTGTATCCATAGAAGCTCGTGCTCTTGCACTGGCAGAGAATGGAAATTTCCCAACGGTATAAGCTATATTATTTTTCTTTAAATATTCTTCTGTATATCCTACAGAAGCTACTTCAGGCCACGTATACACCACAGAAGGAATACGATCGTAATGGATATGATGTTGCTGCCCGTTGATTGTTTCTGCTACAAAAACACCCTCTTCCTCAGCTTTATGTGCCAGCATCGCTCCCCCGATTACATCACCGATAGCATACATATTGGGAACAGCTGTCTGGTTTCTTTCATTTACTCTAATAAATCCCCGGTTATCAATCTGTATATCTGTATTTTCCAATCCCAACCCTTTTATATATGGGCTTCTTCCCACGGCTACCAAAATATACTCTGCCTCCAGTTCGTTCTCTGTTCCGTTTTTATCTTTAAAAAGAACTTTAGCTGAGGAACCTAAGTTTTCAGCTTTATAAACGCTCTGATTTAAACGGATGTCAATACCTTCTTTTTTCAAAATCTTCTGAAGGTTTTTTCCTAATTCATGATCCATTGTGGCAATCAGATGGTCGGCGTATTCCAGAATGGTTACCTGTGTTCCGATACGGTTAAAAATAGATGCCATTTCAACCCCAATCACTCCTCCACCGATGATCACCATAGATTTTGGCTGTTCTTTTAAAGCGAGGGCTTCTGTAGAAGTAATGATTCTTTTTTTATCTATTTCTACCCCCGGAATACCTGAAGGTTTTGAGCCTGTAGCAATGATATAATGTTTAGCGGTAATATTTACAACGCCCTCTTCATTAACCACTTTTAGCGTAGTATTATTTACAAAACCTGCCGTCCCTTTCAACCGGGTAATTTTATTTTTATTCATCAGAAAATGAAGCCCTTCCGTATTTTTTGAAACGACTTCAGATTTTCTTTTGTACATCTGGGAAAAATCCAGGGCTAGCTGATCTACTTTAATTCCATGTTCGTTAAACTTATGCTGAACTTCCGCATAATGGTGGCTACTGTCCAGCAAAGCTTTTGTCGGAATACAGCCTACGTTGGTACACGTTCCTCCCAGTGTATCATATTTTTCAATGATGACCGTTTTATATCCAAGCTGTGCACTTCTTATCGCAGCTACATATCCACCAGGTCCGGAGCCGATCACGGCAATATCATAATCTTCCATTGTATGTATTCATTTTTATGTTTAAATTTACTTGCAAAATAAAAGCAAAATTAGAATAAAGACTTTCATTTTGCAAGTATTATTTTAAAATTAACATTATGGGTAAGAAAAGATCAGACTGTCCTATCAGTTGCTCCCTGGAAATCTGGGGAGATAAATGGTCATTATTAATTATACGGGATCTCATGCTTAAAAAAGAAAGCACCTATGGCGAATTTCTAAAAGCAGATGAAAAGATTGCCACCAATATTCTGGCATCAAAACTTCAGCATCTGCTGGAAAATGGTATCATCGATAAGAAAGACCATCCTGAAAACAAGTTGAAAATCCTCTATTACCTTACAGAAAAAGGCATTGATCTCGTTCCGGTAATCGTTGAAATTAACCTTTGGGGAGATAAATATCTCAGTATCCCGGAAGATAGAAAAAAACTGCTGGAAGACATTAAAAAGGATAAAGAAGGTTTTATAAAAAGAGCAAAAAAACACCTCTCCGCTAATCTATAGAATGTGATCACGGGAGTATTGCCCAATCTATATTGTTTGCAATAGCTTTCATTAAAATCAATCATAGGAATTTTAAAACTTCCTTAACTCATTTTTCTTTTTTCATTCCGTAAATTTGGCTTAAAATAAATTTAGAACAATGCTTAATTTCGAGTTTAAAAACCCAACTAAGATACTTTTCGGAAAAGGCGAAATCGCTAAAATTTCCAATGAAATTCCTAAAGACGCCAAAATATTAATGATTTATGGCGGAGGAAGTATCAAACACAATGGTGTTTATGATCAGGTGAAAGATGCTTTGAAAGATCACGACTTACATGAATTCGGCGGCGTTCCTGCCAATCCGGAATACGAAGTGCTGATTAAAGCGATCAGCTTCATCAAAGAAAATAACATCACTTATCTTCTTGCTGTAGGAGGAGGTTCCGTAATTGACGGTACCAAATTCATTTCTGCAGCGGCTAACTATAACGGAGAACCATGGGAAATTCTGAGAAAACAGGTAAGAACATTTGAAGGGGAAGGAATGCCTTTCGGAAGTATTCTAACCCTTCCTGCTACAGGTTCCGAGATGAATTCCGGGTATGTGATTTCCAGAAGGGAAACTAATGAGAAGTTATCTTCCGGGGGTCCGGGATTATTCCCTCAATTTTCTGTTTTAGATCCTGAAGTAATCAGGTCAATTCCTAAAAATCAGATCATTAATGGAATTACCGATGCTTACACCCATGTTTTGGAACAATACATGACTGCACCGTCTTCTGCTGATCTTCAGGAAAGAATTGCTGAAAGTATTTTGATCAGTCTGCAGGAAACAGCTCCAAAAGTATTGGCTGATGATTTCAATTATGATGCTGCCGGAAACTTTATGTGGTGCTGTACAATGGCCTTAAACGGGCTGATCCAGAAAGGAGTAATCACCGACTGGGCTGTACACGCAATGGGCCATGAACTGACAGCTTATTTCGGTATCGATCATGCAAGAACTTTAGCGATCATTGCTCCTTCTCATTACCGTTATAATTTTGACGATAAGAAAGGAAAACTGGCACAATATGCTGAAAGAGTTTGGGGTATTAAAGACGGAACTGTAGAGGAAAAAGCTGAAGCAGGAATCAAAAAATTGGAAGACTTCTTCCATAGCCTACAGATTAAAACAAAACTTTCTGAATATACAGAAGACTACAAAGGAACTGCTGAAAGAGTAGAAAAAGCTTTTACAGACAGAAAATGGCTGGGACTTGGAGAATATAAAAAACTGACTCCTCAGGATGCTTCTAAAATTGTAGAAATGAGCTATTAATATAGACTGGAAAACAGTAATTGATATCAAAAAAGCGGGCTATGGTCCGCTTTTTTAGGTTTCTTACTAAAGCTTCAAACATATTATAATGATGGTGTTCATTGAAAATAGTATGTTTGGGTTAATTCCGGGGATTTTTTGGTGGAGATTATAGAGAAATTAAAATTCACTTCTATTGAATTTTAATAATAAAGCCCTGAATCTTTAAATGAATTGTTTTCTGCGTACCAGCCTGGTAGCTTAAAAGCAGTACAATAATTCCAAATTATCTTATTTATAAACATTTGTTTAAAAAATAGTGATTTCATTATAGATATTTCAAATTTATTTATATTTTAGCATATTCTTAAATTTGTGAAAATGAAAAAACAGCTACTTTTATTTGCCTTTTCTGCTTTGGCGCTTACTTCTTGTAAAGATGATGATATGCAAGCTTATGAAATGGATATTATTAAAGGAGATTGGAAAGAAGCCAAAAGAGAAGTTATTTCCGGAAAAGATAATAAAACGGTGCTTTCTTCTTCTACTCCAGAAGGGTGCGATCAAAAAAATACTCTTTTCTTCAGAACAGACTTTTATGTCAGCTATACAGCTTACTCCGGAACAGGAGGTGCAGACTGCCAGGTGAATGGGAAAAGTGAAGGAAGATACACCTATGATGCTGATGCTAAAATTTTAGGGATCAAGTTTGACCAGGATGAGAACAATAACTATAAAGTTGATATCCTATCCAATACAGAACTTAGATTAGCTCAACAGTTTGGTAACTATGACCAGGATGGAGATAAGATCCCGGATGTAACGTATGTAACCTACAAAAGATAAATGATAAACTCCCGTTAATCGGGAGTTTTTTATTACTTTTATCTGAAATTAAAAATTGAAACAATGAAGAAGATTCTCTCAGCATTTCTCTTGCTGTTTTTTGTCATTTCCTTTTCTCAGGAAAAAAAGCCAATGTTCTGGCAGGATATCCAAAATTTCAAAAAAGAAGATCAACAAAACCCACCAGCTAAGGATGCTATTTTGTTTTTAGGAAGTTCATCTTTTACCAAATGGACTGATGTAGCGTCTTATTTTCCCGACAAAACCATTATCAACAGAGGTTTCGGTGGCTCAAGGCTTACAGACCTCAATGATTTTGCAGATGATCTTTTAGCACCCTATCAGCCTAAACAGATCATTATTTATTGTGGTGAAAATGACTTCGCAGACAACCATCAGCTGAAAGCGCAAAAACTAGTTAACCGTTACAAGGCTTTCTATAAAAAGATCCGTGAAAGATTTCCGAATATTGAAGTGGATTATATTTCAATAAAGTACTCTCCGAGTAGAGAGAAGCTGTGGCCCCAGATGAAAGAAGCCAATAAAAAAATTGCTGCTTTTATGAAAAAACAGCCTAACGCTGAATTTATTGATGTTACCAAAGCCATGGAAGATGCTAACGGAAATGTAAGAAAAGATATTTTTGTGGAAGATATGCTTCATTTTAAACCTGAAGGATACCAGATCTGGAAAAAGGTTTTGGATCCTTATATGAAATAAACTATTTTCAAGAATAACATAAAAAAAATAGGCTGTCTCAAAAGCGAGGCAGCCTATTTTTTTATTTCTTTCTCTTAGATTTTGATATTGCCTTTTGCTGAGCTCTGTTGGCTCCAAATTTTTTCGGCTCTTTCCTTTTTGAAGGTCCACCCCAGTTTTCCTTTTTATTCTTATCCTTTTTCTCGTGAAATGCTCCTCCTCCTTCATTCAGTTTTACCTGTACAGGGTTCTTCATGATCACTTCATCTTTCTCAGAAGCAATCTTGGCAGGATTAATTTTCACCCCTTCAGGGAAATCATTAAAGATTAATTCTTTATCCATCAATAGCTCGATATCAAGAATCAAAGGCTCTTCTTTCTTCGTTACGAAAGTGATTGCTTTACCGTCTTTATCTGCTCTACCGGTTCTACCGATTCTGTGGATATACTGTTCCGGAATATCAGGTGTTTCAAAATTGATAACATGAGTAATATTGGAAATATCAAGACCTCTGGCCATAACATCCGTGGTAATCAACCCTCTGATCTCTTCATTTTCAAAACTTTTCATAGCCTTAAGCCTGTAGTTTTGAGATTTATTTGAGTGAATTACATCAAACTGACCAGGAAATAACTCATCAATTTTAGTAAAAAGAAGGTCAGCATGTCTTTTATTGTTATTAAAAATAAGCACCTTAGACATATCAGTCTTAGTCTTCAATAAGTGTTCAAGTAAATTGATTTTGGTATTGAAGTTTTCAACTTTATACGCCGTCTGTTCTATTTTTTCAAGTGGAGTACCGGATTTTGCCAATGAAATTTCTATTGGACTGGCAAAATACTCATCCAGCATCACATCTACAGCTTCAGTCATGGTTGCAGAGAAAAGAATATTCTGTCTCTTCTCTCTCATCATTTCAAAAATATGGGTAAGCTGTGGTCTGAAACCTAAATTAAGCATCTCATCAAACTCATCGATAATCAGTCTCTGAACTTCTTTCAGGGAAATGGCATTGTCTATAGAAAGGTCCATTACCCTTCCTGGAGTACCTACCAAAATATCGCAACCGTCATTGAATAACAGTTTTTGAGTATTGATATTTTTCCCTCCATATATTCCAATTACTCTTGCAGTAGTATTTACAGTCAGTTTTTCAAGAATTTCAGCTACCTGAACTACTAATTCTCTGGTAGGAACAAGTACCAAAACAGTTGGATTCCCTGCTTTATTATATTTCCATGTTTTAAGAACTGGCAGAAGATAGGCTAATGTTTTTCCGGTTCCGGTCTGTGCAATTCCCATTACATCTCTTCCGGAAAGAATAGGCTTTATACTCTTCTCCTGAATTGGAGTAGGTTCAAATAATTCCATATCCGCTAAAACATCAAGAATTTTAACCGGCAGGTCAAAATCTGCAAAAGTGAGTTTTTCCATTTTGCAAAGATAGGTATTAAAATGTATAATGTAAAATTTAGGTTGTAAGAGGTAAACAGAAGGCGCGGTGACAGTATTGGAGAAGAAAGGGATATAGAGACAGCAGACGGAGTGAATTGGAGATTTGAGACTTGAGACTGTATAACCAATAATCAGCAGCTTTTGATGCCAAAGATCATGTTTTTCAGAGAATAAAATCCGGATATAAGATGTGAGATTTCAGACCTGAGTAAAAACCGGATAATCATCAGTTTTTAACCTCCTATTCTTAATTTTTAATTTATTTTAAGGCTTTTACTGCTCACTTTAATATCATCATTTTCCCATTTGCTTGAGGTAATGATGACATATCCTTTCTTTTTAGGGTCTTTTTTAATAGGAAATTTTTCGTCTTCCCATTGATTACAGTGTGTAGAGATAGGAGGAACTAAAGGTTTCCAGCCGGCTTCACTTAATGTATATGCATAAAATGGGTGCCAGCAGCTTGTGCACCATCCGGGATAAAAACCCATCTCATCTTTTCCATCATCATTAAGATCTCCCAGGTTATATAAAGCACCGTCAAAGGCTGGAGAAATTATGAATGGTTTTATCTTTTTATCACTGAAATAAATAGTTGTTTCACATTGTCCGTCACAATCATCATTACAATCACTGACTTTAGTATAAGCATATTCTTTTGTTCCATTGCCATCAAAATCTCCCAATACCCCTTTTTCAGAAGTGATCTGAGCCATAAACAGTGAACTACAGAAGATAAAAGCAAGTATACTAATTGTTCTCATTGTTATTTTTGTTTTTTATGGGATAGGCGATTTTAAAGTTCAGGTTGTACATGTATTCATCTTATTTCAAAAACTCTTAACTCTTAACTCTCCTCCTACTTCCTTGTTATTCTGAGTAAAATGACTAGAACTAAAATGACTGAAAAAACAAACCCTAACACCGCGACCAGAGAAAGCTCCCCTATCCTCGGTCCTGATTCGGAGGCAAAAACAATGGCCGTAGCAATAATATTGGCTCCCAGCACCATCGTAAGAATCAGATTGGTCACACTGGATTTTATCAGCTGATTTGTCTTTTCTATATTTTTGATTTCACTGGAAACTGTAAATTTATTTTCATCCAGCTTTTGAAGTACAGAACGGAGTTCTCTGGGAATTTCATCCACATTGTCAGTGAAATTCATCATTTTATCCAATCCTGTTTTTAAAATATTCTTGGGATTGATCTTTTTTGTAAATATTTTTTTAGTGTAAGGATGAAGACTTTTTACAATATCCAATTCAGGGTTGATATTCCTGCCCACTCCTTCTATCAGGCTGATTCCTTTAAACAGAAGATAAAAATAATCGGGCATATAAAGCCTGTTATCTTTCAGGATATCCTTCATTTTATTGATGATAACCTGAATATTAATTTCCTGCAAGGATGAGCTGTGCACAAAATTCAGAATATCTTCTACATCATTTTCAAACCTTCTTTCGTCAGGAATCTCATAGCTTATTGCCATCTTTTTGAGATAGCGAACTATTTTATGTGGGTTTTTGGCCACAAAGCTTACGATCAGGTTTTCAAGAATCTCTTTATCGTTAGGCTGAATTTTACCTACTGCACCAAAATCAATGAAGACAATCTTTCCATCCTTTTTTACTAAAATATTTCCGGCATGTGGGTCTGCATGAAAAAATCCATAATCTAAAATCTGAGAAACAAAAAGCCTCAATCCGGCTTCTGAGACTTTTACCGGATCAATATGATTGGCTAAAAGAGCTGATTTATCGGTAACCTTTATTCCATCAATAAACTCCATACAAAGAATATTGTTATTGGAAAATTCTTCGTATATCTTGGGAACGTAGGTTTCTTTATTGTTTTTAAAATTAAGACGAAACTGCTGGATATTATTTTTTTCGTTGATCAGGGAAACTTCTTCCAGTAATGATTTCTCGAAAGTAGAAATGGCCTGTTTCAGGTTGAGTTTCTCTCCTATTTCGGAATAAGCAGACAAAAGCTTTTCTAAATCTTTGATGAGCAGCAAGTCATCTTCAATCACAGATTGTACATCAGGTTTTCTGAGTTTTAAGATCACCGGACTTCCATCCTGTAAAACGGCTTTATAAACCTGGGCAATAGAAGCTGTAGCCAAGGGTGCTTTCTGAATCTCCAGAAAATGGTCTTTTACAGAAATATTAAATTCATTTTCGAGAACATCTTCTACGTCCATCTCTACAGTTTCTACTTTGTCCTGTAGTTTCTGTAGTTCCTGAATCAGCTCCGGTGGCAAAAGATCTTCCCGGCTGCTAAATGTCTGTCCCAGCTTTACAAAAGTAGGTCCAAGCTCTTCCAGCACCAATCTGATCCTTTCATAAACGGTCCCTTTTGAGATGATTTCATCTGAATTGGCTGACACTTCTTCCTGTTTATTTCCCCCGTTCATTCTTGCCAGCATATCTTTAAACCCGTATTTACTCAGTACGGAGATGAGCCTGGCAGACCTTTTCAGTTTTCGTTGCTGCTTGTCGAACATAATATATCTATAATAGGTGCAATTTACTCCAAAAACCGTTCCCAAGTATGTTTTTATAAAAGTGTTTAATAAAAAAAACTGCCAGAACACTGACAGTTTTTTTGCACTCATCTTTTAGATTTATTTATCATTCTATTCTAGTCATTATCTACTACCCTGACATTTTCTGCCTGAGACCCTTTTGGACCCTGTACGATATTGAATTCTACAGTCTGCCCTTCCGACAAAGATTTCGAAGCGCCGACAATCGCTGAATGATGACAAAAAATGGTATTTTCACTTCCTTCCAAGGTAATAAAGCCATATCCTTTCTCTGTGTTATACCATTTTACAGTTCCTTTTTGCATAATTTTTTAGTTTTTATTAAAAAATAAATATAATCATTCTAAAGCAGATATTAAAAATTTCAAATACATAATCAATATTTTACAGCATTAAAACCAATCATAATAATAAAATTCTAACATTAGTGATAAAATGTAATATATTTTTCTATATTTACAGCGTACAAGAAAACAAACCAATAAAAGTATTACAAAATGAAAAATTTACGTAACAACAAACTTTCAAGAGAACAATTAAAAGGTATTGCAGGGAGTGGTATCATCATCGGTAACTGCTCACATCAGTGTTGTCCTACTGATGGAAGACCTCAGTGCCCGGGATTAATTTGCCCCGCTGTAGTATGTCCGCAGTATAAATAATAATAAATTCAGGTCCTGACAACGGATAATAGTTAAATCCGGAGAATTATCTCCGGATTTTTTTTGTTTTATTTATCAAATTAAAAAAATATATCTACAAATGGAGAATTTTGAACAATAAAAAAAGGATTTTGGATAATAAGAAAAATTCTTCTGCAACATACATTTGTATCATAATACAATAAATAGTAAAAAACCAAATTATGTTGCGAAAAATTATTTCAATAGGTCTGTTTACCATATTATTTACCATAACAGCTCAGTTAAAAGCACAAATGGGTTCTGCCAACTCAATTGCCGAAGCAATGACTTCTAAAATGGATTATTTAAATCTTACTGAAAGCCAAACCAATAAAGCTTTATATTTTAATAAAGTAGCAGCTGAATCTCTGGATACACTCGATGAAAAAGTGGGAGACAATTCCAATATCCTGAATAACAAAGCTATTTCCAGTGAATTAATAGGGATCATGGTACAGCGTGACAAATCATTAAAGACAATCCTGACACCTGAACAAATGACTAAGTTTGAAAACAACAGGATAAAAGAACTGGCAGGCTACAGAACTTTAGTGATGATCTCTTTACTGGATCTTACTGATGAGCAGATTCCAAAAGCTTATACGATCAATCTTAAAGCAGCGGAAGGTATGCAGAATGTGCTGGATAAAAGGAATAAAAGCAAGAAAAAAACAAATGATCAGGAAGCACGTCGCATCATTACTGATGGATTTAAAAGTGCCAATAAAGATTTTGAAGCTATCCTGAGCCCATCACAGTTAAAAACATATAAAGAGAATGAGCAGCTACTCGTAGATGCAGTAAAGCACAATAAAAAAGTATAAGGAAGCCCTTACTTAAACTTCTCCAATTTATTTATTCATAGATCCGTTTTTAAACCACCTCTGTTACTGAGGTGGTTTTTAAGTATTACATTTTTATACCCGTTATTTCAGGTAAGTATCATAAAGGTCTTTTCTCCTGTCATTCATGACCTGTACTGATCCATTATGATGAAGATCTTTGAGTAAGTTTAAGTCTACATCCACAATTAAGGTCATTTCCGTATTTGGGGTAGCTTCCCCTTTCACGGCATTAGACGGAAAAGCAAAATCTGAAGGAGTAAATACAGCAGCCTGTCCAAACTGGATGTCCATATTATTAACCCCCGGAAGATTTCCTACACATCCTGCAATGGCTACATAACATTCATTTTCAATAGCTCTTGCTGCAGCACAATGGCGCACTCTGATATAGGCATTCTGAGTATCTGTAAGATAAGGGACAAATAATATCTTCATGCCCTGATCTGCTAAAATTCTCGGTAATTCCGGAAATTCTACATCATAGCAAATTACCAGGCCTATTTTGCCACAGTCGGTATCAAAAACTTTAATTTCATTCCCTCCTTTCATTCCGTAATATTTTCTTTCATTCGGGGTAATATGGATTTTTCTGTATTCATCTATGCGGCCGTCTCTGTGCAGCAGATAGCTGACATTATACAAATCATTATTATCATGATCAAAAACAGGCATACTTCCGGAGATAATATTTACATTGTAGCTAATCGCCAGTTCGGAAATTTTGTTTTTAATATCCTCACTTAATTTGGCAAGTTCTATCATACTGTCTCTTTCTGAAAGTTTATTGAAGGGTGCCAGCAAAGGGGTATTGAAAAGTTCAGGGAATAATACGAAGTCTGATTTGTAGTCTCCCATTACATTGACAAAAAACTCTACCTGCTCATAAAAGGCTTCAATATTCTTAAAATGCCTCATCTGCCATTGTACCAGTCCTAAACGGATAATGCTGTCCTGCATGGTATTCGGTTTTTTACTGTAATAGATATTATTCCATTGCAGCAAAACAGCATTTTCCAGTGACGACTCGTCTTCAGGAAGGTATTTTTTCAGAATCTTTATGGGCAGAAAGTTATTGGAAAGCTGGAAGGACAATACAGGATCATAAATTTCCTTGTCTCTCACCCTGCGTATATATTCTCTGGGAGAAAGCTCATGACTGTATTTATGATAGTTCGGAATCCTTCCACCCAGAATAATTGATTTCAGATTAAGAAGCTCGCATAATTCTTTTCTGGCATCATAAAGTCTTCTTCCCAGGCGCAGCTCACGAAACTCCGGATCTACAAAAACCTCGATTCCATATAATACATTTCCTGTTGACAAATGGGTATTAAATGTATAATTCCCTGTAATATCCACATAGGTGTGGTCATCCCCGAACTCATCATAGTTCACAATAATGGAAAGCGCTACGGCAGCCAGTTTTCCATCTACTGTAATACAGATCTGACCTTTGGGAAATATCCTTGTAAGTTTTTCAATGCTTTTTTTAGACCAGATTGATTCCGACATCTGGGGATAGGCACGCTTCATTGTTACAACCAGTTCATCATAATCCTGAACACTCAGGGGTCTTGTTTCTATTTGCATTTGATGTAATTTTACCTAAATTTAGGGAAAAATAATTAAGAAAATATAATAGAAGTGGGTACTTACATAAAATACACTGATGAAAATAATATTGAAATACCGAAAGAACAGCTTCATAAGCTTTCAGAATTTAACTGTTTAACTTATGATTCTACCACTAATGAGCTTAAAAAAATAGAACGGTTTTTAAAAAACTACAGAACACAGCAAATTGAACAATTAGGAGGTGAAGTTTATCTTTCTCCTGAGGAAGAATCATCAGAAATCATTAATAATCATATAGATATTGGATCATTTGGCAAGCCCTGGACATTCTATTATAATAAAGAAAAGAACAATCAGGGAGATACACAATGGGAGTACATATTTTATCGTAATCGAAGTCTGTTGGGCAAGGGTATTTTAGTATTTGATAATAGAAATAGAAAATTAGCCGGCTGTGCAATAGATCTGATAACAGGATTTAAAACTGAAAAATTTAAAAACTTCTATGGTGATCCTTCTGTATTTGATTATGAATTCCAGAATGAAACAATACCTAATATTGAATTTAAATATAAACAGGATGATTCTATCGAAGAAGTTTATTTCCGGGATGATGATTATTCGTTAAGAGACTTCCTTAATAATGATGAAATAATTACAAAATTTCCCTGGAAAGAAAACCAATATTATCACTCTTTTGATCCTATGCTTTACTAAAAATAAAATCCTGCCCAAAAGGGCAGGATTTATATTGTCAATTCAATTCAAGATTATTCCCACTCAATAGTTGCAGGTGGTTTACTTGAAATATCATAAGCTACTCTGTTGATTCCTCTTACTTCGTTGATAATTCTGCTTGAAACAGTATCTAAGAATTCATAAGGAAGTCTGCTCCATGTTGCAGTCATGAAGTCAATGGTATTAGCAGAACGAACTACTGCTGTATATTCGTAAGTTCTTTCGTCTCCCATTACTCCTACAGATTTTACAGGAAGAAGAACTACAAATGCCTGAGATACTTTTTCGTAAAGGTCATTTTTATATAATTCTTCAATGAAAATATCGTCAGCTTCCTGAAGTATTCTTACTTTCTCAGCATCTACAGCTCCTAATACTCTGATTCCTAATCCTGGTCCAGGGAAAGGGTGTCTGTATACCATGTGGTGAGGAATTCCCAATTCTTCTCCTACCCTTCTTACTTCGTCCTTGAAAAGCTCTCTTAATGGCTCTAATAATTCGAATTCCATATCTTCAGGAAGACCTCCCACATTGTGGTGAGATTTAATGACTGCAGATGGTCCGTTTACAGACTGGCTTTCGATAACATCAGGATAAATGGTCCCCTGAGCAAGGAATTTAGCACCTTCAATTTTGTGAGATTCTTCATCAAAAACGTGAATAAACTCGTTTCCGATAATCTTTCTCTTCGCTTCCGGATCATCTACTCCCGCCAATTTTGAAAGGAATCTTTCCTGAGCATCTACCATTTTAATGTTCATATGGAAATGTTCTCCATATTGATCCATTACTTTTCTCCCCTCATCTTTTCTCAATAATCCTGTATCTACAAAGATACAAGTCAACTGGTCACCAATTGCTTTATGAATCAACACTGCTGCTACCGAAGAGTCTACACCTCCTGAAAGACCAAGGATTACTTTGTGGTCACCTACTTTCTCACGGATTTCTTCAACTGTTTTTTCGATATAGTTAGTCAGCTTCCAGTTCTTCTCTGCATTACAAATTGCAAAAACAAAGTTTTCCAGCATTTTCCCTCCTTCTTCGGTATGCGAAACTTCCGGGTGGAACTGAACACAGTAGATTTTGCTTTGTTCATTGGAAATAGAAGCAATTACTCCTGATTTTGCATTTAATTCAAAACCTGCAGGAAGCTCCCCCACTTCATCAAAGTGGCTCATCCAAACCACAGAGTTTTGAGTAACCCCTTTTAATAAAGAGCTCTCTTTAACGATTTCCAGGTTTGCTTTACCGTATTCTCCTTTTTCTCCTTTATTTACTTTACCTCCTAAAAGGTGAGCTGTCATCTGCATTCCGTAGCAAATTCCCAATACAGGAACTCCCTGCTCATATAATGCTTTCTCAACCAGGTGAGCATTTTCTGCATTTACAGAGCTTGGCCCCCCGGAAAGGATGATTCCTTTAGGTTGTTTTGCTAAAATATCTTGTAAAGGTGTATTGTAAGGTAAGATTTCAGAGTATACCCCCATCTCACGGATTCTTCTTCCGATAAGCTGGTTGTACTGGGATCCGAAATCTAAAATAATAATACCGTTGTTCATTTTTGATGATTGATTTTTTAAAGATATCAGATGTAAGACATCAGATTTTTAGGTCTGAAGTCTGAGATCCGGCATCTTATTTAATATTAACTGTTTTACAAAAAAAGACTTGGAATGTCTCCAAATCTTTTTCCGTGATTTTTATTAGAACTTTCCGATGTCTTCTCTGTAGAAGCCGTAATCGAAATGTACATGGCTTGCATCTTCGTAAACTTTCTTGCGGGCATCTTCGAAAGTAGCTCCTGTCGCTACAATGTTCAGAACTCTACCGCCATTGGAAACCACTTTGTCTCCTTTTCTCATAGCCCCTGCGTATAATAATTTACTGTGGGTTACTTTATCTTCTCCTGTAATCTCGAAACCTGTTTCGATATTTCTTGGATATCCTCCCGAACACATAACAAGACATATTGCTTTTTCGTCTTTAAACTTAAGCTCAATATCTTTTCCGTCCATACAATCCTGAATTACATCCAGAAGATTGTTTTCCATAAGAGCCATCAATACCTGAGTTTCAGGATCTCCGAACCTCATGTTGTATTCAAGAAGATAAGTTCCTTTTTTAGTGATCATTAATCCGAAGAAAATGATTCCTTTAAAGCTGAAACCTTCTGCTTTAAGACCTTTAACGGTAGGCTCTAAAATATTCTGTTCGAAGTCTGCATAATGCTCCTGAGTAAATTCAGGGCTTGGTGCTACTGAACCCATACCTCCTGTATTAGGTCCTGTATCTCCTTTTCCAGCCTTCTTATAGTCTTTTGCTGCGATACAAGGGAATAATTTTTCTCCGTTAGAGAATGCAATAATTGAAGCTTCAAAACCTTGTAAATATTCTTCAATAACTAAACGGATACCGGCATCACCATAGATTCTTCTGATCATGAAATCATGAATGGTAGCTTCTGCCTCTTCAAGTGTATCACAGATTACCACTCCTTTTCCGCCTGCTAAACCGCTTGCTTTGATTACTAAAGGATATTCCTGTGTCTGTACATATTCTTTAGCTTCGTTATATGAATCAAATACTACAGCTTTTGCTGTTTTGATATCATAGGTCTGCATAAACTTCTTAGAGAAAGCTTTACTTCCTTCCAAGCTTGCCACTTTTTGAGTAGGACCAAAAACTTTAAGATCGTGCTGCTTAAATTCATCCTTTAAACCGGCTACCAATGGAGCCTCAGGACCTACAATCGTTAAGTCAACTTTTTCTTTAATAGCGAAATCTCTAAGTTCTTTGATTTCTGATAAATGAACATTTTTTCCTATTACATCGGTAGTAGCATTCCCGTTGGCAAAAAACATTTTAGAAATTCTAGGGTCATTCTGAAGTTTTGCCGCCAGAGCAGATTCTCTACCGCCTTCACCTATGATTAATATTCTCATACTTTATTTATTATCTAGTCTAATTTACAAATATATAATTTTGAATGCTATAAATACAATCCCTAATTATTTTTTAATTCTATTTTAATTAGTGGAAAAAGTGTCTCACACCTGTAAACATCATTGGGATGCCGTGTTCATTGGCAGCTTCTACACTGTCCTGATCTTTTACACTTCCTCCTGGCTGAATGATAGCTTTGATACCTTCCTGAGCGCAGAAATCCACTACGTCACGGAAAGGGAAAAATGCATCAGAAGCTAATACAAGATCTCCTGAGAATTTTTCTTTTGCTCTTTCAATAGCCTGTTGTGTTGCCCAGATTCTGTTAACCTGTCCTCCACCGATTCCGAAAGCCTGAACTCCGTTGGAAACAACAATTGCATTTGACTTCACGTATTTTACCACTCTCTGTGAGAAAAGTAAAGCTTTTTTCTGTTCTTCAGTAGGCTGTACCTCAGTAACTACCTTGATATCATCAGAGAAGTAAGTATCGTTATCCTGAACCAAGATACCACCGTCTACTTTTACCCAAGTCTGCTTATCAGAAACAGGGTTTACAATTTTGATGATTCTTAAGTTTTTCTTTTTTCTTAAAACTTCCAGCGCTTCTTCGTCAAAATCCGGAGCCATCACAATCTCAAGGAATGTTTTGTTCAGCTCTTCAGCTGTTGCAGCATTTATTGTGTAGTTCATTGCAACAATTCCGCCAAAGATAGAGACAGGATCACATTCGAAAGTTTTTTGGTAAGTTTCCAAAGCTGAAGTTCCGATAGCCACACCACAAGGTGTAGAATGTTTCACGGCACAACAAGCCATTTCTTCTTTGAATTCAGTAACTACTTTCCAGCAAAGGTCCATATCACGTAGGTTATTGAAAGAAAGCTCTTTACCTCCAAGCTGTTCGAAGTCTTTCATTGCCCCGTTTTCAAAAGTAGAAACATAGTAAGCTGCTGTCTGATGAGGATTTTCACCGTATCTTAAGTCAGAAACCTTTTTATAAGATGCATTTAAGTAGGTAGGATATTCCTCATCTAAAAGCATTCTTGAAATAGCAGCATCATAAGCGGAAGTAAGGTTGAATACTTTTCCTGCCAGCTTTTTACGGGTTTCGATGTAAGTATCTCCGTTTTGTTCCATTTCCAGTTTTACTGCTGTATAGTCTTCCACATCAGTAATTACAGTAACGGAGTCAAAGTTTTTTGCTGCAGAACGAAGCATTGAAGGGCCTCCGATATCGATGAATTCTACCTTTTCATGTAAAGAAATGTCTTTATTTACATTTTCAAAGAAAGGGTAAAGGTTTACGATAACCATGTCTATCAAACCAATTCCGTGTTCCTGAACGGTTTTCATGTGCTCCTCGTTGGTACGAACAGCCAGTAATCCTCCGTGAACTTTAGGGTGTAACGTCTTCACCCTACCGTCCAACATTTCAGGGAAATTGGTAACCTCATCAATCTGAATGGGATTTAAACCAGCGTCTTTCAAATGTTTGAACGTTCCTCCTGTAGAAATCAACTCATAATTCTGAGCTTCCAAAAACTGCGCGAATTCAATTAATCCACTTTTGTCAGAAACACTGATTAAAACTCTCTTTTTACTCATTTTACTTTCAATTTTTTACTTTTTACAGCTATTTCAAACTGTGTCCGGGTCTTTCACCTCCGAACTTACTTTTATTTTACTTAGATTTTCTTATCAATGTATCAATCTAGTAATGTAACAATACCTTTAGTATTGGTAAACTGCTACACTAGTACATTGGTATATTTATTAATTTCCCAGGACCTTATTGATCGCTATCGGAAATATTTCATATTCAATCTGGTGAACTTTTCCTGCCAATGTTTCAGGAGTATCTTCCGGTATTACTTCAAAAGACTTCTGAAGAATAGCTTCTCCTTCATCAATTCC
Source organism: Chryseobacterium sp. YR221 (assembly GCF_900176315.1). NCBI lineage: Bacteria > Pseudomonadati > Bacteroidota > Flavobacteriia > Flavobacteriales > Weeksellaceae > Chryseobacterium > Chryseobacterium sp. YR221. Next base: position 147,886 of record NZ_FWXM01000003.1, read on the forward strand.
CGGAGTCACAAAATGTACCGTAGCACCACTTTCTTTTTCTCCGGCTTCTATCACGGCATGATGCACGTTCATCCCCCACATTCCTTTTCCTCCGAATTTGGGAAGTAATGCAGGATGAATATTGATTATTTTACCTGTCCAATTCTCACAGAATTCAGATTTTAAAATGGATAAGAATCCTGCCAATACAATTAAATCTGTATTTTCAGGGATTATCTTAGCCAGCTCACTGCTGAAATTTTTTCCTCTTGGAATGAGTACAGTATCTATATGATGGTTTTTTGCTCTTTCCAATCCGTAGCATTCTCTGTCAGCTACTACCAAAGCTACTTTTGCATTTTGGATTTCTCCAGCTTCAATAGTATCTATGATTCTCTGCAGATTGGTTCCTGAACCGGATACAAGTACAACGATGTTCTTCATATTTTTTTTGGCAGCCTTGTCAAGGTTTAGAACCTTGACAAGGCTTTCTTTAATTAGCCCCGATTGCAGCGGCATCCTTTTTTGAAATGGCTTTGTAAAAAAGCATTGGCGAAAAAGATATAGCGAAAAGCGGGATTAAGCTTCTAAAATTTTAAATCGATTTTTTCTGCTCCTTCAGTGATTTCTCCGATTTCGTAAGCATCATCCAAAAGGTGCAATACTTTTTCAGCATGCTCAGTATCAACTACGATGATCATCCCTACTCCCATATTGAAAGTTCCGTACATTTCTTCACGTGCAATTCCACCTCTTTTCTCCAATTCAAGCATAACACTTGGAATTTTAACTTTGGAAGCGTCAATAGAAGCACATAATCCTTCCGGAATAATTCTAGGAACGTTTTCGTAAAGTCCTCCACCCGTAATGTGAGCAATTCCTCCTACTTTCACTTCTTCCAATACTTTATGAATATCTTTGAAGTATAATCTTGTTGGAACTAAAAGTGTTTCATATAAAGGTTTTCCTTCAAACTCTTCTTCAAAGTTCGGGAATACTTTTCTTACTAAAGAGAATCCGTTTGAGTGGAATCCTGAGCTTGGTAATGCAATAATCTTGTTACCTGCTTTAATTTTAGAACCGTCAATAATCTGGTCTTTTTCTACAATTCCTACACAGAATCCAGCAACATCATAATCTCCCGGCTGGTACATTCCCGGCATTTCAGCAGTTTCTCCACCAATCAATGCACAGTTGTTGTCCTTACAAGCTTCTACCATTCCCAGCACGATTTCTGCTGCGATTTCTGAATCCAGCTTTCCACAAGCTAAATAATCCAGGAAGAATAGTGGTTTTGCACCATGACAAAGGATATCATTAGCACACATTGCAAAACAGTCGATACCAATGGAACCATATTTTTTGGTATCCAAAGCTACTTTCAGTTTTGTTCCTACTCCATCTGTTCCTGAAACAAGGACTGGGTTTTTATATCCTCCGATTTCATAGAAAGCACCAAAGCTTCCCAACTGATTCAGTACATTAGAATTATGGGTTTCACCGACCGCTTTTTTGATCTTGTCAACCGTTTTGTACCCTTCTTCTTTGTCTACTCCTGCTGATTTGTAAGTGTTGCTCATGTTTAATAATTTAATAATGTAACAATATATCAGTTTAGCAATATAACAATAGCTTCACTTTGGAAACCGGAGAATTGGTAAATTGGTACATGAGTATATTGGTACATTTTATTTTAATAATTACTTTTTATATTCAATTTAGAAAACAAAAAAGCCGACAATCTTTTCAGATTATCGGCCGTTATTTTATCTCAGAATTTCAGAGCCCACAGTTTTCCCTTTCTCAGAAAAACATTGTTTATAGGAGGTCTGAATTTTCATCTCTTTTCTTTTTGCAAAAATAGTAATTTTAAATGAATATTCAAATTCTATTTTTCAAGGATCGATTCAATGGCTGCAATCTTCTTAATTTTTTCTTTTAATTCACTGTCTTTCTCTTCGTTAGAAATCTTCTGACCTGCTTTATCAAAATTATCATTAAAGAAAGGAAGCGAGAATGTTTCTACTACATTTCCACCATGGAAAGGGAAACGCTTTGATGCTGCTTCCAAAACTCCGGCTCCTCCTCTACCTCCAGGGGATGTAGACATCAATAACATTGGCACTTCATTCCATACGGTTCTGTCCTTGATTCTCGATACCCAATCGAACACATTTTTAAATGCTGTAGAATAGGTTCCGTTATGTTCTCCTAAAGAAACCAGTAATAAGTTTGCTCCATCAATTTTGGCTGCAAAATCATGGGCTTGCTGAGGAACACCTCCTGCTAATTCTCTCTCATGCTTATAGATGGGCATTTCGAAAGGATTCAAATCCACTACCTCTACTTCTGCATTTTCAAATAATGTTGATGCATAAGCCACCAACTGCTTGTTCATTGAAGCCTCAGAATTACTTCCTGCTATTGCTAAAATTTTCATATGTAGTATTTATTTTTTTTGTATACAATCACCATCTGCAAGAATTTTGTTGATGATCATTCTATATTGTTTTTAATTTTTAAGGATACAAATTTAGTTTTTTATTTAAGATAAGCAGGCAATTCCATGGGCACTTCCATTAATAGTACTTCTGTGTCTTCCTCTGCTTCAATATTAAAGCTTTGGGTATCCCAGATTCCCAACCCGTCTCTTTCATTGAGGATACGGTCGCCCACTTTAGCACTTCCTTTTAAAACAAAAGCATAGACTCCGTTTCCTTTTTTGTTGAGCATATAGTTTTTACCGTTTCCTTTTTTAAAATTAGCCAGATTAAACCATGCATCCTGATGGATCCAAACTCCGTCATCATTTTTATTTGGTGACAAAATCTGTTGAAAACCATTGATCTTTTCTCCTTCTTTTATGCTTTTCTGATCATATCTCGGTTCAACATCCAATTCTTTAGGAAAAACCCAGATCTGTAAAAATTTCACCGCTTCATCTTTATTTTTATTGTATTCACTGTGCATTACACCGGTTCCGGCACTCATCACCTGGATTTCTCCTTTTTTGATCACTGCTGTAGTTCCCATTGAATCTTTATGTTCCAGATCTCCTTCTAAAGGAATGGATATAATTTCCATATCTCTGTGAGGGTGTGTTCCGAATCCCATTCCCTGAGAAACGGTATCATCATTCAATACTCTCAAAACACCGAAGTTTGTTCTTTCTCTGTTTTGATAGTTTGCAAAACTGAATGTATGGTATGAATTTAACCAACCATGATCGGCATGGCCTCTTGAATCTGCTTTATGATATACTGTTTTCATTTCTGTGATTATTTATGGTACAAATGTACGGGATGTACAATAGGAAATTGTTGATGTAGGTTAAGAAAGGAAATTGTTGAGAGAAAAGGAGGAAGCTAAGATTTCCAATAGGCTTATGAAGTTCCTGTATGATATATTGTTTACACGCAAGGACGCTAGTTTTTTTTTCTGCCTAATGCTTTAGGGCGCAAGGATTTTATCTGTGATAAAATTTTACAGGTGTTTTTTATGGATGATCGGGTGATTGATAAGTGATTGATAAGCTAATGGATGAAGAGATTATTAAATAATCCGTATTTAGATTCTTTCAGGGCGCCCTAAAAAATGCAGGGTATAGGCTGGGGCTGAAGCCTTTGGAAATATTGGAAAATATAAGAGTGGGCTAAAGCCCACTCCTATTGAATATTAATTTTGTTGTTTTATATTATAGATGCTATACCTGCGGTTTCATTTTTCCATCTCCCAAGCCTAGCTCCTAGCTAAAAATGTACCTGTTGAATTTCTTTTTCAATTTTTTTGGGTGTTTCGTTATCTGACTGAATAAAAATCATAGTAACCACAGCTCCAATCAGCATACAAACACCTCCTACCACGACATAATCCATTGCCTGTTTACCAAAAACATTGCTTACAATAGGCCCACCAAACAAACCATTAATGATCTGTGGGATTACAATAAAAAAATTGAATATTCCCATATAAACTCCCATTTTCTTTTGTGGAATTACCTCAATCAACATTGCATAGGGCATTGCCAGAATACTTGCCCAGGCAAAACCCAACCCTATCATGGAAACCCAAAGATGGTTTACATCTTTAATGAAATACATAGAGATCAGTCCCATACCCCCGCAAAGTAAAGCTAATGCGTGAGTCTGTTTTTTACCAATCCATTTGGCAATAGGTGTTAGTAAAAAGGCAAATGGAACTGCCCAAAGGTTATACATTCCGAATAATTTACCGGTTAAATCTCCGGCATTATTAAATTCTTTAGAATGGGTATCTTCCGGGGAAAGCCCAAAATGGTGAGTTGCCAGCGCACTTGTGGTAAATACCCACATGGTAAATAATGCAAACCAGGAGAAAAACTGAACAATCCCCAGTTTTTTCATCTGGGTCGGGATCGTTGCAAAATCTTTAAAGATATCTGAAAACCTGGAATGTTCTTTTTCTTTTTCATCTTCCTCGAATTCGGCAAACTCCTTAGGAGAGTATTCCCGGGTACTTATAATGGTATATAGGATAGCTGCCAAGAGCAACGCTGCCCCCACATAAAAAGAATAAATCACATTATCTGCCACAAAGCCTTCTGGAGCGACATTGGAAACGCCTAGTTTTGTTAACCAATCCGGCAGGTATGAGCCAAGGACCGCTCCAATACCAATTAAAATCGTCTGTATGGAAAACCCTAATGTTCCCTGATGCTTCGGAAGCATATCTCCCACTAGTGCCCGGAAGGGTTCCATGGCAATATTAACGGAAGCATCCATCATAGCGAGAAAAATAACAGCTAATAAAAGTGCATTGGCGGCAAACATCTGAGTTACGGAAGCAGCATTAGGAAGTAATACCAATCCTATTGCGCACAAAACGGCTCCAATCAGGAAATAAGGCTTTCTTCTTCCTAAAGGACTCCAGGTATTATCTCCCATATGCCCGATAATGGGCTGAACAATCAGTCCGGTAATGGGGGCTACGAGCCAGAACCATGACAATTCATGAACATCAGCTCCTAAATTGGCAAGGATACGGCTTGCATTTCCATTCTGCAGTCCGAAAGCCATCTGGATTCCCAGGAATCCCATACTCATGTTGATAATCCGGCTAATTGACAGCTCCGGTTTTATTTTTTTAGCCATTATTTTTATGATATTATTTAGTTTTCAACTGTTGGATCAGCACATCTTCAAGGGCTGTTTTTTCAGCAACTACTTTATCTACCACATCATTAGGAACCGTCACAGAAAGGACATATTGCTTTACCTTCCAGCTTCCGTTGATTTTTTCTACCACTCCTGAACCCCTGCATATTTTCATTTGAGTATCCAATAACTCATCAAACCAGGCCAGCTTTCCATCTTTACTGAAATAAATATTTCTTTTAAGAGAGGTAAAATTCCAGGTTCTCTTTTTGTCAAAGTGAGGTTTTGCCCAAACCATGAATTCTTTTTTATTCCAAACTTCAGTAGCATCTGTTCCAATAAAGGTAGATTCATCCGCAAAGAAATTAAAATAGGCGTTGTAATCTGCTTTTGCTGCAGCTACATTGAATGCATCAAGCATTGTACTGATTTCCGACTTTTCTTTCTCAAATCCATTTTTTGATTGTGCGGAAAGTACAGAGAATCCTAATAAGAACAGGATCAGTGTATGTATTGTTATTAATTTTTTCATAAAGTAATTATTTTTCAAGTTCGATGATCAACGGGGTTTTTGCAGGTACCATTACGCTGTTTTGTATTGTCAGTTCTTTTCCTGAAATAACATCTTTTCCTTTTGAAAATCCTTTGAGTGATTCTTCAAAACGTTTTAAGTCTAACGTCTGATCTTTTTCATTATTATTCACAATCACCATTACGCTTTCTTTTTCGTTATATCTGAAATAAGTAAAAATACCATCCTGAGGAACGTAATTTTTAGTTTTACCGTTATGGATCACCTCTTTACCTTTTCTCCAGTTCAGTAATTTGCTGGTGAACTGAAAGAATTCTTTTTGTTCAGCGGTTTGTTTTGACGGATTGAATGCATTCTGTTTATCTGATTTCCATCCGCCGGGAAAATCTCTGCGGATATCTGCATCTCCTCCTTTGTTTTTATCTCCACGCATTCCTATTTCAGATCCGTAATAAATCTGGGGGATTCCGCGGACTGTGGAAATCATGGCAAGGCCCATTTTATAAGCTTTGGGATCTGCATTGAAGATTTCGTTCCATCTTTCGGTATCATGATTTTCAAAGAATACCAGTACATTATTAATATCCGGATACAGGAAATCGCTGGTAAAAGAATCGTAAATTTTTATCATTCCCGTATTCCAGCTTTCTTTTTCTTTAAAAGCCTTTGGCATATCTGCAAACAGCATAAAATCCATTACTGACGGTAAATTGGAATTATAGCCTGCTGCTTCCCCTGTTTTGGAATTTTTCTGCCAGGCTGAAATTTGCCCTGCTGTATATAGCCAGGTTTCGCCTACGATATTAAATTTGGGATATTCGTCGGTAATCGCTTTGGCCCATTTTGCCATCGCTTCTTTATCGTTATAAGGATAGGTATCTACACGAAAGCCTCCTAATCCTGCATATTCTATCCACCAGATCGCATTTTGTGTCAGGTATTTTAAAACTAAAGGATTGTTTTGATTGATATCAGGCATTGTTTTATCAAACCAGCCATCCAGTGCATATTTTCTATCAATATCTGAAGCATTGGTATCAAACTGTGTGGTGGTTTTATAATTGGAACGTTTGAAGCCTTCATCTCCATCCTTAAACCAATGAATCCAATCTTTTGTTGGAAGATCTTTGATCATCCAGTGTGAAGTTCCCCAGTGGTTGGTCACATAATCCATCACCAGCTTCATATTCCTTTTATTCAGTTCGTGGGATAAACTTTTGTATTCTTCGTTGATTCCGTATCGGGCGTCTATTGTATAGAGATCAGTTTGGGCATATCCATGATAGGAATAGACTTTTTCATTGTCTTCATTCACCGGAGTTAACCAAACTGCTGTGGCACCAAGGTTCTGAATATAGTCCAGGTTATTAATGATTCCCCGAAGATCTCCGCCATGTCTGCCATTGGGTAAACTGCGGTCTACTTTCTCTGTCAGTTCCGGTTTGGAATCATTCTTTTCGTCACCGTTGGCAAAACGATCCGGCATAATCAGGTACATGACATCTTTTGAGGTAAAAGATTCCCGGTTTGCAGAATTAGGTTCTCTCTGTTTCAGTTCGTACATATAAGAGGCTAGATTCTTCTTCCCTTTTTTGATATTGATAGAAAACTTAGGAACATTTATTTCACCGGTATTGACAGTAATAAAAACATAGTTTGGATTTTCAACTTTCTGAACATCCTTAATCTGTATACCATCTGAAAGAGTGATTTCACGATTCGCGATATCTTTCCCGTACACTAAAAGCTGTAGTTCGGGGTTTTTCATTCCCTTCCACCAAAATGCCGGCTCTACTTTTTCCAATGTTCTTTGAGAAAAAGCGGCAGAAGCTACGGAAAGGGCTAATGCTGCATAAATTGTCTTCATAGTAATGGACAATTTAGCATTAAAAATTTAAATAGAGGGTATTTAATAATGACTAAAATTTTACAATTCAATTCTACCAGATTATAATGACCAATTGATTTTCATAATTAAATGATCTTTAAAACCTATATCAATAAAATAGCCAACTCAGAGAGCTGGCTGTTTTATGATATGCTATTGAAGGTATGAATTTATTTTTTGAGGATTATTTTTTTTAGAATATCCAGTCTCTGATCTCCATTTATTTGTTTTCCGGTAAGATCATTCTTAAAAATTTCACTAATAGTATCATTTTTAGTAAAAAGTTGAACACTTTGCCCTGCATATTTTCCTGCATAATTTCTGTTAAAATAATCTCGTGACCATACCATTATACTATCATTGAATATATACTTAACATCTACTTTGGAGAAGCTTGTAAAAGCTTTCTCAGAATTGGCTAGTGGTAATTGATGTTCACAATACCAATATGTCCCTTTATTCAAATATAAAATAGAATCAAATTTATAAAAGGTAGTATTCTTTTTATTGATTGAGATTGTCTTTACTGAATCTTTCTCTTTAAATATCTGATAAAAATTTCCATTATAGGAATCAATATCATTTATTTTTTCAATACCTGACAAAGAAAACTCATTAAAGTACTTATAATTAACCTCCTTAGTTATGTTCTTGTCTTTTTGGGAGCAAGAACATAATACCAAGAGCACGAGAATATTACTTAGTGCTATCTTTTTTATTCCAATTGAACCATCCATTTTGTCTAATTTTTAAATCATATACTTCTTTTGATTTTTGATTGGGTGAAAAAATATGATAATCATTTACATCACCACCTTCACTTGCTTCGGGAGAATTTAAATAACTTGAATTCCCCTTATAGGTATAACCAGAAGGTACACTATGATCAGAGGTAAACACCATTGATTGTGTAATATCTGAAAATGACTGCATCATTTTTTTGGCATCAGCATCATTCTGGGCTGTAACGAGACATTCTCCAATAAACACCAATTTACCTTTTAATAAGTTACCTAAATGTTTAAACTGAGAGCTTGTACTCTCCAGTATTTTCGTTTCTGTACCATTTGGTGTTTGAACCTCCACTGGACCACCGTTTGGCATTTTTGCATGATATGCAGATTCACTTCCTATTTGGAAAAACCCCTGATTACCATGTTGAGAGACAGACAAGGCACTGAAGTCCACATTTTGACTTTTCAATTTTTTAATTGACTGGGCAAGGCCATTTATTCCTGATACAAAAATCATAGGCATGCCCTGTTGCTTGGCTGATTTATATTCGGACAGCATAGCAGCATCTGATTTATAATTTAAAGGCAGGACTAAAACAGTACCATAGTTTTTATTTTTACTGATATTTTCATATCTGTATCTAGGGCGAGGCTCTCTTCCATCGGGATCTATCAGATTTATTGGATTGTCAAATGTATAAGCATATGGATTCCAGCTAGCATAGCTTCCTGCCATAGGATCCACTCCATACCAAATACTCAACCTAGGATTATAATATCTTGCTCCATAATAATACAGACTAGTTTCTTCATCTAGTTCTTTAGCATTAAATTTATAAGGATTATTATAAGCTCCAGTCATCTGCTCTGCCATAGTTTCTCCAAAAGGTAAATTTAAGAAAAACTGAGTAGGTTTCATATCCTGGTTCGTCACAAAAGTAGCTGTTCCCAAATGATCTCCATGCAGATAATAAACACCTGCCTGAAGTTGTGGTCCCTTAGCTAATTCAATTTTTACCTGACTGAAATCTATTCCTGCTTTTTCAAGATACCGCTTCAGATCAGCTCCATTATTTTTATCTTTTGAAGCAATCCCGGGGTTAGCCTGCTGTCTCATGGTTGGAAAGTCAAAGTCCATAATTCGGCTTGCTACTCTTTCTGATCCTGCAAAATAGTGTTTTGTGAGCATTTTATTTGAATTCTCCACATGATAAGCATTAGGATATATCTTAAAACTATTGACCTGGATTGTTCCTGGATCTATAACCTGTCCATTCTGGTAGAGTTGCGCTCCTTGTTCCAGGTTACATTTAATTATTCTTTCTCCTTTATCATCGTAAACATAATACTGGAAAACACCTTGACTTTCTCTGTTAACAGCCTTCAAACGATCCTGCTCGTCCCATAATAACTGGTCGGATTCTCCATACTTATTATATCTTGTTACATTCCCATTATAATCGTATTCAAATTTTTCATACTGCCCGGTACTTGCATTTTCAATATGCTCTACTTTATGGGTACCTGATACATAATAATATCTGTTATCATATGAATTCAAATCATTTACATTACCATCCTGATTATGTTTCTGATACTTCTGTTCAATTCCACCAGCATTATTGTATGCCATAGTCATTTCAAAATCTGAAGCGGTTGTACCAAAATGAGTCTGTGGATCTCCGGTAAAGCTTCCATCAGAAGAAGTAAGCCTGTTCAAATGATCATATTTATAATTGAAAATATAATTCCCTCCCATTTCATTATATACTCCAGCAGTATTTTTCAGCTCTGTGATATTCCCTACATAATCATATTTATAATCATTTCTCAGAAGATCCGTTCCATAATAATCTTTAAGACGGTGGGTATTCAGTTTTCTGTCAGCTGCAGTGTATGTAAATTCCGATTTCGTACCATTACCTAGCTCAATAGAGGCTCTCTGCTCATATTGGTCATAAACAATCTCTTTAACATATTCATACCCCTCCTTGTTGTGTATTCTTTTAAGATTACCTCCAAGATCGTATTCATACTGTACAAGCTCTCCATCTGCATACGTAAGGTTTTGGATTCTGTTCCAGCTGTCATACTCAAATAAAGTCCTGAATTCCATATTGGGAATTCCATATCCTGAAATCGTTTTATGCTCCATTACCACTTCCCCCATATTTCCATATTCAAACTTGGTTGTTCCGGAATTATCTGATTGGAAAATAACTTTTCCAGCATTATTTCCTGAACCTGGAGGCCCATATTCATAATGAACATTAGAAGGATTAGCTCCTGGCAGATCCGGGAATTTTACATCAGAAAGTCTGTTAATATCATAAACATAATGAATATACTGCTGAGCAGAACTTGTGTTTTCCATATTAGTAGTAAACAATCTGATCATATTTCCAGCAGGGTCATATTCATATTTATTTACACCATGATCAGGATGTTCCACCTGGGTTCTTCTTCCTCCCTTGTCATAAGTATACAATGTTTTAATACCTGTTGGATCTTCAGTGGACTTCAATTCTCCAATCGTATTATAGTTGTACTTCGTAGTCAATGCCTGTCCATTCAGATAACTTTTAACCTGCATCGTTTTTCCTTCTGAACTTGTAAATGTTTCGGATTTAAGCTGAGTATTACTATTCTGAAATAGAACTAACGTACTCTTTAACATATTATTTTCAACAGAATACATTGTATTAGCTGTATGGAATAATTCATCGACCGTAACTGCAACTCTATCTTTAGTATCTCTTTGGATTGAGGAATAAAAAGGTGAAGGCGCACTCATATTAAGCCACACATTTGTATGATTCGGATCATTAGGAGGATACTTATTTTCAAAGATCGGATGATGCTGTGAAATAGCCCTTCCCACCACGTCATAAATAGTTCTTCCTGACACTGACATTTTCTCCTCTCCATTCAGCAGTATATCTTTTTTAGTCTGCACCACTTTCCCCCAACCATCTGAAAACGTCATCGTTTCTATCGGATTGGATGGGTCCTGTGGATTATAATTTTGTGTTAAACACCAATAATAATTACTAACATATCCCAAATTTGGATTGGGTGTTCCATATGTATTATAAGAATATTTAACGGTATAGGGTGCCCCTGCTTCTTTTTCTTTAGGAGCCAGTATTTTGGCAATACGTCCTTTAGCATCATATTCATATTCGGTAGTATTCCCAGAAGCATCGGTAGTTTGTCTTACCACATCAAATTTTGGATCATAATCTGATGATGAAGTAAACCCAAAAACATCCTTTGTAGTCACTACATACTTATGGGTATCCGTATCATATTGATAATCTAAAATATACCGTTCTCCGTTTTCATTCTCTGGATACATAATGTTCACTATATTTCCAAAAGAATCGTAGGTAATATCGGTATTTGCTATTTCTGAACTGTTCAATTTAGCGGAAACCTGAAGTATTAGACCTGTGTTAGGATCTATCTTTGTTGATCTTTCACGGATTGGATTGGATGTGGATAATGCTTCATAGACCTTTATTGATCTAGGTACGCTTATAATATTGTTAGGAGACGGATAATTATGATAATCAATCACGGTATTATAAGTAGCAGAATTGCTAAAATGCATCATTTGCTTAACAAAACCTTTATCCGTATAATCTAATCCTTCTCCCACTTGGGTATATCCTCCATTTTCAATATTTTTCTTTCTGGTATTCACCAATAATGCAATGGCCATTTTTCGACCTTCCTTACCTCCTGTATCAAAAGTTTCAGCAAGGGAACTGTTCATATCCAGTCGTGTGTTATTATCCTTAAATTTATAAATATTGTAAGTATACTCTGTTGAAGCATTAAGGTCATTTACACCTGTATACATCTCAACTTTTTTCAATTTACCATTTAGAAAATAACTCTTATTTTCATAATAATCTATCTGTGATCTGTAGATATTATTGCTATACCACATATCATAAGTAGTTACTTTTTCAAATCCAAAAAACTCACGTTCACGTCTGTCATATTTTCCCCCTTCATATTTAAATGTTTTTACAATATCCTTATTATTTGTTGGTGATAGGTACGTTGGTGAGAAGATATCCGGATTCATCACTCTGACTTCTTTCATCACCAATCTTCCATGAGAATCATTATAAGTGGGTTTCACAAACTCGTAATCCAAACCAAAAACACTAAATGGCGCTTTATCTTTGAAATTGGTAACAGTTTTCAGTTTATTGGTTCTTCCAATTGTTGAATAATTTACTACAAATCCGTTGTCTTTAGAAACTACCAGATCCGGGAAGCCATCACCATTCATATCTTTAAAGGATTTATCTACTTCAGCAATGGAAAGCCCCATATTTCCGGTCACCTGACCTCCTATTTTCAGATAGATCAGTGGAATTGGTGGGAATGGCCACCATACAATCGGGAATGTGTAGTAATAGCCTGCTCCTACAGAAACTCCCCCTCTATAGGTTTTAGATTCGTTATTATAGTCTAATCCTCCACCATTTCTGAACAGTTCAACAGCATTAGAAAATCTGTTTCCAAGGTTGTACTTTACATACGTATTAGAACTTCCAACAATTAAAATATCTGCCAACCCGTCAGCGTTGATATCTTCAAAAGTGGTTTTAGATGAACCTAATGCTGCAGATGCACCCGCACTCGCACTTACTACCAGTCCGCTCATCCCTCCAAAATCAAATCCCAGACTGAAACCAAGTGATCCTACAGGACCCGATGCAAAGGTTTCTGCGTTTTTATAACTGTAGCCACTATCCAAACCATATCCTAAATTAAGGTAATACTTCATATTGCTTGAACCTCCGCCTGTGATTCTATCTGCTAATCCATCTCCATTCACATCCATCCAATAAGATTCTCCCGAATCTTTAGAATCATAATTTACAGAAGCCTGTGCAGACCATGATGCAGAGGTTTCGATTCCACTATTCATTGCTACATTAGGGCTATATGAGTACTGATTGGTATTACTTCTTACTTCTCCGTTTCTGGATGAAGCCCCTGTCTGGATAAATTTAGCCGCTGAATATTGTGGAGACAATGATTTGGAATAACTGTCTGTGTTTGATATATAAGCATTTACAAAAGGATTACGCAATCCTCCATGTCCTCCAGTAGAATTAGTGATCTGCATAGCATCTTTATACACCACATCCGGATAACCATCACCATTCATATCCATAAAGTCCTGTAGTGCTATATTCCCATCTCCTACTAAAACAGAGCTTGCATTTTGAATTCCAAAATTAAATAAGCTTCCGCTTAATGTATTCGTTCTCGATTTACTGTAATATTTTTTATTAATAGAGAACATTTTGGTATCTACATTACCCTGAAGAAGCAAATTATCCGGTAAGTCAGGATTTGCAGTCTGTGGATTAAAGAAACCACTGGCTGTTTCATTATCCTTAAATGAATCTGCCATTGCGTATTGTTCAGGACCTACTCCAATCCATTTTTCAGTATAAGTTATTACCTGATCCTCTCTAGGACCTGTTACCTGCTTATATACAGTTGGGTTTAATACCGTTACCGGTTTAGGCCCAAAATTAGCGGGGTTTTGATAGAATCCTGTATTGCTGATCTGCTGGGCAATACACTGTGCTGTTTCATCCTGTGTAGCAAGGTTATTGCACATCGGGAAGTTAAGGTTTACCGGTATATTCACTTCCTGCATGGATGCAAGATTGATCAAACGTCCATAATTATCTGAAGGAGTTGCAGGATTCAGCATAAAACCATCAGTATTCCCAGTAGGAACTACATCAGCATATTCATTATAAAGGAACTGGCTCCAGTTATGATAAAACTGACCTATATTTTCCAATGCTGAAGAGTTGATTGAAGTATGATTAACTGAAGCCAAGAAGACATTTCCTCCATAAGAAATATTAAAAGGTTTATTTTGGACTACAGCGCTATATGCCTTATAAAAATCATAATCTGCTTTAGTTTTGCAGTATACCTGAATATTTATAGCATCCATAAATATAAAACCGTTATTCAAATCACCTGTGTAAAATGGAGCAGGCACATCTCCAGAAACAGTCTGATTATTATTAGCCATATCCACTTCAACAATATTTCCGGAATTATTCATCGGAGCTATTATTCTCCTTTTACTGATAACCGTACCTTTCTTTTTAACGATGTAATAAAAACTACCACTAGGCAATCCAGAATTGAGCGGAATATTTTTATTGATTCCAATTCTATAAGTATTAGTACCCGTTGGAGTATTCGGAATCTCTTTTAAATTTATGGTAGGATTAAATTCAGTAATAACGTCTGATGGATATCCCGCTACAGCAGTATAATTTTGAGAATTCCCCGTAGTTGGATAATAATCTACATTGATTCTATTCCAGTTAGTATCTTTAAATGCAGTATGAGAATCTGATTCTACCACAAAACTGATAGTAGCAGGAATATCATTTTGTGTAAAAGACAAGCTCGTTACATTTGCTACCCCGGGATATAATGGAACTGTATCAAAAGGAATATCACTTTTAGCATAGGTCTTTGAATATATTACATCTCCAGTAGTTGAAGTTGCTGTAGTTTTAATAATTTTAAAGGTAATATCATCCTTAGAATCCGGAAAAGTAATTTTTGGCACCGTGATACTAACCGTTCCCGGAGTATCTATAGAAATAGGCTTTGTATGATTATTTAATAAAAAATTATTACTATACTTACCATTATTAAGGCTAAATCCATCTTGATTAAGGCCAATCATAATAGGTTTTGGAAGCCATCCATAAGTTATGCTTGGATTAGACATTACTTTAAAACTATAATTATCGTTTTTATGTAATCTTATAAATATCTTATCCCCAGAATTCACATATAATTGTCCTGGATTATCAATCCCCAAATGATTCACACCAACAGGGGCCATAGATTGTATATCAGCATAATGCATATTATAGTTAGATATATTTATATTTTCTACAGCCATACCTGCTGTAAACTCCTTTAAATATATCCTTCCATTCTTATCGGGATTTGAAGGATTTTTAATTTCAACAGAATACAGAGCCTTTGCGTTAGGTACATTTTCCACCTGTACACTATCATCAAACTGAATATATCCATCCCTTGGTGCCACCCAAACTTTAACAACATCATTTTTAGAGATATCCTGCCAAGTTCCTTCCAGTGGAGAATTATGCTGGATCATGGTATCTGCAACAATCACCATATTTTCTGTATTGTCACTATATTGAGTCATTTCAACAAATCCATCTGTTGGATTGATTCTTCCGAAAAGGACCCGCCCATCCTGGGCTACATCCATCACTCCGTCAGAGTTGGCATCCAAAATAAAAGATGAGGTTTCACTTTTACTGGTGGCCCACATCTGTGAGAAGTTGAATCCAATTCCAAAAACGTTGACACCAGCATCATAACCTATATTCTGGGTTTTGGTTTTAGTAAGGGAAAAATTACTGTTCAGATAGCGTATAGGTCTTTCCTGTCCGAAACTGATATTCGCACCCGAAAGGTTTCCTGAACGAAGAAATAGTCCGCTACTTGGCTTTCTATAAATCAGATCTGGAATTCCATCGCCATCAAAATCCATAAGTTCCTGGGCTTTTTTAGCTTCTGCTTCTGAATGGCCCAAATTAAAAGATGCCATTACATGGCCATACGCTCTGGTAGGACCAGGCAGAAGAAAGTCTAAACCAACCCCTGGTACTCTTCCGTTCACCCCCCATTCAAATGTATTGTTAGCTGAAATCTTAGAAGGTTTCAAAAAATTAGGTAAAATGGGAAATGCATCTCCCCCACCTCCGGCATTAATATCTACAGAACCTCCAAAATTGACAGGACTGCTATTGGGTGTACTTTTGATATCATCAAAATATTCAAAGTCAAATTGTTCAGTTAGTAAGCTATTGTAAGCAACATCATTAGATGTATCCTTGTGTACTACACTTCTCAATAATGTTTTAAAAAACTGACCTTCCTTATAGGTGAATGTATAGGTTCTTATCAGTTCTCCATCATATTTTACATATATTTTAGATAGTTTATAGGGTTCTACTTCCTTCACTCCTCTTTTAGCATTGATACTGATATCCTGTCTGGTAATCCTGCTTTCTTTTTCAAATTCAACGGTATAATACTTGAGGTTTTGACCATCCATCTTCGTATAAGTGATTTTACTGATATGGAAATATTGTCCTCCGTTTAAGTTTTCATTTTCAGCAGTAAGCCCCTGTAATTTTATATTTTCATATTCATATTCAATGTAATTTTTGAGAGCGTCCTGCTCTCTCCATACTCCCCAGTGAACAATATTACCATTGCCATCTTTAATAACCGTATTTTCAATAACTCCAGATTCATTACCTCCATAGTAGACTTTACCTCCCTTCGTGTTGGTAACTACCCATCTGTAATCTTTAGGAGTCGTTCCATATCTCTCAATTTTTGAAAAATCGTGATTTCTTCTAAGGAAAAAAGTCTTTTTATTATCGATTAACAGAGTATCCCGTTTTTGCTTCCTAGTAGTGAATATACTGCTGGTTTCACTGATATCATTATGCCTATGAGGCAAATAATTACCGTCATATACTAGGGTTTCACCATTTAAAGAATATAATTCAGTTTCTGTCTGACTATCAAAGCTTGGTGCACCCCAACGAGTATCTATACTGAGCGATAAAATGCCATTAACATCCCATCCTTCTCCCATCCAGCCATTAGATTTATTACTATCATAAGAAACACTGATATTAGGCTGCATCCCTTTCCTTCCAGATGGAATTACAATAGGGTACGACACATTTGATCCTCCCTTTTGATTCGCACTTGGAGGAGAAATAAAATTCCTCGCAGCTGCTGCATCACCTGCTTTCAATCCACTTATTCCCGTAGGATTAGAGGCACTGAGTTGTGGAGATTCTGGTACGGAAATAATTCCATTGATATAATCTCCATCCCCGTCTGTTTCTACTGTTACCATTTTGGTATCCGTATTCACTACAGAAGTAGGGTCTTCAATCCATTTTCTTGAATTATAATCAAAATGGAATGCTTTAATTTCTTTAGCGGATCTTACTCCAAGCTTTTTCTCATCATAAGGAAAGGACAGTTTCACTTTTTTGGTAAAATTTCCTGACTTGGTATTTATACGATACGCAGCAGCATTTACAGATAGATTTTTAATCTCTCCGACAACAGAAGGGTAATCCTTTTTTCTTAATTTCAGTATTTCAACCTGCCCGGATTCTGCTACTGAATTCTTTTCAATGCTTACCGTAGCATTCTCATACTTTTCATTGTATTCCGAATCTTTTGATACAGTGACAATGAAAGGTGTAAACCTGGCTTCATTTACAATTTTAAATGAAGGCACACTTTGAGACAGCGGATATTGTTTTGTACCGGCAGAAGAAGAAACAGATACAAATCCTCTTTTCTTATCTTCATCTGAAAGTTTAACAAGTGTTTCAAATTCTCCTCTGGAAGATTCCACCATCTGGCCATTGATGTTTACAGCCTGGGATCCCCAATGGCTATCCGAACCTTTTACATATAAATGGTCTTCGGAAAGAAGTGTAGAAATCCCGTTTTGTGGATTCAGATTTTTTTCAAGTACTATTTTTACATTCTTTACCCGATATTTTATTCCGTTCAATGAAGAGGTAAAGAGAATCGTATTTTTCCCCTGATGTAATGAATTTAGGCTGATCTCTTCTTTTTGTGCACTCCATTTATTCCCCGGAACAATAATATCCCCACCGAACGCAACATTTTTGTTGATGGATCTGGAGACTGATTGGTAAGAATCAAGCCCGAACAGGTCATACTCCAGATATGCTGCACCATTTTGGTTTTTAACTTCCGGAAGGTTTATGGTGAAGAAATTATCTGTTGCATCATCTGATTCATCATCAGAGAATTCACCGATAATACCTTGTTTTTCTATTGATTCAAATACATTCGCCGGTTTTTCAATACGTGCGGATACTATTTCATGGAATCCTTTATTCTGAACACTCAAGCCTTCTGTGGGAGAAGGAGCTGTCGATATTTTATTCAGCAGAGGAGTGGAATGATTAATATGATCGGATAAGGAGGATGCTGTAGTGCTATCATTTTGATGATAGACATATTTCTTCATAAGCTGAAGTTTGAAAGCCCTCACTTTCTGTCTGTCCTCTTTCGTAAAACTTGCAAAAGTAAATACTGAAGCAAAGAATACTAAGATGAGAAGATGCTTTCTTCTCAACCTAATGGGTAATTTAGTTTTCATATATTAAGGGAAATAGTATTAATTAATCAACGACCACTTTAAAAGCCTTAATCAGTTTTTTGTTTTGAGTAAGTACGACCAGGTAGGCCCCTTGTATCTTGAGGCTGTTTTGATATATCGTAATTTTCGAATCTATTTTTTCGGTAGAAAGAATTCTTCCTCCTCCGTCATAAATGGCAATCTCCAATCCTTCTGTCGGTGGGAACTTCACTGTAAAATTATTGTTCATTTTCACAGGGTTCGGATACAGCATATATTGGAAATCTGAAGTAGCATCACCCGGTCCTTTTGTATAGGCTGGATCATGAATATTATTTTTATCCGGTTGCTTTTCTCCGGTACTATTGGTAGCAAAAGTAAAAACAGCTGAATTTTTATCTTCAGGAAATTCTACTCCCGAATATTCTACCATTTCATCGTTAGCCTTTCCTTCTATTTTTTTTAAACTGCCATCCTCATTTTTAATAAGCATCCAGTAGTTCAAACGTGAATTTTCAGGATTCATCAGCTTTTTAGCAATCTGCAGCACATATCCTTTTTTAGGAATAGTATTGCCGATAAAGTTGATTTCCCAATTTCTCTTCAGTACCCTTAAGTTTTCTTTCTCTTCAAAACTGAGATCTTTGTTATCATCAGACCATATCGCAAATGTATAGTTGTCTAACGGAGCATTATTTTCAAAATTAGTCCTTGAAATCTTTTCTCTTCCAATACTGATTGTCTTATCCTCCTGGTTACTGGATTGCTTCTGATTAAGCTCATTGGCATCATCTCTCCCAATACCGGTAGGTCTGTTTTTAAAATCTTTATGTTTTTCAGGATCCCAGATGACATCCCCTTTACTGTTGACATATTTTACACCCTCCAGCGAGATCCCGTATTTAATAGACAAATAGGTATGAACCTTTTCCAGGTCCTTTTTTGAAAGCTTCCTGGGAACAAAAATAGCCTCATAAAGATTTTTATCTTCAAGGCCTATATTCAGACGGTCTTTAGGGTTACTGGAAATTTGTTTAGATCCCAGATAAGAAAAAATACTGGGTTTCTTTTTCAGTTCAATAAGCTTGTCGCTTCCACTGCTTTTGAAAGAAGTATTGCTAAGCTCTGCAATAATATCTTTATTATACCAGATGTTTTCGTCTTCACCTGAATGATGTACAACGATTAGAGATTGGGCATCATTTTTACTGTAGGTAATAGGCTTTGGAAAGTGTTGCCTTATATTACAATTGAAGTTGAGCAATGAGCCATAATCGCATTTTGAGGTTTCTCGCAACGATTCGGGTTTTGCTTTTTCCCAGATCTTATTTTTCTGATCAATAAGTTGTGCATTACCATAGAAGATACCTAAGCACAATGCAAGGCAGCTGCACACATTTAAACGGTACTGAGTTTTCATTCTCTATGAGGGTTATTAGTACAGCCAAATTAGCAAAAAATATGAAACGAGCATTAAAAATTTAAAAAAATTCAATATTTTAATAAAAAATAACCTTTACAAACCAATAAAACAAGTAAATAAATCTTATTTCACTATTGTAATAAAAAACTGAAAACAGCTTCAAACAGGACATTTTCTTAGAAAAGTAATAAGTATTGAGAGCTTAAAAATCAGTTAGGTTAGAAAGTAAAAAAAATATTTTTTTTCCCCTACGAGAGAATTTTGACTTAACATAATAACAAATTATTTTGAATAAAAACACCTTGAAAAGTCAATTTACACATTGAAAATAAGTTAATTATGTTCAAAATTTATTATTTCGCATGATATAGTCCTCTATTTTTGAAGACCGTAACAATTATCCCCAAATAATGATCATCCTAAACCTTATTATTCTTTTTTTATAAATTTTTGAAAATATCATAGGAGGTAAACTGGAAACATATTTTAATTTATCTTCTGTCTTTTCTTAAAACAGCATCCTTTTATTCATAATAACATCATCATTTTTCCATTTTAATTCATTTATTATGGATTTATATAAAAAATATTGTGTGGGGAAGAATATTTTTCCTAAAAAACTGGCTTACAATCTCTTTTTATTTTTAGTTTTACAGAAAAAATGTTTGATTTTAGTACTATGTTCCATACTGAGGGCCCAGACGTTGTTTACACATGGACCATTCCTGTATTTGCTGCTATTATTTTTATAGAGATGGCCTACAGCCATTTTAATAAAGAGAAAATTTATGAAACCAAAGATGTAGCAACCAATGTTCTTTTTGCCCTGTTAAACTATGGACTGGACATTATCATGAAGGGCTTTTCTCTTTTTGTTATGATGTTTTTTTATCATCACCGCATTTTTGATTGGGAAGTTGGAATATGGTATTGGATTGCTGTATTTCTTGCCCAGGATTTCGCTTATTATGTCCACCATTATGTAGACCATCACTCACGGGTGTTCTGGGCTGTACACATTACCCATCACAATTCTGATTATTTCAATATCAGTACAGGCTTCAGAAGCCCTGTATTCCAGCCTTTGTACAGGTATTTATTTTTCTCCCCGCTAGCATTCATGGGATTCCATCCATGGCATATTTTAGTAGCGTATTCGGCCATACAAATCTATGGTACCTTTGTGCATACTCAATCTATTAAAAGCATGGGATTTTTAGAGTACATTTTGGTAACTCCTTCGCATCACCGTGTACATCATGCCTGTAATATCAAATATTTAGACCGTAATATGGGAATGGGACTGATTATCTGGGACAAAATCTTTGGGACATTTGAAAAAGAAGACCCTGAAGTTCCTGTAAAATATGGAGTATACCCAAAAATAAAGTCTAAAGACCCTGCTACTATGCTCTTTTACGAATGGAGAAGAATTGGAAAAGATATTCGCCAGCCAGGACTTTCTTTTAAAGACAGGATAAAATATCTTTTTTACTCTCCGGGCTGGAAGCACGATGGCACCGGAAAGACGGTAAAACAATACCAAAAGGAATATAACGAAAAGATAAAAAATAAGCCGTTACCTGAAAAAATAGAAGTTCCAGAACCAGAATATCAATATTCAGATCAATAAAATATTCAATGAAAAATCAATACTTTATTTAAAAAAATAACTGCCCCGGCTCTGTGAGCCGGGGCAGTTTTATAAGCAATTATAAAAATTTATTTTACAGGTTTGATAGAAACCGCGAAACCACCGCTTCTTACCATTTTAAAATTAATCTTAGACTTGCTGGTAATCTCTTTCTTGTAGATATTATAGCTTTGAGGGTTGTCGATATAATCAGCATCTTTTCCATCTTCATAGATGGTTGCTTCATATTTCTTTCCTTTATCCAGGAATGAGAAATCTACGGTATACTCACGCTTATTTTCGTCTGTAATACCACCTACAAACCAATTTTCAGTACCTTTTGCTTTTCTGGCAGTGATCACGTAATCTCCTGGCTCTGCAGATAAGATTTTAGTATCATCCCAGTCTGCAGCAACATCCTTGATAAACTGGAATGCATCCATATGCTTCTTATAGTTTTCAGGAAGGTCAGCTGCCATCTGAAGAGGCATATACATCGTTACATATAATGCTAACTGCTTAGCTAATGTAGTTTTTACAAAACGCTTATCTCCAGGGAAATAATAGTCTAATTTAGTTTGGAAAATTCCCGGAGTATAATCCATTGAACCACCCATCCATCTTGTAAAAGGAAGGACAGTCTGGTGATCAGGCTTATTTCCTCCGAAAGCCTCATATTCCGTACCACGTGCTGCTTCTGCAGAAATATAGTTTGGATAGGTACGGCTTTCACCGGTAGGACGTACAGATTCGTGAGAGTTGACCATAATCTTATACTCATTGGCTTTTTCAGCAATTCTGTAGTAATGGTTGATCGTCCATTGAGAGTAATGATGTTCTCCTCTCGGGATAATATCTCCTACATATCCTGTTTTTACTGCATCATACCCATATTTATTCATCAGCTGGAATGCTTTATCAGACCATCTTTCATAGTTGGCTGCCGAACCGGATGTTTCATGGTGCATGATCAGCTTTATTCCCTTAGAATGAGCATAATCATTCAGCATTTTGATATCAAAATCCGGATAAGGAGTAATGAAATCAAAAACAAAATCTTTAGAATGTCCGAACCAGTCTTCCCAACCGATATTCCATCCTTCGATCAACAGTCCCTGGAATCCATTTTCAGCGGCAAAGTCGATGTATTCTTTAACTTTTGTATTGTTGGCAGCATGTTTTCCGTTTGGAGTCAGTTTCGAGAAATCCGTTTTATCAATATGAACATTCTCCGCTGTAGAATACGCCCACTGTGATTTTCCGATGATCATTTCCCACCAAACACCCATGTATTTTGTAGGGTGAATGTAAGAAGTATCCGTATACTTTGTAGGCTCATTAAGGTTAAAAATCATCTTAGAATCCATCACCTGTTCCGCTTTTGGAGCGACAATAATTGTTCTCCACGGTGTTGTTGACGGAGTCTGAATATACCCCTTAGCTCCCTGTCTGTCTGCTGTCAGGTGCGTTTTGAATCTGAAGTTCTGTGCATCAACTTCAAGATGGGATGCAGGGTAATCCAATACTGCAGCTTCAGCAACGTTGATATACAAAGGTTCTTTTCCTTCTCTTTTAAGCATTAAGGGTGACTGAACTGCATTTTTCACTAATGACTGTGATGCATTGGCATCGAATGCCTGATCCCACTTAGCAGGAATTTCAGAAACTTTAGTTTCCTGATATTGATATTCCTGAGAGTCATAGTCTGCAACCAACCACCAAGCTTTCATATCTGTTGGGAAATCAATTTCAGAATCCTCTTCTCTGATAACGAAATAATTAAGGTTTTTCTGTTGTGGAAATTCATATCTGAATCCCAGACCATCATTAAACAATCTGAATTTTACCACAATACTTCTATCTGTAGAAGCCTGGTTCAAAGTAACTGCCAACTCATTGTAATTGTTGATGTAGTTTTTCTTTTCCCCAAGAACCGGCTGCCACGTTTCATTTTTAGAATCCCTCTTTTCATCTACCTTAGCAAAACCGTTGTTTAAGTCGAATTTTGCATCTTCCGGTTTAGCAATTTCGGAAGCGAATTTTATGGCTGTGTCTTTAAATAATCTTAATCCTAACTTAGAATCTTCAACCACTACTCCTCCATTATAGGTAAGGTTATAGTAAGGTACTCCATTTTTCAGCTGAAAATTCATTTCAAACTTTCCATCCGGAGATTTTAAAGATTGTGCTTTCACACCTACAAACATCATGGAGAGCAACATTGCTCCAACTGTAATTTTCTTCATATTGACTATTTATAATCTTAAAAATAGATAAAGTGCTGCGGTAAAGCAACACTTTACTATATAATTCATTTAACTTATTATAATGGCTCGATTTTGTAGATTCCCAGTTTCAGGTCTACAGAAATTTTATAGTTTCCTCCGTTTCCGTTAAACATAACATTTCCATTATTTCCTTTTGGAGCCAGATATCCTGTATTGCCATCTCCTAAAAGATTTCCCCAATCCAGCTCTCCAAAGCTCTGCTGGCCCAGAAATTTAAACTGAGAGCCTGCCGGAAGGGCAAGGGTATGCTCAAACTTACCATCCCCCATGTTGGTCATAGCAATTGCTGTCGCAGCATTCCATGAATTAATCGTACCTACGATGTACAGGTTTGCAGGATTCCAGACTGTGATTGGAGATGCAGATACTGTGATTGTTTTTTTTGTAGCTTCTGCATCAATAACAATTTTATACATTCCAGTCGCTCCGTTAAACTTAATATTTTCCGCCGGTGCAGCAGATAAATTGGAAGACCAGGTTTTAAAATATTTGTTTTCCTGTTTCATTCCTGCGAAATCTAAGCTGTAATTTAATGGGTTCCAGTCCTTCTGTCCCAGGAATCTGAATGTTTTACTGCTTTCCAAATAAGTATATATTGTAGAGATATTCTCATTTTTATATAACAACTGGGCCTTACTTGCATCCCAGCCTATAGCAGACGCTTCACCTACTAAATAAAAAGAAGGGTATGTAGTCAAATAAGGAGTTACCTTCATTGAAATCACATTAGAATAAAATACAGCATTCCCTATGGAGGCCTTCATTCTTATTTCAATATTTTCTGCAATTTCAGGAAGAAATCCCGCATCGATAATAATTTTATTAAAATCTTTTACGGTATAAGTAGCAGTCAAATCACTGGCTATAAGATCTGTACTTTTAGCATCTTTAAACCCGGTTCCGGCTTTGGCAATGTCCAGCGCATTATTATTTACGACAGCAAGATTAAATGTCGGATTAGTCCAGGTAAATTTTACAGCTTTATCATTTTCGTTAGCCTTCAGCATAACCAATGTAGTAGCATCCGCTGATAAAGTAGGAGTTTTTGTCATCTCCAGTACAGCTTTGTCTTCATCCTTCTCACAAGAAATCATGAATATCCCAATGAAAACCGCAGCTAATATCTTGAATAAATTTTTCATTTTAAACGGTATTTAAAGGTTAGTAACCAGGATTCTGGATAAGATTAGGATTCGCAACAATATCCCTGTTCGGGATAGGGAAAAGGTTTCTATAGCTTTCCACCGCTTTTCCTTCTTTTACATTTCCTTTCCAAGGCCAAAGGTAATCCCCTGTGGTATACTTGTTGAAACGAATAAGATCTGTTCTTCTGGTAGTTTCCCAGGAAAGTTCTCTTGCTCTTTCATCTAAAATGAAATTCAGATTGATAGAAGTTACATTCCCATTGGTATTACCGTACGCACGTTCTCTCAATTGGTTAACGTAAGTAACTGCAGTTGCTACACTTCCACCAGAACCACCTCTGAGAACAGCTTCCGCATACATAAGGTAGATATCGCCCAAACGGTATAAAGGAATATCCGCCTCTACCCAGTTATCGTGAGCGCCGGGAGTTCCGTTACTTTTAATATTTTTATACTTGATAAATGCATATCCATCCGTAAAAACACCTAAATTATTAATTTCCAGATTCTGTCCTGAGGTAAAGAATCTTCCTCTTTTATCAGCTCCATCGGCAGGAAATAAACCTACAAATGCCTTTGTGGTCCTCAAACCACCCCATCCGCCACTGACTCCAAAATCAGAAGCCTTCATATCTCCACCTATTGCCGCATGCACCAAATAAGTCGTTCCACCGTTGGTCTGAGTATTGATTCCGTCAAAATTTACACTTAGAATTTGCTCTGGATTATTGATGTTGTTATCTGCAAGGAATAGCTCGTCATATTTTGGTTTTAAAGAATATCCTGCTGCAATTACTTTATTGCAATAAGTGATACAATCTGTATTTCTCGGTGTTCCCGTATATACTTCAGCATTCAAATATAGTTTTGCAAGCAGTGACCATGCCGCCGCTTTGTCTGCTCTTCCATACTCATTCGTTTTAGGGTCTTTAAGTTCGCCAGCTACTGCCAAGAGTTCAGACTCAATAAAAGTAAACAAAGCCTTTCTCTCTATTCTCTGTGGAGGAGTTAAAGATCCCGGTACATAGGTTTCATCTACAAAAGGAACATTCCCAAACATATCAATTGCATGATAGTAAGACTGTGCTCTCAGGAAACGTGCTTCAGTTCTCATTAGCTTAGCTTGTACAAGATTGTCACCGGTAATATTATTTTCCGCTAATTTTTCATCCGTCACATTTCGCAGAAATTCATTACAGAAAGCAATTTCTGTGTACACTCTGTAATACATGGCTGTGATAAATTCGTTGGAAGAATCCCAAGTCATTTTATGCAGTGTGTGAAGATTTCCGTCATTCCAGCCGATTACAGCTTCGTCCGTCGTTAAAACATTCAGGTTGTACATCAGCCTCGTGTATTGGGAAAAACCTCCATTAATTCCGTTGATATCACTGTCTGGCTGGTCACCGTCACCGCTTATCTGCCCTCCCATAGCAAGACCTCCATATAGTTTTGCCAGAATATTTTTATAATTGGAAAAATCTTTATAGATCACCTTAGCTGTAACATCCGTAATCGGTTCTCTTTCCAAATCATTAACGCATGACGCTGTGGTCAGTAGAAAAGCCGCAGAAAGAGGCAGTACTATATTTTTAAGTTTGATTGTATTTAGTTTCATCGTAATTATTATTTAAAATTGAAAGTTAAAGCCTAAAGAATATATTCTAGGCATCTGATAGTATCCGTTATCGATTCCGCCAAAAACTTCAGGATCTACTCCTGTGTATTTTGTGATCACAAAAACGTTTTGCGCCATACCGTATACTTTCAGATTACTTCCTTTAGAAAAAATTTCTCCGAAATTATAACCTACGTTGATATTGTCAAGTCTTAGAAAGGATGCATTCTCTACATAAATATCTGATTTGTATTGAGGTACTGAAAACTTATATTCCGGTGCTGTAGAAAATACATTCTGAAGATATTCGTTGGTAGATGCAGACTGTAAAGAACTGTTGGATGCCATATTGTTATACACATAGTTTCCTAACACGGCTCTTGCACTAAGGGCAAAGTCCCAGTTTTTATGAGAAACCTTGGTAGAAAAGCCTAAAATAGCATCCGGAGTAGTCGATTTATAATAATACATATCTTTCGTATTAATCACCCCGTCTGCATTTCTATCTACATAAGCTCCGTCTACAGGTTTTCCGTTCGTATCATATACCTGCTGATATACCCAGAATGCGTTGGGAGCATACCCTACCGCATGAGCCTGAATTCTATTTCCAGAACCACCCTCAATACCTCCAACTTCCATATTGAAAGATTCATCAGCTCTGTCTTTTAACTTCGTTATTACCGGCTTGTAATGAGTAGCATTGAAACTTACTTCCCAGGTTGTTTTTTCATTTTTAACAGGAACAATAGTAATACTTCCTTCGATCCCTTCATTTTTCATATCCCCTACATTCTGCCAGCTGGCGTTGCTCAAACCTCCTGCAGGCTCATCAGCATACACCAATAAGTCTTTAGTATCTTTTCTGAAAAGGTCGATGGATCCCGTAATTCTATTACCCGCAAAGCCATAATCTATACCTATATTCTTTGTAGTAGTAGTTTCCCAGGTAAGATTTGGGTTATAGTTGGTCGGTCTGAACATAAAATAATACTCATTCCCAAATTGATAGCCCGCTCCCGGATAACTTGGATTGTAGGAAGCAAAAGCAGGGTAATTATTGGGTTTATTCCCATTAACTCCCAGTGCCGGAAGTTCTTGCTGTCCTGTTTTCCCCCATCCTGCTCTCAGTTTCAATGTGCTGATTGCAGAAATATTTTTGATGAAACTCTCTTCGTTAAGCTTCCATGCTAAGGAAACCCCCGGAAAGACACCCCATACATTATCTTTCGTTCCGTTAAAGAATCGCGAAGAACCATCTCTACGTACAGATCCTGAAATAATGTATTTATTAGCTACCGTGAAAATTGCTCTTCCATAAAAAGAGATCAGTGTATTTTGCGTTTCAAAATTCAGGTCCTGTGCATTGATTCCGGTTCCTCTATAGGTAACGGCTCCTGGAATACTCAAACGGAAATCCTGATAAGCATATCCTGCTGTAATGTCTACACCAGTATTGATTGCACTTATATTCTTTACATAATTAAAGTAGGTTTCCAAGAGCTTGTTATTCTTTTCCATAGAATAAAAATTCGAGCTCCCTTTATCGGTATACCCTTGTCTTAAATTACCATCCTTAAATTTATGTCCTTTACTTTTTGTATAATCGTATCCGGCATTTACGTTGAAATGCAGGTCAGGAAGAAAATGAAATTTATAATCTAACTGGATATTCCCCAGTCCTCTTGTTACTGATGATACATCTCTTACCCCATTAATCATTCCCAGCGGGTTTGAATTCGCATTGGCATTAAATCCGGTGGCAGCTCCCGGATCCAGCCACTCATAGTAACCTCCATACTTAGTATTTCCTGAATACACCGGCTGTGTAGGATCAAAATAAGTAGCAGCCTTGATTACTCCACCGTCTACAAATTGGTTATCCGTAAAAGTTCCTTTCGCATTTACATTCACTGATAAATGATTGTCAAAGAATTTTGGATTTAAGTTCAAACCTACTGAAGTTCTTCGGAATGAATTTGACTTTACAATTCCATTCTGCTCGTTATAGCCTAATGATAAGCGGTAAGGCAGTCCCTTAATACCTCCTGAAAGGGCCACATTATTATCTGTACCCCATGCTGCCTGATAAATCTTGTCTTGCCAGTTGGTATCTGCATTTCCCAATTTTGTTTTGTAGCTGTCCGGAGCATAAGTATTGACAAAGTCTCTAAATTCCTGCGCACTCAGTACATCTACATTTCCCATTTTGGTAGACACTGAGGTAACAGTGGAAAAATTCAATTTGAACTTTCCGGAACTTCCTTTTTTGGTTGTAATTAAGATCACACCATTGGAAGCTCTGTTACCATAAATCGCAGTAGCTGAAGCATCTTTCAGGATATCAAATGTTTCAATATCATTAGGGTTGATGAGGGATAACGGGTCAGAAACCCCATTCATTCCTACAAAATCCTGAGGAACTCCATCAATAACAATCAATGGAGAGTTTTCCCCACTTAAAGAAGAAGTACCCCTGATTCTGATTTTTGTTCCGGAACCCGGAGCACCACTGTTATTGGTAATCTGTACCCCGGGTGTTTTCCCTTGGATCAGCTGTCCGGCAGAAGTTGCCCCTCCGTTGAAGTCTTTTGCAGTGACAGAAGTAATAGAACCGGTAAGATCAGATTTTTTCTGCTTTCCATACCCAATCAAAACCACTTCTTCAATCTTTTTTTCTTGAGGAATAGAATCCTTGTTCTGCGCATGCATTACTGTACTGGCCAGTAAAAAAGCAGGCGCGATTTTTAATACTGTTGTAAAGTTATTCACAATCATATTTTTTTATAGTTTCGTTTTTTCAGTCATATTTTGGCCTGAAGCCAGACTCGCAATTTATAAAAAAAATAGAATTATTATAAATTTAATATAATTTTAGTTAAAATTATGTATATTACGAAACCTATTTTAGTTAAAATTTTAAATTCCAATATTTTACAACGACTTATGCATAGCATAGTATTTATGCTAAATTAACAAATTGTTAAACATTTGTTTAACTTTATTTCATATCCACATGGAAAAAAATAAAGGTGTCAGGCATAATAACTCCACAAAGAGCGGTATTCAAGAGATAATCCTTATCTTTGCAGTCAAAACTTTACTATAAATGTCAAACAGAAAGATGATTACGGCAGCTTTGCCTTATGCAAACGGACCGGTTCATATAGGGCATTTGGCAGGTGTCTATATTCCTGCGGATGTTTACGCAAGATTTCAGAGAAGATCAGGAAAGGATGTAGCGTTTATCTGTGGATCAGATGAGCACGGAATTCCTATTACCATAAGAGCTAAAAAGGAGGGGGTTACCCCACAGGATATCGTGGATAAATATCACGAGATCATCAAAAAATCCTTTTCAGATTTAGGAATCTCTTTCGATGAATATTCAAGAACAACTTCCAAGAACCATTATGAGACCAGCCAGGATTTCTTTAAGGTTCTCTATGAAAAAGGAAAGTTTACTGAAGAAATTTCTGAGCAGTATTTTGACGAGCAGGCAGGAGAATTCCTTGCTGACCGTTATATTGTAGGAACCTGTCCCAACTGTGGCAATGAGAATGCTTATGGTGACCAGTGTGAGAAGTGTGGGTCTACCCTTTCTCCTTCAGAACTGATCAATCCGAAATCCATGCTCAGTGGAAATGTTCCTATTCTTAAAGAAACGAAGAACTGGTATCTTCCTTTAAATGAATATGAAGACTTCTTAAATGAATGGATTATTGAAGGGCACAAAGATGACTGGAAACCGAATGTATACGGACAAGTTAAGTCATGGTTAAATGACGGACTGAAACCACGTGCAATGACCAGAGATCTGAACTGGGGAGTTCCTGTTCCTCTTCCGAATGCAGAAGGAAAAGTACTTTACGTTTGGTTTGATGCTCCTATCGGGTATATTTCATTCACTAAAGAATGGGCTGAGAAAAACGGAAAAGACTGGAAGGATTACTGGCAAAGTGAAAACAGTGACTTAGTACATTTTATTGGAAAAGATAATATTGTATTCCACTGTATTATTTTCCCTTCGATGATGAAAGCTCACGGAGACTATATCATGCCTGACAATGTTCCTGCTTTTGAATTCCTGAACCTTGAGAACGATAAGATCTCAACATCAAGAAACTGGGCGGTATGGGCTCATGAATATGTGGAAGATTTCCCTGGCCAACAGGACGTATTAAGATATGCTCTTCTTTCTTCAGCTCCTGAAACAAAAGATAATAACTTTACATGGAAGGATTTCCAGACTAAGAATAATTCTGAATTGGTGGGGATCTTTGGAAATTTCATCAACAGAGTTGCTGTTCTTGTTCATAAATATTATGATGGTGTCATTCCTCAAGGAGATGTAAACAGTCCTGAATTACAGGAAATAAACAAAGCAGCAAAAGAAATTTCAGGATTCCTGGAAAACTACGAATTTAGAAATGCTTTATCTGCATTAATGAATCTTGCCCGTTTTGGAAACCAGTATCTTCAGACAGAAGAACCATGGAAAACAATTAAAGACAACCCTGAAAAGGCTGCACAGTCTTTATTTGTAGGAGCACAGATTGCTGTAGCTTTAGCTCAGTTGTGTGAACCTTTCATGCCTTTCAGCTCTGAAAAGCTATTGAATATGTTCAATGTTGAGAAGAAAACATGGAATGATATTGAAACCCAATCTGTTTTAATTGAAACCGGACACAAAATCAACGAATCCTCTCTTCTTTTCTCAAAAATTGAAGATGACGTGATTGAAGCTCAGATTCAAAAATTAGAAGATACCAAACAAAACAATAAAAAAACAAACCCTAACGCAACCCCTATGAAAGAAGAGATCTCTTTTGATGATTTTACTAAAATAGACCTTAGAACAGCAACCATTTTAGAAGCTGAAAAGGTAGAAAAAGCAGATAAACTATTGAAACTTACTGTAGATACGGGAGTAGATGTAAGAACTGTTGTTTCAGGAATTGCCGAAAGCTTCACTCCGGAAGAATTGATTGGAAAGCAGGTAATGATCTTACTGAACCTTGCTCCAAGAAAAATCAGAGGAATTGAATCTCAGGGAATGTTACTATTAACGACTAAACCTGATGGAAAATTATCTTTCGTAACACCGGATGACAGCAATGTCGAAAACGGTATTGAGATCGGATAATTACCCATTCACTCATATACAAAGAGGCTTTCTTCCAAGATAGCCTCTTTTTGATTCTATATGATCCGCAGTATCATTTATAAACACAGGATAAGGTAAATATTTCAATATAAAAACGTTTTTACAAATATATATGGTAAATAAAAGCGTACTGAGGAAACTCTCAGATTCCGAATTAGAAAAATATATAAAAGAAGGCAATCGTTTTGTGTCAGAAGCTGTCTCGATGGCTTTTGAGCTATTAAAAGAAAGAGGACGGGTTTTTACCGAAGAGGAAAAAGCCGCAGTTCAGGAGTTGATTCAAAGTAAAAAAAATGCAGAAGAAGCAAAGCTTACGGAAGAACAAGAGCTTTGGAAGGATCATATTACAGAAGATTCTACTGCTATCAAACTGTATTCCAGGATGACCGTTTTTATAAGCAGTGTTATTCTGGGCACCATTCCTGGAGCTATTCTATTGTGCCTGAATTTAATAAAATTAAAAAAATATTTCCCGGCTCTCCTTACATTGATATTCGGCTTTCTTTTTTTCTTTTTGCAGGAATATGTATTTCAATCTCATTTTGACTTCACCACCACCTCACGATCCAGTCCTGAAATGGGAATTATAGTAATCGGAACATTAAGCCTGGTCGGTATCTGGGTAGCTACTATTCCCAAAAAGCTTCCTTATCAGGCAGAGTCCTATATTTTCCCTGTTATTTTATGCATTGGAACGGCAGTTCTGATGTCCTATTATTACCGGGATTGGTTTTCCATATATCCATTGCTTAAGATTCTCCGTTTATTCAGATAAAATATTGGTTTTACCATACGTTTTTAGAAGCTGATTCCCGCTATCCACTTTTACTCCTCGCGCCCAAGCTAAACAGGCCAAATCTGGCTGCGGGGTAACCGTTTCTATCGGGGCTAAAAAAATCATTCCGTAAGACTGGATCTTACGGAATGACAATATATATGAACATCGGCAAAATTGCTTCGTAGGCCGATGATTGCTATTTCTTGGTCAGTTTTGCCAAATAAGAATCCTCATCCTTCAGAATCCGTTCTATTTTAAATCCATTATGCTCCGCTGCATTTTTAAGGGTATTGAAATCGAGATACAGCCATGTGATCGGCTCCTCAGATTCCCCTTTATAATGAACCACATAGTCTAGCTCCCCATAATATCCACCGGCAGGAATATACACACCACCATCTTCATCCCGGTCAAACATATAGAGAATATCAGTACTGTCGATCAGAATTTGCCCGTTATCATTTAATAAAGCATGTAATTTTTGAAGATAGGGGTCTATTTTAGGTAGACTTTCAAAAATTCCGGTACCATTCATCAGTAATAAAACAGTATCGAAAGTTTCTCCCGAAAAATCAAGAATATTTTCACAGACAGCATTTTTGATCCCTCTCAGTTTACAAACCTCAACAGATTTTGGTGAAATATCCAGCGCCACTACCTCAAGGCCTTTTTCATTCTGAAGATACAAAGCATGAGAACCGGCCCCTGCCCCTATATCCAAAACTTTTCCTCCGGATAACTGCAGTGCCTTCTGCTCAATACCATTCATTTCTTCAAAATCTCTGAATAAGTAATCTACAGGAAGTTCATCCAGTTCAGAAATTGATGTTTCAGTCTGCAGATCTTCCGGATTGTCATTGTGATAATAATCCCAGATTGCTCTGCCCATTAAATCTTTCATGCTGCAAAGATACAAGTTAAAAATGGAGAATTAAAAGTTGAAAATTGAAAATTTGCCGTCCCAATCTCACTAATACAACATCCGCAACACTGTCAACCGAAGGCTTTGCTTCGGTCTTTAAATGATAAAGATGAGTGGAATAATTAATATTTTAGGTTTTGGCTAAAGCCAGATGATATTTGATGGATATGGTAAGCAGACTAAAGTCCACACCTCTTGAATTTTAACAATACATCCTTATTTTTTACTTTCTTTTGTAAAAAATAAATCTTCTCTTCACCACAACCTATCACCTATTACCTACTCCATCGAATCCTTCTCCCTATGTCTGTCCGCCTGAGACTCATTTTCAGCTACTCCCGCTTTCCAGTAAGAATACGCATATAGTTCCTGGGAAGTCCAGTTTTTATCTTTTCTCAGATAAGTACGGATTTCTTTAACACTTGAAAACTCGCAGGCCACATAACCAAACTTCCGGGTTTCAGGAATTTCGATATTTTTTACCGCTTCCGGCATCTTACTACCGGTCTGAGGTTGTGCATTATGAAGCCACTTAAAATCAATATCTGCTTGAGTTGCTAAGAGCTGCTCATCTTCTTTTCCATGAACTTCAATGATACAGACCCCTTTTGCAGTTGCCGGCAGGGTTTCTAAAATAGCACTTAAAACAGGAATTGCGGTAGCATCTCCCACCAATAAATACCAATCGGCTTCCGGATACAGCTCTTTTCCATCCAGCCGCATCATCACTCCCAGTTTGGAACCAGCTTCTGCATCTCTCACCCACTTTGAGGCCGGACCACCGTCTCCATGATCTACAAAATCAATGATCAGCTCATTTTTCTCAAGATCAATTCCTCTATGTGTATAAGTCCTGATAGCCGGAGCAATTTCCTTAGCAGGATATACCCATTGATGATTTTCATCCAGGGTTGGAAAATGAATTTCGTTTAACCCAGCCGGAGGAACTGCAATTTTATTATTATCTCCTACCACTGTGTTTTTAAACAAATGGGCTTCAGGTGAATATAAATAAACCCTGATAAAATGGTCAGTGATGTAATCTTTTCTGGTCACTTCGGCAACAATCTGCCCTGTTGAAATTTTCGCCATAACTGAAATTTTTTTTAAAATTAATATCCGGTTTCCAGCTAGCGTCAGAAACCGGATGTCTAAGAAAATATCATTCAGATTAAGGCTGTATACCCTAATCTATTTTTAAAAATCAAATGTATAAGACAGATTGAATGTTCTTCCTCTTCCTTTGTAATTAAACAGTTCAGGAAGTCCGTAAGAAGAATATAAAACCTGAGAACGCTTGCTCCAAATCGTCTGATAATCCGTATTAAACAGGTTCTGGATTCCTACATTGAATTTACCCCAGTTGAATCGGTAGCCAATCATTAAATCAGAGGTATTATATCCTTCCACTACATTATTAAGCTCATCTTTCTGTTTGAAATTCTGCAACGATTGGAATCTGAACGACCAGTCCTTAATAGTATATCCGATATAAGTCACTAATTTTGATGGAGAAGCGTTATAGATCTCCTGCTTTTGCCATTCTCCTTTATTATCTACCTCAGATTTAATCAAAAGTCCGCTGGCTCCGAAGTAAACCCCATTGCTTAAAGCATAGGAAACCTCAGCTTCGATTCCCATATTCCTTAATTTCAAATCATTCACCAGGATCTGAAACGTTTTTTTATCTACTGCAACACTCTTGTCAGAATTACTTAAAAATCCTGCAACCTGTGCTCTCAATCCACCTTTATTGACACGGTACCCCACTTCAAACTGATTGGTTTTGATCGCCTGTAGTGGCTGATCTTTTACATTGATACTTGATACCACATCCCAGTTCGTCCCATTCAATTTATAGGTCCCGATGCCATAAAACTTTGCAGGATCTGCCAAACTTGCCCCCTGAGAAAATGTTCCCCAAACCTGGTGCTGTTCATTGAATTTATACAGTAATCCGGCATTCGCAAGGGTTACATTGTAAGAACTCTCCCCGCCGGGAATGGCAGATGCTGATGTTCCGTATCCCATTGCTACCTGAGTCTGCTGCTCAGAGCCTACAAAATCATCCATTTTTACAGTGATGTTCTGATAACGGACTCCTGCATTAACCTGTAACTTGGGAAGGATATTGTACTTTGCCTGAACATATCCTGCATAACTCTGAGAATGGTTGGTAGGATATCTTCCTAATCTGTATTTTGTTTCATTGATCAATCCACCGCTTGACATTGTTTTAGCAATATCATAAACCGACTGATTTCCTTCAAATTTTTCAAAATCAATATCCGCTCCATAAGTAACATTCAGTCCTCTCCATGATTTTGATAATAAAGCTTTGATCCCTGAGTAGTAGGTATCCTGCTGTGAAGATGACATATAGGCTATTTTTCCGCTCTGCAATGTCACATTTCCGGGGAAAGGATAAAATCCTAATTTCTCACCACGGGTAGCCAGCTGTACATATAGGTCCTGTCCGCCAAGAATTCCGGTCCCGGTATAGGCTACGGTTCCCATATAACGTTCTGTTCCTACATTTTTATCGGAAGAAAAACCGTCTCTCATTTCCAGCAAAGAAGCATTTTTCTTTGTAAAAGCACTTAAATTTTCTCCTAAAAACAGGCTTCGGTCTCCATTAAACTTAGAGTTATAATACTGAAGGGAAGCTGTTATTTTATGTTTATTATTAAACTGGTATCCTCCTGTAGCCATGATGTCAACAGACTGGTTGTACTGAAGGTCGGTTTGGGTAATATCGGTAAAAAGCTGATGCTGGTCTGCACCATAGACTCCCCCATTTTGCTGGTAAGCAATTCCTAATCTTCCGAAGAATTTTTCTCCTTTTCCTGCAATAGACTGTGCAGCACGGAAGTCATGGTCATCTTTACCCATAAATCCTGAACGTGCTCCCAATTCAGTTTCTCCACTGATTCCTTTTTTGGAAGGGGTTTTTGTAATAATATTGATGATACCCCCGGTTGCATTTCCTCCATAAATGGAACTTGCTCCGGAAAGCACTTCAATTCTTTCAATATTAAACGGGTCAATAGCATCCAGCTGACGACTGATGGCACGAATACTGTTCAATGAAACTCCGTCAATCATTACCAGCGCAGAACGTCCTCTCATATTCTGTCCATAGTTGGTTCTTCCCTGTGGACCAATATCCATACTTGGAATTAGGATCGAAAGCATTTCTTTAATAGGAACCCCGCTTTTGGCCTGTTCCTGAATTTTTTCTTTCTGAACCACCCAGACTGTTCCTGGAATTTCAGAGATTTTTGTAGGTTTTCTGGAGGCTACGATCACCACATCGTCAATACCTTTAGAGGCTATAGAATCCTTAGCGGTCTGGGAAAATAATAATCCTGAAGCTAACAGACCTAT
Organism: Chryseobacterium sp. YR221; assembly: GCF_900176315.1. Lineage (NCBI taxonomy): Bacteria > Pseudomonadati > Bacteroidota > Flavobacteriia > Flavobacteriales > Weeksellaceae > Chryseobacterium > Chryseobacterium sp. YR221. The sequence continues at coordinate 184,776 of NZ_FWXM01000003.1, forward strand.
GAATGCATACTGCTTTTTCATTCTTTCTACTCGAAGTTTTATAATCCCACAAAGATAATTTTTATTACTTCTAAATAAAAATAACTAAAGCTGAAATTATTCATAATTTAAAAGACTATGCAGTCTGGATTTCATGTATAAAATTCATAAAAAACGTAAAATCCCAGCCTATACAGGATCCGGGATTTTACTAGTGAAAAACAAGGTTATTTTTTATACCGCAGGTCCGGCTGCGTCTTTTATTTCTTCTAATAATTTTTTTCGTTCATGAAGTCTTCTTCTTGCAATAACAGATTTTCCGCCAATTACTCTTACAAATCTCAGGTATTGGAAACGTTTGGCTCCAAAATGATGGGTAATTACATAAAACAATACTCCGAAACCAACCATAATGATATATCCGAATATCTTTTTGGTAGCTATAATAATAGCATTCAGCTGGATAGCCTTCATATTGGCAGCTACATTCTGAGGAGTAACCGTCATTCCGTCCATATAGACGGCAAGGTCTCCTACTGCTGTAATCTGAAAACGGTATTGAAACCACGAATACAGGGTTGAAAAAATACCTACAGCCAAAAAGGTTCTCCAAACCAATACCAGCCCTATTGCGGCAAGCATTTCATCCATTTCAAGCTTATCTAAAGTATAAAACCATACTGAAATAAACAGTGAACACATTCCATAGCCTTTTAAGAACATGGGCAGATACCAATGATCATAACTAAATTCCAATACCATCGAAAAATACATAATGATGGCATATCCTATCATCCCGGCAAAACCTGAAAATATATACATCTTCAGCGGTTTTTCCTTTTTAAACCAGAAAACAGCAATAGCTCCGGCTAAGATAATTCCGGGAATCATCAGTAGACTAAGACCGGCATTCGTCACTTGGTCATATCCCAAAACTCCCACTGCAAAAGTATTCTGAAGAGAGGCTGTTCCTAAAAACATTCCCAACCAAAACAACATAAACAAACCATGCTGAACATTATTTTTGGTAAATATTTTAAATGAAAGGTAAGGCCGTTTTAAAGTTAACTGACGGATACTAAGCAGAGCAAAGCTTATAAAGGCCGCAATACTTGCATTAATGATATGTTTTGAATTCAGCCAATCCTGTTGTCTTCCGAAAGCATACACATATGCCGAAAACATAAAAGTGGATATAAACAGCAGTATACTTAGCCAGTCGATGTAGTGCAGAGGGACTTTCAGTGCAAAATACTTATTGTGCATGAAGATCCAGTGGATAAGCGCCAATGCAAAACATAAAACTGCAGTAAAGATGTAAAACTGTTGCCAGTTGTACAGAAGGGCAAACTTAGCAGCGTAATAAGCTGCTACCTGGTTCATTACCAGAACAAATGTATAAAACAATCCGTAAAACATTCCCCGGTTACCGATCATCATCATTAATGGCAGAAACAGTTCTATAGTCACCATCATTTTCATAAATCCAATCAGAAGAGAGGTAGAAACAAAAATCATGGGTTCTAAAGTAGTGGCATTCACATAGCTCAAAAGCCCCAAAAGCACAAGCAGCAATACCATTTTATCTCTCACTTTGAATCTCATTTTCATTCTGAGAACAACCGGCATACACGCTCCCATCCCAATGGTAGTGGCATAATTGGCCCACATGAAATATTCTGTTAACGCGCCGGTACCGCTCACCAAATGGCTGATATTCCCGGTATACACCCCACCAAGCGGCATTACCACTGCAAGCAGTAATACAATCAGCAGCAGCTGTACGGGTTTAGGTACCCAGTCGTTATATAATCCTTTGTTGTACATGTTTTTTTTAGATAATAGATTTCAGATATCAGATAACAGACTTTTAATTCATCTTCAGTTCTCATTCAAAGCATTTGGTCTGAAATCTGACATCTTCCACCTTTTAGTCTTGATTAATATTCACATTCATGTTCATTCCTGCACTTAGTTTATCCATATCTTCTTTTTTATTGGAAGCTGTAAATTCAATTCTTATAGGGATCCTTTGCTGCACTTTAATGAAGTTTCCGGTAGAGTTATCGGTAGGTACGCTTGAATATCTTGATCCGGTGGCCGCAGACACTGCTGTCACCACTCCTTCAAACTTTTTACCCCCCAAAGCATCTGCCGACATTGTTATTTTTTCACCGATTTTAATATTAGGCATCTGACTTTCAAGGAAGTTAGCGGTAACCCACTTCTGACCGTTCAGTACAATGGTAGCTACCTGCTGTCCCGGCTGAATCAGCTGTCCTTCAGAAATCGTTCTTCTTCCCATTACCCCATCATAAGGTGCTGTGATGACCGTATATGAAAGGTTGATTTTTGCCATGTCCAAAGCAGACTTCGTTCTTTTAATTTCTGCATCATTGATTCCCAATCTGCTCTTCACTTCTGTTGTAGAAAGATTCGCCGACTGCTTTTGATTGACCAATGTTTCATAAGCTGCTTTCTGGGCATCATATTCAGTTTTTATCTGGTCATATTGCTGTCTTGTCACTGCTTCAGCGGACAGAAGATTTTTATATCGGTTTAAGTTTTGTTCGGCATTCCAAAGTCTGGCTTTGGCACCGGCAATATTGGACTCCATTACATTAATGTTGTTGGAGACTGTGTTTACAGAAGAACCTGTAGCTGTTTTCTGAGCTATTGCATTCTGATAAGCAGCTTCAGCTTGTCCCAATTGTGTCAGGATTTCACGATTGTCAAGAACCACCAGGGTATCCCCTTTCTTTACCTTTTGGTGTTCTATAAACTTAATGTCTTTGATATAGGCAGAAACCCTTGTATTGATTGGATTAATAAATTCTTCAACCTGAGCCGCTTCCGTATAGGTTTTATTCCCGATATGGAAATATTCACGGATTAACCAAAACAATCCGAAACCAATCAACATAAAAACGATGATGTTGGAAATGATTGCTCTGATTTTATTTTTTTTATTTTGCTTTTTTTTACCTTCTCCACTTGGTTTTGCAGGAGTTTGAGGTGTATTTTGAGTCGTTTGTTCCTTGTTTTCCATTGTGCTGATTTTCAGTTTAAAATTAAAGTGTTCCTGTAGATTTCAAAAGGTTATAGTACTGGTACAAAACATTGATCTCCGCATTGGCATAATCAAGTTCTGACTGCAGTTTCTGGTTCTGGGCATCAATCATTTCTGCCTGCACGGCCAATTGGTTCAGATACTTAGCTTCCGTGATTTTATAGTTCTCTTCCGCCAGCCTTTTTGAATCATTCAGGATATCCGCCTGCTGAATTGCTTCCTGGTATTTTGTATAGGCTGCATTCACTCCCATGTCTATATTCTGCTCTGTCAACGTTATGACATCATCAGCCTGGTTCTTTTGCAGTTCACCTAATTTTACCTTTTCTTTTGTTTTATACAGTGTATCTATATTGTAGCTAAGGGAAACACCGGTCTGCCATCCTCCGGAATACATATCCAACACAGGGTTTCTTGTGGTAATTGGCCTTTGCAGGGTATACCCCCCAAATCCAGCTATGGTAGGCATGTTATCAGTCTTTATAATTTCGATATTCTTGTCAGCTATAGCTCTGTTTTTCTGTGCTGATTTCAGCAATGGATTACTGTCGTGAGCAAGGCTCATATAATAATCCATACCGATTCCTGATTCTTTATTTTCAATACTTTCGGTAGGAACAATTTCAGTATCAGATGGTAGACCTAACGCAATATTTAAATTATAGTTAAGGATTTTTTTATTGTTGGAAAGGGTTAGAATTCCCTGGTCCAGGTTTTTAATAGCCAACTCACCACGGATCACTTCATTTCGGGTTACCATACCCTGCTGGTAGAATTTCTGGATATTTTTAAGACGTTCCTGAGCCAGCTTTTTGTTGTTTTGAAATACTTCTTGCTGATTTAGGGTTTTGTATACATCCAGATAATTTGAAATCACTAATAATTTCACATCCTGCTTGTTCTTCTCCAAGTCCAATTCTGAAAGCTGCTCCCGAAGGCTGGCCATTTCAACAGACTTATTCACCAATCCTCCTTTGAAAATCAGCTGTGTCGCCTGTACCGCATACGAACTTCCGTAATGAGGCATGGGAATAGTGGTGGAATTTGAAAAATCTTTGTCAATAGCTACTGCATCTCCCAAATAGAACTGGCTTGTAGAAGCCGTAATGGTGGGTAATTTTTGAAGTTTTACAACATTGGTGTTCTGTTTGGCGATGTCAATATTCTGTGCAGAAACTTTTAACTGCTGGTGATTTCGGACTGCCAGTTCGGCAACCTCCCCGGCGGTCATCTGTTTAATCTGTTGTGAAAAAAACAGCGCAGGAAAAGCTGCTATCAAAAGAGATAGTGCTGTTTTTATTTTCTTTGTCATTTTACCTTGTTTTACGGATACAAAGTTAAAGCAATAACAAAATCAATCAAATGTTTGATTTTTGGAAAAAGATGTTCAAATGTAGGATTTCAGTTTTCAAACTGATGCCTGTATTGTTTAGGGCTTACCTCAAGATGTTTCTTAAAAAAGTGTGAAAATGAGTATTGATCACTAAATCCGAGAATAGAAGAAACCTCTGAAACCGGTTTATTAGAGGAGTTTAAAAGCACTTTTGCTTCATTAATGACAATAACGGCAATAATCTGGCTGGCGGATTTTCCTGTAATAGACTTCACGACCGACGAAAGATGTCTGGTTGTAATGGATTGCCGTTCTGCATAGAATTCTACGGTCCTTTCTGTAAGATGATACTCTGCAAGATCGGTAAGAAATACAAAAACAATCTCTTCCTGTCTGGACATCTGGTTCATAGAGTTGTTATCCTCTTTGGAGATAATTCCTGCCATCTGGTAACAGAAAACAGAAAAAAGATGTTCCACCATTTCTTTTTTGTACAGCATTTCCGTTTCAGAATCCAGGATATACTTCAGGAAATTGACGCTTTTCCAAACCACCTCCATTTCACTTTCCAGAAAAGGGACTCCTTTGTTCATCTGCTGTCTGAAGTAACGATAGGTGATCAAGCGATTGAATTTCAATGATAAAGTAGAAATAAATTCTCTTTTATAGGAAACCATTCGGGATTGGAAATCATCGCTTACCGCTACAACTTCATAAATCGTTTGTGGATCGGTTACCATAAACATATTGGATGAAAGCTCCAGGTCATTGAAATGCTGCCTAAGTTTTAGAGTTCCGGATTTAATAAAAATAAACGCCGGATTATCGGGACGGAACGGCTTGTCAACAGCAATTCTCTCAAAGATATTGCGTTGGGTAAAAATTTCAACTCCGAATTTTTCTAGGGCAGACATATCACAAATTTAAGCAAACTTATTCCCGATTACAAAATTTTATTATTTTAGCATTTACCAAATTCACTATAACTATGAGAAAGGTTGATTTATTATTTGCAGAATATAGCAAGAGCCATAGAAACGCAACCAACAAATTGATCCACTGGATCTGTGTACCTTTGATTTTCTGGGCTCTCCTGGGCTTCGTTTCTCTCATCCCATCACCACATTTCTGCTTTTATTACTTTGGATGCATCAGTATTGTAAGTATGATTACCGTTTTATTGGTTACTTTTTTCTATCTACGGCTTTCCTTCCTGATCAGTGTCATCATGATTTTCATGATGCTGGCAACGGAACACTTTATCTATCTTACTAATGTCCAATTTGGAAAACAATCATGGATCATCTATCTTACCATATTTATTATGACATGGATCTTCCAGTTTATCGGTCATCAAATTGAAGGTAAAAAGCCTTCCTTTCTAAAGGATCTTCAGTTTTTATTGATCGGTCCAATCTGGCTGCTGGGTTTCATCCTTAAAAAAACAGGAATCAGATACTAACCTTCTTCAACATTTGCACTTACCACCGAACAATCTCTTATCTGCCATTCAGAGTTCCCTTAAAATATTATTTTTATTTGTTTGCCAAAGATAATTCGGGTTCCTTACAACCTTTACCATAATAAAAGCATCCTTTATAGTATATTAGGCAGTATTGCCTTGGAAATAAATTTTTCAAGCATACTTTTTGATAACATTATAATAAACTATTTATGAGAACTCTATTGTTACCCCTATTTTTTATTATCCTTATAAATTGCAGTAAATCAAATGCTGACAAACAGGCCGTGAGTGTAGATTTAATGGAGGTAATTCCTGAAGATAAGGTTTCTTCTGCTCCACCACCACCTCCACCACCCGCTGAAATTTCAAAAGCATCTGCATTAACCTCTACCGGTATTCCCAAGAAAATAGATACGATTTCAAGAAAAGTGATTAAAAACGGAGACATGAGAATCCAGGTAGGAGATATTAAAAAAGCACAATCTCAGATCAATGATATCTTAAATAAGAATAAAGCTTATATTCAAAAAGAACAGTTTCAAAATACCGATACCGATGATCATCTGGACCTGACCATTCGTGTTCCCCATAAAAATTTTGATGAACTTGTTAATTCTTTTTCAAATGGGGTGGGCTCTGTTCTTTCCAAAAACATTTCATCCAACGACGTTACTGAAGAATACACCGATATCTCCATAAAACTTGCCAACAAGAAAATATATCTTGAAAAGTACCGTGATATGCTCAAAAGTGCTGCCACCACAAAAGATATGCTGGAAATCCAGGAGAATATCCGGGAACTGGAAGATGAAATTGATGTAGCAGAAGGAAGGCTTCGTTTTATTGACGACCGGGTCAATTACAGTACTCTGGAGGTAAGTTTATATAAAGAAAAAGTAAGAAGTTCAGCGACTTCCAAAATAGGATTTGGAAGCCGGTTCATAGACTCCCTTACAGAAGGCTGGAATGGTTTTGTAAGCTTTTTCCTTGGGATTATCTCATTGTGGCCTTATTTCCTGCTTCTTCCATTCATTGTTTTTCTTTGGAGAAAATGGAAATCACGTAAAAATAAATAAAGGAGTTTTCTCTTTACAACACCTATAAATACAGAAAAAATCCGGGCATCTGCGATGCCCGGATTCTTATTGCACTATCACAATGTAATCATTAAAATAACTTAACTTATCTCTACATTTTTGTCATCCGCATATTCTTTAAGTTATATGATAATAGACAAGAATGATGCAAAGGATGCGTTAAGGGCTGTTAAATATTATGAGATAAAAAGATAAAAAAAACTTAATAAATTCATCCTAGGAATTATTGAGTAAAACAAGCCAATCCTAATTTTTTACCGCTCTCAGATTAAATACTTAGATTTTATTAAACTCTGTTTTCATTTCAACAAACCTGCAATCTAAATCATTCATATATATATAGCATTTTAGCTCTAACAGGTTGAGCAGATCCTGTATTTTTTTATTGCTGAAATCAACTTTATTTACTCAATCTCAGAGAGAACTTATTTTCCAAGAACAAATACTGCCGGGATCTTATGAAGTTCCGGCTTTTGTTTTTGCCAGTCTTTTATTGTTTTTGTTTTTATAAATTCATGTTCAGGATCGTTGATATTGGCAGCGATACACAGCTTCGTGTTGGAGGGTAAGAATTTCGTTAAATCTTCAAAAAGCTGATTATTCCGGTAAGGTGTTTCCATAAAGATCTGTGAATACCCTGTTTTTTGAACCAAACTTTCCAGGTGCATAATCTGTTTCTTCTTCTCTCCTTTATCAATAGGGAGATAGCCGTGAAACGTGAATTCCTGTCCATTGAATCCGCTTGAAATCAAGGCAAGAATGATGGATGATGGCCCGGAAATAGGAATAACTCTGATATTCTTCTCGTGACACCATTTTACAATCAAGTTCCCCGGATCAGCAATACAAGGCAACCCGGCCTCTGAAAGCAACCCAAAATCCTGTCCTTTTACCATAAGATCCTGTGCTTCTTTAATATCAGCTCCTTCCGTGTATTTATCCAGTAAGAACAGCTTCAGATCAGCCTGTTTCTTTTCCGGAGCAAAGAATTTAATCACCTTTCTCGCCGTCTTTTCATTTTCGACGAAGAAATAGTCCGTCTGCATGATATAATCCTTCAAAACGGGCGAAAAATGGTTAATAGAAGTGTTTTCTGATAAATAAGCTGGGAGTAAAAAAAGCATTGTATTATTTTTTTGTTCTTTCGTTGAGTGAAGGTTGTGGGAAATATTTGGTAAGATCCATAGAAAAGGTAACGGAAGTGATTTTCCAGACGCCATTGATTTTCATTAATGTCCAGATTTCTTTTCCCCAGTTTTCCATTTTACCGTCATACCAAAAGCTGTAATCAAAATTGGCTGACGCTATGGCTCCGTCTTCAATAATCTTTATATTGTCAAATTTTTCTTCAGATTTGTCATCTGAAAAACTCTTGATAAAGGCCTTATAATCATCTGCGAAGTATGCACCGGCTGTAGGACTTTTCTCCTTACGTTTTTCCTGACTTCTTTCTTTATAAATCCCTGTCCAAAGTACGGGTTCCTGGAATAAAGATAAGTATTTAGCTTCATCCCTTGTTTTGATGCAGGCCATAAAATCATCCATCAGTTTACGGATTTCGGTTTCATCTTTGGTTTGGGCAAAAGAGAAACTGAAACTCAATAAAAATAACAACACTAGTTTTTTCATGATTATTATTTTGGTATTTGTTCTTTGATGGCATTACAGCCTTTGTCCAACAATTGAAAAACGTTTTCAAAGTCTTTCATATCGCCCCAATAAGGATCCGGAACTTCTGCATTTTTATGATCTCCTGCGGCTTCTAAAAATAAGGATATTTTCTGGTGCTCGTCTTCATTTTTAGCTTTTGAGACCACATCAGCATAAACATCAGTATCCATACAGTAAATCTTATCAAAAGTCTCAAAATCAGTTCTGGTGATTGGTCTTGATCTTTGTTTAGAAATATCAACCCCATGGTTGGCAGCTGTTTTTATCGCTCTTTTATCGGGATGCTCCCCTTCATGCATAGAAATTGTTCCTGCAGAATCTACAATAAAGCTTTCCGGAACTTTTGTTTTCATAATTCCTTCTGCCAAAGGACTTCTGCATATATTTCCCAAACAGACCATTAGTATTTTCATTCTGAAAAAAAAATTAATTATAAGACCCTTTTACTTCAGCAAAACTAAATAAAAAATGAAGAATAAACCTATTCTTCATTTCTATTATTTAATTTCAGTGATTATTTTCTACTGTTTGATTCTTTCTGTAAGGTCTTTGACGTACTTCTTTACTTCTTTGTCTATTTTTGATACATCTTTAATGGTATCACAAGCATACATTACAGTTGAATGATCTTTTCCGCCCATTTCTTCACCAATTTTACTAAATGTAGAATTCGTGAATTCTTTAGAGAAATACATAGCCAATTGTCTTGGAAGAGCAATTTCTCTTTTTCTTGTTTTGGATAAAAGCTGTTCTTTTTTGATTCCAAAATAGTCACATACCACTTCCTGGATATAAGGAATATTGATGATCTTCTTCTGGTTGGCAGCAATCCTGTTGATGGTTTCTTTTAACAGCTCTAAACTTAAATCTGTTTTATAGATCGTAGAATAAGCAATTACAGAGTTGATGATACCAATAAGCTCTCTTACGTTTGTTTTCGCTTCAGAGGCAAGGAACTCAAGCATATCGTCAGGAAGAACAATTCCGTCTCTGCTCAGTTTATTCTCAATAATTCTTTTACGTGTTGTTAAATCCGGAGATTTTATTTCTGCAGAAAGTCCCCACTTGAAACGGGAAACAATCCTGTCCTGAATATCCATAATATCTGCAGGAGCTTTATCAGAAGTAAGGATAATCTGCTTTCCATTTTGATGCAAGTGATCAAAAATGTGGAAGAAGCTGTCCTGCGTTGCTGATTTTCCTGATAAGAACTGAATATCATCAATGATCAATACATCCACCATTTGGTAGAAGTTGGCAAATTCTGTTTGCTTATGTGCTTTAGCAGCAGAAATAAACTGCTGAATAAATTTTTCTGAAGATAAGTAAAGAACCACTTTATCCGGAAACTGGCTTTTTACTTCAAGACCTACAGCCTGCCCTAAGTGGGTTTTCCCAACACCATAACCTCCGTATAAGAATAATGGGTTGAAAGCGGTTGCTCCCGGTCTCTTTGCAATTGATCGGGCTACTGTAGCCGCAAATTTATTACTTTCTCCTTCTACATAATTATCGAAAGAAAAATCGGCCTTCAGATTAGAATCAATATTAACTTTCTTAATTCCTGGAACTACAAAAGGATTTACAATATTGGAAGAAAATCCCTGAGGCATTGTTTCCTGTACTTTTGGGGTTGGAACGCTTTTTCCTTTCATATTCATGGTAACAGGTTTTTCCAGTCCGCTTGGTCTGTTTTCCATTACCGAATACCATAATTTCACTCCTTTTCCAATATTTTTTTTCAGGGCTGCAGAAAGAAGGGATAGGTAGTTGTCTTCTATATATTCTTTGTAAAAATCACTGGGAACAATTAATGTAAGGTTGTTGTCAGCAAGGGAAAGTGGCTGTACTTTATCAAATAACAGGTCGAAAGATTTCTCAAGCTTTTTCAAATCAGAATCATCCTCAGCTGCGTTTAAATTATCACGCATAAACTGAAGACACCTCTGCCATATCATCATTAAATTTTCGTCCATATTTGGGCCCCGATTAATTGTTTGTTAGTATTGTTTTTAGAAGGATGACAAAGGTCCAATATTTTCTTTTTAAAAAAAAATATTGCAGGTATTGATTATTTAAAAATATATTTGTATGTATAATTTAACACTAAAAATGATACACACAACACACTCAATACGAGTACGTTACGCAGAAACCGACCCTATGAAATATGTCTACTATGGCAACTATGCCGAGTATTTCGAAGTAGGGAGAGTTGAACTCTTCCGAAGCATAGGAATTTCATACGATGAAATTGAAAACCAAGGAATTTGGCTGCCTGTTTCAGATTACAAAATTAAGTATATTCGTCCAGCTTTGTATGATCAAAAATTAGAAATCCATACCTACATCAAAAAAATTCCGGGAGTAAGAATTGAATTTGAGTATGAAATATACAATGAAGACCGTGTTAAGATTACTGAAGCTTCCACTACGCTCTTCTTTTTAGATGCAAAAACCAACAAGATTATAAAATGTCCTGATTTTTTGATGAAATTCATTGAAGCCAACTGGAAATAGATGACAGACAGCAGGGACTAGAATTAGAGATCAGGAAAATGGCTTTTATTCAATGATTCATACGTTTAGTATTGCATTTTAGGCTTTAAACCTTGAATTTTAACTCTTTTATATCTGAATTAATTTGCACCTTTGCATTTCAGTTTAAACAAAACCTTATATAATTTATGAAGATTGCATTTTTGGGACCTCATGCCAGTTTTACACAGCTTGCGGCAGCCCAGCTCTTTCCGGAAGATGAAATTTTACCTCAGGCGAGTATTTTAGATTGTTTTAATGCAGTGGAAACCGGTGAAGCTGTAAAAGCGGTAGTTCCTTTGGAAAACTCTATAGAGGGAACCGTTTCAATGACTCTGGACTATTTATATAAGACTCCGTCTATCAAAATAGAAGCAGAAGCGGTAATGCCTATTGCTCATCATCTGATGATTCATCCTGAGAACACCGTAGAAGATGTAGAAAGAATATATTCTCATCCGCAAGCTTTAGCGCAGAGTTTCCATTTTCTGGATACTCATTATAAGGGAATCACTAAACAGGATTTTTCCTCCACTGCTGCAGCTGCAAAATATGTTTCAGAAAATAAAGATCTTAAGATTGCCGCTGTTGCCAATCAGTTCGCAGCCAATTTATATGGTCTGAAAATAATCAACCGTAATATTCAGGATTTTGAACAGAATCATACACGGTTTATTATTATTTCCAAACAACAGAACCAATATCATAGTGATCATCTTGAAATTTTAGGCGAAAAATCAGGGATGCTTATCACTCTACCTGAAGATCACGCAGGAGGATTACATCAGGTCTTATCAGTTTTTGCCTGGAGAAAAATGAACCTCAGTAAAATAGAATCCAGAACTCTGAAAACAGGATTGGGCAATTATTTCTTCTTCATTAATGTTGTAGGCCAGTGGGAAGAAATCCTGCATGGGAATGCACTTAAAGAGCTTGAATCTATCAATGCAGAAGTAGATTTTCTGGGAAATTACAAAGAATTTCTTTTAGAAAGCTAAACTATACATTTTATTACAAAAAATATAAAAAACACTGTCATTATGGCAGTGTTTTTTGTTACTGAATACACAATAATAAACTGTATATCAATAATATACATATAGAATCCATGAGTTTAAAACACACCAAAGAAAAAAATACAATTCAAAACTGTAAGATATATTATATTTTTTATTAAATTTGATACAGTAAAATTTAAAGAATTCAAAACCGTAACCAAATTATGAAATACACTAAAAAATGATATAAACATATGTTTAATATATTATCAAATAATTAATATTAAACTTACGTAATCAGCAACCGAAAGCAAATCACTGCTTTTACCCAAAAAATAGAAACTAATTAAAAAAATTCGATCATGAAAACTAAAATTTACAGCTTACTACTAGCTTGTTCCACCCTATCTCTATTTTCCCAGGTTGGTATTAACACAGCAACTCCCTCAGCAACATTAGACGTCAATGGAAACGCTAAACTACGTATCACCCCGGCAGCACCTTCATTAACAGGATATCAAGTGCTGGGTCTTAACACTGCAACCTCGGAGATGACCAGCATAGACCCTCAGCTTCTTTTCGCCGGAGCCAACACCAATTCTTCTCTTTATGCTGCAAAGAAAACTGCAGGAATCAGCCTTTTGAGTCTTGGACTATTCCCTTCAGGATTCAGAGCTGTTAACTTCGTAGCAGCTGAAAGAACTATTGGATCTGCAGCTTTATTCAATGACACAGACAACACATTTACAATCCCATCAACGGGGGTGTATGCTATAGGATTCGCTTTCCGTTATGGAACAGGATTACAGGCTTCTATATTAGCAAACTCTCCGGGAATCGGTATTGTAAGAACAAGAGCCGGAGTAGCCACTACTATTGACAGCCGTGCATTTAGTGGTGCCAATCTTATCTTGTTAAGTTTGACGATTTCTGAAAGTTCTCTTAGCTCAGTATATTCATTCCAGGCAGGAGATAAAGTCTCATTTGGTCTTGTAGGATCCACAGCTTTGGACGTAGGTTTACTAGGATCCAGTGTTGCTTCCTTCTATATCTACAAGGTATCCAACTAGTAAAAACATATTGTTAGTTATTTATATAGTTAATCCATCACATGAATTGTGGTGGATTAATTTTTGCAAGTCATTTCAAACATTTAGCTATATTTGATAAAAACTAAGAAATGAATGAATATCTCTTTGCTATATTAATTATTATCATTGCAATTATTTTCAATAATCTGAATACTAAAATCAGAAAACTTGAAAAAGAGGTATCGGATCTTAACTCCAAAATCAACCCGTTATCGAATCATTCTCAGCCTGTTCAGGAAGAAGCTCCTGCTGAAAAAAGTACTTCTCCGCAACAGATTCAACCCCATGAAATTTATAACAGAGAAAGCCCGGCGCATATTATCCGTGAGGATCCACCAACTCCTCAAAAAGACTGGCTTAGTCCAGTTTTTGAATTCTTAAAACAAAATGCACTCACCATTGTAGGTATTTTCACCCTTGTATTAGGGATTGGCTATTTTGTAAAGTATGCTATTGATAAAAACTGGATCGGAGAAACAGCACGGGCCGGAATAGGACTTTGTACAGGTATTGTCATTATCCTAACCGGACATTTCTTACGAAAAAACTACGCAACATTCGCTTCAATTATCACAGGAGGAGGGATTGCCGTTTTATACTTTACCGACACCATCGCTTTTCGGGAATATCATCTTTTCACCCAGAATACTGCATTTATTATCACTACTTTGATCACAGCAGGTTCTATCGCACTATCCTATTATTATAAAAGCGAGGTACTGATTATTTTTTCTCTGTTAGGTGGATTTTCAGCTCCTTTAATGATCAGCAGCGGACAAAGTAATTATACTTTCCTTTTCATTTATATCAGTCTTTTAAATATAGGAATGCTTACCACCGCCTTTCTTCAGCATTGGAAAAGTGTTGGCTGGACAGCCTTTATTTTCACCAGCCTCTATTTGTTTTCCTGGACTACAGAAAAACCGCAACTTTTAAGTATTGTATTTTATAGTATCAGCTATATTATTTTCTATATTTTCGCCCTTCAAGACTATATCAAGAAGAACAGCCTTTCGACTTCAGGGATTTTAATGCTTGCCCTAACTAATTTCTTTAGTGTTATAGGCCTTGTTTATATTTTCAATAAATTACAATATGAACCTGTCATTATATTTCCTGTAGTGTTTGCCATTATCAATGCACTGCTTTTATTCAGAGAATATGGAAGAAAAAATTCAGGGATTTCTTATTCTGTATTTGCAGGAATAACAGTGAGTCTTATGACTATAGCCACCGCACTTCAGTTTGAAGCCCACCTCATTACCAGTGTATGGGCTATAGAAGCGAGCCTTCTGCTTTTTATCTGGAAAAAAACCGGACACAAAATTTTCAAAAACTGTTTTTATATTTTATTTCCCCTTGTTATTGTTGCACAGATAATCACCTGGACAGAATATTTCAATGCAAAAAATCTGAACATCATATTCAATCCCGTATTTTTAACCAGTCTGGTAACGATTGCTTCAACCATTATTAATTTATTCCTATTAAAACAAACACAGGAAAGACAAACCCCAAGGAGCAATATACTTGAAGAGCTCATTACAATGATTAGCTATGGAACCATCTATACGGCTTTATTGTCTGAAATGATTTACCATATTTCCGGAATACCCTGGGAAGCCATCATCAATGCGGCACTGTTATTTAGTATATATTACGTCTTCATCTTATTACTTTTCAGAAAAAAACTGAATATCAACCCTAGTATTCAGACTGCATTTATTTATCTTTTCCTTTTTTTACTGATCACCATCTCGTCTGTTTCCACCCTATCAGTGGTTACAGCAATACTGTCAAAAAAACTTCAGACCGGATTTTATTTCATCCATCTGCTGCAATGGATTCCTTTTATTTATATATATGTCAGCGTAATTCCTTCATCAGATTTCAACAAAACAAAAATCTCTTACTGGATCTTTGCACTGGCACTTACTATTGCCGTTAGCTGTGGGCTTCACCACACCTATCTCTTGGTTAACGCCAACGATGTTCTTCACTCCTATAAGATCACAGAACACTTCAATATTTTATATTTACCTATAATATGGACTATCTTAGCCAGCGTTTTTATCTATGCAGGGTTAAAAAAGAATATTCAGGAATACAGCAAAATAGGTTTTGCCCTTATTGGTATCATGGTCCTCAAGCTCTACAGCTATGATGTATGGCAGATGGATAATATCTCAAGAGTGATTGCATTTATTATCCTTGGACTGATCTTGCTATTAAGCTCATTTACCTTCCAGCGCCTTAAAAACATGATCACAAAGATGGTGGATAAAAAAGATAAAAACACAGAAGAAATACAGCCACCATCTGAATAATCCCCATTATCAGTAAACAAAATTTAAAACATCCTGAAATTATATTCACATTTCACAAAAAAGAACTATATTTATCACGTTTTTAACAGTTACATATTCTGATTATGAAAAAAATACTCTACTCTTTTTTACTTCTTTCATCTGCAATGTTATTTGCACAGAAAAATACATCTGCAAAATTTGCAATCGCGCATGATATCGTCGGGACAGTAGATATGTTTAATGCAAACAAAAGCATTATCCAAAGTTCAAAAGTTTATAACACGCCAGCCAGCCTACCCCAAAATCTGAAAAAATACAGTTTCATTTCAGAAAACGGGATTACTGAATACAAAATCAAAAGTAACTATGGACTGGACAGAATTTCATTAGCCTCTCTGAATAACCAACATAACCTTCCGGAAACCAATCCGGTATTTATTGAAGGGTATGAATTCACGGATACCAGTACTTTAATATATGGAGATATCCTGGCAAGATCGGAAGTCAAAGACCATAACGGGCAAAAAACACTGTATATTTATACTACCCGTTAATTTAATAATATAAAAAAGGATACTGCACTACAGTATCCTTTTTATTTTAATATTTATTATTCCATTTTTTCTTGAGTTCTTCATAGATTTTCTTTTCCGTTGCATTATTTCCGGGCTCATAAAGCTTTATATCTTTTATTTCTTCCGGAAGAAAAGTCTGATCTACAAAATTTCCTTCATACGAATGGGCATATTTATATTCTTTACCATAATCCATATCTTTCATCAGCTTTGTCGGGGCATTTCTCAAGTGGAGAGGTACAGGCAGATTTCCGGTTCGTTTTACCAATGCCAAAGCTTCATTAATAGCCATGTATGCAGAGTTACTCTTGGGAGAGACAGCCAGATAAACAGCCGCTTCACTTAATATAATCCTTGCTTCAGGGTTTCCGATTACATTGACCGCCTGAAAACAGTTATTGGCAATAACCAGAGCATTAGGATTGGCTAACCCAATATCTTCTGCTGCCAGGATAAGCATTCGTCTGGCAATAAATTTAATATCTTCACCTCCAGCAATCATTCTGGCCAGCCAATACACGGCCCCATTAGGATCACTCCCGCGCATAGATTTGATAAAGGCCGAAATAATATCATAATGCTGCTCTCCATTTTTATCATACAAAGCCATTGTCTCCTGAAGGATCTCAAGCACGTTGGCATTATTGATTTCTTTAATTGCTGAATTTTTATACTGATTCAAAACCAACTCTACAGAATTGATCAGTTTTCTGGCATCACCACCGGAATATTGTAATAAAGCTTCTTTCTCAATAAATTTAAAATCCGTTTTCTCATCTTTATTATACCGATCAGAGGCGGTATCGATAAGCTCTTCCAGTTTTTCATAGCTTAAAGCTTTCAAAACATATACCTGGCTTCTCGAAAGCAAGGCCGAAACCACTTCAAAACTTGGGTTTTCTGTGGTAGCCCCTATTAAAACAATCCAGCCTTTTTCTACCGCATGCAGTAATGAATCCTGCTGGGATTTATTGAAACGGTGAATTTCATCAATAAATAAAATGGGTGATTTTCCCGAAAACAAATTCTGCTTTTTAGCATCATCAATCACATCACGTACATCTTTCACCCCTGAAGAAACCGCTGATAACTTATAAAACTTCCTCCCGGACTTCTCAGAAATAATTTCCGCCAGTGTGGTTTTCCCCGTCCCGGGAGGCCCCCAAAAGATCAGAGAATTCAGGGTATTATTTTCAATCATCTTCCTGATGGTCCCTTTTTCTCCGGTAAGGTGCTCCTGCCCCAGAACTTCATCCAGGTTTTTGGGTCTTAATTTTTCAGCTAATGGAATATTTTGATTCAAGGTAATTTTATTTTTTATGATCAATACTTCAGATTTCAGATCCCTGAAACTTCTAACAAAATTAAACTAATTTTAAATTTTTTACCCTATTTTTGCATTGTTTTGAAACTTACATTCAATAAAATCATTACATTTCCGTTGGTAATTTTGATAAAATTTTACCAGTGGTTCATCTCGCCATTACTTCCCAAAAACTGCCGTTATGAACCTACATGCTCTCATTATATGTTGGAAGCTCTTCGGGTTCACGGTGTCTTTAAAGGATTCTGGCTGGGGTTCAAAAGAATTTTAAGGTGTCATCCCTGGGGAGGAAGCGGATACGATCCTGTTCCCCACAAACATAAAAATCAGTAAACAAACTATTAAATCAATAGAAA
This sequence comes from Chryseobacterium sp. YR221, assembly GCF_900176315.1. Taxonomy (NCBI): domain Bacteria; kingdom Pseudomonadati; phylum Bacteroidota; class Flavobacteriia; order Flavobacteriales; family Weeksellaceae; genus Chryseobacterium; species Chryseobacterium sp. YR221. The sequence continues at coordinate 202,582 of NZ_FWXM01000003.1, forward strand.
TGAATAATATTTTTTTCAGACTCTACCTCGTAATGCTTGCATTCGTCACACAATTCCTTTTTGCACAGCAATATCCAGGAGGTTTATCTGACGGAACTTTAGAAATAAACGGAAACAATGTTCCTGTAAAAATCTATTCTACGACGGAAGTTGGCGACCTTAATGCTTTTCCGGAAAGAGGAATCAATAATGTTCTGGTCATTCTTAATGAGTCTAATTTTGAACCTGCCTATTTTAATTACAGTGCAGAAACTCTAACAAGATTCAAGGATTCAAAATATCAGTTTTTTGATAAAAATTTTAAACTATTAAATTCTCCGGTTACCCAGGATAATATTACAGATTATAAATATGCAGTAAAGTCTGATAAAGTTATTACTACTTCTGATACAGTAGCGCTTGAAACTCCTTTTAAAATCTGGGACCCTTCAAAAGGGATTAAGATCTTTTCATTCACCCTGCATTTCTATAGCCTGATGTTTGTGTTTGCATTTGGTTTCGGATATATTGTCATGACAAGGATATTCAAAATCGACAATATAAACCAAAAATACCTGGAACCTCTTTTTACATGGACCTTAATAGGAACCATTCTTGGAGCAAGATTAGGACATGTTATTTTCTATCAGCCTGAACTTTTTAAAGAAGATTTCTGGAGTGTATTTTTACCAATCAGTACGAAAAACGGTTTAAAATTCACAGGTTTCTCAGGACTGGCAAGTCATGGTGCTGCTATTGCTTTAATCATGACTACTTTATACTACTCGTTTAAAATCATCAAGAAAAATCCTTTTTGGGTATATGACAGATTAGGTATTGTAGTGGCTTTAGGGGGAACATTTGTAAGAATGGGAAATTTTTTCAATTCAGAAATCTTAGGAAAACAGGCAGATCCAAATTCTCCGTTTGCTTTACTTTTCCCTCAGCAAAGCAGTGAATATGGTATTACAGTACCACGTTACCCAAGTCAGTTATTTGAAGCTGTGGGATACCTTGCTCTTTTCATTTTACTATGGGTGTTATATAGAAAAACAGACAAAAAATACCAACAGGGCTGGTTATTTGGTTTATTCTTTATCATCCTTTGGGCCATCAGATTCTTTGTAGAATTCTTAAAAGAGCCACAAGGTGATGAGTTCATCCAGATTGGAGGTTTGAACACCGGGCAAGTTCTTTCTATTCCATTTATGATCGCCGGAGTTATTATCATGATTGTTTCCAAAAAATTCAAAATCACTCCTGAAGAAAACGGAAAACCGGAATAATTTCAAAGACAAAAACAGATTCGTTCAGCAGGATGACAACATCCGATACTGGCAGATCTCAGATACTATAAAAAAAAGGCAAATTTGTAATTACAAATTTGCCTTTTTTTATAATTGAATTCAGTAGTTCTTAAAAATTCTTAGCCCTCCTTTTGTTCAGCTCCTTAAAAACACTTCCTAATTCATCAATAACATCGGTAGGAAGCATGGCTTCTTTTGAATATTTCACAGACGCCCAATCAGCAGCTTTCCCGTGAAGCCAAATCCCCAGTATACATGCCTGTTCTTCTGAATATCCTTGTGCTAATAGGGATGTGAGAACTCCTGTAAGGATATCTCCGCTTCCTCCTTTTGCAAGACCGGCATTTCCTGTTATATTATAAAAAACGTTTCCTTCCGGAGTAACAACCTGCGTATGATGGTCTTTTAAAACAATATAGATATTCAGTAATCTTGCTTTTTCCCGAGCCAAATCCAATCTTTCAAAAGAGTTTTTGGTAGTCCCGAATAATCGTTCAAATTCTTTTGGGTGTGGGGTAATAATTGATTTCTCAGGAATTAAACCATTTTTCTTCTCTTCTTTTGAAATGATATTTAAAGCATCAGCATCCAGGACCAAGGGTTTAACATAATGTTTCAGAAATTCCAAAAAACTTTTTTCCGTCTCCGGATCAGTTCCTAACCCAGGGCCAATTCCACAAACCGCATCTGAATCTGTATCAAAATCCTTTATAAAATCCACTCCTCCTTTTATAAACATAGCCTCAGGACACACAGTTTGCAGTACTTCATAACCACATGCAGGAGCCAAAGTAAATGTTAATCCCGCTCCCGCTCTTAAGGCAGCTTTTGTAGCTAATACTACAGCACCTATTTTCCCATAGCTTCCTCCTACAATATTCGCTTTGCCGTAGTTTCCTTTGTGAGAGAATTCTTCTCTGGGAACAAAAACAGAATCCACGGTTGGATCATCAATAACAAAATATCCGGTATCTGTTTCTTCAGAATATTCTTTATTCAGCCCAATATCGAGAATAATCACTTTTCCTGTATATTTTCCAGCTTCAGGATGCAGAAAACTTCTTTTCCAGCATTGAAAACTCAGTGTGTAATCAGCTTTCAGAATCACCGCATCTCTCTCCAACATTCTATCAGCAAACATTCCGGAGGGAATATCTATTGAAATTTTAGTATTTCCTTTTGCATTCAGCTGGTCCACCAGTATTTTATATTCTCCTTCTAAAGGCCTTGACAAGCCAGTTCCCAAAAGAGCATCAATAATAAGTGTTTTATCATCCAGATAATGGCTATCAATATCCCGGAATTTTCTGACGGAAATCCCGGAAAAATCCCGGAGTCTTTTCAAATTCACTGATGCATCTCCTGAAAATTTTCCTTTCGGATCATATACAAATACATCTACATCAAAACCTTTTATATAAAGCATCCTTGCAACAGCCAAACCATCACCTCCATTATTCCCATTCCCACAAAACACAGCCAGTTTTTTGTGATTCTTACAGTTTTCAGAAATCCACCCTGCAACAGCCATAGAAGCTCTTTCCATCAGCTGAACCGAAGAAATTGACTCATGGGAAACAGTAGCCAGATCCCAGTTTCGTATTTGTTCTGTAGTAAATATTTTCATAGGCTCCCTCAAAATTGTAAGCAAATTACAAAAGATTTTCCATTGTTAACTGCCTATTCAAAGAAATGAGGTATCAAAAGACGACTCAGTTTACGATCCATTATTACCCATATCTTTCTTTATCATTCTGGGGTAAAATTTCGGCCACTTTAGACCTGATCCCATTTATTGAGGTACCAGCCTGCAGTATATCTACCGCCCCACTTAAAAGATTATAAGGAAAAGGCAATTGAGGCATTGATAATACGTTCAATAATTCTAAGTCTTCTTCAGACAGTTTCAGTTCTGAAGCTTTTATATTCTCTTTCAGCTGATCCAGGGTTCTTGCTCCAAGCAAAGTTGAGCTAACACCCCGCTGCTGCATTACCCAGCTAATAGCTATAGCGGAAACCGGCATATTTCTTTCCTTTGCTATCATGTGAAGCTTATCAATTATTTCATACGCTCCTTCAGAAAGCTCGGGGCTTAGTCTATTATTATTTCTTTGACTCATCTTTTGCCCTTTATTTTCTCTGGTATACTTACCACTCAAAAGACCTTCCTTTAATGGAGACCAGGGCATTACTCCTAACCCCATTTCCAGAGCCATTGGAATCAGTTCATTTTCTACTGAACGTTCTAATAGAGAATATTCCAATTGCAGACCAATAAAAGGTGCCCATCCACGGAATTTGGAAATCATTTGAGCTTCTGTTATTTTCCATGCAGGGGTGTCTGAAATAGCGATATAACGTATTTTACCATCCCTTACCAAATCATTAAGTGTTGAAATCGTTTCATCAATGGGAGTATGCGGATCAAAGGCATGCATCCAGTACAAGTCAATATAATCCGTTTTCAAACGCGTTAAGGAACTCTCCAATGCCTGTATAATACCCTTTTTTCCTGCACCTCCGCCATTGGCATCGTAGGGGAACATATTTCCCCAGAATTTGGTAGATAAAACCAATGAATCCCGACGAACATTCTGTTTAGCTAAAAAGTTACCTATGATCTCTTCTGAATGTCCCTTAGTGTAAATATTAGCTGTATCAATTATATTTCCACCCTGATCAATATAGTGTTCTAAAATTTGATGGGCATCTGCCGGACTCGTTCCCCAGCCCCAATCTTCACCAAAAGTCATTGTTCCTAAAGTAAGAGGACTGATTTTCAATCCCGATTTTCCTAACGTTCTGTAATCTGCCAAGCTCATATTATATTTTTTAAATTTTAACCAAAATTATAGCAAGCCCCAGAATAAGAATAGCTGTAATCAAGCCAAGGCTATCGAAAATCAATCCGCATTTAATATACCAACGCTCTATTTTAATACATTTGTAGAATGAACAATTCTGATGCAATAGCTGATTTCTATAAAAAGAAAAACATCAACATCCCCACTCATTATCAATGGGGTACAGGATATTTTGACATTATAAGAATTGACAATCTACAAAGACGGGAAGAACTTATTTCACTGATATCCTTTACGAGAAAAAACTTATATAAAATCAAATTGGTAAAAGGAAAATGTAAGTGCCATTACGCTGATAAAACTATTGAAATAAACCAATATGCGCTGATGTTTATCAATCCCACTATTCCTTTTTTACTGGAAGAAAGTAATGGGCCTATAGAGGAATATTTCTGTTTATTCAATGAAGAATTTTTCAGTAATTATGGGAATATAAAAGAATATCCTGTATTTCAAAATACACAGGAAAATATTTTTGATCTGTCAGAAGTACAATATCTGGAATTTGAAAACATGCTGAACAAAATCCAGACAGAACTTTCATCAAATTACGATTTCAAATTTGATGTAGTCCGGAATCTAACTTATGATCTTATTCATACTACTGTAAAAATGCATAACAGCCTTAGTACATCCTCTGTAAGAAAAAATGCCTACAACCGGATCACTTTACTTTTCGAAGAACTGCTTGCTTTACAATTTCCATTGCATACAGCAACAGATTATATCAGGTTCAAAAAGCCCAAGGATTTTGCAGCCCAGCTTTCCATTTCTATTAATCATTTAAATAAAGCGGTAAAGCACACACGGAATAAAACCAGTTCTGAAATCATCACAGAAAGAATCTTGCAGGAAGCCAAAATTTTGCTAAAACTAACGGATTGGTCAGTTTCTGAAATAGCATATCTCCTGGGCTATGAAACACCTTCCCGCTTTACCTTTACATTCCGAAAGAAAATCGGTATTCCTCCACTGCTGTATAGGAAGGATCAGGCAAAATAAATAAGACGCTCACCATATGAATGTTATTCATGTTTTAAGAACCTTATCAATAAGATTACTTTTACTTCAGACTCTTATTTTTCATGAATAAAAAACATGAGTTTTTAATGTTTTTACATTTATAAATTATATTTTTGTGTGTATACTAATTAAAAAAATATAAATTATGGGATTTATTAAAGAATTTAAAGCTTTTGCTTTTAAAGGAAATGTTCTCGATCTGGCTGTCGGTGTTATCATTGGAGCAGCATTTGGTAAAATTGTTACCTCTTTAGTAGAGGATGTTGTAACTCCTTTATTACTAAACCCAGCCCTGAAAGCTGCAGGTGCTGAGAACATCTCTAAGCTTACCTGGAATGGTGTTGCTTATGGTAACTTTCTTTCTGCCGTTATCAGCTTCCTGTGTATTGCAATGGTTCTTTTCTGGATCATTAAAGGAGCCAACAAAATCAGCAAGAAGGAAGAAGCTGCCCCTGCAGGACCTACAGATGATCAAAAATTATTAGCAGAAATCAGAGATTTGTTGAAAAGCAAGAACAATCTATAATAAAAGATATCGATGCTGTCACACAGCAATCATTTGAAAAACCGGAGAAGCTTTGCTTCTCCGGTTTTTTTGTCCTATCCGAAATTTCAAATTGTTCAGTTGATTTTACTTTCTGCCCGCTGTATTAGTCCGTTCAGCAGAGAATGTCAGCTTTGCTGAGTGAATCACTATTGCAATCCTACATACTTTAAGTTGTTAAAACATTTTGTACTCTATACCTCTTAAAGAAACCGTTTATTAATATCGTATACCGAAACCTGATAATATGAATAAAAAAGCGGATTCAAAAAAATGAACCCGCTTGCATTCTATTGGCTTTAGCCTAAACTTAATATAAAAAAGTTAAGAGTTAGGAGTTGAGAGTTGACAGCACTATTGCCTACCACCTATCATCTGTTACCTATTACCTATATCAATTTCTTGATTATTGAATCTGTAAAATACTTGAAATCTGTTCTGCTAAGGAAAGTCCTATTCTATCCTGAGCTTCAAGTGTAGAAGCTCCTGTGTGAGGAGTCAGAGAGATTTTAGAATGATTCAGTATCTCTTTCGAAGGTGTCGGCTCATTAATGAAAACATCTAATCCTGCAAATTTCACTTTCCCGGAATCCAATGCTTCAATCAATGCTGCTTCATCAATCACTCCACCTCTGGAACAGTTAACAACAGCAACCCCATTTTTCATGATTTCAAACTCATTCTTACCTATCATATATCCGTCTTTCTGAGCAGGCACATGCAAAGTAATAAAATCTGAATGTTTCAGAACATCCTGTAAAGGTTCTGTTTCTATATCTACATTGATAAACTGGTTATTGTAAAACTTCACCTTAATACTGGCTTTTCCTACATTATTATCAGCTGCAACGACTCTCATACCAAGACCTAAAGCAATTCTGGCAACTTCCTGTCCTATTCTTCCCATTCCTACAATTCCGATTGTTTTTCCTCTCAGTTCAATACCGGCAGCATATGCTTTTTTAAGTCCAGCAAATTCTGTATCTCCTACTAAAGGCATTTTTCTGTTGGAATCCTGAAGGAATCTTGCTCCTGAGAACAAATGTGCAAAAACAAGCTCAGCCACTGATTCTGAGGACGCAGATGGAGTATTGATCACATGGATTCCTTTTTCTCTAGCATATGCTACATCAATATTATCCATACCAACTCCTCCTCTTCCTATAATTTCAATGGAAGGACAACCGTCAATAATATCTTTCCTTACCTGAGTTGCGCTTCGTACCAATAAAGTACGGATCTTATGCTCATTAATGTAATCCACCAAAAACTCCTGTGGAACTTTTGCTGTAATAACTTCAAAGCCTTTTTCTGCTAATGCATCAATTCCTGATTGATCCAGGCCGTCGTTTGCTAAAACTTTCATAAATACAACTATATTTAAAATTAAAAAGATTTAAAAATTAAAGAGATAGGCTCTCATTTAATCTTTAAATCTTTGAATTATTTTTTTATTCTCCGTCTTCTTTGAATACTTCGATCGTCACTTGCTTCTCTACCAAATCCGTAAATCTGCCTTTGTATCTTGTTGCTCTTACCAGGTGATTATCTATCCAGTGATAATTTCCGCCTCTTGGTTTTCCGCAGAGTACACTGTGGTACTTGAAGCCGTGTTTATCCAGCCAATCAATGGTAATTTGTTTAAGATTTTCTGTTCTTGAAGTAAAAAAACAAATCTGGTGTCCTTCGTCATACCATTTGTTTACTGTTGCCAATGCATCCGGGTAAGGTTCACAGGTAACCATTCTTTCCGGTTCTTCATTAGGAACATCATCTGTAATGGTTCCGTCAATATCAATTAAGTAATTTTTTACTCCATCCTTAAGAATAGGACTTATGTGCTCTATGTATTCTAATTCCATCGGTTAACATTAAGTAACAAAGTTAGGGTTTTTACAACTATCAAGCACATGAATCTTAGTTTATGTTAAAAATTTACTACAAAAAACGCTATTTAATGAATAATATAAACATTTTATTCATCATTTTACCATTTATGATTAAAAATTTTCGTTTCGGAAATTCATTTTATACAGGAAATATAGTATTTAGATAAGAAATAAGGTTAAAGTTCATTTTAAAACACCAGAGTCCGAATTAGACTTTTTATATAAAAGCTTGAAACCGCTGTTTTATTCTTTTTTCAAGCCTGATCCTGTCGCTTTATTTCTCAATTTCATTACAAACGCATGATGTTTATCTAAAAATTTCCAAAATACATTTATTACGCTTACATTTGTAGAAATGGAAGAATTAGTAGTTTTAGTAAATTCTAAAGATGAAGTTTTGGGTCTGATGGAAAAACAACAGGCTCATATCAATGGCTTATTACACCGTGCTTTTTCTGTTTTTCTATTTAACAGTAAAGGAGAAATGCTTCTTCAAAAAAGAGCTTCGGGAAAATACCACTCCCCCAATCAATGGACCAATGCAGTGTGTTCACATCCCAGAAAGGAAGAAACCTATCTGGAGGCCGCAAAACGCAGGCTGAAGGAAGAATTGGGTATTGAAACAGAACTTTCAGAAAAATTCAATTTTATCTATAAAGCTGATGTAGGCGGAGGTCTTTGGGAGCATGAACTTGATCATGTGTTCGTAGGAAAACATGAGTCTGAATCTGATTTTAATTTGAATAAAGATGAAGTGGAAGAAATAAGATTTATATCCGCGGAAGATCTGGATAAAGAAATTGTTGAAACTCCTGAAAATTTTACAGAATGGTTTAAGATCATTCTTGAAGAATACAAACACCATTTTTAAAGATGAAAAGAATATTGCTTGTATCTGCTTTATTTTTTGGAAGTCTACTTTTTGCACAAAAAGCAAATGTTTACGACAGTCCCAATTATTCTATTAATGTTCCTGAAGGCTGGAAATCTACCAATGACAGTGATATTGTCAACATTTTTCCTACCAGCGAAATCGGAGCTATTACCATTTCTGAATATCACGATCTGGGTCTTCCAAAAGAAGAAATGAAAAAATTTATCCTGGCATTGTATAAATCAGAAGATTCTGAGAATAAAATAAAGCAAAATAAGAGTAAAAAAGGATACACAGAATATTTCTACGAATATTTTGATGAAAAAGAGAAGCTTTTCTGGACTACCAGAGCTTTTCAAAAAGACAAAGATCTATATCTGGTAACAATCAACTGTGGTCAGAAATTCTGGAACGGAAATTATATGACCCTTTTTAATGAAACTTTCAACAGTTTTAAAATAAAGAAATAAATTAAATATGAAGAAAACAGCCTTGTACGACACTCATGTTTCTTTAGGAGCTAAAATCGTACCTTTTGCAGGTTTTGAAATGCCTGTTCAATATTCAGGAGTAACGGAAGAGCATTTTGCAGTAAGAGAAAAAGCAGGATTATTTGATGTTTCCCACATGGGACAATTTTTCATCGAAGGTCCCGGTTCAAAAGACCTTTTACAGTGGGTAACAACCAATAATGTAGATGCTTTGGAAAACGGAAAAGCTCAATATTCATGTCTTCCTAACGAAGATGGGGGTGTTGTGGATGATCTTATCGTTTACAAAATGGAAGATGATAAATATTTCGTGGTTGTCAATGCTTCAAATATAGATAAAGACTGGAATCATATTTCAAAATATAATACTTTCGGAGCTACAATGACCAATGCGTCTGATGAGATGTCATTATTGGCAATTCAGGGACCTAAAGCTACGGAAATCCTTCAGAAGCTTACAGAAGTTAATCTTTCTGAAATCCCTTACTACCATTTTACAGTAGGAAGTGTGGCTGGCGTAAACGATATCATTATTTCAAACACAGGATATACCGGAAGCGGAGGTTTTGAGATCTATTTTAAGAATGAAAGCGCAAAACAGCTTTGGGATGAAATTATAAAAGCAGGTGAAGCTGAAGGAATTATCCCATGTGGATTAGCTTCCAGAGACACTTTACGATTAGAGAAAGGATTCTGTCTGTACGGAAACGATATTGATGATACCACTTCTCCTATTGAAGCAGGCTTAGGATGGATCACAAAGTTTGACAAAGATTTTGTTTCCAAAGATATTTTTGCAAAACAAAAAGAAGAGGGGGTTACAAGAAAGTTAGTTGGATTCGAATTACAGGATAAAGGGGTTCCAAGACATGATTACCCTGTAGTAGATGCAGAAGGCAATGTAATTGGAAAAGTAACTTCAGGAACACAGTCTCCAATGAAAAAGATCGGTTTAGGTCTTGCTTATGTAGACAAGCCTCATTTCAAATTAGGTTCTGAGATCTTTATTCAGGTAAGAAATAAAAATATTCCTGCAAAAGTAGTGAAAGCTCCTTTTGTATAATATCAATACACAAAAAACCGCAGTTTAATAAAGCTGCGGTTTTTTTTATCAATTATTTTTCAGACAGGTGGATACCGGATTATACATTATCTCCTTCACCATCCATCCATCTTCTCATCTGCACTCTATGAGCCGGGGTCTCCTCTATTCCTCCAGCTAAAACATGTAAGATTTTATCCCATAGATTTTTCTTCTTAGACTGTAATTCTTTTATTTCGCCATAGGCAACCAGATATTCTTGTTCATACTGATAGGCATCTTCGTCAGAGTAATTCCAAGGGATATGATTAAGAATGTCCTCTGTTAAGGTATCAATCTCATCAGGTTCCAGTGTTTCCATCATTTTTAGCTTGAGATGATAGGTTTCAGATATTGACAATATTTTGTTTAAAGAGGTCTTTATATCTTTCCAGATACCTTCCCATTTTTCAAGATTGTCGTCCATAAAAATGGTATTCCCCATTCTTTCCAGTGTCACAAAATTGTCCAACACCAAATTTTTATATTCTTCGTGGGTTTCCCAGATTCCGACCAAACTTGAAGCATCTTTTTCTTTAAATTTTTCTTCAATTTTTTCCAAAACCTTAAGCAAAGCATTAGAATTTTCTACCAGTTTGGATTTTTCTCTTATCCATAAGTTAATAACCATACTATCATTTGTAGTGGTAATTAGCTTTCCGCAGTCTTCAATTTTCCGTCTTATTTCATCATCACTTGTTTGAATTTCTTTATTTGTGGTCTTAATATCCAACGAAAGTTTCCTTAAGCTTTGTACCGCTTTAATTACGGGATTGAATTGTTTTTCCATCATAATCTGTTTTAATTATTTTATTGTAAAAGAATGAATGTGTTTTTTAAGGGAGCCAAGAAATTCAATGTCTCGCGGTCACTAATTTACGAACTTCCCAATAAAACAACCAATTAACAATAGAAAACAAATCAATTATGAATCAAATTCAAATTATCAATATAAAAAATCACAATAAAATAATAAAACACAAATAAAAAATAATATAAAAAATCATAATGGATAATTTTTTTTAATCACCCTACTGATAGAAACTTCTATTTACTTTCAAATTCATTAAAAAAAAGAGGTTGTATTTTCTACAACCTCTTTTTTTTAATAGCAAATACAGCAAATCTTTCTGTCCGGGCTACAGGCGTCGCCTACTCCCGGTGTATTGGAAATGACACCCCCTGCTGGTCCACATAGGGTATAGCAGTTAACAATAAGAGGTCTTGCTCCTCCATCAATCTTCTTTAATGCTGATCTGTTAAGACTTTTCATTTTTAAAAAACTTGTTTTCATGATTTTATTTTTTGGTTATCATAAATATAAGTATTTAATAATTAAGTGTTTAAAAATAAATCACAAAATATGGATAAGAAAATTACTTCTTCAGCAAAGGAAAACAGACAGTATTTTTATGCATGGGTTTCAAAGAACTCATGCAAAGCTTCCACATTTTTCTTATCATTCCCTACAAAAATTTCTTTATCAGTAAGGAAAACCGGTCTTTTTAAGAATGTATAATGATCCAGCAACAGTTCCTTATAATCTTTTTCAGTTAAAGACTTCACATCCAGCCCTCTCAATTTGATCTGAGTAGACTTTTTGCTGAACAATGCTTCATAAGACTTCGTTTTCTTATGCATCTCTGCAAGCTCTTCTTCTGTAATCGGTTCTTTTTTGATCTCTCGAAGCTCCCAGCCTGTAAGGTCAAACTGTGCTAATATTTTTCTGCAGGTATCGCAGGTATTGAGATGAAATACTTTTTTCATTGTTGTTTACGAATCTTAAATTAATAAAAATTCTCGTCTGTAAGAATTTAGTCTTTCAAAAGTAGGATTTAATCTAAAAATTTGAAAATTATTAAATAACTTTATTCAAATTTTATAAAGATGCAGAACAAACCTATTACATTTCAGTTTATTTCAGAGCCTTCGGATGTTAATTACGGAGGAAACGTACATGGCGGAAGCGTTATGAAATGGATTGATCAGGCTGGTTATGCATGTGCTACTACCTGGAGCGGAAATTACTCCGTAACAGTGTATGTGGGTGGCATTCGTTTTTATGACCCTATTAAAATAGGTGAGGTAGTAAAAGTAGATGCACAGGTCATCTTTACCGGAACTTCCAGCATGCATATCTCGATCAATGTTTTTTCACGAAATCTGAAACAGCCAACATTTGAAAAAAAGACCCATTGTATCATTGTCTTTGTTGCGGTGGATGAAAACGGAAAAAAACTCCCTGTTCCCAAATGGATTCCTGAAACCGAAGAGGAGAAACAACAGGAGAAGTATGCCAAGCGCCTGATGGAACTGAGAACACAGATTGAGGATGAGATGAAACCTTTTCTGTGAATACGGGATAAAAAGCTAGATAATGAGCAAGTATAAAAAATTTGCTATTTAGATTAATATCATACAACATCATTTTTAATATACATAGTATGAGAAATATTTTCACATTATCTGCTTTACTGCTTATCATTTTATGCCCGTCCCAGATACATCGATTTATCTATGAAATGCAATACAAGATGGATTCTACAGAAAATGGGCTTGAAAAACTGAATATGATCCTGGATATTGGCTCCAAAGAAGTGAAGTTTTATGGGCAAAATCTGGCCATTACGGATTCTTTGAATAAAAAATTCGGAATGAATTCTGACTATACAGACATGTCCGGCCAAGTGATAAAAAGGAGAATCAACTCTTTTGATAATGAAAATTACATCAATATCAAACAAGGGTATTATTCTTTTAAAACAACGGATAAAATCAATTGGACTATTTCTGATGAAATTAAAAAATCTGAAAATTATATTTTGCAAAAAGCAAGTGCAAGATTCGGGGGAAGAAGCTGGACGGCATGGTTTTGTAAGGATATTCCTTTTAATGAAGGCCCATTTAAGTTTCGCGGACTTCCAGGCTTAATTTTTGAGCTCTCCGATGCAGGGAAAAATTTCATCTATACTCTTGTCAGAAGCCAGGTACTTCCAGATTCCTATTCCACTGAAAACTTTGTAGAATCCAACTTTGGAAATAAAGCAGTCCCTATCAACGAAAAACAAAAGCATAAGCTAATGATAGAGTTTTACAATGATCCTTTTACTTTTGAAAGAAATACTTTCAGCAAAACAAATAGTGATTTAAAGATTAATATTAATGGAAAAGAGATCCATAGTGTTGATGAACTCAATACTCAGACCAAAAGTATGCAGGAAGTGATTAGAAGGTACAACAATCCTCTTGAAATTGATAAAGCTGTTCATTATAAAGAATAATAAAATTTAAAACTTCTTTAATTCTTTTCAGTTTTTTTGAAAAACAGATTCTTCTTTTTATATTTGTATCATCAAAAAGGAAATGGTGTTCTTCCTTCCCCAACCGCTCCACAAAAGCTGATGACGCCTGATTGAAAGATTATTAACAATAACTGATCAGGATTATTATGTCAAAAAATCAAAGAACACTTGCTAAAAAAGCAGTTTTTCACACCCATTTTTTCTTCAGAAAATTTCCGGCACTGCCCTATATTTTAAAATGGCTGTTAATCAGTATTATTATCGGTATTTTGGCAGGAACCGCTTCAGCAGGATTTTTACAGTCATTGGAATGGGCCTCCCGTTTTAGGGAAAACCATCTTTGGATGATCGCTCTACTCCCTGTTGCCGGTTTTCTGATTGGGCTTTTATATTATTATTGGGGGAAAGATGTTGAAGCAGGAAATAATATTCTGATCGATAATATTCTGGATCCGAAAAAAATTATCCCTTTTAAAATGGCTCCCTTTGTTTATCTTGGAACAATGGTCACTCATTTATTCGGAGGTTCTGCCGGCCGTGAAGGGACCGCTCTTCAGATGGCCGCGGCTCTTGCGGATCAACTTAGCAAGCCTTTTAAACTTGATCGAAATGAAAGAAGAGTATTACTGATTGCTGCCATTGCTGCAGGTTTTGGGTCTGTTTTCGGAACCCCGCTGGCTGGTGCGGTCTTTGGACTTGAAGTATTTCTTATCGGAAAGATACGTTACAATGCTATTTTTCCAGCTTTTGCTTCAGCTATACTGGCAGACTGGACAACCAATTTATGGAACGTTAAGCATACTCATTATCATATTGATTTTATTCCTAAATTAGAATTTTTGCCCATTTTATACAGTATTCTGGCTGGAATAGCTTTCGGAATCTGTGCTGCAGGCTTTAGCAGAATAATCCATTGGGCAGGAGTTTTTTTCAAATCAAGAATTCAGTATCCGCCATTTCGCCCGGTAGCCGGAGGTATCATAATAGCTTTGGCTGTTTTTGCGCTGGGTAGCACAAGATATATCGGACTCGGTGTTCCCGTCATTGTAGAGTCTTTTCAACAACAACTTCCCTTATATGATTTTGCCTTGAAAATGATCTTTACGATCGTTACCCTCTCCGCAGGATTCAAAGGAGGTGAGGTCACTCCACTGTTCTTCATAGGAGCCACACTGGGAAGCGCTTTATCTCTATTTATCCCGCTTCCATTTGGATTATTGGCAGGAATGGGCTTCGTAGCTGTATTTGCCGGAGCCACCAATACCCCTCTTGCCTGTATGCTAATGGGAATTGAATTGTTCGGAGCTGAATCTGGTGTGTATGTAGCGATTGCCTGTATTGTTTCTTATCTTCTTTCGGGGCATAACAGTATTTACAGTAAACAAAAAATAGGAGCTGCTAAAAACAAAAGATATGAAAGCCAACAGGATAAATCTATTTCGGACTTTTTATAGGAGACTGTTTGTGTAATGTGTAATGTATAATGTATAGTGTATAGTGTATAGTGTATAGTGTATAGTGTATAGTGTATAGTGTATAGTGTACTAAAATAATACTGTTATACTATCCGCTAAAACTCTCAGACTCTAAAACTCAAATAACAGCTGCTATTTCTTAACTTATAAGTATAATTCTTACCTTTGCAGCATGTTCGATTACAGGTTAAAAGTTTTTCATACTGTGGCTTCAAGACTAAGCTTTACCAAAGCTTCGGAGGAGCTTCATATTTCTCAACCGGCTGTCACAAAACACATCAAAGAAATTGAAAATCAACTGTCTGCAAAATTATTTGACCGTAAAGGAACTTCTATACAACTGACACAAAGCGGAAAGATCCTGTATGAATATGCTGAAAAGATCAGAGGGCTTTATCGGGATCTTGAATTTGAAATCAGCCAGGTCAATCAGCAACACAAAGGAAAACTGATCATTGGAGCAAGTACTACCGTTGCCCAGTATATCCTTCCGGAAATTTTAGCAAAATTCAATGCTTATTATAAAGATATTAAGATTGAACTTCTTACGGGGAATACTGAAGCTATCTCTGCTCTTTTAAAAGATGAAAAAATAGATCTTGGCATTATTGAAGGAGAATCCCAATCTTCTTACTTTGATTATAAATCTTTTAAAGCTGATGAAATTGTGCTGGCTGCAAAAACCAATCATTCATTAGCCCACAAAACATTGAATATAAAAGACCTGTACTCTATCAATCTGATTTTCAGAGAACAAGGATCAGGAACACTTGAATTCATTCAAAACAGACTTCGAGATAACGGAGTTAATATCAATGAATTAAACACTGTTATTCAGCTGGGAAGCAGCGAAAGTATCAAAAACTACCTCCTCCATTCAGACTGTATGGCTTTTCTCTCCATCAGCACGATCCTTACCGAACTGAAAAACAATATCTTAACTGTCGTAGACATTAAAAATTTCAGTATTGAAAGGGATTTTCACTTCATCCTTCCAAAAGGGGAACAATCTGAGCTGATAGAGCTTTTTTTAAGGTTTACGGAATTATGATGTATGTTGTATAATGTACAATGTAGAAAGTATAAAGTACAATGTATAAAGTACAATGTAGAATGTTCTTTGGGAAATTATTTAAGTTATAACCTATAGTTATTCAAGATAACAAAATACGATTTACTTTGTAATACTATATTGCCGAATTTTGAAACATAATTTAAAGTTCGCAATATGAAAGATTTCATTCAACATGAAACAATACGCAAAATCGTTTTTATCATACTGGCTGTATTATGCCTTACTCCACTGATCTCCTCTCCTATAGCTCTGGCGTTGGGTTTTTTACTGGCCGTTTTTATCGGAAACCCTTTTGAAAAACATCTTCATCAATACATTCATCTGCTACTACAAATTTCCATTGTAGGCCTGGGATTTGGATTAAAATTGGATGAAGCGTTACATGCAGGAAAAACAGGGTTAGTGTTAACAGTAGTGAGCATACTAACCGTGATGATTTTAGGATATTTTTTAGGAAGATTATTCAAACTTGAAAGACCGTTATCCTATCTTATTTCTGCAGGAACCGCCATTTGTGGTGGGAGTGCTATTGCAGCTGTTTCTCCTATTATTAAACCCAGCACAAAACAGATTTCCCTGGCTTTAGCTATTGTTTTCACATTGAATTCTATTGCTTTATTCGTATACCCGGCTATTGGACATCTGCTTCATCTCTCTCAGGAACAGTTTGGTCTTTGGTGTGCCGTGGGAATCCATGATACCAGTTCTGTAGTAGGTGCCGCCAGTAAATATGGCGATGAAGCTTTAAAAATTGCAACCACTGTAAAGCTGGCAAGAGCATTGTGGATCATTCCCGTTTCCCTGATCACGATGTTTATCTTTAAAAATAAAGAATCAAAAATAAAAATCCCCTGGTTTATCGGGTATTTCATCCTTGCTATTCTGTTGAATACTTATTTTCCTTTTATGGACCGTTTCAGCAGTGAGATCACCACCTTTGCAAAATCAGGATTGAATCTGACATTATTTTTTATAGGCTCCAGTCTTTCTATTCAAACATTGAAAACAATAGGGATTAAACCTTTAGTGACGGCGGTACTTCTTTGGATCACCATCAGTATAGGCAGCCTTCTTTATATTATTCAATAAAAGCAGCGGGACCCTTTTGAAATCAAAAGGGTCCCGCCTGTTAAATGTGGAAATGTTTATTTCAGTTGAATAGTATCTTAAATAACCAATCGGTTAGCAAGTCATCACCTGTGGGCATCCAATTAGCTCAACACAGTATTTAGGGCCTGTTACAGCTCCCGTACAACTGCATCCGCAAAGTGAAGCATCCGGAGTTCCAATTCCGGAACCTCCAATACCACCTGTAATATTCTTCAGATCTTCTTTTCTTAATTTTTTAGCATTTTTAATAATGTTCATGTGATTTGATTTTGATTAAACAATATAATTTAGTTGCCTCCCAAAGTTAAACAAATATTAATTATTCGCAACATAATTTAATATATTTTTAACTAATACATTGATTTAAAATTAATTAATATATTAAAAATCATAAATCACACTTTGCCAATTATTAAACAGATATAAATATTACTTTAATCCAAGACGTTATCAATATAGTACATAAAACAGTTTTTCTTTTTGACTGGTTTTGGTACAGCTTTCCCAACTAAACAGGCTCAAAAAAATAAATATGGCTATTTTCATTGTATTTTATCCACCCCAGACTCCTTTTACTTTATATTTTTTAAGAGGGATTTCTTCACTTTCACATTGTACAGACAGCTTCATCTCATTATACATAAAAGTTGGTGTGATTATAATATCTATTGGCTTATCCGGATATTTTGCTTTTAATTTCTTGAAAATATCAAGCATTTCCATATCATCAAAAAAAACTTCAGTATAATATTTTGTAAATGAAAATTCCACATTATAAGGAATTCCATCCTGCCTGTATGTTTCAACTGCTTTAGCATCCATTAGAAAGCCAGACTCTCCATCATAATTAATACGGTAAATTCTTCTAATCTTATCTTGTTCATCATAAGATCGTAATGCAAAACGATACTTATATTTCTCTCTGTATTGATCCCATATCCCAAAAGGAATACCATTTTCTTTGATCTTCTGTTTAGTACTGTCAGGAACTAATATTTTATATGATAATTCATAGAACTGTTCCTGAGTTTCCTTAGGATCAATTCTTCTCATAAACTCATCTTTATTGACAAAAGTTTCTTTGGCCTGCAAACGGCAAACCTCTCTTTTATGATGGTTGCCTGACAACCAGACCACTATCACACCGCCCGGAGCGGCTCCTATGGTAAGTTCGTCATAAGTACTCTCTTCCCAGGGAAATTCACCTTTATCATCCGGATTACCCTGTATCATAAAACCTTCTCGAAATAACTGAAGTATTTTTTCCTTAGGAAGATCAGCATCCACCCGCCAGAACTTCTTTTCCACATAACTTACATAAGTAAGATCCAAATGAGAGGGAATCGTACTCCCTCCCTGACCTGCTTTAGCTCCGTCATACTGCCAACTTCCCGTTGTAACCCCGGCCTTAGGCACTCCACAGATCAGTTTTTTTTTATCATCAGTTAATACTCCTATATGTACTTCTACAGGATATTCATCAGGTGCTGTCATTGTTACCATATAAGGAAATTTTTCTTTTTGGCTGTTTTTCATCTTTGATATATCATTTTTTTTGCACGCCTGTAGCAGAAATATGCTACAAAACAGGCCTAGAATATATACTTTCATGTGCTAACTTTCTTACTATCTTTTATTCCTGACCATCATCAGGTTTCATTAATATATTTTCCTTTTCCGCTTACCATTGACAATATTAGGATAATTTTTCTGAGAAATAAGGTCAGATCCTGACTGTCCATATGTAGCATTCCAATGCAGGTAATGGTTTCTTAGAAATTTAATTTCCCTGTTCTTTTTATGGGCTTCTACATTATTACGCTGCTGGCCTTCCAACTGGCGTTGCTGCCACTCAAAAACCGCATGTCGGTCACCTGTGGCATGTACTACCGGAGGTTCTTTATACACCTCAGGTTCGACAAATGCCAAAGGACTTCCCCCATTAAAGGTATACTTTTTCAGCTTCTCTTTGATGCCTTCTAAAAATACAATATTACCAGCAATCCAATTGTCCTGAAATTTATATGCTCTTTCTTCAATATTAGCTTGATCAATAGGTATATGTTTTTTGATACAGAACTCTGCCATCAGATGCAGCGGAATAAAACTATACTGATTGCTTAATTTTCTCTCTCCTTCCAGTCTGTAATTGTTAACACTAAGTCTATAAAAAGGATCTTTTTTAATACTAAGCT
This sequence comes from Chryseobacterium sp. YR221, assembly GCF_900176315.1. Lineage (NCBI taxonomy): Bacteria > Pseudomonadati > Bacteroidota > Flavobacteriia > Flavobacteriales > Weeksellaceae > Chryseobacterium > Chryseobacterium sp. YR221. The sequence goes on from NZ_FWXM01000003.1 coordinate 221,791, forward strand.
CTCCCTGCAGAAACCATCCCTGCCTGATAAGCTCCTCAGAAAGGAAATATAATGAGTCTTTCACAATAGTGGCATCAATTCTTTTGGGGTTATCAGTCCACCCTTCTACATAAGCACCTCCTACATCACAATGTACTCCCGGATAGTATAATTCAATTCCTCCTTTTTTTCCACTGTCCGGTGACGTTTTGGGTACAGAAGAAATATCGACCAGACTGAAATTCGCCCGGTGTTCATCTGCAGCTACCATATGGACTACGTAGTCTGCTTTGTTCACATCATTCAGTCCAAGATCCTTGCTGTCATTCGACTGAAACAATCCATGATGGGGTACAGTATCATAAATTCCCACAAATCTTATCTGCACTTTTGTCTGCTCATCCATCAATCCGGCTTCGGAAAGCAATTGTCCCAGGTAGCCAAAGGCAGGCATCACCCCATTAGCATAAGACTCAGCCAGATTGTATCCAAATTTATCCTTTACAATAAACCCTTCCTTCCATGCTTTTGTATGAGCCTTATATCTTCCCTCTGTCACCACATGAACAAAATGCCTTGCTGCCGCTGCCCCCCGACTAAACCCAAAAACATCAAAAGTAAGAGTTCCTACTGTTTTAAATTCTTTTGAAATATTATTCAAAATCTCAGTTTTAACATCGTTAATCGATTTTCTTACCCTATCCATAATTCCGGCTGCTCCCATTCCAAAAGCAGGTCCCATCATCAGATCATCCCCTTTATAATCATCAACCTCCAAAGCATCTCCATAATATTTAGGTGCTGTGTTGGTTCCCATTCCTTCTGTATAAATTTTAAAAATAGTTTTTGAGTCTATAATATAGTTCTTAAATAAAATAGCCGGATTAGAAAGATCGTTCTCAAAACTGGTTTCCCCTTTGGATGGATCTCCATCTACAGCACCCCCTTTTTTCCTATAAATATTTTGGGCTTCCGCAGCACTTGCTTTTGATCCTTCAGCATTCTTTACTCCTTCTTTCTCAGTCACTTTTTGCCTTAGTTCTGTATTGTACATATTATTCAATGTGCCATCCAGGAAAACGCCAAATGTAAAGTTCACATGTTCTTTTTTTAGTTTGGCAACAGATTCCGGTTTACCCACCACTACAGGCATATTGGTGGCTTTGGGCGTATCAATATGCGTTTTGAGTTCATTTTGTACCACAAGCTGTATCTTCTCCTGGGTATGGTTTATATGATTTTTGTATTCAACCTTTACATAGTACTCGTGTTCACTTTCATTTACATAGTCTATTTTGTTAAGCTTAGCCTGATAAAGACTGATGTTATTGAAATAAAGATAGGCTCTGCCTTTATCATCCACTCCGGAAGTTGTATACGTACCCATAGAGCGGTCTCCTGTTACATCATCTTCATATACAGAAACCTTCAGTGTATCTCCCTTAGGAATATTGAGGGTCTTTACAGCCAACTGTACTTTATCCAGATAACCTATTTTCCTTGTTCCCACAGGTCTCCCTCCGGAATCCTGCCATTCCATGGAAAGGAGTTGCGGTTTTCCAGCCAGAATATAGAGATTGATGGAGTAATTTACCTCTCTTCCGTTCTGGACTACTACAGCGATGAGTTTTACTGTTTTTTCAGCCAGATTTACAGCAAATCTAAAAACCCCTTTTGTATTGCTGCCAAGGATTTTACCATTATATTCTATTTTCCATTCTTTTACCATCACCTGTACTGTAGCATTCAATATGGAATACTGATAGGTTGTATTCGTCAATGGCCTTGTTTCCCCTATGACTTTCATATCCAATTAATTACAGGGTTATAAAAGTATCATATCCGTCTGTTTCTTCCTCATCACGATACAGATTTATAAATGGAAAGAGCTCTGCAAGTACCTCGGGATCTGCATTTTTCACATTCTGTTCGGAAGCTTCAACGGTTTGCCCATGAAATATAATTTCTATACTGGCTATTCCGCTGATGGCACATACAGCCTTACTATCTTCCAGCAAGGCTTTTCCATTATTATCTGCTAGGGTAATGTTTTCATAATAACCTTCCCAGCCTGTAACCGTGGGAGTACAGGGATTATTATTCATTTTAGCACAATTTCCGAAGGTATTCTTCTCAAAAGTAGATCCGATATCCACATGAGTAGCCATCAGTTTTTCTGCTCCGTCTTTGTCGTTGATGTATCTTTTGCTTTGGGTTTTTACCTTAAGTGTATCAGGAGTAGTACCAAACCGGCATTGGCATACCGCCCCCTGGCATACGAGATGTTTTTCGCTCATTGTGTGTGTGTTTTTTATACTTACAATTTACTAATTTTCTGTAAGTACACAAACATTTTCAAATATTAAATCTCTTTACAGGGAAAAAAAATAAAGCATTATTCAAGCTGAAAGACCAGGTAAAACAGACTTACTAAAGTTCTCTTGATCCGGGTTTCAATTCTATTCTATGAATTCAAGATCTTTATCATGGGTTTCTGAGATCGTAAGTGCAGAATAAAAGGCAAGTCCAAATACAATCACTCCCACGATAGCGGCACTCCCAATTACAGAAAAATAAGCTTTAAGAGAATCAAAAGCCAGAATCATGACAGGAACCAACCCTCTTACCATATTCGGAACCGTAGTGGTTGCTGTATTTCGGATATTGGTTCCGAACTGTTCTGCGGCCAATGTCACAAACATTGCCCAATACCCCGTTCCAAGACCCAGCCATATGCAAAACAGATAGTATTTTGTTTCGGTATTGGTATTTCCAAACAACATAATTGCGGCTCCAATCAGAGTAAAAATCAACATATAAAATATGGCCATCTTACGGGATTTTAATGCATGAGAAATAAATCCACTCATCAGATCACCGACAGAAATCCCTACATAAGCCCACATGATTGCTTTTCCGGGATTAAGATCTTTAATTCCAAATTCAGGAGCAAACTGATTGGCTAAAACCGCCAGAATACCTATGCAATACCACGTGGGTAAGCCTACGGCAATGCATTTTAAATACCTTATCAAACGGTCTTTATGGGTAAAGAAGGAAAGGAAATCTCCTTTGGAGACACTTTTATGTTCAATATTTTTATAAATTCCGGATTCTGAGACGCTTATTCTAAGCACTAATAACAAGATTCCCATAACTCCACCAATGATGTAAGAGATATTCCATCCCCCTGATAATTCTACGGTCAGCTGAGCGACTACCGCACCCATTAATCCAAATCCGGCAACAACGGACGTCCCAATTGCCCTCAAACTCTTCGGCAAGCTTTCAGAAACAAGGGTAATTCCGGCTCCAAGCTCTCCGGCGAGACCAATCCCCGCAATGAACCTTAATCCGGCATATTGATACACTAAATGTTCTTTTGGAAAATAAGGCAGAAAACCACATGCTATATTTGCTATGGAATACACCAGAATAGAGCCGAAAAGTACAGAAAGCCGTCCTTTTTTATCTCCAAAAATACCCCAGAAGACTCCTCCAATCAGAAGTCCTACCATCTGGCAGTTTAGAATAAAAGTGCCGTCAGCATCAGGATTGAGCCCTAAAGCCTTCAGGCTGGGAATCCTTACAATCCCAAATAAAAGGAGGTCATAGATATCTACAAAATAGCCTAGGGCAGAAATAATAACGGGAATAGAGAAAATGTACTTCATTTTTGAAGACAGGGACAGTTCTTGCATTTTTAAATTTTGATAAAAATAAAAAACCTTTCAATTTCTTGAAAGGTTTTTATATAATATCTTAATCCGATTATTATCTTGCAATATTCACAGCTCTCGTCTCTCTGATTACTGTTACTTTTACCTGACCTGGATAAGTAAGTTCGTTCTGGATCTTTTCAGAGATATCGTAAGATAGCTGAGAAGCAATTTCGTCATTTACTTTTCCGCTCTCTACCATTACTCTTAGCTCTCTACCTGCCTGGATTGCATAAGCACTGGACACTCCGTCAAAGCTTAATGCAGCAGATTCAAGGTCTTTCAGTCTCTGGATATAAGATTCCAATACCTGTCTTCTTGCTCCCGGTCTTGCTCCTGAAATAGCATCGGCTACCTGAATAATCGGAGATAATAATGATTTCATTTCAATCTCGTCGTGGTGAGCACCAATAGCATTCACTACTTCCGGATTTTCACCATATTTCTCAGCCCATTGCATTCCTAATAAAGCGTGAGGAAGTTCAGACTCCTGCTCAGGCACTTTACCGATATCGTGTAACAGACCAGCTCTCTTAGCTAATTTTACATTTAATCCCAGTTCAGCAGCCATAGTTGCAGCAATGTTCGCTACCTCTCTTGAGTGCTGTAACAGGTTTTGTCCGTAAGAAGAACGGTACTTCATTCTACCCACAATTTTAATCAATTCAGGGTGCAATCCGTGGATTCCCAAATCAATAATTGTTCTTTTTCCTACTTCAATGATCTCCTCTTCAATTTGCTTTCTTGTTTTTTCTACCACTTCTTCAATTCTTGCAGGGTGGATTCTACCATCTGTAACCAATCTGTGAAGTGATAGTCTTGCGATTTCTCTTCTTACAGGATCAAAACATGAAAGAAGAATGGCTTCCGGAGTATCATCAACAATAATTTCTACTCCTGTAATCGCTTCCAAAGCACGGATATTTCTACCCTCTCTACCGATAATTCTACCTTTTACCTCATCAGATTCAATATTGAAAACTGATACTGAGTTTTCGATAGCCTGTTCTGTTCCGATTCTCTGAATCGTCTGAATAACAATCTTTCTGGCTTCATTCTTAGCATTCAGCTGAGCTTCTTCCATAATACCCTGAACATGAGCCTGAGCTCTGGTTTTAGCTTCAGCTTTCATGGTTTCTACCAATTCTGCTTTGGCTTCATCTGCGGTATAATTAGAAATTTTTTCAAGAACTTCAACCTTTTTAGCGGTAGCAGTATCCAATTCCTGTTGTTTTCTTTCTAAAACTTCATTTTTCTTAGAATAATCAGCAATCTGCTTATCTAAGTCTTTTTCAAGTTTTCCTACCTTGCTAAGTTCGTCATTCAGTTTGTGTTCTTTGTCTTTTGTTCTTTTTTCTACTTCCTGCATTTTCTTTTCGCGAGACTGAATGTCAGCGTCATGCTGAGACTTCAATTCCAGGAATTTTTCTTTTGCCTGAAGGTTCTTTTCTTTCTTTATGGATTCAGCTTGTACATTAGCTTTTTCTATAAGGTTTTCGGCATTTTTATTGGCATCATCGATGATGAATTTTGCTTTAGTATTCAGTGAGCTTTTGGAAAAAAACATTCCAACGACAGCCCCGATTACTAAACAAACAACGCCGACTATAACTTCTATCATAATTTATATTGAGTTTTAATTGTATTTATATTTTTCAATAAAAAAAGCCCACAATAATCCAGGGATTGAGAGTAAACTCCTAATCAACACGATTTGAACTGATTTCCACTATCTGTAATCCGGGAATCCGGCACGCCATTTAATGGACATTCGTTCGGCAATTGCTTAGCGTTGAGTTTACCTTTAATGTGTTAGAATTATTGTAGGCAGTCTTTTTCAGGAAAAAAAATCTATTTCCCGATTTCATTCAACGATTGATTAATCTGTGCTAACCTCTCGTTGGTAGAATTAATATTTTTTTCGTAGTTAACAGAAACTACTTCTGCATTGGTTCCCAGTTTAAGGGCACACATGGCTAAAGCATCCTGTTTATCTCTTACGTCAAAGTTTTGTTCAAAATCTTTAATCATATTCTCTATCTGCTTCCCTACTTTACGCAACGTTTCTTCTTCTGCTGCGGGTACGTTCAGCGGATATACTCTTCCTGCAATGTTTACGGTTATTCTCCTTACCTCCATTATAATCCACTGTTTTGAAGCTGTGCAATACAGAAATCTATTTCTTTCACCAATCTGTTGATATGATTTTTCATTAACCTATTGTGTTCAGGATTTCCTGATATTGCTGAATAAAGTTTTATATTTTTTTGTTCTTCTGCTAATACCTGATTTCTTCGTCTTTCCTCATCATATTTCACTTTCAGTTCTTCATGCTCAACACTTAGTTCTGATAAACTTTCAGTAAGATTTTTATAATTCTTTTGTAGAGCCAAAATCTTTTTTTCTAATTCTGAAAAATTGTTTTCTAAATCTTGAAGCATTTCAGGTTTGTATATTCTAACTAGAAGCAAAAATAAAAAAATAATAACACTAACAAAAATAAAAAGCCTTATATTTTGGTATACCCACAAAAAAGGAGATGCTAAAGCACCTCCTTTGTATTTTTAATATGAATTTTTCTTATTCAAATTTCAGAACAAACATGATTGCTCTTGTCTGTAATGTAGAAACTGCGGACGCCCAGTAAGGAGGTGTATTGGCATTATCAGCTACTTTTTCGTTATTCATGAAAAATGTTCCTCTAATGGCAGGAGTTAGTTTAAATTTGTTGAAATAAAACTGGATTCCCATTTCAGCAGACCATGCAAAGTTGTGCGTGGTAGATCTGAAAATTCCCTGCATATTATCATCCGTAGAAGCTGCATTAGACTGAAGATTTACGATATAGTTTACCCCAGCTGCAACGTAAGGCCTTGAATTGTACCATCTTTGCCCATGAAGTTCCAAAAGCACGGGAACATCAATCAATGTAGATTTGATTTCTCTCACTTTATCTTTATCCTGTAAAGGGAACGGCATGAAAGGAGGATTGGTTAAAGATCCACCTGCATAGATGTCATTAGATTGAGTATTAAAAGTCAACTGTCTTTGTGCAAACTGTAAACCTGGTTCTATTCTCACGTCCAGATAGTCATTCAGTCTCCATTTTGCAATAAGCCCGGCACCGAAACTGTAGCTTTCTTTAGAAGTCACAAGATTCTGATTATCGTTCATCCCATATCTTGGGTGCAATACGATGCGGTAGTCCAGTCTATTCCCGTTCAAATAAAAACCCCAACTGAATTTCTGCTCGTCGAAGTCTTCCAACTTGTCCATTCTGTTTCGGGTTCTAAATTGCGCGTCTGCAAAAACGGCAACATTTACTGAGGCTAAAACCAGTGCTCTTAATAAAAATTTATTCATAGGTTACTTTGTTGCTTTATAAATTGTGGCTATACCTAAACTTAGTTTTTTATATTCTACTTTCTTAAATCCCGTATCTAAAAGAATTTGCTTCATCTTCTCCCCGAAAGGAAAAGCATTTACAGAATCCGGAAGGTATGTGTATGCCCTATTATCTTTGGAAACCATTCTGCCAATGGCAGGTAATATATTTTTAAAATAAAACATATACAGTGGTCCCATCAACCCCTCAACCTTTGAAAACTCCAGTATATAAACACTTTTGTTATCCTTAACTACTCTTCTTAACTCTGCTAAACCTTTGGTAAGATTTTCAAAATTCCTTACTCCAAATGCAACGGAAACAGCATCAAATCTATTGTCCTCGAAAGGTAAATTTTCCGCATCTCCTTTTTGCATGGAAATTTTGCCGTCTAATTTAAGTTTTTTTATTTTAATAACGCCAACATTCAGCATTTGTTGTGATAAATCTAAACCAACTACTTTTGAGCCGGTTCCTTTTTCGATGGTAATAGCCAGATCTCCCGTTCCTGTAGCCACATCCAGCACTTCCTGCGGGTTATCATTTTTCATCCATTTTACCAGTTTATTTCTCCATAAAACATCAATTTTCATGGATAAAACACGGTTTAAAAGGTCGTACTTCGGTGCAATATTGTCGAACATATCCTCTACCTGGCTCTTCTTAGTAGCCTCTGAATTGTAGGGAGTAACTTTGGTGATATCTTTTGTCAAAACTTAAAACTTGTAATATTCTTTATAATAATTTAGGTAATCCTGCTTTCTGAAGATTTTGGATCTTGATTCCACTTTCTGGATATTTTTGATCACTTTATCGTAATCTTCATCCACATTGTAATAAAAATCTTCAGTGTAAAGCTTATTGAAGCGCTTTGCTCCTCCGAAATAATCTTTTCCGTCAATTTTAGTCTTATCAAGCGCTAAAAGTAACGAATCTTTTTTAAGGTTATATCCGTAGTACTGATCGTTAACATAATAATCCTGGTGGGAAATGTTAATCAAACCACGAAGTTTGTTTACTTCAAATGCTGAATCGTAAAGCATTTTTTTATTCTGATCGAAAACCTGAATAGAGTTTTTTCCCTTATTCAAATCCACATGCACATACTGCCCCGCTGAGATGATTCCTTCAGAACCGTTATTGATTTTAAAGTAATACGTATTGGGGGTAGGATTATCTACAACATAATAATTCTTCTTGGCTAAAAAAAGGAAGTAGATCCCAAAGGCAACGATAAACGCCACAGCTGCAATGAGTAAGCCTTTTAAGGACGGATTGTTTTTCATAGATTGTAAAGTACAATTTTTGCAAATTTAATAATATTTTTAATTCTCCGTTATTAATATTAATTATTAACTTTGCATCTTTAAAAAAATCATATAAACGAATGCCGAATACGATCATTATTGGCTCTGGATCTTACATTCCGAACAGAGTTATTGGTAGAGATTACTTCATGAATTCTGAGTTCTACACAGAGGATGGGGTAAAGATAGAAAAGCCTGTGGAAGAAACTATTGCGAAGTTTGTAGAAATTACAGAAATAGAAAACAGGAGATTCATTGAGGACGGTCTTTCCAATTCACAGATCGGTTATGAAGCCGCAAAAATTGCCCTTGAAGACGCAAAAGTAGACGGCGAAGAACTGGATTATATTATTTACGCGAGCAATTTTGGAGAGGTTACCGAGAATGGATATGCTGATTTCATGCCTACTATGGCTGCAAGAGTAAAGAATAAACTAGGCATAAAAAACAGAAAATGCGTAACATACGATATGCTTTTCGGGTGCCCGGGATGGGTAGAAGCAATGATTTTAGCAGATAATTTAATTAAAGCTAAAGTTGCAAAAACCATTTTAGTAATCGGAGGAGAAACTCTAAGCCGTGTTACAGATCCACACGACAGAAACAGAATGATCTTCGCTGACGGTGCCGGAGCAGTCGTGGTAAAAGCTACCGATAACGAAAATGTAGGAATTATTGCCCACAATACAATCTGTGACAATGGCCCTGAATTAAATTATCTTGAGAATGCACCTTCTATCAACAAAGAAGTAGATCAAAGACGTCTTTATGTAAGAATGCTGGGAAGAAAAATCTACGAGTACGCTCTTAAAAATGTACCTGTTGCGATTAAAGATACAATTACAGATGCAGGACTTTCTATTGAAGATATAGATAAAATCCTTATCCACCAGGCCAATGCCAAAATGGATTATGCTATGATTGAAAGACTTCACAGGCTTTATGACATCAAAGAATACGATCATTCAATCTCTCCAATGACAATTCAGGATTTTGGAAATACCTCTGTAGCAACCATTCCAACCATGTATGATTTAATAATTAAAGGAAAAATGGATGGTCAATCGTTTAAAGAGAATGGGAATGTTGTGATGACTTCGGTAGGTGCCGGAATGAACATCAATGCTCTCGTTTACAGATTTCCTTAAAAGATAATTTTTAACATAAAAATATAAAAAGCACAAAGGAAGTCTTCTTTTGTGCTTTTTTTGAAAACAGACTTATGCAAAAGAACTTTTTAATCATTGCCGGAATTTTCCTGTTTCTGGAAATTTACATCTATCAGGCCATAAGAACTCTGACCGATAATTTTTGGTTACGAACTGGATATTGGGTAATATCGTTACTTATTTATGGAGTTTTCGCTTATGAAGTAACTCATTATCAGAGATCGGACCGCAGTACGATAAGACCTCAAATTATGATTTCATTATTTTTGATATTTATCTTTCCGAAAATTTTCGTGGTTTTATTTTTATTAATTGATGATTTATTCAGAATAGGGGGCTACTTTGTAAATATGATAGGCTCTAAGGAAACATTCTTCCCGGAAAGAAGGAAATTCCTGAGTCTTGTAGGCCTGGGAATGGGAGGTGTTCTTTCAGCCCTTTTCATAGATGGAATTACTTTTGGCAAGTATCGCCATACCGTAAGAAGAGTTAAGGTAAAGTTCGCCAATCTCCCAAAGAGCTTCAAAGGATATAAGATCATTCAGATTTCTGATGTTCATAGCGGAAGTTTCTCTGATCCGGACAAATTGAAGCATGCAGTAGATCTTATCAATGAACAGAAGCCTGATTTGGTTTTATTCACAGGAGATATGGTGAATAATGTAGCTGATGAATTCAAACCTTTCATTCCTCTTTTTTCAAAAATAAAGGCTAAAGACGGCAAGTTTGCAGTCCTTGGAAACCATGATTACGGTGATTACGTAAGCTGGACTTCTCCGGATGCCAAAAAGAAAAATCTTGATACGCTGATCGACTATGAGAAGCAGGCAGGTTTTGATATGCTGAGAAATGAAAACAGGGTTATTGAAAAAAACGGAGAAAAATTGTACATCCTGGGCGTTGAAAACTGGGGACTGAAACCATTTCCACAATTCGGAAAGATCGATGACGCTTTAAAAGGAGTTCCGGAATCCGCTACAAAGATTTTAATGAGCCATGACCCTACCCATTTTGATTATGTGGTAAAAAAACACCCCGCAAACATCCACCTGACCCTTTCGGGACATACACATGGGATGCAGTTTGGGTTGGATCTAAAGAATATAAAATGGTCACCGGTTCAGTACCGTTATCCAAAATGGGCAGATTTATATGAAAGTGAAGGTAAATTCCTGTATGTCAACAGGGGCTTTGGAGTGCTTGGATATCCCGGAAGAGTGGGCGTACTGCCTGAGATCACTCTTTTTGAATTGAGTTAATGGGAATGGAGTGAGAGAGCTGGAGCGTTTGAGAGCAAAAAGGTTTGAGCATGCAGAAGCAGCGTTCGAAGCTCAAAGTTTAGAGTAAGAGAAATCAAATGGACTTGCAATGGAAAAAGGATTCCTAACCTCTATCACCTAACCTCCACTACCTATCACCTGCAACCTAAAAAATATAATCTTTCATACGGGAAACGGCAAGTTCTTTCTCGTTGATAAAAGTAAGGAGGGCATCTAATTTGTCCTCCATTTTTTTGCCCGAAAACAAGCTTCTGTAAAAGGGAATATCAAAACGGTATTTTTTAAAATCTGTAAACTGCCACGAGTTCAGATAAATCAGTACAAACTCTTCATTCTGCAGGGTCTCTAAAACCATATTCTGATAATACTTCATGGGTAGAATCTGAAATACAAAATCATTGTATGGGAGCTGACTGTAGGGAGAGATGCTTTCCGGGATAATACTTAAGCCATCCTCTTCTGTAATTTCCGTATCTCTTTTGAGACGTTTGAAAGGGAAAAGTATATCTGCATTATCGATATTGGAGACATAATTAAACTCCAATAATTTCAAATTTTCCTGAGGTATTTTCACCTCCTTCTGACGAATTCCTCTGATCTGTTTTTCCAAAAGATCCTGAATTTCTTTCTTGGCATTTTCAATTTCTGTAAGGTTGGAGTCTTTATTATAAAAAGCAATTTCATGCCCTTTGGATGAAATTGCTTTTATAAGATTCTGCAGTTTTCCGGAGAGAGAAACCTCTACAAAAAAACTGGCTTTAATATCATGAATATCTAAAATTCTAAGAATTGCTTTGGTGTTATCTTCTGTGATTTTCAGTCTTTCTTCATCGGTAATTTGAAACCCTTCTTTTGGGTCAGCATCAATATTTACCATGTTAAAAGTTAATAATATCATTTAAATTAAATTTTATATAAAAGTTATAATATATTAAAAATCAGAAGTTAAAGCAATTATTAATTAAAGTATTACTTTACATTATTAATCCTTAGCTAATTTTACTTTCAGATTCTTGATCATGTCTTTTGACATTTCAGAAATTCCGAAATCATACGTCAGCCCCCAGTCTTTTTTAGCCACTGAATCATCAATTGAAGCCGGCCATGAATCTGCAATTGCCTGTCTGAAATCGGGTTGATAATCGATGGTAAAATCCGGAATTTCTTTTGCAATTTCCTCCGCCAATTCTTTTGGAGTAAATGACATTCCACCCAAGTTATAAGAAGAACGAACCGTCAGACTTTCTTTTGGAGCTTCCATTAATTTTAGTGTGGCGTTGATCGCATCATCCATATACAACATCGGCATTCCGGTGTTCTCAGAAATGAAGCTTGTATACTTCCCCTCCTCTATTGCCTTATAGAAAATCTCAACAGCATAATCTGTTGTTCCTCCACCTGCAGGAGTCTTCCAGGAAATTAATCCGGGATACCTGATGCTTCTTACATCCACCCCATATTTATCAAAATAATACTCACACCATTTCTCTCCTGCCATTTTAGAAATCCCATAAACTGTAGTTGGATTCAAAACAACATCCTGCGCTACATTCTCTTTTGGAATTCCTTTTCCAAACACAGCGATAGAACTTGGCCAGAAGATCTTTTTAAGAAGCCCCTCCTTTGCCATTTCACAAAAATGCAGCAGAGGTTCCAAATTCAGTTTCCATGCAAAAATAGGCTGCTTTTCTGAAGTTCCGGATAAAAGCGAAGCCAGGTGATACACTGTAGTGATATCATAATCTTTCACTACCTGTCTCACCAATTGCGTATTGGTAACATCCATTCTTTCATAGTGTCCCGCAGCGGTAATTCCTTCTTGCCATCTGTCCAGTCCTGAAGCAACTACATTTTCTGCTCCATGGATTTCAACAAGTCTATTCGTCAGTTCGGTGCCGATTTGTCCCAAAGCACCCGTAATCAGTATTCTTTCCGTATAGGATTCCATTTTTAGATTTTTTTTAGAATGGTACAAAAGTAAAAAAAACATGTTAACCATAATAAAAAAGGTGTATTTAAAAATACACCCATGGATTGTTATAGAAAATTATTTATATACTGAACTCAGGATAAGGCATTTCTATATTATAATTAAGAAAGGAAGCGGTTATTAAGAATATAAAAAAATGAGTGAAACCTATTTCATTAGCTTTTAAACATTTACAGATCAGCAGTATCAACCAGTAACTTCTAGCCCTTTTCCCTGTCTAAACATGACTAAAATTTATAAGCTCAAATTCATCCTTACAAACAGAAACCTTCCATTCATTCCAAACTGTGAAACATTTCTGGAATACACAAACTGATCCTGATTGGAAAGATCTATACTATTAATTGGGCTCCCAGAGGCATCTACAGAAGGCGTTTTCAGAGATCTGGGTCCATAATTTTTATCCGGATAAATATCAAATAAATTATTAGCACCAATGGTAAGCCTTAAGCCTTTTGTAAATTTATACCCAATCGACAGATCGGTAATGACTTTGCCTCCCCAAACCGGATGCTCGACAGGCACCTGCTTCCCATTGATTATATTGCTATCGACAATACCGTCTCCATTCACATCTGTTGTATTAGGATCAGTCACTTTTCCAAAATATACGTTCCTCACAAGGATACTAAAATTATTAAGCTCTAAAGCATTATTCAATGACACTTTAAACCTTGGGACTGCCTCTTCCAGGTAGACGCGACTGGTTTCAGAATAATAACGGTTTACCTGACCAGCCTGAATCAGAATATCCGAACCATGGATCTCTCCCACCCTATTGGTTTTGGATACCGTTGCTGCTAAATCAGAATTCAAAGTAACCTTTTCAGAGATTTTCAACCTGTGAGAAATTACACCTTCTATTCCTTTGGTCTGAGTGTCAATAGCATTGGCAAAGAATGTTGCAGCGGTGGCATTAGCCTGATCAAAGCCTTTCTGAAGATTATATTCAGGGCTGTCCACCGGAAAAACTCCGGAAGGTCTGGAAAACTGATCCGTTAATACTACTCTGTTTTTTATTTTAATATAATACCCATCTACCGTAAATGTCAGATTAGCACTTGGTATTTTAGCGGTAAAGCCAGCAGAAAAACTATTAGACTCTTCCTGCTTCAATTGGGGGATTCCTAAAATCTTTGCCACTTGAGAATCATTAGAAAATGTCCCGACTTCATACGCCGTCCCTCCCACAAACTGGGTAGCTGTTGCATTGAAATAAATTTGCTGTAAGGAAGGTGCCCTGAATCCGGTGGAATGCGCTGCCCGGATGTTAATATGATCCGTAAGTTTATATCGGGATGCAATCTTATAATTGAATGTAGAGCCAAAATCTGAATAATTTTCAAACCTAAATGCTGCACTCACCAACCAACGATGGGTAACATCCAATTCCGTATCCAAGTAAGCCGCTACAGAGCTCCTCCCTTTTTTCAATGCATTCTCCGGTCTGAAGCCAGGAAATACCTGTGCCCCGCCGGGTCTTGTAGCCCCCATGAAATCTGTCGGTTTCAACGAAGCTGCAGTTTCCGGATTCTGAATATTTCCGTTAATATCATAAAGAGCCCATGAGGCTTCTTCTCCACTTTCTATTTTATATCTTTCCAATCTCACCTCTCCGCCAAAAGCCATATTGAAGCCCTGCAGCCAATCAAATTTGGTATCAAAATCAGCATTGATCGTATTCTGTAAGAACCCCAGTCCCCCAGCTCTAAACTCCCTTTGTATGGAAGACAGCATGGATGCATTAGCCGTATTTTTTATAGTATAATCAAAGGTATTCTGTCCAAAGGTATTACTGATATCATAATTTACATTTCCTACTTTTCCTTTAAAACCCGCTGCTAGTGAAAGGTCAATCACATCAGATGCAATCTCCGGTAAAAAACCGTTGGGATACAATGAAGTGGAAGTCCTGCTTTGGTTAGGTCTTCTGTAAAATCCTGCAGCATTTCCGCTTCTATAAGAAATTCCTCCAAATGCATACCCACGTACTGATGAAGAAATATCAAATTCGGAATTCATAAAAACCTGTCCCGATCCAAGCTTAGACTGCCCTACTCTCATATTAAAATCATTTCTCTCAAGCCCTCTGTAAGTTAATTCATTAGCTGTAACATCTGCTCTTAAAATCGCTTGCAGTTCCGGAATCGTATTGGCATTCTGAATACTCATCAGCATCCCGGGACTGAAATAGTTTACATAAGGAGCATATTGATGAATGTAATTAACGATCTGTTGAGTATTGGAAGTGTTTGTAATATTACCAAATAGAGAGTTAATATTAACTCCATTTTCAAGTGCTCTCTGCTCAATAGCGTTGTAGGCGTTGAAAATATCACCCGTAGCCGTTCCAGCTCTTCCTGTAGCAGCTCTATTCAGAAAACTGGCTGTAAAATTCAAAAATCCTGTAGCACCAAGCTTTGCACCATAATTAAGATCCAGCTGATATTTTTCCCCATCCCAGCCACCACTGTGGTCATTAGAGCCTTTCGAATTAAACCCTCCTGCTGTAATGGCTGCAGTGAGGTTATTTGTACTTTTCTTCATAATAACATTGATAACACCCGCAATAGCATCAGAACCATATTGCGCTGAAGCACCATCCCTCAGTACCTCTAATCTTTCAATCGCAAAGGCAGGGATTGCATTTAGGTCTGTTCCTACCGAGCCTCTTCCCGGTGAACCATTGATATTCACCAATGAAGAAGTATGTCTTCTTTTTCCATTAAGCAATACAAGAACCTGATCGGGACCTAATCCTCTCAACTGTGCAGGATCTACATGATCTGTACCATCTGCAACTGTGGTAGAATTGGAGGTAAAGGAAGGTGCCGCATAATTTAAAATTTGATTAAGATCTGTCTGAGGACTCAACACTGACTGTGATCCAATATTAATCACATCTACAGGAACCGGTGTGTCGGTAGCCACTCTGCTTTTGTTTCTGGATCCCACTGTAATTTTAACTTCATCCACAGTTTTCACCTTAATCGAATCCCCGGTTTGTGCATAAAAATTTACAGAAATAAAGAATAGCGCCCCTAACGAGACAATTTTTTGACTGTTTTTTTTCATGTGTTTTTTTTCAAATGTACAAATCATTTTAAAAACAACACAGACATTATCAATAAAATATCATAAATTATTAAAAACAAATCAATAAAAACCATTATTTATTAATTTTTAAATACAGATTTTTAACAATCAATACCAAATAAGCAAAACCAAACAGTCCTAATCCTGCCAGGTCAGGTGAAAAAATTAAAAATACATTTCATGAGACCAGCATCGGCAATGATTTACAAAAAAACTATATTTTTGTTATAAAGAAAATCATATGAAGAAGTTTTTAATTGTTTCGGTCCTGTTAGCAAGTCCATTAAGCTGGGCCCAGTTTACAGATATCAGTATCGTAAAAGAAGTACAGGTAAAAAAGAAGGGTGTAGTAGTCTCTGCTCATCCTTTAGCCAGTGAAGCAGGGGCAAAAATTCTAAAAATGGGAGGAAACGCCTATGATGCTATTACGGCGACACAGTATGCATTGGCAGTTGTATACCCTCAGGCAGGAAATATCGGTGGTGGTGGATTTTTGGTGGGCGTAAAAAATAATGGTGAAAAATTCACATTAGATTATAGGGAAACGGCTCCCAAAAAAGCTTCCCGGGATATGTATCTCGATAAAAAAGGTAAAGCAGATACTGATCTGTCTCAAAACGGAAGACTTGCAGTGGGTATTCCGGGGAGTGTAGCTGGTTTTTTCGCTACCTTAAAGTATTGTAAACTTCCTATGGAAAAAATCATACAACCTGCCATTGATCTGGCAGAACAAGGTTTTACCATTACAGAAAAGGAAGCCGATATGCTGAATAACAATAAAGAGAAATTTCAAAAGCATAACAAGTCCTCTATTATTTTTGTAAAAGACACTCCCTGGAAAGCCGGTGATATTTTAGTGCAGAAAGAATTGGCAGAGACTTTAAAGCTTATCCAAAAATTAGGGGCAAAAGGTTTTTATGAAGGAAAAACAGCGGATCTTTTGGTGGCAGAAATGAAAAGAGGTAATGGAATCATTACTCTGGAAGATCTTAGAAATTATAAAGTTGCAGAAAGAAAAGCTTTAGAATTTGAATATAAGGGAAATAATGTAGTATCCATGCCTTTACCCTCAAGTGGAGGTTTACTGCTGGCTCAGATGTTGAGAATGGCGAGTTTTGAAAATCTTGAAAAATACCAGCAGAATTCTACAAAAGCTGTTCAGATTATGACTGAGGCTGAAAGAAGGGCTTTTGCAGACAGGGCTGAGTACATGGGTGATCCTGATTTCATCCAGGATAAAACGGCTTATCTGATCTCTGATGCCTATTTAAAAGAAAGATGGAAAAGTTTCAGTTTTGATAAAGCCACACCTAGTGCTGAAGTGGGTAAAATTATAGAACAACCGAAAGAGTCTACCCAGACTACCCATATTTCTGTACTGGACAAAGACGGAAATGCAGCTTCTGTAACCACTACCCTTAACGGATATTACGGAAGCAAAGTACTGGTTTCAGGGGCAGGATTCTTCCTCAATAATGAAATGGACGATTTCTCCATCAAGCCAGGTGTACCCAATATGTTTGGAGCTGTAGGCGGAGAAGCCAATGCGATCCAGCCTAATAAAAGAATGCTTTCTTCTATGACACCTACTATTTTGCTGAAGAACGGAAAACCTTATATGGTGGTGGGAACACCAGGAGGAACAACCATTCCCACTTCCGTATATCAATCTATTGTCAACGTTGTTGATTTTAAATTAAACGCCAATATGTCCGTGAATGCACCCAAGTTTCATCACCAATGGCTTCCGGAAGTTATAACAGTGGAAAATAACTTTCCTGAAAGCACTATTTCCGAGCTGAAAAGCAAGAATTATGTTATTGAAAAAATAAAACAAATCGGAAAAACAGAAATGATTGTTCTTGATGACAATGGTAGTATTCACGCTGTAGCAGATGGCCGTGGCGACGACTCTGTTGCTACTGAATAATTAAAAGCAACTTTACTCACATAAAAAATCCTGTTTTAATTATTTTAAAGCAGGATTTTTTATTGAAACTTTACAATACAATCCTTTATTTACCAGAGGTCGGCACATAAAGACAAGTACTCCCCTCACTACGTGATATCCTGTATTTTTTTTAAAACTTTAATGATATTCATCATGTTTTTGGAAAAAATTCATAATTTCGCCCTTCTAAAACCACTTCTATTGAAAGCAAAACAATTTTATCAGCAGCTTTATTTTCAGGTTATTATAGCCATTATTGCAGGTATTCTTCTCGGAAGATATTATCCTGAGCTGGGAGAAAAAATGAAACCATTAGGCGATGGTTTTATTAAGCTGGTAAAAATGATTATTGCTCCGGTTATTTTCATTACCCTGACCCTGGGAATTGCGCATATGACCGATCTTAAAAAAGTAGGGAGAATTGCAATAAAGGCAATGATCTATTTTTTTACGTTCTCAACTTTAGCACTCATCATTGGACTAATAGTGGGTAACCTTTTACAGCCCGGTCATGGTTTAAACATTGATCCGGCTACCCTTTCAGGAGATATTTCACAATATAAAGAAAGAGCTCATGATTCTACACTTACCAGTTTCATCATGAATATCATTCCGGATACTCTTTTCAGTCCTTTAGTGGGTGATAATATACTTCAGGTTCTCCTTGTGGCAATTTTAATGGGTGTTGCTTTGGTACTGACTAAAGAAAAAAGTAAGAAAGTAACTGATTTTCTTCAGGATTTGTCTACTCCTGTTTTTAAGATTGTCCATATGCTTATGAAGCTTGCCCCTATCGGAGCCTTTGGTGCTATGGCTTTTACGATTGGAAAATA
The DNA here is from genome assembly GCF_900176315.1 of Chryseobacterium sp. YR221. NCBI lineage: Bacteria > Pseudomonadati > Bacteroidota > Flavobacteriia > Flavobacteriales > Weeksellaceae > Chryseobacterium > Chryseobacterium sp. YR221. The sequence goes on from NZ_FWXM01000003.1 coordinate 240,500, forward strand.
TGGACTTCATTCTGTGTTGAACCTTATTTTTCTGGTAGCCACATTCTATATCACATCTATTCTTTTTGTGGTCATTGTTCTGGGCGCTGTTGCATGGTACAATGGGTTTAGCATTTTCAAACTCTTGTACTATCTTAAAGAAGAGCTTCTTCTTGTATTAGGTACAAGCTCTTCCGAATCGGCTCTTCCGGGTCTTATGGAAAAACTGGAAAAAGCAGGCTGTTCAAAAGCTATTGTAGGTTTAGTAGTTCCCACCGGTTATTCTTTTAACCTGGACGGAACCAATATCTATATGACATTGGCTTCACTTTTTATTGCTCAGGCATTGAACATCCATCTTCCTCTTGAAAAACAGCTCATGCTTCTGCTGATCGCCATGTTGAGCTCTAAAGGTGCTGCGGGAGTTACAGGTGCTGGATTTGTTACACTGGCTGCTACATTGGCCGTAGTTCCTGAAGTTCCTTTAGCCGGAATGACATTAATTTTGGGAATAGACAAATTCATGAGTGAATGCAGAGCATTAACCAATGTTATAGGAAATTCTGTGGCTACAGTAGTTGTTGCTAACTGGGAAAAGCAGCTTGATAAAAAACAGCTACAATACTGCCTCGATCATCCACAGGAAATTGAGAAAAAACTTGAAGTCTGAACAGGTCTTTACACCAGGATATTAAGGCTTGCAGGCTGTACTTTAACATGGATGGGTGATTCTATTTTATTAAACTCACCATCAAGATGCCAGTTTTTGGTATTCACCTCGAATGAAATTTCGGAAACCGGAAGATAGGTAACATATTCATCGTCCTTTAGTCTTTTGGTAAACATTCTGAAAGCAAACAATGCAGAATAGGTCAGAGGAAATTTCTTCACCAAAACCATATCAACCAAACCGTCGCTTTTACTTGCTTTTGGAGCAATATAGGCGTTATTACCAAACTGACGGGTATTGGCAATATTCAGCATAAGATATCTGCCATTGTACTGCTGATACTCTTCACCAAAAAATTTCACTTTGATCGGTTTGTAATTGAAGAATGTTTTCAGGGAAACTTTAATATAGTTTTTGAATCCACGGCTTGTTTTCTCAAACTCTTTAACCACTTTTCCATCAAAACCTGTTCCTGAAACATTGATAGAAAGCCTGTCATTAACCGTAAATGTATCGATTTTTCTGGATTGCTTTGCTTTTATTTTCTCTAAAAGTCCATCCAGATTTTTACTGAAGCGCGTTTCATTGGAGAATCCATTTCCGGAGCCTGCCGGAAAAATAGCCAGGATCTTATCTGTAGAAATAAGATTTTTAGCCACGGTAGAAATAGTTCCATCCCCCCCAATTGCCACAAAAATATCGATATGATCAAAATGAGTTTTAATAAACTCATCTGTTCCCGGAATAGATTCGGAGACGTAATACAAAGGATTTCCAACCTTTGCTTTAAGTTCATTCAGAAACGGCTGATAATTTTTTTTGGCCGAAAAAGGGTTGATGATAAAAGCTACTTTTTCCATTACCGCAAAAATAAACAATGCTTCCTGAACCGGAAGCATTTATTTATTTAATTTTCATTCTTTCTTTAAATTCTGCATTCAATGTCACGCCTAATTCTTCCCAAGAAATAGGAATGGTGATATCTCCTGCTGCAAAAGCTGCAATTTCGTACGGGCTGTAATGAAAATAAAGGTTTTTCTGATCAAAATAGAAATTATTGTTCGCCGGAATTTTTTCCACCAGCAGCATTTCGGAATTTTTAACTTCTCCTTCAGCATCTGATGTTCCACTATTAATATTATTGATATTCTTCATCAGAATAGCTTCAATTTTAGCCTTTGGCATTGAGGTGATGTCCTTCAGCTCAAGTTTTTTATTCTTCTTAAGATCAAAAACCCTTTCAGAAAATCCGTAATTATCATGAGCCCCGCCCTCATAACCGCTTCCTACATACTGAATATGCATATATCCATTGGTATTGGATATGAGATTCATGTAAGAGCTGGTATACCAATCCTGAGCATAGGTGATATCTGAAAGCCAGTCTTTATTGTCATTTTTTACAGAAGAGAAATATCTTATTTTCTCATTTTCCAAATAATTCTGAAGCCCGGTTTTGGAAAAATCTTTAATATCTTTATTCTGAAAATAAATACTGTCTAATAAGGTTTTATCTTTCAATTCCGGGAAGACCAGCAATTTTGAAGTATATTTTACTTTTAAAGAGTCTGTGATTTTTGTAGAATCACTTACTTTAACAGAATCTACTATCAGTTTTCCGGATTCTTTGTAGTCTGACTTTTCGGTAGCCGGTCCTGTTGATTCATTTTTCTTACAGGCCGTAAAAACAAAGAATGAAGATAGTGCCAAAACAGTAATCGTATTTTTCATAATTAATTTTTTTGGTACTAATACAAAAACCATTCAAAAGCTGAATGGTTTTAAAAAAATATTATCGATAGTGTTGATACACATTAAAAATCAAATACTTATGATTTCTTCACTAAACTAATCACCTGATTTTCATGTTTTGATGCAACTCCCCAAATTTGCTTGAAAGCCGGGTAATATTCTTTTGGATAATCCGGACTGGCTACTTTAGTGGTAGCTGTTACCTCCAGCTTATTCCCTTTTTGTTCCACTACATAGCTGTATTCTATTTCTTTATCCTCTGTAACAATTTTCTTAGTTTGAGGAATCTCTTCAATAGTATATCCTTGAGGGATTTCCAGGATAACTTTTTTCACTTTCGTAGAACCCGATCCAAAATCTATAGGATGTTTCCGAGCTTCCGTCTGATCAAAATCGTTAGAATTCCTATTCAAAAACAGCATGGGGTTGATAATTAATTTTTTACCTACCCTGTCTACCATATCTGTAGATTCGAATTTCATGGTACTCTCAAATTCCCCGTTCTCTAATACTTTTGAATCAATTCCAGTAAAATCTACAGAAAAATTTTCTTTATACTGTTTTTTATATTTATCGGGATTCTCATCATAAGCATCCTTAACATACATAGCAAAAGTCCCGGTATCTTTATCAGAATACGTCCCGGAAACACTTCCATCCTCATTAATTTTAGCATCCACAGTAAGATAGGTATTACTTAATTTATTGTTGACCATCTGAATCTGTACAATTTTATCATTCGTCATCAGAATACCATACTGATTCCAATCTCTTAAAGGAAGCTGATCCATAGAAGACTGTTTTGAAGTTGCATCATAAATATGAAGCCCTCCCGCTGTTTCAATAGCAGCCAATACAAAGTTCATATTTGATATATTGGGTGATATTAAATTTACCCATCCGTTATCAACAGTAGAAATTACAAGTGGATCCGCTTTAATTCCAGCTTCACGAAGAAGCATTACCAGATAAAGATTAATTTCTGCAGCATTCCCTGTTTTAGTATCTAAGAGCTTTTTAATACCATCTTCAGTATAAACTCCTTTCTCTTTATTCCAGGTAAAGTTTTTTTGAACATGTTTAAATATTGCATTCGCTTTATCAAGATCACTGCTCTTCATTTCTGAAATCCCAGCCGGCATATTATCTTTGGCAAGCTTTGATTTTTTCAGCTCGCTTCCAAAATAACTATTTTCATAAAGTCTTTTTCTGATTTGCTCCCAGGAAGAAGAATACAGTTTAAGCTCACGGAAATTTGTAGAGTTAAGTTCGGTGCTCACTTTTGTACGGAAATTCCTGCTGTTTCTTACAAATTTTTCATTTTTAAAGCCTTTTACATTTTCAAAACCAAATCTATAAGTCTTATACTGGGCGCCATATAATGTCTGTGGCTCTGCTTCTCTAAATTTCGGAGCTAAATCACCCGTATAGTTGATATTATAGTCTATAGTATAAGGTGTATCCAAAACGTATTCTGTATACAGTGAAGGAGTATCAGATTCAATCACTATTTCAGGAATAGCAAACAAACCCGGAGATAGTATTTCATATTGATACTCTAAAATTGATCCATCTTTGACATTTGGAAAGGCAAATTTGTTTACTGTCACAGATTTGCTCTCTTTACTTTTATATTTAGAGCTATTCTCCACTTTTACAGGAACCACCTTTCCATTCTCCAGATTATAGGTTAATGCCTTCATTTTATACAAGGACTCTTCCTGGTCTTTACCGCCACCATAGCTATAAATAGGAACCTCAAGATTTAACCATTCCTCAGCTTTATCTTTATTATAAATTTTTACTCTATAAAAAAATTTCTTGTGTAGCAAACCTGTGCTTGTATCAATCATGAAGTGAACAGATCTGTATAAAATTTCAGCAGGTGCATTTTCATCTAATAAAGATTTTGTCTTAGACAAATCCGCATCATTAAATTTCGGAACGTTTAAAAACTCATGTTTTTGAGCCAAAACCATAATATTAGCTGAACAAACAATCAACAATATAATTTTCTTCATCTTTATATTTTTGTAATTAAAATTTTTGAATTATCCATGTTTATTATTTTTTTTCTGAAGCCTACATATTCATTGTATTTTTCCTTTGTGTACATTCCTTTATTAACCTGTACTTTTCTTTTTACTTTAATTTCTTCTCCATTTTTAACAAAGCTTAAATTATAATACCCAAATTCAGATTTTAAATTGATGTCTTCCGGAGCCTCATCAATTTTATATCCTTTAGGAATGGTAAAATTAATTTCATACTCGTCTTCAAAAGATTGTCTGATTTCAAAAGGAAGCTCACGGCTTTCTTCAGTTTTGTAAATAGTATTATTATAAATAGGAACAGCTCTGAATATAAGACTGTTTCCTGCTTTTTTTGCAAAATTACTGGCCTTGAAATCTATATCATACGTTATAAAAGCTTTATCCTTATCGTTGACAAAGTTTTTCATTTCAACTTTCTCAAAGTTTAAAACATCTAACGAATTTCTCAGCGCATCATTTTTTTCTTTGGGATTAAGTCCGGTAAAGCCTAAAGTATAATCATACTGACTTCCTGTATAATAGAAGTTACCCTCTCCTGAAATACTGTTATCATCTCCTACTTTTACCTTCAGGACTTGTTTTTCTTTATTTTGATCAGCAGTATATACGGGTGTATTAATCAGTTCTATGCCGTTTTTCTTCACAGAAAGTACATTTCTATCTGTTGTACTATACCCTAAATGATTAAATGCAATTTGCTGTGATGTATTTTCAAGCCATATATTTCCCTTTTCGGTAGGAACCATTAAAATAGCATGATTCCCTCCCATTTTTGGAAATTCAGGATCAAAAGACACTTGGGAAGGACTGGAATTAATTACACAATAATGTGAAGGGATTCCTGCTTCATCCAATAAAATCTTCATATAGTTGGTAAGACCTTTACAATCTCCGTATCCTTTCTTATCCACCTCTTCAGGCAGCATAGGAAGCCATCCTCCAATTCCTAACCCCACAAAGATGTATCGGGTTTTGGTCTGCATATACTGATAAATTTTCTTTACTTTATCTTCTACCGAACCTTCCAGTTTCAGGGCTGCTATTTCTGCCTTGATCGCAGGGGTAGAAACAGCAACAGGTTCTACCAGATTATTATAATACCACGTTCCGAAATCTGTCCAATTATTTAAAGATCCCTGTTTACCCGCCAGATTAAATTTTGCCAATGCAAAACTTACCTTAGGTAAAATCTTCACAGGCTGCGGAATCAATGAAACATCATCAATTGCCGAAACATTCTTATAAGAATAGGTCTTTTCATTACCACTTCCGTTTTCTACAACAGAAGCATAGTTATATATAGAAGGATAGATTTTAGTTCGAAGTTCAATTCCTGATGTATTGATTATTTTAAGTTCTCCTTCCTCCAGTGAGGTATTGGTAGAGAAAAATGGAACGAAATCAGGAATGAAAATGGTATTCTTATCAGAAATCTGATAAGAGAAGTCTATAGTGTATGGATATTGAATCGGTGTATAATTAAAAACCAAAACCCTATTATCAGAGTAAAATACACCTTGATTGTTATTGGCAAAATCACCGAAATCAGATTTGGAATAACTTTTAATTTTCTTTCCGGAATCATCATAGATGGTCACCTTTACATCTGAAATACTGTTTCCTTTATCATAAGGAATATAGGCCACAGCTTTATTATCTCCATCTTTATTTAAAACAGTTGTTACCTTATTATATTGATATTTTATCTCATCAATTTTATTAATCTGAACCGTTGTAAAATCTTTTCGGACAACAATATTCGCATTTTTCTTTAAAGTTTCAGGAATGGCAGAGACAGGATATGTCTGAGCAAAATACATTGAAGCGGCAGATAATGCTCCAATCAAGAATATTTTCATCATGGTTATTAAAATTATGCAAACATAAGAAAATCTTAATAACTGTTAAATTTTTATTTAAAAAAACTACTCCATCCGGTGAAGTATTTAATTATTTCAAATAAAAAAACATCTTTATATTATTGTCTATAAGCTATTTACGAATAATTAAAAGATATTTATTGATTTTTACAGCTGTTTCACTAAGAATATACTTGTATCAACCGAATTTAACTTTTCATTATATTTTTCATGTTTTATTTTGCAAAAAAATGCGAAGCTAATATATAATTATAAAAAAAGACTCCATTTCTGAAGTCTCTATTTTTATTTTCTCTTTATTGTTAGTCGTTAGGAATTCTTTTGCTATCATAAGAATCACTTCCAAGACCCAGCACCGGGATAAAAATAAATCCCAAGAAAAACAACAAAAGGGTGTATAAAGGGGTCTCTTTTGCAAAACCCTTCGCTAATCTGTCGTTGACTACCCAACTTGCAAAAAGATTGACAAAAGGAATACAAAATAAAATGATCCACCAAATAGGTTTCTTTACAATATCCAGTAAAACAATGATATTGTAAATAGGAATAAATGCAGCCCATGCATCTTCTCTTCCTGCTTTCTGAAAGATTTTGTACATGCAGTATCCATAGAATATATAGACCAGTAAGCTCATGAACAATGTTCCGATTCCTAATCCTGCTGCCGCTGCTCCGGACACCGCATCTACCCCTTCATAAGGGTCTGTTTGTAAAAGAGTTAACATATTATTATTTTTTATTGGTTTCTTCAAATATAGAAAAAGCTTCTAAATAATTAGAAGCTTTTCTTGTATATTTTATATGTACTCTTTAAATACTCTTATGCATCAATTTTTGCATACTTAGCATTTTTCTCAATAAACTCTCTTCTTGGTGGAACTTCATCTCCCATCAACATTGAGAAAACACTGTCTGCTTCTACAGCATTATCAATAGTTACCTGCTTCAGAATTCTGTGCTCAGGGTTCAGAGTAGTCTCCCAAAGCTGTTCAGGATTCATCTCTCCAAGACCTTTGTAACGTTGTACTTCTACTCCTTTTCCGTCCGGAGACATCTCCAATGTAAACTCTTCACGTTCTTTTTCGTTATAAGCATACATTTTTTTGTTTCCTCTTTTTAATAGATATAAAGGTGGCTGAGCAATATAAATATATCCGTTTTCAATAAGTTCTTTCATATATCTGAAGAAGAACGTAAGGATCAGGGTAGAAATGTGAGATCCATCAATATCAGCATCGGTCATGATTACGACCTTATGATATCTTAGCTTAGCCATATTCAATGCCTTGCTGTCTTCTTCTGTTCCTACAGAAACTCCAAGAGCTGTATAGATATTTCTGATTTCTTCATTATCATATACTTTATGAAGCATAGATTTCTCAACGTTCAGAATTTTACCTCTTAACGGGAGAATAGCCTGGAAGTGTCTGTCTCGCCCTTGTTTAGCTGTACCTCCTGCGGAATCTCCCTCTACAAGGAAGATCTCAGATTCAGCCGGATCTTTTGATGAACAGTCAGATAGTTTTCCCGGAAGACCAGAACCTCCCATTGGAGATTTTCTCTGAACCATTTCACGGGCTTTCTTAGCCGCCTGTCTTGCTTTTGCAGCCAGAACAACTTTTTGAACAATTATCTTCGCTTCATTAGGATTCTCTTCCAAGAAATTAGTAAGCATCTCCCCTACAATCTTATCAACAGCTCCGGAAACTTCAGAATTTCCTAATTTTGTTTTGGTCTGTCCTTCAAACTGAGGTTCCATTACTTTTACAGAAATTACAGCTGTCAATCCTTCACGGAAGTCATCACCAGTAATTTCTACTTTCTCTTTTGCTGGAAGTCCCAATTCATCTGCATATTTCTTAAGAGTTCTTGTTAAAGCTCTTCTGAAACCAGCAAGGTGGGTACCTCCTTCATGAGTATTAATATTATTAACGTAAGAGTGTAAGTTTTCGTTAAAAGATGTATTGTAACGCATTGCTACTTCAACCGGAATATCATCTCTTTCACCTTCCATGAAAATAACGTGCTCCATAATAGATTCACGGCTTCCGTCAATATAGGCAACAAATTCCTTCAGACCTCCTTCAGAATGAAAAATTTCAGTTTTAAAAGAACCATCTTCCATTACCTCTCTTTCGTCGGTAAGTGTAATGGTAATTCCTTTATTAAGGTAAGAAAGTTCTCTTAAACGGCTTGCTAACGTATCGTAGTTATAAACTAATTCCGTGAAAATAGTATCATCCGGCTGGAAAAACTGTTTTGTTCCTCTTTTGTCACTGTTACCAATTTCTTCTACTCCTGTTTGAGCTTTTCCTTTAGAATAAACTTGCTGATAAACATTTCCGTCTCTGTAAACGGTAGTTATCATTTCGTTGGAAAGTGCATTCACACACGATACCCCTACTCCATGAAGTCCTCCTGAAACCTTATAAGAATCTTTATCAAACTTACCTCCGGCTCCGATTTTTGTCATTACAACTTCAAGAGCGGATTTCTGTTCTTTCTCGTGAAAATCAACCGGAATACCTCTACCATTATCACTTACTTCAATTCCGTTTCCTTCTTTAATGGCCACAAAGATCGTATCGCAGTATCCTGCCAACGCTTCATCAATAGAGTTATCTACTACTTCATAAACCAAATGGTGAAGACCTCTTGTCCCTACATCACCAATGTACATTGAAGGACGCATACGAACGTGCTCCATTCCTTCTAATGCCTGAATACTACTAGCTGTATATTGTTTCTGACTCATATTAAATATTAAAAATCTTGCTATATGCAAAGACTTACAAATATCGTGATTTTTTTCGAATTATGAAAGTTAAAATGTGTCAAAAAATGTAGACTTTTCTTAGTGAAAACTTAAATAAGAGTGGATTTATAAAAGATTCAAAATTACATGGTATTCCTGAATTATCGGCTGTTTTAAATCATACTTAACATCCATAATTTATACGTAAATTTATGTATTCAAAAGTTGATATTATGGATGATTTTATTGCTGCACGTGCCCAGATGGCTCTATCTCTGGGCTTCCATATCATTTTTTCCTGTGTGGGTATGGTAATGCCTTTTTTAATGGCCTTTGCCCACTGGAAATATTTAAAAACAAATAATGAAGTATATAAAGGTCTTACCAAAGCCTGGAGTAAAGGGGTAGCCATATTATTTGCTACAGGTGCTGTTTCCGGGACCATGCTTTCCTTTGAACTGGGACTTCTGTGGCCGGGATTCATGAAGCATGCAGGGCCTATTTTCGGAATGCCGTTTTCCTTAGAGGGAACCGCATTTTTTATTGAAGCTATTGCTATCGGTTTCTTTTTATATGGATGGGAAAGATTTAATAAATGGTTTCATTGGTTTTGTGGCTTCCTTGTAGGAATAAGCGGGCTGGCTTCCGGAATTCTGGTAGTCGCAGCCAATGCCTGGATGAACTCTCCTACCGGCTTCGATTATATTAACGGGCAGTATCTGAATATTGATCCCATCAAAGCAATGTTTAACGATGCCTGGTTTCCCCAGGCTCTCCATATGACGGTTGCTGCTTTTTGTGCAACAGGATTTGCTGTAGCCGGTGTACATGCTTTATTGATTATTAAGAAAAGGAATGTGGAATTTCATACCAAAGCTTTTAAAATCGCTGTTGGATTTGCTCTTATAGGTGCTTTTGGAGCCCCTTTAAGCGGTGATATTGCTGCAAAATCTGTAGCGGAAAGACAGCCTATTAAATTGGCAGCTATGGAAGCTCACTTTGAAACAGAAAAGGGAGCAGCCTTTGTGATCGGTGGAATTCCGGATGAAGAAAAGGAAGAAATAAAATATGCGGTAAAAATTCCAAAAGTGCTAAGCTTTCTGGTGAGCAATGATTTCAATGCTGAAGTAAAAGGTCTTAAAGATTTTCCAAAAGATGAATGGCCCCCAATAGCTGTTACCCATTATGCATTCCAGATTATGATCTTCTTTGGAGTGATTATGATCTGTATTGGAGTAATCTACTTATATGCTTTATTCTTCAAAAAAGAATGGCTGAAAAAAACCTGGTTGTTAAAAACATTTTTAATTGCCACCCCTTTCGGATATATTGCCCTGGAAGCAGGATGGACAGTCACTGAAGTAGGTCGTCAGCCCTGGATTATTTATGGAGTCATGAGGACCATAGATGCTGTAACACCAATGCCCGGAATACAATATTCTTTCTACTTTTTCACTGCTATTTTCGTATCATTATCACTGATTCTTATTTTCCTTTTAAAAAGACAGATACAAATGGTACCTAAAATTTATGACCCTACAGACCCAAAGTTTAACGAAAAAAACAAAAAATCATGATTTACATTGTTATAGGCTTTCTATGGCTTTCCATCTGTCTTTATATTATTCTGGGGGGCGCGGATTTCGGAGCGGGTATTGTAGAGCTTTTCACCAATAAAAAAGCCCGTCATAAGACCCACGAAATCATGTATGAATCTATTGCTCCCGTTTGGGAGGCAAATCATATGTGGCTTATCATCGCCATTGTGATTCTTTTTGTAGGGTTTCCTGAAATCTATACGACCATGTCTACATATCTTCACATTCCTTTAGTACTGATGCTTTTAGGGATTATTGCAAGGGGAACAGCTTTTACATTCAGGCATTATGATGCCGTGAAAGATAACTGGCAGGTTTTATACACCCAGATATTTTACTATGCCAGCCTTTTAACACCTTTTTTCCTGGGGTTAATAGCTGCGGCTACGGTTTCGCAATCTATCGATCCTAACGCTACCTCTTTCCAGGATCTTTATATTTTCAGCTGGCTGAACTGGTTTGGGGTTTCTGTAGGATTATTTACGGTAGCGCTGTGTGCTTACCTTGCTTCCATCTTTTCATTAAGGGAGACTAGAGATAAAGCAGATCTGCTTCTGATGATCAGAAAATCCAAACAGACCATGATCTTTGTAGTTATTACCGGAATTCTTGTGTTTTTCACAGCTTATATTTCGGATATTCCGCTTGTAATATGGGTATTCTCAAAACCTTTGGGGATCATGTCTATAGCTTTCGCTACTATTGCTCTCCTACTTATCCTTCGCGCTATGAACCGTCAGAAATTACTTCCTGTACGTGCTTTAGCTGGCTTTCAAATGGTAATGATCCTTGTAGCAGCAACCTATCAGCATAATCCTGATATTATTTTATTGGCAAACGGACAGCATCTTTCCCTTTTCGCTACTGCAGCTCCAGCCAAAACGATTGCGGCATTAGGATGGGCGCTGGTGCTTGGTTCCTTATTTATCCTGCCATTTTTATTTTACCTGATGTTTTCATTCAGTCGTTTAAGAAAATAAGTTCCGGATATAATTCAACCTGAATTCCGGATAAGAATAAGATGTTCGAAGCCTGAAGTTTATATTGTAAGTATTTTTATCATAAAACATAAATAAAATTGAGCTTCAGGTTTCCATCCCATGATAACACTCTTATTCAGCTATCTTCTCTGAAAAGGGCTTACCCAGAATTCAGTTTAATTCAGGATTTATTTTTAAAAAACTCATCAACTTTATCTGCGCATTGTCTGCCTTCCGCAATAGCCCATACTACAAGGCTTTGTCCTTTTCTGGCATCACCACAGGTAAAAATTTTATCTTGATTGGTTTTGTATTCTTTATTATTTCCGATTAAGTTCCCTTTGGGATCCAGGTGAATGTCTAATGCTTCAACCAGTCCTTTATGCTCAACATGAGTATATCCTAAGGCAATAAAAATAATATCACATTCGAGTACAAATTCAGAGGCTGGTTTTTCTGTATATAAGTTCCATTTTCCTTCATCAGAATCTTTTGTCCATTCTGCTTCCACCAGGCGAATTCCCTTTAGGGTTCCGTTTTCATCTTTCACAAATTCTTTTGAATTCACGGACCACATACGGTCACATCCTTCTTCATGGGAGGAAGTAATCTGTAGTAGAGCCGGATAACTGGGCCACGGCATCGTTTCATCCCTTTCTGTTGGCTGCATAGGTTTATAATAAATCTGATATACCACTTCTGCTCCCTGACGGTTAGAAGTTCCTATACAGTCAGACCCTGTATCTCCACCTCCTATGACCACTACTTTCTTTCCTTTCGTATTAATTTCTTCTTCCTCAAAAGGAATCCCGCTTACTTTTTTATTACTCTGTTTAAGAAAATCCATAGCGAAATAAATACCTTTTGCATCCCGGTTGGGAATCACCAGGTCTTTGGGAACAGTACTTCCCGTTGCCAATACAATTGCATCAAAATTACGGTTCAGTTCTTCTACAGCATAATTAACACCTACATTAATTCCCGTACAAAACTCAATCCCTTCTTCTTTCATCCATTGAACTCTGCGTTCTACAATATTTTTATCCAACTTAAAATCTGGTATTCCAAATCTTAATAATCCTCCTATTTCAGGATCTCTTTCAAAAACCGTAGTCGTATATCCCATCTGGTTCAACTGATAAGCTGCCGCCAATCCGGCAGGTCCGGAACCTACGACAGCAACTTTTTTATCTGTCTTCAGCTTGGGAAGTCTAGGCTTGGCAAAACCTTGCTCAAAAGCCATTTCTACAATATTCTTTTCTATTTCTTCAATAGTAACGGCCTTGTCATTAATTCCCAACACACATGCACTTTCGCAGGGAGCAGGACAAATTCTTCCGGTAAACTCAGGAAAATTATTTGTAGATATTAAAATCTGATACGCTTTTTGCCATTGTTTTTTATACACAGCTTCATTAAATTCAGGGATGAGATTTCCCAGAGGGCAACCATTCTGGCAAAATGGAACCCCGCAATCCATACATCTTGCCGATTGACAATTCAACTGCTGATCAGAAGGCTTCTGGATAAATTCTTTATAATCCTTAAGTCTCTTTTCAACATCCAGTTTAGAGGGAAGTTCCCTCTCATATAATAAAAATCCATCTGTCTTCCCCATTACGTAATATCATTTATCTGGTTTTCAATCACTTTCTTATATTCTCTCGGATACACTTTCGTAAAATGCTTACAGCTGTTATCCCAATCGCTTATAATATATTCCGCTAATGTACTTCCTGTATTTTCAGAATGTTCTTTGATCAGTTTAAAAATCAATTCTTTATCCTCCTCTGTAATAGATTCCAGATCCGCCATATCAGGATTAAAATGATATTCCAAGGTTTTATTTACATCCCAGACATAAGCAATACCCCCGCTCATTCCTGCGCCAAAATTTCTTCCGACCCCTCCCAGGATAATAACTTTTCCTCCGGTCATATACTCACATCCATGATCACCAATTCCTTCTACAACTGCAGTAGCTCCAGAGTTCCGAACAGCAAAACGTTCTCCTGCCATGCCACTGATAAACACCTTTCCTGAGGTGGCTCCATATAAAGCAACATTTCCAACAATGCTATTTTCGTTGGCATGAATAATAGCCTCTTTATGAGGGAAAATCATCAGCTGAGCACCAGAAAGCCCTTTCCCCAAATAGTCATTGGCATCTCCTTCTAAACGCATGGTAATTCCTTTATTACAAAATGCTCCAAAACTTTGTCCTGCGGTTCCTTTAAAATTAAATAATAATGAATTTTCATTCATTCCCTCAGACTTATAAATTTTGGTTAATTCATGGGAAAGAATAGTCCCTACAGTACGATCCGTATTCTTTATATCAAATCCGGCCTCCATTGATGTATTATTTTGAAGAGCGTATTGAGCAGCTTCAACCATTTTCCAGGAAATAGAATTCCCCAATCCCGCATCCTGGTCTTCAGATTTAATTACCGGCAAATCGGTTTTTATTTTATAAAGAACCCTGCTTAGGTCTATCCCCTGATGTTTCCAGAAGGTAGTATTTGTTTTTCTTTCAAGACATTGAGACTGACCTACCATTTCATCAATGGTCCTGAAACCTAAATTAGCCATAATCTCACGAACTTCCATCGCAAGAAATCTAAAATAATTCACCAGATGTTCAGCTTTTCCCTTGAATTTTTTTCTTAATTCTTCTTTTTGAGTGGCAATCCCGACAGGGCAAGTATTCAAATGACATTTTCTCATCAGTATACAGCCTTCAACAATGAGCGCAGAAGTAGCAATTCCCCATTCTTCTGCCCCCAACAAAGTAGCTATAGCCAAATCACGTCCTGTTTTCATCTGTCCGTCAACCTGCAGAGTAACCCTCTGTCTCAATTTATTTTTAATCAGAGTCTGATGGGTTTCTGCCAATCCCAGCTCCCAAGGTAACCCGGTATGACGGATTGAACCTAAAGGTGATGCTCCTGTACCTCCGTCATATCCTGAAATCAGAATATGATCTGCTTTTGCCTTGGCAACCCCCGAAGCTATAGTTCCTACTCCTGCTTTTGAAACTAACTTTACCGATAACCGGGCATGGCGATTGGCATTTTTTAAATCAAAAATAAGCTGAGCCAAATCTTCAATAGAATAAATATCATGATGTGGTGGTGGAGAAATCAGCCCAACGCCAGGCGTCGAGTGCCTCGTTTTACCAATCCACGAATCCACTTTATCACCCGACAATTGCCCGCCTTCTCCAGGTTTAGCACCCTGAGCCATCTTTATTTGAATTTCATCTGCTTCTGCAAGGTATCTGGCAGTAACCCCAAACCTTCCGGAAGCTACCTGTTTAATGGAAGAACGCAAGTTATCTCCATTCTTCTCAGGTGTATATCTGGCTTCATCTTCTCCCCCCTCTCCCGTATTACTTTTTGCCCCTATCCTATTCATTGCAATTGCCAACGTGGTATGTGCCTCCCAAGAAATAGACCCAAAAGACATCGCTCCTGTTGCGAAACGCTTCATTATGCTTTCTATGGGTTCAACTTCTTCCAGCGAGATAGACTCTCTGTCATTTTTAAATTCCAGTAAACCTCTCAGTAGAGTTGCTTTACCCATTTGCTGGTTGACAAGTCTTGAATATTTTTTAAAAACATCATAGTCATTGTTCCAGGCAGACTGTTGAAGTAAGTGAATAGATTGTGGATTAAACTGATGATACTCATTATTACTTCTCCACTGGTAAATACCTCCTGTATCCAGTAAAGAGTTTTCCATATCCTCCTTAAATGCGTCCTGATGTTTTAGCAAAGCTTCTTTCGCGATTTCATCAAATCCAATGCCTTCAATTCTGGAAACAGCTCCTGTAAAGCACGTATTGACCACCAGCTTATTCAGCCCTATAATTTCAAAAATTTGTGCCCCATGGTAGGATTGTAAAGTGGAAATTCCCATTTTAGAAAATATCTTTAAAAGTCCATCTCCTACCGCTTTTTTATAATTATCTCTTAGCTTTACTAAGTCTTCCTCTTCAAATGCTCCTTCATCAAACATTTGTCTGATACTTGCCAATGCCAGATAAGGGTTAATTGCCGTTGCTCCAAACCCTAATAGTGTTGCAAAGTGATGAACTTCCCAAACATCTCCAACCTCCATTACCAAACCGATCTTTCTCCGGATTCCTTTTCTGATCAAATGATGGTGTACTGCTGAGCATGCCAGTAGTGAAGGAATAGATGCATGCTGAGAATCCAGTGACCGATCTGAAAGTATAATTACTTCAAATCCATCATCTACTGCATCTACCGCATACCTGCAAATCCTGTCGATCGCTTTTTTCAATTCACCTTCCTTTCCTCTCGCATTGAAATAAGTATAAATAGTTTTGGCTTGAAATCTGCCGGTATCAACGCTTCTTAATTTTTCAAGCTGATTATTGTTAATAACAGGATTTTCCAGTTTAATAGAATGTGCAAAGTTTTTATCTTCTTCTAAAAGATTTCCATTTCCTCCGATAATGGTAGTCAAAGACATGACCAGTTTTTCCCTTATCGGGTCTATCGGTGGATTAGTTACCTGGGCAAATAACTGTTTGAAATATGAACTCAAATGCTGTGGTTTCTCACTCAGCACAGCTAACGGAACATCAAATCCCATTGACCCAATCGGTTCTTTACCATGAGAAGCCATTTCTTTAATCACTCCGTCCAAATCTTCTCTGGAATATCCAAATGCCTTCTGATACTTAAAAATATCTTCTGTCTGAAGTTTATTGAACCGAATTTTAGGGTTGGGTAATTCGGTGATATTAATCCTCATACTATCCAACCATTCCCGGTAGGGTTTTGAGGTACATATTTCTTTTTTCAATTCATCATCACTGATGATTGTTCCTTTTTTCATGTCTACAAGAAACATTTTGCCCGGCTGAAGATGACCTCTTTTAATTATTTTTTGGGGATCTACAGACAATGCTCCTGATTCGGATGCCATAATCACCAAATCATCCGATGTAATACAATATCGTGAAGGACGAAGTCCGTTTCTATCCAAAGTAGCTCCTATCATATCACCATCTGTAAAGGAAATGGAAGCGGGTCCATCCCAGGGCTCCATCAAGCAGGCATGAAACTCATAAAAATCTTTTTTGTAGTGCTCCATCTGCTCATGTCCATCCCATGCTTCAGGAATCAGCATCATCATTGTATGAGGAAGCGACCGCCCCGAATGATACAACAGCTCCACCATATTATCGAGATATGAAGAGTCTGATTGTCCCGGTTTTGTTAAAGGGAGAAGCATATCCATTTCCTGAGGGGTAAAAAAAGGGCTTTGGAACATTTTTTCAGAAGATCTCAACCAATTAAGATTTCCGCCTAAAGTATTTATTTCGCCATTATGCGCTAAAAATCTAAATGGCTGTGCCAAGCTCCATGTGGGAGAAGTATTGGTAGCAAAACGGGAATGTACCATTCCAAATGCAGAACGAATTTTGGGATTGGTAAGGTCTTTAAAATAATTCCGAACCTGAATACTTCTCAATTGGCCTTTATAAATAAGTTTTTTACAGGAGAAAGAAGCCACATAAAATCCAATAGGATCATTATTGGTAATACTGATCATCTGATGAGAAATATAATTTTTAAAAATAAATAACTTTCTCTCAAAATCTTTTTCAGTATCCAGATCAAAAGGACGCTCAATAAAAAGCATCTCCATCACGGGTTCTACACTTTTCGCCAAATCACCAAGATCAATATTACTCACCGGAACAGGGCGATATCCTAATATTTTAAGATGCAGCTTTTCTGCAGATTGTGCGATGACCTCTTTACATTCTTCCCGAATAAAATTATTCTGAGAAAAAAATAACATTCCAACACCGTAATATCCAGATTCTGGTAAATCTATCCCAACGTTTAATGCCTCATCATATAAAAGCTCATGAGGGATCTGGATTTGTATCCCTGCACCATCCCCGGTATTACTTTCATATCCGGTAGCACCGCGATGCTCCATGTTCTCCAGCATGGTAATAGCATCACTTACAATCTTATAACTTTTTACTCCTTTGATATTCGCTACAAAACCAACTCCGCAGGAATCAAATTCAAATTCAGGCTCATAAAGACCCTGGTTTTTTGTAAAATTATCTGGATTTTTTTTTCGTGTTGTATTCATCTACATATTCATTTTCATATCAAATGTAATGAAAAGAACAATTCTAAAGAATATAAATTACATTTATTTCAATAAAATATATTCAAAGCATAATTTTACATAATAAAACAAAACAATAAATAAACATAATATCACAAACACGACAAATACATATATATTAAACAATAGCAATACAAAATATTAATCTATAAATTCCAATCAATTAATAATAAAATTAAGTAATCTTTAGTGAAAAAAAGAAACCGGTACAGACTTATTCTGTACCGGTTTTTTATTATTTATTTCGTTAAAACTTATACCAGTTTCATCAAAAGAACTTCATCAATCTTATCAACTTTCACAAGGTTGTTCTTGGTCAAAGTCTTAGAAGCTTTATCCCACTTCTTCCCTGATAATTGGCTTCTTTCTTTTACTTCTGCCAAAGCAATTGCATCTTCCTGAGAATTCAGAATTTCAAGAATTACTTTTTCATCTTCTCCTAATTCAATTTGAGGAACGGTTTTCTCCGGTCTCATCTGAGGGAAGAATAGAACTTCCTGGATAGAAGCATTATTCGTTAAGAACATAATCAATCTGTCCATCCCGATTCCTAATCCTGAAGTTGGCGGCATACCATATTCAAGAGCTCTTAAGAAATCCTGGTCAATAAACATCGCTTCATCATCACCTCTTTCAGACAAGGCCATTTGCGATTCAAAACGCTCTCTCTGATCAATAGGATCATTAAGCTCTGAATAAGCGTTTGCGATTTCTTTACCACATACCATTAATTCAAAACGCTCCGTTAAACCTTCTTTACTTCTGTGTTTTTTAGTCAATGGAGACATTTCAATAGGATAATCTGTAATGAATGTTGGCTGAATGAAATTTCCTTCACATTTTTCACCAAAAATCTCGTCGATTAATTTTCCTTTACCCATTGTTTCATTCACCTCAATACCGATAGACTTTGCGAAATCATATAATTCCTGCTCAGTTTTTCCGGTGATATCAAAACCTGTAAATTTCAGAATGGCTTCTGTCATTGAAACTCTTGGATAAGGAGCTTTGAAATCTACATTATGCTCTCCAAAAGTAGCTGTTGTAGTTCCGTTTACCTGGATAGCACAGAATTCCAATAATTTCTCCGTGAAATCCATCATCCAGTTGTAGTCTTTATAGGCCACATAGATCTCCATTGCTGTAAACTCCGGGTTGTGCGTTCTGTCCATCCCTTCATTTCTAAAGTTTTTGGAGAACTCATATACTCCGTCAAAACCACCTACGATCAATCTTTTCAGATACAACTCATTGGCAATTCTTAAATATAATGGAATATCTAAAGCATTGTGATGCGTGATAAACGGTTTTGCTGCTGCTCCTCCAGGAATAGACTGTAAAATAGGAGTTTCCACTTCAAAGTATCCGGCATCATTAAAGAAAGTTCTCATCGCATTGAACAATTTTGTTCTCTTCACGAAAATTTCTTTCACCTGTGGATTTACTGTTAAATCTACATAACGCTGTCTGTATCTTAATTCAGGATCTGTAAATCCATCGTGCACCACTCCGTTATCATCAGTTTTAGCCTGAGGAAGAGGACGCAAAGCCTTAGTAAGAAGGGTAAAGTTTTTCACTAAAACGGTCATCTCTCCTACCTGAGTCGTAAACAAAGTACCCTCAATACCGATAATATCACCGATATCCAAAAGGTGCTTGTAAACTTCGTTATATAATTCTTTATCTTCTCCCGGACAGATCTCATCTCTGTTAAAATATACCTGGATCTTACCCTTAGAGTCCTGCAACTCAGCAAAAGAAGCCTTCCCCTGAATTCTGCGGGACATTAATCTACCAGCGATCTTCACCTGTTTATTCTCAGAAAAATCCTGTTTTATAGATTCTGTCGTATCTGTAATAGTATACTCCTCCGCTGGGAACGCATTAATCCCCATTTCAGTAAGCTTGTTCAGCTTTTCTCTTCTAATGATTTCTTGTTCTGATAATTGCATTTCTTATTTTTCTAAAAGCGTACAAATTTAGTCATTTTTGAGGTGACCATCAATCGCTTTTTAAGAAATTTTTCAAATTGTAAGGATGAATGGTAAATTTTGCAACTAAGATACGAGGACATAAGAGTAAAGACAGGAGACTTTGAGACTTGAGACGGTAACTGGATTACCAATCTCTTTACAATGGTATAGAAATCCAATTCTGAACATTGCTCCTTCTCAGTAAATTTGCTTTGTCGTGAATGGATCAGTTACACCGCAAATTGACCTCTGAGATTTACAACCAGTCTTTACGATTCTGTTTGGGAATAAATGTCCAGGCCAGTATTCTGCTTATTTTCTGTCCCTGAGCCATATCAATGATCTTGAACTCCACCACTTTTATCTTTTTTAAAAGCGAACTAAGTTTATAAAGATTATCTTTTTTAGAAACAAGGCATGTAAACCAAAGAACCTGTGAGGAATACAACAAGCTCTCGTTAATCATTTTTGTAATAAAGGCAAGTTCGCCCCCTTCACACCATAATTCTGTCTGCTGGCCTCCAAAATTAAGTAATGGCTTCTGGTTCCTGGAACGGTTAAGGTTTTTTGTTTTTCTTATATTTCCCTTCATGGCAGATTCCTGAGAATCATGGAAGGGAGGATTACACATTGAAAATGCAAAACGTTCTCCGGTAGTAATGATATTTTTAAATATATGTTCGGAGTTTTTTTGATGTTTTAACTGAATAGCCGGTGAAAGATCAGGGTTTTGATCTAAAATAAGCTGAGCACTAGCTAAGGAATCTTCACTGATATCCGTTCCTGTCATGGTCCATCCATAAGATCTATGGCTGATCAAAGGATAAACAAGATTTGCTCCCACTCCTATATCTAAACCTTTTACAGAAGCACCGGTAGGAACTTCATGGTGTTGTTCCGCCAACAGATCTGCAATATAATGTACATAATCTGCTCGTCCCGGAATAGGCGGACATAGGTTAGTGTCAGGAATATCCCAGTTTTTAACCTTATAAAAGTGCAACAGTAATGCTTTATTGAGCAGCTTAACTGCCTGAGGAATACTAAAATTAATGGTTACCGTCTGATAAGCATTAACAAAAACATACTGCTTCAGTTCCGGCACACAAGAAATGAGCTGATCAAAATCATAAGGATTACGATGCAGATTTCTTGTGTGCAAACTGGATTTTTCAGTAGACATATTTTATTTCTTCTGACTTAAAATATACTCCACCATCTTTTTGGCATCTTCTTTAGATACCTGTGGATGGGCAGCCATAGGGACACCTCCCCAAACACCACTTCCGCCTTCTATAATCTTGGAAGCAAGCATTTCCATATCCTTTTCAGAATATTTACCCGCTATTTCCTGATATGAAGGTCCTATCATTCTCTCGCTAACAGAGTGGCATCCTGAACAGTCCAATGTTTCGATGATCTGATCACCTGAAAGATTAGATTTTGCAGGTTCTGAAACAACAGCGGTCTCAGAAGATACAGCCACATCTGCTGTATTTTCTTTTTTAGAACAGGAAAAGGCTAAAAAACCTAAGGCTCCTGCCAAAAATATTTTTTTCATTATTTCTTCGCTGTAGAGTCTGTTTTAGCAGCTTCAGGAGCAGGTGTAGCAGGAGTTGCAGCAGCCGGAGCAGCAGTCTTAGCCGTAGAATCTACTACAGTTGTTGCTTCAGGTTCCGGAAGCATGGTGTTGCTGTCCTGTAATGAGTGATCTGTCTTTTTTGAACAGTTTACTACTAATAACCCTCCGATAAATGCGATAGCTAATACTTTTTTCATTTTTTTCTAATTTGGAAGCAAAAATATAAAAAATAAAGTTTTAAACTTATGACAAATGTTTTCTTTGAACATATTTTTTAAAAACCAAGTATTTGAAATCAGCAGCCAGAAAATAATTCATTTTTCAGGGATATTTAAATTTGGTTAGTATTTTTGTTACATCAACCATTCAAACCCAATACAAAATTATTATGATTAGAAAAAATGTATTAACTACAACCTTATTTGTAGTGCTAACTTCCCTCGCCTCATCTTGTGACAATTCATCACACGATGATCAGAAATCAGAATATTCCGATGAAATAGAATCTGTATCTCTTTTAAAAACCACAAAATCATGGGATGGGACACCATATCCCAATTATCCGAATGGCCAGCCGGAAATATCCGTTCTCAGAATTTCAGTTCCTCCCCATAAAGCTTTGAACTGGCATAAACATCCTGTTATCAATGCAGCGTATATAGAAAAAGGAGAAATTCAGATTGAGAGAAAAGAAGACGGCAAAACCCAATGGATCAGACAAGGACAGGCTGTTCCCGAAATGGTCAATATCGCCCATAGAGGTAAAACCGGAGAAAAAGGGGCCACCTTAATTGTTTTCTATAGTGGAACCACAGATCTTCCTTTATCAGAACCGGTGAATTAAATGATTTTTTGAACAGAATTTTTGAAATTTAATATTTATTCTAAATTGATATTAAAAAGATAATAGTAAATTTAAGCTATGATTCTACTATCAAAAATTCTGTTTTTTACCAGTCATCACGGTTTTTATACTGTGATCATTATCATTTTATTCTTTGGGTTGCTTTCATATTTGACAAGAAAAGCATGGTTTCTTGCTCCTATTCTTCCTTTGGCCATTCTAAACGGATTTGGCGGACAGTTTCTGAATGCCTGGTTCTTACATAAATATGGTGTGGAAAGTACAGCTATTATCACTTCTGATAAGGAAACCAATTCTACACTGAATGACATGTATATACATGATTACGAAGCTATTGTAAAGAAACAGGATGGAAAATATGTCTCCACTTTTTTTTCTACAACTTCGGCTTCCATCTACCCTATTGAAAATGCTATCAGAATCCCAAGAATGGAAGAACCCTTTCCGGTAAAATATATCCCCGGATATGAAAAAAATATAGTTATTCTTTATAATCAATCCATAGAAGGACAGATGGCTGTTAAATATTCAAAGCTTGCTCCGGTCAATTCTGCAAAGATCAAATATGAAGCAGACAGAACCAACAAAGATTTTATCCGGGAGTACATTTCAGCATTGGAAAACTACCTAAACGATTATGATGATGAAACTTACGAAACAAAGTTAAAAGAACTCAAACAAGAGCTTGAACAAGTGGAATAATAAAATGTAATACTTATTTTTTTATTTTTTAAATTTTTTATTTTTTGTATTAAAAAAATTTCTACATTTGTCCCATGTTAAATATGAGCAACAATATTTGGTGGTGGCTTTCAAACTCTTCGTCGGGTCTGGAGGTATTGTCATGTTGCTAATCATACAGCAGAATTAATTTAAAATACAATATATAGGCTTTGACGGATTCCGTTAAAGCCTTTTTTTTATTCCTTAATCTCACATAAAAATAAAACTACAGATGTTTACTGATACTATCAAAATAAAAACCGTTTCGAAAAAAACATTAGGAGATCTTCATACTCCAATGAATATTTATCTTAAAATCAGAGACAAATTCAGGGACACCATCCTTCTGGAAAGTTCTGATTCCAAAAGTATTGACAATAATTTTTCTTTTATTGCCATCAATGCGATTGCAGGAATTGAAGTAAAAAACCTCAACGAATTTGAAGTTAAACTTCCTAATTCCGCTCCTGTAAAACAATTAATCATGGAGCGTGACATTACGGAGATCTTTGAAAGTTTTCGTACCGTTTTCAAATGTGAAAAAACAGATGACCCTATCGAACAGACTGCTCAAAGCCTTTTTGGATATACAAGTTTTGAGGCCGTACAGTTTTTTGAAAATGTAAATCTGAAGAAGCAAAGCCCTGAAGTAGAGCTTCCGATCCTCAGATACCGACTGTATCAATATGTGATTGCCATCAACCATTTTAATGATGAGATGTATATTATTGAAAATCAAATTGACGGCATAAAATCTGAACTTCGCTTTTTGGAAAATATTATTAAAAACCAGAATACCCCGGTTTATCCTTTTGAAAAAAATGGCCAGGAAACTTCCAATATTACCAATGAGGATTATATCGAATTGGTAAAAACGGCTCAAAAGCACTGCATGAGAGGGGATGTATTTCAATTGGTTTTAAGCAGAAGGTTTGAACAGAAGTTTAAAGGTGATGAATTTAATGTATATCGTGCTCTAAGAAATATCAATCCTTCTCCTTATTTATTCTATTTTGATTACGGAAACTACAAACTATTCGGATCAAGCCCTGAAAGTCAACTGATTATCAAAAACAATAAGGCCATTATTCATCCGATTGCCGGAACATCCAAAAGAACAGGGAATTTTGAAACAGACCTGGAATCTATCGAAATATTAAAAGCTGACCCAAAAGAAAATGCCGAACATACCATGCTGGTAGACCTGGCAAGAAATGACCTTGGAAAGCTTGGAAAAAATGTAACCGTTACCAAACTGAAAGAAATTCAATTATTCTCCCATGTTATTCATATGGTAAGTGAAGTAACCGCTGATTTACTGGAGAACATCAATCCTCTTGAAATGGTTTCTGCAACTTTTCCACAGGGAACTTTAAGCGGAGCACCCAAACACAGAGCTTTACAGCTTATCAATCAGTATGAGAAAGATTCCCGTGGATATTATGGAGGATGTATTGGGATGATTGGTTTGAATGGGACCTGTAACCAGGCTATTATGATCAGAACATTTTTAAGCAAGAACAATACCCTGTATTACCAGGCCGGAGCCGGAATTGTAGCTAAATCTGTTCCTGAAAATGAATTACAGGAAGTTAATAATAAATTGAATGCGCTGAAAAAAGCGGTAGAAAAGGCGGGAAAGATAGTTGAAAGTTAAAACCAATACACTAAACAGTATATCTGACCCAACTACTCACTAACAATTGGCCAATCAAAAAAAATAAAAAAAATGAATAGCAATATAAACAACCAACACTCAAAATCTAAAGTTTTAGTTTTCGACAATTACGACAGCTTCACTTATAACCTTGTTCAGATCATCGAAAAAATTCTGGATCAAAAGGTGGATGTGGTAAGAAATGATAAGATCACTTTAGAAGAAGTGGGAACATATGATAAAATAATCCTTTCTCCCGGTCCCGGGATTCCGGAAGAAGCGGGAATTCTATTGGATCTCATCAAAGAATATGCTCCTACGAAAAGCATTTTGGGAGTATGCCTTGGCCAGCAGGCTATTGCAGAAGCTTTCGGAGGAAGTCTTGTCAACCTGTCTGAGATTTTTCATGGAGTGGCAACGACTACTGAAATAGTAAAAGAAAATACCCTGATTTTCAGGAATATTACTTCAGGTCTGGAAGTAGGAAGATACCACAGCTGGGCTGTGAATCCGGAAAACTTCCCTGAAGAACTGGAAATTACCGCAGTAGATAAAGACGGAATGATCATGGCTTTACAGCATAAAACCTATGATGTACATGGTGTACAGTTTCACCCGGAAAGTATTTTAACTCCCGAAGGAGAAACCATCATCAAAAATTTCCTTTTACAATGAAAACAACAGAAATCTCTTCAACAATAAAAACGCCCCAAATGAAAGAAATACTACAATACCTTTTTAATCATAATACGTTATCAAAATCTGAGGCAAAAGCTACTATGATTGAAATTGCCCAGAATAAATTCAATGCTGCAGAAGTGACTGCCTTTGTCAGCGTTTTCCTGATGCGTAATATTACCTTAAAGGAGTTGGAGGGGTTTAGAGAAGCTCTCTTACAAATGGCCGTTCCTGTCCATATAGAAGCCCATGACGCTATCGATATTGTAGGAACAGGAGGTGACGGAAAAAACACAATCAATATATCAACATTGGCCAGCTTTGTAGTGGCCGGAGCCGGGCAGAAGGTAACAAAACATGGAAATTATGGTGCTTCAACCACTACAGGCTCATCCAATGTACTGGAAGAACTTGGATATGAGTTTAAAAATAATTCAGATCAGCTGAATGAAGACCTTGAAAAGGCCAATATCTGTTTTTTACATGCTCCTTACTTCCACCCTGCCCTTCAATCTGTTGGACTATTGAGAAAATCATTGGGATTGAGAACTTTTTTCAATCTTCTGGGCCCTTTGGTAAATCCTGCCAAACCTCAATATTCTGTCATTGGAGTATACAATCTGGAAATTGCAAGAATATATCAGTATCTCCTACAAAAAGAAGATCGTGATTTCATGCTCGTTCACGGATTAGATGGTTACGATGAGATCAGCCTGACTGATGACACTAAGATTATCACTAAAAATGGTGAAAGCATCTATTCTGCAGCAGATTTAGGTTTTAGCCCGGTAACACTGGAAAATATTAAGGCGGGTGAGACAACTCAGGAAACGGCAAAAATTTTCAGAAATATCCTGGAAGGTAAAGGTACAGAACAACAGAATTCCGTAGTGCTGGCCAATGCTTCCGTATCGCTTCATCATACCAATAAGTTTGGATCTTATGAAGACTGTCTTCTTTTGGCTAAAGAAAGTTTGGAAGGCGGAAAAGCACTGAAGAGTTTTGAACTTTTAATGAGCTAACAGTTATAAAGCAGTTTAAGAACCATTGTAATTTCTATTATTAAAAAAACAAAAATGACTATACTGGATAAAATTATTGAAAGGAAAAAAGAAGAGATTGCTGCTGCAAAATCAGGAATTTCCGTTAATCGCTTAAAAGAGGCCGAGTTTTTTGGAAGAAAGACGTATTCTCTGAAAGAATCTGTAAAAAATAAAAACGGAATTATTGCTGAATTTAAAAGGCAATCTCCCTCAAAAGGAATTATCAATAATAGTATTTCTCCTTTACATGTAGTTTCTGCCTATGAAAATTTCGGGGCGAGTGGAATTTCTATCCTTACAGATAAAGATTTTTTCGGAGGCGACCTCAGTGATATTCTGACCGTAAGAAATCAGATCAACATCCCTATTTTGAGGAAAGATTTTATGGTTGATGAGTATCAGTTCTACGAAGCAAAAAGCATTGGAGCGGATGTTGTTTTGCTGATTGCATCCTGTCTTTCAACCAGTCAGGTCCAGGAGTTCACAGAATTGGCTCATGAGCTTGGTCTGGAGGTTTTGCTGGAAATTCACACTGAGGAAGAGTTGAAACATTTCCATTCAAATATTGATCTGGTAGGAATTAATAACCGAAATTTGAAAGATTTCAAAGTTGATTTGCAACATTCCGTACAGTTAAAAAATTTACTTCCAAAAGGCGTTTTATCTGTCGCTGAAAGCGGCATTTACAACCTTGAAGATTTCACCTATTTAAAAGAAAAAGGATTTGATGCCTTCCTGATGGGTGAATATTTTATGAAGAATCCTGATCCTGCAAAAGCATTTGAAGAGTTCAGCATTGAAATCAGCCAGTAAGGCTATTTGAGAATCTGAGAATAAATGAGTAACAACAAAATATATACTGAATGAACCTGCACCCTCACCTCAAAGTATGTGGCTTAACAAAAACTGAACAGATCCAGGAGCTGATTGGTATGAAAGCAGATTTTCTCGGCTTTATATTTTATGAAAAATCCCCGAGATATGTGCTGAATCATCTGGGTCTTCAAGATATTGCAAACATTGAACATTCAGGAAAAACGGGTGTTTTTGTGAATGAAACAATTGATCAAATTGTAGAAATAGCTGAGAAAGCTCACTTAAACTACATCCAGCTTCACGGCGATGAAAACCAGGACTTCACCATTGAATTGAGAAAAAAATTAAGTCTGGAAATTAAAATCATTAAAGTCATAAGAATTGGTCATGACGCTGCAGAAAACAGGAATAAAATACAGCAGATCATCAATTCTCCACTCTCCACTCTCAATTATTTGCTATTTGATACCGACAGCAAAGCCTTTGGAGGAACTGGAAAACAGTTCGACTGGATAGTATTGAATGCATTTAAAATCCCTCTTCCTTATTTTTTAAGTGGTGGTATTTCGGAAGAAAATATAGAAAATATTAAATTTCTGCATCAAAAACCTTTTGCCCTAGACATCAATTCAAAGTTTGAAATTGAACCCGGCAATAAAGATATCAACAGGATTAAACGATTCCAATCAATATTACACAAGAAAGAATCCCAACGGGACAAATTACTATAGAATTGGGATGAAAATAATATTACAATTATGAAGTATCAGATAAAACAAGCAGAAGAATTGACGGAAACTGAAATAGAACACATTCTTCAGCTTTGGGATGTTCCTGTGTGGAGCAGTATGAAACCTTCCTATTTCCGAACTTTCTTTAAAGACTCAGAATTTCATCTTCTATTGGATACCGATGAATCTATACTGGCTGTTATCCGTAATAATTTTGATTTTACATTGGAAATATCCGGAGAACAAATTACCTTCACAGAGGCTGTAGGGCTTGTTTCAGCTCATAAGAAAAAAGGTTATGGAGCCAGGCTTGTTCAGTATTTTAAAGATAATGCCAATCAAAGAAATATGGAGACCATTGGATTCTGTCACGAGGAACTCCGTCCTTTTTACCAGAAATGCGATATTGAAATTCTATATGATAAAGCAAAATCAATCAAAGAGAATGAGAATTCGGAATGGGTTAATTCTGAAGACGATGACATTTTAATTTTTAATATTTCAAAAGAAAGAAAGGAACAGCTCAGCCAGCTGAGTGCAGAGAATACTGCTTATTTAATTACTAAAGAATAAAGATATGAATTATAAAAACCCCGATGAAAACGGATATTATGGAGAATTTGGAGGAGCTTTTATCCCTGAAATGCTCTATCCGAATGTAGATGAACTGCAAAAACACTATCTTGAAATTATTGAGTCTGAAGATTTTCAGAGTGAATATCAGGATTTGCTTACCCATTATGTAGGAAGGGCTACCCCACTTTATTTTGCAAAAAATTTAAGTAAAAAATACAATACTCAGATTTATTTAAAAAGAGAAGATCTGAACCATACCGGAGCTCATAAAATCAATAATGCTTTAGGACAGGTTTTACTTGCCAAACGTTTGGGAAAAACAAGGATTATTGCTGAAACCGGAGCGGGACAGCATGGCGTTGCTACAGCTACCGCCTGTGCACTTCTTGGTCTTGAGTGTATTGTTTATATGGGAGAAATAGATATTCAGAGACAGGCTCCCAATGTTGCCAGGATGAAGATGCTTGGTGCAGAGGTTATTGCAGCTACATCAGGCTCAAAGACACTGAAAGATGCCGTGAATGAAGCCTTAAGAGACTGGATCAATAATCCTGTAACGACACATTATGTAATCGGAAGTGTAGTGGGACCTCATCCTTTTCCGGATCTTGTGGCAAGGTTTCAGAGTATTATTTCAAAAGAAATTAAGGAGCAGCTTAAGGAGAAGATCGGAAGGGAGAATCCCGATTATGTAATTGCCTGCGTGGGAGGAGGCAGTAATGCTGCCGGAACTTTTTATCATTTTGTAGAAGAAAAAGAGGTAAAAATCATTGCTGCCGAAGCCGGAGGTTTAGGAGTGGATTCAGGAAAATCTGCTGCCACCACCTTTTTAGGAACTTTGGGAGTTCTTCATGGAAGCAAAAGTCTGGTAATGCAAACTGCAGACGGGCAGGTCATAGAACCCCATTCTATCTCTGCCGGACTTGATTACCCGGGAATCGGACCTTTCCATGCTCATTTGTTTCAGGAAAAAAGAGCAGAGTTTTTTAGCATCAATGATGATGAAGCTTTACAATCTGCTTTTGCCCTTACCAAGTTGGAAGGTATTATTCCTGCTTTGGAAAGCTCCCATGCTTTAGCTGTTTTGGACAAGAAAAGATTTAATGAAAATGACATTGTTGTTATTTGTCTGAGTGGCCGTGGAGACAAGGATATGGAAACGTATTTGAAAAATCTGTAAAATGTCTGGTGTAGAATGTACTTATTCTACTTTAATACAATAAGAAATGAAAAAATTAAATATATACTTCACAGCAGGAATTCCACAACTGGAAGATACTCCTGAAATTATAAAATTAATTCAGAATTCCGGAGCGGATATGATTGAAATCGGAATGCCTTATTCTGATCCGGTAGCAGATGGGCCCGTAATTCAGCAGGCCCATGAGCTTGCTTTGCAAAACGGAATGACCATTGAAAAGCTTTTTTCCCAGTTAAAAACCATAAAAGAAGACCTAAAGATTCCCATTATTTTGATGGGATACATTAATCCTGTCTTAAGCTTTGGATTTGAAAAATTCTGTAAAGAGTGTTCAGAAAGTGGGGTCTCAGGACTTATTCTGCCAGATCTTCCTCCTATTGAATTTGAAAAAAACTATCAGCATATTTTAGAGAAATACCATCTCAATTTCACCTTTCTGGTTACCCCGGAAACGTCTGACGAGAGAATTCTCTATTTAGATTCTTTAAGTTCAGGATTCCTATATGCGGTAAGTTCTTCCTCTACGACCGGAAATGAAAATGCTGTTGTAAAGAATGATAATTATCTGGCAAGATTAGCTTCCCTTCCTCTTACAAATCCTGTTATGATCGGCTTCGGAATCAAGTCAAAGGAAGATTTTGAAAATGTGACTGAAAAAGCAGATGGCGGGATCATTGGAACAGCCTTTGTGAATATATTATTACAGCATAAAGACTGGACGAAAAAAGCTATAGATTTTATCCATTCCATAAAAGACTAAAATTCACTAAATTTGTATGTCTAAAAATTGAAATGAATACAAATCAAAATAAAGCAGTAGAGTTTGAAGATTTAGGGGTCAAAGAATACCAACCCGCCTGGGATTATCAGGAAACACTGATGAAGAGTATTATTGATACCAAGATAAAAAACCGTGATCTTCCTGCAGAGCAGCATATTACTACGCCCAACCACCTTCTTTTTGTAGAACATCCCCATGTGTATACTTTAGGAAAAAGCGGCCATGAAGAAAACATGCTTGCCGGTATTGATAAACTGAAAGAAATAGAAGCGACTTACGTGAAAACAAACCGTGGAGGAGATATTACCTATCATGGATACGGGCAGGTCGTTGGTTATCCGGTTCTGGATCTTGAAAATTTCTTTACGGATATTCACTTATATATGAGAAACCTGGAAGAGGTTATTATCAGAACTATTGCAGAATATGGCCTTAAGGGAGAACGTTCTCAAGGTGAAACCGGAGTATGGCTGGATGTAGGAAAACCTTATGCAAGAAAAATGTGTGCTATGGGAGTGAAAGCTTCCCGATGGGTAACTCTGCATGGTTTTGCTTTGAATGTCAATACGGATATGCGGTATTTTGAATACATTATTCCATGTGGAATTAAAGATAAGCAGGTAACTTCTCTAAAAAGAGAACTTGAAAGAGAACTGACACCGGAAGAGGTGGAGGAACTGAAAGCAAAGATCAGAAAACATTTTGCTGATGTTTTTCAAGCTGAATTGATCTATAAATAACGATTAAAAAAACATAAACTCCCTATCCATTGCAACGGGAGAAAACCTAATCCAGTTTCAAAATATTGAGACTGGATTTTTTCTGAAAATAAACAAAAGAATAGCACATTTTAAAATTCATGAAAATCTATATTTTAAACTATATGATTATTAATATACGCCTATTTAAGCTTAATGCTTGGGTTTAAAAATAAATATTTTATATTTTTTTGAAATTTTTACAAAAATAATTTGGTGACGTTTTATTTTTTTTTACTTTTAATATCACTTTAAAGTGAACTAATTTCACGATAAAGAACAAATTTTTAACCACCAAATTTATGAGAATTATGAAAAAATTTTTGCTATCAATGATGGTATTTGTATCAGTACTGTCATTCAATTCCTGTTCGGATGCGAACGCAAATCAGGAAAACATGAGTTCGAAAGAGTCTAAAGAAATTGCTCTGAAAGACTTCGGAAGAACTGTCCCGGTAGGGATACAAAAAGAAAACGGGAAATTTAAAGTATCATTTATCATTACTGCTCAGCCTTTTGAAATTCAGGACAGCAAGGAAAATGAAAACTATATTTCCATGATCAGAAAAGCTGTAGCTGATGAAACTCCAATTCATGTCTTTTTAAAGCCTAATAGTCATGAAATTGCAAAAGTAGATAAAGCAACAGAGGAAGATGTCCGTTATTTCAAATCTGTTTTAACGAAAGATGTCCAGGTAGAAGCAAGGAGATTAACCAGTGTCATTCCTAATTTGGCTACTTTAAACAGTTTATTTACCCAAATTAAAAATCAGGCATGCGGAACTTCTACTGCTTCTTCCCCTTGTATCACTTTCAGATATCCTGTAGACGGTTGCTATGCAAGAGCTCACAAAATGAGACAAATACTGATCAATGCAGGTTATGATTGTGAAAAACAATTCGTCTATGGTAACCTGAGAGCTTCTACAGGTACCTGCTGTGTATCATGGGTATACCATGTTGCTATCCTTGTAAGCTTTAAAAATGCTTCCGGAGTGGTAGAAAAAAGAATTATAGATCCTTCTTTATTCTCCAGCGGCCCAGTAACTGATACGGCATGGAGAGCTGCCTGCACGAATACGTCTTGTGGATCTGCTTCTGTTTCATCTTTTGCCAATACTGCAGGAAATGTTTATTACAGAAGCCCATCCGGTTCTTTACTGTATGACAATAATTATGTGAATACCAATTGCGTATTGAACATATTCTCATCTTTATCAGGATGTTCTCCTTCTCCTGCACCTAATGTAGGAGGTTGTGGATTCTAACTAACTTTTATATAGCTCCTGCACTTATTTTACATACATTGCAGGAGCTTTTACTTAATACATTTTGCTATGAAAGCCTGGACCTATATATTATTACTTTTTATTATGATTACATCCTGTTCCGGTAATGCCAGTTCACAGAACCTAACCTGGTATAATAACTCAACGATTTCAAGTATTATCGAAGATCCGGACAAGCCGAACGATCTTGTACGTGTAGCCATCGGAATAAGTGCTCAGGTATTTTACCTCTCAAAAAAATCACCGGAATACAAAGTTCTGATGGAAAAGCTGAATCAGAGCTATAAAAATGGGAAAGCATTTGATATCGGTATTGAAAATAATACGAATATCATCAAACAGGTCAAAGAGGTCAAATAATCTACGGGCTATCTTATGACAGAAATCCCGGCATCTACCTTGATCTCTGCTCCATGGATATAGGAAGCCTCTTCCGAAGCAAGGAATAAAACCACATTGGCAATCTCTGCCGGCTCTCCCTGCCTTTTAAAAGGGATGGTAGGAATAATATCCCGGACGGCTCCTTCTATTTGCCCGGCAGTTAATCCTGTATTATTAAAAATATTGGTTTTGATATGTCCCGGGCTTACTCCGTTGACCCTAATACCACGTTCTGTAAGTTCTACAGCAAATGTTTTAATAAAAGACTGAGTTGCCGATTTTGCTGCAGAATACACTGAGAAATTGGGCATAGCAATATCTGTAGCTACTGAGGTATTAAAAATAACCGAACCTCCCCTTTTCATCAACGGCAATATCTGCTGAACGGTAAAGAAAGGACCTTTGACCAATACATTGAAAAGCTCATCAAACTGGTTTTCATCTACATATTCAACAGGAGCAAATTTTCCATAGCCAGCATTGGCAAAAATGATATCAATATGGTCTGTATATTTTCGGACCTCTTGCTGTACATTCATCAGATCCTTCATATTCCCAGCATTGGATACAATTCCAAAAGCATTCTCTCCTAGCTTAGCCAAGGCACTCTTTACAGTTTCATCTGTTCGCCCGGTAATAATTACCGTCCCACCTTCTTCTATAAATTTTTCGGCTGTGGCCAATCCCATTCCATTGGTACCTCCTGTAACTAAAGCTGTTTTGTTTTTAAATCTCTGCATTGTTTTTTGTTTAAAATGATAGGACAAAGATTGGAATATCACCGCTTTGAAAAAATCCGAATCTTGCTTAAAATCAAATTAATCCCATACTTTCCTTCAATTTAAAATTGACGACAATAAAATTTTTCAAAATTAAATTGCACACAATTTAAATTGTTGTATATTTGCAGTGTTAATTTGTTCAATTTAAAATTTCACGAACAGATAGCAAGTAAGTATTTAATTTAAAAACATAAGAAATGTCATTAATAGAAAATTTAAACTGGAGACATGCTGTAAAAGCATATGACCCAACCAAAAAAGTATCGGAACAAGACTTAAACACAATTTTAGAATCAGCAAGACTGGCTCCTACTTCGTCAGGGCTACAGCCTTTCCGAATTATTGTAGTGGAAAGCCAGGAATTGAAAGAGAAAATGGTAGCCGGAGCTTTAAACCCTGAGGTAATGAGAGATTCTTCTCATGTTTTGGTTTTTGCAGCATGGGATAGCTATTCTAATGAGAAAATAGATAAAGTATATGATCATCATACAGATGTAAGAGATCTTCCAAGAGGACGTTTTGGAAGTTATACAGATAAAATTAAAGAAATGTATGGAGCTCAGACTCCTGAAGAACATTTTGCACATACTGCCCGTCAGACTTATATTGCTTTGGGAATAGCCCTTGCACAGGCAGCAGAACTTAAAATCGACAGTACTCCTGCAGAGGGATTCAGCAATGAGGTAGTAGATGAAGTATTGGGATTAAAAGAATTAGGATTGAAAAGTGTAAGTCTTTTATACCTTGGATACCGTGACGAAGCAAACGACTGGTTGTCTTCTATGAAAAAAGTCCGTGTTCCAATGGATGAATTTATCATAAAAAAGTAATACCTTCATCGAATCTTTCGTACCCGAAAATCATGGAAAATTTAAAAACACCTAAACTAGAAAACCAGATCTGCTTTCCGCTATATGTCATTGCCAAAGAGATTACCGGTCTTTACCGTCCTTTTCTTGATGAGCTGGACATAACGTACTCTCAATATCTTGTTATGATGGTATTGTGGGATAGTGACGGACTTACCGTAACGCATATCGGAGAAAAGCTATTTCTGGACAGTGGTACTTTAACTCCTCTTCTCAAAAGACTTGAGACTAAGGGGTTCATTACAAGAAAAAGAAAAAAGGAGGACGAAAGAGTGGTTGAAGTATTTTTAGCTGAAGCTGGCAAACAATTACAGCAAAAGGCCTGTGCAATTCCGGGGAAAATCCAGGAAAAAATTGGGATACAGCCTGAAGAGCTGTTAGAACTTAAAGACACAGTCTTAAAAATATTAAAGAAAATAGAAAAATAAATGAAAACATTATATACAACAAAAGTCACTGCCCAAGGCGGAAGAAATGGCCACGTACAAAGTGAAAATGGAGTTTTAGATCTTGAGGTAAGAATGCCTAAAGCTTTAGGAGGAGCCAATGACGACTTTACCAATCCTGAAATGCTGTTTGCTGCCGGATACTCTGCATGTTTTGACAGCGCACTCAACAGAGTGATCAGTTTGGCAAAAGTAAAAACCGGTGAAACCACTGTTGCTGCTCAGGTGAGCATAGGACAGATTGAAAACGGAGGTTTTGGACTTGCTGTAGAACTGGATGTTAATATTCCGGGAGTTTCTATGGAAGAAGCACAATCATTAACGGATAAGGCACACCAGATTTGCCCTTACTCTAATGCTACCAGAAACAATATTGAGGTTAAGCTTTCAGTGACCAATAACGACTAATCCAATTTTTTTAAGCATAGTTATAGCGAAAGGAGCTGTTTTATTTCTAAAACAGCTCCTTTTTATTTTTTATCAGATCAACATAGATCATTCTACATTTTTAAAATGCATCCAGATAATCAGATAATATTGAAACAGCCCATACTTTGTGATCTTAGGGTAATCATTAGTGCAATTTGTGTTTTCTTAAACGCAAAGAAAAATAATACGATGGATAAGAAAGTGAGCAAAATATGAATCGATTCCTCGATTTGACTAAACGAGCTTCCTCGCAGCTGCACTCATCACTTACCTTCTGTTCAAATCACTTTTCTGATACGCTTCTACCTTTTTATAAGAATCATTCTTTTCTTTTTCTTTTTTATCTGAAATCAGGATTCCGAAAAGATGGTCGATCTCATGCTGGAAAATGACCGCGGTAAATCCTTCTACTATCTCAGAATATTTTTGCCCTTTTAAATCCACATATTCCAATTGAATAACCTTGCTTCGGTAAAACTGGTCTCTGAAATCAGGAATCGATAAATCTCCTTCAGGTCCAAGATTTTGAAGATCAGATCTCCATACAATCACCGGATTGATAAAATATTCCAGGGGTGTTCCTTCTTTATCAAAACGTTGTACCCAGATTATCCTTCTATTAATTCCAACCTGCGGTGCAGCAATTCCTACTCCGCCATCCGTAGACAGGAGAGATTCTTTCATCCTTTTTACCAAAACCGCCGTATTAGGATCTGTAGGATTGATTTCTGCAGAAAAGCTCAACAATGTTTTATGCTGATGGGCATCTGTAGTTTGGTATATGGGAAGTGCTGCATTGATATCACCCTGATTGATAAGGGAAACTTCATTGGGGGATAATGTTTGTGCTTGTAGCAGCCCTACACAAAATACAACTAAAATGGTCAGTTTTTTCATATGGATTGAATGTGATACAAAGGTAAATAATGTAATCTTAAGTTTTGGCTAAAGCCATTGGAATCTGTATATAAAAAAACGGGCTAAAGCCCGTTTCTATTCATATTTTTTCCGGTTGTATAAATTAAAACCTTACACAATAGACATTCCGCAGGAATCTAAATCACGTTTTAATTTTTCAAGCTGGATTCACAAAGACTCTGATTAAATCCTTACGATTTGCCAGAAATTAAAAAGTCTTCGTCATATCACTTGGAATGATCAGATTAAAATCTGTCGGGACATATTCTTTTTCGGGAACTTTAAGCTCCGGATTTTCAGATTCAAATACTGAAATCACCGCCATTTTCAGATTCGGGTTCTTCTGCTTGATATACCAATAAATTCCGCCAAACTCTTTGCTGTGATAGTTTCCGTTATAATGGATAAAGGTTTTTCCGGCCTGAAAGTTTTTCAGAATAGATTCCGCCATTGTAGCATCTTTTGTAGCCTGTGCCGAAATAAAATTCATCACTTTGGTTCCTTCAGCATGATCGCCCATCATCGCTTTCATCTCCTGATATCCCGGAGTATCCAGTGTTACTTTAATAGGTAACTGAGCAATATACGTTTTCTCTTTTTCACTGAGTTTATTCAAAGACTCTAGTCCTTCTTTTGCGGTCTGGGAAGCATATCTTCTTGGAATATTCGTCGCCACAAAATTCAGTTTTTTGTTCTTAGCAAAATCAACCAAAGGTTTGTAGTCTGTTGCGTAGTTATTCCATAAACGGGCTGAGTCTTTGAATGTTTTAGCATCAAATTTTCCATTTAAATATTGGTTGAGCTGAGATTGGTTGTCTCTTTCAAACATTTCAGCACCTAAAATAAGCTGTCCCTTTTTCTTTTCAAACAGAGCTTCTGTAATTTTCAGCTGTAGCCAGTGATTGATAGAACTGTTATGGTTCTCACCAAAGAACACCACATCATAATCTGCCAGTTCTTTGACTATTTTATCGGTCTTTACCTCCTTTCCTTTTTTATCATAAAACTGATATGCTTTAAAATCCTGTGCACTAAGTGTACAGAACCCTGAAAGCAAAATCGCCATAAGAATATTCTTCATTTTATATATTTAACCACAAATTACACAAATATTTTGGCAGAAAGAATCGTAAAAAAGTAAATTTGAAAACCCACTTATTTTGCATTCTCCTCGTGCTGCCAAAACTCAAAATGAAAAGACCGCTTTGAATCTTACAAAACAAAACGGCCCATTCAAATCATCTAATTATTACTTTTCTAATTCTGCAACAAGGTCTTTCCATTCTTGTAATTCTGGAATCCCCGGTTTTCTTTTTCCAAAGAACTGAACGATAAAATCTCCGTCTGCATTGAATACTTCAATTGCTGTTACC
Organism: Chryseobacterium sp. YR221; assembly: GCF_900176315.1. NCBI lineage: Bacteria > Pseudomonadati > Bacteroidota > Flavobacteriia > Flavobacteriales > Weeksellaceae > Chryseobacterium > Chryseobacterium sp. YR221. The sequence continues at coordinate 278,225 of NZ_FWXM01000003.1, forward strand.
TCACCGTCTTCAGTTGGTTTTTTCACGATCCATGCTTCTGCAATCTTCGTTACATCAAGGTGCAGGTTGAAATCAGGGTCCATTACATTGAACCATTGCTGATGCCAAAGGGTTTTCTTCACATTTCCGGTGTGGATCTGGATAATTCCTCTGTTTCCTACAAATGCCATGATAGGAGTGTTTTTTTCAGAAGCATCTTCAAGAACATTTACCACTTTAGCGTTATCAATTTTTTTGGTAAATCCTTCCGGAGCCAATCGTAAAGCCTGTGTTCTGCTTACCCCGAATTTTCTTGTCATCATAAAGAAATCGTGAGTATCTTTTAATTCTGTCCATGCTTTTTTAAATCCGTCCACATCAATTTCTGCGTCAGCTTTTTCTGCCTGTTTCGGAGCTACTGCTTCAAATACAAAAGCCTGATTCTGATCTTCAGCTTTGAATTTTTCAACAATAGCCTCAAAAGCTGAGTCATTACTATCTTTAGTCAAATAGATTTTGTGCAATGCCAATCCATCTTTACCAAAGAACTGAAGGCTTTTTTTATCTCCTTCCACTACTGCAAAAGCAAATTTCCAGTGGTTCAGGAAAATTCTAAGATCAATATCTTCACCTACAAAAAGCTGTGCGTGCGGGCTGCTGAAATCACCATTCAGATAAGTTCCTTTTCTTTCATGAACACATTCATCATTACGGGTAAGAGCCATTACTTTCCCCAGCTGGCCGGCTTCTGTCAGAATACCTGGAAATTCAGGTTTCAAAACAGTTACTCCTTCACCTACACCGGTTGCTAATAATTCTGCCTCACTTACTCCCAATTGAGCGGCTGCATTTCTTATTCTTACATGTGGATTTTCTGCTTTCAGAGCCTCCCATTTTTCCTTTAAGTCATTAACTATTGTGCTCATTTATTTATTTTTTTATGGTTAAAACTGTATAAATTCTCTGTATTGTTTCTTCTCCTGTTTTGCTTTTTATCTCTTCTTCTCTTTCAGAAGTTTTCATTCTTTTAAAATGGCTTTGGGATATCAATTCTTCCATCTCTGCATTATTATAGAGCGTGAAATCATAAGCCGTAAACGGTAACTTTTCCATGAAATCTTTTTGTGCAAACGTAAGAACAAAGGTTCCGTCGTCTTTTAAAACTCTGTAGATCTCATTTAAAAATGCGACAGGATTCTCCCAAAAGTATACGGTATTGACTGTAAATATTTTATTAAAAGTTTCATCTTTAAAAGGAAGTATACTGCCTTCATACAAAACAAAATCTGCCTGATTTCCAAACGCTTCATTGAGTCTTCGGGCTTCCTGATGCATTGTTTCAGAAATATCTATTCCTGTATATCTTATATTTTGGGCTAAGCCTATAATAGTCTTCAGGTGTGCTGCATTTCCGTGTCCTATTTCAAGAATATGTTCATCATCTTCTATCACAAGTGCTTTAATGCTTTCCAGGGTCATCCCTATATTGGTAGCATTCATCATTTCACCGATTTCAATGCCTTTTTCACCTTGAGGATTGGCAAGGTTATGGGCGAGGATTTTTAATTCTTCTTTTTCCATGGTTATCCAAAAATGATCATTGGGTTATTAGTAATGGGATGTTCGCAGATGGTACATGGGAAATTATAGGCATTACTTATATTTTCAGCCGTAAAAACTTCCTGAGGTGTTCCATACGCAGAAACTCTTCCTGATTTCATCAGTAAAATTTTATCTGCAAATTGTGCAGCAAGGTTCAGGTCATGTAAAACAACAATCGCACTATTGGCTTTTTGTGTGAATTTTTTGATAATATCCAACGCTTTATACTGGTGTTTTATATCCAAATTATTCAGCGGTTCATCCAGAAACATCAGTGTATGGGCAATTTCATTTTGAAGCTGAGCCATCACACGGGAAAGGTGTACCCGTTGTTTTTCTCCTCCGGAAAGCGTATTATATTCCCTGTCTTTAAGGTGAAAAACATCTGTTTCGTACATCATATTATTCATCGCTTCAAGGTCTTCCTTCCCGGGTTGGGAATCAAAATAGGGATATCTCCCCATCATCACAACATCTTTTACTTCCAGGGGAATATCATTGCTGTTGTGTTGGGAAAATTTGGCTTTATGTTTAGAAAGTTCTTTTACATTCCATTCGCTGATGGGTTTGTCTTTAAATAAGACTTTTTGTTTTCCGGTTCTCACCTCATCTGCCAAAACACTTAGCAAACTGGACTTTCCGGCTCCATTTGGACCTACAATTGCCAGAAATTCTCCGTATTCCAGAGAGACATCTACTCCATCCAGGATATGAAAATCTTTATGCTTATAATTAATCTGATGGGCCTTGATCATTAGAGTGCTTTTTTAAATTTAACTAAAATAGCGATAAAAATAGGGCCTCCCATTAAAGCGGTAAGGATTCCTATCGGCAGTTCTGAAGGTGCTACAATACTTCTGCTGAAGGTATCTGCCGTTAAAAGCAGAATACTTCCACATAGGGCTGATAATGGCAGAATAAATGCATAATTGGATTTGAATAAAAGTCTCAAAATATAAGGGACAATAAGCCCCACAAATCCAATGGTTCCTGAAAATGCAACGCATGTTCCCACCATTAAAGCTACAATAATAATAATCTGCTTTTTCAGCCTTTCTACATTGATACCCAAATGCTGTGCATCTTTTTCTCCCAGCATCATTGCATTGAAAGCTTTTCCTTTTGGAAGCAGAATAATGTAAGCTATGATTAAAACAACTCCCAAAATAATATTCTTCGTCCAGGTAGCTGCCGCCAGACTTCCTAAGTTCCAGAATGTCAAATCCCTCAGCTGTTCATCTTTTGAAATATAGATCAGGAATCCGGTAATGGAGAATCCAATTGCCGTAATGGCAACTCCTGTCAACAGCATCATCACCACGTTGGTTTTTCCTCCGCTTGTTGAAATCCTGTACACCAACATCATTGATAAAAAAGATCCTATAAAAGCCGAGATTCCTACCAGTGAGAATTGTACAGCCTCAGGAAGATATTCTTTGAAATGCCCTCCTAAAACAATTGCAATTGCTGCCAATAGTGTCGCTCCCGATGTAAGTCCTATTAAATCTCCCGTCGCCAGAGGATTCTTAAACAGCCCCTGCAGGCTTGTTCCTGAAACCGACAACATGCTTCCTATTAAAATAGCCATAATAATTCTGGCTGCCCGTACATCCCAAACCACATATTTATCACTTAAAGATAAATTGGGGTCTCCTTTTATAAACTGCCACAGTACTTTGAATGCGGAATTTCCGCCAAAGTCATAGACTCCTGTATTAAGTGACAGTACTGCTATAATAACAAGCAGTACTGCACTTATAGTAAGATAAAAGTATAGTTTACTTTGTGTTCTCAATTAAAAGTTTATTTAATCCAACTGCTGCTTCTCCTAGTCTCGGTCCAAAACCTGAAACTAAACCTCCGTCCATTGCAATGATCTTTTTATTTTTCCCTGCATTGGTTTGGGATACTCCCGGCATCTTAAGTGCACCTTCGTTTCCTCCTGCTCCCTGTAAACCTGTTGTAAAGAAAAATAATACATCAGGATTGGCTTTTACCACAGCTTCCGGAGTTAATGGTTTGAAATCTTCAAATTCAGTAACTGCATTTTCTGCTCCTGCAAGGTTGATCAGGGAAGCCATTGGTGTGTTTTTACCTGCTACCATCAGCATGTTTCCTCTCGCGTAGATAAATAATACTTTAGGTTTTTTAGCGATAGGCTGTACCTGTTTCAGATCTGCATCTATTTTATCATTCAGCTTTTGGTAATCTGTATTTCCAATTGCTTTTGCTACTTCTTCGATCAGTTTTTTAGTACCGTCTACCGTGTACTCCTGCTTGAATACTTCTGCTTTGATTCCTGAAGAATTGATTTTCCCCAATAATTCCGGATTGATATCTTTATCAGAAGCCAGAATTAAAGTGGGATTTACCGCCATGATCGGTTCAATAGTCATTGATCTTACATGCCCCAGGTCTTTAGCTGTAGCTTTTAAACTTTCAGGATAAGTACTGGTAACATCAGTTCCCACGATTTCTTTTTCATGCCCTAAAGCACTTACGATCTCGGTGATTCCACCGCTTAATGTTACAATTTTATTATTGCTTTTGGGAGCTTCAGATGAAGCTTCCGTAGTATTTTCTTTTTTAGCTCCTTCTTCTTTTTTGCAAGAATATACTGCTACAAGAACAGAAGCTGCAAGGATGAATTTTTTCATAAGTACAGATTTATTTTTTCTAGGTCTATGCAATTACCATCCTCATCTGCCTTTGTTTACCGGAGAGTTTCGTTAATGGCAATTTCATGATATATGATTATTTGATTTTTTATAATGCTTTATACTGGAACATGGGATGTCCTCTTTCTCCTTTGTCATCGGTAAGCTGTACGAATCTTAGCTTAAAATAAGATCCCGATGCATCTTTAATGATATAAAATACATCTCCTTTTACCTTAGATCCGGAAGGTCCTACTTCTCTCCAGTTTCCTCCAATTACTCTTTGTTCGTTATACACCAGCTTTGAATCATCCACATCAGCTTTTTTAAATTTATTATAAGCTTCTACAGCAGACCCGGAAGCTATTTTCACTTCATAAGCTCCTACCTTAGCAACATTATTGATGGTTACAAAATCTGAATTCACATAGCTTCCTGCCCCCTGAACAATATTGGTAAACACAGAGAAACTGATGTCCCATTTATTTTTCTCAGGCTGAACAGCTACTTCCTTCCCTGTTTTTGAATTGAAGAAAGTAAAGTTATAGGCGTTATTTTTCTTGATGATCACCTCTTTTATTGCGCTGCCAACAGCATTGATATCTCCGTATCGTACTTTGTAATCATTAGCCTGTCTTGTCACCTGTATTTTCATCCAGCCTCTTTCATCTCCTCCTGCAATGGTAGATCCCACAGCAATGCTTCCTTTATAGATTTCTTTCCCCAAATTCACAAGATAAACTGCATTTTTAGCAGGATCAGCATCGATTTCTGCTATCGCAGTTTGACTGGAAGGATAGTTCCCTTTCACATCGTCAATATAAATGGTATTTTCAGTATCAAAGTTGGCAACCTGTACTACCTCTTTTAGACTGCTTACATCAGATTCTTTCACAGATGCAATGTCTGCAACATTGGGAATTTTAGCCGCAGCCATCATGATGGATGTATTTAAAACCACTTTAAATTCAGTCCCTGAATAAAATGCAAGATCCCAGTCTGTCCGGCTGTTTACCGTCTGTCTTGGCTGTCCTTCCTGATCTACATCACTAAAATCTATCCATACCTGATTCGGCTGTGCAGAGCCTCTTACATCCGGTTTTACAGATACTCCCTCTGAAGGAACTACAGGTACCGGATCTTCGTTATCATTGATGCAGGACTGTGATACAAATGACACTCCCAGCATAAGATAAAATAGTATTTTTTTCATTTTTAGAATTTTAAAAATTGTAGCTTAATCTGGCCAGATAGCTTCTGCCATAGAAAAGATTAATATTCGGATCTGCAGCCTCATGTGTATTTCCCGGAAGTGTTGTATCCCTTATGGCAGATACATCAAAAATATTCTTTACTCCCAGGCTTAGTTCCAGTTGGTTCTTGAAAAAAGGCTGCGTAACAATGAAATTCATCATATGGAAATCATCTCTTTCTCCAATTCTGTATTCAGGATTCTTCAGGTCAGATGATAATACAAACTCCTGAGTTTTTCCGGTGTATTTATAGAATAGTGAAAGTGTAGTATTGATATTCGGAACAGTATAATTCACCACTGCATTAGCTTCCAGTGTATAGAAGAAATCGTTGGGTGAAACTGCATCTCCGTCTTTTAACTGCTTAGCAATGCCATAGTATGCTACATTGGCAGCTAAAGCAAGCTGATTTTTCTGTGCTCTGAAATTGGCTTCAAATAAATAGGATTCATATTTATTCAGGTTAAGGTACTGGTATTTCAAAGGCTGTCTGCTTACTGTTACAGACTCTATTCTATCCTTCACATGAAGATAAGTAGCACTCGCTCCTACCCCTAAATTCCAGCCTGAATTTGTAGCAATCTTTTTTTCTCCGTTTACGGAAACGGTCATTCCCTGTTCCGGTGTAAGGTTTTCGTTCCCTCTGATATCATGATTACTGTCTACCATATAGGTATAGAGCTCATCAAAATTCGGGAATCGGTTGGCACTTCCTACGACCAATCTGAAATTATCATTTTCAGTTGCTTTCACTCTGGCAGTCAATGAATAATTATGTTGGGCATCAAACTTATCACTCAGTGCAAGGCGATATCCCGGACGTAATGATAACCAATCTGTTGCATTCCATTCGATGGACATAAAATTGGCATAGTTAAATATCTTTCTTTTTATATTATCCGTTCCCTGAAAGGTTCCTGCAATATTTCCTGCATATCCGGAAGTGTGATCCAACTCATATCCTAACTGGAAATCAATCTTTTTACTGTCTAAAAAGTTACTGAATACCCCTCTTGAATAGAAAACATCTGCTTTATTATACGACTGGTAGGCCACTTTGTCGCCAATTACCTTTCTGTTAGGAATATCGTATTTGAAATCTCTGTATTTTCTGTCCTGAGTTTGGTAAGAAAAATCTCCGGTATAGTTTACCGCGCCCAGTTTGGTTTGCACGTTAAGCTGGTGCAGATATCGGGTGGTCAGATAATCTCTGTCATTAGAGAAGTACGTTCTGTCGGTGACACTGTAAAAATGTTCTCCTACCGTTGGATTATAATAGTTTAGTTTTTCATTGACAAAACCAAATTTGTAAAAAATAGAGGTTTTATTTTTACTGTATCTAACAATTCCGTCTACATTCAGAACGTCCTTAGGCTGCCATAGGTATCCTCTTTTCCCGTCCTGTTCAAAATATTTATATCCTTCCTGAGTTCCTCTGAACCCCTGAAAATCATTATGATTGATATTGGCTCCTACATACCAGTGATCATTGATATTGTATCCTACATTCAAAGTCTGGATATGTCTTCCTTCTCCTTTTTTCTTGAAATCATACTCTTTTCCCACTGTTTCTTCCTGTACAGAAGCGTTCAGGGTTAAGGGTTTCTGACTGTTTTTCTTGGTGATGATATTAATAACTCCGGCAACAGCATTGCTTCCATAATCAACACCCATTGAGCCTCTTACAACCTCTATTCTTTCAACATTATTGATATTAAGCTTGGTAAGGTCTATATTATTTCCAAGACCTATGTCTCCTACAACAGGAATATTGTCTATCAGTACTTTAGTGTACTCTCCTCCAAGTCCCATTAAATTGGCTGTAGAGTTTCCTGATTGACGATCAGAAATAATCAGTACATTCAAACTTTGGTTAAGAACATCTGCCACATTGGTAGCTGCCATATTCTTAATCTGTTCCGCATTAATAACTTCAACTTTATATATAGATTTATTAATAGACTGTTGTGTATATTGTCCCGTAACGACAACTTCTTCTATTTTTTTCTGTTTAAGAGAATCCTGCTGCTGTGCACTCACCAAAAAAATGGCTGACAGAGATAGTATTGAAAGCACTTTCTTCTTCATAAAGGCAAAAAATTTTCGACAAATATAAGGCTTTATTTAGAATAGTTAAAAATAATTATATATTTTTGTGGAATAATTCTAAATAAAAATAATGTTATGAAGTTACAATTACTTTTAGGAACTTTAGTGTTAACAGCAGCTACAGCGAATGCTCAGTTAGCCACTATTAATGAAAACTTCGATACTTTCGTTGCGGGTCCTGCAGGTCCTGCTGCGGCATGGCCACAAAAAAACTGGAATAGAGTTCAAAATGCGACGGATGGTCCATGGGTATATGCAGCCGGAACAACCAATAAGACAGTTCAATATTATAGCTTCAGTTCAGCCAATACGGCGGGTTATCTGATCTCTCCACAGATTGTGGCTCCGGATGGAACAAAAACAGTTACCTTTATTGCAGCACTTACTTCAGGATCAGCATCCGGTGCTACAGGAACTATAGAAGTTGGGCTAGTTAACAGTACTTCTGATATGTCATCATTTACTCCGATAGCGCCTGTCATCAGCTTAAACCCAACGAATACGCAGTATTCTTTACCGGTACCGGCTTCTTCCAATCAGTATGTCGCTTTTAAAATTATCGGAAGTGCCATGCACACGGCTATTCAGATGGATGATGTGATCTACAACAATGCAACGCTTGCTGTGACGGAAAATACAAAATCCAATGACGAAATCAGATTCGCTGTCAACACCAATAATACAGCATTGGAATTTGTGGCAAAAAAAGACCCTAAAAACATACAGATCTACTCTGCTTCAGGTCAAAAAGCAGCGGAAGGAAAATTAGACAGACAAAGTTTTGATATCAGTACACTTCATACCGGGGTATATTATACTATCATTGAAACAGCTGATGGAAAAACCATCAAATCAAAATTCATAAAAAAATAAGGTTTATTAGACTATTACCTTTATAAAGCCGGTGAGAAATAATTCTCACCGGCTTTTTTTATTCCATTGTATCAGTTTCAACCGAAGATTAATAGGGAAACACGATATAAATCATGTTTTTATTTAGACTGATTAAAAATAATTATATATTTTTGTAGAATCATTCTAAATAACGTTATAAAAAATAAGTTATGAAAACAAAACTATTATTGGCTTCAGTATTGGCTCTTTCTGTTCAGCAGACTGTTTTGGCACAAACTGATGCATTGGGATACTCTCAGGTAAATATGACGATGGGAAATCAATATCAAAACCGTGTATTTTTTGATTTTGCAGATGCAAACGTGATTTCTCAACCAGCCAATACCTGGGATATTGCATTTTATAGAAACTCATCCTATGCATTTGGTTCAAGAATTAATGATGCTCTTGACATCCAAGTCTATGCAGTTTCAACCAATTTAGCCGACTGGGATAATATTAACCTGAATAATGAATCTTCGTGGGGTGAACCTCTCTACAACCCGGATCAGACCACTGATATAAGCCAGGGAGCTTTTGAACAGGGGCCTGTGACCCCAACAACTCCAAACCAGATATCAACAGGCTGGGGTCTGTACAACGGTATCACTCACCATATCGATGGAAAAGCAATTTTTGTTTTAAAATATCCTACAGGAGCTTACGTCAAATTTGCTATTGTAGATGCTTACGGCGGATATACTTTTAAATATTCAAAATGGGACGGAAGTGCATGGGGCCCTACGGAAACAAGAACCCTTGCTAATGGAACAGATGACACTTTCTTTAATTATTTTTCATTTAACACAGGGGCTAAAGTTCCCAATATGGAACCATCCAGAAGTGCATGGGATCTGATGTTTACCAAATATTATACATTCTATATGGGGGTTCAGATGTATCCTCTTTCCGGACCTATCCAAAGCCCCAACATCAAAGTGGCAATGGTACAACCTGAGAGTCAGGCAACTTCTGCTTATACAATCCCCGCCACGACGAGCTTCTCTTCCAATATTACAACTATTGGCCACTCATGGAAAGGGATCAGTACCGTGAAGAGTGATGTGGTATATTACATTAAAAAAGGGAGTGACTATTACAGAATGTACTTTGTAACCAATGGAGGAGCAACCACCGGAGATATGTATTTCAAATACAAAAAAGTGACGGCTACCTTAGGAATAACAGAGGTAGGAAAAAAGGCTTCTTTTGGAATTTATCCGAACCCTACTTCAGCTGACAAAAAAGTTACTGTTCTTTTTGATGTCAAAGAAAGAGCCGGCAACAAAGGAAGCGTAGAGGTTTACGATCTTACCGGAAAACAGGTTTATTCATCAGAATTGACCAACCAGACCGGTTTCTATAAACAAGATATTAACTTATCTCACCTTACTTCAGGAAATTACCTTGTAAAAATAACTTATGGTGGTACTACTGAAACGAAAAAACTTATCGTGAAATAATTTATTTTAATACTTTCTATTTTTTCTAATAAAAGGGCGGTTTCAGAATGTTGAAACCGCCTTTTATATTATTAATAGATTTTAAATCCTTTGTATACTTCTGCTGAACTTTCCATCATTCTGGAAGTGTCTCTGCGAAAGTCTAACAGGTGGTCCTGCCCTATATGCCTGTTGTGATGATCAACACTTTCCCAAAGCTCTATCAGGAAGAAAGTTCCTTTGTTATCTTTGTCTTCCACAAGATCATACTGCAGGCAGCCTTCTTCTTTTCTTGTTTCTTTTACAAGCTTCTGAAACAGCTCTACAGCATCCATCAGGTAATTTTCATTAAACTTAAAAAGTGCAATGATATGTAAATTCATTTTTAATTATTTAGTGATGTAAAAGTAAAATATTTTCAAAATCAAATACACTTTTGAGCCTTTTATTTTTCAATACCGGGCCATAAATTTTAACTGAATACTGATTTATAAATAGTTATAGAACTCATCACAATCACCAGCAAGCCTATGAACACAAACATTTTCTTTACAGGAAGCTTTGCCGTAAGCATGGCAGAAAAAGGAGCTGTAATAATCCCGCCTATTAAAAGTCCTAAAATAATGTTCCAGTGCTGGATGCCGAGGGTAAAGAAAAAAGTAACTGCAGCTGTTATCGTCAGTATAAATTTTGCAACCGTAGAACTTCCTACGGCAAATCTTGGAGTGAAAGCATTTTTAATTAATGTTCCTGTTACCAGCGGGCCCCACCCCCCTCCTGCGAAGGAGTCTATGAAACCTCCGATCACTCCAAGTCTTGTCAGATTAGTCTTCTTTTTAAGTGCTTTATTCTGTTTTCCTTTAAAGGCATTGGATAGGATCTGCAGTCCCAGGTAAAGGGTATAAAAGGCAATAAGTGTTTTAGTAATCTTAGCATAATATTCTCCAAGATAGGTTAAACTTACAGCCCCAATGACCGCTCCGATAACAGCAGGGATTGCTAATTTTTTCACCAAAGTCTTACTTACATTTTTGAGTTTAATATGACTTATACTTCCGGCAGCTGTGGTAAAGCTTTCTGCAGAATGTATACTAGCGCTTACAATATGGGGTGGTATCCCCAGAAACATAAGAGTGGTTGTACAGATGACACCATATCCCATTCCCATAGAGCCAGCCACAACTTCAGCAAAAACACCCACCAGAAGCATCCAATAAAAAATGTAATGGTCTTTAGCCAAAATGGCTAAAAGCTCATCGAGATATCCCCATTCATACATTAAAAAACCAGCAGTAAATAATACTGCAAGGGTTACAAAAAGTACATTGAGTCTGATCTGAATTTTTCTTGAAATCACCATATTATAAAATCTTTATAACTTCAACAGCATTTATCTTGTTTCCAGGGGTTTCAAAATTTTTAAAAACTAATGGTGTAAGCTGCTCCAGTAGATCTGCTTCTTCTTTTGAAATCATAGTTTATTCATTTGAAGTTATGCAAATATCCAATAAAAATATTATCCTACCAAACAAGTAGACTAATAATTCAAAAAAAAGGACCGGGTTAATCAACCAGATCCATTAAAGTTTTTTTCTCAAGAATATTCAGTGAGGCATCCCGAACCTCAATCAGTACATCATGGAGACCGCAGTGATCTTCATTACAGTCTTCACATTTTTCATAGAAGTTCAGGCTTACACAAGGAAGCATGGCAATAGGGCCATTAACCAGACGGATAATTTTGGCCAATTTTACATTTTCCGGGTTTTCTTTCAAAAAGTAGCCTCCTCCTTTGCCTTTTTTGCTGTCGAGGATATCTGCTTTTTTCAATTCAAGCAGAATATTTTCTAAAAACTTTAAGGGTATCCTTTTATGTTCCGCAATTTCGGAAATAAGAATAGGACCTTCATTTCTTTTTTCTACAAGAAATGAAAGTGCTTTAAACGCATATTGAGATTTTTTTGAAAGCATTACAGCAAAAATACGAAATTTGTTTAATATGGATCATCTAAAGTAAAAAGGCCTATCGTATGTACAAATGTGTGTACAAATTTGGGGTATTCTATTGCCCTATTTTGCCTTTTTGCCATTAAATCATTAAGTTTGTCTTTATGTTCAGTAAACAAGAAGCACAGCAATTAAAGAAGGAATTTTGGACTGCTTTCGGGAAATCTTTTCCCAGGAAATGGGTCTTATATGATACTAAAGTAAAAGATCTCTCCTTCAAATTTTCTGCAGATAACAAAAAAGCAGAGGTTTCCTTAGACATCGAAATGAAGGATGAGATCTTCAGAAATGCATATTATGAAAAAATATGGTCTTTGGAAGATATTCTTAAAGATTTTATCGGTGATTTTCAAAAAGAGGAATATTTTTCACTGGAAAATGGCAAGGTAATAAGCCGCATATGGGTTGATATACAGGGAGTTTCAATTTTTAATAAAAATAAATGGCAGGAAATTTTTGAATTTTTCGTTGATAAAATGGACGGATTTGAAAGATTTTACTTTGAATATGAGGATTTTATAAAGGATATTTGAAATACTTACGAAATAAATACTATTTTAAGCTTACCATTAAAATAAAAAAAGAAACTTATCTTTGCTTCACACCCGCTTAAACTAATAATGAAACTAATTAACGTGCTAAAAAATGAGAAAAGTGTACAAAAACATTTTTGGAGAAGTTATTTCCAAAAATAATGCTGTGAAGCAAGATGAATATCATCTCTATTATTACGAGAAGGATTCAGACGTCTTGAAAGAAATTGAGTTTATTAGTGAAGACAGTATCTATAACATCAATTATTTCATAAGTGAAGACGAGAATGAAAACCAGGTATTAAACTACCTGAAGGAAAAGTCCGATTTTTTTGATGTTGAAAAAAAGGACACTGTGGATGGTTTCATTATTTCTACCAACAAACTTTATTCATTATCTGTAGATGATCAGCCTTTAATTTCAAGAACTGTTTTCAATAATGATGATCCTGAAAATTTTATTTGTTCTCAGGTCATCAATAACGAAACCCAGAAACCGGAACTTGAAAAAACTGTAAAATGCTGGTATACTACTGATGAAAACGGGGAAAAGTATGCAGCTATTGAATGCAGCTACCAGGAAGACGGAAAACTGGAGCTTGCAGTAGATAAAACTTCTGACCCTGAAAATGAGCAGAACTGGGAACATTTTGATTATGATACTTTCCAGGATCTGCAGGCAAAATTTGATATGGATATCAGCTATTACAAAACGGCTGAGTTACTTCCTCAGGAAGCATTTCAAAAATAGTAGTATATTTCTCCATTATCAAAGATCAACCCTATCCATTTGGAAAATAACTACTAACTATTTTTTTGGCAAAACGGAAACAGCCAAAATAGAAAAATGATTAATCGTAAAAAAACAAAAGAAGCTTCAGGGCTTCTTTTTTTATGGTACTGCTCTGGAACAAATCTTGAAAATTCACTATCTGTACCAGTTATTTTATTACTTTTGCACAAACTAACCCATGAAAAACACTTACCTCACGTATTTTACCTTGCTGTAAAATTTTGAGAAAAAATAATTTCAATACATAATTTCAAATTTCTAAACATGAGAAAACTTTTATTTTCTATCGCAATGCTTGCGACAGGATTTGCTTTTGGGCAAATAAACTTAGTACATACATTTCCGGCTTCCGAGGATGCAGCCATGTACATCAATGACAATCAGCTGTTATATTGTACTCAAATAGTAGATACCCCTGTCATTAAAATTTACGGTCAAAATTTTAATTATATCAAAACCCTTAATATCACAATGCCTGCAGGGTATGATTGGATGACATTTGACACAGATTTAGACCACCAGGTTTCCAAAAACATATTCAACAGCAATGATAAACTGGAATTTATCGTTTATTTCAAAGCTAATGGAACTCCGGATTCCAAGGTGAAAATTATTGATGAAGACGGTGCTATTATTAAAGATTTCCCAGGCACTTACAGAATTGAATACACTAAAATCTATCATGATCCTGTAGACAACACCAATAAGATAAAATTATTTAACGAAACGACTCAACAAACAGAAATTTATTCACTACCCACCTCCACTCTTGGCAATAAAGAGATTTTGACTGTAAAGAGTAAATTGGTTGCCTTTCCTATCCCTGCAAAAACAGTATTGAAAATCAACAATCCTCAGAACAATGCTCATAAAGTTGAAGTTTTTGATACCACAGGAAAATTGGTTATTACCCAACCTTTCGCTTCCCACGACGATTCTATTAGTCTGAATGTACAAAACCTGATCAATGGGCTTTACATTTATAAAATTGGAGATCTGAGTGCTAAATTTATTAAAGAATAAAAACAAATAAAAAAGAGAAGCTGATGAGCTTCTCTTTTTTATTGTCTATCCGAATTTCTTCTTCCTCAGCCAGAAGAATAATCCTCCCATAAGGCCGATTATAATCAGTGGAAGCAATAAATTCAGCCACTGCCAATTGGTTTTTTCATCAGTAATTCTCTGTCTGTCCAGCAGTCTTTCTTCAATATTTCTGTTTCTCAGTTCCATCAGGTTGCTGTCATCTAACAGATAATCTAAAGCATTTCTCAGGAACTGCTCGTTTCCGAACTGTTCATTGGTCAATAGATCTACGCCTAACGGAAGCGGTTTTCCTTTGATCACTTTATTTCTTCCAACGTCTCCGTCAGCAATAACGATCATTTTATTTTCAGGACTGCCTGCTTTGAAGCCAGGATAGCCTTTTCTTTCAATTCTTGAAGCATAAGCAGAGTTAAACTTCCCTTCCAGTGCTACCGCAAAAATCTTTGGTGTGCTTGGCTTTTCCATTTGACCAAGACTGTCTACACTGGCAATCTCCTTCAGATCCACATAATTCGGAACCTGCTTCAGCAATGTTCTTTCACTGGATTCAAAAAGAACCTTTGTCTTGACATTCTTTCTGCCTCCCAACGTATCTATGGAAGTAGGGAATTCAAATTTTACAGGATTGATATTTTTAGTGATTGGATTGTTGTTCTCAGCAATTCCCAACGGATAATATGGCCACGGTAAGCTTGTATACTGAGGATTTCCACTCACCTCTCCTGTGACTAATCTTAATAGCGCAAACTTCTTCACATCTTTTACCAAGGCTGGATTAATTCTTAACCCATAGTTGAAAAAGAAATCTGTCATATTGATATCAACCGGGAAAGGCATTACTTTTTTAGATCTTGTCAAAGTATCCATTTCAGCATTTACCGCATCGATCATCCAAAGTGTTTTCCCACCATTCATGATGTATTGATCAAGGATTACCTTTTCATTATCTGTAAAAGCTTTACGCGGTTTTGCAATCACCAGGGCACTCATCTGCTTCAGCAAAGGAACATCTTCCAATGTAAGCTCTGTCTGATTTTTAGGAATAATAGGTCCTGCATCATAATTTTCCATCGCCAACTGAACAAATCCCTGAAATTCATCAGGATTCAGCTCGTCATGGTTGACCAGAATACCTACTTTCTTTCTCTTCGCAGCTGCAATATTTTTAATATTGGAAACAAGACTGTATTCCAACCCTTCAATCGATCTTGTAAGCTGTTGATCTGCATCAATACCTGCCTGCTGCACGACCAAAGGAATAGACACCCCATTTTTGTCATATTTTATCACCGCATATGGGAAAAGCGTGATCTGTGAAATTTTTCCGTCTTTAACATCGGGAAGAATGGAAGGCTGCATTCCCATCGCCATCAGGGTATCCTGAGACATTTTTGTTTTGATGGGATCAATAAACTTAAAGTCAATCTTTGGATTGATCTTTCTGAATTCTTCCAGCATAAATTTCGTTTCTCCCTGAAGCTGTTTAAAGCTTGCCGGAAAATCACCTTCCAGATACACCTCAACCGTTAAAGGTTTCTTCACAGATTCCAGTACTTTAATGGTATTATCGGAAAGGGTATATCTTTTTTCTTTTGTTAAGTCTAATCTGATTCCTGAATACGCCAGGATTACAACCAAAGGAACAATAATGATCAGGAAAATTCCCAGTGGAGATTTAGCATTGAACTTCTTCATAATTTTACTTCTTCTTGTTAATAAAATGATTGGACAATACTAAGGAAGCACCAATAACCAGTACAAAATAGGCAATATCTTTACCGTCAATAAGACCTCTGGTAAAACCTAAGAAATGCTGGTAAAAGCCTATATTCTGAAGGATAAAATCTGCTCCACCCAATAATTTATAACTCGCCAGCTGCTCGATTCCAAAATACATAATAAAGCACATGAAAACCCCTAACAGGTAGGCCATAATCTGGTTCTGTGATAGTGAAGAAGCTAAAATACCAACTCCTGAAAATGCGGCAATCAGAATAATCAATCCGATATAACTTCCGAAAGTCATTCCAAGGTCAATATTTCCTTCCGGAACTCCTAAGACATAGACCGTATAAAGGTAGATCAGTGATGGGATAAGACATAAAATCCCAACAATCCATACCGAAAGGAATTTCCCGGCTACCAGGTCGGAAACTTTTAAAGGTTGCGAAAAAAGCCAGTTCAGTGTTCCTGTTTGCTGCTCTTCTGCAAAAGTCCTCATAGAAAGTGCCGGAATAATAAACATCAGCAGCCATGGGACTAAAACAAAATAGCTTTGTAAGGATGCCATCCCGATCTCAAAAATATTAGAATCGTTGTCGAAAAAGAACAGAAAAAGAGTGGCTATCAGACTGAATGCAGCAATAATAACCCATGCGCTCCAGTTTCCAAAGTAACTCCAAAGTTCTTTCTTTAAAATTGCAATCATAGTTTTTTTGTAAAATGTAAAAAGTAGTAATGGATTAACGCATACATCTACTCCACAATTATTTGTTTTTTTTATTTTTATTAACGAGTTTAACGGTCATCATGATCAGAAATACAAGAACGAAAAATCCTGTAATTAATTGCCACCAATAGTCAATTACCATAGATTTTAAAATAACGGTAAATACAACCAGAAACAGAATAAATGTAGCAATCTCATTGGCCTGTCTCAGTTTAATATTAGGGATTTCTAAGGTATTTCCACTCAGCGTCTTCAGCTGAAGCACTTTCTTCCAGCACCAGAAATGATAAGCCGCAAGACCGATAAGGAAAGTCAGTTTTAAATGAAACCACGGCATTTTCATAAGCCCGGGATTCAAAAAGATCATTACCAGTCCGCATACTGCCATAATAATACCGGCAGGAACGGTAATGATATTCCACAGCCTTCTGGCCATGAAGGTATACTGCTCTCTGAGAATTTTCTTTTTTTCTTCCGGAAATTCATCAGTATCTTTATAGTAAACAAAAATTCTCACGAGATAAAAAATTCCCGCAAAATAGCTTACCATAAAAATAATATGCAGCGCTTTGATTATTGTATAAAGCATTCAGAAAAAATTAAAAGCAAAGATAAGCTTATTATATAATTGGTAAAAATAATTTTCTTTTGATCAGGAAAATATAACCAAAAATGGATTTATATAAAAAATAGTTCGGCTCGGGGCAGCAAAGCTGCCCGAGCCGAACATTATATTTTCTGTACTCTGGTCAAATTCAGTATTAAGAGATCACTCCCAGCTCTTTTCCTACTTTTTCAAAAGCAACAATTGCTTTATCAAGGTGCTCTCTTGTATGTGCTGCAGATAGCTGAACTCTTATTCTTGCTTTTCCTTTCGGCACTACCGGATAGAAGAACCCAATAACATAAATTCCCTCATCCATTAGTTTTTCCGCCATTTTTTGAGCAAGCGGAGCATCATAAAGCATTACCGGAACAATAGCAGCATCGCCATCAGGAATATCAAAGCCTTTGGCTTTCATTTCCGTTCTGAAATAGTCTGCATTCTCCATTACTTTATCACGAAGTGAAGTATCATCAGAAATCATATCCAATACTTTCAAAGCTGCTCCCACAATTCCTGGCGCTAATGAGTTCGAGAATAAATAGGGACGTGAACGCTGTCTCAGCATATCAATGATTTCTTTTTTACCGGAAGTAAATCCTCCTAAAGCACCTCCAAGGGCTTTTCCTAATGTAGAAGTAATGATATCTACTCTACCCATTACTTCATTAGCTTCATGAGTTCCACGGCCTGTTTTTCCGATAAATCCTGTAGCGTGAGAATCATCAACCATTACCAAAGCATTATACTTATCAGCAAGGTCACAAACTCCTTTTAAGTCTGCCACAATACCGTCCATTGAGAAAACTCCGTCTGTTACGATAATTTTGAAATGGTGATTTTTCTCAGAAGCAGCAATCAGCTGAGCTTCAAGATCCGCCATATCGTTATTTTTGTAACGGTATCTCGCTGCTTTACAAAGACGAACTCCATCGATAATAGAAGCATGGTTCAGTTCGTCAGAAATAATAGCATCCTCATCGGTAAACAAGGGTTCAAAAACACCTCCATTAGCATCAAAAGCGGCAGCATAAAGGATAGTATCTTCAAGACCTAAGAAATCTGCAATTTTTTTCTCCAATTCTTTGTGAATATCCTGAGTTCCACAGATAAAACGTACAGATGACATTCCATAGCCATGAGATTCAATCATATCCTGTGAAGCTTTCATCACTTGCGGATCATTGGATAATCCCAAATAATTATTCGCACAGAAGTTTAAAAGCTTTTTCCCATTAGCTTCTATTTCCGCACTCTGCTGAGAAGTGATAATTCTTTCTCTTTTGTAAAGTCCGTCATTTTCAATATTCTGAAGCTCATTCTGTAAATGTTGAAGGTATTTTTCAGAGATCATTTTTAGTAATTTTTTAGATGTGCTAATTTACTAAAAAGGCCGTAAAATAAAACCTTTTATAAATTTTATTCTAAAAATATAAGGTAAAAAACAGTTTTAACAGTATTAGTCTACTAATTTACTAGGATAATATTTATATTTGTTTAAAATTTAGAGAATATGAGATTGATCCCGGTAGAAAAAACAAAGAAAATAAGTTCAAGAATCTTTATCAACAAGCATATGAAACCGCGGATTCCCATTATTCTTGAAGATTTCGCAGATCCCGAAAGCCCGGCTTTTAAAAAATGGAACTATGATTATTTTAAGGAAATAGCAGGCAGCAATAAAGTTAATATCTATGGAAGTGAGTTTGATTCTATGGACAGAGTGGCGAGCAGCCCTATTGCACAGACTACCTTTTCAGACTATCTGAATCTTATAAAATCCCAACCAACAGAACACCGTCTTTTTCTATTTAATTTACTGACCGTTAAACCTGAGCTTAAAGAAGACATTATTTACAATGATGTCACCGGAGGCAAGATATTAAAATGGCTACCTTTTATGTTTTTTGGAGGCGAAGGCTCTGTGACCAGAAATCATATCGATATAGATATGTCTCACGTTTTCATCACCCAATTCCAGGGTATCAAGAGAATTTGGCTTTTCCCCTGGGAGCAGTCGGACTTTATGTATAAACTGCCTTATAATTTTCACAGCCTGGCCAACATTAAAGAACCTGATTACAGAAAATACCCTGCACTCCTCTACTTAAATGGTTATGAAGCTGTGTTACATCCGGGAGAGACATTGTATATTCCCTCCGGATGGTGGCACTATATACAATATGATACCGAAGGCTATTCCGTTTCAATAAGGGCACTACCTTCCAGTCTTCTTGAAAAATGGCGAGGCTTTAAGAACCTAGTTGTGACAAGGAATTTTGATAATATGATGCGTAGTCTCTTCAAAGAAAAATGGTTTACCTACAAAGTAAAAGTTGCTAAGGCAAGAGGAGCAAAAGCTGCCAGAAAACAAAGAAGCTTTCACATATGAAAGCTTCTTTGTTTTTAGTATCCATAAAGTTATTCGATAGGATAACCTGTTCTGTATCTTTTTAATGTTTGATAAATTTAATATTTTTCTCCTGAACAGTAAAGATATAGGCTCCCGGAACCAATTCTGAAATCCCTATTGCTTTGCCAGGCTGATAAGTCCCTTTTCTTAGTAATTTCCCATCTATTGCATGAATAGAGAAATCTGTTGTTTTTGTGATCCCTTTCAGATAAAGTTCATTTTTTGCAGGATTAGGATACAAGCCAAAGTTTTCTTTGTCTACAGAAGCAACACTCAGGGTATTATCCTGGGTAACAGTAGAGTTTCTTTCCAGGATCTGGTATTCATAATTAAACTTCACATTTGCTACCGGAAAGGTTACGGCTTCAGATAGGTATTGATTATTAGAAGTATTGTTCAGGACAAGATAAGCGATCTGCCCTCCCGTTCCTGTTACTTTTATAGGTAAAGGCATCTCAAAAAAGCTTACCGAAGAATGGCTTTGCGTCTGACCAATATTAAACACAAGCTCATTTCCCAGCTGTCTCCATTTAATGGCATAAGTAGGATATCCTTCCCCATAGATCCAATCGTTAAAAAATTCAGTAAAATCTTTTCCCGTAGACTGAAGCAGTGAGGCATTAAAATCTGATGTCCTTACATAATTATAAGCTAAATTGGGTCTGGAATGATAGTCTTTAATTGCTTGATAAAAATTGGCATCACCCAAAATCCATTTCAACATTCTCAATACATAGCCTCCTTTTGCATAGCTAAGTCTTCCGTCAAATATTCTTCCTACACTGGAAAGGCTCGCATCAGGAACATTGACGCTTCCCCCGGTATTACCTGTTATAAAATTAACCTGGCCGGATAAATAATTAAGGAATTCAGGATTCGACATCAACAGTTTTTCATATGCTACATGTTCTCCAAAAGTAGCAAACCCTTCATTCAGCCAGATATCATTCCATGCACCGCAAGTTACTTTATCACCAAACCACTGATGGGCAAGCTCATGAGCAATCAGTGTTTTGCTCCATCCACTCATGGATGACATCGTCTGATGCTCCATTCCTCCTCCATTGAGATATTCCATATGTCCATATTTCTCATTACGGAAAGGATAGGCACCAAAATATGTTTCAAAGGTATTCATAATCTGTTTGGTCCATTCAATACCGGACATACTGTTAGGATCTGCATTGGTAGAAGGATATATATAATTCACAAAAGGGAATGGTGGGCTTCCAATAGTATCATTCAGTTTCACATAATTGGTAATCCCCAATGCTATCAGATAGGCAGGTGTAGGGTACATGGTTCGCCAAAATGTAAGTTTTCTTCCGTTTAAAATAGGAGTTTCAGACATTAGCTTCCCATTGGCAGCTACACTATATTGTAAGGGTGTATTGATCTTAAAGTCAAAACGTTCAATCTTATCATTCAGACTCTGCTTTGTAGGAAACCAATCCTGGGCACCATAAGGCTCATTAAGAGTAGACATAGCGGGTGTATTCGCTCCCCCTTGGGTTCCAAACATAACAGTACTGTACACAGGATCCGGAGCTCCGGAATAATGAATGGTAAGGGAATCAAGGGTATTAGCCGGCAGAGCGGAAGGAAAATTTATCTTTATTTCCTTTGTAGGAAGCTGCTGGAAGCTAAGGTTTGTTCCGTGATATTGTACCTGAGAAACTGTCAAAACATTTGATAGATCAAAATAAATGCTTCCCATACTCTGATTAGGTTTAAAATGAGAAGTCACCGAACCTGCAATACTGTTAATACCGGGATCTAAAACAACATCCATTCTTTGATACTGGAGGTCATAGTTCAAGGTATTAGGATTGACATTTCCTGCAGCCATCTTATTGGTATAGGATTTCATTTCCTTTTCAATGAGCCCTTTCATCTCAATGCTTTGATGATGCTTTTGTCCATAAGACGGTTGAGATACTAAGAATCCCAACATCAGTAGGTAAAATTTTCTCATAGGTACAAATATTGTAAGATTCAAATATAAAAAAAACCTTTTAATCATTGATTAAAAGGCTTTTATAATATTCAAATATTTTTCTAAAGATCCAGAGCAGGTTCCAGAATTTTTTCCATCCTTTTCTTCACCATATCAACAGATCCTGCATAATTGTTCACCATTAAAGAAAAAACTAAAGTCTTTCCTGAATTTGTCTTCAAATAACCGGCTAACGTTTTCACCTTATTTAAAGTTCCTGTTTTTGCAAATACCTGTCCGTTTCCTCCCCCGATAAACATTCTTTTTAATGTTCCGGATTGTCCGCCTACCGGCAGTGAAGTAAGATAAGACTTATAGTATTTCTCGTCCATTAAAGAAGTTAAAAACTTCACCTGAGAAATAGGAGTTACATTATTACTTCTTGAAAGTCCGCTACCATCCATATAGTTCAGACCATTCATATCAAAACCGGCATCTCTTAAATGACCTGTTACGACAATTCTTCCTGAATCTGAAGTCTGATCCCCCATTTTCTGAAATCCTACGGTTCTCAGCAGGGCTTCAGCTAATGAATTATCACTATGTTGGTTGGTATAATAAATGATATCCCCTAAAGTTGGAGATTTATACGCTGAAATCATCTTTCTGCTTTCCGGAGCTGCATCCGTCATTTTAGGAGTCACTTTTCCGGTAACGGGAATTCCACTTTTCGTTAAAGTTGTTCTGAAAGAATTGGCCAAATACGCCGGTGCATCAGGAAGTTTGGTTGTCAAAACCCCTTCTCCATCATATTTTTCGGCATAAACCATCTGGTTGGCGTAAGGCGAAACGTAGAAAAACTTCTTCTCCGGAGAGAAATTAGCTTTTTTGACGATCAGCTTTTCGTTAGCAGGATTTATTCCACGGGTTGTTCCTACAGGCAAATAATAATTATTGTTCTCTAGCCATACAACATTTTCCGGAAGCATTGAAATATTGCCTTTGAAAAGCGCTGTCTGAATAATAATATCACCATTTACCTTTCTAATCCCTTCTCGTGAAAGACCGCCAATGAAATCTGAAATAATATCCCTGTAAGACCAGGCTCCTGCCTTATTGGTTCCTAAAGAAGGGTCACCACTTCCTACGATATAAAGATTACCATTCAACACTCCATTTTCATCTACAGCTCCTGAATACTCGAGCTGGGTCATCCAGCGATAGTTTTCTCCAAGTAAGCTTAAAGCTGTTTCAGTAGTCAGCAGCTTCGTGGTAGAAGCCGGAACTAACGGAGTATTCTCGTTGTACGAAGAGATTACTTTCTTCGTTTTCGGATCATACACTACGAATCCCCAGGTTGCATTTTTCAGCACAGGATCCGCCATCATTGTGTTTACATTAATATCTACTAATTCTTTAGCCGACAAAACAGTCTTCTCCACCACCGAGCTAACGGGTGAGGGTAGATTTAAGCTGTTTTTCTGATTGTCATAGGCTTGTGAGTAAAGAACAGTAGAAACGGTAGATTGAGCTAGGAAAAAACCAGAAGCCAATACCGCTGCGCTTGAAATATATTTTCTGAAATTTACCATCTATCTTCTTTTTGTTCTATAGTTTCGACGCTATAAAAAATGATAAGTTATATCATTCAATAAAACGGCCAAACACTTAATCAACGTCCAAAAGTAGAAATTATTGTCAGAAAACAGGTCATCACCCCGTTATAAAAGAGGCTAAAGTTTGTTAAAAATTGTTAAAAATCAACAAAAACACCTTTTTTAATACTTTGATATGCAGTGATTTCATCAAATTCCTTCAAACTTATCAAAACCATACTCTTGAACTTTTCATAGTTTTTCCCACGGGGAAGTTTCAGTAAAATCTGGAATTGATATAAATTATTCAACCTTGCAATTTGTGCTCTTTCCGGTCCTAAAACACAATCTTCAGGGAGGTATTTTCTTAAGATAGATCCCAGAAACTGTGAAGCACGGTCCACTTTATCATCTCTTCGGTGTTTCAGCTCTATCATAATCAGCTTGGTAAAAGGCGGATAATGGAATTTCTGACGTTCTGTGAGGATGTATTTATAGATCTTGGCAGGGGTGTTCATCTTGATCAGCTGAAATACAGAATGCTCCGGATTGTAAGTCTGGATCAATATCTTTCCTTTTCCGGAAACCCTTCCTGCTCTTCCGGAAACCTGGGTGATCAGTTGGTAAGCTCTTTCTTCAGCTCTGAAATCCTGAACATATAATAAGGAATCAGCTTTTGGAATCGCCACCAATTCTATATGATCAAAATCAAGACCTTTGGAAATCATCTGCGTTCCTACCACAATATCAGTTTCACCTTCTTCAATTTTTTCATAGAGCTTTTCATAGGCAAACTTCTTACGCATAGAATCCACATCCATCCTGTCCACTTCATTCTCCGGGAACAATTTGGAAACCTCTTCATGAATCTGCTCTACCCCTACTCCTCTTTCATTCATATTTTCAGAATTACATTTCGGACAGGTTTTAGGTTTTGAAGCTCTTTGCCCACAATAATGGCATTTCATTTCATTGGCTGCTTTATGATAAGTCATTACCACATCACAGTTGGAGCAATAGTTCACATAACCACAGCTTTCACATTCCACAACATTAGCATAACCACGGCGGTTGTGAAGAACAATAGCCTGTTTGTTTTCATCCACAGTCTTTTTGATCTCGTCAATAAGCCTTGTAGAAAAATTTCCGGAAACTTTTTTTGAATCCTGAGCTTCTTTAAAATTGATCAGTTCATATTCAGGAAGGTCTACATTTCCAAACCTTTCAGTCAGGAAAATGTATTTCATTTTATCTTTTCGTGCGCGGTAATAGCTTTCCACAGAAGGAGTAGCAGAGCCTAATATCACCCCTGCTTCATAGAAACCACCAAGCACCAGCGCTGCATCTTTAGCATTGAAATAAGGCGTAACTTCTCTGGGTCTGTACGCAGAATCATGCTCTTCATCCACCACAATTAAGCCTAAATTCTGGTAGGGTAAAAACAAAGCGTTCCGGGTACCAATAAGAATCCGGATATCATTTTGCCTGATTCGTCTCCAAACCTCTACTCTTTCAAAATCAGTCAGTTTTTGATGGTAGAACCCAAGTTGTCTACCGTATTTTTTTTCTAATCTTTGAGTAATCTGCTTAGTCAGAGAAATTTCAGGAAGCAGAAATAATACATTCCGTCCCTCTTTAATGCATTCCTCTATTTTCTCTAAATAAATATGGGTCTTTCCGGATGAAGTAACCCCATGCAGTAAAACATTTTTCCCTTCTTCGAAAGCTTCATCTATCTCAGATTTTGCCAGTTTCTGCTGTTCGGAAAGTTCTTCCAGCTCTTCTATTTCTCCTTCATAGCTTTCAATCCTGTCTTTCTGCATATAATATTCCTCAACAAGACCCTTGTCTGCCAGGGCTTTAAAATGAGAACTTCCAAAATAGCCGTCTTCAAACAGCTCAGCCTTCTTAACAGGAAGGTCAGGATGCTCAGTCTGTTTCTCCAGAATAAGAAGGAACAGATCTTTCTGTTTAGGAGCTTTATTGAGCTTTAAAAGGATTTCTGTAAGATTTTGGTTGCCTAAAACATCATGATTGATTCTTACATAGGCAACTTCCTTAGCTTTATATTTTTCAGCAATTTTCTCATCAATCTCAATATACTGCAGATCAATCAGCGAATTGATGGTTTTAATAATATCCTTTTTGGGGATAAATGCTTCAATATCTGTTAAATTAATAAGCTGACGTACTTCCAATGCCTGGATAAGATACATCTCATTAACATCGAGATTCTCAAAGTTTACTATAGCCCCCGGTTTCAATTTTAAATACGTTTCGCTTTCCAGCTTTAAAGAAGAAGGAAATGCTAACCTGTAGATTTCTCCCAAACTGCATAAATAATAACCTGAGAGCCAATTCCAGAATCTGATCTGTTCTTCCGGAAGTATTGGTTTATCATCCAGCAGGCTGATCACTTCTTTTGCTACGAAGTTTTCCGGTGCATGATCATGAAGCTCAAAAACAATTCCCGTATAAATTTTCTTACCTCCAAAAGGAACCAAAACACGCATCCCTATTTCGATTTCCGGCATCAGGTCTTCCGGAACTTTGTATGTGAAAGATCCTTTTAAATTCAGGGGTAAAACAATTTGGACGTATTGCAAGGGAAATATTTAAAGTGTAAAATTAAATTTTTCTTCAGAGAACTGCAATCTTTTATTGATGATTCCCTTTTTTTTGTCCTACCTTTATTTACTATTCTTTTTCATGGAAAACTATATTTTATTATTTTTAATCGGACTTATAGCTGGAGCTCTTAATGCAGCGGCAGGTGGTGGGTCTTTCATTACTTTTCCAGCTTTTATTTATGCGGGAGTTCCTCCCATTCAGGCCAATGCTTCAAGCACAGTAGCGTTGTTTCCCGGCAGTCTGGCCAGTGCATGGAAATTCAGAGAATACATTCAACCTTTTCCTAATATCTCAATAAAGGCAATGCTTATCCTTACTTTATTAGGTGGGTGTGCAGGTGGATTACTGCTTTTATATACTCCATCAGCAGGTTTTAACTTAATTGTTCCATGGCTTCTTTTATTGGGTTCCCTTGCTTTTGCTTTTGGAAAACAAATAGGGCATTGGCTTAGAAAAAAAATACATATTGGCTCTGGGCTGGTATTAGGAGCTCAATTTATTTTAGGAATATACGGTGATTATTTTGGAGGAGCTGTAGGAATTATGATGATGGCAGTATGGTCATTATTTGGATTATCAGATATTAAAGTGATTAATGCTAATAAAACTCTTTTTACAGGAATAGCGAATGCTGCAGCTGTTATTTTATTTATTTCGGCCGGAAAGGTATATTGGCCGGAAACCTGTACCATGATGGCCGCAACCATTTTAGGAGGCTATTTTGGGGCATATTTCACTAAAAAAATTGATCCGGTGAAGTTAAGAACCGGAATTGTAATTTTCAATTTTGTCATTACTACTGTTTTCTTTATCAAAACCTATATTTTGACATCTTCTATCTAAAAAAACAATTCGGTCATCTCATACCAAAAGGCAGAAGTAAAAAAGCCTACAATAATGCTGACTCCTATAATCAGATTGGTTAACTTCGTATTCAGCCTGAACTGTTCTGCAATAATGCTTGAAGTAACCAATGTAGGCATGGCAGCTTCAAATATGGTTATTTTGGCAATATCTCCTTTTATTCCCAGCAGTAAAGCCAGTCCTAAGACCATTGCCGGTGCCAAAATAAGTTTATAAAGCATGGACATGGACATCTGAGGGATCAATTTTTTCCATCCGTTAAACTTTAACTGTAATCCTACTGAAAACAAAGCTAAAGGACTTACTGTAGCAGCCAGTTTATCAAAGAAGGGTTCTGCTGCAGTAAAATCTATAAACTGAGACAATACCAAAGCCGAAATACAGCCTATTAATGGTGGAAATGTCACCAAACGTTTTAGAATAAACTGAGCACTCACCTTTCCTGATCTGCTGCCTCCTTTCACGGCTGCAATAATTCCCAGTGTTGAAAGGGCAAAAAACATGGTCTGATCACAGATAATAGCAATACTAAGCAGCCCTTCTCCATAAAAGGCACTAATCAAAGGAAAACCGATAAATGAAGTATTGCTGTATCCGCTTGCCAGTTCTAAAGTACTTCTCGATCGCCTAGAATATCCTCTGCTCTTACTGTAGAACATCATAAAGAAGAAACAGAAAACAGAGATTAAAAAGGTCGCTACAATCGGGAACAGCATTTCTGTCGTCCATTTTACTTTTGGAAGATATTTAAATGAAACTGCCGGCAGAGCAAGATAAAGAATCCAGGTATTGATACCTTTATGGGCATCAGGGTGGATAGATTTTGTTGCTTTGAATACCATTCCTGCAATAATGCACACTGCAATCAGAACAAAATTTACCATAACTATAGAGAAATATGGTACAAATTTACGGTTGATTTTTGAGTTGGAAAGGTAAAATTTATATTTTTTAGAGTATTATTTCTCATTTTTTTTACAACCTTACAGGCTTAGAAAGCCTATAAGGTTGATTGTTAAAAAAGAATTCTATTGCTGCGCCTTACTCACAGAATAAGTGATCAGGGAATAGATTAAAAATAAGATCCCACATACAATAATATATAATGCAGGTTCCTTGAAACCTATCAGTGAGAAGGTAAGATTGCTTATGATCGCCAGTCCAAAAAACAGCGCTGAAACTGTTTTTATCAGTGAAGTTGTACGGGGTAGATGGAATGTAACACCAACCGTTAAAGCTAAGGTCGGTATCAGGAAAATCAAGCTTCCGACAGTCAGTAATTCTTTATAGTCTCCGGTGTTCAAAGTATAGAATCCATAAGCGATCAGGCAGCTTACAGCAACGGCAATTATGGTTTTAATAAAATCTAATTTCATGGTCTTAAATGGTTGGTGGCGGCGGTGGTGGTGTTACACTAAATAGTCTGGCAGTTTCAGGGGTATTCCCTGCTAGTTCCCAGTTTTGCATTCCTTCTTTCCAGACATGATGGTTCATGGAAAACTGCCCGGATTGTGCAAGCTGTCGAAGGGTTTCAAGATTGTAAGGGCCGGATTGCTGACCGTTCACTGCAATATGAAACATTGGATCAGAAGCAATATTGGGCGGTGGCGTATGGGTCATAGTATCCATCATACCTCCAAGCTGATTTCTCATTGAAGCCCCTACTCCCATTCCTACCATAAGTCCGGCAGCATTTAAACCGTCTCCACCACCCAGATCTACATGGCTCATTCCTCCCAGGCTGGCGGCAGCTGTCTTCAGGACATCCGCATGCTGATTCAACTGATGAACGGCAAAGTGCTTCCCTTCTACTCCCAGCTCCAGGTCTTTCCGCTGAATTCTGGTCATTTCGGAAAGGTTTTCAATTTCAATAGTTGTTTTCGCTTCAGTAAATTTCGTCTGCTGATCTGCAGTTGCCCTTTTAAGCTGTATGTAATGAGGATGTTGCTTGTCTAGCTCAATGCTTCCGATATCCAGACGTTTTAAATTGACCCCGAAACAGTCTTCTAATTCTCCTTTTAATCTGCTTTGTATGATATCACTTACCTCATCTATTTTTCTTTCAATCTGCATCACAGGAATAGTATAGTCCTGGGGCGCGCTGATAAGGACAGATTTGATTTTCCTTTGAAAAAAATCTTTGATCTGCGCCTTAAAATCATCAAGGTTAAAATTGATTAACCGGTTTAGTTTAATGAAATTTTTATAATCGGTAAGGTTAAAAGTGAGTGTTCCACGAACGGCACAGGGTACCCCAAGGTCCATAAACCTCGGATCATACATATCAAAATAAGGGATTCCAAATCTGATCTGTATATTTCCGGAAAGGTTAATAAAGTAAATCTCTGCCTGAAACGGAGAACCGCCTCCGAATGCCGCACCCACCATATTGGTGAGAACCGGGAAGTTTGCCGAATGAATGGTCTGATCGTGAGGTCCCTGGATAAAATCCTGCATGCTTCCGTCATTTTGTTTGTAAAAAAACACGGCAAGCTCTCCCTCCTTCACGCGTAAACTGCTTCCATAGCGGATACTGTTTTCTTTATTTGTAGAATTGGCAGAACCGGAGGGTCTCCATTTCCAAACCAGATATTCCTGTTCGTCACAACGGATCACATCCATTAGCCCGCCTTCTCTTTTATTTCCAAATAGTTTCATCGCTTTTCTTTAAAATTTATAAGTACATGCTTTCAATTACGGCTCTTTTTCTTTCCGGTAACTGATTGTTAATCGCTTCTTTCTTTTCTACAAAAATTTTGTAGGAAACAGTCTCGATATCCTTTGTTTTATAATCTGATTTATTACTGACTCTGGCCCATCTCAATTTTTCCAATGCCAGACGAATCTTGGAATATTCTTTATTTTGGATTAATGGTTCTAAAGTATCCAGCTGTTCTGTAAGCTTTGCCAGCTGTATCTTACTCCTGATTTCAATGCTATGGTCATTATCGATATCGGCAGCAAGCGCTTCAGCTTCATCATATTTTTTACTTTCTATAAGTTTCTCAGCTGATTTAACTTTTGAAGCATAATTACTATTTCTGTTTTCATTCAATTTATTTGAAATACCAATGCAGATACCAACGGCAATCAGCAGGATAACCATTCCTCCTAATACTTTAAAAACCTTCCTGTTATTTTCTTTGGTAATACTTCTGGAACTTTCTACAATGGTAAGTACTTCGCTGTAAGTTTCAGTGTCACTTTTCATGGAAATGGAGGCTTTGGAATTAATCTGTTCTATTTTCTTAAGCCATATCTTATTCCATGTATTTTTATACTTGGTTTGTTCTGAAAACAGAGAGAAATAAGATGCCGTATTGATTTTACTTGCTGATAAGGTTAAAAATTCAAGTATTCCTTCTTTGGAAACAGGAACAGGATAGTTCAGTACCAGCTCTTCTTTTCGTGCATCGGTGGTAGACCATTTGGCGGGTTTGGATTTATTGATGATAAACTGTAATCCTTTGAAAAATATAAGAAAAGGCCAGAAAAACAGCCAAAGTGCAATAGTAACAAGATTAATATTACTACTGGTATTCTGAGTGTAGAAGCTACTATCTCTGGTTGCTTCTATTTCATCCAATTTTTCAAAAAATCTGATGACACTGCTTGAGACTTCTATATTCCTGAATTCTGTTCCGCAATCTGAGCATTTAGTTGCAAAACTTTCTGCAATCGCTCCACAGGCTGGGCATTTTCTTACATCTCCCAATTTGTCAGAGTGAGGGGCTGCTGATTGCGAATTTTTATCATTTGTTTTTTCAAAAAGCCTGGCTTCCAGCACAATTTCAAATTCATCCAGATCGATTCCTTCAGCTTCTGCATTTTTAAAAAGCACCTGTTTTTCTTTCTCTGTTAATTCTCCATCGGCCAATGCCAATTCAATGAGTCTCTCCAATTTTTCGTTATACATACTATAGGTATTAGTAATTTTTTACAATGTTATAAAAAAGCCTCAGGGAATTTTTACGGGTTCCCGTAACCACTCATCACCGGATAGGAGGCAACAAAAAAAGGACTGGCCATTTGCCAATCCTTTTTACTTACCTTTCACGTCCTTATATCTTTTAATTTTTCATCGTCTCCCAAAGACTCAATACTTCAATGTTATCCAAAGGTTTTGAAAGGATAATTCTCTTTGAGGTCTTAGGTAACAGATCAAAAAAGTTATCGCTAAAATGAGCATCTCCAATTAAATAAACATCTTTTGCCAAAACATCAGTAGACAATTCAATTTCTGTAGGTGAAATTTTCTTAATACTAATAGTGGGTTTCAGAAGCTTTAGGTCTTTAGGTTTATTAAAAAAGAACAGCTTCTCCTGTTGTACTGAACCGGTTGTAAAATACACTCTTAATACAGATTTTGATAAATCGAATTTTGAGAAGTTATCTTTTTTTACTTCCATATGTTTTGCACTTGAATTGGCCAGTAGCTTATCCTTAGCTTCCATTGACCAAAGAACCTTACCTTCAAAATCAATCAGTTCAGCTCCTGAACTGATTTCTAAATCATTAAGCAGATCATTAACAAAATACATATCAAATGCTTCCTTTGTTTCAGAAGCAGATATTAATATAGGTTCAAAACTTCTTTTTGCCTGATAATGAAATGCTTTCCAGTTCCCAAGATAATCAATGGAAGACCATGAAACTACCGGCCAACAGTCGTTAAGCTGCCAGTATAAAGTTCCCATATTATAAGGTCTGGCCCGGCGATGGGCTTCAATAGCAATCTGCATTCCTCTGGCCTGCAGCAATTGAGAAACATAATTATACTGTACAAAATCAGTCGGAATTTTATAATCGCGCTGCATATATGCATTGATAATCTCCCAACCCCGGCCATGTTTTTCATGAGCTTTAATTGCTGGGTTCTGCAGATTCAATTCCGGAGTTCCACTAAATATAGATTTTGTAGTTTCTAAAGTAGGCATTCCCTGAAATCCATATTCAGACATAAAACGTCCTACTTTTTCATTATAAATTTCAAAAGGCTGTTCGCCCCACCAAACGCCCCAATAATGGGAATCTCCTTCTGTAAGGCTTTCCTTATGCCCCCATCCGATTGACGGAGAACTCGGCCAATAGATATTCTTATCTGCTGTAAGGTTTTCTTTTAATGTATTCGGAATAAGGTCATGGAAAAGTTTTTTATAGTCTTTCCAAACCTGTACGGAATCGTTTTTGGAATATTTAAACTGCTTCTGATATCCCCAGTTGACAATCGCTTCATCAATTTCATTATTCCCACACCATAAAGCTATAGACGGATGGTTCTGAAGCCTGTTGACCTGATCTTTTACTTCTTCTTTTACATTATTTAAAAATGCGGCATCTGCCGGATAAAAACTTCCCGCAAACATAAAGTCCTGCCACACTAAAATTCCGTTCTCATCACAAGCTTTGTAAAATTCATCATCCTCATAAATTCCACCTCCCCAGATACGGATCATATTCATATGAGCTTCTTTGGAATCTCTGATGAGTTTTTGATATTTTTCTTTGGTAATCCTTGGAGAGAAACTGTCTGCAGGAATCCAGTTTGTCCCTTTGATATAGAGTGGATTTCCATTAACTTTAAAATAGAAAGACTTCCCTTTTCCATCCTTTTCCTGTACCAGTTCTACTGTTTTCAGACCAATCTTCAGTGTTTCATCAGACAAGAGTTTTGAGTCTTTCTGCAACACAATCTTTATGTTGTATAAGTAAGGTTCTCCCCATCCATTAGGCTGCCAAAGTCTGGGATTTTGAATGTGGTAAGGAATACTGATCTTATTCTGTCCTTTTTTTAAATGTATACTGTTAGCTTCCTGGTTAATGTTTACCGTATATTGTCCCTCTTTATCAGCAAATACTAAAGTATGAATACTGAGATCTGCATTTTTATCTGATATATTTTTCTGCTCAACCTTTACATTTTCCAATCTGGCTGTATTCCAGAATCTAAGCTTTACATCTTTCCAAATTCCTGCCGTGACAAGCCTTGGTCCCCAATCCCATCCAAACTGATACTGTGCTTTTCTCACAAAACTTCTTGGTGATTCCGGCATTGTAAAAGGAACTTTTTGAGCCAAAACTTTTCCTGTTGCAACTGCTGATTTAAATTTGACCTGCAATATATTCTCACCACTTTTCAAATCCTGTTTCACCGGAATTTCCCATTTCCTGAACATATTATCTGTTTTTTTCAACAGTTTCCCATTAAGATAAATTTCAGAAAACGTATCCAGCCCATTAAAAACCAAGTCGATATTATGATAGTCCAGCTCTTTCGAGGAAACTGTAAAAGTGGTTTGATAATCCCAATCTTCGTTCTCGATCCACTGTGCTTTTTTTTCATTCTCATCTTTGAAAGGATCCTGAATGATTTTGTTGCTCATTAAATCCAGATGAACCGTTCCCGGTATCTTGGCAGGAAGCCAGTTTTTATCTTTTGAGTTTTTAAATTGCCAGTTTTCAGAGGACAAATCTCTTGCTGAAGATTGTGCAAAAAGAATATTCTGAATGAAAAAGAGAGCAAAAAAGATCGTTTTATTCATTAATAAGTTTATTTACATTAAGAGGTGTATAGTAGTTTTGTCATTCCGAGGAACGAAGGAATCTCAATAATGTAGGTTGGGATTCTCTCTACGTTCGAAATGACAAAACGAACTTTATATTACCATAATCACTTAGTCTTCAAGGCAACAACCTCACCGGCATTAGCAAAAGCGCCGCCATCTGTAATTGCAGAAGAGTGAAAATAACCGGCATGGGTCAGCGCACGTATTTCTTCAATATTTGTGGAACGAAGTCCACCACCTACAAGGATTTCTATTCTTCCATTGGAAAGTTCAACCAATTTTTTAAGGTTTTCTTTTCCTTCTGACACATTAGGTTTCTGACCTGATGTAAGAATGGTTGTAAATCCGCATTCTATTACTTTTTCCAAAGATTCTTCCAGGCCTTTCGCTCTATCAAAAGCGCGGTGAAAAGTACATGGAAGTGGTGTTGCCAATTTTACCAGCGCTTTGTTCTGCTCTGTATTCACCTCATCATTTTCGTTCAGAATCCCAAAAACAAAACCGTCAACCTTTAAAGATTTCAGCTGAATCAAATCATTTTTCATTTGTTCAAATTCTGCTTCTGAATAGGTAAAATCACCTCCTCTTGGGCGGATCATCACAAAAATCGGAATGTTTATTTTTTCTCTGAGTTCCTGGGTTACTTCAACACCCGGTGTAGTCCCTCCTTCACTTAATCCGTCGCATAATTCTATTCTATCCGCTCCATTTGCAAAGGCAATTACTGCGGATTCCGGATTGAAACATGCTATTTCTATTTTTGACATTTTTATTTTTTATATACTAATTAAACTTTGGAATTTCCTGCAGTACATCTGCAATCAAAAAGGAAACATTCTCTTTACTCACTTTAACCTTAATTGGATATTCAGCCTTAGTTTCTTTATCTGAAAGGATCACGTCAAACATAAAACTATTCCCATTTTCAGAAATCAGCTGACATTTTGCTATTTTTATTCCAGTCCAGTCCTGCCCAGATATTAAGAATCCAACTCCAATTCCGGCCTGTTTTGTATTAAACTTAGTTTTCCATTTATCTTCAAACTCTTTTTCGGTAAGACTGCCATCAACATCCATATCAACATTCATTGCATCTGTTTTGTAGTCGAAATAGTCTTTAGTGGTTATTTTCCGCATCGCCTTTTCTTCATTCCCAATATCAGCTTTAAAATAATCTTCGATACTTTTTTCCAACCATTTTTGAGCTTCTCCGGATTCATTAACCTGAGGTTTTGCTTCCTGGACGACCTCTTCTTTCACCTTAGGTTCGGTTTGTGCTGTGATCTCCTTTTTTTCTTCCTTACAGCCTATAATTAAAAATAAGAAAGCGATAATCGTTCTTTTCATATTTTGTTTGATCTATATTTTGTCTTGGCTAAAGCCAATATACCTATGACTTATTTGTTGGAATACAAAAAGACGCAAAAGCTTGTTCATTTGTATGTTTATAAGGCGCAAGGATTTTATCTCCGATAAAATTGATGAGTGTTTAGTAGAGAAAATATACCTCTTGCTGAAAATATTCGACTTTCTCTTACTACTTAAATGCAGCTTACTATTTTAAAATTTTTGTGTCTTTGCATATTCCAAATTCATTTATTTTAAAGCAAATTCAGGGGTTTCAAGGCGGTTTCCTTTCTGGTCATATACCGCAAAATTAAATCCATCCTGAATGCAGTAAGATCCGTATTCTCCTTTTTTATTAAGGGCAATAAATCCTACCTGAATATCTTTTAAGTTTTTATTTCTTCTCTGATTGATCTTTACAATTCTCTCTACAGCTTCTTTACAGGCTTCCTGTGGATTTCTTCCCTGCCTCATCAGCTCAACCACAAGGTGTGTTCCTACTGTTCTGATCACCTCTTCTCCATGGCCGGTTGCCGTTGCTGCCCCTACTTCATTATCTACAAATAACCCTGCTCCAATAATGGGAGAATCCCCTACTCTTCCATGCATCTTGAAAGCCATTCCGCTGGTAGTACAGGCTCCGGATAGATTTCCTTGTGCATCCAGGGCTATCATTCCTATAGTATCATGGTTTTCAATATTGGCAATAGGTTTATACTGACTGGTTTTAAGCCATTCTTTCCATTCTTTTTCTGATTCGGGAGTAAGAAGATTTTCTTTTTTAAACCCTTGTGAAAGGGCAAACTGAAGGGCTCCATCTCCTACGAGCATAACATGGGGAGTCTTTTCCATTACTGCTCTGGCCACAGAAATAGGGTTTTTGACATGTTCCAGGCAGGCTACTGAACCTATATTATAATTTTCGTCCATAATACAGGCATCAAGCGTTACCCTTCCATCTCTGTCCGGGCGTCCACCATATCCTACACTTCTTTCCTTTGGATCAAGCTCTACAAGACGAACTCCCTTTTCAACCGCATCTAAAGCTTTTCCGCCTTTCCCAAGAACAGTCCAGGCTTCTTCATTGGCTTTTAGCCCGAAATTCCATGTAGAAAGGACTATAGGTTTGTTTACCACTTTGGTATTTTCCGGTAATTCACTAGCCATTAAGTCTAAAGGATTTACCGCAAGTGCTGCTGTTGCGATCCCCAGTTTTTTGATAAAACTTCTTCGGTTATTGTTCATTGTATTCAAAATTATATAATACAACGCAAATATCTAAAAAAAACTTCAATGAAATCCCCGAGATGATGCAACTGGAGCATCATCTATTATTTTTATTTATCTTTACCCTCGTAATGGACTTATTCAAAACTTTCAGGAATATTGTATTCTTTCAGGAATTATCTGATGAGGAAATTACCATTTTGGTCAATATCAGTACTCCAAAATTTCTTCACAAAAAAGAAAAGCTGGTAGAGCCTGACCAAACTTTCACCCATTTATTTATACTTTCTCATGGGTTATTAAGATTTTTCTTTGATGATGAAAACGGGGTTGAAACTAATCTTTTTTTACCTTCAGAAAAAGAAGCCGCCATTATGGAAAGTCCGGAATCTTATTCACAGGGAAGTACCAGAAGATATACAATTGAAGCGGTCATTGACACTCAGATTTTTCTGTTTAATAAAAATGAATTTGAAGAAATAGCATTTCAGCACAAAGGCATCTATACGATGTACCTTAGATCTTTAAAACAGATTATAAGTATATTAAAAGTACGCACGGAACAATTCTGTTCTACTTCTCCGCATTCGCGTTATGAAGATTTTCTGGAAAACCGGCCCTTTACCTCTCAAAATGCCAATAGAAAGTATATTGCAAACTTTCTGGGAATTACTCCCAACTCTCTTTCACGGATGACCGCAAGGATTCATAAAAAAAGGAACGAAAGAAAAAAATAACTTAGGAATATTTTTTCTCATTTTATTCCTCCTACTTTTGCTTACTCAAAGTACTAGTACACAAATAAGTAAGCCATATGATAAAAATATCACCCATAAAAACAGTATACTATTGAACAATCTTTAATCTTCCCTAAGATTCAAAGTGGCCGGCCGGATATGCATTGATGGTAAGGTTACACCCTTGTTTTACACTTAATTTTCATTATTACCTTATTCAATTATTTTATGCAAAGAATATCCTTACTTCTTTGCCTGTTGTTATCATGCAATTTGGTTCAGGCATCAACGGGCAATATGGAAGACAATATAGCGAATGCCGCTTCATGGTTGATTTTATTTATTCTACCCATTGCGGGAATTTACCTTTTCTGGAAAGTTCATATTTATCCGGAAAAAGTAGCAGAAAAAAAGAATCACCCTCAATTGAAAGCCATAAAAAGTATGTGCCTCCTTTCCCTTGTTTTTGGAGGCTTATTATGGCCGGTTGCTTTAATCTGGGCCAACTATGATTATGATGATCAAAAAAAAGAAACAGACACTCCTGAAAAAGAACTTACAACGATAGAAAACTAACACGTATGCTGGAATTACTCATTGCCATATATGCCGGAATCTGCTGGCTGCTTATTAAAAAATTTAAACTTATTCCCTGGACATTTACCACACAGGTGGTTGTTTATTCACTTCCTATTTTTGGTAGTATCGCTTTAATATTAAGCCTTAACTATTATTGTCCTATTACCTCTGATGTTAAAGTTGGAAACAGAAGTGTAGATATAACCACCCAGGTTCTGGGAAAGGTAAAAAAAGTCTATGTAACGACCAATCAGGAAGTGAAGAAAGGAGATACCTTATTTGTACTTGACAGAGAACCTTACATACAGGAAATTAAATCTTTGGAAGCCAAACTCAGTAATATGAAAGCTACTGTAAGCTCTTACGATACTGATATCTACGCATCCAAAAAAAATATTTCCGGTTTACAGTCACAGCTGGATCTTGCTAATAAAAGAGTGAGCCAGTATCAGGAATTGGTGGAAGCCGGGGCAGCCAATAGATTTGATCTTGAACAAGCTGTCGCCAATGCACGTGATTTACAATCCCGTATCAGTGCCGCCCAATCTCAGCAACAATCTTTGGAAACCAAATCCAACGCTTCCTACAATGGAGAAAACTCTTCTGTATCTGAAATTCAGGCTAAACTGGATCAGGCAAAATGGAATTTATCTCAAACCGTTGTTTTGGCTCCTACAGATGGGATCATTCCTAATGTTCAGCTTAATGAAGGGGCAATTATGGCACCTTTTAAATCAGCTTTTGTTTTAATTCAAAAGCAGCAGTCTATTATCGGTTTTTTTGCTCAAAATGAATTGGAAACGGTGAAAAAAGGAGATGAAGTGGAGCTGGCTCTTAAAACAGAACCGGGAAAGGTGGTGAAAGCCAGACTTGAATATGTAATCGATGCAACCAGCCAAGGGATCATGAATAATGCGGGAGGAATGCTGGGAGGAAACGGTTCTACTGCCGGACTTCCTGATACGGCCAGACAATTACCGGAAACCGACGGAAAGCTTATCGCCAAATTTGTACTGGAAGAAAACCAGAAACAGCTCACTGTAGGGGCAAGAGGAACAGCTGTCATCTATTCTGATCACATCAAACCTTTGCATCTTATCCGAAAAGTGATGGTCCGTGTAAGTAGTAAAATTAACTTCTTGATTCCCAAACTTCATTAAAATGTATAAAAAAATAATTTTGCTTGGAGTACTTTCTATAAGCTTAAGTTCCTGTATCGGCTATAAAGAGCCCACTGAAGAAAATATGCATCAGCTCAAGGAGAACAGTGAAATTGCCACTCACATTCAAATTCCGGATCATTGGATTTTTGACAGA
Organism: Chryseobacterium sp. YR221; assembly: GCF_900176315.1. Taxonomy (NCBI): domain Bacteria; kingdom Pseudomonadati; phylum Bacteroidota; class Flavobacteriia; order Flavobacteriales; family Weeksellaceae; genus Chryseobacterium; species Chryseobacterium sp. YR221. The sequence goes on from NZ_FWXM01000003.1 coordinate 316,803, forward strand.
AAAGCAAATGCAAGATCACTTTCCTATGAATGGATTACAGAGATAAAGACTCCTCAGCTGGATACACTGATCCATGAAGGGATGCTGTATAATGCAGATATTATCATTGCTAAAGAAAAGCTTAATCAGATTGAATTGGCTATGGAAATTGCAGGAAGTGATCTTTATCCAAGTATCAGTGCCGTAGCCAACACATCCCATAATTTGGTGAGTGAAAGGCAAATCCAGCGTCTTGCGGTCAAAGCCAGCTGGGAAATAGATCTGTGGGGTAAAAATAAAGCTTCACAAATGGCGGTTACAAGTGATTATTTTTCAGCAAAGTATCAAAATATCCTCCTGCATCAATCTATAGCTACGATGATAGCCAAAGCTTATTTTTTAAATATTGCAGGAAATATCCAGGAGTATAAAATTGAAAGTTATATTCAAAAATCAAAAGAGCTGGAAAAGCTGTATATGATCCAGAAAAAGGTGGGGACAGCTAATGCATTAGACATATCCAATATATCTGCAGAAATTATTTCACTACAGGGATATCTTGAAAAGGTTAAAAATGCAAATATCCAATCCAGAAGATCCCTGGAATTACTGACGGGGAAATATCCGGAAGGAAAACTCACTACACAAAATTCTTTTGCTGCTTTAGAAAGTGATATCCCATCCTCTTTCCCGTTGCAGCTTTTAGAAAACAGATCGGATATACAGGCTCGCCATTTCCAAATAGAAAAAGCTTTTTATGAAGTACAGCAGGCCAATGCAGCAAGACTACCTTCACTGAGCATTAATACTTCTTTAGGAACAGCCAGCAGCAATGCAGAGTCTATCAATTCTTTGTTTTCCAATCCATTGGTAAAAGTGGGCAGTGGACTGGTTTCCCCGTTATTCAACCATGGAAAGCTGAAAAAAAATGTAGAAATAAAAAATTCCCAACAAAAGCAAGCTGTAGAGGAATATTCAAAAACAGTTCTGAATAGTTTGAGTGAAGTAGAATCATCTTTAGCAAACCTGCGTTCTATAGAAAAACAACATTCTTATAACCAAAGTGCCATCGATGAACTTAAAAACAATATTGAACTCACTCAAAAGCAGATAAAAGTGGGTTCGAGTAATAGTTTCATCCTGGTTCGAAAACAGAGGGATCTTCTTAAAAATGAAATGAATCTCATCAATCTGGAACTTCAGTACAGGATAGAACGGATCAACCTCTATATGGCTTTAGGAGCAGGAAACTTCATATTTTCATAATTTTATACCAAAAGACTGCTGATAGAATCAGCAGTCTTTTTTATTCAATACCCATTAAATCTTTAGGCATTATCACGTCTTCAACGGTGATGTATAAAGTTGGCCGTTGTCTATATTCGACATCAATGGGGAAGTTTATCTCTGAAATATCCGTACACCCATGTTCCTGCAACAGCACTTATAAGAGTAATGGATACGGCTACAGCTCCTGTACCTATCTGAGCAAAGAGCGGCCCGGGGCATGCTCCTGTAATCGCCCATCCAAAACCAAAAATCAAACCTCCGTAAATCTGGCCTTTATTAAATTTTTTAGGAACCAGTGTAATAGGTTCTCCGTCAATTGTTTTTATATTCATTTTTTTGATCAGCCATACCGAAATTATTCCCACTAAAACAGCACTTCCGATAATTCCGTACATATGGAAAGATTGCAGGCGAAACATTTCCTGTATCCTGAACCAACTGATCACTTCGGCCTTCACAAAAATAATTCCGAATACTACTCCTGCTATAAGATACTTCAGGTGATGATACCATTTATTATTATTCACACCGATACATTCCGTATCAACTACATCATTATTTTGATCTATTTTTTTTATCATTACTTTTTATTCAGTTTCTAAAATTAGACTTATAAGGAAAGGATGACCGGCAGAATCAGATTGGCCATTAAAAATCCTCCTGCCATAAAGCAGATGGTAGCGACTAAAGATGGCCACTGTAAATTGGAAAGCCCCATAATAGCATGTCCACTGGTACATCCTCCTGCATATCGGGTTCCGAATCCTACCAAAAATCCACCTACCACCATTATGATAAACCCTCTCAGGGTAAGCACACTTTGGAAATTCATCAGCTGTACAGGAACAAGGTTGCTGTAATCTGTAATTCCATAGCCTGCCAATTCTGTTTTCAGATGAGGATTAACATTGATTTCTGCTGGATTAATCAGAAAATGAGCCGCGACAAATCCTCCGAAGAAAATCCCCAGCACAAAAAATAGATTCCAGGCTTCTTTCCTCCAGTCGTACTTGAAAAAGCTCACATTGGACGGTATACAGGCAGCACATATATGCCTCAGCGAGGAGCTTATCCCAAAGGATTTATTTCCCATAATCAGTAAAGCGGGAACGGTAAGCCCGATCAACGGACCTGCGATATACCAGGGCCATGGTTCTTTTATAATCTCCAACATCTTTATTTTTTTAATCTAATTTATTTAAAATTTTATTCTGACACATAAAATCACTTTTAGGAACATCGGTAGAAGCTATGGCTTTAAAACCTCCCTCAATTTCTGTAAAATTCCTGTAGCCTCTTGCCTGAAGAATACTGGCAGCCATCATGCTTCTGTACCCCCCAGCACAATGCAGATAAAAATGTTCTTCAGCGTTGATCCGGTTGATCCATTCGTTAATGTAGGCTAACGGCTTGTTATAGGCATTATCTACATGTTCAGCACTGTATTCGCTTTCTTTTCTTACATCAATAATCTGAACCTCTTTATCTTTTATTTCTTTCTCAAACCGGTCTGCAGTAATCCGCTTTACCGAGTCTGTTTCTTTTCCGCTTTGCTTCCATGCTTCAAAACCTCCTCCTAAAAAGCCTAAAATATGATCGAAACCTACTCTGCTCAACCTTGTTACAGCTTCTTCTTCCTTTCCGATGTCTGTTACCAGCAGAACAGGTTGATTAACGTTTCCAATCAGTGTTCCTACCCACGGAGCAAAATCACCATCTAATCCTATGTTCACAGATTGAGGGATAAAACTTTTGGCAAATATACCGTTACTTCTTACATCCAAAATTAATGCACCTGAAGCTTCTGCCAATTCTTCAAACTGCTCCGGAACAAGAGCGTGTAGCCCTTGTGACAGCACTTCATCAAAGCTATGATATCCTTTTTTATTCATCAGCACATTCATTCCAAAGTAAGCTGGTGGAGGCAGAAGCCCATCTGTAACGGCATGAATAAAACTTTCTTTGTCTTTTTGATTGAGTGCATAATTGGTTTCTTTCTGATTTCCCAATGTATCAATGGTTTCTTTCTGCATATTTTTTCCACAGGCAGAGCCTGCTCCATGGGCCGGATATACCGTTATATCATCCTTCAGGGGTAAAATTTTCTTATATAAGCTATCGTACAGCAGCCCTGCCAACTCTTCTTTGGTCATCTCTGCTGCTTTCTGAGCGAGATCCGGACGTCCTACATCTCCCAAAAATAAAGTATCACCACTAAACAGGGCTTTTTCCTCTCCATTTTCATCAATCAGCAGGTAACAAGAGCTTTCCATTGTGTGCCCGGGTGTATGAAGAACTTTAATCTTAATATTTCCCACTTCAAATATCTGATTATCTTCAGCTATTATAGCCTGAAACTCAGTCTGAGCAGTGGGGCCGTATACAATCCGGGCTTTTGTCTTATTACTTAAATCAACATGTCCGCTGACAAAATCGGCATGAAAATGAGTCTCAAAGATGAATTTCAGTTGAACTTTATCTTTTTCCAATCTTTCCAGATAAGGATGCACTTCCCTAAGTGGATCAATAATTGCCGCCTCTCCGGCAGAAGTAATATAATATGCTCCCTGGGCCAAACATCCTGTATAAATCTGTTCTATTTTCATTTTATTTATTTTTGATTTTGTTTTCCTATACAAAGTTCCCTTTTTCTGTTTTCTCCTACAGTTACTTTTGTTACATAGCAGAATTTTGAAACAGATATTTGCGTTTTCTAACCACAAAAGGCACAAAAGATTTTTTTAACACTTTAGTTCACTTAAGAAAATTTAGAAACTGTTGCATAACAAGTTCACAGAAGATGAAAATCTATGATTTTCATAAAAATTAAGTGCTCTTTCCACCACATAAATACTTATAGAAATATTTCCCTGGTAATAATGTAAATGCCCATCACCAGGATAAACCATCCAAATATCGGCTTCAACTTTTTACCATCTATTTTTTTTGACAATTGCGAGCCTATTATAATTCCTATGACAGCAATAGCTGTAACAGATACCAGTAAGTTCCAGTCTATTTTTGTATTATGCACGGAAGAGAAGAAACCGATCAGAGAGTTTAGAGAAATAATAACCAAAGAAGTCCCTATTGCCGTTTTCATAGGAATTCTCAACAGATTTACCAATGCCGGAATGATCATGAAACCACCTCCTGCTCCAACAAATCCGGTCAATATGCCCACCATTACGCCCTGTCCGGCGGCCAACAAAGTTTTACGGCTTTCTGATCGGGTCTCTAAAGTTTTCAGAGGAGAATTATTTCCTATCATTTTATAGGAGGCCAGAATCATTAAGCCTGCGAAAATCAGGAGGAGAAAAATATTTTTGGTGACTATAAAAGTATCTATTCTGGCAACTTCTTCAGGAATTAAAGGCAGCAAGTAGCTTCTGGTGAGAAAAATTGAAATAATGGAAGGTAATCCAAAGATCAACGCCATTTTACTATTGATCAATCCTTTTTTGAAATATGACAAAGAGCCTACCGCACTGCTTATTCCTACTATAAAAAGAGAATATTCTGTTGCCAGAAAAGTGTCTAGCCTAAAAAGATAAACCAATACAGGAACTGTCAGAATACTTCCGCCGCCACCAATCAACCCAAGAGAAATTCCTATTAAAATTGCGGCTGTATAACCTATGATTTCCATTTGTTCAAATAATTATAATGCAAAAATGGAAATGTTTAAGAACAGCCACAGCTACTTTTGTTACATAACGAAGAAGCTAAACACAAATAACACCATTATTATCATAGTGGAAGATTTTGCAACCTAAGAATATTGTGAAGAGATTAAAGGATATAATATAACCACCCCGTCAAATCTTTGATTTGCCCCCTCTCCGATGGAGGGAAATATGAGGCTTATTATTAACCTGGGGGTTTGCTACCCATTGTCTTTTTTCAGGAGAACGATTTTGTTTCTGCCCAGTTTTAGTCTTCCTTCTTCTTCCAGTTGTTTAAGAAGCCTTGATACCACTACCCTGGCTGTTCCCAGTTCATTGGCAAGCTGTTCATGGGTGGTACTGATCGTTTCTGAGCCGGTAATTTCAGATTTTTTATAGAGCAGCTTCAATAATCTTTCATCCACCTTTTTAAAAGCAATAGCATTGATGATATCCAATAAGTCTTCAAAACGTTTATGGTAAAGCCTGAAAATATAATCCAGCCATTCCGGATGTTCTTTGATAAAAAGGGAAACCTGATCTACCGGAAGAAAAAGAATCTCCGCATCTTCTTCTACCTCAGCTTTAACGATACTTTTCTCATTGTGCATTCCACCAAGGAAGGACATGATACAGCTTTCCCCGGATTTAATATAATACAACAGGATTTCCCGGCCATCTTCTTCCGTTCTGATCACCTTGATCATTCCCTTCATTACAATAGGAATAGAACGTATAGAAGCATTTTCGTCTAAAATAATATCTCCTTCACTGTAATTTTTCGTTACTCCCACCCGGTACAGTTTTTCTACAAGATCCGGTGATGATGAGAATTCTGAATAAAGTACGCTGTCCTGCATTTTATTTCAATTTTGGCTAAAGTACACCAATTTCATCAACAAACAACCACGCTTTTGAATCAGCTCCAGGATTTCCTGCCGGAATAATTCCTGCATTTTCTATGATCACCTTCAGGTATTTTGCATTTTGAGAACCTGCATTCAATTTTATTTTCCCTTTGGTATTTTGAATCTCTTCTTTTCCGATCTCTTTTATAAGTTTAAAATTCTTATTATCGTCAGAAACAAAAATTTTGGCCGACTTAGCAAGATGAATCCAGCTTCCTTTATTTTCCAGGGTATTAAAGTAAACTTCTGAGAAACCTGTTTTCTGCCCAAAATCTATGGTTGCCACCACATCTTTTCCCTGAAATCCCAGCCACGTTTTACCAAGCTGTTTTACATTACCTATAATACCGTCTACTAAAGTAAAAGCACCTCCAAAGGAATAGTTTTCGCTCGGTTGTTGCTCAAGAGTGATTTTTTTCCCTGTCGTTTTCGAAATGCTAAATTCCTGAGATGAAACAGCACTTTTCAGCTGACCATTCTCAAAATATGCGGATTGAATTGTTAAAGAACCTGGGATTGAAACAGGTTTTTGATAGGTATTAGAATTGATGGTGGGAGCTGTTCCGTCTACTGTATATCTGATCCCATCTGAATTTTGTGAAGTGGATAGTTCGTAAGCAATACCATTATTGGCCGGAATTACCTTTCCTGAGATATTGTAAATACTCTTGGCATAATTCACCTTCATTTTATCCAAAACTCTGAACTGGCTGATCACTCTGTTTTCAAATTCTTTATAATTTTTAGGATCTGAGGTTCCCCATCCTACTTCAGAAAGTGCCAGTAACCTTGGGAATATCATATACTGTACCTGTTTAAAGTCCAGAATATATTCCGTCCATAAATTCGCCTGAACTCCCATAATGTATTTTGCCTGTTCTGCATTCAATTCAGCAGGGATAGGGTTATAAGAATACACTTTATCAAGTGGTGTAAAGCCCCCAAAAGCATTGGGCTCTGATTGCGGATCTCCCTGATAATGGTCAAAATAACAGTATGCACCCGGTGTCATTACTGCAAAATGTTTTGATTTTGCGGCTTCAATACCACCATTTACTCCAGTCCAGCTCATTACAGCAGCATTTGGAGCTAATCCTCCTTCCAAAATCTCATCCCAACCGATGATTTTTCGGCCTTTACTGTTTACATATTTTTCTATTCTATGAATAAAATAGCTTTGCAGGCCATGTTCATCCTTTAAATTATTTTTCTTAATCAATTCCTGGCAGTGGGCACATTCTTTCCATCTTGTTTTCGGACATTCATCACCACCAATATGGATATATTGGGAAGGAAACAGCTTAATCACCTCATCTAAAACATTTTCCAAAAAGGTAAAAGTTTCATCTTTAGGGCAGAAAACATCATCAAAAACACCCCATTTTGTAGCGGCTTCAAAAGGTCCTTTGGTACATGCCAATTCAGGATATGCTGATAAAGCTGCCAAAGCGTGTCCCGGCATTTCTATTTCCGGAACAACGGTTATATGTCTTTCCTGTGCATATTTCACCACATCTTTGATCTGTGCCTGGGTATAAAAATAAGGCCCATAAGGTTTTCCATCAAAAGTGTTATCAACATAAGCTCCAATCATAGATTCCTTACGTTTGGAACCTATCTGCGTAAGTTTCGGATATTTTTTAATTTCAATTCTCCATCCCTGATCATCGGTTAAATGCCAGTGAAAAGTATTTAATTTATACATCGCCAAATAATCGATATACTGTTTCACCTCATCCACTGTAAAAAAGTGGCGACAAACGTCAAGGTGCATACCACGCCATGCAAATTTGGGCTGATCTTCAATTCTTAATGCTGGAATTTTTCTATCTTCTCTATGTTCTTCAAAAAGCTGAAGCAAGGTCTGAAGTGCCAGAAAATATCCCTGTTTTGTATGGGACGTGATAAAAATTCCTTTTGATGAAATGGAAAGTGTATATTTTTCTTTCACCTCTTCAGTAGTCACAGGAATTTTGGGCTGTGGAACCAACGCTTGGGTAAGTTGAGCCTCTTCTCTTTTACTGCTGTACTTAAATTTAACCAGTGAGCCGAGACGCTTTTTGAAATAGTCAGTTTCTTCTTTTGGAAGCTGATCACTCAGTATCAATGTTTCCGGAATGATAAACACTCCATCTTCCAAGGTTATATTTTGTGGATAAGGAATCAGATTAAGCTTCTTTTGAGCCCCCAAAACAGTTGAGAAAAGAATAGAAAATAAAAAAAGAAAACGTTGCATTTAAGTATGATTAAGGTTTTAGCTAAGATAATTATTTTCTAAAACTTATTGACTCATTTTAGATAATTAAAAACTATTTCTGGTAAAAGCTACAACCGGCCTCACAGATAATGAAAAATCGATAAACATTTAAGAATAACTTTTTAAGAAGATTGAAGTAATCCCAGGGGTAAAAAAAATTGTGGTTTATTTTTTGCTAAGTGTAAGCAACTACAAAGAATAAACATTTAAATTTGTAAAAAAAATACGATGAAAAAAAACATTTTTATAGCAGCCGGATTATTATTTTCAATTTCTACACAGGCTCAGCTTTTAGATATTTTAAAATCTACAGTGAAAGATAAAACAGGTGTTGATCTTAATGCTCCTGTAAAAACAAAAGGTTCAGCCACAACAACAGCGACCACTCCTTCTACTTCTACGAAGACATCTGCTACTTCAACTGCCAATCTTGGTAATCTTACGTCTTCACAGATCTCATCAGGATTAAAAGAAGCTTTAAACATTGGAGTCACTGATGGAGTGAAGAAACTGGCTTTAACCGATGGATTTTTCAAGAATGAAGCTGTAAAAATTTTAATGCCTGAAAAATTAAGAAAAATTGATACGACCTTACGTTCTCTGGGAATGGGAAGTCTTGCTGATGAAGGGGTAAAATTACTAAACAGAGCTGCAGAAGATGCGGTAACGGAAGCTGCCCCTATCTTTACCAATGCCATTACCTCTATGACGATTACAGATGCTAAAAACATTCTGTTGAGTACTGATAATGCTGCGACCAATTATCTTCAGGGCAAAACCCAAAGTCAGCTATTTACTGCTTTTCAGCCTAAAGTAAAAGCTTCTCTTGGGAAAGTAGGTGCAGACACAGTATGGAAGAACCTTATCTCAAAATACAATACCTTCACAGGACAAGCCGTAACTACTGACCTTAACGAATATGTTACTACAGAAACCATCAATGGAGTTTTCAAAATGGTGGCTCAGAAGGAAAGTGGAATCAGAAACACTCCGGCAATGAGAACGACAAGCATTTTGCAGAAAGTTTTTGGGGCGCAGGATGGGAAATAAATTTCATTTGTCTTGAAACAAAAATTCAGGATCCGGATTTCTTTGCTAACCATACATTCTGTTCTCTGAAAATTCTAAACTCGTGCCGATCGGTATGTGTTTACAACCTATTAGAAGAATTTATATCACATAAAAAAGCCTTGTCAGTGACAAGGCTTTTTATTTTATTTAGAATTGCATTTCAGGAATTTCTCCTTCGATGATCAGATCCGCTTCTGTAGCATTGATGATATGTTCTACTGAAATACCGGGAGCTCTTTCCACTAGTTTGAAACCTTCGGGGGTAACGTCCAGTACGGCTAATTCAGTAACCACTCTTTTTACACAGTTGACTCCTGTCAGTGGAAGTGTACACTTTTTCAGGATTTTACTTTCTCCTGCTTTGTTGACGTGCATCATGGCTACGATAATATTCTCAGCAGAAGCTACTAAATCCATAGCACCTCCCATTCCTTTCACCATTTTTCCAGGAATTTTCCAGTTGGCAATATCTCCGTTCTCTGAAACCTCCATAGCCCCAAGAATGGTAAGATCTACTTTCTGGCCACGGATCATTCCGAAACTGAATGCAGAATCAAAGAATGAACCTCCTTCTAAAATAGTGATTGTTTGTTTTCCGGCATTGATGATATCTGCATCTTCTTCACCTTCGAAAGGGAAAGGTCCCATCCCCAAAACTCCGTTTTCACTTTGGAATTCTACGGAAATACCATCCGGAACATAGTTGGCAACCAATGTAGGAATTCCTATTCCCAGGTTTACATAATAGCGATCTTTCAGTTCTTTTGAAATTCTTTTGGCAATTTGTTCTTTTGTAAGCATAATAAAAACTTAGACTGCAATTTAATTATTTTCAACTGAATACAAAAGGTCTTTGTTGCGCTTGACAATTAACAGTGTTAGTTAAAATAATATCTGTAATTTTGCAACATTATTTACTAGAATGAAAATACTTTTAAGATACCTTAAACCTTACCAATGGTTGATCATTATATCTTTGCTATTGGCAACTATTAATCAGGTTTTCTCATTATTTGCTCCGGCAATTACAGGGAATATCCTGGACCAGTTGGTCACCCATCCTAATTTTTTTGATAAAGAAAAACTCTTACCGAGAAATCTGGATGACTATTTATACGGAAACAAAATATACCATGGTGCCTTTTACTTTTTAGGATTGCTTATCGGAACAGCAATGGTAAGCAGAATTGCCAAAGCTTTTCAGGATTATGTGGTAAGTGTTATCACCCAGAAGTTTGGGGCAAAAATCTTCACAGACGGCTTAAAGCACTCCATGGCACTGCCTTATCAGGAATTTGAAGATCAAAGGAGTGGTGAAACATTATCTATTTTAACGAAAGTAAGAGAGGATTCTGTAAAATTCATCACCAATTTCATCAATATTTTCTTTGGAATCTTAGTCAGTATCATTTTCGTTTCTGTGTATGCTATCCGGTTACATTGGTCGATTATGCCGGTATATATCTGCGGAATATTTCTGATCGCATTTATCACCAATTTACTGAGTAAAAGGATAAAAAGCATTCAGAAAAATATTGTTTCTGAAACTACGGCTTTAGCGGGAAGTACAACGGAAAGTTTAAGAAATATAGAAATTGTAAAGAGTTTAGGACTCACCAATCAGGAAGTTATCCGATTGAACAATAATACCTACAAAATTTTGGGTCTTGAGCTTAGAAAAGTTAAAAGCATCCGTTCTTTAAGTTTTATTCAGGGAACGATGGTCAATTTTCTTCAACAGCTGATCACGCTGACCTTATTATTTTTAATTTTTAAAAATGTTGTGACTCCCGGACAATACCTGTCTCTGATGTTTTATGGTTTTTTCATTTTCGGACCGATGCAGGAAATTGGGAATATCATCATTTCTTACCGTGAAGCCGAGGCTTCTCTCTTCAATTTTGACAGTTTAATGAAAAAAAATGTGGAAGAAAAACCTCTTCATCCCAAGCAGATTGGTGCTATTGAGGAATTGGAGTTTAAGCATGTTTCTTTCAAACATCAAACGGCTCAGTATAAGGCGCTGAATAATATTTCTTTTGACGTTAAAAATGGAGAAACCATTGCTTTTGTGGGACCCAGCGGTTCTGGAAAAAGTACATTGGTCAAATTACTGGTGGGACTTTACAGGCCTCAGGAAGGAAATATCTTTTATAATACCATTAATGGAAAAGAATTTGATTTTGACGAACTGAGAAATCAGATTGGTTTTGTAACTCAGGACACTCAGCTATTTGCAGGAACCATTAAAGAAAATCTTCTTTTTGTCAATCCGAAAGCTACAGAATCTGAACTGGCGGCAGCTTTGCAGAAGTCCAGCTGTACCGCATTACTGGAAAGAGCAGAAAAGGGTATAGAAACAGTGATTGGAGAAGGAGGACTGAAACTGAGTGGTGGTGAAAAACAAAGAATTGCCATTGCCAGAGCACTTTTAAGAAAACCCCATCTATTGATATTTGATGAAGCAACTTCAGCATTGGACAGTATTACTGAAGAAGAAATAACTTCTACAATAAAAGATATTTCAAAAGAAAAAGAACAAATTACCGTTCTCATTGCTCACCGTTTAAGTACGATCATGCATGCAGACAGAATTTATGTTCTTGAACGTGGGCAAATCGTGGAAACAGGATCTCACGAAAACTTAATTTCCGAAAAAGGGTTGTACTATGCCATGTGGCGACAACAAATCGGAGAAAGGAAAACGCTTATTTCACAAGCATAAAAAAAATAAAGCGCTGAATGTATTTTCAGCGCTTTATTTTTTTATGGTAATCAGGAGTTACTCTTTAGTTCTCACTGTTCTCTGCTCTATTCTCTTTTCAAATTTTTCTCCCTGGAAAATCCTCTGGATCATGATTCCCGGAATATGAATCTGATTAGGATCCAGTTCTCCCGGTTCCACCAATTCTTCCACTTCGGCAATGGTTATTTTAGCGGCTCCCGCCATAGGGTGGTTAAAGTTTCTGGCAGATCCTTTAAAAATAAGGTTTCCGGCATGATCCCCTTTCCATGCTTTCACAATAGAAAAGTCTGCATCGTAAGCATGTTCCAGGATGTGCGGTTTTCCGTTAAATTCTTTTACCTCCTTCCCTTCTGCAACTTCAGTACCATAGCCTGCCGGCGTATAAAAAGCTGGAATTCCGGCCTGAGCTGCTCTGCATTTTTCTGCTAAAGTTCCCTGTGGAGTAAGCTCAACATCCAATTCACCTGAAAGCATCTGTCTTTCAAATTCAGCATTTTCGCCTACATAAGAAGAGATCATTTTTTTAATCTGTCTTTTGTGAAGCAATAATCCTAACCCGAAATCATCTACTCCTGCATTGTTTGAAATACAAGTCAGCTCTTTCACATCACTTTCTACCAAAGCATTGATTGAATTTTCAGGGATACCGCAAAGCCCAAACCCTCCAAGCATCAATGTCATCCCATCTTTAATTCCGTCGATGGCTTCCTTTGCATTTTTTACTCTTTTATCTATCATGAAATATTAGATTTTTCTGTTGGCTAAATTTAATAAATTTTCCCATATATATGATGATGGGAAATGATACTGAATTCCCCATTCTACCAAATGGTTCTTTTTTACTATTTAAAGCCATAAAAATCAAATTATTACTACCAAAAACGAACAAGTCTGTTCATTTTTTTCGTATTTCTCAACAAATTGATTTATATTTGAAGCTGTAAATTCAGAAATATTATACACTATACTTCCGATGTAATTTATGTAAACACAATTTCAATGTAAAATTATTTCCCGGCAGCCCAGTCTCTGCCCTACTATCCTTTTCGACCTTATAGGCTTATCTATTTTCAATACGAAAACACACTAATCAGTACATAAACCATAAACTTAATAAAAAAGCATGAAAAAATTATTTACGTCAGCGTTACTGGCTCTAGTACTCAGCATCAACGTATATGCACAGGAAAAAACTTATTTTGATGAAAACTGGGAAAAAACAACCCAGGCTAATATGGAATATTACCGTGAGACTACTCCCAAAGGTAAACTTACCCTCATCAAAGATTTCTATAAAAACGGAACGCTGCAAATGGAAGGTCTTGCTTCTGATACCACTCCAAACAGTGAAGTTTTCGAAGGTAAAGTAACCTGGTATACTCCTGAAGGCAAGATTATGAACTTCGTCACCTACTCCAACGGCAAACAGGTAGGTCCTTCTCAATCCTATGATGCCAGCGGAAAACTGATAGAAGATTTAGTATATAAAGCTGACGGTACGTTCAGTGGAAAATCCTTTAGCTATAAAGACCCGGAAAGTGAGTATTACTACAACTCTCTCACTCTATATGAAAACTCTACACCAACCCAAACGATTATTTATGACGAGGATATCAAAGGGATCAGATCTGAATCCATTATCAATAAGAATGGAGGCTATGAAAATAAATACTATGGTGAAAAGGGTAAGTATATTGGCAGTGCAACCTCTGAATCCGGTAGTGAAAGCACACAAGTAGAATATTACTATAACCCGATGAGGGTTTCCAAAATTGAAAAATATAAAAGCGATGGCAGCATAAAAGAAGGTGTTATCTATGGAAAGAATGGAAAAATTCTGCAGGAACAGAAAAGAAATAAAAAAGACGGCTATAAAACTACATATGATGAATCCGGAAAAAAAATAGCCCATTTAATTTATCAATACGATAAAGAAAGTGATACCTATACCCCTATGGACGGTGATGACTATCAGTTCAGCTATGATTACAGCTATATTTCAACCGTTGATGTTTATAAAAACGGACTCGTCACACTTAATAAAGTATTTGACGAAAACGGGAAGCTTTCTACGGAAACGTTGCTAAAGGACGGTTCTACCCAGGAAATTAAATACTATTCGCCGGAAGGTAAATTAAGGTCCACATTGACGTATAAAGATGATTTGCCTTTTAGCGGGACTTCCTATGATGGACTTACCGAAAAACAGTATAAGGATGCCGTTTTGGTCAGCAGCAAAGTATATTATGAGGAAAAAAAGCTGAAATCCGAAAAGAAATTAAACTCTAAACAGGATGCTTATGATGCGACGGTTTATGATGATAAAGGAGTAATTTTGTATACCTATAACCAGCCAGTAAGCGAAGATGGAGATGATGATTACAGTTTTACAGCACAGGTTGTACAGTATGTAAAAGGAAAACCTGCCAACAAATCTTCTGTAAAAGCCGGCATTCTTCAGAGTGGAAAAATCAAATTCAAATTAGCCAGCGGAGCAAGGGAGCTTGAGCGCAATGGAAAATGGATCTTGTTAAAAATTTACAGTTCGGAAGGAAAACTTCTTCAGGATACTAAGATTCTGGCAGATACCGGGGAGAATTCTTTTGCTACGGATAATCAAACTTTTATTCTCGAAGAGTATTTACACCCAGATTTTGAATAACATCTCAATCACTTTATGATACGAAAAGCGGCTTCAGTTTTTGAGGCTGCTTTTTTATAAAATAAAAGTTCAGTATCCTGCAGTGACCGGGTATGATGTGCAAAACCTTTTTATTTACTGTAAAAAAACAGGCTGCCATTTCTGGCAGCCTGTTTATCTCTTATGTTAATTTCCTTTTTACTGAATAATCAGTTTTAAAGTGAATAATTTTCTACCGTGTACTTTCACAAAGTATACTCCTTTCGGAAGGTTTTCATTCACTAAAGAGAAACGTTGATTATTGATATTTTTTGATACATACAGCAATTCGCCTGATGCGGATACCAATTCAATTTTCTCAATTGGATAATCACTCTTAATGAAAGTAGGTTCTCCCGGTTTAGTAGGGTTTGGATATAACACTACATTTTTCTCGGTACTTCTTGTCTCCTCTGTTCCTAAAGTAGGTGAAGTCACCTGAAACTGTACTCTGTTTGAAACCTCGGTATAAGAATCATTGGTAAACATCACCATATAATAATTGCCCGGTGTGGCAGGTACTGCCGTTCCCTGAATTGTTTTTGTTCCCTGTGTAATCCCGTCAAAGTAAGTATAGGAAACAAAATTATCATCCGGAGTCTGAATATTTTGCGGATAAATTCCTAACCAGTCTTTAATAATTCCCGGAGAATCTGTCCATGATGCAGTAATACTCTCTCCAAGGGTATAAACAGGTTTGTTGGTCCATAATTCGGTAACAATGTCTCCGACTTTAAAGAATACTTTCTCCCCAATTCCGGTATAGCCATCTTCCAATAGGTACTGAGCATAATAATATCCTTTGGGAAGACCTGTAAAATTAAGAGTTCCTGATGCCGCTGTCACATAACTCCATTTTAAAGAATTTGTGGTTCCCGGAGTCTGTCCCATTTTATAGATCCCGATCCAGTCTTTCACCAGGTTGGGTCCGTTGCTGAAATTAATCACCACAGTCCCTCCTACAGGATAGGCATCAGCAGTAGTTTGCAGCTGAACTTTCGGGCCTACATAGAAGTTTTTTCTTGGGGTAATTTCCGTATATCCACCGTTGGCAAAAAAGCCTGCAAAGTACTGCCCCTTCGCAGCTAAACCATTATTGAAAGTAACCGTTCCTGCAGTCTGACCGTTGGTATAGATAAATCCCTGTGAAGTTGTAGTGGCCGGTGTCTGTCCTTTTTTATAAAGTCCTACCCAATCCTGCTGATTTCCGGGACCTCCTGTAAAAGTGGCAACAATAGGTTCGCTTTGAGTGTATTCAGTTTTGTCTAAAGCAAATGTAGGGTTGGATACCACACTTCCTACAATTTCAAATTGTTTTACATCACTCCATTCACTCCATTCAAGATTTCTGTCTCTGTATCTTGTTTTCACATAATAAGTACCGTTCGGGATAGAATTAGCTGCCAGCATTACTTTTGTAATATCCACTCCATCATTAAGGTTTTTGGCTTTATCCGGATTTCCGTTACCGTCTTTTCCGAACCAGTTTTCAAAATCACGGTAGACTTCTTTTTCAATGACAGAAAAATCTGCTGCTTTACTGATCAGGAACTGAGTGGTATTTAAAAGTTCCCCGTTTGAAGATGAAAATGCACTTCCATTCAATGTCAAAGGTAAGGTAATTGGACCGGTAAAAGTATTGGTAACAGATGGTTTCGCAGGTTTTGGCTGGTTCTTATATCTGTGGAAAGAATCTACCAATTCATTGTTTTTCTTAGTATATACCCCTCCGATAGAGTAACACTCTACGTCTACCTTTCCGCTTTGTACATCTACTTCTACGATCTGGTACGTCCAGTCCGTTAGCGTTTTCTGAACATCATCAAAATCCTGCTCATTAGACATTCCCCAATATTGATCCCAGGCAGTTCCTCCTGAAATAATCTGATAATTCGGTGTATTTTTCAGCTGACCTCTGTGGTACAGGTGATGGTGAGCTCCTACATGCATTAAGTATTTATCAGAAGTCACTAAAAGTGGTACCGCATTATTTCTTACCCACGTAGAAATATCTCCTACATATTGTTCTGCCTGATAGGGTCTGTGGCTTAAAGAGATGATCCAGTCTACCGTAGGGTCATTGTTGGCTTCATTTAAAATCTGCTGCAGCCAGGTCTGTTGTGCAGCACCGGTATGCTCAGAGCTCAAACTTACAAACAATACATTTCCTGCCTGCTGAGCATAGTAATTCTCATTTCCGGAAGTGATATTCTTATATTTAATCTCATCAATATAAAAATGAGCATAATAAGAATTCATTCCTAAAGTTCCATAGGTTTCATGATTTCCTACTGTTGTCTGGATAGGCAGGTAAGGTGATAATTTGATATTCTTTTTAAAATGAACATTTTCATAATGATCCAATGTTCCTACATCTACCTGATCTCCTACCATAAACGTAAGGGCAATATTATCCGAAGGGTCGGCTGTGGCACCAAACTTTTGCTTTAATTTTTTAAAAGCATTCAAAGTAAGGGTATCATATCTTGGTTCTGCCTTGATCTGATTATCTCCCATGATAAGGAAACGGATTTTCCCATCAGCCGTTACAGGTTGCCCCGGTAAAGGAAGTGTTCTGAAATTATAAACTGCAGACTCACTGGTTCCTGTTTTTATCTTATAATAGTATTTTGTATTGGGCTGTAAGTTGGTAACTTTTGCCGTGTGATAATAGTAATTGTTATTATATCCTGTATCCGAGAAGATATTGGTTGTCCCGGTTACAGTTACATTCAGATTCGTTGGAGAGTTTCCGTAAATCACGGTTGTTTCGTTATTGGAAGCTGTTTTCCAATTGACGATCATAGAATTCGGAGTAGGGTTTTGCAGATAGGGAAACAAAGCCTGCCCGAATGCCATCTGGACCGCGAAACAAAAAAAGAAGAAATAATGTTTCATAGTAGTTTAATTTTAAAATAGCATATAGAGTTATAAATTGTAAATCAGTGCTTTAAAAATCTTTATTCTGATTTTTATTTCGGGCAAAAGTAGACTTCCCATATAAACTGTGGCTGATGGAATCTTAACGAAAATGTTAAATTTTTAACAAAAACTCAATGAAAAAATTATAGTTT
Source organism: Chryseobacterium sp. YR221 (assembly GCF_900176315.1). Classification (NCBI taxonomy): domain Bacteria; kingdom Pseudomonadati; phylum Bacteroidota; class Flavobacteriia; order Flavobacteriales; family Weeksellaceae; genus Chryseobacterium; species Chryseobacterium sp. YR221. The sequence continues at coordinate 334,473 of NZ_FWXM01000003.1, forward strand.
TTACTACATTATTTGTTTGGTATATATAAAAACTATTTTGTACATTTGCAACCTGTTATTCAACCTCTGACGAAAAGCGTGTAAGTTGCTTAGCTTTAACATTTTATTTATTAATAATGGATTTATTAAAGTACGTACAAGACAAGTACATTACAAAAAAAGAATTCCCTGAATTCAAAGCAGGTGATACAATCACTGTGTATTACGAAATTAAAGAAGGACAAAAAACAAGAACTCAGTTCTTCAAGGGAACAGTTATCCAATTAAGAGGTGCTGGATCTACAAAAACTTTTACCATCAGAAAAATGAGTGGTGATGTAGGTGTAGAGAGAGTATTCCCTATTAACTTACCTGCACTTCAAAAAATTGAAGTTGATAGAAGAGGTAGAGTTAGAAGAGCTAGAATTTACTACTTCAGAGACCTTAGAGGTAAAAAAGCAAGAATTAAAGACGCTGCTTACAAGAAGAAATAATTCAGACAACAATACATACAAAAAGAGGCTGTTTACATACGTAGACAGTCTCTTTTTTTATAAGTGATAAATGATAGATAAGTCACTCTGTATATGGATTTCCTTTTCCGGTTTCCAGGAATTGTTTCAGGCTCCCGGTAAATTGTATCCAGCCTTCAGAGCATATGTCGTAGCATTCAATAGCCGGGTGTAATCCCATGTGGGTAAGATGCAGCAATACATCTGTTTCCTTCTGCTCTATCTCCCAAATTATTGTTGTACCTATCCATTCCGTCTGATTCTTTAATTCAGGAAGGGCAATCAATGAATCTTCCACATACCAGATTATTTTTGAATTGGAAACCAACTCTTCCACCCGTATTGTTTTGTGAATATTTTCCCCGAATCTTATAGTGAATACTTCACCGGCCCCTGCTGATGAGCCACTAAACATTTCAGACCACCAGAGAGAAACCTGATGGGTCAGAGCTTCATACACCTTATCTGCTGTTGCTTTCATTGCAATGATAGTACTGTAACTTTCCATAAAATCAGTATTTAATATGGTTTTGTCATACAATTTTATGCAAATTATTTTTCAACAGACTTTGCATAAGGCAAGAAATTGACCTCTTTATCAAATCTTCCACTGGCCACTCGGAAACAAGTATGTCTTATACAGATGTTTGCTGTACGTTTTACTCATTTTTCATCAGATACTGTAAAGGCGTAGACCCTGTGTGTTTTTTGAAAAACTCTATGAATGCACTATCTGATGAGAAATCTAGAATATAAGCCACCTCTCCAATAGAATTCCCTTCCACTAAAAGTTCAATCGATCTCTGGAGACGCCATTGCTGCCTCCATTCCTGATAAGACAATCCGGTTTCTTTCTTAAAAATACGGCTTATCGTTTTTTCAACAGCGCCAATTTCTTTGGCCAAATGAGTCAACATAGGTGGTATAGAAAGTCGCAAAGTCCATTGCTCTACTGTTTTTTTTAGCCGCATGTCCTGAGGCATGATAAGTGTTAGCTTTTCTTCAGGTGCAGTAATGATTTCGTTCCAGAATACACTTAGAATATTCTCTTTATTAAGATCAGGAGCTGTCCATTCCCAAAAGCAGATCCTTTCAATAATTTCTTTTAATAAAGAATTGACATGCAAAACTTTAAGTCCTGAGCTCATATATTTTTGAGCGTAGCTTTCATCAAAATAGATCGATCTGTACGCCACCATATTCCGAAAATTTACCCTATGAATTTCATGGGTAGGAATCCATAGCATTCTGAATGGCGGAAGAACAAACTGTCTGTCAGAAGTCGTAACCGTCATACAGCCTGAAGGAGCATACAGCAACTGGGCTTTAGCTTGATGAAAATGAAACCCGGAATCATGCAAAACCATATCCGAAGCAATCCCTATAACTTTTCCGGGGATGATATCCGCATCAAATTCCTGATCCTGTTTCAGTATAGCCATGTCCTATTTTTGATATTTTTTGTTTTTATATCATTATAAATATACGTTCAATTTTTCAAAACTTTGCAGAAAAAAATGAAAAAGACAAATCCCCTTTGGCTGATGATACTGCTGGTCATGCTTCCACAGTTTGCAGAGACTATATATAGCCCTGCTTTACCATTGGTACAGGAGCATTTTGGAGTAAAAGAAGGATCAGCAGCACTCACTATCAGTCTGTATTTCATCGCGTTTGCATTGGGAGTGGCATTCTGGGGAGTTCAGTGCGACAGGATCGGAAGGAAAAAATCATTGGAATATGGGCTTATCACCTATGGAGTAGGAACGCTGGCTGCTGTCTTCGCTCCCAACTTCACCATCTTACTTATTGCCAGGATTATTTCCGCGTTTGGAATTTCTGTAGGATCCATTGTTACCCAAACTATTCTGCGTGACAGTTATGATAAAGAGAATATCAGTAAAGTATTTTCCTGGATTGGAATAGGTTTATCCATCAGCCCGGTTATCGGCATGATTACAGGTTCTGTATTGGCTTCTACTACAGGGCATCAGGGTATTTTCATTACCTTATATCTGCTGGCTGTTTTATTTTATATCCTATCCAGAAGAAAGGTATCTGAGACCCGCTATCCGGGAAAAGAAATAAATAGGAGAACTCTGACTGATCTATTAAAACGAATGCTTAAAGACCGCGAAATAATCAAATGCTGTTTATTAATTATGAGTTTTAATGTACTCTTATTTTCTTACTATGCGCTGGCTCCTTTTATTTTTAAACAGAATCATTATTCTTCCTATGCTTTTGGATACAGCAGTATTATCCTGGCTGGAGGAACGTTTATAGGGGCAAAACTTAACAGGTTTCTGTTATTAAAAAATACATCACCCAAAACTTTAGTTAAAATAAGTACCCTGGGATCATGTATTGCTTCTGCTTTTGTATGGATACTGGCAGGTAAAGGAATATACTTCTTAATCCCTTATTTTTTCATTGTCATGGCATTCAGCATTGCCATTCCCAATATCCTGAGTACAGCACTGATACAGTATAAAAATGAAACAGGAAGTGCAGGAGCCCTGCTGGGTCTTATCTATTATAGTATGATAGGAACAGGACTGATAAGCGTTGGGTATATTCAGAACTTAGGACTTTCTTCTCTCATTTTTTCAGGAATCGGGGCCATGGCCCTATTTATATTTAGTGAGAAAAAGAATTAATCTAATGTGAAATATTATTATAAAAAAATGATTACCAGAAATATATACAAATAACAAATCCCTGTTATCAACCTGCTTACAGCTTAAAAGCTTAGAGCTTGTTTAAATTTTATTCGGGAATTCTTATATATTTTGTTGACAAGACTCGATAGGTCAGTTTGAAATTATTTTTTGATTAAAAAGATAAACGCAAAGCTTATGAATAATTCCGCTTTATTTTAAGTGGGATGTATGCTTATCCATACGCTTCGACGAATCAACGAAGTTGATTCTATCCTTTTCTCCCTGAAAATACGGATAATGAAGCTAAAGCTTTGCGCTAGGAAAACACATCATCAGTACATGATCTTTTTAATCAAAAAAATCCTTAAAGAATGTGATTGGGATAAAGATTTGAATGTTATACAAAAAATCAAATTTAGAAATAAAAAAGGCTTAGTATTTCAAACAGTAAAATATTTGAAATACTAAGCCTTTTCGTTTCTATCCTATTGTATAAAATCATATAAAGCTTTAAAAAATTTAGGATAGACTTCTATATGTGGCAAATGTCCTACATTCTCAAGTTCCACAAGTTTTGAACCGGCAATCTCCCGCTGGGTTTTCTTTCCCAATTCCTGGTATTGCCCCATTTTAGGTTGAAGTTCTTTAGGAGCCCTATCCTTTCCTATTGCCGTTCTGTCCCTGGTTCCTATAATCAGCAAGGTTGGAGTCATTATATTTTTAAATTCATAGCAAACCGGCTGGTTATAAATCATATCAGTAGTCAGGGCAGCATCCCATGCTACCTGTGGATAGTCTTTATGAAGCGTCCATCCGGCAATCAGATCCAACCAGGGCTGATATTCATCTTTCCATTTATTGTCATAATAAAATTTCAACTGATAATTTTTATAAGTTTCGGCGGTATTTTTCAGCTCTGCCTGGTAGGCCTTATCTATGGTCTGATATCCGGCAAAGGTTTTATAATCTTCAAGCCCTATGGGGTTTTCAAGGATCAGTTTCTGAACTTTTTCCGGATATAGCAGAGTAAACCTGGTGGCTACCATCCCTCCCATTGAATGTCCAAGGACAATAACTTTATCAAGCTTCAATTCATCCAACATGGCTTTGGTATTTTCTGCCAACTGTGAAAAGGAGAACTGATAATTCTGAGGTTTAGACGACTTACCAAATCCTATCTGGTCCGGAATAATTACCCTGAACCCCTTAGCAGACAAATCTTTAGCCGTATGTTCCCAATAGGCCCCATTAAAATTCTTCCCATGAAGAAGCATAATTGTCTTTCCATTGGGATTTTTGGGTTTTACATCCATATAAGCCATTTTTATATCATTATTCTGAGATTGTAAACTGATAAAATGGACATCGTAAGGATATTTATATTCTGAAAGTACAGCATCTAACGGTTTTACCTGGGAAAATGCTACTCCCGGGCTAACGGTTAACACCAGCATCGCAACTATATTTCTGAAATATTTCATGAACTTTATTTTAGTTATTAAAATTAAAAAAACCGCTTCAAAAGAAGCGGTTTTCAACTGTTATTTTTATTTAAATATTATTTTTAAGATAATTCTGCAACGGAAATTTCCTTTTCTTTTTTGGAAGGCAGATTCATTAAAACAATGGCAAAAAGAATCAAAACGATGCCTACCCATTGTATCAAAAACACTTTTTCACCCAGCAAAACAAAAGCCATCGTTACTGAAACCGGAAGTTCCAGAGAAGAAACAATACTTCCAAGTCCCAGACCTGCATTAGGGAAACCAATATTAAATAAGATTGGTGGAATAATAGTACCAAACAGTGCTAAAACAAATCCATATGTCCAGAATATTGAATAATTAAAGGAGTGTATATGCTCTGTATTTTCCGTAAAGTTTAAATACAGTGATTTTAAGCCATCAAAATACATTGGGCCTATCTGCGCAAAGAATAAAAATGTAAAAACCACTATAGAACCTCCCGCCAGCATAATAATACTCTTTCTGAATACCGGAAGATGGGTAGCCAGTGTATTGGACGTAAACATCGTCAAGGTATATGAAGCAGCGGCCATTAATCCCCAGAACACTCCATGCCAATCCAGTTCTATTTCCATATTAATAAGATTAGTAGCCAGCACTGTTCCCAGCAATACGATCACTACAGAAACTACTTTTCTTGCATTAGGCAGTTTTTTTGCCAGAATGCTTTCTACTACCACACTGAACCAAACCGACTGCATCAGCAGTACAATAGCAATGGAAACATTGATATACTGCACAGCAATATAATAAAACAAACTTGTTCCTCCCAGGGAAGTTCCCGCAAGGATCAACATCCTTACTTCCTTAGAATTCGGTAATGATAATTTTTGTTTTGAGGTAATCGTCTGGATAAAATTCAGGATCAGCAAACCAAGCAGTCCCAATACAAACTGAGAAGTGGTAACTTCTGAGGTTGTAAAGCCATCATGATAAGCCATTTTCACAAAAGTGGCTAACATACCATATATACTAGCTCCAATTCCTACAAATAAAACACCTTTTAGTATATTTTTCTTCTTCATAATTTTTTTTACAGCCTGCAAAGTTACGACATATAAATTAAACTACCCTGCAAGCTTAATCTTAATAGATAAAATAAGATCACCACAAGCAAGCTTGTGGTGATCTCTGAAATTACTAATGATATAAAAATTAATTATTTTTTTATGATTACTTTAGAAGTAGATTCAAAACCAAGTCCTTTTACTTTTACCATATATACTCCATTGACTAAATGAGTTGTAGAAATGGCTTTTTTAGCATCCGGTGAAATTTTATCTTCGGAAGAAACCAACTTACCACTTGTATCATACAATTCCACACTTACTTTTCCAAGGGCATTGCTTGGGAAGTTAATGTAAAACTCATCTTTAGCAGGGTTCGGGTAAATAGAAATCTTGCTGTCTTTCACAGATTTCACCTCATTCGTAGCCAACGTACATTCTGCCGGTACCGAGAAGTTTTCCACCTGGTCATTGATATTGTTTTTAAGTCCTGCCGAAGCACCCACTCCCAGTCCTCTTCTTGCAAAAACATTCCAGATCATACATTTATCCTGACCAAGATTTGATGCTGCGTCTGCAGCTAATATAGCATCTCTTCCATCAATGAATGAAGGGTTACAGCCCTGAAGTTTCAATGCATCAGTTACGATCTGTAATACCCTGCTGCTTCCGTTAGTGGAGTTTGCCAATACATCAGATGAATAGCCATATTTTTCAACATATTTCCAGTGAAGATCCCACAGCATGGTGGCCCAAACAAATCCAATAGAATGGACATCAAGAGATAGCCCTCCACTCGCATTAGTATATACCATACCATTAGTACGTCCATAGGTATAATTATTAATGGTAAGGTCCGGAGAATACTTAGCAGGTCTGATACCTCCTCCATCTATCGGCTGACCTCCTACATAAGTTCCCATTCCTCTTGGCACCGATGCATTATCTCCCGCTTTATTGGTAAGCATTAAAGCAAAGAAGTCTGACCATCCCTCACCCATCTGTTCTCTACTGACATTTGCATTCAAACAATTAGAACCCGTTCCTGTAAGTCTATTAGATATTCCATGACCATACTCATGGGTTACAATACCATTATCAAAACTTCCATCCGGTGTTACGCTGGTAGTCGGATCATCCTTAAGGGTAACATTTACCGTTACATTAGCAGTAAGCTGACCATTAATATAATCTCCTTCAGACTTGGCAACTAGAACAGTAGGAATAGTAACTGCAGGATCTGTTCCTGACATGTTACCTATCGATTCTCCATTTACTGCATTGTTATAAATAATTACAGCTGTAGCTCCGGCATCCTGCAGGTTTTTTGTTTTAACAACAAAAGAACATGTTCCTCTTTCTACCAAGCCTATTTTTCCTGTAAGCGATCCTGCAGGTAAAGCTGTACATCCTTCCGGCACTGGAGATAACTGTACATTACCCGTAATTCCGGTAGCGCTTAAAGGAGCACCAAATTCTGAAGTTCCTGCCCTAGGTTTACGTATAACAGCTCCCGCAGGGGTGTTATAATAAAACAACTGATTCACTCTATTCCATAAATACATTTGCATTCTAGGGTTAAATCCGTCTGCCGGAGAAGAAAAGTTGGCATTATTTAAACCACCACCATCTTGAGCTTCCGCATATACAGAATCATCATCTTCCCCACCTTTTCCAAAGTTATTCTGCTGAAAATTTTTAGCAGATTCAGTGAATCCAAACTGATAAAAAACATCATGAATTCTATTATTCAGGTAAAATAAATTAGTAATTGATGCATTTCTGTTAGCCACAGGAGTTCCATTGATACTAAAAGGGAAATCAAAGCTTCTTGCCGCACCTCCATCTACCGGTGTTCCGGGTAGATAATCAGGATCCGTTAAAGCTGTTCCGGCAACATCTTCATAAGCAAAAACGTTGTTTCCTCTCGTTACGGTGTAATGATTAACACCATCAGAGTGCCATCCCTCAGGAGATGCAACAGAAATCCATGGATTGGTAAGAATTGATCTTGAGCCAAAAGTAGGGGCTTCAATAGGCATAGGAAAAACGTTATAGGAAGCATTGTCCGGAAGTAATACGAAAGCGCTGTTTTGAGCTGTTTTATTATCAGGGCCTATAAGTAAATTTCCAAGATGTGTATGATGATCATGCCCAGCCTCAGAGCCATATGCGTCAGGAAGGAAATTACATGATAACGTTAAATTACTTTTCTCAAGGATATTTCCATTATAAGCATCAACCAAAATATTCCAATGATTTGGAGATTTAGGCTCCATCAAACTGTATTCGTACACGAGACGTAAATTCCCGTTTCCATCATTGGCATATACTAATCTTTGATTGGCCGATCCTGTTCCTTTCTTTTTATTTTTCTCAAGATATTCCAGAATCGTAAAATGAGCAATGTCTGCATTATTTAGCTCCTCTGCTATCTTTTGAAGTGCCGTAGTTTTATTGATAACGGCAACACTTGATGTTGCTGAAACATAATCTTTAATAAAATTGTCCGTATAATATACAACTTTATGATCCTTAATAAGTGCTGTTCCTACAGAACTGTATACTGGTAGGCCGTTATAGGTCTGTACAAATTTTACAACATTCCCATTCAGTGACTTTGAGTCATCTACATTATCTATAATAAAATGAGTAAGGTCTGATTTTTTATATTCTCTCATTTTGTTTTGAGAAATATAATCCTTAATCAAATTTTCATTATCTTGTCCAAACAAAAAAGCTGGAAATGCTGAAAACACAGCAAATAAAATAGGTAAAGTTTTATTTTTCATGTCAATTATTAAAGCTGCTAATCTACAAATAATTCACAATACAAAAGCTGAATTATTAGCTTTTTAATTAAAATAAATCAATATATATAAATTTAAAAACAAAATATACTATTGAATATTTCTCAACAAAGAGAATCCACACTCTGTTTTATGAGTATAAGACAGTATGCAGCTACCATATTATTTTTCTTCACTTACATTTTGTACCCCAAATACTCATTAAAAAAAAACTGCCCTTACGGACAGTTTCGTTACTAATAATTATTTTTTTATAATTCTACCCACGTTTATTTCCCCTTTATCTGATGTCACTTTTATAACATACACACCCTGCTGTCTATTTTTTAAATCTGCATCAAATGCTTTTCCTTCTACCGTTTTGGTGAGCAATACATTCCCATTCAAATCCAATACTTCAAGCTTTCCTGATCCAATTTCTCTATTCAAAACTCCCTTGAATTTGCCATCAGTAGGGTTAGGTGTAATTTTAATGGAGCTGTCTGCAACTTCAGGAACTCCTCTTGTACAGGAAACTCCCAGATCCAGGTCGTAAGGGAACATAGGATAATGATTCCAGCTCATTACATCCATGGTTCCACTGGAAAAACTATACTGCACGGTCATGATAAATTTATATTTCGCTGTAGATCCCGGAGGAAAATTAATATCCGAAGGATAAAAGTGAAAATACACCTGATTACCATTGATGAAGGTAGGAGTTGTGGAAATACCGTAATCCACTCCTGTACTGATATCCCGAACCACCATTTTACTGTGGGTCACTGTAGCTCCGGGAGGCAATGTATAATCACCATAAATATTAAAGTCTGGAGATACCCCACAACTATTGTATTCGTAATAGAATTTCAAACTTCCCCACACTCCGGTATTACAAGTACTATTAATTATTTCATCAACTTTAGGCATCTCTGATACAGATTCAAATACAAAAGATTGAGGTCTTGGATAATACAGTCTTGGTAAAACTCCGTAATCCGGGTCATTAACATTAGTTTCAACTCCCCCGGAATATGATCCTCCGGCACTCGCAATAGAGACCCCCGTAGCAGAAGACTGCACATTAGGACTCATATGCATCATTACAAATTTAGCACCCCGGTTTACTTTAAAGTCTGTCACATTTTTAAATGCTCCCGGAGTATTTAATGCTGTATCATAATAATTCGCAAGATATGATCCTGTAAGTAAATCTCCTGTATTTCTGGAGCCGTCAGTAAGCACCAATACTGCAAGCTTGGAGCTTCCATTTTTATGTAATGAAGTCTGCGGACTTACAATCTCCGGGCTGTAACTGCCATCCAATGCATTCCCTATTAACCCCAACGCTTCATTAAAATGCTGACCATAGCTAAGCCTTCTATTGAGATAAGGTTCCGGAAAGGTAAGTGTAGTAAAATCTGACTCTATATATATTCTTGGGGTAAGCCCTAAGCTGGGACCGTTATTCAGGCCTGTTCCGTAATGAACTACCGCATATCTGTTTTTAGGATGACATGCCATGATACGTTCAATTAATTTAGCTGCTGTAAGCTTCATCTCCTGGAAGCGTGCGTTATTTATGGTAGAACCATTATCAAGACAGATAATATAGTCCGTCTGTGCCTTTAAAGAACTTCCCACCATCAGACAGGCTAAAAAGAAAAATAAGAATGCTTTTTTCATAAATCAATATTTTAAATTAAGTTGAATTAAAAATAACATTAATATTATCCATAACATAAAATATTTAACCATTAACCATTCATTAACGTTAGACCATGAAAGAGTAATAAAAAACACCTATCTGTTATCATAAATTAATAAAAGTAAGTGATCTGGATTGTATCCATTACCAAGCATAAAAAAAGCCGCTCAAATGAGCGGCTCCATATTATAAATGGTTTCAAAGATTATTTACCCTCTTCCATTTTTCTTTTCAATTCTGCTAATGCATCGATATCTCCAAGAGTTGATCTTTCTTCGTTGTTTGAAGAAGAGATATTTCTAGAAGAAGAGTCTTTCACATTTTTCTTTTCCTCATCTCTGAAGATTCCTGTGTGAGAAACTACTACTCTCTTGAATTCTTTGTTGAATTCGATTACTTTGAATTGAGCATCTTCACCTTTTTTGATTTTAGATCCATCTTCTTTCTCTAATAATCTTGAAGGGCAGAATGCTTCTACTTCAGCATCTTCGAATTGTACAGAAGCTCCTTTATCGTGAACTTCTACAGCTTTACCAGCGTGGATAGTTCCTTCAGCATACTTAGTTTCGAATTTATCCCATGGGTTTTCAGTCAATTGCTTGTGACCTAGAGATAATCTTCTAGCTTGGATGTCTAATTCAAGAACTACAACATCTAATTTATCACCTACTGCACAGAACTCAGATGGGTGCTTGATTTTCTTAGTCCAAGAAAGATCAGAAATGTAGATTAATCCGTCGATACCTTCTTCTAACTCTACGAATACACCAAAGTTAGTGAAGTTTCTTACAGTTCCTACATGCTGAGATCCTACCGGGTACTTAACCTCGATATTCTCCCATGGATCTTTAGATAATTGCTTGATACCAAGAGAAATTTTTCTTTCTTCTCTATCTAAAGTTAATACTTCAGCTTCTACTTCATCACCTACTTTCACAAAGTCACCAGCAGATCTTAAGTGAGTAGACCAAGACATTTCAGAAACGTGGATTAATCCTTCTACACCTGGAGCGATCTCTACGAATGCACCATAGTCAGCAAGAACTACTACTTTTCCTTTTACTTTGTCTCCTACTTTCATGTCAGCAGAAAGAGCATCCCAAGGATGAGCTTCTAATTGCTTCATACCTAATTGGATTCTTGTTTTCTCATCATCGAAATCAAGGATTACTACTTTCACAGTTTGTCCGTCTTCTAGGATTTCAGATGGGTGGTTCACTCTAGACCAAGAAAGATCTGTAATGTGAATTAATCCGTCTACACCTCCTAAGTCGATAAACACACCGTAAGAAGTAATGTTCTTAACAGTACCTTCAAGAACTTGTCCTTTTTCAAGCTGAGCGATGATTTCTTTTTTCTGACCTTCGATATCTGCTTCGATCAATGCTTTGTGAGATACAACTACGTTTTTGAACTCAGGGTTGATTTTCACAACTTTGAACTCCATAGTTTTACCTACGAACTGATCGTAATCTTTAATTGGCTTAACGTCAATTTGAGAACCTGGTAAGAATGCTTCGATTCCGTGAACGTCAACGATCATACCTCCTTTAGTTCTAGACTTAACAAAACCGTTAACGATTTCTCCAGTTTCGTGAAGTTCGTTTACTTTATCCCAAGCTTTAAGCGTTCTAGCTTTTCTGTGAGATAACTGTAACTGACCAGTTTTGTCTTCTCTCTTGTCAACCATTACTTCTACCTCATCACCTACACTTAGGCCTTGGTTGTAACGGAATTCGTTAAGAGAAATAACACCTTCTGATTTGAAGTTGATGTCTACGATAGCTTCTTTGTCAGTTAATCTTACTACTCTACCTACTAAAACGTCATTGTCGTTTAGGCTGTTTAGAGATCCGTTGTAGATTTCTTCTAAGTCGCTTTTTTCTTTTCTCGCATCTGCATCAAGACCTGATTCGAATGAATCCCAATCAAATTGTTCTGGTGCTACGTTTTGGTTTAAAATAACCTCTGCTGAATTTGTCTCTTTTGACATTTTCTAATAAAATTTGTATTCCTTCTTTTTTAATGGTTTGAATAAATGTGGATTTAAAAAATACGGAAGTAATTAATTTTTAATATTTTACCCTATCAAACCTCTCCCACAAAAAGTGGATGCAAAGATAAGATTTTTTTTTAAAACAAACAAGAGGTTTTCTTTTACAAGATTATCGTTTAAACAATTGATTTCCAATGGATATTTATTAAGAGAATCAAGAATCAATAGTTAAGATGACAGACCTAAGATTATAAATATTACAATAAAAGACAGAATATCTATCATTAAAACTTATAGCTCTGATCCCGAATACTGAACTTTAACATCTGCCACCTAAATTTCTTACCTTTGCACCATGGAATTAGAATCAATTTATCAAAAACTGCAGATTCAGGAAATGAATCAAATGCAGAAATCTACATACACTGCCTCTGAAAACAATACCGATATCATCCTGCTCTCTCCTACCGGTTCAGGAAAAACCCTTGCTTTTTTATTTCCGGTTCTTAGAAATCTGAAAAAAGATGTGCAGGGTGTTCAGGCTTTACTATTAGTTCCTGCAAGAGAACTGGCATTACAGATCGAACAGGTTTTCAAAGCAATGGGAACAGATTTCAAAGTTTCTGTGTGTTATGGTGGACATGATAAAAAAATTGAGGTCAATAATTTAATTGAAGCACCTGCTGTTTTAATCGGAACTCCGGGAAGGGTTGCTTACCATATAAGAAATAACAATTTCGATCCGAGAACGATTCAGACTTTAGTACTGGATGAATTTGATAAAGCCTTAGAATTAGGATTTCATGAGGATATGGAATTTATTTCCGGTTCATTAAAAGGTCTTTCACAAAGAATTCTGACTTCAGCTACAGCAATGGATGAAATTCCCAAGTTTACAGGCTTAAAGAATGAAAAGACCATTGATTTTTTAAAATTAAGTGAAGTAAAGCCGGATATCCAATTACGAAAAGTGATGACTATTTCTGAGGAAAAGCTAGATACTTTATTCAATTTAATTTGCAAGATCGGAAATAAAAGAACGTTGATCTTCTGTAATCACCGTGAAGCTGTTGACAGAATTTCTGAGCTTTTAAGAGAAAAAGGTATCGACAGGGAAACCTTCCACGGCGGCATGGAACAGGATGAAAGAGAGCGTGCTTTACTGAAATTCAGAAATGACTCTGCAAGAATTCTTATTACGACTGATCTGGCTTCCCGCGGACTTGATGTTCCTGAAGTGGAATCTATTGTACATTACCAGCTGCCTCCAAAAGAGGATGCATTTATTCACAGAAACGGACGTACCGCCAGAATGAATGCCAAAGGTTTTGCTTACCTTATCATGACTGAAGATGAGAATTTCCCATTCATCAAAAATAACACACCTGAAGAAAGTGTAGCAGGCTTTACTAAAGTTCCGGCGAAAACACCATTTCAAACCATTTATATCAGTGCCGGAAAAAAAGATAAAGTCAATAAAGTAGATGTAGTGGGTTATCTTATAAAAAAGGGGGAACTCCAAAAAGAAGACATCGGATTGATTGAGGTAAAAGATACCACATCCTATGTTGCTGTTTCCAGAAATAAAGTAGGTGCAACCCTGAAAAAACTTCAGAATGAAAAACTGAAAGGGAAAAAAGTGAAAATGGAGGTTGCTTATTAAGATTCGGTATCCTGTTATTAAGAACCGTATCTTTTTAATTAATTTTCAAACCATAAAAGTCACTGAAGTGTTTAGAAATAAATACTTCAGTGACTTTTGTGGTAAAAACAGTATGGGTAAAACTACTTTATTCCTCTCACTCTCATCGGGAAAGTATAAACAGCAGTTGAAGCAGTAATAAATAAAACATCATTATTTTTTCCTCCAAATGTTACATTGGATGTCCATTTTTCAGGAATGGAAATATGATAGATTTTCTTACCGTCCCGGTTAAAAATATGTACTCCATCTCCTGTTAAATAAAGATTTCCGTGTTTGTCCAAAGTCATTCCATCTGAACCCATTTCACAAAAAAGCTTTCTTTCTGACAGCTTTCCTTCTCCAAGAATATCATAAACATAGGTTTTTCCGGCATCAATATCTGAGAGGTATAATTTCTTTAACTTCTCACTTCCTACAATACCATTGGGCTGTGTAAAGGTTTCCAGCTTGGCTGTTTTACCTTCTTTATTTCTGTAGTAGAGACTTTTATGTGCTGTTTCCTGCTTAAAATCAGTCCAGTAATCCCTTTCATACAAAGGGTCTGTAAAATACATTCCCCCTAAAGCATCATTCCATACATCATTGGGTCCGTTCAGTCTTTTTCCTTCAAATCCTTTCAGAATAACCTCTACCTTTTTATCTTTTGATATTTTCCAGATCTCTCCGTGATCATCAGAACAGGTAATCAGATAACCGTCTTTATCAAAATGGGTTCCGTTTGCTCTTCCGGTTTTATCCAGAAACTCTATAACCTGATTACTTTTCCAGTCCCAATAGTAAATTTTATCATTAGGCTGATCTGTAAAATAAACATTTCCTTTATGATCTGCCGACGGTCCTTCCGTAAAACTAAACTTATCTGAAACCTTTTCAGGTTTTACTCCTTCATAAAACATTTTACTATAATTTACTGATTGACAATTTATCAATGCGAAAACCAAACCAATCATTCCTATTTTACAGATATTCTTCATACTTCATTTTTAAAACTGCAATTTACAATTTGAATAATAGGATTCAAAGTTATTTTATCATTTTGATCTAATATAATACTCAAATAAAAATGTCCCAATTGTCCTATTTTTGAAGTAGATCATATTAGTAGTGGGAAGATATAATTCGGAGCTTTGCAGTAGTAGGATCAATAACTTTTTTCACAAAAAAAATGTCCTGAAAACAAAATTGATTTTACGATACAATATTACCTTAATACTTTTATAGCATACGATAATGAGTGCAGAGTCCAACAATATCAAGTCTTTAGAAATCGAAAATGAAGATTTTAGAAATTCAGTAGGAACAATGGATGAAACGGGAAAAAGAAAATGGATCTTCCCGAGAAAGCCCAAAGGAAAATATACCAATTACCGGAATTACACCAGCTACGTTTTGCTTGCTTTGTTTTTTGGGTTGCCTTTTGTAAAAATCAATAACAATCCTTTTCTGCTTATTAATGTTATTGACGGGAGATTCTTCATTTTCGGACAGTCTTTTTATCTTCAGGACTTTTTTATTCTTGCTTTAGGAGCTGTAACGTCGGTTATTTTTGTCATGCTCTTCACGGTGGTTTTCGGAAGAATATTCTGTGGCTGGCTGTGTCCCCAAACTCTTTTTATGGAAATGATTTTCCGTAAAATTGAATACTGGATTGAAGGTGACCGAAATAAGCAGATGAAGCTCGACAGACAGGAGTGGGACACTGAAAAAATAAGAAAAAGGCTGACAAAATGGTCGGTATTTCTTTTCATATCGCTGGCTATTTCTCACTTTATGTTCATGTATATCGTAGGGTATGAAGAGGTTTTCCGTATTATGAGTGAAGGTCCGGCTGAAAACTCACTCAAATTTACGGCTATGATCTTTTTCACGATGACCTTTTATTTTGTTTTTGCATGGCTTCGTGAGCAGGTTTGCACACTGGTTTGTCCGTACGGAAGACTCCAGGGGGTTTTGATTGATAAGCAGACTATTAATGTATATTATGATTTTAAAAGAGGAGAAGGCCGCTCAAAATGGAGAAATAATGAAGACCGAAAAGCTGCCGGAAAGGGAGACTGTATTGATTGTAACCAATGTGTAGTGGTTTGCCCTACAGGAATTGACATCAGAAATGGCCAGCAACTTGAATGTGTCAACTGTACAGCATGTATTGATGCCTGTGATGAAGTGATGGACAAAGTAGGTATGCCTAGAGGACTGGTTCGTTATGCTACAGAAGCAGAGATTGAGAACAGGGAAAAGTTTACATTCACTTCAAGAATGAAAGCGACCACCGTTTTTCTGGCTTTACTCATTGGATTCCTTGGATTTTTAATGTACGACAGAGGATCCATGGAAGCCAAGTTCATCAAACCGGCGGGATCTACGTTCTTTATTAAAGACGGTAAAATTACCAATACTTTTATTTATACCCTTCTGAATAAGTCTAATGATAAAAAAGTATTGACAATTAAAGTCATAACGCCTGCTCATGCAGAAATCACTTATTTCGGATCTGAAAAAATCATTTTAAAAGGAGATCAAATCCTTAAAGGAAACATCAATATCACCTTCCCTGAAGAAGATATTAAGTTTTCAAAACAAAATATGGTCATTGGAGTTTTTGATGAAAAAGGAAAAATGGTAGATTCATTTGAGACTACTTTTGAAGGACCATTTAAGCTGGTGTTATAGGTTGCAGGTGACTGATGAGAGGTAGTTATGAGAAGATGGAGCGTCACCGGCAACTTTATATGATACAATTTACACCTTGTATTCCTTAATAAACTGAGTAGGGGTCATTCCGGAATTTTTCCGGAATACTCTTACAAAGTAGGAATATTCTTCATATCCCAATCTGAAAGCAACTTCAACAAGGCTTTCATCAAGATACATCAGCATTCTTTTGGCTTCCAATACTACTCTTTCTGTGATGACGTCTGTAGCTGTTTTCTGAACAACAGTCTGGGCAATTCTATTGAGGTGCTTGGGTGAAATACCTAATAAAGAAGCGTAATAAGCAATCGATTTTTCATCGGGAAAGTGTTCTTCAATTAAATTTTCGAAATCCTGATAATGCTTAAAATAGGAAAGCCCCGCCGAGGAATCCACTCTGTCAAAATCTTTTGAAAATAATCGTGTGGCATTGATAAAGATCTGAGACATCAATGAAAGCATCAATCCTTCTTTCATAATATTCTTCTCCCGGTATTCTTTTTCAAGCTCCTGGAATAAGTGTATATTTTGTTTGAGTTCCAGGGTATCCAGCTGAAGTTTTCTTGGAAAAGAGACTGATCCGAAAAATGGAAAATTTCTCAGCTTCTGATTCACATAGTGCATTTCATAAAACTCCTGGGAACAAAAGAAAATATATCCTTCAATATCTGCAGAAAGCTCCCAGCTATGAATCTGCCCGGGAGATAGAAAAAAGAGACTGCCTTCAGAAACTTCATATCTTTGAAAATCAATTTCATGAAACCCTGTTCCTCCGGTAAAAAGAACCGCTGCATAAAAATCATGCCTGTGTGGTTTTTCGATATGCCGATGCCCTACAACCAGATGATTTTTCATGGTATTAAAATAAAAGTCTGAAGCATTTCTGCCAGCTTGAAAAAGATCAATATGAAGAACTGAAATCGAATTCATCACCTGCTATTTATAAAAGAAAACGGATTGAATATTGATAAAAGTAGTATAAATAAAGATAAGCCGCAAATTTCAAATAAAAAAGGACCGGTATAACCGATCCTTCTTCTCTTTACATTCAATAGTCTTTTATTTTATGACCAGTTTGCTATTGTATGTCCCTTTTAAAGAATTGATGCTTATAACATACACTCCTTTAGGCACATTCACATTAAACTCTTTAGTTTGATCTCCTCCACTCTGATAAGCTGAAGAATAAATCAATCTTCCGCTTGAATCAAACATATTTACTTTCACTTCTCCTTTTAAGTTTCTGGACTTCACAAAGAAATGCCCATCACTAGGATTAGGATAAATTTTAATATCATCACCTAAAGAAGTCGTTAGTTCTTTGGTTCCTAAATTTTGGGTTTCCTGAGTACATACCTGAAGAGACCAGCCCGTGATGGTTCCAATAATCCCTTTGGTATTATCTGATGCATACAGTTTCCATTGTCCCTGAGCTTTATGCCCTTTGAAAACACCTAAAGATTCTTTTGATTTTACTTCTCCCTGGATAGGTGAACTACAAGTTACAGCACTTCCCGTATCACTGAATGTACCTGTGATTCCTGAACTATTGTTGCAGGCACGGTTCCAGATAAGAGCAGAAGTTCCTACCGGACTTTCAATTCCAACAGCTATATGTCTTACGTTGGCATGTGTAATGGCAGGGATCACTTTAATTTTGGTAATCGTTCCATTATTGTTGACCATTAATGGCGCTGTCACTTTAGGTGCTGAAATAGCTGATCCTCCAGGACCATCAGTAATCACAACGGGAACACCAGTATACGTATATGTTGCACAGGTTTCTCCGGTCACGGTATAATCAATTACAAAACTAGGGCTTACGGTATAATAAATATTTCCTACCGCTTCAACCATGATAAAAGCGTTTGCAGATGTAGATCCAGCGGGAATAGTAATTTCTTGTGTACCATCATTAGGTGTATTAGCTGCGACAACACTAAATGTCTGTCCGCCGTCAGTGGACAGTTTTATATTAACATTAGCTGTATTAACCGGAGCCTGATTGGTATTGGCAACATCCCATGTTACAATCATTGTATTTCCTGAAGTGGATGATTGCCCAAATGTAGGGGCTGTTATCTGGAAAGGACCTGCTCCGGCATTCACGGTTACCATCATTTCGTCTTTGCTGGTTTGTGGTGCAAGAGGATTATTACTTCTTGCAGTAAAGGTGAAATTCATACTTCTTGCTACGCTGGAAACAGATTCCCAGCGTGTTGTCAGTACTCCTGCCAATACTGTATTAAAATCAGGGAAATATCTTACCGGAGAACTTGCCGGAGAGACGGATCTGAAATTAGGTCCTGCCGGTTTGGTCGGATATGCAATAGAGTTTACATCTGTTTCTGGATCTCCGGCAGGGTCCATTTGTTCCCATGTATACGTATACGAAGAAGTATTGGCATCTGTAGTAGTTCCTTTTAGCACATAAGGAGTTGATTTTGGAATAATATAGTCTGCTCCGGCGCTGATAGTAGGAGCAGGATTTGAAAAGGGAGTTGTAGTACCACAACTTATACTGTTGATCGTATTTTTAATTTCCGTTACATTAAAAGTATGGAAATAGTCATTTGAATTATACTGGATATCATCGTCTCCTCCCATAATGCCTGTATAGGCCATAATAGTACTCCCTCCTCCCGGTTCCACTTCTGATGTACCGGATCCGTCAAGGTAGAGAGAAAATGTGTGGTTTGCTCCCATTTGATGCCCCATTTCGTGGGCAACATAATCGATATCAAATTTATCTCCTTCCGGAAAATTATGGGCTGTCCATCCTCTTCCCGCCTGAGCTCCACATAATGCATCCAGATAGGCAGCACCATTGGCATTTTTTTTATCCAACAGGTGTCCCATGTCAAAATCTGATGCATTAATTTGAGTTTTTATTCCGGGATCAGCTTCATCCGGTCCGGCACTCGGTGAATAAGGGTCTGTTGCCTTGTTTAGAAATATAATGGCCTCGTTATTGGCAATTAAATTAAAATGCAATGATAAATCCTTTTCAAAAACACTGTTAAGTCTGGTTAAAGTAGCATTCATTGCTGCCAGGATTACAGCTTTTTTCTGCACATCAGTTGCTGTAGCCGGAGTTCCTGCTGCCGTTAAGTGATATTCAGCATATTCTCCTGTACAGGATAATGCCATTCTGAATATATTAAAACCGGCAGTTCTTTTATTCGCAACACCGTTTTTTTTTTCAACAGAATTCCTCTTCATATCATCTACGGTAGAACATTCGAAAGGTTCTTTATCCTGCCCTCTTCTTGCGTTAGAATCAAATACAGCATATACTGTTCTGTCTTCCGTATAAGGTTCAATAAATTCTGATATTCCGGATCGTGTAATCATGGATGAGAATCCTACGGGAGAAAGACTGAATCTCAGATATACGGAAGGGTCTTCTATTCCTGTTCCTACATATGATTTAATATCCGGAAACTTTGCCTGTAATTCCGGAGCCATATTGGAAAATTCCCAAACCTGAAATCTTTCTAATTTTCCATTAGCGGCAGGAAGTGAAATAACAATTCCTTTTTCATTTGAAAAACGGTCAGGTGCTTTTTGTAAAGATTGTCTAAGCTGAGCAGTATCTAACAGATACAGAGCGGCAAACTCCAGTTTTTCCTGAGATTTTTTTACTTTCTGAGTTCTCAACTCAGTTCTTGTCCACTGTGAAAATCCTGAAAAAGGGATCAACAGTATAAAAATAAAGAAATAATGTTTCATTTAATTGTAATTTTTTGTGTATCACTAAATTACATAAAAAATTAATTGATTGAAGTTTTTTCACGATATTATGAATAAATCGCGTCTTAATTGAAGTAATCAAGAGGATAATTTTTAATCAATATCTATTTTTACAATAATTTTTCTGGATTTAGTGACAGAATTATTTTAGAAACAATCCTCTTTACAATGATACAGTATGGTATTCAAGGTTTCTATTTTCAAAAGATGCCTGGGTAGAGTCATAATATTCAGCTAAATATCAATGAATAATAGACGCATATTGATTCTTTATTCTCCTACCAAACGTTCAACAAATATAGTAGCCTGTCGGGGTAATGCAGCAATATTATTTCCCGCATCTGCCGGTAAATTGCCATTAAACACGATAGATATTCTATATACGTCTCCTACCGAATTCAGTGATAAAACAGTACTACCGGAGTCTCTTGTTTCCGGGTTATACTCTAAATTAAGGACAGTATATGGAGAAGTTGTATCATCAAAAGGAACTCCCTTTATTGTTCCTGAATAAAACCTCGTTCTAAACTCCCCACTTTGATCTCCTGGCTGTGTGGTATCATCACTACTCAAAAAATTAGATCTCCTTACCAGCATAGAATTGCCTGTCCAAACACTGCCTATACCTGACGTATTAAAAAATTTGAATTCCAGTTTTCCACCGACTCTCCTTTCGCAATTGATTCCAAAAATAATTCCACAAGATGAATTATTTCTATACCTGATTGATATATTTCCTATATCCACCGCTTCTGTAAGATAATTAAAGGTGCCGGGAATTTCAACTTTTTTTGCTACAAATTTTATTGTCTTAATTGTTGGCGTTTCAACATCAAATTTTGCTATAGGAACATAGTCTACATCTCCCTGGCTATTACCCACTAAAACCCGGTCATATACATTTGTACTGTCCTTTTTATCAGCAAGTGAACGTATTCTAAGATTTCCGTTCACATCCAGACTCCTGGTAGGAGTTACTGTATTAATACCAACTTTACCAATTTGCCCAAAAAAATGAGTATATGCTAATAGGCATAATAATAAAAAATTTATTTTCATAACATTATTTTTGTGTTTATTCAAAAAATTATAACAGCGTGTTTGCCTTAAAATTTTTAATTAAGATTTTTTTATAAATTTAATTAAGAATATTAATTATTAGAAAAAAAGCAGATACTACACAGGTACTTCACTATTCACAAATAACTAATAACCAACAACATACACCACATCCATAATACATAACGGATCCATCCGAATAACCCAAATGCTCCAATCCAACTATCTATATTTTTATGAATAGTGCTAAAACCTGTATTTTTTACTATTCAAACTCATAGCAACATGAATAAAGTAATCCATTTTTTCCTTTACAGCTTTATTCACATGGCCTTATATAAGGTAAAAGTCTTCCAACACTTTAAAGATATATTTGGTTACAACTTTAAAAAATTTTTATCTTTGAGGTTTAGGAGTTGTAAAATGAAAATAAATTTACCTGACAAACTGTATTATTCTATAGGAGAAGTTGCAAAAGCATTCGATGTAAACACTTCATTAATACGTTATTGGGAACAGGAATTCCCAATTATCAAACCTAAAAAGAATAGAAAAGGTAACCGCTATTTCACTCCTGAAGATATCAAGAACCTCCAGATGATCTACCATTTGGTAAAAGAAAAAGGCTATACGCTTGACGGCGCACGTGTTGCTTTGACTACCAACAGCAAAATTTCCGAAACCATTACGCTTATTGACAGGCTTGAATTTGTAAAAGCTGAACTTATCAAGCTGAAAGAATCTTTGGGAGAAAGAGATTCTGAATAATCCTTATCCTCATAAAAGTATAGCTACAGATTTTTTTCGTTGTTATACTTCTTATGAACCTTTAAATAATTCTAATTTTAAGGCTTTTATATGCATTTTAAAAGCTATTAAAAGGAATTTGTATGGTAAAATAGTTCATTTAATAGCCAGCCATTGCCTGGTCTTATTTTTATCAATAGGTTTACCTTATGATGAGAAAAAGCTATTATCGGAAACTGGCGTTTATGGTTTTGCTGTTGACCATCCTATTCGCCTACCAGAAATACACCAGCAGGGAAAAGAAATCTTTTCCCGAAGTGAAATTTATGATGGAGTCTTCTGCTCCCGTCAGTTTATCTGATTTTGATCCCAATACATTAAGTAAAGAA
Organism: Chryseobacterium sp. YR221; assembly: GCF_900176315.1. Lineage (NCBI taxonomy): Bacteria > Pseudomonadati > Bacteroidota > Flavobacteriia > Flavobacteriales > Weeksellaceae > Chryseobacterium > Chryseobacterium sp. YR221. The sequence goes on from NZ_FWXM01000003.1 coordinate 357,000, forward strand.
CAGTGGCAACAGCTGGGATTCACAGAAAAACAGGTATCCACCATTCTTAAATACAAAGATATAGTGGGAGGCCAATTTGTTTCGAAAGATCAGTTGGAAAAATGCTATGCTATTTCTGAAGAGAAATTCAGTGAACTAAAATCCTTCATATTACTTCCCGAAACAAACGAAAAAAGCAACCCTCAAAATAGTAATCGTTTTGGAAAGAAAGCAATGGTTATTTCCGGAAAATTGAACCCTGATAAGCTTTCTGCCAATGATTGGGTAAAAATAGGATTCAGTGAAAAACAGGCTGAAGCTATTTTAAAATATAAAAATTATCTGGGAGGCAGCTTTATCAGCAAAGAGAAGTTTAAAGAATGTTTTATCATTTCTGCCGAAAACTATACTCAACTGGATCCCTATCTCTTATTACCGGCAAAAACTCCTGAAAACCTTAAGAATCTACATAGAAATACCGTTCTAAAATCTAAAATATCGTATCATCCCTTTGATCCCAACACCCTGGATGCAGAAGGTTGGATGACAATGGGATTTTCTGAGAAACAGGCCAATGTTATTGTTAATTATCGAAAACGGAATCTGGAAGAAGGTTTTAAAACAGCAGAAGATCTGCAAAAGTGTTTTGTAATTTCTCCCGAAAAATTTCAAGAATTAAAGCCTTATATCCAGATAAAAGAGAGGATAAAGCAACAGGAACAGACGGATTTCACAAAAACGAACCTCAACGCGATAACCTTTAAACAGCTTTTGGAATTTGGACTGGATGAAAGAAGTGCAGGATCCATCATTGGATTTAGAAAAAAGCTGGGCGGTTTCGTGAATAAGCAACAGATTCTGGATACCTACAATATTGATAAGGAACTGGTTCAGAAGCTGATTTCCATATGTCCGTTGGATACCTCTGCTGTTCCCAAATATTCTTTAGCAGAAGCTCCCGAAGACTGGCTTAAGAATCACCCGTACTTTAAATATTCAGCAGACAAAATCATCTTCTACCGCATTACCTATCCTGATGATAAAAAAATATGGAAGTTTCTGAAATTAAAGCCTGAATATGAGGAAAGAATGAAATTATACGTAAAATAACATAAGTCTGGAAAATTGAATTTCAACTACTTATGGCTTTGGAAGATCAATTAATCTCCGATAAAACTATCCCAAAAAGATCTATATTTTGGGATAATTTTTACTGTAAAACACTATTCTCAATTTTAATGATGCATATAATTGCTTGGGCCATTGGTTCCCTCAATGGATTCCGGTAATATGCCGTATCGGGTACGTAAGTTGACAGTCCCTAAGTTTTTTCCGGTATTGATATCAATTATACTAATGGTGCCGGAATTTAAGTTGGGAATATTTAGTAAATTATTCTGTACGGCTACCACTTCTTTTCCTGATTTGGTTTTGAAGAAAGCCATATGATGTGCTCCTTTATCCGCAGTAAAAGTTTTCAGCAGTTTTAGCTGAGGAAGATTGCTTAAGTCGAAGACAAGGACTTTTCCGGGATCTGCAAAACTTACATATAGTTTGTTTGTATCATCAATATACATTTCGAGCGCCCAGCCTAATCCTTGGGTACTTCCTTCAAACACTTTAGTAAAAGCATCATATTTTTTGGTTACAGTATTATATGGAGCGATCCAGATATCACCTCCAAGCATGGTGGTCGCAAGAGCATATTGTGGAAATTTTCCGCGTAGTAATAAAACCTCAACAGGACTGGACATATCTGTTGGAGAGTCTGCAACCTGATAGGTCTCCTTTAATTCATAGGTATTAAGGTCTAGTAACGTACAGGTATTCCCCATTCCGGTACTAAGATCCGGGTGAATGGTTGACGTTACCATCATTAATCCTTTTTCTTCATTAATGGAGATCCCATGGGGATACATTATAAATTGATTCGGATTGTCTTGAATGGGTGCTTTAATAGTTTTGATCAGCTTATTGTTATCAGCGTTAAAAACGCCTATGCTACCATCTTTTGGACCTCCTGCCCCTCCCATAAAGGTCATAAAATATCTTCCGTCATTGGTGAAAAACAAATTTTCACCTACTGTATTTTCACCTGTATCAATAGGTGTCGCATTAATTAATTGGGGCTGCCCCTTTTGATCTCTTTCGGTTTTTATCTGATAAAGATAGCTGCCTCCCAAAGCAGTGGTAAACATTTTTTGTTCAGTATGATTATAATAAATGTGGTGAGGCAGTACACCCACGCCCAATTCAAGCTTACTACTGATGTTTCCAAAATTGGGCGCTTCAGGATCCAGCTCTATGACAGCAAGCCCATCAGGCAATCCCTGTAAACTTCTGTAGTCAATATAAAACAAAGAATCATGGGGAAGATCCGGGCTGTGATTATCATTGTGACAATTAGTAAGTGTTATCAAAATAACAAATAAAAGAGCTACATTAAATTGTAATTTCATGATTTTCAGGTTATAGTTGTTGTTATTATAAATATAACACATTTTCAATGAAAAGTAAAATATATTACACCACTAAGTGAAAAACAATTAAATAACCTGAGATTCCGGAATAAAAAATAATCTTATAACTTACAACCTTATAGGTTTAGAAATCTATAAGACTTAACCAAGCTACTCTTTGAAAATCATTAAACAACAAGAGTTCACCTATAAACTCAGGTGTTTTTGTATACAATAAAATATATGTATGCTACAAAACTTTGTAAGTAATGTAGGAAAAAGATCAAAAAAAGAAATTGGAACTGCTAAGATAGACGTATAGATCTTAGTCGATCGTTTTATTAGAATCTATCAATAAAGTGTTTAGAGTATTAAGTTCTTCATCAGTCAAATCTCTCCATTTTCCGATAGGGAGATCCAGTTTAATGTTCATGATACGGATCCTTTTCAGCTTTTTCACCTCATAACCGAGATATTCACACATTCTTCGGATCTGTCTGTTCAGCCCTTGTGTAAGAACAATCCTAAAGTTCATATCATCAATTTTCTCCACTTCACATTTTTTGGTCACTGTATCTAAAATAGGGACCCCATTTCTCATTTTCTCCAGAAACCTTGGGTTGATAGGCTTATCTACCCGAACAATGTATTCTTTTTCGTGGTTGTTTCTCGCTCTGAGGATTTTATTGACGATATCACCATCGCTGGTTAAAAGAATAAGCCCTTCACTGGGTTTATCCAATCTTCCGATAGGGAAAATCCTTTTAGGATAATTGATATAATCTACAATATTATTTTTTTCACGTTTGGTGTCTGTCGTGCAGACAATGCCTACCGGCTTGTTGAAAGCAATATATACCGGCTTATCCTCCTGTTCTCTGATAGGCTTTCCATCTACTTCTACTACATCTTCATCTGAAACCTTCGTTCCCAGTTCAGGAATTTTACCATTGATGGTTATTCTTCCTTCTTCCAAAAGTTTATCCGCGGCTCTTCTCGAACAGAACCCAACTTCTGATAAATATTTATTAATACGTGTTTTTTCCATTAATCTATCCCGTAACCGTTATCATTTTTATTGCCCACTGAAATAAGTATACCTTATCTATTCTTTCTTTACATTCCTTCAAATCGAAAGTCGTTGTTCAAAAACTGATCTGTAGCATCTTCAATTTTATAATCACCGATCTTAGTACGTCTCAACTGAGTCAGGTAGGCTCCTACTCCAAGCTCCTGTCCTATATCATGAGCCAGGCTTCTGATATAGGTGCCTTTTGAACAACCTACCATAAAACTAACCAAAGGAAACTCAATCTTGATATCTTTGATGTAATGAATGGTTGTTTTTCTGGATTTCATTTCAACTTCCTCTCCTGCTCTGGCAAGATTATAAGCTCTTTGACCATCAATCTTTATGGCAGAATAAACGGGTGGCTTCTGCTCAATTTCTCCTACAAATTTTTCCAGTGCTTCTTTTACCAGTTCTTCTGATACAGCTGAAATATCCTGCTGAAGAATCTCCGGCTTTTCGGTATCATAAGATTCTGTCTGTACCCCAATTTTAATTTCTGTCCAGTATTCTTTTGGGGCATCCTGGATTTCGGGAATATTCTTTGTGAATTTCCCACAGCATACGATAAGAAGTCCTGTTGCTCTGGGATCTAATGTTCCGGCATGCCCAATTTTAAATTTCTTGGGAAGGTCAAACTCACGTTTAAGTTTATATTTCATTTTATTGACAGCCTGGAAAGACGTCCAGTCCAAGGGTTTGTCTAATAAAAAGGTATATCCTGATTTCAGTTCTTCAGCAGTCATGAATGGTAGCGACTAAGCAATTAATAATGAATGAATGTTTTGTTTATTTAAAGAAATAAAAATAAATCAACAAGGCTACACCTACAAAAATACGGTACCAACCCCAAGGTTTGAAACCATATTTGTTCAGCACTCCAATGAATGCCTTAATTGCAATAAGAGCTACAATAAATGCCACTACATTCCCTACAATAAAGATCATGATGTGATCCTGTGAAGCCATAATCATTTCGTATCCTTTCTGTGGATTTCCGGTTTCTTTTCCCCATGTTTTCACAAACACAGAATATACTGTTACTGCCAGCATCGTAGGAACCGCAAGGAAGAAAGAAAATTCAGCCGCTGCTTTTCTTGTAAGCCCCTGAGCCATTCCTCCAATAATAGAAGCTGCACTACGGCTTGTTCCCGGCATCATCGCAAGACATTGCCAGAATCCAATGGTCACTGCATTTCTTATGGTAATTCCTTTTTCATCATCAATTTTAGGATTCTTAAACCATTTATCCGCAAACAGTAAGATAACACCTCCCAGCACCAATACTGAAGAGATAGCAATCTGATTCCCAAGAATGGCCTCAATTTTATCATCAAATAAATACCCTAAAACCAATGCAGGGACTACGGCAAAACCCAGCTTAAAGTAAAACTGAATATTTTTTAAATCAAAAAACTTTTTCCAGTAAGCCACTACTACAGATAAAATAGCTCCAAACTGAATAGATACCTGAAACATCTTCAAAAATTCATCTTCAGGAAGCCCCATCAGGTTTGCAGTGAATCCCATGTGTGCGGTAGAAGAAATAGGAAGATATTCCGTAAGCCCTTCTACAATAGCAATAATAATTGCGTTAATTAAATCCATATTCTTTCAAAAAATTAAAAGATTAAGAGATTCTGAAGCTTAGAATACGTGATTCTAAATTCCTAAATCTCTTAATCTCTAAATATAAATTATTTCTATTTTCTTTTTAAAATAGCATATACTTCTATTGCAAAACCAATGACAACAAACAAAGGTGCTATCCTGATCCTTCTAATAGAAAAAATGCCATCGTTCCATGAGTTGGGGTCAAGTTTACCGTCTACTGTATTAGCATCCGGGCCCATCATCAGTAGAAAACCACCTACGATAAATGCAAGACCTATCAACATCCATTTGAAGTTCTGCTGTCCGAAATAAAAGGAGTTTTCCTGTGGTGCTTCCACTTCTCGGCCGAACTCCGTAGCGGAAAATTTATTTGTTTTTTTGCTCATTGTTAAGAGTAATATAAGTCGTCAACGTTTGATCTTAAGAATCTCCAGGTTGCAATAATGGTACTTAGGACGGTAATAAAAATTCCTACTCCGAATACCAGTAGCACAAGCCATACATACTGTTGATTATCCTGTACAAATGCTGATCCAATCTGGTTGGTAAAGTAATACCAAACTCCAAATAAAGCTAAAAGACCAATCAGAGCACCAATAGCTCCCAAGACAATAGCCTCAATAATGAATGGCTTAAGAATAAATCTTCTTTTGGCCCCCACCAGCTGCATAGTCTTAATGATAAATCTCTTGGAAAATATTTTCAGACGGATAGAATTGTTGATCAATACAACAGCTAACACCAGGAACAGAACTGAAAATCCTAAGATCCACTTTAAGATTCTGCTCAGGTTATTGTAAACATCCACCATCAATGTACTATCATTTTTAACATCTACAATACCAGGCACAGATTTGATTGCCTTAATGGCTTCATCAATTTTTGCAGGATCTACATATTCAGGTTTTAACGCAATTTCGATAGATGAAGGGAAAATGTTTTCTTCAAACAATGCGTCACTATCGATACCCATACTTTTCTTGGCTTCTTTTGCAGCCATACTTCTTGAGATATAGGTAGCTTTCTTTACAGGAGCTAAGGTCTGTACCTTTTTTAAAGTTTCTTCCTCCAGTTTCGCAATCTTTACAGAATCTTTAGCGTCATAGTTTTCATCAAAATAGGCATTCACTACCAATTGTTCTTTGATATAGTCAGAATACTTCTGGGCATTAATCAGAATAAGCCCCATTAAGCCTAACAAAAATAACACTAAGGCAATACTTATCACTACTGTAATATTGCTGGACCGAAGCCTTTTCTTATTAAAATCATCTACAGATTTAGCCATTAATATTAAAATTTTTGGCTAAAATAGAAAAAATCTTCCGAAATTTGGGACGAAAAAGAGAAAATCACTGTTAATAAAATCATAAAAAACTTTGAGTGTAAAAGCAAAAAAACATCTTGGTCAGCACTTTCTGACAGATGAAAACATCGCAAGAAAAATAGTAGAAGGTCTTAGTTTTGAGAACTATACCAACATTATGGAAGTAGGTCCCGGAATGGGAGTTCTTACCAAGTATCTTCTAGAAAAAGATCAAAATATTTATCTCGCAGAAATAGACACGGAATCTATTGAATACCTGAAAAAGAACTATTCCAGTATTACAGAAAATACTTTTGTAGGAGATTTTCTGAAACAGGACTTCAATTTTATCAAAGATGAGCAGATTGCTATCATTGGAAATTTCCCTTATAATATTTCTTCACAGATATTATTCAAGATCGTAGATTATTATGGACTGGTCCCTGAAATGGTAGGGATGTTCCAAAAAGAAGTTGCCGAAAGAACAGCGGCTGTACCCAGAACTAAAGATTACGGTATTCTTTCCGTTCTGATTCAGGCCTATTATGATGTAACGTATCTGTTTACAGTTCATGAAAATGTTTTCAACCCACCACCGAAAGTAAAATCCGGGGTAATCAGGCTTACGAGAAATCCGAAGGAAGGTTTAAGCGGTAATGAGATCTTATTTAAACAGATTGTAAAAGCAGGATTCAACCAGAGGAGGAAAAAGCTTTCGAATGCATTAAAAGTTTTGAATATACCTGAAGCATTGAAAACCCACGAATTCTTAGACAAAAGAGCGGAAGAGCTTAGTGTCTCAGACTTTATAAGCTTCACCAAGCTTTGGAAAGAAAATCAATAGCATATACTCACTGTTTTATATTCCATTAATTTTTTAGTTCAGGTATAAAACAACAAAGTCTGTCTAAATCTATTTTGATTACAGTAAAAAAGCCTTTCAGATGTACTGAAAGGCTTTTTTGTTGTTTATCTTTTATTTTTTATTCCCTGTTTTTCAGCATAATCCATCCTGATGAATTCATCTGAGCTTTTGACTTAGGGTATTCAAAATTAAACTTATACCAATAGGTAGCGGTTGGAAGTCTCTTTCCTACAACAGTTCCATCCCATACAGGGTTTTCTTTTGAGAACCTGAATACTTCCACACCATATCTGTCATAAATAGAACCTGTAAAGTTTTTAAATTCTCCAAGCGCTTTAAGATCCAGTACATCATTGATCCCATCCTGATTCGGAGTAATAATATTATTGATCTTTAAGGTAAAGAAATCTAAAGTACCCACACAATGAGTTCCTACTCTTCTTACCAGAATAGTATAGGTAGTATTATCTAAAAGCCCGGTAAAGGTATTAGATTCCTGCCATGTAATTCCGTTATCTATAGAATATTCCAGCTTGCTTGGTGTATTGTTCATTGGAGGATTTTCTGCTGTTACCACCATGGTTTTTTTGGCCCCATCATAGTTGATTGCTGTAACATAAGGCGTAGCAGCTCCCATCACTTTAACAGAGAATACCTTTTTACAGATTCCGTTATCAATTTCTACAGTATAAATCCCCCACTGGTCTACTTCAATCTTCCGTGTCGTAGCACCTGTGCTCCAAAGGTATTTATAATTAGGGCCTGCTCCTGCATCCAGGGTCACTTTGTCACCCACACACATTTCAACATCATGTAAAGGAGTCGTAATTTCCGGAGTAACCTCTATTCTTATGGTGGCAGGATTCAGTGATCTACATCCTTTTGGCCCTATTGCATATACTGTAAAAACAGTAGTCTGGTGCAACGTAACCGTCTGTGTACTTCCGGTACCCGGGAAATTATCCCAGAAATAAGTTGTTCCTCCTTCAGCAGAAAGCGTCACAGATTCTCCCGGACATATTTTTATCTTGGATGATTTTAATTTTGCCGTAGGGGTTACTTCTTTTAGCAATTTCAATTCTATCATTTTACTACAGAAACCTCCGTTTGAAACCACTACATATAAAATCTGACCATCTGTACCATTATAATTCAATATATTCTGGATATTATTGCCGTTTTGGGCAATAGCATCTGCCTGATCAACATAAAATTTGAATACAGCACCCGGTGTTGGACTGATTGAAGGCATGATGGTACTTAAATCAAAGGTGGTAATATCCGGGGTAGTACAAAGGAGCAATGTTGCATCCTGAGCCTGTGGGGTAGTTCCACCGTGAATTTGAATAGATGCCTTTCCGGGACATGGATTTCCTGGAACACTTACCTCAATAGTATAACTTCCCGGTTGTGTGGCAGTAATGGTATTGCTGGTCGCATTAGGAATTGCTACTCCATTCAGATACCACTGATATAGTAAATTAGGATCACTTACAGAAGCTGTAATCACCTGTGGTACATTATCGCAGACATTGATATCAGAAGGCAATGTAGCCCCACTTGGATCCAACAGCTCTACTCCAATATTAAAAGAACCTCCTTCAAGGAATACAGCAGAATCATATGAGTGGTCAGCTCCATAAGGCCCGTAATCGGCAATTACCATTTTAAAGTGATATTCCTGCCCTGGGGTTACCGTAGCGGTAGCTGTAAGGGGAATTGTTCTTCCATTAAAGTTTGTTTCAATATGGGCTGTGTTATATCCTGCAAAATACTGTTCATTGACAGCAGCACAACCTCCTCCACCGGGAATTGCCGGACGAATATTGGTAATACTTACAGGACCTGCTCCATTGGGAAGGACAGCCATATTGGTATAAGGACCTCCGGATGTAGGTCTAAGCAATATAGCAAAAGCATCCGCATAGTTACATGGAAAAGTAGAAGTATATTCCTGAGATGCCAGAATATAATTAAACTTTATTTGAGAAGTAGTAGGTACGAAATCAAATTCCAAAAGTACAGCATCAGTTAATGTTCCTGTTGCACCCGTAGCCTGAGCTAAGTCGGAATCAGTACCACCTCCATTGGTATCACTAAGATAATCCTGGAAGTTATTCCCTGCTTTATTGGCATATCCTGTAGAAAGAATAATACCATCTTTAAACGGGAAATTGGTCGTGGCTTTGTTAAAATATCCCCATGATCTGTTGGCATCTCCTACAGCATGATTAGGGGTAATCTTTACGTTGGTCACATTGGGAGTTACACAAGTATTGGTTCCTGATGAAATCAGGACATCTTTCACCAGTTTTTCTATGGTATAGCTGGTTTCAGTATAACTTGGAGCATTTACATCAATAAAAACACCCGCCCTTCTGGATTGTTCAGTTCTTACACTTTTAATGATCTTTCTGGGTTCGTGTATTTGTGAGTATAAAAAATTGGAAACAATTAAAAAAAATAAATAAAACGGTAGATATCTTCTTCTCATAATACTTTGTTTCAACAAATTTAATTTTTTTTTAAATATACCACATACATATTTATTTTTTTTTATAAAAAAACTACAAAAACACCTATAAAAGCTTATCACAAGCTATTTCAAACAATACCTATTATTTCAGAATAAAATAACCCAACAGCTATTAACTCTCTTTAAAGACACTAGCATATGAAATCAAAAATTAATTCCCTGAAAAATAAGATTGTTCCCAGACTCTGCCTTATTATTTTTTTCATGAATTCTTGTAGACCTATTATCCCGATAATGATTTCAGAAACATTCAGTTTGATTCCAATATCTATTGTAAAAACAAACAAAATCTTCCATTTCCGGAAGATTTTGTTATGTCGTCTATTTTATAATCGTATTAATTTCTATTTTTCAGTAAGATCCAACCTGAACGCTGCTCCAGCTTTTTACTGGCCGGATTTTCCCATTGTACCCTATACCAATACGTACCGGTAGGAAGATTTAACCCTTTCATAGAACCTACCCACACCGCATTATCTTTTGTTGCTTTAAATACCTCAGCTCCATACCTGTCAAAGATAGAGGCTGCAAAGTCTTTATAACCACTGATTCCTGTAAAGTCTATTGTATCATTGAAGCCATCCATATTAGGAGTAATGGCATTACTGATAACCAGTGTAAAATAATCCAATGAGGTACCACATTTTGCACCTACTACACGCACCATTAAGTGGTAGTTCGTATTATTTAAAGTACCATAAAATATATTAGAAGATTGCCACGTTGCCCCTCCGTCTATAGAGTACTCTAAAATACCTCCTGTCGGATTACTCGCCGTAAGGGTAAGAACATGATTTTCATAAGTTATATTCGTAAACTGAGGTAAATCAGGATTAATCAGCTGAGCTGAAAAGACTTTGGAACATGTCCCGTTACTTATGGTAACACTATACGTTCCAGGAAGATTAACAGAGATGGTCTGAGTAGTTGCACCTGTACTCCACAGATAAGTATAATTAGTTCCTGCCCCGGCATCTAAAATACCGCTATCTCCAGCACAAACATACACATCTTTTAAGGTAGACTTAATAGCAGGTACTACTTCTATTTTTACGGTAGCAGGGTTTACTGAGCTACATCCATTTCCTCCCAGCGCATAAACAGAATACTCAGTAGTACCTACTGGAGGAGTAACTACCTGGGTATTTCCATTTCCGGGAAGACCTACCCAATTATAAGTAATTCCTCCCGTAGCTGTTAATGTAACAGATTCGCCTTCACAGATTTTTGACTTTGAAGCTGATATTCCCGCAATAGGAGGACCCACCTCAACGGTAACTGTAGCAGGAGTTGCAGAAACACATCCATTAGCTCCTACTGCATAAACCGTGTATACGGTTGTTGTTCCCGGAGAAACTACTTGCGTACTTCCGTTTCCGGGAAGACCTGTCCAGTTATACGTAGCACCACCGGTAGCCGTCAGTGTTACAGATTCTCCCAAACATATACGGGGTTGAGAGGAAGTAAGGCCTGCGGTTGGCAATGTGGTGTCCTGAGATACTGTCACATTTGAAGTGTACGTACAGCTTAAATTTCCAGGCTGAGATACGTTCGTAACAGTTAATGTATAGGTACCGCCTGCACTTACTACAGGGGTAAGAGTATTAGCTCCCGATACTATAGTTCCTCCTGCTGTTGTCCATGCTATGGTAGAGCCTGGAGGTACTACTGAAGCCGAAGCATTTAAAGTAACCTGAGGAGTTGTACAGGTAACCGTTTGTGGCTGTGCTATAGTAAGAGTTGTCACTGCCGTTCTTAATAATTGCAGGGAAACTACATAGCTACATCCTCCGTTACTTACCAAAACGTATATCGTTTGATTTCCCGGTGGTGAATATGCCGTTGGAGTTGCAATAAAATTAGCATTCCCCGCATTGGCATCAGCCTGATTGACATAATAAACAAACGTAACTCCCGCCGCCGTGGTAATCTGAGTCTGTGCTTGTGTAAGATCATAGGTTAATCCGGGTTCATAACATTTATGGAGTGTTGCATTTTGTGCTGTAAACGGCTGAGAGACCACTATGGTTATGGTTGCAGGATTCTGAGATACACAACCATTCGCTCCTACCGCCGTTACCGAATATGTGGTAGTGGTGGTAGGTGATACTGTTTGTGTATTTCCTGTTCCGGGAAGACCTACCCAGTTATAGGTAGCACCTCCGGAGGCAGTCAATACTACAGAATCTCCGTTACAGATATTCAGTTTAGTTGCTGTAAGCCCTGTTGCCGGCGGAGCACTGTCTCCTGTCACGGTAACTGTAGCCGTAGCCGTACAAATAACATTTCCAGGCTGAAAGGTATTAGATATTGTTAAAGTATAAGTACCTGCTGCATTGACAACAGGAGTCAGTGTATTACCTCCGGAAACAATATTACCTCCCGTTGTAGTCCAGTTAAATGTTGCTCCTGCAGGATAAACAGATGCAGATGCATCCAGTGTGGTCTGTGAGTTAACACAGGTTAATACCACCGGAGGAGCGATAGTCCCTGTCATCTGCGGTGCTTTTATCAACTGCAGCTGAGCCACTTTGGAACAGAAACCGTTTTTAACCAGAACATAAACTGTTTGACCTCCAGCACTTGGATAGGTTGTAGGATTAGGAATTGTATTTGCATTTCCTGCATTGGCATCAGCCAGAGTAGTATAATATTGGAAAGTAGCGCCCGGAGTCGTACTTATTGATGTTTGTGCAGACGGTAAATTAAAAATAGCATTTCCAGCAGTGTAACAAGCTGTTAAACTGGCATTCTGCACTGTAGGAGATGTCCCTCCTACTACAGTAATACTGGCTTCTCCCGGACATGTATTTCCCTGGATATAAACCTTCACAGAATATACTCCAGGTTGAGTAGCTGTATAACTGGCTCCGGTAGCTCCTGCAATAGCATTAGGACCTAGAAACCATTGATACGTAACATTAGCTCCCTGAACAGAGGCCGTAAAAGTCTGTGGAGAATTATCACACATATTCACAGAGGCAGGAAGCTGTACTCCTGCAGGATCCAGGATCTTTACTCCAATATCAAATGATCCTGCTTCCAGAAAAACAGCGGTATCAAAGTTACGGTCCTGAAAATCGGCAAGCACCATTTTAAAATGATAAGTCTGCCCCGGAACAACAGTTGCTTTTGCCGTTAAAGGAATGGTACGTCCGTTAAAATTAGTTTCGATCTGAGCAGTATTCGTTCCACCATAATAAGCTTCGTTGATAGGCCCGCAATTGGGATAAGCAGGGTGGATATTTTTTACACTTACCGGTCCTGCACCAGCTGGAAGCACAGCCAGATTGGTATAAGTAGGATCACCCACTTTTTTTAATAAAAGGGCAAATCCATCGGTAATGGTACAGGGAAAATTTTGTTGATATTCTTTGGATGCAAATAAATACCTGAATGAAATTTCGGTGGAGGAAGCCACAAAATCAAATTCTATAGAGGTAGCATCAAACAATTGATTATTAGGAATATTCAATACAGTAGCCAGATCATTATCTCCACCCGAAGGCAGTGCATCACTCAGTGTTGACTGAAAATCATTTCCTGCCTTGTTTGCATACCCTGTTGAAAGAATAATCCCTTTACTAAAAGGAAAATTGGTAGTTGCTTTATTAAAATATCCCCAGCTTCGTTCCGAATTCCCCGGAGCCAGATTAGGAGATACCGTTACATTATTTACGGTAGAGGTAGTACATCCGCCTCCGGATATCAAAACATCCTTCACCAGCTGTGTAATATTATAGCCTGATTCAGGATAGTTTGGTGTATTTACGTTAATAAAAGCTCCCGCTCTCATTGAAGCAGAGCTTCGTTTTACGGCCATCTCTGTTCTATCTCTGTTTTGAGAAGAGACAAAGGTTCCCATAAAAATAAAAAATAACGCAAAAAATAAACTTCCTTTCCTCCTATTTAACATTTTATATTATTTTAAACAAAAATACTATTTTTTTTGATTTAAATTCAGTTTAATGCAATTTACATTATTACTAACGCAAGTTTATTTATTATAGGATATCAACTTTATTTATTTCAAAATAATAAAAAAAAGACTGACAAAATAGTCAGTCTTTCAATGATAATTCAAAATTACTCTATATTTTTAAGCAATATCCAGCCTGTTTTTACAGTAGGCTGTTTACTGGCGGGATCTTCGTAGGTTATCTGATACCAATAAGTACCTGTAGATAATTTTTTACCCTGGAAATAACCATCCCAGTAAGGTCTTATTTTTTCAGCTTTATAGACTTCTCTTCCATAGCGGTCAAAAACAAAACCACTAAATCCATTATAACTGCTCACTCCTCTGAAGTCGATCACATCATTTATATTATCTCCGTTGGGAGTAATTACATTTTTCATAACAAAGGTGAAGTATTCCAGGAATCCTACACAACTTGTATATTTAACTCTCACCCGAATAGAAATCAGCTTATTCTTTGGTACATTTCCAAATACATTGGAAGACTGCCAGCTTACTCCGTTATCTATTGAATATTCCAGAGTTCCATTACTCGGATTGCTTGCAGTAAGGATTAAAGTACCGTTCTCATTAAAATCCACTTTTGTTATTGCTGGAATTACTGCACGGATCACCTGAGTCTTAAATACTTTAGAACATACTCCATTACTGATTGTCACTGTATATTCACCCGGCGTATCCACGGTAATAGCCTGAGTTGTTTCTCCTGTACTCCATTCGTAGGTATAAGAAGGTCCGGAACCCGCATCTAAAAGGATCCGATCTCCCTGACAGATATGTCCTCCTTTCAGTGATGAAACAATAGCAGGTACCACCTCTACGGTCACCGTAGCCGCTTGCAGAGATTTACATCCCTGAGCTCCTATCGCATACACTGTATAAGTGGTGGTTTGAGTAGGGCTTACTGTTCTGATCGCTCCTGCTCCGGAATTATCATTCCATTGATAGGTTACCCCGCCTTCCGCTGTAAGCAGTAAAGATTCTCCTACACAGATTTTTAACCGTGAAGCTTTAAGCGAAGCAACAGGAGTCTCTTCTTTTCTTAAAGTAAGGGTGGCTATTTTACTACAGAATGCTCCGTTGGAAACATTTACATATAAAATCTGGCCATCCGTTCCGTTATAATTTGTAAGATTTGTAATGAAGCTATTATTCTGAGCCTGAGCATCAGCCTGAGTGGTATAAAAACGGAATACAGCTCCCGGTGTAGTACTGATCATAGGTTTGGCATTTTCCAAATTGAAAGTACTCAGCGTAGGTGTTGAACAGAGTTTCATTTCTGCATTCTGTACCGTTGGGCTGGTTCCTCCTATAATAGTAATAGTAGCTTCTCCCGGACACTGATTTCCAGGAATCATTACTTTTACAAGATAAACACCCGGCTGGGTTGCAGTATAAATCGCATTGGTTGCTCCGGGAATTAAAACCCCATCTTTATACCATTGGAAAGTCATTCCGGGAATGGTAGCCACCTGTGCTTTAAGCTGTTGTGGCGTATTATCACACATATTAATGGTACCAGGTAAGGCAGTTCCTGTACCATCTACAATTTTAATTCCAATATCAAAAGACCCTCCTTCTAAAAAAACCGCCGAATCATACCCCGGATCCCTGGCATCTGCCAGTACCATTTTAAAATGATAGGTCTGTCCTGGAATTACATCCGCAACAGCTGTTAAAGGAGTGGTTCTACCGTTATAGTTAATGCCCACATGCGGAGTATTCATGGCTCCAAAGTATGTGGCATTGATAGGACCGCAAGAGAACCCATTTCCAGCAGGAACAATATTTGTTACGCTTACAGGTCCTGCTCCACCGGGTAATACCGCAAGATTTGTATAGGTAGGATCACCCACTTTTTTCAATAAAAGGGCAAAGGCATCTGTATAGTCAGTACACGGATAATTGGAAGCATATTCTTCAGAAGCAAATATATAATTAAACTTTACCTGAGTAGAGTTTGGAACAAAATCAAATTCAAGTGCCACAGCATCCTGTAAGTTATAAGGTGGATTAATAGCTGCTACAAGATCAGGATCACTTCCTGAGCCTGGGGATGATCCAAGGTGGCTATTGAAAGTATTCCCTCCTTCTTTTGCATAACCTGTAGTCAGTACAATACCATCAGTAAAAGGAAAATTTGCAGTCCCTTTATTGAAATACCCCCAGAATCTGTTTACATTATCCAACCCCTGATTGGGTGAAACAGTAACGTTGGATACATTAGCTGTAGTACAGTTGGTCCCCCCGTTGATCAGGATATTCTTCACCAATAATTCGGGAGTATAATTGGAGGCTGCATAAGGAGGTACATTTATATCTACAAATGTTCCCGCCCGTAAGCTTTCTGCAGAAGGCTTCACTTTTAAAGGTTTTCTTCTAGGTGATGTCTGAGAGAAAACAGAAATAGAAGTCAATAAAAATACTAAAAGAAAAAAATAGTTTTTAGATCTATAATGTAACATTTTAATTTTATTTGCCCAAATGTAATAAAAAAAATAGATACCAAATTCACTCTTTCAAAGCTTTCTTCTAATTTCAATATTAGAATTTACAACAAATGCTTTTTATTTTTAAATTTTTCATAAATCCCTGGCGATAATTTTAATCAGGAAAAATAGCTATTCATCAAAAAAAACAGATCAATGTTTACTGATCTGTTTTTATGTATTATGACAATATAAAATATTATGCCTTATTTTAAGACACCTGAGGTATCAGAAAATCAGTTCTTTTTCAACTGATCAATTTCGCCCTGCAATTGGTTAATAATATCCTTTAAAGCTTTTATTTCATTTTTATTGGAATTCACATTGCTTTTCAATATGACATTTTTTGCTCTTTCATTATGATCTTCATCTTCTTCATCCTCAGCGATCTCCTCAATATCTTCACTGATCTCTTCCAGATCCTCCTGAATATCTTCAATATCTTCATTGATCTCCTCAATATCCTCACTGATCTCTTCAATATCTTCCTGGATATCTTCAATATCTTCCTGAATGTCTTCAATTTTCTCGTGATTTTTATTGACAGACATCTGAATAAATATAGCCAGATAAATTGCCTCTAAAGAAAGTACTGTGGTAAGAATAAGAAGCATTTTATCAAATTCCACAATATTCAGAATAGGAAGCAGAAACGAAGTAATAAAAAGCAGGGTGTGTACTATCAAAGATGGGATAGAGCCTATCCACGATGTGATATTATCTGCTATTTTTTCAAGAACTTCTGCTTTTTCATTATATTTTTTCATCCATTTTTTTTTACAAGAGTTCTTTAGTTACTCCAAGTCCAAACAGTGCAAAATCATATTTTGCGGGATCATTTTCATCAAACTTTCTGATGGCTATATCGAGTTCTTCGACGGTTTTCCAGTCGTTTTGGGTTCTTGAAATCAAACCTAATTTCCTCGAAATATTACCGGTATGAACATCCAGTGGAATTGAAAGATATTTATGATCTATCTTTTCCCAAATTCCAAAATCTACTCCCCGTTTATCCTTGCGGACCATCCATCGTAAGAACATTATGATCCTTTTTGCAGATGAATTTTTACCGGGAGAGCTGATATGCTTATGACTTCTGTGCTTTTCTGTTTCCAGAAAGTTATTTCTAAACCTTTCAATAGCGTGCAGAAAATTCGTTTCTGATTCCCGTACTTCAAACAAGCTTTCCAGGCTTTCATTTTCTTTATAAATCCTATTGAACTGCCTGATAAAGTAAGCAAAATCCTGACCATTAAATGTCCTGTGAATGCTTTTATCCTGAATATCTTCCAAATCCTTCTGTGAATAATTCATCACAAAATCATAAGGAGAATTCCCCATAATGCTGAGCATTTTCTCAGCTGAACTGATAATTGACTTTCTGTTTCCCCAGGAAATTGTCGCCGCCAAAAACCCTGCAATCTCAATATCCTGTTGCAAAGAAAAACGGTGCGGAATCTGTATCGGGTCATTTTCAATAAAGTCTGGAGTATTATACCGGTCAGCCTTTTCGTCCAGGAAACTTTTTAATTCTTCAAACTTCAACATATTCAATTTAAATTTTTACACTCTCCAACGCTTTAGGTAAAAACGTATTGGGGAAAATATTTCTTGCCTCATCAGTAAATACCGTTAGATCTCCATATCTATTGGAAAAGTGTCCTAATATCAGTTTCCCGACCTGAGCTTTCTGGGCAATAGTTGCCGCCTCTAAAGCCGTGGAGTGGCCTGTATAATCTGCCATTTCCTTCAAATCATGCAGGAACGTGGATTCATGATATAAAACAGTGACGTTTTTAATAATCGGAAGCACACTTTCCAGGTAACGGGTATCGCTGCAAAAAGCATAAGATACTCCCGGTGCCGGTTCAAGAGTTAAGATCTCATTTTTAAGGACGTAACCATCACTTAACACGAAATCTTTTCCTGCTTTAATATGATGATAATCACAGGTTTCAATTTCACTGTATTTGGCAATTTCTTTCATATTAAGATGCCTGTCCTTTGGTTTTTCCTTAAAAAGATAACCATTACAATAAATCCTGTGATCTAAGGGAATAGTATAGACCTCTACCCTATTATCTTCATAAATTTTTTCTGAATAGTTTTTATCCAATTCATGGTACACCACTTCAAAACCACGGTGTGTTTCTGTAATATCAAAAATAGTATCCAGCATCTTCTTGATCCCCTTCGGCCCATATACATGGAGCGGATTATCCCTTCCTAAAAGGCGGAAGGACGCAATAAGTCCCGGAAGCCCGAAACAGTGATCCCCATGAAGATGAGAAATAAAAATATGGTTGATTTTTGAAAATCTTGCTTTGGCCTTTCTCAGCTGTACCTGTGTCCCTTCACCACAATCAATCAGAAAAAGTCTTTCTTCCATGTCCAGCAGCTGAGCAGTGGGTGAAGTATTGATAGTCGGTATTGCTGAATTAAAGCCTAATATCGTTAAATAAGTACTCAAATCAATAATTTATTATAACAAATGTACAACAGAAAATCTAAAACGTAAATTTTACCTTACAATTTAAATAGGAAAAGCATAAGACCCCGGACTTTTCTCTTCCATCAGAGAAGGTGAATACCCGGATCATAAGGCTGGCCTTGATATCCTAATCTGTCACTTTTAAAAAATCCATAAACAGGTCTAATGCCTGTCTGCGGTGGCTGATTTTATTTTTATCCTCAGGAGTCATTTCTGCAAAAGTCCTGTCGTGCCCTTGCGGAACAAAAATAGGATCATACCCAAATCCTTTGAATCCTTTATTTTCTGTCAGTAGATTTCCATGAACTCTTCCTTCAAAATACTGAGCTCCATTCTCATCATAATAACACAAAACAGTAACAAAATAAGCTTTCCTATTCTCTATCCCTGTCATTTCAGCTAAAACTTTTTCAATATTTTTGGCAAAATCATGATCTCCTGCATACCGAGCAGAGAATATTCCCGGTCTCCCGTCTAAAGATTCTACAGCCAAACCGCTGTCGTCACCCAAGCTTGGAATTCCTGTTTTTTCAAAGCAGTATTTTGCTTTAATCAAAGCATTGGCATGAAAAGAGTCTCCGTCTTCCACAATTTCCTCATGAATATTGTAGTCCGTAAGGCTTTTCACTATACAATCATTTCCTAAAATCTGCTGAATTTCTTCTTTTTTATGTTCATTGTGTGTTGCGACTAATAATTCCATTTCTTTATTCATTTTCCAATTTTATTTTTAGCTGTATATATTAAATTTCAGAGTAATGGACTTTATATTTTTTCATAAACAGATAGTAGAATAATGAAAAAAGGACAAGTCCGGTGGCCAGGATAAGCCACTCTGAAACATTAAAAACTTTTGCAAAGCTTTCATCTTTACCATAAAGAACCAGCAATGAGAGGCTCAGGTTATTGAATGCATGCAAGAGTATAGGCAGCAGTAAAGTTTTCGTTTTATGATACACCAATCCCAATATACATCCCAGCATCACTGCACTGATAAACTGCCATGGATTTCCATGAACAACTCCAAAGATAATGGAAGCATATACAATAGCTTTCCATGGTTTAATTCCTTTATTGACCAGTCCTTTCTGAATAATTCCTCTGAATATAATTTCCTCAAAAATAGGAGCCAAAATCACAGTCATAATAATCATCACTACCGGGTCGTCTGTCAACTGGCTCATAAGTTGAATAAAATATTCATAAAAGTCTCCAAAAACAGGACCTGTGGTTGGGATTAAAGAGGTAATAAACTCTGCAATAAACATCATCCCGGCCATCATTGGAAAAATCAGAAGGTAGGTATAGAAATTAACCGAAGAAAGGTTGAAGTTGAGTTTCTTATTGGTGGTACGCCTTACAATGAAAAAATCAAAAAAGGCAATGGCCGTTAAAAATCCTACAGAATTAGCCACCATTAAAAACCAGTCTTTTAGTTCAAGGTTTTCTTTGAAAGTCACTTTCCAAAAAGTACTGAATAAAGAAACAGCCATTGTTCCTACAAACAGTCCAACGACCAAAGTCAGCCCTCCTAGCCACGTGAAAGTAAACTTTGGATATTTGCTATTTTCCATTCTTTTCTCTGTAAAATTTTATGGAAACAAAGATAATTTTTTTGAATGCCACAGGCAACTAAAAAAGGAAATTCTTATTTTCACCGCGGTAGTTATCCTAATACAAAAATGAGGGTTGAATCTCTATTTCTCTGTATTTATTTTCCATTTAATATAAAACATGAAATCCCGCATCTCCCCCATCGTGAAACACTCAAAAGCTGGAACCTGAACCTCCCAACCAACATTCTTGTATTTTATTTGAAAACCTCGTAAAAAATCACGATTTTTGCAACTTCAAAATACAATATGTCAGACTTAATCAAAGAAATACAAAAAAGAAAGACTTTTGGGATCATTTCCCACCCGGATGCCGGAAAAACGACTCTTACGGAGAAATTACTTCTTTTCGGGGGAGCCATCCAGGAAGCGGGTGCGGTAAAATCCAATAAAATAAAAAAAGGAGCTACCTCCGACTTTATGGAAATTGAAAGACAGAGAGGGATCTCTGTAGCGACTTCCGTATTGGCTTTTGAATATAAAGATCATAAAATCAACATTCTCGATACTCCGGGTCACAAAGACTTTGCTGAAGATACTTACAGAACGTTAACTGCTGTAGATTCTGTAATCGTTGTCATTGACGTCGCAAAAGGGGTTGAGGAACAGACAGAAAAGCTGGTGAAAGTTTGTAGAATGAGAAACATTCCGATGCTTGTTTTCATCAATAAACTTGACCGTGAAGGTAAAGATGCTTTTGATCTGCTGGATGAAGTGGAACAAAAACTTGGATTAAGAGTAGTTCCTCTTTCTCTTCCTATTGGTATGGGAAGTGACTTCCAGGGTATTTATAATATCTGGGAAAACAATATTCAGTTATTCCTGGAAGAGAAAAAACAAAAAGTAGGAGAATCCATCACTTTCGATAATATCAACGATCCTTCTATTGATGAGGCAATTGGTCCAAAAGCGGCCCAGTCATTAAGAGAAGAATTAGAACTTATCCAATCTGTATATCCTGAATTCAGCCGTGAAGAATATATGAACGGTGATCTTCAGCCGGTATTCTTCGGTTCTGCTTTAAATAACTTTGGGGTACGTGAGCTTCTGAATGCATTTATTGAAATTGCTCCAATGCCACAGCCTAAGGAAAGTGACCTTCGTATAGTGAAACCTGAGGAAAGCAATTTTACAGGATTTGTTTTCAAGATCCACGCTAATATGGATCCTAAACACAGAGACAGACTGGCATTCGTCAAGATTGTTTCGGGAACATTTAAAAGAAATGAAAACTATTTACTGGTAAGAGAGGGTAAAAAGATGAAGTTCTCGTCTCCCAACGCTTTCTTTGCTGATAAAAAAGAAGTCGTGGAGGAAAGTTTCCCTGGTGATATCGTAGGTCTTCACGATACAGGAAATTTCAGAATTGGTGATACCCTGACCGGTGGGGAAAAACTTAGCTTCAAAGGAGTTCCTAGTTTCTCTCCGGAACATTTCCGTTATATCAATAATAATGATCCGCTTAAAGCCAAGCAGTTGGCAAAAGGTATTGATCAGTTGATGGATGAAGGTGTTGCACAGCTATTCACCCTGGAAATGAACAATAGAAAAATTATCGGAACAGTGGGAGCGCTTCAATATGAAGTAATCCAGTACCGTCTGGAGCACGAATATGGTGCTAAATGTACCTACGAACCCCTATCTATGCACAAAGCATGTTGGGTAGAGGCTGATGAAAAATCAGAAGAGTTTAAAGAATTTGCAAGATTAAAACAAAGATTCCTTGCCAGAGATAAATACAACCAGCTTGTATTTTTAGCAGACTCCTCATTTACGATTCATATGACACAGGAAAAATTCCCGAATGTGAAACTGCACTTCATCAGTGAGTTTAAAGATCATTAATAAGCAAAATTGCTAAAACATACATCCGCAGAGGTTTTCTCTGCGGATTTTTTTATTCATACTTTTCCCTTAAGATTTAAGAAGAACTAAAAAAGGTCTTACTTTAAGACAAGATTATTTCCCTTATTTATTTTCATAAAAAGTCTGCATAATCTCTTCAGTCTTCAGGTGAATAAAGATATACTAAGCTATAAAGCCTGACATATTCAAATATATCCTGGTAAAATCCCATCAAAAGCAATATGGGATCTGCAAAACGGCTTTGTAAATCTCTTGTAAAACAAATACAAAACACTGATACTATAACAGTTATCATTTTACCAGTATAATACATTCTATTTACAAGTGTTTCGGGTGCTCCCCTCCTAATTTTACTTCATCAAAAATTAATGTTATGAAAAAGTTCATCTTACTAGTGGCTATATCAAGCACCTTCATTATGTGTAAAAAAGGAGAAGCTGCACAATCTCAACTTGAAAAAACAATACAGACGGCAGACAGTGCTTCCAGTGTTGCTGCGGAAGCTGTAGACAATGCCAGCCATACCATCAGCAAAACTCTTGATTCTGCCAATATCAAAATAAAAGATTTTGAAAACACCAAAAACGAGATCCAGCAGAAAATAGAAAACACATCAAAAGTTGTGGATTCTTTATCTGATAAAATTGCCTCTACAAAACTGGAGTCTAAGGTGGAGAAAAAGGATTCTACAGCAAAGAAGTCTGAAAAAATAATCGTGAATGTTCCTGCTCCCAAGGTGATCAAAGAAACCAAAGTCATTTATAAAGACAACCCTAAAAATGACAGTTACGAACTGAACACACCTAAAAACAGAATGGTAAAATCCGGTCAGATCTCTATCAAAGCAGACAATGCGGAAACTGTGAAAGAAATCATCAAGGAGGAAGCCCTTAAAAATAACGGTTATATCAAAAGTGAAGATCTTTCTTATATAGAATCTGCGGACCGCAGACGTGAGGACCAAAAAGTATACACCATGGATATCAAAGTTCCTATTCAGAATTTTGATGGCTTAATGGATGCTTTAAACAATAGTATTGGTGATATTGAGAGCAAAAATATTCAGGTTTCAGGAACTAATTATATGGATAATGCTATTTGCAGCATTTCAGTAAGTCTTACAGACAAAACAGAAGCTGAAAAAGCGCCTAAAAATTTCGGAGAAAAATCGCTGGCAGCCATTTCTTCAGGCTGGGATGTGATCACCTCTATTTTCCTGTTTATCCTTCCGTTGTGGCCTCTGTTCCTGATCGGCGGTATTGGATATTATTTTTACAAAAAAAGAAATAGAAACCTTCCTAATAACGATTCTCACTAGAATTTAAAATCCATCCTCGTGATGGATTTTTTTTGCCGAAAAATGAATTTAAATAATCCGAATTGTGTCAATTTCTATTCTTCTTTACTTATTAAGTCTGGCTAAATGGTAGTATCATTTTAGAAAGCTGACCGAAGCCCCCCCTATTGATATGTAACAACCACATTATACATTATACATTATACATTATACATTATACATTATACATTATACATTACTCATAAAATAGCCCCGATAGCAACGGTTACCCCGCAGCAAGTATCAGCCGGAGAGCTGGCGCGAGGAGTATGAGTGGATAGCGGGAAACAGCTTCTAAAAAATAAAAAGGCCTCCAAATTGGAAGCCTTTCTGTTATTTCATATTCACTACTTTATCTACGACAAACTTTGTGTTTCCTCTCCAGGGAAGTGCCCCATTGTATTCTTTGTAATGGAGGTCAAAGGTTTTACCACTATTGGTTTCCAGCTGTTTGAAAACTTCAGGGTCATCCACAGAAAATTCAAACTCATAGCTTGTAATACCTCCCGCTTTACCTTTTCCAAATCCTTCCTGAATCAGTTTACCTTCATACGTTTTGAAGACATAGCCTTTTTTCATGGCATAATTCAGGTATCCGGATTTCACACCTTCTCCAAAAACGAAGAAGTACTTATACCATACAAATACTCCTAACAATAGCAGTACGACACCGAGGGTGATCCACAAAGATTTTTTCATAGAATGTGTGTTTTAAAATAGTTATTTTGCGATACTTCTTGAGATCACGATTTTCTGGATTTCAGAAGTTCCCTCATAGATCTGAGTGATTTTTGCATCTCTCATTAATCTTTCTACGTGGTATTCTTTTACGTATCCATATCCACCGTGGATCTGTACTGCTTCAATGGTAGTATCCATCGCTACCTGAGAAGCATATAATTTTGCCATAGCTCCGCTTTCAGAGATATCTTTTCCTTCATCTTTCTCACATGCTGCCTTGAAGCATAGCATTCTTGCTGCTGTAATCTGAGTAGCCATATCAGCTAATTTGAAAGCAATTGCCTGGTGGTTGATGATTTCGGTTTTGAAAGCTTTTCTTGTTTTAGCATATTTCAAAGCTAATTCATAAGCTCCCGAAGCAATACCTAATGCCTGAGAAGCAATACCGATTCTTCCCCCATTCAACACTGCCATAGCAAAGTTGAACCCGAATCCGTCTTCACCGATTCTGTTTTCTTTCGGTACTTTTACATTGTTAAAGATCAAAGAGTGAGTATCACTTCCTCTGATTCCTAATTTGTCTTCTTTTAATCCGATTTCAAAACCTTCCCATCCTCTTTCTACGATGAAAGCATTGATTCCTTTATGTTTTTTCTCAGGATCTGTTTGAGCAATTACGATATAATAAGAAGCTGTTCCACCGTTTGTGATCCAGTTTTTAATACCATTTAAAAGATAATAATCTCCTTTATCTTCTGCTGTTGTTTTCTGAGAAGTTGCATCAGAACCTGCTTCAGGCTCAGATAATGCAAATGCTCCGATTACCTTTCCACTTGCCAGAGGAGTAAGGTATTTTACTTTTTGTTCTTCAGAAGCAAACTTTTCAAGACCGGCACACACCAATGAATTGTTTACAGACATTACAACGGCAGCAGAAGCATCAATTTTTGCAATTTCTTCCATTGCCAAAACGTAAGAAACGCTATCCATACCTGCCCCTCCGTACTGTGGATCAACCATCATTCCTAAAAGACCCATCTCACCCATTTTCTTAACCTGTTCTGCAGGGAATTTCTGGTCACGGTCTCTTTCAATAACTCCAGGTAATAATTCATTTTGTGCAAAATCTCTTGCTGCCTGCTGAATCATCAACTGTTCTTCTGATAAATTAAAGTTCATAAAAAAAATAATTAGATAGCCGTAAATTTACACTTTTTAAGCAAATCTGGAAATATAAATTAGAAGTTAGAATAGAGTGATTAGAAGTTAGTTAAAAAAAGTATATTTCAGTGGGGCCTATCATTAGAAAAACGCCTTCAATAATCAATATATTATGGTAAACATTCAATTATTTCATTCAAACTTCTAAAATTAAAAAAAATGCTTATATTTAGATTTCTTTATAAATTACTTAAAAA
The DNA here is from genome assembly GCF_900176315.1 of Chryseobacterium sp. YR221. Lineage (NCBI taxonomy): Bacteria > Pseudomonadati > Bacteroidota > Flavobacteriia > Flavobacteriales > Weeksellaceae > Chryseobacterium > Chryseobacterium sp. YR221. The sequence continues at coordinate 382,701 of NZ_FWXM01000003.1, forward strand.
ATCATGACGATAAAGAGATTATTCGATATTCCTCACTACGCTTTGGAAAAATATCCTAAAACGGATATGTTTGTCACTAAATACCATGGTGAATGGAAAAAAACTTCTACACAAGAGTTTATTAATGAGGGAAATAAGATATCCAGGGGATTACTGAAGCTGGGAATAAAACCAGGAGATAAGATTGCATTGATCACTACCAATTCCCGTACGGAGTGGGCTATCATGGATTTCGGAATGTCTCAGATCGGTGTTGTTTCGGTACCGGTTTATCCTAGCATTTCTCCTGAAGATTATGAATTTATCTTCAATAATGCAGAAATACAGTATTGTTTTGTTTCTGACAAAGAACTGTTCAATAAAGTAATGAAAGTAAAACACAATATTCCCAGTCTACAGGGAATCTTTACTTTCGACAATATAAGCGGTGCTGCCAACTGGAAAGAAATTCTGGATCTTGGTAAGGATGAATCTACACAAATTGAAGTGGAAGATCTGTCCAATGCCATCAATACGGAAGACCTGGCAACGATTATCTACACTTCCGGTACTACCGGCAGACCTAAAGGAGTGATGCTGACCCATAATAACATTGTTTCCAATGTTCTGGGATCTATTCCAAGAATTCCCAAGAAAAGAAGCCTGGACTACAAGGAAACAAGAGCGTTAAGCTTCCTTCCTATCTGTCATATTTTTGAAAGAATGCTCTTTTACCTTTACCAATATAACGGATTCTCACTTTATTTCGCCGAAAGTATCGACAAAATGGGAGAAAATGTAAAAGAAGTGAAACCTCATTATATGACGGTGGTTCCAAGACTGGTAGAAAAGGTATATGATAAGATTTACAATACCGGTTCTTCCGCAGGAGGATTGAAATCAAAAATATTCTTCTGGGCATTGAATTTAATTACTAAAAAGAAGGAAATTTCAAAACCGTCCGGAATACAGGAAATCATCGCAGACAAACTGGTATTTTCTAAATGGAGAGAAGGTTTAGGCGGTGAAATTATCACTTTAGTTTCCGGATCTGCAGCTTTGTCTACAAGATTAAACCTCATGTTCCAAAATGCAGGAATTCCTATTTTAGAAGGATATGGCTTAACGGAAACATCTCCTGTAATTTCTGTGAACAGCTTTGAAAAAATGAAAGTGGGAACCGTAGGAGTGCCATTAGATAATTTAAAGGTAAAAATCCAGGAAGATGGTGAAATCACAGTAAAAGGACCTTCTATATTCAAAGCCTATTTCAAAAATGAAGAAATGACCAAAGAGGCCTTTACTGAAGATGGATTTTTCAAGACCGGAGATATCGGGCATATTGACAGTGATGGATTTTTACAGATTACAGACCGTAAAAAAGAAATGTTCAAAACTTCCGGTGGAAAATATATTGCACCTCAAACTATTGAAAATTTGGCGAAAGCATCTAAATTCATTGAACAGATCATGGTTGTGGGTGATGGTGAAAAAATGCCGTGTGCATTGGTACAGCCTGATTTTGAATTTGCAAAAAGCTGGGCCATGCGAAATAATTTAAATATCGGCTCTACCCCTGAAGAAATTGCTAAAAGCACAGAATTAAAACAAAGAATAGAAAAAGAAATTGAGGGTATTAATGAGCACCTTGGAAACTGGGAGAAGATCAAAAAGATTGAACTGACCCCTGAAGTATGGAGTATTGAAAGCGGATTGCTTACCCCAACCTTAAAGCTAAAAAGAAAGGCCGTAAAAGAGAAATTTATCGCCCTGTACAATAAGATGTATGATCATCATGAATAAAAACATTAACCGCTTCTTTGGAGCGGTTTTTTTATGCTTAAAAAAGAGCATGATGTTTAATGTTTAGGCTAAAGCCATTGGAATATGGATCTTAAAGTAAAACGGGCTAAAGCCCGTTTCTATTGAATATTTCCGATTATCAGATATTCCAAACCACTCAACGCCCTGTTTGTCATTCCGAAGGAATCTAAACCAGCACTTTCATAAACAGCGACGAAGTTTTATCTAAAAAGCATTAGTGCTATTTGTGAAAACATTGGTGCCATTAGTGTTTAACAACCACCATATATTTTTAAAATAAAACAGACCAGGACCATTCCTATTGAATACTTCCCCCTTCTAGCCTCTCCGATTATCAGATATTCCTAACTACTCAACGCCCTGTTTGTCATTCCGAAGGAATCTAAACCAGCACTTTCATAAACAGCGACGAAGTTTTATCTAAAAAGCATTAGTGCTATTTGTGAAAACATTTGCGCCATTAGTGTTTACACCCATCTCCCAAAACAACACCTATTTCAAAAAGACTATAAAAAAAGCTGTCTCATTTCTGAAACAGCTTTTGTATTATTTAAAATCAATAATTAGAATTTAATTACAGACTTCATTTTTTCGTTTTCTTCCATTACCAACTCATCATCTACAAGAATTTTTCCAGAGTGTTCGTCAATAATAATTTTCTTTCTCTGAGCAATTTCCATTTGCTTTTGAGGAGGAATAGTGAAGAAAGATCCTTTTGGAGCGCCTCTTTCTAATCCTACTACTGCAAGACCGTTGATAGAGTTTGTTCTGATTCTGTTGTAAGAAGCCAATAATCTTTCATCAATTTTACCTGCGAATTCTTTAGATTGCTCTAACAGATATTCTTCTTCCTTTTGAGTTTCAGACACAAGATCGTTTAATTCTTCTTTCTTGAATTTCAAGTGGTTTTTTAAATCATCGATCTTTGCGTTCAATTCGCTTAAAGTTTCGTTTTTGTGAGCAATTTTAACCCCGAATTCTTTAATTCTCTTATCAGCAAGCTGAATTTCCAGATCCTGGAATTCCATTTCTTTTCCTAATGCTTCAAACTCTTTGTTGTTTCTTACATTATCCTGCTGAGATTTATATTTCTCAATTAAAGCCTTTGCATGGTTAATAACTTCATGCTTGGTTTTAATCTGATCATCCTGTTCTTTGATGTCTGCATGAAATTTTTCAGCTCTTTTCTCAAGACCTTCAATCTCGATTTCAAGATCTTCAACTTCAATTGGCAATTCTCCTCTAGTATTTCGGATTTCATCCAATCTTGAATCAATGATCTGTAAATCGTATAAAGCTCTTAATTTTTCTTCAACTGAAATATCGTTGGTTTTTGCCATATGTTAAATGAAATAATTTACTGGGTTTGTTTTTTCAATAGATTTTGAAATTGCAAATGTACTAAATTTTTGTGATAAAATTTCAAATAATTGTTGACTTACAAATTGTTCTGATTCATAATGACCTATATCACAGATCAGCATTTTGGACTCCGCTAAAAAATAATCGTGATATTTAATATCTCCGGTGAGGTAAACATCACATTTTTTGGAAATTGCAGCTCTGATTCCACTGGCTCCGGATCCTCCGAGAACCCCTACTTTTTTTATTTTTTTATGATTAAAAGCAGAATGTTTTATCACTTCAAGACTGAATTTTTCTTTTACAAACTGCAGAAAATCCTTTTCATCCATTTCATCCTCCAGCTCACCATACATTCCCAATCCGGCATGTTGGTTTTTATTATCCAGAGTATAAACCTGATAAGCCACTTCTTCGTATGGATGTGCGGTCTTCATTGCACCAACGATCTGCCCCTGCTTATAAGATTCAAAAATTACGGAAATCATATCCTCATCAGCATTTTCACGAATATTTTTCTCTCCGGAGAATGGATTGGAACCTTCTACCGGCTTAAATGTTCCATTTCCATTGACAGTAAAACTGCATTCATCGTAAAAACCTATATTGCCCGCTCCTGCTGAAAACATAGCCTCTCTTACTTTTTCAGAATAGTCTTTAGGTACAAAAACCGTCAGCTGCTTCAAATTATTTTCTTTAGGCTGAAGAATTTTCATGTTCTTTAATCCCAGCTGGCTGCATATTCCGTGGTTGACCCCAAAGAAATCATTATCAAATGCCGTATGAATAGCATAAATCGCAATCTTATTTTCAATAGCCTTTAAAACAGCTCTTTCAACATAGTTTTTCCCTGTTAGGGATTTTAGCCCGGAAAATATGATCGGATGAAAACAAACAATCAGATTACAGTTTTTCAGAATTGCCTCTTCTACTACATTTTCCAATGCATCATGGCATACCAGAATTCCGCTTACATCACGATCGGGAACACCACACAGCAATCCCACGTTATCAAAATCCTCTGCCTGTCTGATACTTATTTCCTCTTCAATCTTTGAAATTACAGCTCTTAGCTTCATTAGTCTATTTTTACAGTTACAGCGAAGATATTAATTTTACAAGGATTCCGAAAAAATTTCTACGTCAATAAAAAACTATTGATATATCATAATGGCATAGGGTAATATTGGGAATTTCCTTTTAACAGATCTATCTTTACGCTATACTTCATGAAAATGATTATCTTCACTGTGAAATAACCCAATTTAAATGGAAAGAGAACACAATCTTGTTCCGGAAGATACACTCTGGAAAAGATATCTTTACAGGATCATCTACCGCTCCGACACTAAGCTCGGAAAACTTTTCGATATCATATTATTATCCTTAATTCTTGTCAGTACTGCTATCATTATGATGGAAAGTGTACCTCAGCTGGACAAAAGATTTCATTATACATTTCTAATTCTGGAGTGGATTATCTCTATTTTCTTTTCCATTGAATATTCCATGCGGATTGCCGTGGTAAAAAATAAGAAACATTATATTTTCAGTTTTTTTGGAGTTATTGATTTTTTTGCACTGGTTCCATTTTACTTAAGCTTTTTCTTTCCGGTAACGAAGTATTTCCTGATTTTCAGAATGCTGAGAATGCTCAGAGTTTTTAGGGTTTTCAATCTTATGGACTTCATGAATGACGGTTCCGTGATTGTCAGGGCCTTAAAAAACAGTTCCAGAAAGATTTACATTTTCCTTTTATTCTTAATTATTTTTTCGGTAATCGTTGGTTCCCTGATGTTTATGGTGGAAGGAGGAAGACCGGGATTTGAAACTATTCCACAATCTATTTACTGGGCTGTGGTTACTGTAACTACCGTAGGATATGGAGATGTCTCTCCTATTACGCCTTTAGGGAAGTTTTTTGCGGTTGTTCTGATGCTGGCCGGTTACTCTATCATTGCTGTTCCTACCGGAATTGTAACCGCAGAAATGCGGAATAAAAGACAGAACCTGGAAAAGGTATGTGAACAGTGTGGTAACGAAGATATTGATGATGATGCCAGATACTGCAAACAATGTGGCAAGAAATTAGCTTAATATTTAGTATTCATTTAATTTATCAACCAAATACCACAAAATCATGGAACCACAAAAGAAAAACAAGCCCAATAGCTTAGTCATTATCCTTTTTGCATTAGTTGTACTAATGATTATCATCTACTTTATTCTTGTCATGTTCTTTCCAACAGTTTTTGAGATGATGAATACTGGAGATATACAACCCGTACCCAATAAATAATGAGTAATAACTTATAAATACACGATATCGACATAAAAAAGGAAGAGTGAAATATTTCACTCTTCCTTTTTTATAGTAAGAAATTAAAGCCTATTGTTTTATTTTTTAATCGCTTTAATGGTTTGCTTGGATCCGTCTTTCATATTCAGAGTTACTAAATAAATTCCTGATTTCAGATCTCCTAACTGAAGAACAGAAGCCGGTTGATCAATACTTTTCATTAATCTTCCTGAAATATCAGAAATGGAAATTGATTTTACCTGATCAATCTTTGAAATATTCAGTACTTCCGTAAATGGATTCGGATATGCCTGAACCGTATTTTTAGCTTTAGAAGTTTCTGAAGTTGCCAGATTTTCTTTGTTAATAGAGATGGTAAATGTTCCTTCCAAATCATCAGACCATGTACTGTAATTCCCTACATTCACATAATAGACCGTTCCGGCAACCGTTGGGATAGAAATTGTTTCTGTTTCTCCGGATCCATTCCCATCTATAGTGTCCACACAGGTTAAGCTGCCACATGCGCCGCTAAATACACCGATTTGAGAGTCAAAATAACTATCTGCAGGAGTGGTTACAGTGATATCGAAAGTACTTCCATCTCCTGTGAAAGTAAACCATGTCCCGTCATTCATCCCATTAGTACACATTTCAAGGTAGGCCCCATTATTAGTAGCCCCTGCAGCATCAGACTGTGTATAGGTATATGGGAATGCAGCAGCAGTTAAAGCACCTGAACATTCATCATTCGCCGGTGGTGGAGGTATAGTTCCCACACATAAATTAAAGCTCTGAGCTTCTCCAGCTCCGCCATAGCTGTATACTCTTATATAATAGGTATTTCCTGCTGTAAGACCGGTAAGAATTTCCATTCCACCATATCCGCACAAGGTACTTACAAGATTTGCACAATCTCCGCTAAAAACCTGGTAATAAGCCTCATCATTAAAATCACTTCCAATAGAAACCACATTGCTGAGCGTAACTACATGACTGGTGCCTGTTGCGGTAAATTTAAACCAAACATCATCATCTGCATCGCCGTAGCACGGATCAGTCAATAATCCTGAGTCACTAGCACCCAGGGTATATCCTGATGCTACACTGCCACAGTTCATATCCGGATTTACTGTAAGTACTACAGCATCAGTACAGTCATCATTAGCCGGAGCAGCCGGAGCAGTTCTGAATTTAATGACAGAGCATCCTACAGATTCGCCTCCAGCACCTACTGCTGTTACTTTAAGATAATAATCGGTATCAATAGCCAGTGGAGAGGTAGGTGTAAAATTATTGGTCGTTACAGACTGCTGATTAACAATATCAGTTCCTCCAGGTGTTGTTCCTATAGAAATCTTATACCCCGTAGCTCCCTGAGGGGCATTCCACGTAATATCCGGTGACACCGGTATAAATGTTGAATTATTTCCCGGATATCCAACCATAGGACAAGCAGGAATAGGATTAATCGTAAGCCCCATAAGACTCACCACAGATCTATATTCCAACAAATCACCTGTTGGAGGGCTTGCTGGGTCAGGATTTGTAGAATCACTGCTGTAAGAAAGGGTACGGTCTGTTACCGAACCATATTTAAATACAGAGAATATGTCATCATCATCATAGTCTTGGGAATTTTCTTCTGCTGCAATGACTAAATTCTGCGTGTTGTTATAGGGAAATGGGGTAGCAAAAGTTATTTCTATTACTCCATTAGCATTCGTAACAGTTCCCGCATATACCTGTGTCAGCTGGGCTACAGGGATCCAGTCATCATCAGATGTAAAATTTGTTTTGGCTGTATGTCCCAGATAAACAACCCAGTCAGATGAATTATCAATAGACGCTGAAGCATCCAGATAAAATTTAACGCCGGTGATATTTCCCGCCGCATTAGCATTAATTTCCTGTTTGGTAAAGATCTGCTGAATATACGAATATCCATAATAAGGATTGATCGGGGCGTTCCCGGTTTCAGTGCTCCCTTCTCCAAGGTTGATTTGAGCATTTAGTACCATGCTTATTGTAAACAGGCATAAAAGTAATATTTTCTTCATATTTCTTTAATTTAGTGTTAACTTGATTACCAAATTAATAATAATTTTAACACAACGTTTAAAAAAATTAAAAAAATATTAAAAAAAGCAGCAACTCTAGAGTTGCTGCTTTGTAATTATTAAAAATTAATGAATTTTACTTTTTTATGACTTTAAAGATCTGTTTAGATCCGTCTTTCATATATAATACAGTCAGATACATTCCGTGGTTTAAATCTCCCAATTGAAGTACAGAAGAAGGAGACTCTACAGTCTTCACTACCCTTCCTGCCAAATCAATGATTGAAACAGATTTCACCTGAGATACATCCGAAATGTTAATAACATCAGTAAACGGATTAGGATATACTTTAAGTCCTTCTTTTACCTTAGTCTCAGAAGTGGCTAACTGTGCAGCTGTCACTTTAAAATTATCTATAAAGAAGTCATAGTCTTCAGCATCATCTGTGGTACCCGAAGAACCGTAAAATGCAAAGATTGTATTAGGATTGGTATATCCTGTAAGATCCAAAGAATAAGTATTTAATGCATTGGAAGGCCCATTGGCTACTGTCCATGTATTCAACACTGTCCATGTAGTTCCACCATCTGTGGAAACGACAAACTGCATTGTATCATCACTTCCCATAGCAGATGAAATAGTATCAGCAAAATCTGTCACTGCGTAGTCAAATTCAACTTTATACCCTCCAGCAGAAAGGTCGAATGCTGCAGTCTTAAGCCATCCAATTCTGTTAGCGCTGTAAATATTCATTTTGGCAGCCCCAGTAGTTCCGGAATTAAGGAATCCGTCAGCAATCCACAATGCAGTAGATCCTGTAGATCCTGTAGAAGGCGATCCTCCGGATGCTTGTGACCAACACATTCCCGGGAATGTTGAAAAATCATTGGTATAAGCCGGAACAATAGCAAGGCAAGCCGTAGTAAATGTTACCGCACCTACCCATGCTCCTTTATCTGTACCATTACAGTTAGATCTTACCCAAACATAATATGTTGAACTCGCTGCAAGACCTGATAAAGTTCTATTGGTAGCTGTGATATTAGTTATCGTTGCCGGAGTTGCTACAGTAGGAGTTGCATTGGATGTAGAATAATAAATTTCATATCCACTGCCCGGAGCAGTTGCAGGAGCAGTCCATGAAACATCAGCACTTTGAGCAAGAACAGCAGATGCCACTAATGCTGCAGGATCTGCACATGCAGGAGTCAGTTCGTAGTTTACATCATCGATAAGAACACTATTGGCAGGGCTTCCTGTGTGTCTGAAAGCAAGTGTTGTAGTTCCTGCCGGAGCAGTAATACTATTCACTATAAAATTATCTGCAACAGTGGTACTGGTCGTTGTAAAAATCCCAAGACTTACAAAAGAAGATGCCGCCGTAGGGTCTGTTAAATATCCCACTTCAACTTTCCCTCCTAAAGTAGAGTTTGACCTCGCTTTGAATCTCAATCTATAAAGACCTGTATCTAAAGTGCTTACCGGTCTCATTTTCACTATTGCAATATTACTGGTACTAGAAGAATAGATATAGAGAACATTTGGAGTACTTCCTATTGAACCGGCCTGAGTATTAGCACTTCCCGTCGTTCCTACTTTTCCCCAGCATGCAGGCCAGTTTCCTGCTGTCACACCATCAAAATTTTCAGAGAAAGAGGTTACAGTACCACAAACGGTCGAAAAATTTCTTTCTGTACAGTTCGTTGAACTTTGTGTAGCTGTATAAGCACCTACCGAATAATAATAGGTTGTTGAATTATTAAGAACGGTAGGTAAGGTATAGGTCGTTACATTTCCTACATCTACATTATTCATAACATCCGTTCCTCCGGGAGTAGTTCCTATTCTCAATTTGTATCCATTCACCCCTGTTACAGCCGACCAGGTAAAGGTAGGTGATAACGAAACGTCAGCAGCAGCAGATGCCGGTGCAGAAACCGTAGGGCAAATTGACAAAGTAGTGAAGTTTCTTTCCGTACAACCCGTAGAAGTTTGGGTAGCATTATAAGAATTGATTGTATAGTAATATTTTGTATTGTAAGCCAACTCATTTGGTAATGTATACGTAGTAACATTTCCTACATCAAAAGCACTTAAAACATCCGTTCCACCTGCAGTCGTTCCGATAGATAATTTATAACCGGTAGCGTCAACATTGGCAGTCCACGTAAAAGTAGGCTTCAAAGCCACTCCGGTTGCTGATGAAGTTGGAGCAGATACCGAAGGACAGAATGTTTTGGTCGTAAATGTAGCCCCATATACCCAGATACTCTGATCAGCTCCACAATTCGATCTTACCCACACATAATAAGTACTGGATGGTGTAAGTCCTGTAACCGTTTGAGTTGTCCCCGTAGCGCCGGTAAAAGTTGGTGTAGAAGCAGCAGTAGGTGCTGTTCCTGATGTACTGTAGTAAATATCATAAGTAGGTGCGGCAGTAGTAACCGTCCAGTTGACAGGAACGGTGGTAGCCGTTGTCGTTCCGGTAGTAACCGTCGCAGGCATCAGACAGTTCATAGCATTCACTTTAACATTGTCTATGAATATATCATCACTTCCAAAATCTCCCGTTGCAAGGAATCTTATCACTGCAGTAGAGCTATTGGAGCCTAAAACAACATTTTTACTGGACCATGTAGCAGAAGTTCCAAAAGCAGTACCTACCGTTGTAAAGGTAGCCCCGCCATCGGTTGAAAGCTGTATTTTAAGATTATCTGTACCGGATACATTCACATAATCAAAAGAAAGAACTCTCTCTCCTGTTCCGGAAGATAAATCAATATACAGGTCCATATATCCATAAAGACCTGCAGAAACATGGTAAGAATGGAATCTTGCCGCAGGAGCCGTTGCCGGAGAAGAAATAGGTGTGGCCGTAGACTCAGAGACATCTGTCCATCCCGATACACTTGTAAAACCAGCATTAGCAGCTGTCAACTCGGTAGATCTCCATGAATTATCTCCTCTGGAAGGCCATGACCTCCAGTTTGAAACATTAGGCAGATCTCCTACAGAATTTCCATTACCCCAGGCAGAAAAAGTTTCAGTATAAGGCATGGAAGCATAAGACGGAGCTCCAATCCAGTTTCCCGGAGTATATTTAAAACTAAGACCAGAAGCCGGAACCGTATTTCCGTTAGTGGTTCCTAAAGTACAGGATGTAGTTGTAGATCCTGCCCCTGCAGTGGTGCTTGTCCAGTCCGTCCCTACTCTGTTATTCAAATCAGAGCTTTCTCCTCCTTTTAACCCTACCTGTCCACTTAAGGTCGCTGTACCGGAAGCGCAGTCACCATACATAATCTCTACGGTATTAGCGGTTGTATCCAATACGATCTGGAAATTTAACTTTTGAGCAGCAGAACCGCTATTACTCTGAAGGTCTGTAAACTGAATCACAAACTTAGAACCGATTGTTTCGTAAGCAATCTCCGAAGTAGTAGTATTGGCAGCTCTTAAATTAGCTGTAAATCCTGCTACCGCGCCTTCAAAAGCTGAGTTAGTTGTCAAAACACTCGTATTACCGGCTGAGGGAGCAATTCCAAAGGTAATATACCCATTGTTGCTGATGTAAATACTGGTGTAGATCTTACCATTGTATTTAAATGGAGCCGGCAAGGTAATAGCTGCAGAAGCAGCATCGGTATTCAAAGCAGTCCCGGACTGCCAGACAGTTTTACCTGCGGATAACGGAGTGTAGGTACCCAGACTCTGAACAAATCCATAACCATTATTGGTATTTGGATTCGCAGTTTGTGGAGGACCTACCTGTGCAGATACGCTATAAAAAAAAGCAGCCATGCACGTGAGTAGAAGTTTCTTCATATATAGTAAATAAAATTAGAGGGTAAATGTAAATAAATATTCAATAAAAAATCATAAATTAATTTAAATCAATGTTTAAAAATCAATAAATATCAATTATTTTTAATTAAAATTAAACAATTATTTAGTTTTAACGTTTTTTCATCAATCAATTATAAATTATAAAAAACTGATTGTCAAATACTTACATATACGCATAATAAATCCATACCATAATCAAGCTTCTATTTAACATAAAATAATTTTTGATAAAAAATCACTAAATTCACCAAAACCCAATAAAAAAAGCGGCTAAAAAGCCGCTTTTACAGATATTTATTTACCATTTTCTTTTAATTGAGATAAAATTCATACTTATTAAGCAGTTGAATTTCTTTGATAAGATCCCCATTGAGGTCTACAGAATGTTTCATAGACTGGACTTCTATATGAGAATCATCATCAATATTCTTAATAAAGAATTTTAGCTTCTGATTTCCCTTATTCCTTTCGAGAACTGTTCTGAAAAAATCAAGATCTTCAGGTCTTACGTCCATTACGTCCATCACCAGAGATATGCTTTTCGCAAATCTTTCAAATGCTTCCTGAAGCTCAATCACATCATTCACATTCACGAAAACCCGGCCATCTTTTACCTGGGCAAATTTGATCTTAAAAATCACAAACCTCTGAACTTCAAGCTTTTCTTTCAACCTCATGTAATCCCTGTCTCCAAGCCTGAAAGAATAAGATCCGGAATAATCTTCAAGCGTTACAAAAGCTACTTTCTCACCACTTCTGAAACCGTCCTGAACTCTATATTCCGTAATTAAACCTGCTACGGTGTATTCTTTCCCACCGCCTCCGTTTTCTCTCTCTTTCTGCAGTGTTTTCCAGTCCTTCTTTTTCTCTTCAAACAATTCTTCCTGTTTATTTGCGAAAGCCTGCTCTTTGTAAGCATCTACCTCATCAAGATTGAGAAATGAAAAAGTCCCTTTTGGCTCTGCTTTTTTGGTTACCTCTTCTATAACTTCCTCTTCTCCTGCAACTACGTCATCAGATACAATTTCAGTAAGGTCAACCGTTTCATCCTGTGAATCCTGTTCTAAAACAGGTGTTTCATCAGTCCCGGTCTTTTCTCCTTCCTCTTTTTCCAGCACCGACTTCTTGGAAAGCTGCCCCTGCATAAACTGGAACTGGTACTTGAATTCATCCAATGGATGTGCAGAAAGATAGAATCCAATGATCTCTTTCTCCTTATTTAAGGTGTGCATATTGGGCCATTCCGGACAAGGAAGTAACTTCGGCTGTTCAATCTGGACCTCTTCTGCAAAATCAGCAAACAGGGAATGTTCCATCTCATTTTTACTCTCCTGAAAACTTTGTCCGTATCTGATCAATCTTTCCAGATTGGTTCTTCCAGCCATATCGATATCAAAATACTGACCTCGGTGGAAGGAGTCCAGTTCATCAAAAGCTCCAGCCAGCACTAAACTTTCTGCAACTCTTTTATTCATCTGAGAAGGCAATATCCTTTCAAAGAAATCATATATATTTTTAAACCTACCGTTTTCTCTTTCTCTGGTAATTCCCTCACTAGGCCCTTCACCAATTCCTTTAATAGCTCCAAGTCCAAAACGGATCTGTCCTTTTTCGTTAACTGAGAATTTATACTGCGATTCATTAACATCCGGACCTAAAACATCAACGCCCATACTTTTACAATCCTCCATAAACATAGTGATCGAATCCGTATTGTTAATGTTATTACTCATTACACTCGCCATATATTCGGCTGGGTAATTGGCTTTCAGGAAAGCTGTCTGATACGCAATAAATGCATAACAGGTAGAGTGAGATTTGTTGAAGGCATATTCTGCAAAGGCTTTCCAGTCATTCCATATCTTTTCCAGCCTCTCCTCATTCAGGTTATTCTTTCGGCCTCCTTCAATGAATTTAGGATACATTTTGTTAAGAACATCAATCTGCTTTTTACCCATCGCCTTTCTCAATGTATCAGCTTCACCTTTGGTAAAGTTGGCCAATTTTTGAGACAGAAGCATTACCTGCTCCTGATAAACCGTAATCCCGTAGGTTTCTTTCAGATACTCTTCCGTTTCCGGTAAATCATAAACGATTTCCTCAATTCCGTGCTTTCTGTTAATAAAGTTTGGAATATACTTAATAGGCCCCGGACGGTACAATGCATTCATGGCAATAAGATCGGCAAAAACCGTTGGCTTAAGCTCCCTCATGTATTTTTGCATCCCGGGACTTTCATACTGGAAAATCCCGACCGTTCTTCCTTCTTTAAACAGCTGATAGGTTCGGGTATCATCCAGGGGAATTTCATCAGGATCAATATCAATCCCGTGTCTTTCCTTTACAAGCTTCAAAGCATCCTTAATGATCGTCAGTGTTCTAAGTCCCAGGAAGTCCATTTTCAAAAGACCTGCACTTTCTGCCACAGAGTTATCAAACTGTGACACCAAAATATCAGCATCTTTCGCTGCAATGGTTACCGGAACAAGGTTACTTACATCCTCCGGTGTAATAATTACTCCGCAGGCATGAATACCGGTATTCCTGATACAGCCCTCCATTTTCTTGGCACTTGCCAGTACTCCATGCCGGGCATCATCAGGACTGTTAAGAACATACCTCATCTCATCAACAAGCATCTGTTCTTCCGGTTTTAGTTTTTCATATTTTGCTAATGCTTTTGCAATATTCATCCCTGGTGTAGAAGGAATAAGCTTCGCAATATTATTGGTATCAGGAATCGGAACATCCAAAACCCTTCCGGCATCTTTAATAGCAGATTTTCCACCAAGAACGGAATAAGTAATGATCTGAGCGACCTGATTTTGTCCATATTTATCAATTACCCACTTAATAATCCTGTCCCTTCCTTCATCATCAAAGTCAATATCAATATCGGGCATGGAAATCCTCTCAGGATTCAGGAATCTCTCAAAAAGGAGGTCATATTTTACAGGATCTACATTGGTAATTCCGATACAGTAGGCAACCGCTGATCCGGCAGCAGATCCCCTTCCGGGGCCTACCCAAACTCCCATTTTACGGGCTTCATTACAGAAATCCTGAACAATAAGGAAGTATCCCGGATAACCCGTATTGGCAATTACTTCCAGCTCAAAGTCAAGACGTTCTTTTATCTCCTCTGTGATTCCTGTATCCACATACCTCTTTTTAGCCCCTTCATAAGTAAGGTGAGTAAGATATGCCATCTCCCCTCTTTTTCCTCCGTCTACATCATCTTCAGCATGATTAAACTCTTCAGGAATATCAAATTTCGGAAGAAGTACATCTCTTTTGAGGGTATAAGGTTTAAATTTTGCAAAGAATTCCTCATAGGCTTCAAATGCATCCGGATAAGCGAGAAAGGCCTCTTTTATTTCATCAGAATTTTTGATGTAATACTCTCCTGTTGCCAATCCTCTTCTTTTTCCAAATCCCTTACCCACAGGGGTTGTAAGCTTTTCACCATCTTTAATACAGCTTACGATATCCTGAATATTGGAATCATCTTTATTGGTATAAAAAGTTTGGTTTTGAGCTAAAATCTTAACATTATATTTGTCTGCCAGGTACAGCAGAACTTCATTCAGGTGTTCCTCCTCAGGAAGCTGATGATTTTGAAGCTGAACATAAAAATCATCTTCAAAAGTCTCTTTCCACCATTTAAAAAGCTCTTCCCCTTTTTGTTCCCCGGTATTTAGAATGGCATCAGGTATATCTCCAAGAATTCCTGATGTCAGCGCAATAATACCTTCCTTATACTGAGCAATCAGTTCTCGGCTTATCCTGGGAACCCCAAAATAGAACCCTTTCAGGAATCCTATACTGGAAAGCTTGGCCAGGTTTTTATACCCATTAAAGTCTTTTGCCAGAAGAACAACCTGGGTTCTTCTATCGGGATCATCTTTGGTAAATTGTTTCTGTTCGTAACGCTCTGAGATATAAAACTCACATCCCACCACAGGAATCAGTGGTTCTGAAACAGGTTCTTCCTCGTTAAATTCCTCACCTTTTTCTTCCGCTTCCTGTTTTTTAGCCAGATATTCTTTATGCTTTTTTGCTCTGTCTCCATTAGTACCTTCCACAGCGGAAACAAACTTGAAAGCTCCCATCATATTTCCCAAATCAACCATTCCAACGGCAGGAAAATTTTCATCAGAGGCTTTTTTAATCAGGTCATTGATACTTGAAGTGGCAGTCAAAGTAGAAAACACGCTATGGTTATCAAAATTGAAATATTTACCCAGATCAATTTCGTCTATACTTCCAAAATCCTGCTGCTTTTTCTTATTATTAAAGTCAGCAACCTGTCTTCGGATAACAATTCCAAAAGGTTTGATAGGATCAGGATAAAGACTTTTGAAATAAGCCAGCTGGTCTTCTGATATTTTCAGTATTTCAGCCGGAACCACACCAATCCTCATCATTTCGAAGAATACCTGAGCTGTGGCATTTACGTCAGCAGCAGCATTATGCGCTTCATCGAATTTATTTCCGTAAAGTTTTTCGTATAATTCTTCAAGTTTCGGAGATTTGTATCTACCTCCACGGCCTCCGCCAAGCTTACAGAAGTCTGTTCCCAGGATCATGGTATCAGCCCTCGGTTTTTCCTGTAAGTTATCTTCTAAATTTTTTCTATAAAATTCTGCTCCTACAATATTGTAGTCAAATTCAACATTATGCCCGGAAACTACCCTTACCCTTTCAAGAACTTTTGAAAACTCTTCGAGAATCTCCTGAAGATCACGACCTTCTTCATTGGCAATTTTTGTAGTAATCCCGTGAATTCTGGCAGCATTAAAGGGGATATCATAACCTTCCGGCTTTATGATATAATCCTGATTTTCAATTAATTTCCCATCATCATCATGAACCTGCCAAGCAATCTGAACCATTCTTGGCCAGTTATCTGAGTCTGAAAGCGGAGCATTAAAATTCTTTGGTAAACCGGTTGTTTCTGTGTCAAAAATTAAGTACATATAATTTTCTAACTTTTTTAAAAAAGAGAATGTAAAGTTACTTCATTTTTTTCTAATATTACTTTAAAGTAAACATATAAACAATCAATAATTGTTAATGAAAACAGGAAAATAAAATGGTTTATGTTTTCATTTTAAAATAAATTTCCATTAATAAATCAAAATCAGCAATTTTAATTCGTAGTATTTAAAATTCAGTCCGGGCTGTAATTTTTCTGTTGAAGAAAAAAAACAAGCATGATATTCCAGGAAAAGAGATTAAAGAATAGTCAGTAAATTTATAATTTCATTGCAAAATACTAACAGTTGTTAGTATTTTGTTTTTTTATGTATATTTGCTTCCTATGGAAAATACACTTCACGAAAAAGTTTCTCAGGATATACTACTTAAAGCGTATAATCATATGATGCTGGCTAAAGCAATGGCCGATATTTACGAAGAAAACAGAAATGTCTGTAAATATGTACACAGTACCTCAAGAGGTCATGAAGCCATTCAGCTAGCAACTGCCTATCAATTAAAAAAAGAAGACTGGATTTCCCCTTATTATAGAGATGAAAGTATTCTTTTGGGAATAGGTTTTGAACCCTACCAGCTAATGCTTCAATTATTGGCTAAAGCTGAGGATCCTTTTTCAGGAGGCAGATCTTATTATTCTCATCCATCAAGCAGGGATGAGAATAAACCTAAGATCATCCATCAAAGTTCTGCTACCGGTATGCAGACTATTCCTACAACCGGTGTAGCTCAGGGAATAAAATATATTCAGGACTTCAATCTTCAGCATTTTGAAAATAATCCTGTGGTAGTTTGTAGCCTTGGTGATAATTCGGTAACAGAAGGTGAAGTAAGTGAAGCATTACAATTTGCGGCATTACATCAGCTTCCCATCATATTTCTGGTTCAGGATAACGAATGGGGAATTTCTGTGACCAAGGAGGAAGCAAGAACCTGTGACGCGTATGACTTTGTAGCTGGATTTACGGGATTAAGCAGAATGAGAGTGGACGGAACTGATTTCATAGAGAGTTTCGAAGCGATGAAAAAGGCCGTGGATTTTGTAAGAACAGAAAGAAAGCCATTGGTTGTTTGCGCAAAAACGGTACTGATAGGTCACCATACTTCTGGTGTAAGAAGAGAGTTTTACAGAAACGAAGAAGATTTAACAAAACATAGAGCTAAAGATCCGGGAGAAATCCTTAGAAAACAATTACTGGAAGCAGGTATTGATGAGGATCATTTAAAACAAATTACAAAAAAAGCTCGTCTTGAAGCTGAAGAGGCTTTTGAAAGAGCTAAAAATGCGGAAGATCCAAAGCCGGAAACCGTAATGCAGCACATCTTCGCTCCTACTCCTATTACTGAAGAAGCGGGAACCCGTGAACCAGCCAATGGAGAAAAAATCGTAATGGTAGATGCTGCCATCCATGCTATACAGGAACTTATGTGGAAGCATCCTGAAGCGTTGCTTTACGGACAGGATGTAGGAGAAAGAATTGGTGGCGTTTTCCGTGAAACGGTGACTTTAGGAAAAAAATTTGGTAGTAAAAGAGTTTTCAATACCGCTATTCAGGAAGCTTACATCATTGGATCTACAGCAGGAATGAGTGCTGTAGGATTAAAACCTATCGTAGAAGTTCAGTTTGCTGATTATATATATCCGGGGATTAACCAACTGATCACCGAAATTTCCAAATCAAACTACCTAAGCGGAGGGAAATTCCCTGTCAGCAATATTATCCGTGTTCCTATTGGAGCATATGGAGGTGGTGGACCTTATCACAGTGGCAGTGTTGAAAGCATCCTGGCTAATATTAAGGGAATTAAAATAGCCTACCCAAGCAATGCCGCAGACTTCAAAGGACTGTTAAAAGCAGCCTATTATGATCCTAACCCTGTAATAATGCTGGAACACAAAGGATTATACTGGAGTAAAGTTCCGGGAACTGAAGATGCCAAAACAATAGAACCTGCTGAAGATTACATCCTACCGTTTGGAAAAGGAAAAGTAATTATTGAAGCAGATCAAAATGAAACTGAAAAAGGCAGAACTTTACTAGTTGTTACCTATGGAATGGGAGTTTACTGGGCTAAAGAAGCTGTTAAAAACTTCAACGGCAGAGTGGAAGTTATTGATTTAAGAACTTTAATCCCACTGGATGAAGAACTTGTTTTTGAAAGAGTAAAAGCTCACGGAAAATGTATTGTTCTGACAGAAGAACAGCTTAACAATTCCTTCGCAGAAGCTTTCGCGCACCGTATTTCAAAAAACTGTTTCAAATATCTGGATGCGCCGGTAGAAACGATGGGATCTTTGGATGTCCCTGCCGTTCCTATCAATCTGGTTCTGGAAAAGGAAATGCTACCCAATGCGGAGAAGCTCTCCAAAAAGATCGAAGAAATGCTGCAATATTAAGCTTATCTAAAATAACAGCCTCTAATTTTATTTAGAGGTTTTTTTTATGTTTTTTTTCATTACTTTTAATAAAGATTATCCATCTAAATCCCAGACCATTGTAACCAAGAAAAACTAAAAAATCATTACTGACAGACACTTTACAATAAAACTCTATTGCAGTTTGGTATTCATTTTGTCTGCACACCAAAAACACATTCTTCTTTATGATCACTACAAAATACGTTAACTATAAACAGGTTCTTAATCTATCAGGCACTCCACTCATCTTAATTTCTATCTGGTGCACACTGATTACAGTTCTATTCTATTTCTTCAATTGGCAATGGATGACTATTCCTTGGGTTCCGGTTGCAGTAATCGGTACCGCAGAGGCTTTTTTAGTTGGATTTAAAAACAACCAGGCCTACGACAGACTTTGGGAGGCCAGAAAGATATGGGGTGGAATCGTGAATTCCAGCCGGTCATTTGCTTCAATGATACAGGCCTTTGGTACTAAAAACGAAGAAATAGGGGTCTTTGATCTGGAAGACCGAAAAAAAAGAATCATTTACCGCCATATTGCATGGTTATATACTTTCCGTGAACAGCTTTTAATCCCTACAGAATGGGAACACATTAGTGCTGAAAATAAATTCGGAAGAATTAATTTAAGGAGAAACAGACTAATCAAAGCAGGATTTCCGGATTATGGGAGAGCTCCCATTTTCCTCCATAAATATCTTTCCGAAGAAGAATACGATCTTAAGAGTAAATATAAAAACTTTGCTACCTATCTGGTTTCTCAGCAAGCCAAGGATATTAATGAGCTTAAAAACATGAATGCCATCACAGACTTCAATCAGGTACAACTACAAACCTGTTTGAATGAATTCTATGGTTTCCAGGGGCAAGCGGAAAGAATCAAGAAATTCCCATCCCCAAGACAGTTTGCCAGTACCGCATTTGTCTTCAACATTCTGTTTATCATGCTACTCCCTCTTGGGTTAGTGAATGAATTTGCCAAACTGGGAGACTGGGGCATCTGGACTTCCATCCCTTTCTGTATCACCATTGGCTGGATTTATATTATTATGGAACTGGTAGGAGACTATTCTGAAAACCCTTTTGCCGGACTTATGTTTGATGTCCCTATGCTTTCCATCTGCAGAACTATAGAAATAGACCTGCTTCAAATGACCGGTGAAACTGATCTGCCAGATCCTATCGCATCTAAAAATGGAGTCCTGGTATAATTACAAATAGTGGTTAATCATAAGATGAAACAGACAATTAATATACTGCCTTTTACAGAATAATAGCTGTTGTATTTTTTACTTCAGAAATCATAAACGAGCTGTGCGTACTTGCTATGTGCTGAAGCGTCGTCAGTTTTGTCAGCATAAAACTACGGTAGTCTTCTATGTCTCTCACTCCTATCTTAAGGATATAGTCGTAGTCTCCACTTACATGAAAACATTCTGTAACTTCTTCAAGATTCATCACTTCTTTCTCAAACTGCAATACAAATTCTTTTTTGTGCTGTATTAACTTTACATGGCACAGCACAATAAAATTCCGGTGGATCTTATTCCTGTCCAGTAAAGCTACATATTTGGAAATAACACCTGCATTTTCCAGCTTTTTCACACGCTCATAAACAGCTGTTACAGATAATCCAAGCTTGCCAGACAGTTCTTTGGTAGTTTGTTTACAGTCTTCCTGTAAAAACAGGAGCAGTTTTTTGTCAGTTTCGTCAAGTTCCATAGATAAATTTTTGGTCAAAATTTAATATCTCCGAAGATACTAAATATATTTTCTAAATAAACAAACAATCGCAGTTTTATATTCTATAAATTCAAATTTATGTTGTAATAATTATGAAAATGATGCAATTTGGTTCCATAAAATAAAAACAACGCTTATGGAAAATTTCAATGCAGCCAATGAAATACAGGATCTTCAGTATTTTGGTGAATTCGGGGGAGTGAATCCTTCTATTTCAGACAGCTCTACTTATACTTTCCTTTCCGCAAAAACAATGTTTGATACTTTTGAAGGAAATGCGGAAGGATGTTATCTGTACTCAAGACATTCCTCTCCAATGAATCTTTATCTGGCTCAGGCACTTGCCAAATTGGAAAATACAGAATCCGCCAATGTAACAGCTTCCGGAATGGGTGCTATTACTTCTGTTCTGATGCAGGTATGCAAAGGTGGAGATCATATTATTTCCAGCAGAACAATTTATGGTGGAACATACGCGTTTCTTAAAAACTTTCTGCCACCTTACCATATTGAAACATCCTTTGTAGATATCGGAAATTTCGAGTCTATAGAAAATGCCATACGACCTAATACTAAAGTCATTTACTGTGAAAGTGTAAGCAACCCGCTTCTTGAAGTGGCAGATCTTAGAAAGCTTTCGGAAATCTGTAAAAAACATAATTTAAAACTGATTGTCGACAATACTTTTTCACCTCTTTCCATTTCTCCAACATCACTTGGTGCGGATATCGTGATCCATAGTTTAACGAAATTCATTAATGGAAGCAGTGATACTGTAGGTGGTGTCTATTGTGGAACTCAGGAGTTCATTAACGATACAAAAAATGTAAACTCAGGAGCTTGCATGCTTCTTGGTCCTACTATGGACAGTTTCAGATCTGCCAGTATCTTAAAAAACCTGAGAACCCTGCACATCAGAATGAAACAGCACAGCTACAATGCAATGTATCTTGCCGAAAGATTTGAAAAAGACGGATTGAAAATATCTTATCCGGGGTTAGAATCTCATAAAAACCATGAATTAATGAAAAGTATGATTCATGAAGAATACGGATA
Organism: Chryseobacterium sp. YR221; assembly: GCF_900176315.1. Taxonomy (NCBI): domain Bacteria; kingdom Pseudomonadati; phylum Bacteroidota; class Flavobacteriia; order Flavobacteriales; family Weeksellaceae; genus Chryseobacterium; species Chryseobacterium sp. YR221. The sequence continues at coordinate 404,288 of NZ_FWXM01000003.1, forward strand.
TGGAGGGTTATTGACGCTGGATGCCGGAACTACCGAAAAAGCCAATGAGCTGATGGAAATGATGCAGACAGAAAATCTGGGCTATCTGGCCGTAAGTTTAGGGTTTTATAAAACCTTATTCTCATGTTCCGGAAAATCTACTTCTTCTGAAATTCCGGAAGAAGAGCGTGCTTCCATAGGAATTTCTGATGGTCTGATCAGATTCTCCATCGGTTTGGACCACGACATAAAACGAACATACCAAAAAATGAAAGAATGCATGCTTAAAGTAGGTGTTCTTACCCATGAAAACATTCCTATACTCTAAATTTATTGTTATAAAAGCTGCCGGTTTTGGCAGCTTTTATTTTTTATGGTAATGATGAGGAAAAGCATCCTCCGGTTTCATCTTAAAAATATTCAGTAAAACCCAGGATTTCAGGAAGCCGTAGCCGTAAGAAAACATCTGAATATAAGTGGATATAACTGCCATACCGGCAATACTTATATTTTTAGTAAGAAGCAAGGCATGGAAAAGTACCAAAAAGGTATACAGCCCATAAAAAGCAAGGATAATTCCTCTTCCCAGCACAAAATATTCCAGAAATCCCATTATATATCCCAGCATAAATAGCGTTGGAAAAGCAAAAGAGATCTTCACATAATCAGGATGTCTTTGATTAAGAATAGGCCTTGCACAACCGAATTGATAGACCTGTTTGGAAAATTTTCCAAAATCCACTCTCCGTTTGTGATACACCGCAATATCATCAAAAAAAGCTGTAGTAAAACCATTTTCCCAAAGTGTCATTGACAAATCGGGATCCTCTCCTATTCTCATTTCTGAAAATCCGCCTACTTTTTCAAAAACCGCCTTTCTTACGCCCATATTAAAACTTCTGGGCTGAAATTTTGAAACCGCTTTTTTACTGCCCCTGATTCCTCCTGTTGTAAAAACAGAAGTCATAGAGTATGAAATAGCTTTCTGCATCAGATTAAAACCTTTATGTGCTTTATCTGCCCCACCAAATGCATCACAAGGAATACTAACGATATCTTTTTTAATATGCTCAATGTAATCCTTCTCAACGATTACGTCACTGTCTACAAAAACCAACCATTCATTGGCGGCTCTTGCTGATCCGTAATTCCTTGTCAGTCCCGGTCCGGAATTATCCTTTCTGAAATATTTAATATCCAGAACTTCGTCAAAATGATGTATCGTAGGTTTCAGGTCTATCACAGAGCCATCATCCACAATAATAATTTCAAACTCTTTATCCGTCTGTTGGGTAAGGGAGGTCAGCAACTCAAAAAGCTCGTCTTTTCGGTTGTAAATAGCAACAATAATGGAAATACTAGGTTTCAAATTGAAAATTTGTCAAAATTAACCATTCATAAAGGAATTCACAAACAGTTTAACAGGTATTCACCGAAATTAACACCATCATGCTTTTAGACAGCATTTTAATCACGGGCTCCCGAGGTAGTAATTCCCTTCGTTTGTTGATTTTAATACATTAAATTGACATTTTAAATAAATGAGAACTATACTATTAAAAGATCCTTTCAAAAAAAAGAACAAATTTCAATTTGAAATCTGTTCTTTAAATAGAAACTATAATTTTACTAATTTCCATTTTTGGGCATTGCCGGTATTGGCTGCCCAAATCTGGATTTTTGTTCCATTGGCTGCAGAGCCATTATTAACATCAAGATTAGCACCTGGTGCATGAGCGGGAGACAGACTATAATAATCATTTCCCAGCGATGTTATTTTCCATTTTTGGGCATTCGTTCCATTATCTGTATATATTTGTACCTGAGTTCCATTAGCTGTACCGGAATTGGATACATCTAAAGATTTTGTAGGAGCATTAAGCGGCTGTAGCTTGTAGTATCCTCCACCCACATCAGTAATTTTCCATTTTTGGGCGGTATTACTATTAGAAGCCCAAAGCTGAACTTTTGTTCCGTCTGTTGTCCCTGCATTCAAAACGTCCAATACACTAGTACCATTCGTTGCAGAAACCAACTGATAGGTAGCTCCGGAAGTAATTCCGCCTATTGGCGTTGTTCCGTCTCCATACACCGTATTTTGTCCATATAGCACATTGGTAGCACCCGAAAAATAGGAAGCTATATTGGTAGCACCCAAATCATAATACAGAAAAACACCATACCCATCATTCTTAGTTCTCTGTGCAAAGTTTGTAGCGGTAGAACTACTTGTAAAAGAAGAAGTTCCCGGATTTACATTCACTGCAGCAGCACCTTTATGAGCACTATCCAAACCCGGTATATTAGGAGCAGAATATGTACTGTAATAAGGATTCCAGGCATAATCTACTTTCGATCCAACCGTTACCCCATTATAAGAAAGATTGCTCGCGGAAGGGCCAATATTGTAAAAAGAAATAATCTTTGTGGGAAGTATATCCCTAAGCGCTGTCACCAGATAAACAAATGAAGACTGATTAGGCTGAGCAGTTCCATTAGCCCCATAATTGGCGTATTCATCATCAAAGTCAATACCATCCAAGCCATAAGTATTCACAGCATCAGCTAATTCCTGAGCAAAAGCCTGAGCTGCAGCCTGAGTCGGAAAATTGGCAAATCCAGCTCCCTGGTGGTTGCCTAGAATTGATAACATGACTTTAATTCCTTTATCCTGCAGAGGTTTTATATAGGTATTTTTATTAGTAAGTACATTGGTAACCTGATCATTAAAATGCAAATAGGCCTTCTGAGTAGAAGTATTATAGTTGATGTTGGCAGCAAAAATAATGGCCACATCAAAAAGCTGCCTTCCATCCGCCAGTTTATATTTACCTACTTCCCGGATATCATTGTTATTCACCTCAACATACATAACAGAAAGAGGATTCTTTCCAAAAGCAGCAACTTTGGAATTCAAATCTCCTCTGGCTGATAAAGATTGACCTTTTGAAGTTGTTGAATCTTCCAAACGATCAGAATTACATGAAACAATACTGAGCATGCTCATCAATAAAATACATAGAGATACTAAACTAATTTTTTTCATAATACAATTGTTTATTTCAAATGTAAAATAAGACCCAGTAAATCATTAATGATAAATTATCAAAATCATACACTATTTTATCAAAAAGAAATAAATAAACCAAACAATAGTAAGTAAAAACACAAAACAAACAACAGATTCTTATTTTTTCAAAAAATAAGATGGTATTAAAAAAACAAACCGGAATTAAAATATAAACATATGACTAAAGCTGTTGAAAGAAAAAGTAAACAGCAGCAGAAAAAAAACATAGAAAATAAGCTTCTGAAATAAAACAATCCAAGAATATAGAGTGCAAAACAACAGACTGATGAAATCAAAAATCCAATTAAAATAGTAATAACCCATACATGTAAAGAATATTGAAAGGGTCTCGGGTTTTTAAGAACAAAGAACAATAATACGAAGCCTATGCAAGCAAGGCCAATACTTATCCACTCTAGTCTGTATTTGGATCTTCACTTTTTTGGAGGTTGATGACCCTTCTCATTGGAAGTCGACGAACCTCCCAACAACTCCAGCGCATCAAAAACAACACCTATTATTTCAAAAATATTCCAGGACATAGATTAACTTAAAGGTTAAACAAAATTTTGAATATCTAAAAGCAAAAACCCTTCCATAACAGGAAGGGTCTATAAAATATTTATTGATTTTCAAATTTGTGGATCTTTTTAGTTCCTTCATACATCTCATACTGTAAAAATCTGGTTTCCAGTTTTCCATTGAAAAGTTTAATCTTTCTGGAAGGACGCAGCCCTATTTTTTTAACAGCTTCCAAATCGGATGAAATTAACCATGCTAATGTATTCGGATAGTTTGTTTTAAAGGTATCCCCTATTTTTTTGTAGAAATCATCGTCATTGATAGAGATTCTTTCATCATAAGGAGGGTTAAATACCATCAGTAATGGGAAAAGTTCTTTCTTGGAATCAAAGAAGTTCTGTTTTTTGATCTCAATCACATCTTCCATTTCCGCCGCATCAATATTTGCTTTGGCAGCATTCAGCATTTTGCCATCAATATCATATCCTACAATTTTTCCATCGAACTGTTTCACTCTGTTAATTCTGAACTCTTTAATTTTCGAAAACAGATCAGCATCATAATTCTTCCAGTTTTGGAAAGCAAATCCTCTTCTGAAGATCTGTGCCGGAAGGTCCAGCGCAATCATAGCAGCCTCAATCAGTAATGTTCCCGAACCACACATAGGATCAAGGAAGTTACCTTTCCCATTCCAGCCGGCAAGCTGAAGCATCCCGCTGGCAAGGACTTCATTAATAGGCGCTTCTCCCTGCTCTCTTCTGTATCCTCTCTTAAATAAAGGATCTCCTGAAGAATCCAGTGAAATCATTACCAATTCTCTGTCAATATGAAGATGGAATTTAATATCCGGATTTCTTGTTTCTACATTAGGACGTCTCTTGAATTTATCCTGAAAATAATCTACAATAGCATCCTTCATTTTTAATGTCACAAACTGTGAATGCTTAAATGTTTCAGAATTCACTGTTGAATCAATAGCAAAAGACTGGTCAACACTCAAAAAGTCTTCCCATGGAAATTTAAAAAGCCTGTCATAAAACTGATGCTGGTTAAAAGCCTTAAACTCATGAATCGGCACTAAGATTTTTAATGCTGTTCTTGCTGAGTAATTAACTTTATAAAGAAAACCTAGATCTCCTTCACAATTTACCGCTCTGTTTTTAATTTCGACATTTCTTCCCCCTAATTTCTTGATTTCTTCCGCCAGAATCTGCTCAAGTCCGAAGAATGTTTTTATCTGAATTTTTATATTTTCTGTGTCCATAAGTAAAAATTAAAAGTATAAAGGTTTAATAATTAAAAGATTAGCTATCCAACGTATTGATCAATTGAATTTTTCAATCTTTTAATGTTGTAAAATACTTTGCTTTTAACCGCACAAATTTAGTTATTTTTGCATTATGGAATGGTTTGAATCTTGGTTTGATACCCCTTATTATCATTTGCTTTATAGCAACAGAGACTATACTGAAGCCGAAAACTTCATTACAAAGCTTACTGCGGACCTTCAGCTGCCGCCTAATTCAAAAATTATAGATCTTGCTTGCGGCAAGGGAAGACACTCCGTTTTTCTGAACAAACTGGGATATGATGTTTTAGGGCTCGACCTGTCCAGACAGAGTATTGAATCTGATAAACAATTTGAAAATCAGACACTGGTTTTTGATGTTCACGATATGAGAAATCCTATTGATGCAGATCCTATGGATGCTGTTTTCAATTTATTTACAAGTTTTGGCTATTTTGATAATGAAAATGATGATAAAAAAGTTTTTCAGTCTGTATACAATGCTTTAAAACCGGGAGGTTATTTTGTACTGGATTATCTTAATGAAGAATATGTAAGAAAAAATATAGTTCCTGAGACCATAATCACAAGGGGTGACATTGATTTTAAGATTCTGAAAAAAATAGAAGGCAGGCATGTGATTAAAGATATTCGTTTTGAAGCAGATGATAAGCCTTTTCATTTCTTTGAAAAAGTAAAGCTCCACACATTAGAAGCTATTAATACTTATGCTTCTGAATGTGGCTTTGAAAGAATAAAAATCTGGGGAGATTACCAGCTGAATGAATTTGATAGAGAAAGTTCCCCACGTTGTATCAATTTATTTAAGAAAAAATAATGACCACAGTACTTTTACTGATTTTAAGTGTAATTGCAGGAGTATTTCTGGGAAAACACTTTGGCAAAAAAGAAAAACTGGCTAAAAATCTTTTGATCTTAAGTGCCGGTTTTTTGATTACGATATGCCTGAATGAAGTCTTTCCACAGGTTTATACCTCATCAGAAAGCAACAATCTTGGAATATTTGTGATTGCAGGTGTTCTTTTGCAGATGATTCTGGAAGCATTAACCAAAGGTTTTGAACACGGACATTTTCATCACCACAGCGAACACAATATACTTCCTGTTGCTTTAATGGTAGGGCTATTTATTCATGCCTTTATAGAGGGAATCCCTCTTGCCAATGAAGAACATGAATTGTCACCTTACTTACTAGGGATTGTATTTCACAATCTACCGATCTCTTTTATTCTGGGAGCATTTTTGTTCAACAGGCATGAAGAGTCAAAAAGTAAATCATCATATCCTTCTTTACTGATTGTCGCTCTTTTTGCACTCGCTTCACCTATGGGAATGTTATTAGGAAATTATTTCAACCCAAATCTGCAGCCTTATTTTCTGGCTATCGTAGGAGGGATTTTCCTTCATATTTCCTCAGTGATTATTTTCGAGAGCAATAAGAACCACAATATAGACTGGGTAAAAATAGGACTGGTAGTCCTGGGGGTTTCACTGGCGCTTTTTATGCATATCTTCCACCAGCATCCGCATTAATATATACTTTTAAAAAATAAAAAAGCTCCGAATATTCTTCGGAGCTTTTTATGTATATGTTCAGAAACTTAGAATTTCCATCCCAAAGTAAGGAAGAAATTATTTCTGGTATTTTTCACATTGGAAACTGCATAAGCATCGCTGCTTACAATATTCGATGGAGAATAATAAGCAGAATCTACCTGATCTGAAAGCACTCCTCTCAAGAAAGGATTATTGTACTTTGATGTTATATTCTGGTAAGAAGCATCAATATAGAATGATTTGAAATCATATCCTATACCGAATGAAATAAGATTTCTGTCACTCAACATAAGATTACTGTATGACTGATTGTCCTGGGCAATACCGGCATCATTATAACTGCTGATAGCAATAGCATCCATAGGACTGGAAATATAAGAATAACCTCCTCTCAGTCTGAATTGCTGTACTCTGTATTCAGCCCCCAGTCTAAGCTCTGATAAGTTTTTGTAATTATCCTTAAAGAAATCGTTCAGTTCTCTTTCCGCTGATCCATACACTTTATAATCAGGTTTTGTAAGTCCTAGTGTATAATCTACGTTCAATGAAAAATTCTTATTGGCTACGAATGCAGCACTTACTGTTGCCTTAAGCGGTGTAGTAAGCTTTCTGTTCTCATACCCTATTCCATCTCCTGTATTGGCATCGTTATAATAATTATAATCTCTGTCAATAGTCCAGAAAGTAGGTGTTTCCAAAGCTGCTCCCACTCTGAAATTAGGACTTAGCTTCCCTATTACCCCTAATGAAGCAGAAAACCCTGAAGATCTTTCAAAATATGGAGTATTCTGCTTACTGAAATATTCCATAGATTTATTTTGAATAGATTGGAAAGCTGCTGTATCATACTGATCGATTGATGTACTCAAAAAGTTAAGACCTGCTCCAACATAGAAGCTATGATTATAATTCGCTCCAACCCCAAAACTCATTTTTGATAAATGACCATATCGGTTGTAAGCGTGTCCTGCAAATGCTGAACTTTTATCCGTATCAAAATCATAAATCATTTTATTATTCCCAGCCGATTCTACATAATTATCAAGAGACTGATTGGAATAGTTGATCCCTATGTTGATAAATTTCCATGCTGTTTCGGTCATCAATGGAAAAGCAATAACACCTCCCACATTTCCAAGATCAGTCTTGGTTTTGTTATAGTCTAAGGTAGAACCTGCCCAAGTACTGCTGTTTTTATTACCGGCAACAGATAAAGTTCCTGAAATTTCTCCGGAAATAGCAACTCCTAAACCTGCGGGGTTGGTAAGCAACGAGTTGGCATCACCTCCCAATGCTCCATTAGCACCTGCCATCCCATTAAACTTAGCCGATCCCACCATAGGAGAACTGGAATAAACATCTACAGTATTCCTTATCACGGAAACATCCTGTGCCTGCGCAAAGAAAGCCGCAGAAACACTCATTAATACTAAAGATTTTTTTAACATTATTTATTAATAGTTTATTTTAATTTGAAAATTATCTGAAGCCTCCGCTACCTCCGGATCTCATGCCGCCTCCGCCGCCAGATCCACCTCTGAAGCCACCGCCTCCGGAATTGAAACCACCACTTGATCTGAAGCCTCCGGAATCATTAGATCTGAAACCTCCGCTGTTATTATATCTTGGTTGTTGATTATATTCAGGTCTTGGTTGTGGAGAAGAATTACGGAATCCTCCAGAATTTCCTTGTCTGAATCCACCATTAGTATTAGAATCTCTGAAGCCTCCGGTATTTCCTTGTCGGAATCCTCCATTGGTATTAGAACCTCTGAAACCTCCGGTATTTCCCTGTCTGAAGCCTCCATTAGTATTGGAATCTCTGAAACCATTGTTACTGCCGTTTCTGAATCCTCCTGTGTTACTTGGTCTGTAAACATTATTGGTTACCCCCGGATTACCAACGAATCCTCTTCCATCAGCACCACTTCTTCTGTATGCCGGTCTGTTGTAGTAACCACCACCCCAGTAGCCTCCTCCATAGCCCCAATATGGGTTACCATAGTATCCACCCCAGAATGGATCATAATATCCGCCCCAGTAAGGACTTCCCCAGCCAATAGAGCCTCCCCAGCCCCAGCCGAAAGATCCGCCCCATCCCCAGGACAATCCCATATTCCAACCCCAGCCACGGTTCCAGCCCCAATATGGGCTATAGCCACCGTACCAGCCCCAAGGAGATCCATATCCCCATGAGTTGTCATAATAGTTGGTTTGAGAGCCTGCATACATTCCCCAATCGGAATCTGTTGCATTGGTATTCCAGCTTGGATTCGTACCACTCCATTCGTTATATTTATTTTGTTGGTCTCTTGAATTCTCCTGTGCATTCTGAATCACGTTAGAATCCTGATAGTAGTCATAATATTCGCCTACTCTGTTTCCGCTACCATTAATGATCACTCCTTCCGGCAGCGTATCCTTGTTAGGGTCATAATAAACCCCGTCTGTCTCGCTATACCCTCCCATCTGAGCACCACAAGACATAAGCAATAATCCGCCTGAAACGGCTAAAATCCCTTTAGATTTAAGCAGGCCAAGCAAATTTTTATGTATATTTCTTTTCATGATAACGTAAAAATTTTTAAATTAAATTATATTTGCAATCTGTACCAAAAATGTACCAAAAGACTGGTAAATAAATCTATCAAAAATAGATTTTTATTTTTAGATAACAATAATGTACAAAAGTTAAAAAAATTTTAAAAAATAATGGCAAAATTAACCTCAAGAAGCGAAGATTACAGCAAATGGTATAATGAGTTGGTTGTAAAAGCTGATTTAGCTGAAAATTCAGGAGTGCGTGGATGTATGGTGATCAAACCATATGGCTATGCAATCTGGGAAAAAATGCGTGATGAAATGGATAAAAGATTCAAAGAAACAGGTCACGTTAATGCATATTTCCCGCTTTTTGTGCCCAAAAGCTTGTTCGAGGCAGAGGAAAAGAATGCGGAAGGTTTTGCAAAAGAATGTGCCGTAGTTACCCATTACAGATTAAAAACAGATCCAAATAATCCGCACAAACTGATTGTAGATCCTGATGCTAAGCTTGAAGAAGAGCTTATTGTACGTCCTACTTCTGAAGCGATTATCTGGAATACCTATAAAAACTGGATTCAATCTTACAGAGATTTACCGATACTGATTAACCAGTGGGCGAATGTTGTACGTTGGGAAATGAGAACCCGTTTATTCCTTAGAACTGCAGAGTTTTTATGGCAGGAAGGACACACGGCTCATGCTACCAAAGATGAAGCTGTAGAAGAAGCTGAAAAAATGAACGATGTATATGCAGACTTCGCTGAGAAATTCATGGCTATGCCGGTTGTAAGAGGTTTAAAAACACCATCTGAAAGATTTGCAGGAGCAGATGAAACCTATTGTATTGAAGCATTAATGCAGGATGGAAAAGCTCTTCAGGCAGGAACCTCTCACTTCCTGGGTCAGAATTTCGCAAAAGCATTTGATGTAAAATTCACCAACAAAGAAGGAAAAATAGAACATGCATGGGCTACTTCATGGGGAACTTCAACCCGTTTAATGGGAGCGTTGATCATGACTCACTCTGATGATTTCGGATTGGTATTGCCTCCAACTCTGGCCCCTATCCAGGTGGTTATTGTACCTATTTTCAAAGGAGACGAACAGCTGAACCAGATTAGTGAAGTGGCTTTAGATATCCAGGCTAAACTAAAAGCCAAAGGTATCTCTGTGAAATTTGACAATGACACTCAGAATAAACCGGGCTGGAAATTTGCAGAATACGAATTGAAAGGTGTTCCTGTAAGAATAGCAATAGGGCCAAAAGATCTAGAAAACAAATCTGTAGAAATTGCAAGAAGAGACAACCTTACTAAGCAGTCACACTCTATTGAAGGGTTAGATTCTTATATCGAAGAATTATTAAAGACTATACAGGAAGATCTTTATACGAAAGCTTTAAACTTCAGAAAAGAGAATATCACTCAAGTAGATACTTATGAAGAGTTTAAAAAAGTTTTAGAAGAAAAAGGAGGTTTCATTTATGCACATTGGGACGGTACTGCAGAAGAAGAAGAGCAGATCAAGGACGAAACTAAAGCTACCATCAGATGTATTCCTTTGGATGATGATGTGGAAGAAGGGGTTTCTATGATCTCAGGAAAACCTTCTAAGAGACGTGTATTATTCGCAAAAGCTTATTAAAAATTTTAATAATTTCAAAAAAAATCATTAATTTCTAAAGAAATATTCAAAAAAAAGTGACTTTTGGACGGATTTTTGTTTAAATTTATCACAACATTAATCCAAAAAAATTTATTATTATGTCTTTAAATGTCATTGATTTAATTAAAGGACAATTAGGTCCCGCTTTGGTTTCGCAGGCTGCATCGCAGTTTGGAGAAAGTGAATCCGGTATTTCTAAAGCAATTGGTGGTTTATTGCCTGCCGTAGTAGGCGGATTAGCCAATAATGCAGACAATCCTGGTGTATTGGATGCAATAACGAAGGCCTCTTCAAGCGGCATATTAGGAAATTTATTGGGTGGATCATCCAGTAATCCTATTATTACCAGCTTATTATCTTCTCTTTTTGGAGATAAGGTGGGTGGACTTGTAAATTCCATTGCCAGTTTTTCAGGAGTCAGCAATAATACTGCAGGTTCCCTATTAAATCTGGTAACAGGAGCTACAGTAGGTACTGTTGGGAAATATGCAACAGATAATAACCTTGGAGCTTCGGGGATTTCCAGTTTATTGAATGATCAGAAAGGCATTATCTCTTCTTTACTGCCAGCAGGTCTTTCTTTAGCTTCTTTTGGTTTAGGTGCTGAAAATTGGTTTGGCCAGGCTAAAGAAACCGTTTCATCAGTAACTTCTACTGCTAAGGACAACATCGCCGAAGGTGTTGCTACAGCCAGAGAAAGTGTTTCTGAAGGAGCAAGAGAGGTAAGAGAGCAATTTAACAATAATAACAATAACAATGAAGGCGGTGGCTCAATCTGGAAATGGTTGCTTCCGCTTTTATTATTAATTGCAGCCGGATATTTCTTATGGAAACAGTGCGAGAAAAAACAGACGACAACGACCACTACAGCTGCGTCTGATTCAACAGCAACTGGTACTACTGTGGATACAGCAGCTACGACTGGAACAGCAACCCCTGCTCCGGCTACTGTTAAAACAGATGAAAACATTGACCTGAACGGAGTAATGCTAAAAGGTTACAAAGGAGGTCTTGAAGATCAGATGATTTCATTCCTGAAATCTGGCGGTTATAAAAATGCAGCGGATGATGCTGCATTGAAAGATAAGTGGTATGACTTTGACCATGTTAATTTTAAAATGGGAAGTTCTACAAACTTAGAAGCAGGTTCACAAGGACAATTAGATAACCTTGTTGCTATTTTAAAAGCTTTCCCGGATGCTAAAGTTAAAATCGGGGGATATACTGATAAAACAGGAAACGAAGCTTCTAATGTAAAACTATCTCAGGCAAGAGCTGACTATATCAAAACTGCTTTGGCTAAAGCAGGAGTTGGAGCACAAGTACTTGGAGCAGAAGGTTACGGAAGTAAATTTGCTACAGTAGATGCTAAAGCTTCTGATGCTGAGAGAGCTGCTGACAGAAAAATGTCTGTAAGATTTGCAAAATAATCTTTAGATTCAATACAAATTTAATCCCGGAAAGCAATTTCCGGGATTTTTTTGTCCTTTGATTTCCTCATTTATATTTATTTAATTAAATTTGTTAGTCATTTCTAACATTTATGAATTTCAACTTAAAAAACGCCTGGCGTAAAGATAAAACCCTACACTCATTACCAGAGGTTTATTCCTCTATTAAGATTCCTAAAAATGCATCGTTCTGGAGAAAATATCTGGCTTTTGCAGGCCCGGGTCTTATGATTGCTGTGGGATATATGGATCCCGGAAACTGGGCTACAGATATTGCCGGAGGTGCTCAATTTGGATACACCTTACTTTCCGTCATCCTTATTTCCAATATTTTCGCCATGGTGTTACAGCATTTATCCGTAAAACTGGGAGTTGTAGCAGAAAGGGATCTTGCACAGGCCTGCAGAGACCATTTCAATCCTACGACCAACTTTATACTCTGGATTTTTTGTGAAATAGCCATTGCAGCCTGTGACCTCGCCGAGGTGATAGGTTCTGCCATTGCCTTAAATCTTTTATTTCATATTCCTTTGACCTGGGGGATTGTTATTACAACGGTTGATGTTTTGATTATTCTTTTGCTTCAGGCAAAAGGATTCCGCTGGATAGAAAGCATTGTAGGCGGGCTTATATTTATCATCCTGTCCTGTTTTGTTTATGAAATTGTTATATCCAAACCTGCTTTTAATGAGATCCTTGGCGGCCTGGTACCGCAGAAAGAAATTATCCAAAATCCGGCAATGCTCTATATTGCCATCGGAATTTTGGGAGCTACCGTTATGCCTCACAATTTATATCTCCACAGCAGTATTGTGCAGACCAGGGATTACACCCGGGATAGAGAAGGGAAAAAAGAAGCGATAAAATTTGCCACTTTAGACAGTACAGTATCCCTTATGCTTGCTTTTTTCATCAATGCTGCTATCCTTATTCTTGCAGCAGCAACATTCCATACTACAGGGAACGAACATATTGCTGACATCCATGATGCCTATAAAATGCTGACCCCTATTTTAGGAGCTTCCATGGCAAGTATCGCCTTTGCTATTGCCCTGCTTGCTTCAGGACAGAATTCAACCCTTACCGGAACCCTGGCGGGCCAGATTGTAATGGAAGGTTTTTTAAATATCAGATTAAAACCATGGCTAAGAAGGCTTATCACAAGACTTATTGCTGTTATCCCGGCCTTAATTGTCGCTATTCTTTACGGGGAACAGGGAACAACAGATTTGTTGGTACTAAGCCAGGTTATCCTTTCTATGCAGCTTAGTTTTGCAGTAGTCCCTTTGGTAATGTTTACCAATGATAAAGCTAAGATGGGTGAATTTGTCAACAAACCTTTTCTTAAAGTATGTGTGTGGATCATCTCTATCATTATCATTATTCTAAACCTTTATTTACTGTATCAGACGTTTGCTGGAGAATAGAAACGTGAATAATGAACGAACACAATAATTTCAAATAGGCTGTTGAACCATCACATTAAGGATTGTCAACAGCCTATTTTGCTTCACAACGTCCCTCTTTTTTCATCAGCAACAATGCTTTTCTTTTTCTGCCTTAATGTCCTGATTTTTTGATTTGGCAGAATCTTTGTCAAACAATCTGTAAATAAATATTGAATTATGGAAAACCAGGATATTAACGAAGAAAGCATCAATAATCAAGGAGAAAACAATATTCAGAACGAAGCCGTATCTGAGGACAATGTGACAGCTACTCCTTCTGCTGAGGAACTTTTGGCAGAAGAGAAGGACCGTTACATCAGATTGTATGCTGAGTTTGAAAACTATAAAAAAAGAACATCTAAAGAGAAGATGGAATTCTTCCAATATGCCAATCAGGATATGATGGTATCTATGCTGGGAGTATTAGATGATTTTGAAAGAGCATTAAAAGAAATTGCTAAAAACGGAAACCCATCTGATTTACAAGGCGTTGAACTTATCTATCAGAAATTCAAAAACAGACTTGTAGAAAAAGGATTAAAAGCAATCGAGGTAAAAGCCGGAGACAGCTTCAATGTAGACTTCCATGAAGCTATTACTCAAATCCCTGCTCCATCAGAAGATTTAAAAGGGAAAATTGTAGACGTTATTGAAACAGGATATACTTTAAGTGATAAAGTAATTCGTTTTGCAAAAGTAGTAACAGGAAACTAATAGTATAAACGGTAAATGATGAGTGGTAATTGATAGGTAGCTATACTTTTATTACTAAATTTTAAATATCTTTTATCATTTATCAATCATCAATTATAGATATAGAAAGTCATGTCAAAAAGAGATTACTACGAGGTTCTGGAGATCAGCAAATCTTCATCAGCCGACGAAATAAAGAAAGCATACCGAAAAATGGCCATCAAATTTCACCCGGATAAAAATCCAGGAGATAAAGAGGCTGAGGAAAAATTTAAAGAAGCTGCTGAAGCCTATGAGGTGTTAAGCGACGACCAGAAACGTGCCAGATATGACCAGTTCGGTCATGCCGGAGTAGGTGGAAATGGTGGTTTCGGAGGCGGAGGCTTCGGAGGCGGAATGAATATGGAGGATATTTTCAGCCAGTTTGGAGATATTTTCGGAGGTGGCTTCGGAGGTTTCGGAGGCGGCGGCGGAGGACGCCAGCAGGTGAAAGGTTCTAATTTAAGAATCAGAATCAAGCTGAACCTTGAAGAAATGGTGAACGGTACCCAAAAAACCATTAAAGTTAAAAAAATGAAAGTAGCAGAAGGTGCTACTTCAAAAACATGTCCTACCTGTAATGGTTCCGGTGTTCAGGTAAAAATAATGAACACGATGTTCGGTCAGATGCAGACACAGGCTACCTGTGGTACCTGCCAGGGAATCGGGAAAGTTGCAGATAAAATTCCTGCAGGCGCTAATGCACAGGGGCTTATCAAAGATGAAGAAGAAATCACTATTAATATTCCGGCCGGTGCCAGAGATGGTATCCAGCTTAATGTAAGAGGGAAAGGAAATGATGCTCCATTTGGAGGAATTCCGGGTGACTTACTGGTTATTGTAGAGGAAGAAGTAGATGCAACGATCAAGAGAGAAGGTGACAACCTTCACCAGGAACTGTATGTATCATTTGCAGAAGCTGCACTGGGAACCAAGAGAGAGATTCCTACTGTAGGAGGCAAAGTGAAGATTACCGTAGATCCGGGAACACAGTCCGGAAAGATCTTAAGACTGGCAGGAAAAGGTCTTCCAAGCATCGACAGCTATGGAAAAGGTGATATGTTTATTCACATCAATGTTTGGACACCACAGAAGCTGACCAAGGAACAGAAAGATTTCTTTGAGAAGCAGATGTCCAGCGGAGAAATGGTTGCAGAACCATCCGGTAAGGAAAAAACTTTTTTTGATAAAGTGAAAGATCTATTCAATTAATATAGAGAGGCCTCAGGGTCTCTTTTTTTCACTACACCGCCCATAACGGAGCTGATCAAGTCAATATAAAAAATAAAATCCTGTACTATTTCAGTACAGGATTTTTATAATATCTTAATTGGCTTTTATTTTTTAGTAGCTAAAGAATATATTCCCTTACCTATAGTGAATAGGGCTACAGCACCCAGTCCTCCTACAATTCCAAGAGTAAGCTCTTTCAAAACATCCGGCCAAGTTGGAAGTATGCCATGAAAAAATTCTACTCTATGTAGAAAAATTCCACCTGCAACCATTATTAAAGCAATTGTTCCGACTACTCCTAATATTTTAATAACAATAGGTAACGCCTTTACTAATACATGCCCAAGTTTCCCGAAAAAACCTTTATCATTACTTTTTTTTATTAATTTAAACCCTGCATCATCCATTCTTACAATCAAAGCTACAATTCCATAAACTCCAACAGTAGCAATAAACGCAACCAAGCTCGTTACTAAAATCTGCGTAATGAAAGGATGGCTTTCTTCTAATACTGTTCCTAAAGCAATAATAACGATCTCGATTGATAAAATAAAATCCGTTGTAATTGCCGATTTTACTTTCACTTTTTCTATTTCTTCAGAACTTTTTTCGTCATCTACAATTTCCTCTATTACTTCATGACCCTTTTTGTCACGATGAAAAAGAAATTCTATTATTTTTTCAACTCCTTCAAAGGCCAGATAGAATCCTCCAAGGATCAATACATAATTAATAGCCGGAGCATACAACCAATTGAGTAAAAAAACGATAGGCAAAATAATCAGTTTATTAATAAATGAACCTTTGGTAATAGCCCATAAAACCGGAAGCTCCCTCGAGGAAAGAAAGCCTGTAGCTTTTTCAGCATTTACAGCCAGGTCATCTCCTAAAATACCTGCAGTTTTCTGTGTAGCTATTTTACTGGTAACTGCTACATCATCCATCAATGCTGCAATATCATCTAAAATTGCAAAAAAGCCTGAAGCCATATTTTAATATTTTTTTAATATTTGTTAAGTCCAGCAAAAATAATTATTTAATTCCGTTTCCTTATTCATAATAGGACAATAATTTTAAGAATAAACAAAATCATAAAGGCGTGCATCTTTTTCAACATTTTATATCTTTGTTTAAATTGTTATAAAAATGAATGACCAAGCCAACTGGGAAACCCAATTACAGTCTATCTGGCTGAAATTTGGAAAAATAAGCAATGAAGAATTCATTCAACAGATCAAAGATCATACAGTATTATTTTCAGGTTCACAGGCTATCCCCCATTTTGAAATGGCGTGTGCTTTTGACTCAACAGGACATGAAAAGGAAGCTGAACCATTATACCGATCTGCATTGAGTCTCGGATTATCAGGTTTACGAAGAAGAAGAGCAAGAATTCAGTTGGCAAGTACATTAAGAAATAATGGAAAAATAGAGGAAAGCATCCATATTTTAAGAGAAGAAAAAGCAAATTATTCTGATGAATTGAATGATGCCATCGATTCTTTTTTAGCCCTTTCCCTCTATTCCGCAGGCGAAAACAAAGAGGCATTATCTTTAGCTTTAAAAGCATTATCCCAACATCTCCCCAGATACAATAGTTCTCTGTACCGATATGCTGAAAACTTAGAATCCCCTCAACCATGAGCAACATAAATATTGATCTTGAACATAGCCTTACTTCATATTTTACTAATATTGATGCTGATGATTTAAAAACAATCGTTTCTTTTTTCAAACCGGAAGTTCTTAAAAAGAATGATTTTTTCCTGAAGTCGGGGAAGAAAAGCACAAAATTAAGTTTTATCAGGTCGGGATTTTTAAGGATCTTTTGTGAAACTGAAAAAAAAGAGATCACACAATGGATTTCCACTCAGGGATATTTTGTAACGGATCTTTCCAGTTTTATGTCTGATATTCCTGCAAGATGGACTATTCAAGCTCTTACGGATACAGAATTATACACCATCGATAAAACTGACTACGAAAAACTACAGAGCCGGGTTCCTCAATGGCATATCTTGGAAAAAGCCTTCATTATCCACTGTTTCACTACTATTGAAACAAGAGTTTACGGTCATTTATCAATGACGGCTGAAGAAAGATACTTATGTTTTTTTAATGAAAACCCTCAATTATTCAATCAAATTCCTTTGCAGTATATCGCCTCAATGCTTGGGATGACCTCTGAGACTTTCAGCAGGATAAGAAATAAAATTGCTACAGGAAATCTTTGATTTTTGTCAAGTGGATTTTTAGTATTCTCACCGAACTTTGCCTGCATAAAAATCATTTTATCATGTCAAAGAAAATAGAAACAGAAATTACCATTCATGCCAGCCCTGAAAAAATATGGAAAATATTAACCAATTTTCAGGACTACCCGACCTGGAATCCCTTTATTACCAGTATCCAGGGATCTGTAGAAGAAGGTAATCAAATACAGGTTACCATTGAACCAAAGGGAGGAAAAGGAATGGTTTTCAAACCTGTCGTTTTATCCAAAAAAGAAAATAAAGAATTAAAATGGTTGGGAAAACTGTTGTTCAAGGGAGTATTTGATGGTGAACATCATTTTGAACTGATTGATCATAAAAACGGCACCACCCGGTTGATCCAGTCAGAACAATTTTCAGGCTTCCTGGTTCCGTTTTTTAATTTTGACAGTACAGCCGCCGGCTTCAATATGATGAATCAAAAATTAAAAGAATTAGCTGAAAAAAGCTGAACGGGAATTATTCAGAACGGTCTGCAAATCGTCATATTTTTCTTACATTTGATGTATGAAAAAGCTAGTCCTCAGATATCATTTCTTTGTTTTAGGATGTATAAGCTTTATATTCCACTCATGTAATACCAGATTCAGGGTTTGGGTAGGTCAGGGAGGCCAGCAGAAAATCTATAATTTACAATACGGAGAGCATAAAAGGCAGAAAATGGATATTTTTCTTCCCAAAGATTATGCCCAGGATTCCCCTGTTGTTCTTATTGTTCATGGGGGTGCCTGGACGTTAGGAAAAAAGGAACACATGATACAGGTTCAAAAGATGCTTTTTAAAAATAAAATTCCAAGTATCAATATGAACTACCGACTGGCTTCTAAACGAAAAAAAATTACATATAAACAGCAGCTCGAAGATATCGGATCTGTTATTGATAGATTTAATTCTTTAGCAGAAAAAGCGGAGCTTCTTCCCAACAATTATGTTTTACTTGGAGAAAGTGCCGGCGGGCATCTCTCTTTGCTATACGGATATCAGCATCCTGATCAGATCAGGAAAATCATTTCCTTAAGCGGTCCCACAGATTTTTACAGTCCTGAATATCTTAATTCTTTTTATTCCAAATATACTTCTCCTACCTTTCAAAAAGTGGTGGGAGCTAAGTTCGACAGAAAAAATGTTTCCGAAGCTTTTAAAGAAGCCAGCCCAATAGCCAATATCACCAGGGTTCCTACCTTACTTTTCCAGGGGAATAATGATTTTTTAGTCAATCCGCATCAGGGTCTCGCCATGGATTCTGCACTTACCACCATGAATGTTCCTCATAAATTGGTTTTTATGAAAAAAACAGGTCATGCACCCCGGTTTTTCAGCAAAAGAAAAAGAGACAGTATTATTTATCCGAATATTCTGGAATGGATAAAAAAATAACCTGCTAAAGAAGCAGGTTATGTATTGAGTATATCGTTTGTTTACTATTCAAAATCTTTGTTGTCATACTTGGAAGAAAGATCCTCTTTTTTCCCGAAAACAAACTTGACAATCACAGGAAGTGTGGTTACCAGTACAATAATAATGATAATGTACTCCAGTTTTTCTTTCAAATTGATTCCAAACTGTTCCATGAATAATTTGTCAAGATAATGTCCTGCAAAGATCAAAATGAATGACCATAAAACAGCACCAATAACATTATCTCGTAAGAATTCTTTTTTGTCCATTTTTACAATACCTGCAACAATGGGTGTAAAGGTTCTCACAACAGGTAAAAACCTGGCCATAATAATGGCTAATGCTCCATGCTTTTCAAAGAAGTCATGAGCCTGATACAGATATTTCTTCTTAAAAAGCATTGTATCCGGTCTTTTATACAAGGCAGGGCCTGCTTTTCTTCCAAAATAATATCCTACTTCATTTCCTATAATTGCAGCTAATGCAACTCCGGTTGCCAAAATAGTAGTATCTAAGAAATCACTCGCCGTGGAGCCAAATGTCTCTTTGATAATTTCAACGGCATAAATCCCCGAAACGAACAATAAAGAGTCTCCAGGAAGAAAAAATCCTACAAAAAGACCTGTTTCAGCAAAAACAATAAACAAAATAAGCCAAAACCCTCCCATTTTAATGTAAAACTCCGGGTTTAATAAATCCTTCCAGCTATTAAAATCTTCCATATATCTCGATGAACAACAAAAATAGGTCTAAAATACCTGAAACAAAAATAAATTATAAGATTTTAACTAAAAATAAAACATGATATTTATAGCTCCATATCATCATCGGAAACCGCCGTTCCATCCGCCATTAAGAAAGCTTTTAAGAAAGGGGTAATATTTCCGTTCATTACAGCATCCACATCTGATGTTTCATAAGCTGAGCGTACATCTTTTACCAATTTGTAAGGGTGCATCACATAATTTCTGATCTGGCTTCCCCATTCGATTTTCATCTTATTGGCTTCAATCTCATTTCTGGCTCTCATACGCTCTTCCAATTCCATTTCATATAATCTTGAACGAAGGAGCTGCATTGCTTTTTCTTTATTCTGAAGCTGTGAACGGGATTCTGAGTTTTCAATAATAATTCCGGTTGGTGCGTGACGTAGACGTACGGCAGTTTCTACCTTGTTTACGTTCTGACCTCCTGCTCCTGAAGATCTCATGGTTTCAAAGCTGATATCAGCAGGGTTAATATTGATTTCAATAGTATCATCTACCAAAGGATACACATATACGGAAACAAAACTTGTGTGGCGTTTTGCATTACTGTCAAAAGGTGAAATTCTTACCAAACGGTGTACTCCATTCTCTCCTTTCAGATATCCAAATGCATATTCCCCTTCAATTTCCAGGGTAACGGTTTTTACACCGGCTACATCTCCTTCCTGAAAATTAAGCTCACGGATTTTATATCCTTGCTTATCTGCCCACATGGTGTACATTCTCATCAGCATTGATGCCCAGTCACAGCTTTCTGTACCTCCGGCTCCCGCGGTAATCTGAAGAACAGCAGAAAGCTCATCCCCTTCATTGGAAAGCATGTTCTTAAATTCAAGATCTTCGATTTTTTCTACCAACTGGGGAAATGTTTCGTCCAGCTCTTTTTCAGAATCCGGGTCTTCTTTAGCAAAATCTGCTAAAACCTGAAGATCTTCGAATTGAGTCTGGATTTCATCATAGCCTTCTACCCATTTTTTCTTGGAACGAAGCTGCTTCAAAAAGGCTTCTGCTGTTTTAGGATTATCCCAAAACTCCGGGGCAGCCGTTTTTTCATCATCGTTGGCTATTTCTATTTTCTTTTTTTCTATCTGAAGGTATCTGTGTAAGTCTTCAATTCTGGATTGAACTTCTTTTATCTGGTCGTTGTTGATCACGATTTATTCTTTTTGCAAAAATACGGATTTCTTTTAGAGTTGAGAGGTCAAAGTTGAAAGTGTTGTGAGGTGAGAGATTCGGGGTACGAGATACGGGATACGGGGTACGAAATGCCGGATATTAAGATGTAAGGGGAGTTATTATACCTCTTTACCTCTTATTTTAGTTCTTTATTCTTAATTCTTGGCTCTTGGCTCTTGATTCTTGGCTCTTGATTCTTTAAAATCTAATACCCCAACGTCAACTTCTGACATCTGACATCTGACATCTGATATCTGATATCTGCCCTAAATCATCTCCGCCACTATTTCCCCAATCTTTGGAGCGAGCGCCACTCCCATTCCGGAAAGCCTTACTGCACAGAACTGTTTTTCTGAAAGCTGTTTTATGATAGGTGTTTTTTCTGATCCCATGGCCATGATTCCTGACCATCGGAGGGCTATTTTATATTCATGATCCGGTAAGATCACTTCTTTTAAAAAGTTTTCCAGGTGATTCTGCAAGAATTCGGTGGTTTCAAAGGTTGTAGTTTCTTCTGTTTTAAAATCCTGATTCCGACCTCCTCCCAACAAAACCCTGTTTCCTAAATTCCTGAAATAATAGAATCCTTCGTCGTAATGAAATGTACCTTTTAATTTCAGGTTTTCTATAGGCTCTGTAAGAAGAATCTGCCCACGGGCTGGGATAATCTCTTCTTTTTCCAGGAATTTTGAACTGAAAGCATTGGTACAGTATATCAGCTGATCTGTTTTTACAGAAAGATCTTCTGAAAGATAAACCAGCACCTCATCAGAGTTTTCGTCAATATTCTCCACTGCTGTACCGAATAAAAACCCCACTTTAAGTTCATGGCATTTTTCTAAAAGCTTCTGCAGCAGTTTCCCGGAATGTAAACTTCCTTCACAGATATTTTCAATCAGAAACTTTGATTTTCCCAAACTGAATTCTTCTATTTTATCCTGTTTCAGATGATAGGTTTTTTCAAGTCCGGTAACAGATCTCAGTTTTTCATTAACGATATCAAGATGCTGTAAAGACTCTTCATTATTCAAAATTTCATATCCTCCACTAAGTTCAAAGTCTATCTCGTCACTTTTAAAATATTCCCTGATCTTCTGAAGCCCATTAAACCTCATGGCAACCAAATCCAGGGTCTTTTCCCACCCCATCTTTTGAGCATCGGCAATCACCTCTGTCAGGCTTCCAAAACAGGCAAATCCGGCATTACGCGTTGAAGCCCCAAGTGGCACTGCGTTGCGCTCGATAATCAACACTGATTTTTCAGGGTATTTTTCTTTAATGGAAATAGCAGTCCAAAGCCCGGAAAAACCTGCTCCTATGATGATAATATCTCTTTTACTGTAAAAGGTTTCTAGTTCCCAGATGCTGATCATTTGTACAATGTGTAATGCATAATGTATAATGTATAATGTATAATGTAAAAAGTAGAATGTATAGATTTGAGACATGAGACGTTGAGAGTGGAGATAAAGGTTAAGAATCAAGAGTCAAGAACCAAGATATCAGACATCAGATTTCAGATCACCTACCATTAAACCTTGTATCCACTATCACGCACTCTTAAATCCGCATCTCGCATCTCGAAC
The DNA here is from genome assembly GCF_900176315.1 of Chryseobacterium sp. YR221. Classification (NCBI taxonomy): domain Bacteria; kingdom Pseudomonadati; phylum Bacteroidota; class Flavobacteriia; order Flavobacteriales; family Weeksellaceae; genus Chryseobacterium; species Chryseobacterium sp. YR221. The sequence continues at coordinate 426,998 of NZ_FWXM01000003.1, forward strand.
CCCGAATCCTCTACTTAGTCTTCTTCTCCTCATCATTATGAGAGAAACCTATAGCCCGTCTTGGTTCTTCCACGACTTTATAAGTTTCCAGTTCTGCTTTAAGTGCCTTGATTCTAAACTGGAATTCATCAAAATTATTGATAATGGCATCAGCTAAAAATCGGGCTACCTGATCAAGATATTCTTCGGTAAGTTTCCCTGCAGCATCTCTGAGAGCAGCATTCAAAAGCCCCTGATCAATTTTAAGCTTTTCATTCTTTGTTCTCTGGTATAGATTTTTAATTCTTTTTTTCAGACTTTGAGTAAAATCAATCAGCATGGTATTGCTGAAAGCTTTCATTTTTGATGAAATCTCGTGCCAGAACGGAACTTTATCCGCTTTATTGTAAATGAGAATTTTGTACAGGAGAGAATCCTCTTCCAGGCCTCTGGTCATCGCATATAAAATAATTTCTGACCGTTCTGAAGCATTGGGAGGGAATATAGGTATCATCACATCAAATCTTCCCGGTGCCAGAATCTCCTCATCTATTTCTGACACAGAATTGGCAGATCCAACCATCAACACCCCTTCTTTTTCAAATTTTCCGATATAATGAAGGATAAGCTCCTGGGCTTCAAGATTACAGGAAGCAATATCTGTCTCTGCTTTTCTCTGCATCATAATTTCGTCAAAATCATCGAGAAAAAGCAGTAATTTATTTTCTTTCATCATAGACATCAGAAAGTCACTGAAATTAATTTCATTCCCATCAATCAGAGACGTTCCTAAATAGTGCTTTTTGACTTCTTTAAAACTGTATCCTATGATTTCAGCAATTTTATTGGCCCAGAAAATCTTCCCACTTCCGGGAGGTCCATATAAAATAATCCCTGCCGGTTTATTGATTCCCCAGTCTTTGATCTGCTGAGGATTCAGAAAAGGTTCTAAAACCGCAGAAGTGTAGAAAAACAAATCTCTATACCCTATAAAATCTCTTTTTTTCAGACTTGTCTTATGCCCAAAATAATCATAGACAAACTGATAATTTCCTCCTAGTTTATTATCAATGCCATAACTTGAAATAGAGGATTTGAAAAAGCCATTGTCAAAAATATTAGGATTATTGTCCTTAATTGCTTTTTCCACTTTTTCTTTAGGCTGATTAATTACCTCAGCAATCTGCTCCAGAGTTTTATTTTTATCAAGATCTTTTTCATAGAGCTTTAAAAAATCCAGGTTTTCACGAGCGAATTTTTCAAAATCTTCTTTCACTTCAAAATTCGTACTGATACAGTCTACCAACTCAAGGTCAAAATCCTGTATAAACTGTTTGATCGCTTCTGCAGAGACTTTCAATTCTTCTGCCAGTTCAATTAACTTCATATTTCCCTATTAGTTCTATCAAATTTAATATTTTAATCTTAAATATATAATCTAACTCAATATTCTTTTTGACTTTCATAAATCAGAAACAGTTTAGTTCTAATTCAGCATCAAAGAAAACCTTCAATTAAGACGTTATTAAGTTTAAAATAAAAGGCCGCCTGATGGCAGCCTTTCTTTCACTTTACTTTTTATCTAATAGCGGAATATATTCTCCGTATCCTTTTTTCTGCATATCTGCTTTTGGAATAAACTTCAGGGACGCACTGTTGATACAGTAACGCAATCCTCCTTTATCTTCAGGACCGTCATTAAAGACATGTCCCAAATGAGCATCTCCTGTTTTACTTCTTACCTCTACTCTAGTCATACCTTGCGACTTGTCCAGTTTTTCGTCTATTAATTTTTTCGTAATAGGTTTAGAGAAACTAGGCCATCCACATCCTGACTCAAATTTATCCGTTGAAATAAATAAAGGTTCTCCGGTGGTGATGTCTACATAAATTCCTTCACGGGTTTCATTCCAGTATTCATTTTGAAAAGGTCTTTCCGTACCATTTTTCTGAGTTACGTTATATTGTTCGGCAGTGAGTTTTTCTTTCAGAACTTTTTTGTCCTGTTTCTCATACTGTACTTTCGGTGCAGCTTTTGGAAGAGGGTTTGCTTTTTTGGCCATTTCAAAAAGTCCCGGTTCAATATGACAATAGCCTCCCGGATTTTTATCCAGATAATCCTGGTGATAGTCTTCTGCTCTGTAGAAATTTTTCAAAGCAACAGTTTCTACCACTACTGGTTTAGTGTAGTTTTTAGCCAATTTCTCAACTTCTCCTTTTACGACAGCTTCGTCATTTTTATCTTTAAAATAAATTCCTGTACGGTACTGATTTCCTCGGTCGTTTCCCTGCTGATCCTTACTGGTAGGATCAATGGTTTTAAAATAAAGGTCAATCAGCAGTTTCAGGTCAACCTGCTCAGGATCATATTTTACTTTTACTGTTTCTGCAAAACCTGTAGTATGGCTTACCACTTCTTCATAGGTAGGATTCTGTGTATTTCCGTTGGCATATCCAACTTCTGTTCCCACTACTCCACGAATCTGCTGAAAGAAATGTTCCGTTCCCCAGAAACATCCACCTGCAAAATAAATTTCTCTGACATTTTTATTATCCATAGTTTCCTGATTTTCTTTTTTTATTTCTTCTTTTCCGGATTTCTTATTTTTAAACAGTCCGGAACCTGCAGCAAAGACTGCAATACCCAGAATAATTCCGAGTACAATTAATATATTTTTCATTTTTTTATTTTTATTCATTTTTATTATTTTTGAATGACCATGAGCCCAAATCCTAAAAGCATGAGATCTTTTAAAATAAAGAAGTCGGTTACAGGTACACCATCCACTATTTTCCACATTCCCGGGCTTGTAAAGAGATAGCTTAACGTTACCAAAAATGTCACTATCATTCCTATTCCTGCATACTTTTTCAATACTGCAAATTTCACACTAAATATCAGTAATAAAGCAATGATAATTTCTATCGTTCCGATAAGATTTGACACTGCCTGAACGCTCATAATCTTATATACGAAAAAAGTTAGAAAATGGTTTTCTACTAATGGTTTTATAGAAACGGCTTCAGTGGGAGTAAATTTGAAAATACCGATCCAGAGCAAAATAAGAGCTGCTCCAAAAAGCGAGACATAATATCCTAATGAGGATCTGTTTGTGTTTTCATTAGATTGTGTTGTTCCGACCATGTTTTTACATTTTTTAAATTATACTTTTTTATTTTCAAAAGTATAGTCGGAGCTATTTCGAAATCCTGACAAGATTTTTTTAAAAATCTAATTTTTCAATCATTTTATTTTTAAAATCCTGTATATCAGATTCTTTAATTTCAGATTCCTTTTCAGAAAGGGTCTTTTTAAATAGGGTATCCAGTAATGCCAGTTTTTTATTGTACATCTTACACCATTTGCAAATCATAAGATGCATGCTGAGTTTCCAGTTTTCTTTGGAAGAAATAGCCTGGGCATTACGTTTTTCCATGAGCAGTGTGGCTTCACTGCACGGTAGAAATAATAGATGTAGAACTTTTTTTACCATTGTCATTGTTATAATCTTGAAAACCAGTTAAATTCCAGACATTCTCTAAGCTGCATACGGCTTCGCTGCAAGATCTTCCAAAGGTTAGTCGTTGAAACATTAAATTCCTGACTCACCTCAGGTGCTTTTTTTTCTTCAATATAATACATTTTCAAGAGGATTTTCCATCTGGAAGGCAGTTCTTCCATACATTCTTCCAACGTCTTATTAAAATCCTGATCATCCAGCAGTTCAGATTCTTTGCCCGTAGCATTCCAGTCATTCAATACATCATTATTTTTCCATGAACCGGTTTCATCAAAAAAATGATCAAGCCTGATATTGGGTTCAGATCTGTATTTTTTACGGTAAAAATCAGCAACTTTCCTTTTTAAAATGGCCATCAGCCAGGTCAGCGGCTGGCTTTTTCCTCCAAAAGAATCGTATGATGAAAATGCTGCGATGAATACATCCTGAACTATATCCTGTGCTTCTTCTTTATCCGAAAGCAGATAAAAAGCCTTCTTTAAAAGCGGTTCTGAATATTGTTCTATCCAGTTTTTCAGCACCTCATTTTTCATCATTTCTTATGTTTATTTTTATCTTATTCGGATCATAACGAAGGTAATAAGTTAAATGGAAAATTGCAAAGTTATACTGAATAATGATTATTTATTTTATCATAAGGCTGATTGCCCGAACCCATATAATCCTTTTATGAGCATCCTCGTGGCTAAAAATAAAAGCCATACCCGATTATTATGCCGGACATTTGATAAAACCTATCCGAAAATATTCAATAGTAGATATTAAATCACCTAAAAACATTAAATTTGCATCTTATCAAAATTTGATACGTTAAAAAGCAAAAGCAATACTATGACATCACAAGAGATACGTCAAAAATTTTTAGATTATTTTAAAAGTAAAGACCACCTGATCGTTCCTTCAGCTCCTATTGTGCTGAAAGACGACCCTACCCTTATGTTTTCCAACTCAGGAATGACGCAGTTCAAAGATTTTTTCTTAGGCTACAAAACGCCTACCGCCCCAAGAATTGCCGATACACAAAAGTGTCTGAGAGTTTCAGGGAAGCATAATGACCTGGATGATGTAGGTAGAGATACTTATCACCATACCATGTTTGAAATGTTAGGAAACTGGTCTTTCGGGGATTACTTTAAAAAAGAGGCTATTGCTTTTGCCTGGGAATTATTAGTTGATGTATACGGAATTCCAAAAGACAATTTATATGTCACTATTTTTGAAGGGGATGCTTCTGAAAATCTTGACAGAGACCAGGATGCTTATGACTTCTGGAAATCTCATATTTCAGAGGACAGAATCATTAATGGAAATAAAAAAGATAATTTCTGGGAAATGGGTGAAAGCGGACCATGTGGACCGTGTTCAGAGATCCATATCGATTTAAGGACTCCGGAAGAAAAAGCTGCTGTTCCCGGGATTACACTGGTAAATCAGGATCATCCACAGGTAGTGGAAGTATGGAATCTGGTTTTCATGGAATTCAACAGAAAAGCAGACAAATCTTTGGAAAAACTTCCTGCTCAGCATGTGGATACAGGGATGGGATTTGAGCGTCTTTGTATGGCACTTCAAGGAAAGTCTTCCAATTATGACACTGACGTTTTTACACCGCTGATCTCAAAAGTAGAAGAACTTTCCGGTAAAAAATATACAGGTATTCTAGAGGACGAAAAAGATATCGCTATCCGTGTGGTGGTAGACCACATCAGAGCGGTTTCTTTTGCTATAGCTGACGGACAACTGCCTTCCAACGGAGGTGCCGGATACGTTATCAGAAGGATTTTAAGAAGAGGTATTTCTTATGCTTACAGATTCCTGGGAATGAAAGAACCTTTCCTTTTTGAATTGGTAACTGTTCTTCAGGATCAAATGGGTAAATTCTTCCCTGAATTGGAGAAACAAGGTAAACTGGTTTCAGAAGTTATTAAAAGTGAGGAAGAATCATTCTTAAAAACCATTGAAAACGGACTGATCAGAGTTGAAAAATTAATTCAGCAGACCATTGCTGATGATTTAAAAGTATTACCAAGCGAGGAAGTTTTCGAACTGTATGATACCTATGGTTTCCCAGATGACTTAACAAGAATTATTGCTGAGGAAAAAGGATTAACCATTGATGAGGCTGGATTTAAAGCTGAGATGGAAAAGCAGAAACAACGTTCCAAATCTGACTCTGCTCAAAAAGTATACGATTGGGTAGTTTTAGAAGAAAAGCCGGAAACATTCGTTGGATATGATCAAACGGAATCCGAAACCTATATTACCCGATACAGAAAGGTAGAAAATAAAGACGGAGAATTTTATCAGGTAGTACTGAGCAGCTCTCCATTCTATCCTGAAGGTGGTGGACAAGTTGGAGATAAAGGAATGCTGGAAAATGCTGCTGAAAGTTTTGAAGTATTGGAAACGAAGAAAGAAAACGGATTGATTATTTCATTGATCAACGGTCTTCCAAAAGATGCAGGAGCGATTTTCTACGCTAAAGTAAATGCTTCTGACAGAAAAAATTCTCAGGCTAACCACTCTGTGACTCACCTTTTACATGAGGCATTAAGAGATGTTTTAGGAACTCACGTAGAACAGAAAGGTTCGTATGTAGGCCCTGATTATCTTCGTTTCGATTTCTCTCATTTCAATAAAATGACGGAAGAAGAATTAGCTTTAATTGAAGAAAAAGTAAATCATAAGATCAAAGAAAGTATTGCTTTACAGGAATTCAGAAGTATTCCTATTAAGGAGGCTTTGGAGAAAGGAGCAATGGCTTTGTTTGGTGAAAAATATGGTGACAGTGTAAGAATGATCCAATTTGGAAGTTCAAAAGAACTTTGCGGAGGAACTCACGTAAAAAACACCAGTGAAATTGGTCACTTCAAAATCACTTCTGAAGGTTCTGCTGCTGCAGGAATCAGAAGAATTGAAGCGATTTCTGGAGATAAATCTGAAGAATATTTCAAAAACCTGGAACAGCAGATAATTGAGCTTTCTCAATTACTGAAGTCTAAAGATGTAGTAAGATCTATCGAAAAACTTATCGAAGAAAATGCATCATTAAAATCTGAAGTAGATGCTCTAAAAAAAGAGAAGGCAAAAGGAGAAATTGGCGACTGGAAAAATGCTTATGAGCAGAAGGGAAACAAACAGCTTTTGGTAAAGAAAACTTCTTTGGATGCAGGTTCTGTTAAAGACATCGTATTCCAGCTGAAAAGAGAAATCCCAACTTCTGTGACTATCATTCTGTCTGATGCAGACGGAAAACCTATGATCACTGTAGGAGTATCTGATGATCTAGCAGCAGATTATCAGGCCGGAGCTATCGTAAAAGATCTTGCTAAAGAGATCCAAGGTGGTGGTGGTGGAAACCCTGGTTTTGCAACTGCCGGAGGTAAAAACCTGGATGGATTAGAAAATGCTTACCAAAAAGCATTACATATTTAAAATAGAGTATTATTACCATATTTAAAAAGGCTGTTTCAGATGAAGCAGCCTTTTTTTATTTATAACCGTTCTAATTATTGATCTTATCTTAACAAACCATTGCTTAATCTTAAACTATTTGTTTTGTCTTATTAAAACCCAGTTAACACCAGACCATTAGTTTTGTCCTAATCGAAATTCAAAAAAGTAATTATGAAAATTAACAAAACTATTGGCGCTCTATTGTTTGCTGCTCTTGTATTCCAAGGCTGTAATGACGACAATAACGGGGATAGCAATACCCCTGTCAATGATAAAATCAAACTTGAAAATTTTTCTAAAGAATCCGCTTTCGTTTTTGGAATGCCAGGTTTTGAAAATTTAAATATCACCACACTTATTTCAAGTTCTGATATTCTTTCAGGTTCTCCAGACTTTGTTTTTGGAGGTCAGCCGGACGGAATGGGCATCATGAGGGATCCTAATTCAGACGGTTATCTGATGATCACCAACCATGAGATCAAACAATCTGTATCAAGAGTATATTTAGATAAAACTTTCAGACCTGTAAAAGGGGAATATATTCTTAATGGAACAGGAGGAATGACAAGATTGTGTTCTGCTACATTAGCTACTCCTGAAACTCATGGTTTCAGTGCTTTTCTTACTGCCGGAGAATCTGGTGAAGAAAGTATGGTTCATGCTTTAAATCCATTAGCAGCAGCTTCCCAGGCATCAGATAAAACCAGAGTTAAGCCGGCCTTAGGAAAAGCCTCTATGGAAAATGCAGTTCCTCTTCCTAAAGATGTATCGAACGGAAAATCTTATATCATCATCGGTGAAGATCAGTCTTATTCTTCTTCTCATCAGTCTGCAGGACAATTGATCATGTACGTAGCCAATACACAGGGAGATCTGGATAACGGAAAGTTATATTCTTTAAAAAGAACAAACAATAACTATACTGAAACTGACATGGTAAAAGGCAGCAGTTATGATGTAGAGTTCGTTGAAATTCCTAATGCTAAAAACCTGACAGGAGCTCAGATCAATCAGAAAAATATAGATAATAATGCAATCCGTTTTTCAAGGGTTGAAGATGTAGATTACAGAAAAGGAGCAGGAAAAGGAAGAGAAGTTTATTTTACAGCTACCGGAGAATCTTCTGACGGAGTGAACCCAAAACCGGGATTAACGATGTGGGGAAGGGTTTATAAGCTTGTTCTTAATTCCAATAATATGTTGACAGGAAAGTTGGAAGTTGTTGCAGAAGGAGATTCCAACCCTGGTCATAATCTTATCAATCCGGATAACCTGTGTGTTACTGAAAACTATGTATATATTCAGGAAGACGGAGATTCTTATTATAAGGCTGCAGGTCATGATTCTTACATATGGCAGCTTAATATCGGTACGAAACAGTATAAACCATGGTTGAATATGAAACACAACAGAAATGATTCGGCATGGCAGACTGCATATAACCAATCCGGAGATCTTCAGAAGTTCGGTTCATGGGAATTTGGAGCAATGACTGATATTTCAGACATCATAGGTGTTCCCAACACCTTTACGGTAAACATTCATTCTCATACGTGGCAGCTGGATAAATTTAAAAATCCTGACGGTTCCGGAGTCAATACCAATAAAGAGGGCGGACAGGTTGTCATTATCAGAAACGTAGAAAAATAATTGTAATCACCTCATAAAAATCAAAAGTATCAATGGAAAACTTCTGTTGATACTTTTTCATACCTATGAAGAAACTTTCAAAATATCCGATATTCCTGTTTTTATATTCAGCAGCTGCTCTTTTCATTCTTTCCTATTGTAAAAGTGATAAGCATCTGCCTGCTTCTGAGGATCTGGGTTCTGTAAAAAATCAGATTATCAAGAACACTGATACCTTTGAAAAACAGATCAATGAACTGACAGTTCTTGTTTCCAACAATTCTGATGAAAAAAAACTTCAGGAGAAGTTTGAGGAACTTAGAAAAACCTACAAAAAAATGGAATGGGCTGTGGAATATTTCCTTCCCCACTCTGCCAGATTCATTAATGGTCCTGCTCTGCCGGAAATAGAAATGGATGAACATACGGAAATAGAACCGGAAGGTTTACAGGTATTGGAAGAAATGTTGTATCCTTATGATCAGGGAAACAAAGAGGAGGCTATCAGGTTTTTAAAAAAATTAATTAATAAAAGCAATACTATTGAAACCAATTTCCAGGTCATAACTGTCAGTAGAGATCAGGTTTTCGATGCTTTAAGACAGGAAGTTTTCAGAATTTCAAGTTTGGGTATTTCAGGTTTTGACACTCCTATTTCCGGAACATTTTTGAAGGAGATTCCTTACTCTCTACAAGGGGTTAAGCAAACATTGCAGCAGATTTCCACCGATCAGTCAAAGAATAAAGCATTGAAAAGCATACTTAATGAAATTGATACAGCTAGTGAGATTCTGAAAAAAAATACGGACAAGAATACGTTTGATTATGTCAATTTTATTCCGGACCATTTCAATAAGATCACCTCTTTACTGCTTGACTTTAAAAATCAGGAAAAGATTCCTGATGTTGAGGTAACTACTGCTCTTCATAAAAACGCAGCTACTTTTTTTTCTAAAAATGCATTCAATCCCAATGCCTTTACCCCTGGAAAAGAATTTGCATTTTCTAATGAGAAAGCAGCTCTTGGCCAACAGCTTTTTAATGATAAAATGTTATCCAATAACAACAACAGAAGCTGTACAACATGTCATATTCCTGAAAAAGCATTTACTGACGGACTCGCCAAGTCTATGTCGCTTGAAAATTCGGAACTGTCCCGGAATGCTCCTTCTCTTAATTATGCAGGATTTCAGCATGGGCAATTTTGGGATATGAGAAAAGATGATCTGGAGGGACAAAGCTCCGATGTTATCTCAAATAAAGAAGAAATGCATGGAGACCTTAATGTGATCCTTGCTAAGATCAACCAGGACAAAAAATATCAGACAGCCTTTACAAAAATTTACCATTCTCAAAAGACAGAGGCATGGCAGCTGCAGAATGTATTGGCCAGCTACATTCGTTCTTTGGCAAAATTCAATGCTGATTTTGATGAGTATATGCGTGGAAACAAGTCTGCCATGACAGCTCATCAAAAAAGAGGGTTTAATCTTTTTGTGGGGAAAGCACAATGTGCCATATGCCACTTCATCCCTTTATTCAATGGTACCGTACCTCCAACTTTCAAAAAAACAGAACAGGAAGTATTGGGAGTCGCTGTGAACGGAGATAACACCACTTTTGACAACGATTTAGGAAGAGGAAAATTTCATGAAACAGTGGCAACATTACAGCATTCTTTTAAAACACCTACGCTTAGAAACATCAATAAAACAGCTCCTTATATGCACAACGGAGGCTATAAAACATTGAAAGAAGTCATGAACTTTTATAATAAAGGTGGTGGAAAGGGTGTTGGATTTGAAGTAGATAACCAGACACTTTCCGATGCTCCTTTACAACTTACGGATCAGGAGATGGATGATATTATTGAATTTATGAAGGCGTTGGATGATAAAAACCCGTAAAACCAAACACCAAATATGCAATTTGCTACCCTTCGAATGGAGAAAAATGACAGCTCATCAAACAGAAGCCCAGTGAAAAGCTGTACCAATAGTGAAGAGTGGTATAATAGCACCAATTTTTCATTATGCATTCCGAATCCCATAGCTTGTACCCCTAACCCTAATAAGTCTACTTTTAGTGTTCACAAACCTTGATTTTACCATTATAAAATTAGATGAAATCAATGTTATAGTCCGTTAAAAACTTTTCTAAAACAATAAATATTAGTACTTTTGACATAGTTTTTTCAAATGAAAAGGGGTTTACTATTACTATTTTTTTTAATCAGCTTTTTGGGGTATTCACAATTAAAAATTAAAATTGTTGATGACACCAATCAAAAGCCTGTTCCCAGCGCTAAAATCTCCTGTGGCGACAAAATCCTTGGCTACACTAATGCTCAGGGAGTTCTGGAATTCAAATCAACATGTAAGTCCATAGATATTGAAGCTGAATCTTATCAAAAAGAAACGGCAACAGTAGAAAGCAGCATGGAAATTTCGCTGATTAAAAAAACGGCAAAAACCACCTCTATTGATGCTGTTGTCATTGAAGACAAAAGCGATCCAAGGGCATTGGAGATCCTTAAAAAAGTCAATAAACTTTTCTATGAAAACTCTCCAAAAAGTTTAGGCTCCTATTCTTATAAATCTTATGAGAAAATATCTCTGGATATTGATGAAGACAGCATTTCTCAGTTTCAGGAATATTTCAATGACTTAAACATGTTCAAGAAAAAGAGAGAAAAAGATTCATTAAACAATATTTCCGCAAGAAAAATCTTTGCCAAGAGTAAACTGTTTCTTTGGGAAAGAGCACAGGAGTTTTTATATTCGAAAAAATACGGTGAGAAGATCAATATTCTGGACAACAGAATTTCCGGGCTGAAACAGCCGATCTATGAAATGATCGCACTTCAGCAAAGTAACAGAGATGTGGTTCCTGAACAGATCAAGCAGGAGAACAGAGGCTTATACAGATTCTATCTATCCGATACCGTAGAATTGGATGGCAGAAAAAATTTCGTCATCCGTTTCCGGGAGGTGAATTACAAAAACCCAGACAGAAAAAGAAAATACAATGGTGCTATTTATGTAGATACCGAGACCTACGGCGTTAAAAAAATTGAAAATTTCAGTAAAAATAAAAACGACGGAATTATCACCAGCACCTGGGTATTTTACAATAACAAATGGTTTCTTGCCCACGAAAAAACAAAGCTTAAAATGGGCAAAATGGCCATGGATGACAAAGACCATCTTAATAAGAAAGATAAAAAAAGCTTTGCTACCTATGCTTTTCTCACTTCAAAATATTTTGACTTTGAGGCCCCCATTAATGAAAATCCTAAAGACTTTAAAGGATATACTTTCTCTGTAAAGAATATTGACGGACATTCACTAAACCAGTACAGGACCGATCCGCTTACTGAAAGAGAGCAGAATACCTATAAAACAATAGACAGCTTAGGAAAAAAATATAAAATAGATGGTAAAGCCCAGATTTTATCCGGTTTACTCAACGGGCAAATCAGAATTCGTTCTGTAGATCTTGCCGTGGATGAAATTGTAAATTACAACTCTTACGAGGGATTCAGACTGGGATTAAAAGCCAAAATCAATGAAAACTTCAATCCTTATTTTTCCCCGGATTATTATTTTGCTTATGGAGTAAAAGACAGAAGATGGAAATATGGAATGGGATTAGACATGAAAACCACTCTGGAGAAAAATTCATTCTTCAGGTTTGAATTCTATGACGATGTAACGGCTTCAGGTGAATTCTACCGCAGACTCTGGAACTTCAAGATGAGGATGATGAATTTTGGAAACAACCTGAATAATGATAAGTATTTTCATTTTAAAGGAGTTTCTTTATCTTACCTGAATGATGTCACCAACGGCCTTACCCTTGCCTTTGCGGTGAGAAGAAATATTGAAGAGGCTCAATTTGACTATCAGTTCAGAAATGAGGGTTCGTCATTCAAGAATTTAAATACTTTGTTTACTTTAAAATACTCTCCCAACTCAACCAATATTATGACTCCCCAGGGGAAATCCCTGATTGATCAGAAATATCCCGAGCTCTATTTTAACTATGAACAAAGCTACAGAATAGCGGGTGGAGATTTTAATTACTCCCGTTTTGATGCCCTTTTCGTCCATAATTTTAAAACCCCCATTGGAACTACCGGTTTCAGATTATATGGAGGAATGGTTTTCGGAGAAGCTCCTATCTGGAAAAACTTTACCATGAACGGACTTGCCTCTCCAGGGAAGGATTTCAATTTCAACCTTACCTCATATCTTGGGTTTGCAACACTGGAAGGTGGAAAATATTACAATGATAAGTTTGTGGCGTATTACTTCACCCATAAGCTTCCGTTTTATTTCAAAAGTTTTGGACATAATGTTTCCAGCTTTGACTTCGTCTTGAGAGGAACGATTGGAAACATGAAATATCCCGAATACCATCAGTTCCGGTTCAAACCTCTGAATCACCTGTATCAGGAAGTTGGTCTGGAATGGAATAATTTCCTGTCAAGTTATTTTAACCTTGGATTATTCTACAGGGTAGGTTATTATACCACCCCGAATTTCAAACAGAATTTTGCCATACAGTTTAAATTGAAGTTCTTAGAATTTTAAGCCTTCAGGTCCCTACTCCCCTAACATTATACATTATACATTATACATTAATAATAACATGCAGAAAATCGAAATACAAGCAGAACAGTTTTTTGAATTATTAAGATTAAAAGATACCTCCATGTGGGCAATTTTCTCACAGATGATGGATGGAAATGAAAAGGAAATCATATTTTTAGATAATGATCATAAAATTCTTTTCAACTATATTCTACCTTCCACCCCTGAAAAGCTGGAAGAAGACAGAATAGAATTTTCAAAACAGTTTTCAGAAAAACTGGCTCACTTTAATTAAAAATTCACATGAATAAATACTCTATTTTTTCCTTGCTGAGTTTACTTTTCTTCAGTATAGGAAATGCTCAGAATTATAAAAAGCCTTTGGTTTCTGCCCTTAAAGAAGCCGATCTTAAAAAGGATATGTATGAGCTTGCTGCAGACCAATTCTGGGGGCGGGAAGCAGGAACTTTAGATGAATTAAAAGTTTCCATGTGGCTTGCTGACAAAGCTAAAGAAGCAGGAATGAAACCTGCCGGGGATAACGGAACATTTTTCCAGTTCTTTGATATGTACAGGCATCAGGTTATTCCGCAAAGCAGTCTGAAAATTGGAGATAAAAACCTTAGATTATGGAAAGATTTCCTGGTGGCAGAGCCTGTAAATGCATCGGTGGATGCTGAAATTGTGTATGCCGGAAATACCGAACCTGAAAATCTTTCTACCTTGAATATCAAAGGAAAGGTGCTTGCAGTCTATGCTTCTGATAAAAACATAGACAAAGAAATGACCCTTTTTGTAAGAAGATATCCCGGATTTGTACGCACCAAATATTACAATAAAGCTTATGAACTGGGAGCCAAGGCCATTATTTTCATCACTGACGATATGTCTGAGCAAAGCTGGCCGGAAGTACTTCCTCAAATGACCAGAGGCAGCTACGGAGTGGAGGGCCTAAGAGAAAAAATAACCCAGAACATTCCTGTGCTATGGATCAAAAGGGAAAATGCAGGCTGGGTAAAAAACAACCCTAAAATCTCACTGAACCTGATTACAGAAACCTACAAATATCCGTCCGTTAATATCATTGGAAAAATAGATGGAACAGATCCTGCACTTAAAGACGAATATGTTTTATTGAGCGGACATCAGGATCATGACGGGATCAGACATCCTGTAAAAAACGATACGATCTATAATGGTGCTGACGACAATGCCAGTACCTGTGTAGCCATGTTGGCTATGGCAAGAGCTTACAAAAAGCAACCTGGAAAAAGAAGTATTTTATTTGTTTTCCATGGTGCAGAAGAGAGAGGATTATTGGGTTCCAGATGGCACGCCGCCCATCCTGTAGTTCCTAAGGAGAAAATTGTAGCCGTACTGAATGGTGATATGATTGGAAGAAATTCTAATGATGAAGCAGCTTTATTAGGAGGAAATGCACCCCACAAAAACTCTGAAGAATTGGTAAAAATGGCAGAAGATGCCAATAATGAAAGTACAAAATTCCGCTATTTAAAAGATTGGGACTCCCCGAATCATGCAGAATTTTTCTACTTCAGAAGCGATCATCTTCCTTATGCTAAAATTGGAATCCCTGCAATATTTTTCACCAGCGTACTGCATGACCAGTATCACACTCCGCAGGATGAATCTGAAAATATCAACTATAAAAAGCTTTATAAAATGACTGAATGGATGTACAGAACCTCCTGGAAAGTAGCTAATGAAGTGGAAAGACCCAAAGTAATTTCAAATTTTTCCCTTGAAAGATAAATAACAAAAAGCTTCACAAATTGTGAAGCTTTTTTCATCATTGAGTTTTTAGACAGGAATAAAAATACATAAGGAAATTTCTTTACTTTTTATTTTATATTCCCAAATGCCTGATTGTATTTTAATAACTAAATAAGAAGATTCATTAAAGACGGATCATTGTTCAGGTAATTAACGAAAAAATCATATTTTTTCATGTTATGGATCAATGGCGTAAAATCTTCATTATGCTTTAAAGCGATCCCCACAACGGCTATTCCTTTTTCTTTTGAGTTTTTTTGGGTATACTCAAAAAAGGTAATATCATCATCTGGTCCCAAAACATCGATTACAAAAGTTTTCAATGCGCCGGGACGCTGCGGAAATCTGACCAGAAAATAATGTTTTAAGCCGGCATGCAGCAAAGCTTTTTCTTTGATTTCTTCCATACGGGTGATATCATTATTGCTTCCGCTGATGACGCAGACTACATTTTTCCCTTTTATTTCGTCTTTATATCTTTCCAGTGCTGCTACTGATAAAGCTCCGGCTGGTTCTACGACAATGGCATCTTTATTATACAGAGATAATATGGTTTCACAAACCAGCCCCTCATCCACTGTAGCCATGTCATATAATACATCTTTACAAAGCTCAAAAGTAAGATTTCCTACCTGCTGTACTGCAGCTCCGTCTACAAACCGGCTTATCTTTTCAAGCAATACAGGCCTTCCTTTTTCCAGCGCTTTTTTCATACTTGCAGCAGCGGAAGGTTCTACGCCAATGATTTTTGTTTGTGGAGACAGTTCCTGAAATACAGAACAAACCCCTGCAGCCAATCCTCCTCCTCCTATTGGAACAAAAAGATAATCTACCGGTTCTTTTGACTGCTCCAGAATCTCAAGTCCTACTGTAGCCTGGCCTTCAATGATCGCCGGATCATCAAAAGGATGAATAAATATTCCGTCATTCTCACTACAGAACCTCATCGCAGCATCTTTTGCTTCGTCAAAAGTATCTCCATGCAATACAACATCTATATAATTTCCTCCAAACATCTTTACCTGTTCCAGTTTTTGTCCCGGCGTAGGTAAAGGCATAAAGATCGTTCCTCTGACTTTCATGGTCTGACACGCAAAGGCAACTCCCTGGGCATGATTTCCGGCACTCGCACAAACAAGTCCTCTGCCAAGATCTTCCTGAGACATCGTCGCCATTTTATTGTAAGCTCCCCTGATTTTATAAGATCTTACCCTTTGAAGGTCTTCTCTTTTAAAACTGATATTCGCATCATACACTGCTGACAGATTATTATTAAGTGCTAAGGGGGTTTTTACAACCACATTTTTTAGTCTTTCCTCCGCTTTATAGACATTCTCCAAAACGGAGGACCCTATTTCCTCTTTCATCATTTTTTTGGGTGATTAATTATTTTCAGGTCTCAGGCTTCGGACCGTCTTTCCTGCTTTCCACATTTCACTTTCTCTTAGTTCAGTCAGTTCTACTTCTAATTTTTCCCTGTAGTCTGGCTTGCTGTTACTATCAATAGAACGCTGTGCCTCATTTCCTTTAGCTACACTGTCGTACAGTTCCTCAAATAAAGGAGATGTAGCATCTCTAAAACGTTTCCACCAATCCAGTGCTCCTCTTTGTGCTGTCGTACTGCAGTTGGCATACATCCAGTCCATTCCGTTTTCGGCAACCAAAGGCATTAATGACTGAGTTAATTCTTCTACAGTTTCGTTAAATGCTTCGGAAGGGCTATGTCCGTTTTTTCTTAAAACATCATATTGTGCGGCAAATATTCCCTGTACAGCTCCCATCAGTGTTCCGCGCTCTCCGGCAAGATCACTGTATACTTCTTTTTTAAAGTCGGTTTCAAATAAATAACCACTTCCAATTGCTATTCCAAGAGCTGATACTCTTTCTCTTGCATTTCCCGTAGCATCCTGATACACTGCAAAACTACTGTTCAGTCCTCTATTTTGAAGGAACATTCTTCTCAATGAAGTTCCCGAACCTTTAGGGGCTACTAAAAAAACGTCAACATCTTTCGGAGGCACTATTCCTGTACGCTCATTAAAAGTAATTCCGAAACCATGAGAAAAATACAGTGCTTTTCCTGGGGTAAGATGCTGTTTTACTTTAGGCCAGTATTCTATTTGTGCAGCATCACTTAAAAGATAGCAGATAATACTTCCTTTTTGTAATGCCTCTTCTATTTCAAATAATGTTTCTCCGGGAACAAAACCGTCCGCTACTGCTTTATCCCATGATTTGGAATTTTTTCGCTGTCCCACAATGACATTGATTCCGTTATCTTTTTGATTAAGGGCCTGCCCCGGACCTTGTACTCCGTATCCTATAACTGCTACCACTTCATCTTTTAATACTTCCTGGGCTTTTTCTAATGGAAACTCATTTCTTGTTACTACGTTTTCCTCTACTCCTCCAAAATTCAATTTTGCCATTTTTTTGATTTTATTTGTTATTGATTATGTTGATTTATTATATATTTAGCTTGCATATTCTATGACCGACAGGTGTGGATTTCTATGATAATGAACTTCCAAAACATCTACCTGTTTTTCTACCTGCCGGGTAATCTTCTGAACCGATTCTTCTGTTTCTTTGATTACAATGACAAACTTTTTTACTCTTTCTATTTCAGAAGGTCCCACATTGAAGGTGACCATAGAGATCCTTCTTCTGGAAAAAATGGCATTGATCCTGCTGATCAACCCTAAATAATCTTCTGTATACGCTGTAATGGTATATTCTTTATGTTCTGTTTTCATCTTTCTTTTTTTAAAACTTATTATTCAGTACAATCTCTGAAACACTTTTTCCCTGTGGGATCATTGGAAATACATTATGCTCTTTCCCTGTCATGACTTCGAGGAGAAAAGCTCCATTATAATCAAGCATTTCACGGAGAGCTTCTTCGAGTTCTTCTCTTTTGGATGTTCTTCTTCCGGCAATACCATATCCTTTTGCCACCTGTACAAAATCCGGACTCTGAATATCCACTGATGAATATCTTTCCTGGTGAAATAATTCCTGCCACTGTCTTACCATACCCAGGTAACAGTTGTTCAGAATTAGAATTTTGATGTCAGGGCGAAACTGCATAATCGTCCCCAGCTCCTGAATATTCATCTGAGCACCTCCATCTCCCATGATCGCAATAACAGGACGATTGCTTAATGCATATGAAGCTCCCACTGCAGCAGGAAGACAGAACCCCATTGTTCCCAATCCTCCACTTGTCACATTGGTTCGTGAATGCTTAAACCGTGAATACCGGCAGGCAGCCATCTGGTGCTGTCCCACGTCTGTTACTATTACAGCTTCACCCGCTGTCATTTCGTTGAGACACCGAATAATTTCCCCCATGGTCAGCTCACCCTCTTCAGGATACAATTCATCATTGATCAGGTTATCTTTTTCAGTTTCAAAACAGTCTTTAAATCTCTGATGCCACTCCGGGTGCGCT
Source organism: Chryseobacterium sp. YR221 (assembly GCF_900176315.1). NCBI lineage: Bacteria > Pseudomonadati > Bacteroidota > Flavobacteriia > Flavobacteriales > Weeksellaceae > Chryseobacterium > Chryseobacterium sp. YR221. The sequence goes on from NZ_FWXM01000003.1 coordinate 445,426, forward strand.
CTGTTTATAATTCTCTCTGTGAGAAGAGGCAGGGTTTCTTTACAATTTCCGAGGACAGGTACATCTGCTTTTACATTTTTATTGATCTCTGCTTTATCAATATCCAAATGAATGACCTTAGCCTGCTTTACATACTGATCCAGCCTCCCGGTAACCCGGTCATCAAAGCGCATTCCCACGGCAATCAGAACATCACATTCATTAGAAAGTATATTAGGTCCATAATTTCCGTGCATTCCTACCATTCCTACCGCCTGGGGATGGTCTGTAGAAATAGCACTCATCCCTAAAACAGTCCAGGCTACAGGAATTCCTGATTTTTCGGCAAATTCTAAAAACTCTTTTTCTGCTTTTCCCAGTAAAATTCCCTGTCCGGCAATGATAAACGGCTTCTTAGCATCATTAATGAGACTTGCCGCTTTTTCAATATTTTCAAGACAAGGATCAGGATCAGGTTTATAGCTTCTTAATGAATAACATGGAGAATATCCTTTATATATGACATTCTGTAATTGTGCATTTTTGGTTACATCAATCAGTACCGGTCCTGGGCGGCCTGATTTTGCAATATAGAATGCTTTTGCTAGTACTTCCGGAAGTTCATGAGCATCCGTTACCTGATAATTCCATTTGGTAACAGGACTTGTTATATTCATGACATCAATCTCCTGAAAAGCATCTGTTCCCAGAAGGTGTTCAAAAACCTGTCCCGTAATGCATACCACAGGCGTATTATCCAGTAAAGCATCCGCTAACCCTGTAACAAGATTAGTCGCTCCAGGTCCGCTGGTAGCCAATACGACCCCTACTTCTCCTGAAACTCTTGCCAATCCCTGTGCTGCATGTACTGCTGCCTGCTCATGACGAACCAGGATGTGTTCCAGCTTTCCCTGATAATCGTAAAGGGCATCATAAATAGGAATAATAGCTCCTCCGGGATATCCGAAAACTGTTTTTATCCCTTCCTGAAGAAATGCTTCAAGTATAATCCGGCTTCCGCTAAGTTCTGTTTCTATCGATAAATTTAAATTCTCCATGATGTTGTGATTATGATATTTCGTCCGTCACACAGCCTTCGGCAGCTGATGATACTGTTAATGCATATTTATAAAGCAATCCTTTCTGTACTTTAAGGGCTGGTTTTTGCCATCCTTCTTTTCTTTTTTCAATCTCCTCGTTTGAAACTTTGAGCTGTATGGTATTACTGACAGCATCTATTTCAATAAGATCATTATCCTCTACAAAAGCAATCAACCCTCCTTCATGGGCTTCCGGAGTAATATGTCCCACTACAAAACCATGGGTTCCCCCACTGAATCTTCCGTCCGTAATTAAAGCAACACTGCTTCCTAACCCTGCCCCGATCAAAGCACTGGTAGGTTTCAGCATTTCCGGCATTCCCGGAGCTCCTTTGGGACCTTCATGGCGAATAACAATAACATCACCTTTCTGTACGGTACCATCCTGAATTCCTCTGATCAGGTTTTTCTCTCCGTCAAACACCCTGGCCTTTCCCACAAATCGTTCTCCTTCTTTTCCTGTTATCTTTGCCACACTTCCTTTTTCCGCAAGATTACCATACAGTATTCTCAGATGTCCCGTAGCTTTTACAGGTTCAGACAAAGGTTTAATGATCTTCTGTGTTGTAAAATCCAGTGTCGGAACGTCTTCCAGATTTTCAGCTAATGTTTTTCCCGTAACCGTCAGACAGTCACCATGCAATAAACCTTGTTCGAGTAAATATTTCATTACAGCCGGTATCCCTCCATGATCATGAAGATCCTGCATCAGGTATTTTCCACTGGGCTTAAGGTCTGCCAGTACAGGTGTACAGTCGCTCATTTTCTGAAAATCATCCTGAGTTACAGATACCCCTACGCTTTTTGCCATGGCTATAAAATGCAGAACCGCATTGGTACTTCCTCCAAGGATCACAATAAGACGGAGTGCATTTTCAAAAGCCTTACGGGTCATGATATCAGAAGGTTTAATATCTTTTTCCAATAATATTTTCAGGTATTTTCCAGCTTCAAGACACTCTTGCTGCTTTTCAATACTTAAAGCCGGATTGGAAGAAGAATACGGAAGGCTCATCCCCAGTGCTTCTATGGCGGAAGCCATTGTATTGGCGGTATACATTCCACCGCATGCTCCTGCTCCGGGACAGGAATTTTTGATCACTCCATTAAAATCTTCTTCAGATATTTCTCCGGCAATCTTTTTACCTAGAGCTTCAAAAGCCGAAACAATATTAAGCTGCTCCCCTTTGTAACATCCGGGAGCAATGGTACCCCCATATACCATGATTGACGGTCTGTTGAGCCTTCCCATAGCCATGATAGTCCCGGGCATATTTTTATCACATCCCGGTAATGCAATCACTCCGTCATAATACTGTGCTCCACAAATCGCTTCAATACTGTCTGCAATCACATCCCTGCTTACCAGAGAATAGCGCATTCCATCTGTACCGTTGCTCATTCCGTCACTTACTCCAATGGTGTTGAATATCAATCCTGCCAGTCCGTGCTCCCAAGTTCCTTTCTTTACTACTTTAGCAAGATCGTTGAGGTGCATATTGCAGGTATTTCCGTCATATCCCATACTCGCAATTCCGACCTGGGCTTTCTGCATATCATTTTCTGTAAAGCCTATTCCATAAAGCATTGCTTTTGCGGCGGGCTGTTCGCTGTTTTGTGTGAATGTTTTTGAATATTTATTTAACATATTATCCTGCATTTGCTATTCTTCTTATTTCTTTACAATTCTCTTCTCCGGCATCTTGTCCCTTGCTTCCTCCGGAATTCATAAAAGATGTTTTTACTTAATTTTGACCCAAAACTACAGCTTGTAATATCGTTTTCATTTTCAACTTTTCTGAAAACTACAATATTCAACTGTTTGGAAAACAGATTCAAATAACTGAAAATCAGAACTTTAAATCCATAACATTTACAATGACAGAACTCTTACCCTTTTCAAATAAGCCTGTTGTACCTTTTCACTTGCTGTAGCTTTCCAATCTTTCGTGAAAGGGACGTCATCCAATGAATCCAGAGCTACAATTTCCGCAGCAGTACCACAGAAAAAGCCGGCATCAGCCCCCCTCATTTCTTCAGGTTTAAAGAATGTTTCCTGTACAGGAATATTGAGTTCATTACAGATCTCCATTACGGTTTGCCGTGTAATCCCCGGAAGAATGCTTCCCTTGGCCGGAGTAAATAGTATTCCTTCTTTTTCATAAAAAACATTAGCGCCTGAGCTTTCGGCAACATTTCCGTTTTCATCCAATACCAGGGCCTCATCATAGCCTTTATCTTTAGCATCCTGACAAGCCAGAATAGAGTTTACATAATGACCTCCTACCTTAGCTTCCACCTTAAAAGCTTTGGGATTCGGACGTTGAAATTCTGAAGTCATGATTTTCATTTTATCTGCCAGATAACCGTTATTCCACTCCCAGGCTAATAAAGACAGATAAGATTTTTTACCTTTTGAAAGAGACATATTGGGAGAGCAGGTAACCAACGGGCGGATGTAAGCGTCTGAAAATCCGTTTCGTTCCAGAAGTTCATACGTAAGATCAGTAAGCTGATCTACTGAATATTCGAACGGAATATGCATGAGCTCAGCTGATCTTTTTAATCTTTCGTAATGCTCTTTTGCTTTAAAAATTCTGGTTCCTTGATCTGTAGTGTAGGATTTAATCCCTTCAAAAACAGAATATCCGTAGTGAAGTGATTGTCCGTAAAGATCCATTCCTGCGTCCTTCGCTTTCATGAATTTCCCGTCAAAATAGATGACAGTGTCGTCGTTGTAATACATGCTATAGAGGTTTAAAAAATTAAAAATGGGAATAAAAAAAGCCCTCTCACGCTGTGAGAGGGCTTCATATATGTACAGTCATACACTTTCCTTCTCACAGACGCAAGGGAATAATAATGACGATAATAATTACTGCTAATAACTGATACATACTTTGTACAATAAAAAATTAAAATAAAAAAAGCCGCTTCAAATGAAACGGCTTGTATATAATATAAATTAAAATCTATTTAAAATGCCGCTTCCTTACTGTTGTTAATGACAACAGCAATAATAGAAATGACAATAATATTTTTCTGATTCGTAAAATTCATGTTGCAAATGTATAAATTTTTTAATTCCTCACAAGTTTTTTTAACACTTTTTATTTTTTCTGTAAAAACTGCAGAAGGGTTTCCCTGGCCTCCGCTACATCATGAACCCGTAGAATCTTTGCCCCCTGTTCCAATACTTTCATGTGAAGTTTTTGGGTTTCTTCATTGATATCCAGGGGCGACTTCCCAAGCGGTTTATAGATAAATGATTTCCTGGAAATCCCTATCAATAAAGGAAATTTTCTAAATCCAAGATATTCAACTTCATCAATCATTTTCATCTGATCTTCCACTGTTTTTCCAAAACCAAAACCAGGGTCAAGAATAATATCACTGACACTTTTTTCCAGGAGTATATTGATCTTTTCTGAAAAATACCGGTTGACCTCCAATGTTATGTCTTCAAACCTGATTTTATCATGCATCGTTTCATAAGACGGATTGACATGCATCAGAATGTAAGGAAGCTTTGTCTCAGCGGCTGTATCAAACATTTTTTCATCATACTGCCCTCCTGAAATATCGTTGATCATATCAATGCCTTCGCTGAACCCAAATTTTACCGTTTCTGCATAAAAAGTATCAAGAGAAACCAAGGCTTCAGGAAATTCTTTTTTAATCTGAGAGATTATATTTCCTATCCTTTTTATTTCCTCTTGGCTGCTTAGAAACTCAGCATTCGGGCGTGTAGATTGTGGGCCAATATCTATAATTTCAGCTCCTTCGCTCAACAGTTTTCCGGCTTGTTCCAATGCTGATTTTTCAGTATTGAACCGTCCCCCATCAGAAAAAGAATCCGGAGTGAGGTTCAGGATTCCCATGATCTTTGGAGTATCCAGCTGTACTAACCGACCGTTGCAGTTTATTGAGTAAGGTTGAGCATTTACAGGTTGGGGTGTTTGAGAATCTGAAAGCATAGCGTAATCGGATGATAAATGGTTTTGTATACTGCAAAATTAAGGAGTTAATGGGCAATTTTCACTGAATATTTTACAAAAAATAATAACATAGATATATTTTAATTTGCAATACATATAGCCAATACCCACTCAGCATCGTAAAAATGCTGAAAGGTACCGACTATGAGAAGCTTATATTTTTTAATTATATTTCAACTCTCTCTTTATCAAAATATCTAATCAAAATTAGTTTCTGCATTGTTATAGGTACTTACTTTTGTTGTTGCTTCAGGAGTTAAAAGGATGTAGCCCGCTGCCGGAGTATTGGTTTTTATAGACAATATATTGTGGCTGATCATTCCTGAAATCAATCTGTTGCTATTGTTTGAAACCATAATCACCGGTTCTGATTCTGAAGTTTTTAAAATACAGTTATTGATGGTGAAAAACTGGGCGTTATCAATATAAAGACCCTGACGGGATTTTACATGATCTATAAAAACGTGGTATCCGTTGATATGTGTTCTTCCAATATCACCTCCGGAAATATGAATTTTAGATCCTGCTATTGTATAGGGTAGACTTAATGCTCCATTAATATTTGAATTTTTAATAACGACATCTGAAGTATTACTATTATAGAAAAAATCAGAAATAATTGTAGAGTTTTCTAAAACCATCTGCTTGTAGTGGGTGATGGTATTAAAATAGTAAAAAGAAGATTCTTTAATTGAAATCTTATTCAATTGAGTTGAAATCGGTGATTGAAATTCAATTTTAGAACTTGGAGCATTAATTTTTGACAGATTAACCTCACCCGTTCCCCAAAATAGCAGATTACCTCCTTCAATGATTCCTCCATTAAGTACCAATTTACTTTTTAAAGGATACTCATCTTTAGCAAATTCCATAATACCATGAAATACAGGTTGATCCTGAAAAACCCCTCTAATATAAAGATTATTTACAGTAACCGTATTATCGTTATTATAACTAGCTCTTATCCCTTTTTTTAACAGTACTTTATTTGTAGCTGTTTTAATCTTTAGATTATCAATATATAGCTCTGTGTTGAATATTTGAAGAGCAGAACTGTCAAAGATAAGGTCTCTACTGCCTCTATTGCTGATATCGATATCCAAGTTGCTGATATAAGCATCACCGGTAGCTTCAAACCACATGGCTCCACTAGGGTTATTAGATTCAAACTTACCAGAATCATTGGATATATAAATGTCATTTCCAAAGAATTTAGTATTCCTGTCAGAACAAACTGCAGAAGCACCATAGTTTTCAACTTTTATATTTTCAATATAGTATTCACCAAAAGATACGATAGCCCCATACCCCCATTGTATCATTCCCATAGAATCTGCCCTGTTTCTTAGAACGAAGCCTGGATCTAGAGCTAATTTTTCCAAAATTTCATCTGCTAAATACCCACAATCTTTCGTTGTTATATTCTTAATAAACGTTTTTCCAGACTGAGTTTTACCGTCATCAAACGAGTGGTAAACATGAAAAGGTTTCATTGAAATATTTTCAAAATGACTATCTTCAATATCAACATTTCCATAAGAATAAAAAGTAATAGCCGACATAGCATGAATATTTACAGCTCTTACATTTTTTATAATGGCTTTTGATTTTTCATCTCCTTGTATGAATAAAAAAACATCAACTAAGCTTGGTATGATGGATGGTACAGAAGCATCTCCTTCTCCTTGAATCCATTTTTCAATATTTCCGTTTTCATCTTTGTAAGTACCTCTTCCCCCATCAATAAAAATATTTTCAAATACTATATTTTTTTTGACAGTAAGTTTCCATCCACAATCTGAGTCATAATTATCATTTAGCCGAAAATTAAAGTTGATAAAACTAAAATTATCAACTTCCTGAATAATTCTGTTGAATAAATGATAGGTTAGCCCATTACCATCAATGGTATACCCCATGGATGATATTTTCATCATTTTAGAGATAGCAGGACTATCGTCATTAATACCGTCGTTGAAAGGATTGAAAATCTTCGCATGTAATACTTTAGCGTTTACCGTTACTCTTTTGTAGAAAAAAGCTCCTTTTTTTCTATAAATAATCTGGTCTACTTTAGCGTCAGTCATTGGTGATCCATCCTCCCAAACTAATGTCTTTTTAAAATTGACATTTTCATTTGAGAAGCTATCTACAAGTACTACTACATCATCTGTTGGATAGTTACTTCCAAAAGAGAAAAAATCTTCAGTGTAAATCATAATTTTGTTTTTTTGGCTGTTATTATTGTCAATTCTTGCAAGAGATTGTAAAGCAAAAGTAGTCAGACATGGCGACAAATCTCGACGTATTAAAATTGTGTTTTATGGAGACTGGAGATATAGAGATTTGAGATATGAGACATGAGAAAATCAAGGTATTAGCTGTAGGTGATTTTTTCAACCAAGAGCCAAGAATCAAGAACCTAAATGCCAGACATCAGATTTAAGATATAAGAGGGAGAATATTTACCATTAAACCTTACCACTCGCATCCCCGAACCCGAAACCCCGCCCCATCAAACTCTCTCACCAAAAATTCTGCTACCTAAAAGCTAATTCGTATATTTGGAAGATTAAGAAAATTTATGCTAAAAACGTCAGTACAATTCGAGAAAGTTATCAGTCAGTGTCGTGATCTTTTCGGTAAAAAATTACAGGATTATGGTGCCGCATGGAGGGTTTTGAGACCGAGTTCCATAACGGATCAGATTTATATCAAAGTCAACAGAATCCGTACGCTTCAGATGACCGATAAAAAAATGGTGGATGAAAGTGAGGAAGATGAATTTATTGCTATTGTAAATTATTCTATAATAGGCCTTATTCAGCTTGAGAAAGGTCTTTCCAATGATTTTAATGAAAATAAAGAAGAAATTCTTGGTCTGTATGACAAATATTCCAATGAAGCTAAGGCATTAATGGAAAGAAAGAATCATGATTATGGTGAGGCATGGAGAGATATGAGAATCTCTTCGATTACAGATTTAATTTATCAAAAAGTACTGAGAACTAAACAGATTGAGGATAATCAGGGAAAAACTATCGTTTCTGAAGGCTTAGATGCCAATTATTTCGATATGCTGAACTATGCTGTTTTCTGTCTGATCAAGTTCTCTGAACAAGAAAAACAATTCGAACCCAAAACTATTTAATATGATCAAAGGTTTATTACGCTTTATTATTGCAGTCATTTTTATCCTTTCAGGCTTTGTAAAAGCTGTGGATCTGGTAGGTTTTTCTTTCAAAATGGAAGAATATTTCTCACCTGTTGTTTTCAATATGCCGTTTTTTGAAAAATTTGCACTGCTGTTTTCAATTATAGTTGTTGTACTGGAGCTTTTCCTTGGATTTATGCTTCTGCTTAAATTAAAGCTTAAATTAACCTTGTCTTTATTGATAGCCCTTTGTGTGTTCTTTGGGTTTCTTACTTTTTATTCCGCCTATTTCAATGTAGTAACGGATTGTGGATGCTTTGGAGATGCCATTAAGTTTACACCATGGCAGAGCTTCTTTAAGGATGTTGCCCTTTTGATAGGACTGATTATTGTATTTGTCCTGTATAGAAAAGAATTCCGTAAAAAGGATGAGTATAGCAGTACTCCACAGAAGAATTCGGGAAAATTCAGATACATTATTCTAGGCGCTTTTTCTTTGGTTATGATTTACATTATGGCACAGGGAATCATGCATGAGCCGATCATTGATTTCCGTGATTACAAAGTGGGAACCGATCTGAAAGCCGAAAAAGAAAAAATCAACAAAAACCCTTCTGAATATAAGACTTTTTATTCTCTGAAAAACCAAAAAACCGGGGAGGTTTTAAAGGTCAATCAGGATGATTATATTAAAGAAACAAAATACTGGGCAGAAGGTTCTCCATGGAAGATAGAGGAAGGAAAAAATGAATCTGTCCTGGTAAAAGAAGGCTATAAGTCTGAAATCGTTAAATTTAAGATTGAAGATCCAACAGGAATGGAGCTTACTGAGGAGATCATTAAGGCTCCAAAAGCTATCTTAGTATTCTCTTACCATCCAAAAGAGGTTTCTGCAGATCTTCTTCAGAAAGTGGAAGCCAAAGTAAATGCTGAAAAAGGAGTTCTTATCTATGGAGTTTCAACGGATCAGAATACCTTTAAAACCATTAAAAATGCAATGATGGATGGAACGGCTATCAAAACCATTGCTAGAAGTAACCCTTTTGTACTGATCCTGAAAAACGGAAGAATAGTAAACAAAATCCCAGCAAAAGATTATATACAATAAAATATAAATGGGAGGTGATAGATTGAGCATTGATCACTATCAACTACCATATTTAAACACTAAAATATTCAACAACACATGCAAAAATCAAATAAATCTATCGCCGGATATCACTTATTAATGATCCTTTCTTCTGTAGACGGAGAGTTTGCTCCTGAAGAAGGAATGCTTGTACAGCAATATCTGGCTGATGAATTTCCATTCAGAATGAACCTGGACAATGAGCTTGATACTCTTGCTCTTTTACAGCCTGAAGAATGGAAAGATCACTTTGAATTTCATGGAAGATGCTTCCTTGATGATTCTACCGAAGATGAGCGACTAAAATTTGTTCAGTTTGCAAAATCATTGATCAAAGCAGACAATAAGGTGACAGAAGAAGAGCATACCTTCTATGTCCTTCTGAAAAATTTATGGGGATTGGCTTAAAATATCTTCAAAAAGCAAATAAATCAAAAAATTAAAAAGTAAAATAAATAAATCTTATGAGAAGAAAAATAGTTGCAGGAAACTGGAAAATGAACAAAAATGTAATTGATGCACAACAATTAATGATTCAGTTACTAAGCTATAAAAACAACAATACAACAAACTGTGAGGTTTGGATTGCTCCACCGGCTTTATACTTAATGATGGCAAAAGACATCTTTGAAAAGGATGAGATCGGAGTATTCTCTCAGGATGTGAGCGAGCATGAAAGTGGTGCCTATACGGGTGAGATTTCTGTAGATATGCTGGAATCCATTGATGCAACGGGATCACTGATCGGTCACTCTGAAAGAAGACAGTATCACGGAGAAACAGATTCTCACTGTAACAGAAAAATCAAATTAGCCCTTGACAAAGGTCTTATTCCTGTATACTGCAACGGAGAAACCCTTGAGCAGAGAAAAGCAGGGCAACACTTTGAGGTTGTAAAAAACCAGACTGAAGTAGCACTTTTCACTCTTTCCGCTGAAGAAATCAAGAAAGTAGTGATTGCTTATGAACCGGTTTGGGCTATTGGAACAGGAGAAACGGCAAGCCCGGAACAGGCTCAGGAAATCCATGCACACATCAGAAGTATCATTGCTGCAAAATACGGACAGGAAGTTGCAGATGAGGTTTCTATCCTTTATGGAGGTTCTGTAAAGCCTGACAATGCTAAGGAGATTTTCTCTCAACCTGATATCGACGGAGGTCTGATCGGTGGTGCAGCTTTAAAACTGGAGGATTTCTCTAAGATTATTGAAGCTTTTAATTAATATATTTATGCTGTAAAAAAGGACATCGAGATGTCCTTTTTTACAGCAACTTATTCGTTTTTATTTTTCATAAAAACGGATCCACTCCAAAATAGAAAATAAACAAATCCCAGGATTTTTATTTTTTTCAAATAGGTCACTTAATATTAAATAAATGGATTTTTTAAAAACGATCGCCATCATATCTGTTTTTATATTGTTCCTTCTTATTTTGTTTTTATTGACTTTAAAGTCCAATAAAAAGTTCCCCAATCAACTTTTTGCAGGATATCTTTTTCTGACTGCTCTTGACGTAAGTGGAGTCTTCATTTCTGAACCTATCCTTAGCCTACTTCCCAATCTAGAGATCTTTAGATGGACTATCATTTTATTGAATATACCGCTATTCTATTTATATGTCTTATCACTTTGCTATGAAGATTTTCAATTAAAAAGAAAACATCTTTTGCATCTCATACCTTTTGTTATTATCAATCTCATATTGGCTTCTGGAATCTATTGGACAGATGATATTGAAAAAAAAAAATTTTTCAAACATCATCATCAGACCCTTGAAATGATCATTTTTCAATATTTGATAGAAATCCAGTATTTACTATATATCATTGCTACTTTTACGGTGTTGAAAAGAACCCGAAGCATCTATCTCGAAAACCAGTCTTATTCTTCCAATTTAGTCTTTAAATGGTTGTTTCAACTAACTTTGTTTTTTATGGTTGTCCATTATTTTGCAACATTTAAAAATATATTAAGATATACAGATGAGCATCAACTACTGACTGTCATTAATGGATTTCTGGAAATCATGGCATTACTTTTCACCAGCTGGTTTGTCTTAAAAGCATTAAAATATCCTGAATTTTTCCGGGGAGTTGATCCCCAGTTACAATTAATAAATGATTTTAAAAATAAAACTGAGCCCAAAACCAGATCAGAGGGCAAACAAAATATAGATAACAGCAACGTTAATTTGCAAATTGAATTACTTAACACATACATGACAGAAAAAAAACCATACTTAGATCCTGCTCTTACAATGCAAAGTCTCGCAACACAAATGAATATGCCAACCCGAGAATTATCTATTCTGATTAATTCAAATATGAAACAGCATTTTTTTCATTTTGTAAATACCTATCGTATTGAAAATGCAATGGAATTATTAAAAAAACATTCTAAAAAAGATTCTACGGTTCTAGAAATTTTATATCAGGTTGGCTTTAATTCAAAATCATCATTTAACACTGCTTTTAAAAAGCACACTGCTTTAACGCCCACAGAATATAGAAATACATTCTATAAGACCGATTAGTCGAACACTTTATTTCTTTTTATTTGGTTCGACTTTTTAAAATCGGTCGCTTTTCATAAGATAATAATTCAAATTTGTCCACTATAAAACAGAGACGATTTTTGTCTCACAGAGTAAACAAAAAAGAATTATGAAAACAAAGAAAATATTTTTTAGCGTACTATTTTTAGGGGCAAATATCTGGGGATTCGGACAGGATACCATAAGGCTAAAACCTTATATTGAAAACATGAAAACTGTAGAGGTTTCTATTGAAGGAAAAAAATACAATTTTCTGTTCGATACCGGTGGGGCAGAAACTATTATTTCTCCAGAAATAGCAAAGTATTTTAATAAAAATATATATGGGAGTTCAACAGGATTTAGAATGAGTGGAGAAATTATTAAATCTCAAAAATCAGATGGTATTCCCATTACTATAGGTTCTACAAAAATAGACCATCCAACAGTCGGTGTTTTTGATATCATGACTATTTTACCCAAAGAATTCCCTAAAATAGACGGTGTTATCTCATTAAAATCATTTGCTACCCACATCCTGACTCTCAACCTCGCCAACAATACTATCATTATAGAGAATCATTCTTCATCACAAAAAGCAATGCAAGGAAAAAGTCTTATTCCCAGCAGATTTGCCAATGGACTGGAAGCTACTGAACTCAATATTTTTTTGAATATTCCAAGAGACAATCAATCATACTGGTTTCTTTTTGATTCTGGAAATAGTGGCCCCATGCTTTTATCTACAGAAACAGCCAAAAGTTGGAAGCTATCGAAGGACAAAGATGATATGAATTCTGAGAGTCAATTTATTATTGCGAAAAAAACATTCAGTTCAAGATCATTTACAAGGGACATTATTTATGATGGTGTGCTCAATTTTGAAACCATTTGTAAATATATTTTCACGATTGACTTTAAAAACCATAAAGTTTGGGCTCAGTAAAATAAACAGAAAAACAATATCTTTTTCACTTAAAAAACCAGTAATTTATATTGATGAATTATTCATACAGAGATCATAAAAACGGCGGAATCTTCGATTCCGCCGTTTTCTTTAAAAAAAATCTAATTATTGAATATCGACTACATACATCGTTCCTTTGTCTACCTTCCCTGTTTTAGGAAGAATTTTGGCTTTAGGGTTTCCGTTTCCATCATCTACCACTCCAAAATCATCATCATTGAAAACAGCCAGTTTGTTATTTCCTAAATAAACAATCCCTTCAAACTTATCATGCTCATAGCCCAGTTTCGCTACGAGATCTACTGCAAGGCTTTTAGAAACAGGTTTTATTCCGGCATTCGTAATCTCATCCCAGGTACTCTGTTCCAAAGCTTTATTATTAATTTTCATTCCGTCTACCGCTGCCAGATCTGTTCCATTGACGTCTGTAGCTCCGGATACATTGATTCTGTATACTTTTTTTATTCCTCCCTGTGTTCCGAAATTTCCATCTCTTTCAATCACCAGGAATTCATTATTACTTAATGCAGTAATATCACAAACCGAATCAGAAGCTCCACCATCCTGTTTGTATAAATACTGTTTCGTCTGCCCTGTGATAATATCGAATGTTACAATCCTTGTTAACGTGGTATTGGTTGCCAATGCTTTAGTGGGAACCAGCATCATCGACTGCATTGTTCCTACCAGCGTTCTTCCATCCGGAGTGATACAAAGTCCTTCCATACCTCTGTTGGCCCTTCTTTTGGCTAAAACTGCAGGGAGTTTTCTTGTTCCCGTATTCACTCCAATCGGGCTTATCCTTTCCATTTCTACCCCTTCTGCACTATAATGAACGATATGCGGACCATATTCATCAGAAACCCAGAATGTTCCATCTGGAGCGGCAACAATACTTTCACTGTCCAGACCATATTTATCTGTTCCTAACACATTTCCTGAAGCATCATAAGCTACTTCACCGGTACTCCCCATTCCTATAGGATTTGGAAGTCCTGTGATAGGCTGCCCTGCCGGATTTTTAAGTTTAATATATTGAATGACCTCAATATTACCTTCAGCATTGATCTTAAAATGCATAATCGTTGGGGTAAAATTAGGGGCAAGAAATTTTTTACCGCTTAAGTAGTCTGTATTCGGACCACGGTCTGTAATGACATAGAATTCTCCTTTTCTTGTAGGATGGGCCGCTGCTCCGGATCCAAATCCTCCGTTGATCACATCTACTCCATTGATAGTAGCCAATTTTGAAAAAGCAAATTCCTGTGGAAGCTTAGAATAATTAATCTCCTGGTTACTGGTGGTGTCATCATCTTTACAGGATGCCAGCGCCGTTAACACAAATGCAGATAGTAGCAGTCTTTTCATATTCTCTTTTATGGCTGCGAAAATATAAATTGATTGTAAACTGATCTTGAATATAATGATAATTGTATTTTAACAATGGAACCATGAAAATGAATTTAATATAAACAGTAAAACTTTTGGTTTCAATCCGAAAACCTAACAAGATCTTTAATTTAATTATCAATTCAAAAAAAACAACCCTTTAAAAGCTATTCAGCTTCAGGAGAAATATAAAAACTGAAATATAATTCACAAAACAGGATACAAAAATTTATATGATATATTTGCAACGTTTTAAGGTTGAACACTGTTCATTAATAGGGAATCAAGTGAGAATAAAACTCAATTCTTGAGCTGTACCCGCAACTGTAAGCTGTTTTACTTATAGCACAATACGACCACTGGATTCCTGATCCGGGAAGGTGTGCTATAGGATGCAAGCCAGGAGACCTGCCTTATCCATTGCCACTTCAGGGATCGTGAGTATAACCACTTCTCCTGTAGGTAAGTTTCGGGAATAAAACTTTAATTTAATTATATCATGAGAAAAATCTATTTTTTTTTCTTACTGCTTTTTATGCAGTTTTTGTCTGCCCAATTTACAGAGAACGACATTAAGTTTTGGGTAGGAACAGGTTCAAAGAAGGCCTATTTCATTGCAGATTTTAACGATACTAATTCTCCTACTTCTTATGCATGGGGATATCGTTTTGACGGTGATAATCTAATGGCAGAAGACATGATCAATGCTATTGTTGCGGCAGAGCCTAAAATGGAAGCTGATATTCTTTCAGGATTTCTTTACAGTTTCAACTATAACCATCATGCTCCAGGCACAGATGATTCCTGGATACCATGGTTCGGACCAAGTGCGGAAAATATGTCTAATAACAATAATGGTGCAGGTTCTGTTACTTTAACAGACGGGCTATGGTTTGGTATTACCTATGGATCTGATGATGTCCAGATCGACACTCCGCCATCTACTCCTGTACCCGCTTACAGCTCTCAATGGTATGCATCTTCGCAAATCACCAATTGGATAGGAACAGGAACCAATAAAAGTTTGGTAGTGGTTGATTTTGGTACCAATCAGTCAAACGGAAATGCAGATTCTTTTGTGTTTGGAATTAAATATAACGGAAGCATCACTGCTGAGCAGGCCTTACAACTGATCCAGTCTCAAGCCTCTTATTTTAATTTCACCTCATCAAACAGCCAGATTTCTGCTCTGTCATTGAATAATTTTACCGGAAACGCCACTGGAGCGGACAGTTGGAAATTATATAAAGGAAAAGACCTCTCAAGCTGGCAAAAGAAGTCTGAAATTTCTCAGATTCAGCTAGCCAATAATGACTGGATGGGTATAAGCTTCGGACAGAGAAGACCATTTACCCCTACGGAAGCAGCCGATTCCACATTGGGTGTTTCTTCTGCCACAAAGAAAAAATTCAGTATTCATCCTAACCCGGCGAGTCATTTTATTCAGATTGAATCTCCTGAAAAATATACGGAAATCAATATCTATTCTTCTTTAGGTCAAAAAGTAATCACTTCCCAATCCACAAAGATTGATATTCATTCTTTGGCTGCCGGAATTTATTTTGTTGAGATGAAAACAGCAAATACTTCAACCATCCACAAGATCATCAAGAAATAGAACATCATATATGAAATACTTTTTCATACAATTATAAAACAAAAAAACGCACCGTATTGGTGCGTTTTTTCCGATTTCCAGCATCGATTATTTTTTCTCTGTTGATCTCTGTAAAACCTCATCTACCATTCCGTAGCCTTTAGCTTCTTCAGAAGTCATCCAGTAGTCTCTGTCAGACGATTTTTCAACCCACTCATAAGTTTGTCCTGAGTGATGTCCGATGATCTCATAAAGCTCCTGCTTTAATTTCAACATCTCTCTTAAGTTGATTTCCATATCAGAAGCAACCCCTTGTGCACCTCCTGAAGGCTGGTGAATCATTACTCTTGAATGCTTAAGAGCAGAACGTTTTCCTTTTTCTCCTGCTACTAATAATACAGCTCCCATTGAAGCAGCCATACCTGTACAGATTGTTGCTACATCAGGCTTAATGATCTGCATGGTGTCATAAATTCCTAATCCAGCATAAACACTACCTCCCGGAGAGTTGATATAGATCTGAATATCTTTTGACGGATCTGCACTTTCTAAGAATAAAAGCTGAGCCGTAACAATATTGGCTACCTGATCATCAATTCCTGTTCCCAGGAAGATAATCCTGTCCATCATCAAACGTGAGAAAACGTCCATCTGAGCAACGTTTAATCTTCTTTCTTCCATGATGTACGGTGTAAGATTCGTTGGGCCATACATTCCCATATACTGATCGGTAACCAAACCGCTGTTTCCTAAATGTTTTACAGAGAAATCTCTGAAGTCCTTTTTAATGTCCATATTTCTATTATGTATTATTTTAACAAATATTCTCGAAGTTTAAATTACAATATTTATTCCTAAAATTTTATGAGACTTTTTGTCACAGAACAGGAATATATCTGTCCATAAACTATCTATTTCTTCCGCCATAGATGCCTTTAATCGGCGAATACTCAATAATAGCGCTCAACCGTATGGAAGCCTGTTTCAGCAGGGTAATTTTTTTAATCAGATCATAGTATTTTGTCTCATCATTATCGCTGTACTGATCCAGTTCTTTTGCTGTCTCTTTTATGAGATAATCAATATATCTGTATTTATGCAATAATACATCACCTCTTACCTGATCTGCCACTTTATCACCATAATTGGGAGGGTAAATATTTCTCGACGCCCAGTTTTCCAGATCATCAAGAGGAATCAACGCGTCAACAACCTTTGTGGTAATGTCTTCGTCCATAAAAGATACAAAAAAGTTTCCACTTCTGAGCTCTTCCTTTTGAATCCCTTCTCTTACCTGATTAATGATAATTTCATTTTCTTTTACTAAAAAGATATATTGTTCTTCTTCAAAATGGTGAAGGATTTCTTCAATAACAGTGATCTGATACTCCTCATTGTTATCAGTTGTCCTTTTCAGAACAATATCTCCAAACATCAGCATATGATCCACCAACTTATTCTCCATAAACAGAACATCATACAGGAAAGGATCTTCTTTCTCCTTATCCAAAGGCACAATCTCCATCTTCGGAGGGGCACTTTCTTTCTGCTGTTGCTGAACATGATGGGTCTGGTTCTGTGTGATCTGTTTCTGAACGTCAAGTTCGTTGAAAAGACTCTGCTCCGAAAGACCAAATTTATTGGATACTTCCTTAAGATAGACTTCTCTTTTCAGTGCGTTCTGAACAAAAGAAACCGACTTTACAATATTTCGTATTGCCTCAGCTTTTTTGATAGGATCGGTACCGGCATCTTTTAACAGGATCTCAGCTTTAAAATCGATAAAATCCATCGCTTCATTTTCGATGTATTTTTCAACATAATCCTGCGGATGTTTTCGGGCAAAAGAATCGGGATCATCTCCATCCGGGAAGAGCAATACA
Source organism: Chryseobacterium sp. YR221 (assembly GCF_900176315.1). Classification (NCBI taxonomy): domain Bacteria; kingdom Pseudomonadati; phylum Bacteroidota; class Flavobacteriia; order Flavobacteriales; family Weeksellaceae; genus Chryseobacterium; species Chryseobacterium sp. YR221. The sequence continues at coordinate 463,157 of NZ_FWXM01000003.1, forward strand.
CGGATATTCATACCTTCCGTCAAAAGCATATCAATGCTTCGGAAACTGGCTTTAATCCCAGCATTATCACCATCAAAAAGAATGGTTACGTTTTCCGTCAGCCTTTTAATCAGCTTAATCTGCTCGGTAGTCAGGGAAGTTCCGGAACTGGCCACCACGTTTTCAATCCCGGACATATGAAGTGAAATCACATCCATATATCCTTCCACCAAAAGACAGGTATTCTTTCTCGAAATGGCCTGCTTGCTCTGGTTTAGCCCGTAAAGAACATTCGATTTATGATAGATCTCCGTTTCCGGGGAATTGAGATATTTGGCTGTTTTGACATTGCTTTTAAGAATTCTGGCTCCAAAACCTAAAACCCTTCCTGAGAAACTGTGAATCGGAAAAATAACCCTTTCCCGGAAGCGGTCTATTCCTGCCGGAGCATTTTCAGGGAAAATAGAAAGTCCCGATTTCTCCAGAATTTCTTTAGAATATCCTTTTTCCTCTGCATAGGCTGTAAAAGCATTTTTCTTTTCGGGGGAGTATCCCAGCTGGAATTTCTTGATGATATCATCTCTAAGCTCACGCTCTTTAAAATAAGCCAGCCCTATGCTTCTTCCATCTTCAGCATCCCAAAGGATTTCCTGAAAATAATTATTAGCCACTTCATGGATTTTATACAGAAGGTCTTTTTCTGTCTGCGCATGCTTAGCTTCTTCAGAAATTTCACGTAGATCTTCTTCAATTTCAATTCCGTACTTCTTGGCTGCATGGCGAAGTGCTTCAGGATAAGTAAAATTTTCAATTTCCATCAGGAAAGAGATGGCTGTACCTCCTTTTCCTGTTGAGAAATCCTTCCAGATCTGTTTACTTGGTGAAACTACAAAACTTGGAGATTTCTCTTCATGAAACGGGCTGAGCCCTTTAAAGTTAGATCCTGCCCTTTTCAACTGCACATACTCACCCACAATCTCTTCTACCCTGATTGTGGAGAATATTTTATCTATCGTCTGCTTAGAAATCATGATGTAAAAATAAGATATTTCTTTTCCTCTAACAAAAAAAGAAAGCACTGCAAAAATTTTCGGTGAGATCGTTTCTTATCATAGAATCCTCTAAACCCTTGCTGCACATACTTCAATAAAAAAGCCGGGAATTTCCCGGCTTAAAAATATTTGTAAACAAAATTATCTTTTTATGAATTTCAGACTCTCTTTTAGACTGCCATATTCTACATTAACAATATAAGTGCCTCTTTCCAGATCTTTAGCATACTTACCAAGGTCTAAGCTGTTTTCACCATTTACTTTTACAGTATACTGATTCAATAATTTAGAGGAATAGTTATAAATCTTAATATTTACCTCTCCTGTAAGCGCACTATCAATTATTAGTTTTGTATTATCATTAACAGGATTATCTCCAATGGTAAATTGAGTACTATTTTGAACATTGGCGGCCTTAGATTGAGTAACGTTTTCGTTATTTGAAATAACAAAACCATTTATAATGTTTCTTTTAATTCCGTTCCCCAGGTTGGCAGTCAGTTTTATAGAATAGACCCCATTTTGTTCACGATTTACATCTGCTATAAATTTATTGTTACGAAGTTCAAATTTCACGTTCACTGACTTTCCTTTAGATCCGGCATTCATTCCTTTTACATCTGATATCCAATAGGTTTCATTTTTAAGTGAAACTTTTTGAAGCTCTTCGGAAGAAAGATTAGGAAAAGAAATCTCCAGATAAGTTTTCCCATTATCTTTTTTTATTTTATACTCCATAGGACTGTCAATTCCATCTTCAACCACAGCCACAAATTTAGAATTACTGTTTAGTTTAAGTTCTTTATTCCTCAAATTGAAATCAGATGATAATAAACGGCTTTCAGAGCCCCCACTCCTATCAGGCGTCGCGTTATTTTTTATTTGACTCAACATTTTTCCTGTAGTTGGATCCAAAATATCTACAGCAGCATTGGCATCTTTGGTGATAATTTCAAAACGAACGTTATTGGCATTTTTACCCAACTGTAAACTTTCCTGATCGCTGTTTGAAATCAATTGATAATTGCTTACCACTTTAAATTCAGAACTTTCCGGTTGGGACATCCTATTTGCCAAGCCATTATTGACAATTTGTCCGTCCAAAACGGGCTTTATAGCATTATTCCAAACATACACTCCTTCCATGATATCTATATGATTAATATATCCTCTAGGATCAGTATCAGTCATCAATTGCTTAGAACCCGGTCTTGTTGAGCTATAAAATGGAGTAACCCCATCATTTTTTCCACCTCCTAACGCAACAATCGCTGTTCCTGCCGGAATGATAGCGGGAGAAAGTAATCCTGTTACTCTGGTATATCCCCAGGCTCCCAGGCTATAATGTTTCTTAGGCTGATTAAGCGGATGGTTATCCATATACGGCCTGAAATAAGTATCACAATAGGATGTAGTAGACAATTGTGACCCCGTTCCCAATTGTAATGCCTCGGTTATCCAGGCCCACATTGGATAATTGGCAAAATCAGCAAGTTGGGTTCCTCTATGAGGTGTTCCTAAAGTAATGACCTTATCTATCTTATTGGTTTTCTTATATTCCAATAGAGCAACATCAGAAGCTTTCCCTCCATTACTATGAGCTATAATAGTCATTGTATTGGCTCCTAAATAACTTCCTACCTGATCAATAGCTCTGGATAGTATTTCACCATTTTCCCAATCACCCAAAAATCTGCTGGTGGCGACAAAAGCAGTTTTATATCCTGCATTGTATGCTTCCTTATACATGGAATTTCCAATAAGCAGTGATTCAGTAGACATCACAAAACCATGCGTAAAAAGAATTGTTTTTCCATTATAATTAGGTGGTACGGTACCGTATAAAATATTCTTTTGTGAAATACTATTAAGATAGTTTAGCGATAATGCATTAGGTTCCGGTAAAGTGGCATACGAAAGTTGCTGAGTTAAAAATTTACTCGAAAAAAAAACTAGGAGTAGTAACAAAATTTTTCTCATAAGGTTTAAATTTAAAATTAGTGTTATATTAAAATAATAAATCACTAAAAAACAATGAAATGACTACCGATAATCCCCAGTTTAAGAGGGAAACATGACCTCCACTTCACAATAAATAGATTTATTAACTTCACAACCAAAATTATATATACAACCATTAAATGACAAATAAAAACCATATAAAATAAATAAAAGACATAAAAACAATAAAACAAATGACTTATCAATAACAATATACATCAAAAAGGATTTAATTTAGAATTACTTTAAGAAAAAGCGATCCGCTTAAACAACTTTTGGTCATCAGTTATTGCAAGCTGTTTTATTTAGAATGAGCGTAATTAATTCTGAACTGTTAATCATAATCACAAATCCATTATAGGCCTTCAAGACTCAATCCATCCTTCAAATTCAAAAATGATTACAAGTAAATTTTACTATTTTTGTAGCAAATTAACCTATGCAGTTCACTATACATACCATCGAAGACTGGCAGGAAGTTGTTGATACTATTTTTCCTGAATTAAAACATAATATTCTTTTGCTTAAAGGAAATCTGGGAGCCGGAAAAACTACTTTCACTCAGTTTTTGCTAAAAAACCTGGGAAGTGAGGATGAGGTCAACTCTCCTACCTACTCTATTGTCAATGAATATAATACTTCAAAAGGAAAAGTATACCATTTTGATCTGTATCGCTTAAAAAACGTTGAAGAAGTCTATGATATTGGTATTGAAGAATATCTGGATAACTCTTTTTTGTGTATCATCGAATGGCCTGAAGTCTATGAAGAAGAGCTTTACGGGCTCAAGTACCACACAATGAGCATCCTGAATACAGGTGAACAAAGAGAAGTTTCATTCGATTAAATATTATGTATCTTTGCTTCTTAAATCAGTATTAAAATAATAATCTGTAAGACATAATTTAAAGGATGAGTACAAATATTTTTACTCCTTTCACAGAAGAAGAATTGATGCCGAAAGAGGAAAAATTGGAAGTTATAAAAAAAGGAAAACAATTCAGTATTGGGATTCCTAAAGAAACCTGTTTAAATGAAAGGAGAACCTGCATTACTCCGGACGCAGTACAGGTGCTGGTAGAGCACGGCCATGAGATTATCATAGAATCTGGAGCCGGACAAGGATCATTTTTTACGGATTTACAGTATTCTGAATCTGGGGCAAGGATCACTAATGATCCCAAAGAAGCCTTCGGACAGGACCTTATTTTAAAGGTTAACCCTCCTACTGAGGATGAAATTGAATTTATGAAGCCCAATACCTATTTGGTGTCAGCACTTCAGATCAATCTTAGGGAAAAAGAATACTTCTTAAAACTTGCCGAGAAAAAAATAAATGCCATTGCTTTTGAATTTATTGTTGATGAATACAAACAGCTGGCCCTGGTAAGACTCATAGGTGAGATTGCAGGATCTGTTTCTATTTTATATGCTTCAGAATTATTAGCCTTATCCAATGGTTTAATGCTTGGAGGGATTACTGGAGTAAGACCTGCTGAAGTCGTAGTTCTTGGAGCCGGAATTGTGGGTGAGTTTGCAACAAAAGCAGCCATTGGTTTAGGAGCCAGTGTCAAAGTTTTTGACAACTCATTATCCAAATTAAGAAGGCTTCACACTATTGTTGACAGCCGTGTTCCAACTTCTATCATCGATCCTAAAGAACTCAGCAAAAGTTTAAGACGTGCTGATGTAGTTATTGGAGCTCTTCCAAGATTAAATATGACCCCTATCGTTACTGAGGATATGGTCATGAAAATGAAAAAAGGCAGTGTCATCATTGATATTACTATAGATAACGGCAAGGTTATCGAAACATCGGAGCTTACCACTATGGAAGATCCGTATATCATCAAACATGGTGTTATTCATTGTGGGTTACCCAACCTTACATCGAGAATGCCGAGGACCACAACAAAAGCAATTTCGAATTTCTTCCTTTCTTATATTCTGAATTATGATGAAGAAGGTGGTTTTGAAAATATGCTGATCCGCAAAAATGAAATGAAGCAGAGTTTATATATGTATAAGGGAAGACATACCAAAAAGATCATCTGTGACCGTTTCGGACTTACGTACCACGATATCAATCTTTTAATTTTCTAATGAAAAAATTTAAATTTTATTTAATAGGCTTCATTCCGGGGCTCATTCTTGTATTCTTTATTTTAAACAAAAAGGGAGCCAGCTGTAGCGGTTATCTCCCCAACAGCCGTGTCATCGCAGAAACCCTTTCAAAAGAATTCAAATATTCTGAAGAGGTTAAAAATGTGATGGCCATCAACAAGATTGATGAAAAGTTTATCAAAGACAGTATTATTACTCAGGGGAAGGTAGATTTTGACCGAAGCAATGCACAGCAAAAGCCATGTCCGGCATACATTATCACTTATCCTGAAAAGAATCCTAAGTATGAGATTGGCTTTGAAAAATGTGAAGAGACAATGACAGTAAACAGTCTGAAAAAGCTTAAATAGTTTTCAATAATACGGTTCTATGGAAGGCAATTACTACATGATTCATGATTATCTGATATTCATCGGAGTTTTTGCCATTTTCTTTTTTTTAACCACCAGTATTTATCTCTTCAGCCAGAATCAAAAACTGAAACAGAAAAATACCAAGTTATCAGAAAGCAATAAAATCATTGAACAGCGATTGAATGAGGTTCGTCTTGAACATATTGGTACCAAGCTGAACCCCCATCTTTTTAAAAACATCCTCAATTCAGTTCAGTCACATGCCTACCAGACGTATATGTCTCTGGATAAACTGGCTAATGTTCTGGATTATATTTTATACGAAAGCAATAATAAATTCGTAAGTCCAAAAGAAGAGCTGAACTTTGCTCTAAGCCTTATTGAAATCAATAAGATCAAAATAAATCCTCTTTTCGATTTCAGGATTAAATCCAGAATCAATAAAACAGATTCTGTATATGAGGAAAAAGTATTTGCTCCGCTCATTTCCGTTGACCTTATAGAAAATGCGTTCAAGCATACCGATTTCCTGGCCCAGGATTCCTTTATTTCCATTTATCTGGAGCTTGAAAATGGGATGTTTACGATGAAAGTCAGCAATAAGGCATCTTTAAAGAACAGTCTGACAAAAGAAAAAAGCGGTTTTGGAAGCCAGTCTTTAGACCAAAGGCTTAAAATGATTTACAGTACCTACTACCAACTGGAAAGAAGTTCGAAAAATGGTATCTTCACAGCAGAATTAAAAATCAATTTAGGAGAATTCTATGATAAAATGCGTTATTCTGGATGATGAGCTGTTAGCAATCAGCTACCTGAAACTTCTATGTGAACAAATCGAAAATGTAGAGGTGGTAAAAGCATTCAACGACCCTAAAATTTTCCTGAACGAAATTGATCATATCGACTGTAATCTGTGTATTCTGGATATAGAAATGCCCGGAATGACAGGTCTCCAGGTGGCAGAGCTTATCTCAGATTCAAAAAAAATCATTTTTACAACAGCTTACAAAGAATATGCTGCTGAAGCTTTTGACCTTAATGTAGTGGACTATGTGAGAAAGCCTATTAAAAAAGAACGTCTGATCCAGGCCTTCGAAAAAGCTAAAGAACTGGTGGAAACTCCTCCTAAAAAAGCCTTTATCGAATGGAATACCAATATCGGAAAAACAGTCATATTTACTGAACAAATTGCTTATATCAAAACATCAGAAATAGACAGCCGGGATAAAGACATCACCCTCAATGACGGAACCACAATCGTTCTGAAAAACCTGAACTTTAAAAATCTGCTGGAAATGCTCCCTGCAAAAGATTTTGCACAGGTCAATAAAAAAGAAATTATCGCACTGGCCTCTATCAAGGTATTTTCCACTAATGAAATTATCAGCACCATCTCTACAGAAGAGCATAATTTTCTCAAACTTCAGATTGGCGAAGCCTATAAAAGCTCATTAATGGAACTGTTCGGAAAATAGACCTTCCAGATCTTTACGGTTTCATTACAGAATACAAACCCTTTATTACAGCCGTCCTTTTTCAGCCGGTAATCCTTGTACTTTTGCTGAGAATTAATTGATTTTATAATGAAAAATTTCATGTATGCTGCAGGAGTTCTCATATCCGGTTTGTGTTTTTCTCAGGAAGGTAATTCAACCATTAAAGCATCTTTTTTTGATGGAATTGCCGTAGCCGGATATGTAGATCATGGGGCATTTATCAATTTTACGGGGCCAAATCTAAGTCTTACCCACAAGCATATAAAATTTGTTATGGGAATGCTTCCTTCGCTGAGAATTAAGGAAGACCGATCACCCGGAACCAAAAACAGCCCTGTTATGCCTACCTTAGGTGCCGGTCTTACAATGGTTTATAAAAAAATAGCCTTTCAGCTTCCTGTTTATTATAATGCTAAAACGGCAGATCAGGACGGAAACTGGAAAATAGGAATCGGTGTAGGATATTCGTTCAAATAGTTTTTATTACATTTTTTAGAACATTCATTACATTTTAAAAACAAGGGTATTTCAATATAAGTATATTCTTATCAACTTTGCATCAAAATTTAGGAATCATGAATTTGGGGAAATATAAAAATATTATTTTTTACATCAGTACAATTGCATTTTTTTCATGCCTTATGTATTGGTTTTTTGTAGAAGGAAAAACATTGGAAATTGGAGAAAACATTACCCCGGCCAAATCTACAGGCTCTACCATGTGGGAAAATTTCACAGATTCATTCCTCACTAATCTTCATCATCCATTAGCTCTTCTTCTAGCCCAGATTGTGACCATTATTCTGGTAGCAAAACTTTTTGGGTGGGTTTGCATAAAACTGAAACAGCCATCTGTTATCGGAGAAATGATAGCAGGTATTGTTCTGGGCCCCTCCCTTTTCGGATTATATTTTCCGGAACTTTCAGCATTTATTTTCCCAAAAGAATCACTACCCAACTTACAGTTTCTAAGCCAAATCGGGCTAATTCTCTTTATGTATATCGTAGGAATGGAACTTGACCTTAGTGTTCTCAGAAAAAAAGCACATGATGCCGTAGTAATCAGCCATGCCAGTATTATTATTCCTTTCGCATTGGGAGTAGGTCTCTCTTATTTTATTTATAAAGAATTTGCACCTGATGGAATCCAGTTCAGCTCATTCGCATTGTTTATAGCTATTGCCATGAGTATTACAGCATTTCCCGTATTGGCCAGAATTGTTCAGGAACGAAATCTCCATAAAACAAAAATAGGAACCGTTGTTATTACCTGCGCCGCAGCTGATGATATTACAGCATGGTGTATTTTAGCAGCAGTGATTGCCATTGTAAAAGCAGGATCATTTTCAGGATCCGTATTTGTTATTTTAATGGCTATTCTATATGTTTTCATTATGATAAAGGCGGTAAGACCGTTCCTCACCAAAATTGCCGAATCACAGAAAGGAAAAGGTTTTATCAGTAAAGGATTGGTAGCTATATTTTTTCTAGTATTAATCATCTCATCATATGCTACGGAAGTTATTGGAATCCATGCACTGTTCGGGGCATTTATGGCAGGTGCCATCATGCCTGAAAATGTAAAATTCAGAAATCTTTTCATAGAAAAAGTAGAAGATGTGGCATTGGTTCTTTTACTTCCTCTTTTCTTTGTATTTACCGGATTAAGAACTCAGATCGGCTTACTGAACGATGTTCATCTCTGGAAAATTGGTGGACTCATCATTCTAACTGCTGTTACGGGAAAATTCGTGGGAAGTGCACTGACGGCAAAATTTTTAAAAATGAGCTGGAAAGACAGTCTTACGATAGGGGCTCTAATGAATACCAGAGGATTAACAGAGCTTATTGTACTTAATATTGGTTATGATTTGGGTGTTTTAGGTCCGGAATTATTTGCTTTATTGGTTATCATGGCATTATTTACCACTTTTATGACGGGTCCGTGCCTTGATTTCATCAATTATGTTTTTAAAGGAAAAAAATCAATGGTAGAAGATGATGAAGAGGAACATAATGATGCAAAATATAGAGTTCTTTTATCTTTCGAAACGGCAAAAGCTGGAAGTAAACTATTGAGACTTGCAGATAATTTCACCCATAAAATGAATGGTAATAAAAGTGTTACCGCCATGACTATTGCTCCAGTTGACGAACTTCATGCCTTTGATATTGAAAACTTTGAAAAAGAACAGTTTAAAAATGTAATTGAAACTTCTCACGAGCTCCAGCTTGAAGTCACTACCCTGTTCAAAGCTTCCACAGATGTTGAAAGTGATCTTACCAATATTACCAATAAAGGAAATTATGATCTCCTTCTTATCATGCTCGGAAAATCCATGTATGAAGGAAGTTTACTCGGTAGATTATTAGGGTTTACCACAAAAATCATCAATCCCGAAAAATTATTAAACACGGTAAAAGGAAAAGGCAATATTTTCAATACCTCTCCTTTCGACGACCTGACCCTTCAGGTGCTAGACAAAGCAACCATCCCTGTAGGTGTTCTCGTTGACAAAGAATTTACAGCAGCTGATAAGATATTTGTGCCCATATTCAACCTTAGTGATTTTTACCTGCTTGAATATGCTAAAAGGTTGATCAATAATAATAACTCACAGGTTATTATTCTGGATGCTGCAGGGCAGATCCGAAACAATATTGAAGTAAAGGAGCTTATCAGAAGTATTGAACAGGTAGCTCCTAACCATATCACCCTCTATAATGAAAAGAGGATCGAGAAGGAATTCCTCAACTCACAGGATCTGATGCTTATCAGTAGCAAAAGCTGGAAGAACCTGATTGACACCAAAAGTTTATGGCTGTCTGATATTCCTTCTACTTTAATTATCTCAAACCCTTAAACAGTCTGATTAGCCATATACTTTTCTACATCTGAACAGCGGCTCTATTGATAATCCCAAGTTAAAAATAAGCGCAATAGTATATATAAGGCTATATAATCGGCAGTATTCATCCAAGAAATACTGCCGATTTCTTTTTTTTGAATGAATTTATCTTCTTAATTTCTGCATAAAAAAGAAAAAATACCCGGTTTTGTGAAATAAAAAAAGTAATTAATAAAAGTAGAAATATTATTAAAAAAATCCCTAAAACAAAGGTTTTTAAACTCAATTCACCTCGATCATTTTTTATAAATCAATCAATAAATATTATTTTTTCTCATACAATTCGCATGTATGTTTCAAAATTTTAGCATATATTTAAAAAAACTTCTAATAACCATCGTGACTACCACAATTAAAAAGACTTTTGCGAGTAAGCATTGGGACTATTTTATTCTGATCTGTAGAGTTCTGCTTGCATGGCAGTTCTTATCTTTCGGATATGCTAAATTTTTCGATGACGGACAATTTGGTATTTCGGGTGAAGAATTAAATAAACCCATTAAAGACCTCAGTCTTTTTAAAGTAATGTGGTATTTATTCGACCACAATCCTTTTAAGATCATCATCGGAATTTGTCAGACGTTATGTGGAGCTTTGCTTCTCTATAATAAAACTGTAATTATAGGAGCTCTTCTTTTTTTACCTATTGCTTTCAATATTTTAATCATGGATATCACCTTTATGGAACCTTCTATGGTTAATGGGTTTGCATCAAGACTGAGCTATTATATATTCCTTGATCTCTTAATTCTCTATCATTATAAAGACAGGATGCTTATTGTTTTTAAAGCCATTAGCAGTAATATAAACAACAGGTTTAGCCATTCTTACGGAATGTACCTTATTTCCCCTATTTTGGCTGTTCTTCTAAGTTTGCTTCCTCTGGTCCCTGTGGTTCTGTTTTATCTTGTAGTAGAGCCGGATCAGATGCTGCATGCTTTGGGTAACGCCTGGCATGGAGTCACCAAATTAACACAACATTTTTTAAAATAAAATTACCATGAAAAAATCAGACAAAAAATTAACAATTTCAAAAAAGAACGTACAAAATTTAAGCAAAAACAGCTTATTTGAAGTAAAAGGTGGTAAAGCCATTGGTATTAATGACGATTTAGGACTGTTTACTGCAGGATGTTCAGACGGGTGTCTGTCTAACTTTATGCATACTCACGTGTTAAATTGTTCAAAAGCAAACTGTACAGCAGATTGCGGTAACTGCTAATTAACATTTGATCTCTTTTGTCATCTTCAACGTAAAATAATATGTCTTCAAAGCAATATACTCCATTTCATTACACCATATTGAGAACTCCGGTTCTTTCACCTGATGATTTAGACAAGTTTTATTCTTCATCGGATGTTATTGAAAATATTTCCTGTAATGATGCTATCATGGATGCTATTAAATTGTCGTCATTGAACTTTTACAATGAGGTGACAAAAGAGTTTTCTAAAAAAAATCCGGAACAAAAGGAAAAATTACAAATATCCTTATATAAATATCTTTCACGATATACCACGCGGCCTACACCGTTTGGGTTATTTTCAGGCTTAGGTACTCTTAAAACCTCATCGGAAATAACTGATAAAAAGATTTACTGGAATACATCCCATCCCAGACTCAGGCTAGATTCAGACTACGTATACAAAGCAGTAAACTCACTGGAAAAACACGAGTCTTACCTTACCAATAATACATTGTATGAAATCTTTGACGAATACAAGTATTTGCAATGCTACACAGGAGTGATTGGCAGAGACTACCGATTGGTCACCATAGAAAGTAATGAATACATTGGTTCCGTTATCGAATTCTGCAGATCAGAAAAAACTTCTGAAGAAATTATCCATTATATCAAAGAAGAAAACGACGTTACCCACAGTGAAGCTGAGGATTTCTTCAATGAATTAAAAGATGAACAGATTATCAATTCATCTTTATCTTATTCAGGAACCGAAACCGGAAACCTGATCAACAAAATATATAAAAATGTAGATATACCAGGCTTCAATGAGCTAAAAGAGTATATAGACAAGTCTAATCAAGGAAACAATATCCCTGAAATCCTGTCACTTCCTGATCAGAAAAAAGTACCTCTTCATGTAGACCTTTATTTTGAGACGTCAAATACCATGAGCCAAAAGTTCATTGAAGACATTCAGAAAAGTGATGCGATTTTTGAAAGATTCAGCATATTAGAAAACCAGACTCCTTACAGGATCACTAATTTCAAAAAACAATTCAGCAAAAAATATGACCAGCAGGAGGTTAACTTACTCCATGCACTTGATATTGAATTCGGAGTCGGCTATGGAAAATTTGCCAACTCAGACAATATAGACACCAGCAACCTTATCCTGGGCTGGCCCAATGAATCCGTTAAAGAAGAAAATCTTAGCCTCAACAGGAAAGAACTTCAGTATTCCCATGCTATTATAGATTGTATTAAAAACAAAAAAAATAGTATTGATCTCCATGTATTAAGTAAAAATCAGGAAGTTTTCCTTCCTGAAAAAGTGAACCAATCTTTCCCCTTCAAATCCTATAAAGCATCTATTTTCTTTGATAAAGAAACCAATAACCCTGTTTACTTTATTGATTATATCTCATTCCATTCTCCAAGAAAATTATTGGGACGATTTTCAGATCATAAAGAGATAGGTAATCTATTAGATGATATTCATGATCACGAAAAAAAGATCTATGGTGAAGACACAATCATTGCCGAAATTGTACATCTTCCTTCAGAGAAAATAGGAAATGTTATTGAAAGAAAAATTAATACCGAATATTATATAGGATACATTGATGAAAGCAGTAGCAGAAAGAAAATCCATCTGAATGATCTGTATATTTCTATTGTAAATGACCGGATTGTATTACGCTCTAAAGTATTAAATAAGTATGTGATACCGGTTTTTTCCAATGCTTACAATATCATGCATCCCACCAACAGTCCGATTTTTGAGTTTCTGCTCGATTTTCAGACCCAGCAAAATCACAGTCTCCTGATTAAGGAAGACAGACTGCTGGATATTTTTAAATTTTTCCCAAGACTACAAAAAGGAAATTTCATTGTCAAAAAAGCAGCATGGCTTATTGAGTACCATGATTTCTTTTCCAATAAAAATACCAGTGTTTCAGAAGCGCTTACAGCATTTGATGAAAACCTTCAAAAGCTTAACATCACAAAGAATTTCTTCATTTCAGAAGGAGACAATGAACTCTATATCCATCTAAAATTTGAGATCTCAAAGAAAACCTTCTTAACAGAACTGAAAAAGAAACAAAAACTGAAAATAATAGAATCTTTAATAGATGAATTTACTCCGGTAACGTATAACCAGGATGGAAATACCGTCAATAATGAGTTTTTACTATTCTTCAAAAATGAAGCACAGCACCAGAAAGAAGAGAACTTCCTTCCTGTGGTGAAAACCTCTGATATTCCAAGATCCCTGTTTCCGGATATTGATAACTGCCTTTATCTGAAAATATATACAGGTAAAGTATTTGCAGACTTTTTCATATGTGAAACAGTAGGAATTTTAAGCTTTTTACAAGCAAATAAACTAATAGAGAAGTTTTTCTATATTAAATTCTATGATCCAGAATTTCACATAAGACTAAGAATTTTTGCCCCTAAAACTAATCACGAAGAGGTAAAATCCCATATCAATGCTCTTATAAAGAAATACCTTGCTGAGAAAATACAAAGGATATCTTATGACACCTATGATCGGGAATTAGAACGCTACGAAGGGAATAACACCAAAATATTTGAAAAGATATTTTATTATGATTCTCTTGTTTCCGCAGCAATCATTGAGAAAAATATTGAAGAAGATAACGCCGATATATTATGGATGTATCCTATCAAGCATATTCTTTTCTATTGTAAAGTGTTTAATCTCGATACGGAATCCCAGCTAAACTTTGTAAGCGGGGTAAAAAGCAGTCTGGCCAGGGAGTTTAATACCTCTCCTTTAAAAACCGCTTTTATCAATGCAAAATATAAAGGGTTCTCCGAGGAAATTGAGAATATTATTTCTGAAAAAAATGATATATTGTCAGCCATTCACACTCAATTCTTCAAGGATATCCAGGTAGATTTACCGGCCTTGCTGGGGCAAAATTCCTATAAGAATCTGGCCAATATTATCCATATGCATATTATCAGGGTGGTACGAAGTGATAACAGACTTCACGAATATTTAATGTACTGCTTCCTTGAAAAAATTTTAAAAAAACAATTCTTCAGCTTAAAAACAAATGCCAATACTTCAACACATCTGTAAAAACATCTTAGACTACGAGCATACCCACGCTGGATTAATGAATGGAGCTTGTTCAGAGTTATTATTTCTTCATCATTATTTTAATTCCTATCCTGAGCAGTTTAATAAGACTGTAGAAAAAAAAATAGACTGGTATAAAGATTTAATCTTCGATCATATAGAAAATGAAAGAATTGATCTTTCCTATGCGGCAGGGTTATCAGGAGTTTTATCTTCAGCCTCCTATTTACAGGAATCTCAATGGTGTTCTCTTGATTTTCTGGATATTGAAGATATTGGAGATATAATGATTGAAGAAGCTATTACTCAGTTTCAGAACCATAATTTTGATTTCTTCTATGGGGGAATCGGCTTGGTGATGCCCTTCATGAACAGACAGATGGATATCAGAAAACTGAATCCGGACTTACTACACACATTAAAAGAAACCATCGTTAAAACGAAAACAGACCTGTTCTGGCAAAACCCAAAAGATAAGGCCGCAAATATATCCAATTTTGGTATTTCCCATGGATTTCTTCCCAATCTTTTACTGCTGGCCTATATTGCAGATTCAGAAGCTGATATTTCTTTTATCAGGAAAACCTTATCAGAATTTATGACCTATGCTTCGATGGAAGGTACGGTATCCGTATTCCCTTCTGTAATCGAAACCAGCAAAGAAAGTTCAAAATATGCTTCCCGCCTGGCCTGGTGTTATGGGGATCTGGGAATATCCTGTGTTCTCTATAAAATTGGTGAGCTTATTCAGGATCAATCTTTACAGAATCAGGCATCACAAATACTGTTAAAAACCACAGTCAGAAAACATAAGGAATCCAGCAAGGTAACCGATGCTTCACTCTGTCATGGAAGTGCCGGAATTTCTTCGATATACGATTCATTCTATACCCGCACCCAAAACCCGGCATTCGCACAAGCCGGAGAATACTGGCGTGGAATCACTCATTCTTATTATACTCCAGAACATCAGGAATGTTGCTTTTTATATAAAGCAGGAGATGAATACGTCTATAATATGGGATTGTTAGAAGGATTAGCTGGGATAGGATTATCTCTTTTGAATAAAAAAGATTGGTCCGGCATCTTATTGATTGAATAAATACACAATAAAATCAAAATTTTAATATTTTTTTCGCAAACAAACGGAAAAATACATATTTTTATATCCACAAAATAACAAAATTTAACAAACATTAACGATTTAAACATAATACAATGTGCCGATATGCCATGATGGTTTACAAAGGTCATTATGCCTGTTTTAACTGCCAGAAAACATTCAAACGCCGCATTTTACACGATGTGGACAGGGATTCTCAGGTTTCAGTAGAAGCCAAATGTCCTGAATGCGGAAAACTGATGGCCAATATGGGGTTGGATTTTGAATCCCCTTCAAAAAATGATCATAAAAGGTGGGCGCATATCAAGGATTTGTATACAGTAGGCATCACTTTCCATTCCTGCGGATGTTCCGGGCCAGGATATATTCCTCAGGATCGAAAAGCCATTATCACTTACCTTGAAAAAATCCGCGCAGAATATATGCATTCGCTGGTGTATTGGAGATACCGCATAGAACCGGAAACGAAAAGAGAACGTGAAATTGAGTATCAAAAAAACGGCTCTAAGCTATGGACAGTAAACCGGGATGCTTTTAAGAAAACAGTGACTAATCAGGAAGGAATTAATTACTGGATCAATAAAATCAAAGAAGTGGAAGAACGCCTTGCCGTCATCCGAAATTCAAACAACTGATGGAACTGAGATCAGATATAGAACCCGATTTAAAAACAGCAGAAAACAGATATCCTGGAATTCTTAAATTAATTCTGGACTATACAGCCCATGTCGATCTTTCGGGTGATGAAGACCTCTCCGTTTATAGCCAGCTGGAATCCGAATTACACTCAATTACTCAGAAAGATGTCTCACAGTACAGTATGGAATGGTGGGAAGAAGAAGGTATTGAGGTACTTGCTTTCCGCATTGCTTTACCGGATCCTGAAAAGGTAGAAAATCTGAGCCCGGAGGAAATTGAAGAAATTACTTTTAGAATAGAGAACCCGGTTATCATTAATAAAGACTGGGAAGAACAGACTTTTGAAGAACAATTTTCTCTGTATCTTGATAATTACTATCGGCAGTTTCTGGCATTAAATAAGGATAAATAGTATTTCCCGGATTCTAAATAAAGACCTTAACAATTCAGTTTTATTTTTCTAAATGTAAGAGTTTTTTAAAATCCTCCTTTATTCTTTTTTTCTCTTCAGCTATATAATCTGCGCTAAACGGAGCCCCACAATCCTGGCTGTCAATGATATGAATAAGCCTCGCATTTAAAAAATAATACCTGGCTTCGGTAATCTCCGATTTTTTAAAATCAAAAGCTTCCGTATCATTATTTTCCTTCATTACTTTCACATCATAGAAAAGAGGGCGGTTGTACCGATACTCTTTTTCGAAAACAAAAGAAAGTTTTCCATTAAACAGATAATATTCTATCAACAGCTGCCCCATTTCACCGTAGTGTCTGGCTATAATTTTTTCAAGCTTTTTCTTTTGATAATAAAACGTTGCCTCCCCTCCTTCTGCCGATACTCCTTCAATATCTTTCTGTTTAATACGAGTCCATTTTGTAATAGAATTAATTCTTTTGAAATTAGCCCGGATAGGATCCAGCCTGTCTTTTATATACTCATTGGGAACAACATCCTCATCATTAAAGCTTTCTTTAATCATTATAGTGTCTCCGTATAGGATATTGGAACGTTCCGTTTTTTGTACTTTTAAAAATACGTGAGGATGGTTTTTAGCATTTCCAAAGATGATCATAACTACCAAAATAATCAGGCTACATACATATTTATTTTTCATGTGTTGTTTTTTAGTGATACTTTTACTTCAAACTAAAAGAATTTAAAACTTAAAATAGTTACTACATTTCACTTGTTATTATCTCTTTATTCACAATGTTATTACAAAATTAATAAATCATTCTTATTAAGTAAAACAAAGATTAGAATATAGGAAACACATACATCAACTTCGTAATTCTTCTATAATTTTCAAAATTTTAGCCAGAACAATCATAGTTTAAAAAAAAATTTATACCTTCGCTTTGTGAATTTTAACAACGGAACATATTATTATAGAATTTTTAACTCAGATCTGGGATAGGGATTCTTATGAACATAATTTAAAACCTCGTCCTAGACGAGGTTTTTTTATTTTAAACCAATTTAAAAGATGAAAATAAGTATTATAGGAGCTGGATTAATCGGCGGATCGATGGCATTAAAATTAAAGGAAAAAGGCATCGCCAGTTTTATCTACGGAATTGATAACAATAAACAGCATATTGATGAGGCATTAGAGCTAAAAATCATTGATGCAGGTGTTGATCTGGAGCAGGGAGTTAAAAATGCTGAGTTGATCATCCTTGCTATTCCTGTGGATTCTGCCAGAAAATTATTACCGGGTGTTCTGGATCTTATATCGGATCATCAGACTGTGATGGATGCAGGTTCTACAAAAGCAGGAATTGTCCATGCCGTAAAAGATCATCCAAAACGCTCAAGATTTGTGGCCTTTCACCCGATGTGGGGTACCGAAAACAACGGTCCAAAATCTGCTATTGCCGAAAGTTTTGCCGGAAAAGCAGGGGTTATCTGCAATAAAGAAGAATCTGCTGAAGATGCTTTAAACCTGGTTGAAAAAATAGTCAATGCACTTGATATGCATATGATTTATATGGATGCAGAAGATCATGATATCCATACTGCCTATATTTCCCATATCTCCCATATTACCTCCTACGCTCTTGCCAATACCGTATTGGAAAAAGAGCGCGAAGAAGAAACGATCTTTCAACTGGCCAGTTCGGGTTTCTCCAGTACCGTACGTCTGGCTAAATCGCATCCGGAAATGTGGGTTCCCATCTTTAAACAGAACAAAGAAAACGTACTGGATGTATTGAACGAACATATTACCCAGCTCAGAAAATTTAAATCTGCATTGGAAAAAGAAAATTACGAATACCTTGAAGAGCTGATTACCAATGCCAACAGAATCAGAGGTATATTAAGATAATAAATTCCTAGTCTGGATTTTTTCTAAAACTTAGTGTTTATCCATTAAGAGCCCCCTACTACATAAAAAAATCCTTAGATGTTATGTCTAAGGATTTTTCGTATTTTTAATTGTATTCTGTATTAGCGTATTAGCATTCAGGAACATTCACTGCAATTGCCAACCCACCTTCTGAGGTTTCCTTAAAACGGTCACTCATAGACTGAGCTGTTTCCCACATCGTCTGGATAACTTCATCCAAGGTTACTTTTGCCTTCGTAGGGTCACTTTCCAGAGCAATATTTGCCGCAGTAATAGCTTTCATAGCCCCCATTGTATTTCTTTCAATACATGGAATCTGTACAAGTCCTTTAATAGGATCACAGGTTAATCCAAGATGGTGTTCCATAGCTATTTCAGCAGCCATTAATACCTGCCCTACACTTCCTCCAAGGATTTCCGTAAGTCCCGCAGCGGCCATCGCTGATGACACTCCGATTTCGGCCTGACATCCTCCCATTGCTGCAGAAATGGTTGCATTTTTCTTAAATAATGTTCCAATTTCTCCGGCTACAAGCAGGAATCTTACAATATCATCCTCGCTTGTAAATGGCGTAAATGCCTGTGCATACATTAACACTGCGGGAATCACTCCACTCGCTCCGTTGGTAGGTGCTGTGATGATTCTTCCGAAGCTAGCATTTTCTTCATTTACTGCCAGTGCAAAACAGGCAATCCATTTATTGATATTGGTGAAATTTTCTTCGGCATCAACAACCTGCTGAAACCATTCATCTTTATTTTTATAAATCTCTTCTCCCAACAGTTTTCTGTTAATTCCCGCGGCTCTTCGGGAAACGTTCAATCCACCGGGAAGAATCCCTTCTTTATTCACTCCTTTGTAGATGCATTCTTTAATCTGACTCCAGATATATAAAGCTTCCTGTCTTGTTTCGTCCTGTGATCTCCAGCTTTCTTCATTAATTAGAATTAAATCTGAAATTTTGTTAAATCCTAGCTTCTGGCAATATTTTGCAATATCTGCAGCTTTATGACAAGGATACAATGTACGTACGCATTGTTTTTCTATTGAGTTTTTTTCCTGGCTTGCAATAAAACCTCCACCTACAGAATAAAAATCCTGAACAAGCTCTGTACCATCTTCAAAAACAGCTTTAAAGATCATTCCATTCGGGTGAAAATCAAGTGATTTCTGCATATTTAAAACCAAATGATACCCGTAAACAAATGGAATTTCTTTCTCGCCCCCAAGATTAATAATCTGGTCTTTCTTGATCTTTTCTATCTTTTCATCAATTTTTGAAGTATTGATGGTCTTAAAATCTTCACCGTTCAAACCAAGCATGCCCGCGATATCCGTTCCGTGCCCAATTCCAGTTTTGGCTAAAGAGCCAAAGAATTCAAGAAAAACTTCTTTTACCTCTGCGATTGATCTTTCCCTTTTTATAATTCTGATAAATGCAGCCGCTGCATTCCAAGGTCCCATTGTATGTGAACTGGATGGGCCTATTCCTACTTTGATAATCTCAAAAACCGATATTGATTCCATAAATGGCTCTTCATTTTGCTTTTACAAAGATACGTGATAAATCTAATAAACAGCATAGCAGAATCGGGTATTAATAACTATTCATACCCATTAGAAATAAGATTTCACAATTATATTTTTTAAATTAGCAGTGAACAATAATTTCGTATGCCATCCTATTAAATTCACATTCTTTATCTTCATCATTCTAAATGGAAGCATTAATTAAAAATATTTCGCAGCATGTCAGATTAAGTCCGGAGGAAATTTCGGTTTTCAAAAACATCTGGACAGAAAGGACATTGGAAAAAGGTGAATTTCTTTTAAGAAATGGCGATATCTGCCGCTATGACAATTATGTTGTATCCGGTACTTTAAAAGCCTTCTGCATCAATCCTGAAAATGGCAACGAAGAAATCCTTTTTTTAGCGATTGACGATTGGTGGGCAACCGATATCTATAGCTTTTCCAGGCAAAAAGCCTCTATTTATAATATACAGGCGATAGAGAAAACAAAGCTGTTGCAGATCAGCCATGGCTCTTTTCAAAAACTGTTAGAGCAAATACCTTCACTGGAAAGATATTTTAGAATTATTTTAGAAGGATATCTTGGAACCCTGGAGAAAAGAATTGTATTTAATAATATGTATAAGGCTGAACAGAAATATCTATATTTCCTGGAGTCCTATCCTGATATAGCTGCCAAAGTTCCACAGTATTTAATAGCTTCTTATTTAGGTGTCTCTGCAGAGTTTATCAGCAGAATTCGAAAAAAAAAATAAATCCTCTTGAACTAGATCAATTTTTCCGGACTTAATAATCAAGAATTTTGAGGTATAAAATTTACCATTATGAAAGTATTGATTATTAATGCCAGTGTAAGAGGCAAAAGATCTTATAGCCGAAGACTAACCGACCTGTTTGTTGAGAACTGGAAAACCAAACACCCCCATGATGTATTTACGTACAGAGAAACCGGAATTGGGCATATCCCGAATATTAATGAATCCTGGATTGCAGGAGCATTTAAAAAGCCCTCAGACAGGACGGAGGAAAGCCAAAAAGAACTGCAACTGAGCGATGAGCTTGTAAAAGAGCTTAAAGAAAATGACATCTATGTGATTGGCACTCCCATGTACAACTGGTCTATTCCCTCCGGCTTAAAAGCCTATATAGATCAGGTCATGCGAATCAACGAGACCTGGAAATTCAGGTCAGGTTTTCCAGACGGTGACTATGTAGGTCTTCTGGAAAATAAGAAAGTATTTATACTCTCAAGCAGAGGAGATACAGGGTATGGAGAAAATGAGAAGAATGGCCATATGAATTTCCAGACCCCCTATTTAAAACATATTTTAGGAATAATGGGAATAAAAGATATCACCGTTATCTCATTAGATAATGAAGAATTTGGTGGTGAAATATTCGAGGAGTCAAAAAAAAGGATCTTTAAGGCTATTGCCTCCATTGCATAAAATCTCAAAACAGTTTTTGAAATTCTATTTAAATCAGGGTATTCCGGAAGCAACCGTGTTATACCCTGTTTTTTTCTGTTACTAATTGAGACTCTCATCATGCTGGGAAAGATCAAGCCCCATATTTTCAGACTCTTCGGAAACCCTTAATGTAATCATGGCATCTGTAATTTTATATAAAAGCAGTGATCCGAAAAATGTAAAAGCAGAAACCAGAACCAAAGCTGCCATATGATGAAGAAATACTTCTACTCCACCATGAAGAAGACTTGCGTTTTCCCCGTGAGCAAAAATAGCTGTCAGGATCATCCCCATAATTCCTCCTACCCCATGGCAGGCGAAAACATCCAAGGTATCATCTACTTTCTTCAAAGCTTTCCAGTTGACCATCACGTTAGAAACGATTGCTGAAATAAATCCTATAAAAAGACTCTCCTGAATACTGACAAAACCACATCCGGGAGTGATCGCCACCAATCCTACTACTGCTCCAATACAAGCTCCCAATGCAGAAATACTCCGTCCATTGATTCTATCAAAAAATATCCAGGTCATCATGGCAGAAGCGGAAGCAATGGTCGTTGTTCCAAAGGCAGTAGCTGCAGAGGCGGAAGCACTCAATGCCGATCCTGCATTAAACCCAAACCAGCCAAACCACAGCATTCCCGTTCCCAAAAGAACATAGGGAATATTTGAAGGTTCATGATGCGGATTTTTTCTCCGCCCTAATACTAAAGCTCCTGCAAGCGCTGCAAATCCGGCACTCATATGCACTACCGTACCTCCGGCAAAGTCCTTCACTCCAAAATACTTATTCAGAAGCCCATCAGGATGCCATACCATGTGGCAGAGCGGTGTATAAATAAAAATACAGAAAAGAACTATAAATAAAAGGTAAGAAATAAAACGAACCCTCTCAGCAAAAGACCCTGTAATGATAGCGGGAGTAATAACAGCGAACTTCATCTGAAACAATGCAAAAAGCACAAAAGGAATGGTAGAAGCCATCATCTTGTGTGGTAAACCTCCCACTCCGTTAAAAAACATATAGCTTAAAGGATTTCCTATAATCCCGTAATGATTTCCATTAATACTGAATCCCAAAGATTCTCCAAAAGACAAAGAAAATCCTACCACCACCCATAAAATAGAAATAACGCCTAAAGCAATAAAACTCTGTAGCATGGTGGAAATCACATTTTTCTTTCCTACCATTCCTCCGTAAAAGAAAGAAAGTCCGGGAGTCATCAGCAAGACCAGTCCGGCAGCAGCAAGAATCCAGGCAACATCTGCCCCTACAATTTTATCTTCACTCAGAAATGCTCCGGTATCAGAAATCTCTGCACCCGGATTCCAAAACAATCCTCCGAATGCCACAAGACTAATCACCGAAAACGAAATGATCCATTTTAATCCTACTTTCATAAAATTTATATTTAACCCTATCAAATTTAAATATAAATTCCATAAAAAACATATTTTAAATCACAGTACCCCTATAAAAAAACTATTTATAAAATAACATTGATCATTTTTTCAGAAAATACCTTAGTCAGTATTTTCGAAACTTCTTTATGTTTAGTGACCGGAAAAAGATGTGAACCACCTTTGATCACATAATCCGGCTTTGAATACCGTATTGGGAAAACAATATCTTTATCTCCCAATATCTGAATAACATTAGGATTTTCTTCAAACTTCCATTCGGAAACTTTTTCTACAGACCATTTTAAATAATAAGGATCCCGCACTTTGAAATATTCCAGAATTTTAGGATTTCTGGGATCAAACAGCTTCCTTATGACAGAATATACCTGAGCCGCTCTGTTATTGAACAGTCCCACCGGAAGGATTCTTGGAATTCTGGTCACCTCACCCGTCTTTATAAATTTGGATTTTTCTTTATCTGATTTTATACTTCCCAGGATAACTACTTTCTCGGCAGGCTTCAACTGGTTAATCTCCTGCACAATAATTCCTCCAAAAGAATAGCCCAACAAACAGAATGGTTCTGAATCATCCACTTTCTCTGCCATCCTTTTTACATAGTCCTGAAAAGGTTCATTACTTTCGGGAATAAGCCAATCTATAAAAACCAGTTCACAGTTTTTGGGAAACTCCAATTTTTCAAGTACCTTAAAGTCTGCTCCAAGACCGCTTACAATATAAATTTTCATAAGACTAATTTATAAAAAAAACAGGAAAGGAAATTACCGTTTGAAGGGAAAAAAGCTAAAGATATTGCTGTTGAATTTAAACTACAAAAGCTTTAAACATTCAAGTTGTTATAAGAGAAAAAGGAACATAATTTTTTCAATCTCCTATTTCACAAGTATTACAATTGAAGAAGGAAGTTAAAACGATCTATATAGTCTGTCATTCCGTAGGAATCCAAGCCCGGAAAAATAAAATTGTGCTTAGATTCCTACGGAGTGACAAATATTGTGTCACAATTTCAAAAAAATTTTAAAATAAGACTTCAGTTTTTAGTGATGAGCTCATTGAATAAGAAGTACACCACAGCTTTTCGGGATCTAATATTTTTATGAATATCAAGATTAGAGAGCAAAATATTCCCTTGTCCAACACATATCCGATCAGCAGATTTGACGGAATATTTTCAACACTAATTGTATACCTTACATTCCATAAAAAAAGAGCAATTCATTACCTGAACTGCTCTTTTTATCAATATTATATTTAATCTTATTTCTTTTTCTTTACCGGAACCCTGTTTTCGTTATCCAACTGTTCTGTAGAAACTCTGAACTGGATATCCATTTCGTTCTTGATGAAATAGTCTTTTAGTGAAGACTGGTAGAATACTTTAAAGTCTCTTCTGTTTAATGAGAACTTAGCAGACTCAACAACTACGGTAAACTGGGTAACATATACATTAGCAGGAAAAGTGATGGTTTTTCTTACTCCTTTAATGGTCACATCACCATATACTGTAGAATTGTATTCACTGTTGGCTAATGGAATAATTTTAGTCAAATGAAATTTGGCTACCGGGAATTTTTTAACTTCAAAGAAGTTTGAACTTTTAAGGTCGTCTGTAAGCTTGATTTGGTCCTCATCGGAAACATCTCCGGCCATCATACTTCTCATATCTATCACAAACTCTCCGTCTACCAAAACAGTATGGTCAAAATTAAATTTTCCACTTTTCAGTTTCACTGTTCCTGAATGGGAAGAGGCTTCAGTTTTTACAACCTTATATCCCCACCATCTGATCTCTGATGAAGTCACTTTTGAAACTTTATCAAATTTCTTTTGAGCGGAAACCAATGACATGCCTACACACACCATAGCAAACAATAGTAATCTTTTCATTCTTTTTTATTTACAATTCAACAAAAATAAAAAAAAGTGTAGAACTTCTACACTTTTAACAATCTTTTTTTGATTAATTTATTGAGCAGTAACCTTAACCTGCATATCGATATCATCTTTCACAAAAACATCCTGCATTGTAGATTTGTAAGCTACATCAAATTTTTGTCTGTCGAAAGAGAATTTATTGGATACTAAACTTACCACTCCTTTGCTGTAAGAGATCTTTGCAGGGAATGTAACCGGGTTTGTTTTTCCTTTTACAGTAAGATTTCCTGTTACCAAAGAACTGTAGATTTTATCGTTATTTTTCTTAATACCTGTAATTTTGAAACTAGCAGTCGGGAATTTTTCAACTTCAAAGAAGTCACCGTTTTTAAGGTGTCCGTTTAGTTTTTGCTGGTATTCTCCGGAAAGATCAGTTGCATTGATGGAAGTCATATCTAATACGAAGCTTCCTCCTACCAATTGATTTCCTTTCATTACCATATCTCCTGACTTTACTTTTACAGTACCGTCGTGAGAACTAGCCTCAGATTTTGCTACTTTATATCCCCACCAGTGAATATCAGACGCTACTACTTTTTTTGACTGTCCGAAAGCTAAACCACCAGCTAAAACGGCTAATAAAAATATTTTTTTCATTGAATAAAATTATTTACTTATTTAATAACACAAAGGTAGCCATCTTCTCTGATAGATAGCGTTGATGTAAATCAAGAAAATTAATTATTTTTATGAATAATATCATCCCATAAAAAAACTCCGAATTTCTTCGGAGTCTTTTATTTATTGTTGGTAGTAAGCGGTATAAAGCGCTACCCCTTTTAATGCTGTATGATTTTGCTTGACCAGGTAGATTGGAATATTTTTCAACATTCCTTCCATTTTATCACTGATCTTGAATTTTTCATAGAATTTATCTTTATCGATGTATTCTCTTACCATCTGAGGAATATCTCCGGAGATCAGTAATCCTCCCGTCGCCTTCACCTTTAATGTAAGGTTATTCGCTTCTCTTGCCAAAAACTCAATGAAAGTATCTAAAGCAATTCTACAAATCAATACATTATCTTCTACTGCAGCTTTATAAAGTTCTTCTGCAAAATTACCTCCTGAAAGACGTTCTCCCAACCATTCCGGTTCCGGGTGTCTTTTTACGTCTCTTAAGAATCTGTAGATATTAAACAATCCTGATTTAGATAATACATTTTCCCAGCTTACAATTCCGTAGATATTATTTAGGAATTGATAAAACTCAACTTCTACGTTGGTTCTTGGTGAAAATTCAGAATGTCCTCCTTCTGTAGCGAAAGGTCTTAGATATTTTCCGTCAAAGAAATATCCGGCTTCCCCCAACCCGTTTCCAGGGGCAAGGATGGCAACATTCCCTTTTTCAAGATGCCCGCTTGTATAGATAGCTTCCAGGTCATCATCCTCAAGAAGACCCATTCCATAAGCAGAAGCTTCCAGGTCATTCAGCATATCTGCTTTTTCAAACCCGAAATCTCTTTTATATTCTTCTATATCTAAATTCCAGCCTAATCTTGCCGGGCTGCTTTTTCCGTCAAGTACAGGACCTGGAACGGCCACTCCCAGACGTTTTACATTTTCCAGCTGATTATCCTGAATAAACTTCTTTAAAATATCATTAAAAGAAGCATACTCTTTGGTGGAATACGTTTGTTGGATTTTTATCTCAAGACCTCCATTACTGGAAACAAAATAGCCTAAGATCGTCATGTCTTCACGGAGACTTGCTCCGATGATAGAGACATTATCATTATTACTGTTCTCTACTCCTGGTAAATAAAGTGGAAATTTTGGATTCAGAATCATAACCTCAAATTTTACCAAATATAATAATTGTTTTCGTAAATCCTGCAGACAAAAAAAAACCTTTTCACAAAAAGTGAAAAGGTTTGGTTAATAATTGTTTATATTAAATCTAACTACTTTCCTAATGGAATATTATAACCGAAGCCTACTCCGATATTTCCCACATTATAGTCCTGACCTGGTAAATCTCCTTTAGTTCCTACAAAAACCTTCTGGTATTGTACGAAGAAGTTCCAGTCTCTGTTGTGGTATCCGATCTCAGGCTTAAGGTAAAAACCTCCGCTTGCTCTTTCTACATTTGTATTGGAAGCTACTGTTTTATCTCCAACTAAGAATCCGTATCCTAAATCAGTCCCGAAATAGAAACCTGTTTGTTTTGGATAAATTCTAATTAAAGCAGCCACAGGAATTACTCCTACATCATTATTCTTATATCCGTTATTATCTTTTCCGAAATAATGGCTATATCCTGATGCAATACCTAATCCAAAACCAGGAGTAATAAGGTTCTGGTAAGCTACATCTACTCCTACAGCAGCCGAAAGGTTATCTGAAGGAACTGCTAAACCAACATTTGCGCCCACTTTGATCATATTATTCATTTTTGAACTTTGTGCGCTTGCTATTCCTGCTGTTAAAATTCCAGCCAGTAATATTGCTTGTTTAAACATTTTCATAACTCTAATTTTTAAATTTTACTAAGCAAGTAAGATGTAAAAATCATGCCAACCAGGACCTTACCTTTTATTTTAACACTCAATAAAATCATAAAATAATGATTATCAGTAGATTATTTTTAACAAAATTTAAATGTTTGTTTAACAAAAATTATCAAAAACTAATCTTAAAATGTGAATTAAGGATAATAAATCAGAAGTCTGAGAGCTGAAAAAAGAAAGCAGTGAAATCTACGAGTAATACCAGCTTATGTTATCGTTTATTTTTTCAAATAAAAACTTCCAGTTGGTAGCCATATCACAATATTAACAATCCTTAACCCGTTGTTATTTTAACCTTAGGTCTTTTGAAGCATCAAAAAACAAACGCTCCTACAATGGCTGATTCACTGATAAAAAATAAACATCTTCTATGGCGTGCAGGTTTCGGGATCGGAATCAATCAAATTGACAGTTTAAAGAATAAAAACAGTATAATGTTGATTGATGAGCTATGTAAAGAAGATCATTTTACTGAAATCACCTATGATACTCCTGATATTGATCCGGCAGCGGACTACATGAGCAGTACAGCTCCTGCCGAAAAGAAAAAACAGATGCAGAAAATCAACAGGGAGCAGAATAATGAACTGAATCTTCATTTTCTGGATAAAATGGTGAACAGCAAAGAACAGATGAGAGAAAAGATGGCTTTTTTCTGGCATGGTCATTTTGCTTCCAGGGTAGTCAATCCAAAGTTCAACAGACAGCTTTTAAATACCATACGGAAACATGCATTGGGAAACTTTAAAGACCTTCTTTTTGAGGTAAGTAAGGCTCCGGCCATGCTGAACTTTCTCAATAATCAACAAAACAAAAAAGATCATCCCAACGAAAACTTTGCCCGTGAAGTGATGGAGCTGTTTACAATGGGAAGAGGAAACTATACTGAAAAAGATGTAAGAGAGGGAGCCAGAGCTTTTACCGGATGGGGATATGATAAAGAGGGGAATTTTAAAGAAAGAAAAAACTTTCACGATGAAGAGGTGAAGACTTTTTTAGGAAAAACAGGCAATTTCAATGGGGATGATGCCTTACATATGATATTAGAACATAAAGCTACCTCCAGGTTTATCACCACCAAAATTTATAAATTCTTCGTTAATGAAAAGGTCGATAGCGATAGGATAGATAAACTAAGTGCCGGCTTTTACAGCTCCGGGTATGACATTAAAAAGCTTATGAGGGAGATATTTTCAAGTTCATGGTTTTATGATCAGAGCAATATAGGAAACAGGATAAAATCACCTATCGAACTTATGGCTGGAATCATGCGGCTTCTTCCTATGCACATCCAAAATCCTGAAAACCTCATCGTTTATCAGAAATTACTGGGACAAATGCTGCTCTACCCGCCCAATGTGGCAGGATGGCCAAATGGAAAAGCATGGATCGACAGTTCAACACTGATGCTGAGACTTCAGGTTCCACAGATTTGGTCAGGTTTAAGACCTTTGGAATACAGTCCACGTCAGGACGATGATATCGACATGGGTATGAAATCCCGGGAGACTGCTTTAAACAAGTCTTTTAAAAATCCGAATATCACCATAGACTGGGAGCGGGTAGAAAAAATTTTTGCTCAGAAAAACTGTGAAGATTATCTGATTCAGAATGCTCAAAGTCTGGATATGAACTCAGTCAGAAATTTCTCTGATAAAAGTATAAAAATGATGGTTATCAATCTGATGTCAACCCCTGAATATCAGTTAATGTAGTTTTTAAGGTAGCAGGTTGCAGATTGTAAGTAATAGATCCCGCAACCTTTGGTACTATCTGTACAACTTAAATTCAAAAGTTATGTTAATCAAAAGACGAGAATTCCTGAAAATAAGTTCGTTAGCCTCAGCTTCCCTGCTAATGCCCGGCTTTCTAAAGTCTATGGCTCTGGATAATGCCCTGAACCCCCACCAGAATATCCTGATCGTACTGCAGCTGACAGGAGGTAATGATGGATTAAATACAATTATTCCTGTAAAAAATGATATTTATTTTCGGGAAAGAAAAACCCTTGCCATTCAGGATGCTGTATCTCTTACGGATGAAGCAGGAATTAATCCGTCCCTCTCCTATTTTAAAGAGCTATTCGACAATGGTGAGCTTTCCGTCATGAACAATGTGGGGTATCCTGATCCTGATAAATCCCATTTCCGGAGTATGGATATCTGGCAGTCTGCCAGCAGGAGTGATGAATTTCTGGAAACAGGTTGGATTGGACGCTTTTTGGATGAAGAATGTTATCGTTGTGAGCATCCCACCCAAGCACTTGAAGTAGATGATATGTTAAGCCTTGCTCTTAAAGGTGACCATAATAAAGCATTTGCCTTTAAAGACCCTAAAAGACTTTATCAGACCAGCCAGGAAAAGTATTTCAAGTCTCTTTATGACCATCACCATGAAGATGAAACCGTATCTTACCTTTATCAGACACTGGGATCTACTATCAATAATGCAGATTATATTTTTGAAAAAAGCAAAGCAAAGACAACAGAGCAAATCTACCCTAATTCACAATTGGGAAAGGATTTTAAAACAGTATCATCTTTAATTAAATCTGACATTAATACGCAGGTGTATTACCTTTCGATCGGAAGTTTTGATACGCATGTCAATCAGAATGACAGACAGAAGAAATTATTCACTGATATCAATGATGCGGTAAAGTCTTTTGTTGCAGATATGAAAGCTAACGGATTATTTCACAATATTTTACTTGTAACATTCTCAGAATTCGGACGCCGTGTTGCCCAAAATGCGAGTAACGGAACTGATCACGGAACAGCCAATCAGATGTTTTTCATCAGTGGAGGTTTAAAAAAGAAAGGACTGCTGAATGCCCTTCCCGATCTCCAGAACCTAAATGAGGGTGATCTTATCTATACAGAAGATTTCAGAAAGGTATATGCCACTATTCTGAAGAACTGGCTTAATGCAGACTCTTCCAAAGTCCTGGGCTGGAAAAACGGAGTCTATGATTTTATATAGGATACTTAGAATTCCTCTCCTCCCGAGAGGTGGCGAAAATTAAAGAATTTTTGACGATGGGTAGAAATCATCATAAAAAAAGAGGCTGTACGTTATACGACAGCCTCTTTCAACAATTTTAAATTCTAACTACTTTTTGTTTATGCAGTAATCTGCTTTGGTTCTTTCTCTTTCTGATCGTCTTTTTTATCAAGTTTCTCAGATATTTTTTTAACGATATATTCTATCGCAATGGGTGCTATAATTGCAATTAATGCTTTAAATATTCTTGATTTCATAATGTGATGTTCTTTTTACGTTAATGCAATTTCCAAGCCAAGATAAAAATCTGCTGATGAGTTTTTTCAAATTCGTTTCTTTTTATTTCTCATCCATTGTTTCACTTTCTCATGGGTAAAAGATGAAATACCGACACCATCTATTTAGTTTTCATCGGGAACAACAAGGTTCTGATAATTCTTACCTGCAGCCCTAAACTTTTCCTCCATTCTTAGTCTCAATTTTCTGGGTTTATGAACAATCAGAGCCTCTCCAAATCCCAGCAGCAGCCTTTCCAGTTCAAAATTGATCTGAACACAGATTTTAAACAGGGTTCCCTCCTGATCTTCATGGATCACTTCCTGGCTTTTATGCAGGGGTTTTGTTTTTACGTAGGGTGCATTTCCGGAATCTACCCAGAAAACAACCGTCCTCGGAGCTATTGAATCTGAAACGGTAACGCCTACGATATCTTTAAAATATTCATCTCCATCCAGATCTTTATCAATATACTGAAGGGCATCATCTGTTTCAATACGCTCCATTCTATCCAGTGCCAGATTATACATTTTCTGTTTGTAAAGACAGATCAGAAACCAACGGTTATTAAATTCCTTCAACAGCTGCGGATGAACAGTATATATATTGGATTCTCTTGCCGTAAAACTTTTATAGAGAATTTTCAACACCTTTTTATTGGCAATACTTTCATAAAGAATATCGATATGCTCCAATCCTTTCAGCTGTTCATTTTTATCCAGATGGATAATAGATTTCTGAGTGGTGGAATGGATGGAATCTTCCAGTTTCTGAATAACACCATTCATCTCTTTAAACATAGAAAAATCTTTGAATTGCTTTAGGATTTGAACGGCATTATTCATTGCTTTTAAATCACTTTCGTTTACTGAAATATTATGAATACTGTATTCAGGGTCGCTGTAGCGATAGTATTTTCTCTCATAGACTTCAATAGGAGCCTCATACCCGAATTTTTCACTGCGCATATTTTGCAGATCAAGCTGCACGGTTCGCTTACTTACATAGGATTCTTTACCTTCAAATTCAAATAATGCTTCAGAACATTCATCAATAAGATCTTCCAAAGTATATTTCCGGTATTTGTTCTTAAGACATTTATCTAATGTTTTATAACGGATTAAAGCATTTTTATTAGATGACATACGTATCGTGTTTAATTGGAGCAATAGGCAAATCTGCTGATTTGTAAATTTGCCTTTTTGCTATTTTCATCAAAATTATTTCTCTTTCAACGCGTCTCCGTCAAAAGTAATCCCCTCCCAGCCAAATTTCATAAAGTTTCTGATATTCTGGTGATCAGTACCATGAGGCTTTTTCAAAATATCATCCCTGTAAAATTCTCCGAAAAGAGGAAGGGTCTGCTCTTTGGTCAACCCATGATATAAGGCGTAGCTGAAGACCTTACAAGATCCGTTATTCTGCCCGGCCTGATTAGTGGTATCACCATTTTTAAAAGCCGTGGGGGTAAAATCATACTTTCCGTCGATATATTCAATAACATCACTGAACTGAATGGTTTCCGGAAAATGCTGTAGTTGTTCTAATAGTTCCATACATATTAATCTTTTAATTATATAATCCGTTGGCCAATTTGTTTATTCCAGATTAGCCCTTTAAGTTTTGTAAAAATAATTAAAAAAAAACAATCTACGCAAAACTATTGCGCAATAATGATATTACTTTGCATTATCAAAATGAGAAAACAAATGGAATTTAATGGAAATCACTTAATCGAATTAGGATATAGACCGGCTCAATGGTTTAAAGAGGCCATCACTTATATCAACGAAAATAATCTGGATGAAATTCAGATCAGTGAATACCTCGAACAGTTCAGACAACTACCCATTATACCGCTTCATGAAACAGCTAAAGATTTCATAATCAATATCCGGGCAGAACATGAAAGTGAAAATGACAATGTGGAAAAAGTAATCAAAACCATGAAAGTTCTGATGAAAACTCCAACATTAATCAATGGCGCTTTAATGCCTGATGCCTGTCCTACAGGTCCTGAAGGTCAGATCCCGGTAGGAGGTGTGGTGGTTGCCAAAAATGCCATTCATCCGGGATTCCATAGCGCTGATATCTGTTGTTCTGTTATGCTGACGGATTTTGGTAAAACCAATCCGAAAGAGGTTTTGGATGCAGCCCATTCTATCACACACTTCGGATATGGAGGGAGACCAAGAGGAGAACAGATGCCGATGTCTCAGGAACTGATGGAAGCTTTCAGAGAAAATGAATTTCTAAATGATGAAAAGCTGATCAGTATTGCCCGTTCTCATATGGGAACCCAGGGAGATGGAAACCATTTCCTGTTTGTAGGAATCTCCAAAAATACAGGAAATACCATGCTGGTGACTCACCATGGTTCCAGAGCACCGGGAGCTGCGCTCTATGATAAAGGAATGAAGGTGGCCAACCGTTTCAGACAGGATATTTCTCCTGAAACATTAAGAGAAAATGCATGGATTCCTTATGATACTGAAGAAGGAAAATCTTATTGGGAAGCCCTTCAATTGATAAGACAGTGGACAAAGGAAAACCATACCTCCATTCATGATGCAATGCTGAATAAGTTGGAGGTGGAAAAAGAGAACAGATATTGGAATGAGCATAATTTCGTATTCAGAGATGGTGATTTATTTTACCATGCTAAAGGAGCTACTCCACTGGATGATAAATTTATGCCCGATATCACAGGACCAAGATTGATTCCGCTCAATATGGCGGAACCGGTATTAATCGTTCAGGGAAAAACTACTGAAAGAAACTTAGGTTTTGCTCCGCATGGGGCGGGAAGGAACTTCAGCAGAAGTCAGCATAAAAGATCTATGGCCCATAAAACAACTGAGGAAATCTTCAATGAGGAAACAGAAGGATTGGATATCCGTTTCTACTCCAATGAGATTGATATCTCTGAATTGCCTAGTGCTTATAAAAGCGCTAAAAACGTAAGAGCACAGATTGAAGAATATGGTCTTTGTGAGGTCCTTGATGAAGTAATGCCTTACGGATGTATCATGGCTGGTGACGTTCAGAAAAACGCACCCTGGAAGAAAAAGAAAAAATATAGAAAAGCATAATTCGTAATTTTCAATATCATAAATCAAACCTTATAGGTTTTAAAAATCTATAAGGTTTAGGAAAACTAATAACTAAATTTTATAGTCGTAAAAAACTAATAACCCAACCTTAAGGGTGTAAAAGCCCTTAAGGTTTATGAAAACTTTTTTCATAATGGCAGGAGCAGTAGCTCAGATGGTAGAGCAACAAATTACTTTTCGCTGCAGGCAACTAAAGTTCCTATAAATCTCCAAGATTGTGGGTCACAGGTTCGAGTCCTGTCTGCTCCTCAAAACAATGAAAATGTTTATATTAACGTATTAGTCATTTTCATAATTTAAAAAAAATTGAAGGCAAAGAAAGTTCCTATTATTTTAGATTTACTTTCCGCCTTTTTACAAATTATAAGGCAAAGGGGGTTCCTATATACATTACCAGGTTTTACTCCCCGCCTTTTTACAAATTATAGGTAAAAGGAGTTCCTATATCATTTTTCTTTAAAAAAATTACTCCTCACTTATTAATTTTTATATCATGAAAACACTTCAATTATTCAATGCCGTACTAGCTCAAAAATCTGATCAAATCCCTTTTGTTTCCAATGCTGGCTTTGTGATTGAGCCTGATGCACTTTGGGCAAAAAAACAGATTATTGCCTATTATTCAAAGGAAAAACTAAAAGGTAATGATCTTAATAAGACCTTCCATAAATCATGGGAGAAAATAAAGAACAGCACAAGACTGGAGCTGTTCATGGATCAGATCAGACACTATATTTCCACCTACGGAAGTAATTTTCAGGATGAAATCTATATCCCTGATGAGGTATTGAATATTCCTGAAATCAAGCTTAGTCTTAAAGTAATTAAGGCTTATTCCATTGATGAAATGACGGAGAAATGTCTGTCATTACTGAGATCAGGTATCGCTTTAAAAGAAGAAACTATTAATGATCTGTTATTTATTTTAACAGAAGAACTGGATTATGAATTCACGGGAAAGGAAAACATCAGAAATAAGGAGGCTATTGTAAAAATTGCAGACCTTTATCAGATCTTTCCGGAGAATCCTGTAGAATTTTTGAGATATGTCATCTTTAAAACAACAGCCAGCAGCCTTCTGATTAAAAATAATGAGCTGATTGAAAATATCAAGCTAAGCAAATTTGATCCATCCGACCTGTTTGAAACATTTGGATTAGAAAAGCTTGCAGAAGTTTTTAATAGATTTAAGCCTTTATTTTTAGCGTATAAAAATAAAAACAAGGGGGCTAGAGCAACAGTTAATAAAATTTCCAAGTTGTCAAAAACTCACCATAAGCCTTTAATTTCTAACCCATTGAATGATGCTACAAACACATTACTGGAAGAAACTGATCTGCATTGGTTGGATAATGCCAGTCCTTTTGCCTTATTTAAAGCTTTATCAGCCTGCTACCAGAGAATGTATGGCCAGGATACTTTTGTCTACAGAATCAGAAACGGAAAGTCTTGGGTAAAAACAGGGAAGAACAGTGCCGCGAATGAATTGAATTATGAATTTATATTAAGTTATTTACAGTCAAAATTTGATCTTTCCGGAAAGAAGTTTTATTTCCCTGAGAATGTAGAATTCGGGCTTCCCACTTCTGAAAAAATGTTTGTAGGAAATATTCCGACAGGAACGAGATTCTCCGGTGAAAATCTTGCAGTAGGAATCTACTGGGAAAATGCCTGGGGAGCTTATGACCTTGACCTTTCCGGATTGAATATAGCTGGAAAGACTGGATGGAATGCCACCTATAACCAAGGGGATGGAAATCTGATGTATTCGGGAGATATGACCTCTGCACCTCAGGGTGCCGTTGAATATCTGCATGCCAACAGAGGGCTGAATACTCCTACCTTAATCATGAACAATGTGTATTCCGGAGATGCTGAATGTGATTATAAAATTGTAGTTGGAAAAGGAAATAATATCTCAAGAGACTATATGATGGATCCCAACAAAGTATTTGCTGAAGCCAAATGTAAGTCGGTTCAGAGACAGACTATTCTGGGAATGCTTCTTCCGAAAGGGGAAAAACAATGCTTTGTACTTCTGAATTTTGGAGCGGGCCATTCTCATGTTTCAGGAAACTCTGAGATTGCTGTACTGGCAACGAATGCACTTTATCAGCAGTGGTATGAGCCAATGTCTTTCAATGAGCTTGTAAAAGAGCTGGGAGCAACAGTGGCTGATGAAAAGTCAGACGCAGATTTTGATTTCTCACTGGAAAACCTCGAAAAGGATAGTTTCACAAAAATTTTTAAATAAATAATATAGCCATTTGATTACAACCGAATGGCTTTTTTTTGGATAATAAAGGACAAGGACTTATTTCCTGTACCGTGTACCGGACTTAAACATTCATCTTTTTAATGGAAAAATATTCATCATTCTTCTGAATAATTACTTTCTTTCCGTAGTCAATCCGGATACTGAACATATTTTCTAAGGGAAAGTCTAAAACCGACTGAAGAATAAGACGGATTACCCCGGCATGCGCAATAACTAAGACTTTATTTATATTTTGGTCTGTTATCAGCTGACTCCAAAAGCTGCATACACGATTTTGCATTTCAAGAAGATTTTCTCCATCTGTAGCTTTTACATGAATAAAATCCTGATACCAGGGATTAATTTCCTCTTCAGGAATATCCGTCCATTTTTTCATTTCCCAGCTTCCGAAATTCATTTCCCGAAGCCTTTCATCGGTTGTATAATCAAAACCAAAATAATCAGCTAAAAGACAGCAACGTTGTGCCGGGCTTGAAATAACCAGGTCGAAATCACGATCCATATCGAGATTTTTTAAATCTTCGAGATAATCTTTTCTTAAAGGCATTTCAGCCCATCCATAACACCGGTTTTCCGGATTTTCTACTGCCGTATGTCTGATCAGATGAATTTCCATGCGATTATTGTTCCTAAATAAAATAAAACCTCACTTACCTGCTGTACTGAACCCAAACAATCTCCGGTATATCCTCCGATATGCTTTTTAAAATACCATCCCATACAGATTTTACCCAAATATGCCAAAGCAAAAGCAACAATCAGGCGCCAGTCCGGAATTAAGGCAAAAGAGATTAAAACACTGATTAAACCTACTAATAAGGCTGTCCTGTCTAAGGGTTTATTCGCTAAGGGTTTCGATTTGCTGACATCAATATCAGTCACATACTGGTGGGTATAAATCATTGTTCCTGAAATAAAACGGCTTGATGAATGTGCCAAAATAATAATACCCAGCGTTTTAAAAAGATCAATAGCCCCCAAAGCCTGAATACTGAGGAATTTCAAAGCAAACAGCAGAATAATTCCAATAGTCCCATACGCTCCCACCCTGCTGTCTTTCATGATGGTAAGGATTTTTTCTTTTCCATATCCGCCACCGAAACTGTCACACATATCTGTGAAACCATCTTCATGAAAAGCTCCGGTAAGTAAAACACTGGTGATCATCATCAAAACGATCCCTATTTCCAGATTAAAAAGCTGAGCAGAAAGATACAGGATCATCGCATTGATAAGTCCTACCAACAGCCCGATCCACGCAAAGTATTTCTGAGATTTATTCATGATCTCACTGGAATACGGAATGGTAAACGGAACAGGAATCCTGGTGAAAAACATCAGCGCCGTTGCCAGATAGATCAGTTCGTTCTTTATTGTTTTCATTTATTTTTTATTTGAAACATGGGCATCTTCAAAACTAGACATCTCATTCAGAAAATTCACAGCACCCTGAATCAGAGGATAAGCCAAGGCACAGCCTGTTCCTTCCCCCAAACGAAGATTAAAATTCAATAATGCCTTTTGTCCCAGCAGATCCAGAAGCTGAAGATGAGCATTCTCGTCACTTACATGACAGAAAATACAGTTGTTCAGGATATCCGAGTTCTTCTTCCATGCAGTAGCAACTGCTACGGTTGCAATAAACCCATCCACCATAATCAGCATATTCTGACGGAAAGCTTCTTCCATCGCACCAATCATTTGTGCTATTTCAAGCCCTCCGAAA
The DNA here is from genome assembly GCF_900176315.1 of Chryseobacterium sp. YR221. Classification (NCBI taxonomy): domain Bacteria; kingdom Pseudomonadati; phylum Bacteroidota; class Flavobacteriia; order Flavobacteriales; family Weeksellaceae; genus Chryseobacterium; species Chryseobacterium sp. YR221. Next base: position 500,755 of record NZ_FWXM01000003.1, read on the forward strand.
GTCTGTGCTATTTCATCTGCCGTCTTAGTATGAGTATGCTTGTCTATAGCTGCTGATAAAATATTGATCTTATTCTGTAACTGATCGTCATTCAAACCAGTTCCCCGTCCTATGCAATTTATCACCGGCAGATCAAACAGCTTACTCATCATCAGTGAAGAGGCTGAAGTATTCCCGATGCCCATTTCTCCAAACCCAATAATATTACAGCCTGTGATGGCAATCTCCTCAACCACTGATTTTCCGTTTTTCAAAGCTTGCTGATATTCTTCAGAAGTCATGGCAGGCTCTTCCAGTATGTTACGGCTGGATTTTCTGACTTTTTTGTCTATCAAATTCAAGTCTGAAGGAAAATCAAAATTAACCCCTGCATCTACAATCTTAATATCAATTCCATTTTGCCTGCAAAACACATTAATTGCCGCGCCTCCACCCAAAAAGTTCATCACCATCTGATAGGTGACCTCCTGTGGATAAGCGCTCACTCCAGCTTTAGCAATCCCATGATCGGCAGCAAATACCACCATATGAGGATGTGATAACCGGGGAGAAGTTGTTTTTTGAGCCATTCCTATTTTATGAGCCAACTGTTCAAGATGTCCTAAGGCACCCAAAGGTTTTGTTTTAAAATCAATTTTATGCTGTAATTCGTTTGATAACATGAATGTATATTAATTATGTTAAATAGAGAAAATGCAATATTAGTGAAATGGGGAGTATTTTGTACAATGCCAAATATAAAAAGTAAAATGGATTGGAGATTTGAGACTTAGAAACAAGAGACGTATAGACAGAACACTTAGAGATTATCTTATACTTTGCGTTACCAGCTCAATAATAGCGTTTCGCACCCTCTCACTCTCTCACTCTCAAACACTCCTACTTTATTATTCTCAAACTTAATAAAACTACGCAAGTACATTACGCACTACCTTGCTTACTTTGCCTTATAAATAAAAGACAATGACACCAACAATACTTAAAAAGATAAGAGAAATAGAAGCAGAAAAGGGCGTAGAAGTCCTTTTGGCTGTAGAATCCGGAAGCAGAGCCTGGGGTTTTGCCTCTCCGGACAGCGATTATGATATACGCTTTATCTACAAACATGAAAAAGACTGGTACCTTTCCCCTTGGGATAAGGATGAAACTATAGAATTTATGACAGAGGATGATCTGGATGGTTCCGGATGGGATCTACGGAAAACCTTTCATCTTTTGCTGAAGTCAAATACCGCTTTACTGAGCTGGTTTTACTCTCCTATTGTGTATAAAGAGAACAAGAGATTTGTAGATCTGTTCAGCCCTCTGGCAGATACCTGCTTTTCTCCGATAGCAGTTTCTTATCATTATCTAAGCATGAGTAAAAAATATCTGGAAGCCTGCAGAAACGATAAAGTAAAACTGAAAAGTTATTTCTATTGCCTGAGAACCACCTTAACCGGAAAATGGATCACAGAAAAAGGAACCGTTCCTCCTGTATTGTTCAGTGACCTGCTGGTTTTGGTAGATGGCTATACAAAACGGAAAATAGAGGACCTTGTTGCTTTAAAAGCTACAAAAGGGGAAGCTTATGATCATCCGAATGATTGGGAACTGTTTGGATTTTTAGAAAATATGATCGCTGAAAATGAGGAAAGATCTAAAAGTTTAATCGGTGGAAAAGCAGATAAAAGTGAGATGGAAAGGGTTTTTAGGAAGATATTAGATTAAGCCGGGACCTGAAAGATCCAGCAATGCAATGGCTGCTTTTGAAGGCTATATATTAAAATTTGATTAAATAAATTTTAAGTTTCCCTTCTTACTCAGGAAACTATAGTTTTCCAACACCTAGCTTTTCCCTCCTAAAAAAGGGCTATGTAAGCTGTTTGCCCCAAAATAAATTGGGGACAATTCGTTCAGCAAACAGCTTACATCTCTTCTTACCCTTCATTGTAAATCAACAATTTATTGATAACTTTATGTATCGTTTTGCAGTCCTTTACGTTCTACATCTCGCGCAACCTAAGCTATTTTTAAAAACATGACAAAGAATTCACAGAATGGAAAACAAAAACTTCACCCCGGTAGAGCAATCTTTCTTAAATGATCTTTCAAAAAACAGTAAAACCAATATCCCTTATATTGCTGTTGACAATTTTCCTAATTTAGGAATGCTTACAGCCCTTCGATTCCTGGAATGGGCGGCTGAAAATCCCAATGGCGTCATCAGTCTTCCTACCGGAAAAACACCGGAATATTTTATTTACTGGACCAAGCATATTCTTGAAAACTGGGAAAATGAAAACATTATTGAACTTAGAAAAAAGCATCATTTGTCTGTCAGCCAAAAACCATCACTGGCGGAACTTCATTTTGTTCAGATCGATGAATTTTATCCTATAAAATCTTCCCAGGCCAACAGCTTTTATCACTATGTAAACAAATATTATATTGAAGGTCTTGGACTGAAAAGAGAAAATGCCCTTCTGATCAACTGTGATGAGATTCCTTTAGCTCACGGCAAAAGTTTTGAGGAAGTTTTCCCCAGTCATAAAGTAGATTTGGAACTGAGATACCGTGAGGCACAAAATCCTTTAGAAAAACTGCAAAAAGAATCTATTTTCCTAATTGACAACTGGTGTTCGGAATATGAACAAAAGATTCGTAAGCTGGGAGGTATTGGATTTTTTCTGGGAGGAATAGGTCCTGATGGACATATTGCCTTTAACATTAAAGGTTCTGACCCTTATTCAACAACCCGATTGACTTCAACCAATTTCGAAACACAGGCAGTTGCAGCCGGAGATCTTGGGGGAATTGAAATTTCCAGAGAACGGCTGGTTATCACCATTGGTCTGGAAACAATCACTTATAATAAAGATGCTGTAGCCATTATTTTCGCGGCAGGAGAAGCAAAAGCACCGATGATAAAAAATGCATTGGAACTTCCTCCTTCCAATTTATATCCGGCTTCTGTTCTTTCCTCTCTCCCGAATGGCAGATTTTATATTACATTAGGAGCTGCCAGTACATTGAATGACTTCATTGCCGATTATTATCAGTCCGGAAACTGGTCACAGGAAAAAACTGATAAATCAGTCATGATGCTGACTCAAAAGCTAAACAAATATGCTGAGCATCTTACCCTGGAAGATCTTCGGTCTGATCCGTATACCCAGTTAATTCCGGATCTTAATGAAGACACCGTTCAGTCAGTGATCACGTCCATTGAAAGTAAAATAAAAAAGGGAACAGAAGCCCTTACCCATGAAATTTTTTATCATACAGGTCCCCATCATGATGATATTTCTTTAGGACTTTTGCCTTATATCCATTATCAATCCAGAAATGAAACCAATGAATCTCATTACTCAGTCCTTACATCAGGCTTTACAGCAGTGACCAATAAATTCCTGACAGAAATTCTCATGGCTACCCTTCTCTTTACTGAAAAAGGAGAAATAGAAATGCTTAATTATCCGGATTTCTTTGAAGTTGGATATAAAAATAAAAAGGATAAAGATGTCTATCATTACCTTATCAATATTGCTTCTGAAAACGCTGACGAAAGGTCAAGGGCTGTATCTCACAGGATGGTAAGAAATATAGTTGAACTCTGGAATTTAAAAACAAAACAAGAACTGGAGGAGAAAATAATCGAAGTAATTGCTATCATCAACTCCAGCTATGATGGACAAAATCCGGAGCAAAAGATTCAGACACTGAAAGGAATGATTCGGGAATATGAAGAAGAATTAGTGTGGGCCCATTTCGGGGTAAGAACAAAAAACGTTCATCATTTAAGACTTGGATTTTATACAGGCGCTATTTTTACGGAGAAACCCAAAAGAGAAAGAGATGTATATCCTATATTGCAACAGCTGAAAACCATTAATCCTACCGTTATAAGTTTGGCATTCGATCCTGAAGGAAGTGGTCCTGACACCCATTATAAAGTTTTACAGGCAATTGCTGCTGCTGTAAGGGAGTGGAGTAAAGAAAAAGACCTTTCCCAACTCAAAATATGGGGCTATAGAAATGTTTGGTATCAGTTCAATGCAGCCGATGTCACCCATATTTTCCCGGTATCCCTTAATGCAATGAGTACAATGGATGAAAGTTTTACCAACAGCTATCTAAGCCAGGTAAACGCCTCCTTCCCAAGCTATAGATACAACGGAAAGTTCAGCCATCTTTCTATACAAACCTGGGTAGAACAGCTTCAGGCTGCTCAGTTAATTTTAGGAAAGCCTTATTTTTATGATAACGAAAGTCCACGTCTCCGGGCAACACATGGCCTTCTTTTCTTTAAAGAAATGAATGTGGAAGAATTTCTGCAATCTGCGCGTGAACTGGAGCAATCCACAGAAGGAGTATTTTAATAACCGCTTTTATAAATCGCTCTTCTACTTTCTGCAAAAAACACGAAGAAAGAGAGAATTAAATAAAAAAGAAATATAAATGGCACAAGGTTAATCCTCGTCCCAAAAGATAATCAATGACCATACAAGATCTAAAAACCAATAACCTCATTCTCTTTGAAGCTATCTCCGGAAGTCGTGCTTTCGGCCTGGCTACGGAAACCTCAGATACGGATATCCGTGGAGTATATTATTTACCGAAAGAAGATTTCTTTGGGCTAAACTATATTCCACAGATTTCCAATGAAACCAATGACATCACCTATTATGAACTCGGGAGATTTGTAGAATTGCTGCAGAAAAACAATCCTAATACCCTGGAAATTCTGGCAAGCCCGGAAGACTGTATCCTTTATAAGAACCCACTGATGGATCTGCTGAAAACAGAAGACTTTCTATCCAAACTATGCAAAGACACCTTTGCCGGATATGCTGTTTCACAGATTAAAAAAGCTAAAGGTCTCAACAAAAAGATTTTAAATCCTATAGATAAAGAAAGAAAATCTGTGATGGATTTCTGTTGTATCCTTGATGGACAAGGCTCTGTTCCTTTGAAGAAATGGCTGCATGAATTTCCATCACCTGGAGATGTCTCCGGAGGACAGACTGGTCTTTTACAGGAAAAGTGTGGATTGGTCAGTATTGATCATACCAAAGGAATACATGCCTTATTTTATGATGAATCAGGAACATTAGGATATAAGGGAATTATGCATCAGGAAGAAGCCAATCAGGTTTCCGTATCGTCTGTGCCGAAGGATGAAAAGCCAACCGCTTATCTCTTCTGCAATCTGGATGCTTATTCTACGTACTGTAAGGAGTACAGGGAATATTGGAAATGGGTTTCTGAACGTAATGAAGACCGCTATAACGTCAATCAAAATCATGGGCAGAATTATGACAGCAAAAACATGATGCATACCATCCGTTTGTTACAGTCGTGTGAACATATTTTTAAAACCAATACACTTCATATCCGCGTAGAAAACCGGGATGAATTATTGAATATCAAAGCAGGAAACCTATTATATGATATGGTTATACAAAAAGCAGAAGATCTGATAGAATCCATAGAACAGCATTACACCACATCCAGTCTCCCTGCTTCCCCCGATCTGGAAAAAACAACAGAGGTTTTAATAATGATCAGAGAGAAACTATATTCATAATGTGGAAAGGCAGAGATTAGAGACACGAGACGGAGAGACAGGAGACATAGAGACGGGAGATGTAGAGATAAGAGATGGGAGACCCATTTATCCTTAAATTTAGAACTCAATTGTTCATCACTTTTAGGGGGCCCTAACTCTCCCACTCTCAAATTCTCTCACTCTCACTCTCACTCTCACTCTCACTCTCACTCTCACTCTCACTCTCAAACTCTCCCACACCCAAGCCCTCCAACCTTAAGGCACACTTAACCTCACTTCTTCTTCTTCGAGGCTTTAGCGATTGTATTATAATCAAGACAGATTTTTATCCAATACTCAAAATCATCAGGTTTTTGAAAACCAATGGGTTCTACATAGCAGTAATCTTTGAGTTGTTTACCTCTCATAATCATGGGAAGAAAACCTTTTTTTTCCGAAACCTCATCTTCCAATTCAGGGTTATAGCGGCACATCAGGTTGTCATGGCTGATATTGATACACATCTTTCCATTGACAAGAAATGCTAATCCGCTGAACATTTTCTTTTCCTCAACTTCTATATCAGGAACCTTTGAAAGCCGTTCACGAACTCTGTCTGCCAGTTCAATATTGTAAGCCATAATTTTTTACTTTTTACTATTTAAAATTAAATAAAAACAGCATTCAATACCGTATTTTTTACTTCTATTTTATGGTAGACACTTTAAGAAATAAAATTTTATTTAAATTAATTATTGTTTTACGATAATTAATTATATATTTGTAATACTAATTAATGATCGTGTCATGAACCAGACCAAAATTATTTCAAGAATTTTATTTTATATCTGCGCTCTGCTTTCTGCCGGATATTTAATCACTTTTGTCTACTCCGTTCTATGTCTGGTAACAGGATTCTCTGTTACTCCTTATAAAGATGGACAATATCTTCATATCAATTATCCGTTTACCGAAAAACCCTTTCTGAATATTGAGAACAACTATCCGTATATCATCTTTTCTTTTCTAGCTGTTTTAATTTCCTACGGAATCTTTTTCTGGCTTTCCGCAAAAGTTTTCAAAGTGTTTTTTCAGCCCAAACTGTTTACAAAAGATCATATACAACAGCTTAAGAGATTTTACCTGTATAATATTTTCATCCCTCTCCCATTGGTAATTGCTGCCAGTTTCTTTGTGGAGGTAGAAAGTATAATCTGGGGACTGGTGTTTATTCACTTTATGCTAGGAATTTTCTGTCTGTTTCTTGCGAATATCTTTAAGCAAGGACTACATTTGCAAAACGAACAAGACCTATTTATTTAAAATGCCAATTATAGTCAACTTAGATGTCATGCTAGCCAAACGAAAAATGCAGAGTAAAGAATTGGCAGAAAAACTGGGAATCACTCCCGTAAACCTTTCTATCCTAAAAACAGGAAAGGCCAAAGGCGTGCGTTTCGATACCCTGGAAGCCATCTGTAAAATCCTAGAATGCCAGCCGGGAGATATTCTGGAATATAAGGACTAGGGTTTGAGTGAGAGAGTTTGAGGGTTGGAGTGAAAGAATTTGAGAGTGGGAGCTCCTACTATTGAGCTGCCAATCCAAGGTATAAGATAATCTCTAAGTCTCCTGTCTCTTGTCTCTATGTCTCTTGTCTCTTATCTCTTGTCTTTCCTCTCCTATCCCAAAATCTATCATTACTCTTAGCACAGTCTATAAATCATCATTATTTACCATTATTAAAAGCGGCCTGAAAAAAGACTGCCTATCATTCTATTACCCAAACACAACACTATGAATACTCTATCTATCAACAACCTTAGCCTTACTTACAAAAATGGGTTCCAGGCTATTAAGGACATCTCATTGGAGATCGGAAATGGGATGTTCGGTTTGCTAGGCCCAAACGGAGCCGGAAAATCGTCCTTAATGAAAACCATTGTAGGATTGCAGAAACCCAGTTCCGGAACCCTGTTTTTTAATGAAGTGAATATTGCTGAAAATCCCGGTTATATAAAACAAAACCTGGGATTTCTTCCTCAGGATTTTGGAGTATATCCTAAAGTCTCTGCTTATGATCTTCTGGAGCATATCGCAGTACTTAAAGGTATTACAGACAAAACGAAAGGTAAGACCCAGATTCTAAATCTGCTGGAAAAAGTAAATCTTTCGGATTTCCGGAACAAAGAAGTTCATACTTTTTCCGGTGGAATGAAGCAGCGTTTTGGAGTTGCCCAGGCTCTGTTGGGTGATCCTAAGATTATTATCGTAGATGAGCCCACTGCCGGTTTAGATCCTGAAGAACGAAACCGTTTCAATGCTTTACTAAACGACATCAGCCAGGAGGTCATCGTTATTCTGTCGACCCATCTGGTGGAAGATGTCAGAAATCTCTGTTCGGAGATGGCCGTGATGAACCACGGACAGATCCTTCGAAAAGGAAATCCCGGACAATTAATGGCAGCGCTGGAAAACAGAATCTGGTCAAAGCCCATTGATAAAAATGATCTTGAAACTTATGATGCCAGCTATGAGATCATCAGCAGGCAGCTGATAGAAAGGGAGCTTCATATCACTGTTTTTTCTGAAGAGTCTCCCAAAGATTTCAGTCCTGTTACTCCTTTACTTGAGCATGTTTACTTCCATACGCTAACCCAAAAACCTTAGTCATGAACAGCCTTTTTTTATTTGAAGCCAAGCGCAATATCAAGCACTGGCTTACATACCTTATTGCCTTAATCCTGGTCTTTATAGGTATTTTCTGTGGCAATCAGTTTAATCTTTCAGTAGGAGAAGGTATTTATCTCAATTCGCCTTATACGATTGGATTCATGTCCGGAATGCTGAGTCTTTCTATTATTTTCTTTGCCATCGTTTATGCATTACAGCTGCTTTTTAGAGATTGGGATACAAAATTCGACCTTGTCCTCTTTTCTTTCCCGATATCAAAATCCACCTATCTTAAGGGTAAATTTCTAACCTACTTTTTACAGACTTTTTTAAGTTTCGGTTTTCTAATGATCGGGTTCCTTACAGGTCAGATGCTGCGTACGGGAAGTGAAATGCAGAATGAATTCAATATAGGGTATTATCTCTACCCATTATTTATCTTCGGATTTATCAACAGTCTTCTGATATGCAGTTTTTTGTTTTTGATATCTCTTAGTCTCCGGAAAAAACTGATTGTTGTAATTGGAGGGCTGTTTCTGTACGTATTTTATATGATTGTTTTATTGTTTTCCAATTCACCATTTATGGCAGGAAGTATTCCCCAGTCTTTGGAAGCACAGCAGATTTCTGCATGGCTGGATCCGTTTGGCCTTTCCTCTTACTTTCTGGAAGCCCGGACCTTTACAGTCCGTCAGAAAAATATACAGTTGGTATCCTTTACGGGATATTTACTCCTCAACAGACTGTCATTTCTTATCATATCCATAGGTTTTCTATTTCTTAGCCTCAGGTTATTTTTTTTCTCAAAAATATCTAAGTACAAGACAAAAAAGACGGTCAGAGAGCCTGATTCGTCCCATAAGACATTAGCCTTACAATATTCTTCCGTTATGCCCAATTTTGGAAAAACAGCTTCTGTTAAGGCAACGTTGTCCTTTGCCCGGATTGATATAATTTATTTGTTTAAAAGCATAACCGTTCCGGCTGTATCCATCCTTTTGCTATTCTTTGTCGGGATGGAAATGTATGCCGAAATAGAGAAAGGAATACGCCTTCCCCAAAAATATGCCGGTTCCGGGCTTATGGCCACTACCATTTCAGAGAACTTTCCGCTGTTCGGACTGCTTATTTCTGCCTATTTTATTAATGATCTTTACTGGAGAAGCCGTTCCTCATGGTTCTTTTTGATTGAAAACACTACTTTTTATTCCAAAAATAAGCTGCTGGGACATCTTCTTTCCATCAGTTTTTTGTTAGTTTTCTTTACAGGAATTTTGATCGTTCAGGGAATCATTTTTCAGGCCACCTATCAGTATTTCCATATCGACTGGCATGCTTATCTACCGGTCTTCCTTTTCAATACAGTTCCCCTAATTCTTTTTTCCTGCCTTATTCTGCTTATTAATGACAGCATCAGGAATAAATTTGTAGCGTTGGGAATATCTGTACTTATGGTTTTCATATTGGCAGGTCCTGTTTCCGGAAAAATACTGACCTACCCTCTTTTCAGAATATTTTCAGATTTTAAAGGTACTTACAGTGATTTCAATGGCTATGGAATTTATGAATTAGCTTTTGCACAAAGGCTTTTATTCGGAATGGGTGTAATGGCTACCTTATGGATGCTCAATCAGTGGATTCAATTGAAAAAAACAGTACCCAGCCAGATCGTTTTCACTTCTATTGTCCTTTTCTCAGGAATATATGCAGGGACCTATTTTATAAAGGGCTATCTTCCCAAAGAGAAGGATAAAGAAATTTCAAACTCGGTACAGTATGAAAAAAATTTCAACAAGTATGAACATCTTCCGCAGCCTGATATCACGGATATTACTACGGAAATCCAACTGCATCCCTCAAAAAATTCATATCAGATCATTGGAAAATACATTCTAAAAAACCAAACCAACCAGCCTATCAGCAAAGTACTGATTAATTTCAATCATGATTTAAAACTGGAAAATGTAGTTTTAAAATCAGGTTCTGAAGCTATGAAAATCACTGAAAATAATACTGAAATAATACTGAGACAGACCATGCAGCCTAATGATACAGCAGTTCTTGATTTTACACTGTCTTACCAATGGGTAGCCGTCAATGGTCATCAGTCATTCAATGCGATTATAGAAAATGGTTCATTCATGAGGATCAGCAGATATTTCCCGTCGGTAGGCTATCAGAAAGATAATGAAATTGAAGATCTGAAAATACGGCAAGACAACCATCTTGGGAAACTGGCTGCATTGAAAAATCCGGAAGCTCCGGGTGTATCCAAAAAAGATTTTATCAATCTGGACATGACCGTTTCTACGGAGAAGGATCAAACCGCTATAGGAACCGGAGATTTGGTAAAGAAATGGGCAAAAGCAGGCCGTAATTATTTTCAATATAAAGCAGAAAACATTCCTTTCAGGTTTGCTGTTTCTTCAGCAGAATATCAGATAAAAAGTATCCATTACAAAGGAATTAGTATCAATATTTTTTATCATCCGAAACATTTTGAAAATGTAGATCATCTTCTGAAAAACAGTATAATTACTTTGGATTACTGTCAGCAGAATTTTGGAAAGTATCCTTTTAAAACCATCAATTTTGCAGAAGTTTCTTCTTTTACCAGGGGGTTTGCTGCTACAGCCTATCCATCTGCTGTTTTTATGCCTGAGGATATGGTTTTTCACGCCAATATCCACGCTGACCAGCATCAGGATGTTATCAATGAACTTGCAGGACACGAACTTTCCCATCTGTGGTGGGGAAACAGCCAGATCAATCCTGATGACAGAGAAGGTGCTGTCATGCTTACTGAAACTCTTGCCATGTACACCGAAATGATGCTCTACAAAAAAATGCATGGTAAAGCAGAGATGATGAAAAGGATCCATGTTCATCAGCAGATCTATGATAATGAAAAAGGACTGTCTGAAAATATCCCCATCTATAAAGCGACCGGAGATGCAGCTCACATATCTTATTCTAAAGGTGCAGTTGCCATGGTAAAGCTAAGTGATCTGATAGGTGAAGAAAAGGTGAATGCAGCCCTACACAACTTTTTAAAAAATAACAGCTATCCTAAAAAACCTACTTCAATGGATCTTATCAATGAGTTTTATAAAGTAGCCCCCAATGAACATTTGAAAAAACAGATTGATCTATTATTTAAAACTATATAAAAAACAACAGTACGCTGGAATTCTCTTTCAATAATATATCTTAACTAATCTTTGGTGATGCGAGGAATCTAACGGTTGGGTACACTACACAAAGACGCAAGGAATATAGGATAAAAGACTGTTTTAAGACGCAATGATTTTATCTGCGATAAAATTGAATACTGTTACAAATTATTTATTTATGCATTCAAATGCAGCATATTAGCTGTAAACATTCCATATTCTTCCGCCTTAAAAATTTGCAGCATACACTGAATTCCAATAAACACAGCAGGTATAACAATGTCTATACAAAACAAAAGATCCCTCAAATTGAGGGATCTTTTTATATCTAAGAAATATATCTTAAGCTTCTGTTGAAGGAGTCTGGTTTTCTACAGGTGCATCACCTTGTGGTCTTCCTTGTCCTTCTGGTCTTGGTCTTCCTTCCGGTCTACCTTGCCCCTCAGGTCTGCCTTGTCCTTCCGGTCTTGGTTTACCCTCTGGTCTTGCAGGTCTTGGTAAAAGAACTTTACGGGAAAGTTTCATTTTCTTACGGTCATCATACCCCATAAATTTCACTTCCACTTCATCTCCTTCTGCATATGGAACTTTGTCTAAACGAGCCCATTCGATTTCAGAAATGTGAAGAAGACCTTCTGTACCTTTCGCAATAGCTACGAAAGCACCGAAATCCATTACTTTTACTACTTTTCCATTGTATACTTCACCTACAACCGGTACGAAAGTAATTTCGTTGATCTTAGCCACAGCAGCATTGATTTTCTCTCTGTCTGTTCCTGCAATCTCGATACGTCCGATTTCTCCTACTTCTTCAATAGCGATAACCGTATCCGTATCTTTCTGCATTTGCTGAATGATTTTTCCTCCAGGCCCGATTACAGCACCAATGAAGTCTTTAGAGATCTCCATTACCACCATTTTCGGAGCGTGTGGTTTCACATCTGCTCTTGGCTCAGAAATAGTTTCAGTGATTTTATTTAAGATATGTAATCTTCCATCTTTAGCCTGCATCAAAGCTTTTTCCATGATATCCATAGAAAGACCCTGAATTTTGATATCCATCTGACAAGCAGTGATACCGTCTGCAGTACCTGTTACTTTGAAGTCCATATCTCCCAGGTGATCTTCATCTCCTAAGATATCAGAAAGTACAGTAAATTTACCTGATTTTGCATCTGTGATCAATCCCATTGCAATACCGGAAACAGGTTTTGTAATCTTTACCCCTGCATCCATTAATGCCAATGTTCCTGCACAAACTGTTGCCATTGAAGACGAACCGTTTGATTCTAAGATATCAGAAACAATTCTGATGGTATATGGATTTTCTTCAGGAATAACTGCCTGTAATGCTCTTTGAGCAAGGTTACCGTGTCCTACTTCTCTTCTTGAAGTTCCTCTTAAAGGTCTTGCTTCTCCTGTAGAGAATGGAGGGAAGTTATAATGTAAAAAGAATTTTTCGTCGTGTTGCGTGATTACGCTGTCTACCATGTTTGCATCTTTTACAGAACCTAACGTTACTGCTGTTAAAGACTGAGTTTCACCTCTTGTAAACACTGCAGAACCATGAGCTCCCGGAAGGTAGTCAATTTCTGACCAGATCGGACGGATCGTCTGAGGATCACGACCGTCAAGACGGATATTGTCTTCAAGGATCATCTGACGCATCGCTTCTTTCTCTACGTCATGATAATATACTTTTACGAAAGGAGTTACTCTTTCTAATTCTTCTGCATCATCTGCATATTGAGCAAGGAATTCTTCACGAAGTGCTTTGAATTTTTCTCCTCTCTCTTCTTTACCAGATGGAGTTCTTGCCACCTCATATACTTTATCGTAAGTTTCTTTCCAAACTTTTTCACGAATTTCTTCATCGTGATTTTCGTGAGAATATTCTCTTTTTGGGAAAGCTTTTCCTACTTTTTCTGCTAATCTTTCCTGAGCTTCAATTTGCTTTTTAATTTCAGCATGACCAAAATTAATAGCTTCTAACATTTCCTGCTCAGAAATTTCCTTCATCTCCCCTTCTACCATTACGATTGAATCTTTTGTAGCTCCAACCATGATATCCAATTCAGAACTCTTCAGTTCTTCATAACTTGGGTTGATAGAAAGTTTTCCGTCGAATCTTACCACTCTTACTTCAGACATAGGTCCGTTGAAAGGAATATCAGTAATAGCAATAGCTGCAGAAGCTGCTAAACCAGCTAAATCATCAGGAATAGTTTTTCCATCATAAGAAATTAAAGAAATCATTACCTGAACTTCAGCGTGGAAATCTTCAGGGAAAAGCGGACGTAGTACTCTGTCTACTAAACGCATTGTTAAAATTTCCTGATCTGAAGGTCTTGCTTCTCTACGGAAGAAATTTCCAGGAATTCTTCCACCTGCATAGAATTTTTCTCTATAATCTACTGTTAATGGTAAAAAATCTACACCAGGATTTGCTTCTTTATTGGCTACAACAGTTGCTAAAAGCATTGTTCCACCCATTTTTACTACCACAGATCCATCAGCCTGCTTAGCCAATTTCCCTGTTTCAATAGTGATTTCTCTGCCATCAGCAAGAGTAATCAGCTCTGTAAACGCTTGAGGTATACTCATAAATTTGTCTTCTTAATACTCCGTATTGAGTATGAATTAATATTTAAACTCTTTAAATTTTCGTCTGCAAAGGTACTATATAATAATGAAATATTAAATTTTCAAATGAATAAATAACACGTCAAGTCTTGACGTTGTGACTAATTACTTTTGCTTCAGACTTAAAAATTCCTGTTGGAATCTTATCTGTTATATTAACCTTAAAAACAAAATTATGATTTTTACTGATGTATTTTTCTCGGCAAGCAATTCTAATACTGACAATCTGGTACAGTTGGTGGACAGCCAGACCAATGAAGATGTTAATTTCAAACGCATCACCTCATGGATAGATGGAACTGCAATGGATGACACCAAGCTAGACCATATTATCTATAGAAAGAAAATGGTTGGCGGAAATCCTTTTTATTATGTAAGAACTGACGTGACAGCAGGAGATCTGGATGTGAGAATATTTGGAGTAAAAGCTGATGATATCAACGATGACACCTCTGCATTACAGGCAGCCTTCAATGCGGCATGCAAATTGGGACTTAATATTATCCTTCCTGCCGGAATCATGAAAACAACACAGGGACTTCTCTTAGATTTTTCGTGGCAGGGAACAGTTAAAAACCGTATCCAGATTATTGGGAAAGGACTAGGGAATTCGGTTATTAAAAATTACGGACCTACCTCTGTTGCATTATTCATCAAAGGGCCTTCCGATCCTTCTAATCCACCTTATTTTTCTGTCAGCGACCTTACCATCACGAAACCAGCAGGAGAAAGCCTTTATGGAGTTGGGTTGCTGATTGAGGAATTTGTGGGTGGAAATGTTAACAATATTGAGATTTCATTGTTTGATATCGGTTTCCAATTAGTTAATGTCTGCAATGCCCAGATTTCTTTTTTAATTTCTAAATACTGTAATTATGGGATGTACAATGAGAGAACGAAAAACCCTGAAGGATTCACTTATCCCAATCTGCTTAATTTCCGTAATTGTTCTTTTTTAATTAATAATAAGTTTGGAGCTGTCATTATTTCTGGACATGCAGTAAAATTTGATTCCTGTGGTTTTGAAAGTAATTTCGGAGTAGGTCTTCAATTTACATTTGCTGGTTATAATGGCCGTGAAGCCCTAAGTTTGATTAATAATTACTTTGAAGGCAACACCAACCACGATATCTATTTTGAGACTTCTTCAATGACCGCTTTATCATTAATTTCCAATACGTTTAATAAAAGCATCATAGGTCGGGTAAGTGATGTGGTTGTAAATAATTTATCTAATGACCAGGTACACATGAGCTCATTAAGTAATTCTTTCGGTCATTCTGCCACCTATATTCCCTCTGCATCTTCCAAAAATATTTTATACATGGGAGATCCGTCAAAATTCTATTTACTCAATAACGATATGCATCAGTCAAGTTTAGAAAGCTAATTGATCCTTTATCAATCATAGTAAACAGCCTCTCTGGGGGCTGTTTTTTTTATTTTGTATAGGATTCTTTAATTTTTTATTGTCCCAAAAAAAGAAAATAGTATTTTTATCGTTCCTAAAGTATATATCTCATTATAAAAAATAGTAAAATCATTGCAGAAATATAGGCTGATCCCTATATTTGCCCTACTTCACAAAAATTAAAATGCTGTAGGCAAAAAACAAGGATCAATCCTTTCCAAATGACAGAGCTTCAAAGCTCTTTCTATATTAAATAAATGTTTATGAATAATAAAGAAGTACAACTACAAAGCAGGAATTATACGGTTCCGTTGATTACCATCACCCTGCTTTTTTTTATGTGGGGATTCATTACCTGTATGAATGATATCCTGATTCCCTATCTGAAACAACTTTTTAAACTTACCTTTTTCGAGTCCATGCTGGTACAGTTCTGTTTCTTCGGAGCTTACTTTATCGGATCACTGATTTATTTTCTGATTTCTATCTACAAAGGAGATCCTATTAATAAAGCAGGGTATAAAAAAGGAATCCTATTCGGTATTTTCCTTGCGGCTTTCGGATGTATATTATTTTATCCGGCGGCTACTTTTTCTTATTATCCCTTGTTTTTGGGGGCTTTATTTATCCTGGGATTAGGATTTACTGTATTACAAATCACGGCCAATGCTTATGTTTCTTTACTTGGTAGTGAAGAATCGGCATCCAGCCGTCTGAATATGACTCAGGCATTCAATGCCTTCGGGACAACAATTGCTCCTGTGTTAGGAGGACACTTGATATTTGAATTTTTCTCTGCAGCGGATGGTTCGTTCAGTGCAGTGGCAACAAGAATTCCTTATCTGATCTTTGCAGGTATCCTTTTACTTGTTGCTTTACTTATTTCAAGAGTGAAATTACCTTCTTTCCAGACCCAGGAGGAAGAAATTGAAAAAGGGCTGGGAGCTCTCCAGTTTAACCATTTGAAGTTTGGAGTTTTTGCCATGTTCTGCTATGTAGGAGGTGAAGTTGCCGTAGGAAGTTTTATCATCAGCTTTTTGGAACAGCCTCAGATTATGGGCTTCAATGAGATCATCAGTAAAAATTATCTCTCTCTTTATTGGGGAGGTGCTATGATTGGCCGTTTCCTGGGGGCTATTTCTTTAAACCAATCCTTAAGTCAGGGGAAAAAAGCCATCTATATGCTTGGGGCAGCAGGAGCTGTTTTCCTTGTTATTTTCAGTATTGTGGATCTTAGCTTTTCCCAGATCAGCTTTTTCCTGGTATTTATCGTACTTAATTTTATAGCTTTCTTTATTGGTAAATCAGCTCCGGCAAGAACACTATCTATTTTTGCGGCTATCAACGTAGTATTGCTTATTTCTGCCATGGTAAATCATGGTGAAATGGCCATGTACAGTATCTTAGGAATTGGTATCTTCAATTCCATTATGTTCTCCAATATTTACACATTGGCTATTTCCGGATTAGGAAAATACACCAGTCAGGGATCATCTCTTGTTGTAATGGCCATCTTAGGGGGCGCTATTGTTCCTATTTTCCAGGGATATCTTGCAGATCAATTCGGGGTGCAGCATTCATTTATTATTCCTGTATTCTGCTATCTGGTGATCCTGATCTTTGGTGCTTATTGTACTAAATTTTTAGGACACGTAGAAACCACTGAAGCTAAATCCGGTCATTAAAGATTAATTATTTTCAACTATAAAAGCGAAATATCCTGGGATATTTCGCTTTATTTTTGGTTCAATCTCAGCGTGTAACGTTCTTCAGAAAAAGGATACCTATCTTAGTATATTTTACTTCCATGAAAATACAGTTAAAGCTTGAAAATATGGCATTTTTAGTATTAGGAATACTTGCTTTTGCCCGAACAGAATATTCCTGGTGGTGGTTTATAGGATTATTTCTGGCCCCGGATATTTCTATGCTGGGATATGCTGTAAACAATAAAGTTGGCGCCTTTTTCTACAATCTGTTCCATCATTTGGGTATTGCTATTATGGTATATCTGGTAGGAACAGCATTAGCACTTCCCTATTTGCAGATGATTGGAGCTATTTTATTTTCACATTCTGCCCTCGACAGGGTATTAGGCTATGGATTGAAATATCCGGATAGTTTTCAGAATACACATTTGGGAAAAATCGGGAAGAAATCTGACTAAAGGTTAATTTTTAGGACTCCTTCGTAATATTCATCGTGATATCCATAAAAATCATAGATTTTGAAAAACCTAAGTATACCTCGTATGCACAAAGATTGTCACTTAAAATAAACTTAAGTGTTTAAAAATTCTGTGCCTTTTGGCGACGTCAAATCTTTGATTTGTGGTTAAAGCCTAATCTTTGTCATTCCGCAGGAATCTAAATGATGTAAAGAAAAATACGATGTAGAGATTCCTACGGAATGACCAACAGACTGTTGAATAACTTTAGGATAAAAAAGTGGTAGTGTTGACCACCCCGTCAAAAATTCTTTGAATTTTCGCCACCCCTCCGGAGGAGGGGAATGTTACCTCTTCCATTGTAATATCGGTGAAAATCGCGGATTTTCAAAACTTAGGTGTACTTCTTATGCATAAAGATTGTCACTTAAAATAAACTTAAGTGTTTAAAAATTCTGTGCTTTTGGCGACGTCAAATCTTTGATTTGTGGTTAAAGCCTAACCTTTGGCATTCCGCAGAAATCTAAATGATGTAAAGAAAAATACGATGTAGAGATTCCTACGGAATGACCAACAGACTGTTGAATAACTTTAGGATAAAAATGGTAGTGTTGACCACCCCGTCAAAAATTCTTTGAATTTTCACCACCCCTCCGGAGGAGGGGAATTCTTACCTCTACTCATGTGTTTTGCAGGATTATTCTTTCAATACATTTTTTGACACCAAACAAAAAAAAGCAACCTCTTTCGAAGTTGCTTTTTTTGTTGAAAATCTTTACAGATTATTTTCTTAAACCTAGTTCAGCAATGATAGCTCTGTATCTTGTAATATCTTTTTTCTTAAGATAATCCAATAAGCTTTTTCTTTTACCTACCAATTTCACCAAAGATCTTTCAGTATTGAAGTCATGACGATTAGCCTTCAAATGCTGAGATAAGTGATTGATTCTAAATGTAAAAAGAGCTACTTGTCCTTCAGCGCTTCCTGTGTCTTGTGCAGATTTTCCATGTTTTGCGAAAATTTCTGCTTTTTTTTCTGTTGTTAAGTACATTCCAATATTGTTTAATGATTATTATGTAACGGGTGCAAAATTACGACTATTTTTTGATTCTGCAAACATTATTGATTTCATAAATCAAAATTGATAGAAAAAAATGTTAAAAATTTCTTAATAAATTATACGGAATCCAACGAAAAGGCAGTAATTTTGCATTCGAATTACAAATGAGAAAAATTATACTTCTTACAACGGTTACTACTTTCTTATTAATTGGCATTATTTCAGTACAAGCACAGAAAAATGCTGATGATAAAATAAAGAAAGTTCTTTACTTCAATCCCGAGGTAGAGCCTGATATTGATGAAATAAAAGAGCCTACCAATAATGCCTTCTTTGATGTTGTTTCCGACAGTTTCAGCGGAAGAAGAAATAAAATGCTCAGAGCAGAGGTTCAGATTCCTTTTGATAGTATCGATAAACAGACGATCATGGATTATTGCGTCAATAATGATGCAGATTTTGCCATTATTTCTAAGGTAAGATATTTCAAAGTAGGTATTGGAAAATATGTTTTCTCTAATCAGGTAGTGGTCAGTATGAAACTTTTTGCATCCGATGGAAATCTGATTACGGAGAGTGACTATGATACCTACCGAAAAAATATGCGTCTGCTGGGGTCTACTGTAAATTCTGTAAAGATAGGAACAGAAGGTGCTATAAGAGACATTCTTAAGAAACTAAGAAAACTGAAACCGACTGAAGCGGAGCTTTAGTGCAACAGTAGAAATAAAATTCCTGTAAGCACATCATTGATTGCCTATTTCATACTTCTTACTTATCAAAACTTTCCCTTTCTCCGATCTTTCCTCAGGATCAGGAGCAAATTTCAACAATATATGCAGACCCCTAATTTCAAGAGGGTCTTTTTTATGCAGAAATAAAAAAAATACAACAACACACTGATTACCAGTAAAATATTTTCACCATTTGATGAATAATTTAAAATTTTTTACTATTTTAGTCTGACATAAAATCTAAATCATATGAAAAATCTAAAAAAACTTAGTAGAGAAGCCGCTAAGCAGATTAACGGCGGAGCTATCAGAAGATGTAGCAATACAGTACCTTGTACTATCGGATGGTGTTGTGACGGTGTTTGTACACCCATTATGTGTCCTATCGAATAAGATTCAGTTCAGAAGCACATTAAAACCTAGCCTATATGAAAAATCTAAAAAAGCTTAGCAGAGAAACCGCTAAGCAGATTAACGGCGGAGCCACCGAAAGATGTAGCGAACACAACCCATGTTCTGTAGGATGGTGTTGTAACGGGATCTGTTCACCACACATCTGTATAGAGTTTTAAGATAGTATTGAATACCATTCCATAGAACTGCATTTTGACACCTGTTTTACGGGTGTCTTTTTTATGCACAAATGGAAAATATAAAATAAAACCCTGATTTTCAGTAAAATATTTTCACTAAATGATGAATAATTAGAAAAAAAATATTATTTTAGTTACACATTAAAACTAAATCATATGAAAAATTTAAAGAAACTTAGTAGGGAAGCTACAAAGCAAATCAAGGGTGGAGATCTGAAAAAATGTACAGAACACTCACAATGTATTTTTGGGATGTGCTGCAAAGGAGTTTGTATGGAACATATATGTTTTGAAGATTAAAAAAGGACTTTTATCCTTAATTATTAAAATCAATACCCATGAAAACTCAAAATTTAAAAAAGCTGAGCAGAAAGGAACAAACAGAGATCAATGGCAGTGGAATCATCAAAAAATGCAGTGACAGTTCACAATGTGATCCGTTTCAATGTTGTACAGGTGGGGTCTGTCTGTTTTCACCTACTCCGGAATGTGAACCAATTTGATTCAACAATATTGGAATTTAAAATTTAATTTTTTGACATCTGCCCCAGGCAGGTGTTTTTTTATAAAGCTATATTTTAACCAGGTTCAAATACCCTTATTTTAAATTAAACAATCTTTATGGTAACTACTCCGGGAACACTTATCCTAAAAAATGAACCAGACAAGAAAAAACTATGGTGAAAAATGCCTGTCATACAGATGTTATTTTGTGCTTTTCTCATAGCTTACACTTTAATAAATCCTTAATTTTCCCAGTTTATGGCTCAGTCTTAAAAATTTGAATTATTTTTGCATATCCAAAAAATTTCACGTTTTGAACTCTAGATACCAACTTATTTTCAATCCCGCCGATATTGCCGAAACTCTCAGCGAACTTCCAGCTGACGAGAGGCTACTCGCGTTTTTGAAGGTTCCGAAGGAGTACAAAGCAGAAGTATTCTCCCATCTTGATCCTGATTTCCAAGAAGATACTATCAGAAGTATCGGAAGTGACGAAGTTTCAGAAATCCTGAATGCAATGACTCCCGATGACAGGACTGCCCTTTTTGAGGACTTTCCGGATGAGCTTATCAAGTATTCAATCAATCATCTTAATCCGCAGGAAAGAAGAATTGCATTGAAGCTTCTAGGTTATAATTCTGATTCTATTGCCCGTCTGATGACCCCTTATTATATTCAAATCCGTAAGGAATGGACAGTAAAGCGATGTCTTCAGCAGATCAAAAAAGTGGGAAAAAAGGTAGAAACAATGAACTATCTGTATGTGGTGGATGAAAGAAACCGTCTGATAGATGACCTTGCTATCGGTACTCTCCTTCTTGCTGAGGAAGATACTTTGGTTTCTGATATTACAGATAATCATTTTGTAGCCATTATGACGACGACTTCGAAAGAAGACGCAGTAACTTACTTCGAAAAATATGACCGGGGTGCTCTTCCTATCATTACGGAAGCCGGTGTTTTGGTTGGTATTGTAACGATTGATGATATTCTTGACCAAATTGAACAGCAAAATACCGAGGATATTCAGAAATTTGGGGGATTGGACGCATTAGATCTTCCCTATATCCAGACTTCATGGACAGAAATGATCAAGAAAAGGGCTACCTGGCTGATTATTCTTTTCGTTTCAGAAATGTTAACAGCCTCAGCGATGGGATATTTTGATAAAGAAATTGAAAAAGCTGTTGTTCTTGCATTATTTGTACCGTTAATTATCTCCAGTGGTGGGAACTCCGGATCACAGGCTGCTACACTGATTATCCGTGCTATGGCACTTCAGGAAATTGGATTGAAAGACTGGTGGTATGTCATGAAAAAGGAAATTATTTCGGGGATTTGCCTGGGGCTTATTCTGGGGATTATCGGTTTTGTCAGGATTATGCTTTGGCAGAAAATCGGGCTCTTCAACTATGGTGAATATTGGGCATATGTAGGACTCAGTGTCTCTGTTTCTCTGATCGCCATTGTATTATGGGGAACTTTATCCGGGTCTATGATTCCATTTGTCTTAAAAAAATTAAATCTGGATCCAGCAACTTCTTCTGCTCCTTTTGTAGCAACATTGGTAGATGTAACGGGACTTATCATTTATTTTACGGTAGCCGGACTTTTCTTAACCGGAAAACTTTTGTAATTTTAGGCATCATCTAACATGCCCATATGAAAATTGTTTCTCTCGTACCCTCTATTACGGAGGCTTTATTTGACTTAGGACTAACTGAAAAGGAAATTATCGGAAGGACAAAATTTTGCATCCATCCCCAGGATAAAGTAAAAAATGTAACGATAATTGGAGGCACAAAAAACATCAATATTGACAAAATAAAAGCTCTGCAACCGGATCTTATCCTTGCCAACAAAGAGGAAAACATCAAAGAACAGGTGGAAGCTTTAATGGCTGAATTCAAAGTAATTGTAACCAATGTTGAAACAATTGAAGACAATTACTATCTTCTGAAAAATCTTGGAAAAATCCTGAATAAAGAAGAAAGGGCGCAGCTTTTTAATCTTAAGATCTATGACATTCTCAATCAGTCAAAGCTGGAAAACAAGGTAAAAGCAGCCTATCTCATCTGGAAAAATCCCTATATGACCGTTGGTTCTGATACTTTTATTCATAAAATTTTATCAGAAATAGGTTTTGAAAATATTTTCAAAGATAAAACCCGGTATCCTGAAATTACTCCTGAAGACCTTGCTGAAGCTGATGTCATTATGCTTTCTTCCGAGCCATTTCCGTTTAAAGAGAAACATATTGAGGAATTAAAAATGGTTTATCCCGATAAAAAAATAATGATTGTTGATGGCGAAGCATTTTCGTGGTATGGAACCCATATTGCAAAGTGTGAGAATTACTTTAAAGACTTCCTGGCAGAGATACACTTGATGCAGATTTAATTTTTTACCACAAATCGAAGATTCGACGTCACCAAGAGGTACAAAATTTTTAAACACTTAAGTTTATTTTTAGTGAAAAGATTTATGTACAAGAAGTACACTTAAGCTTTTGAAAATCTGCAATTTTCACCGATATCATAATGTATATTACAATGGAAGAGGTAATATTCCCATGCTTCGGAGGGGTGTCAAAAATTCTTTGAATTTTTGACGGGGTGGTTAAAAGCCTGTTATGTCATTCCGTAGGAATCTCTACAACCTATTTTTCTTTACATCATTTAAATTCCTGCGGAATGACAGAGATTATTTTTCAATTATCACGCCTATAAAATACTGTATCTTCCAGCATTCCGATCCAAAAAAACTCCAGCTATAAAAAGCTGGAGTCTGTATTTTATCATGAATTGATTTTTAATTATAAAACCTTGGAAACTTCGTTACAAAGCCATTCTAATAATTCACGGTCCTCAGTAGTAAAAGGATCAATTTTATGCGAATCAATATCAATCTGGCCAACGTTTTTCCCGTCTTTAAATATAGGAACAACAATTTCCGCTTTGGTATCAATTGAACAGCTTAAATAATTGCTTTCTTCCTGAACATCAGGAACAACAAATGTTTCATTGGAAACAGCTACCTGACCGCAAATTCCTTTTCCATAAGGAATAATGGTATGATCTGTAGGAGCTCCCACATACGGGCCTAAGATCAGCTCATCTTTATCTCCATTTTTAAAATAGAACCCTGTCCAGTTAAAATAAGAGATTTCCTGATCCAACAGGTGACAAACTTTCTGAAGTTTTTCTTCTGTATTATGTTTAGGACTTTCAAGAATTGAGGAAAGTCTTTTCTTTAATTCTGACATTTTATTTATTTTTAAGAGAATTGTTTTAAGGAAAGTTCTTCTTTATAACCAAACATTCCACGTTCTTTAATCATTTCAGCTACGCCTTCCGGAACCTGAGTTTCCCAACCTTTAACACAGCATGCTATTTTTCTTAATATTTCTCTCGAATAGATTTCCAAAAACTCAGGATTATAGTTGGTAATGTCTACAATACGGTTGTTATGTTTAAAATATTTGTAGAGTTCTTTAAGGTTTTCTTCTACTTTAAGGTTGGAAGAATCCAGCAACTGATGGGTTTCGGGATCTTTATATGGATACAGGTAAACTCTCATTCCGTTTCGGAAAAACTTCCCGAATGCTTCAAGAATTCCCCCTGAAAGGTTTTTATAATATTTCTCATCAAATACCATTAACAGGTTATTTACTCCCATTGCTACACCAATATCTCCACTTGTATAGGATGCAAAATAATCAATTAGTCTGTAATATTCAGAGAAGTTGGAGATGATAACAGTATACCCCAGCTTACCGAGAATATCTACTCTATCCAGGAAATCCCTTTCATCAATATCCCCATCTGCCCTAAGGTTTGAAATCGTAATCTCGATAAGTACTTCTGTTTCTTCATGGGTACAGATAGCGTCTTTGAAAAACATATCCATCCCGTTCTGAAGCATATCTATATTCACTTTGGTAACCGGTCTGAAACTTCCTCTTACTGCAAAAATATTTTTCTTGTACAATACATCTGCCGGAAGCATATTACTCCCCTGGGAATTGAAGATGACAGCATCCGTCATTCCGTTTTTCACCAGCTGTAATGACATCAGTCTGTTATCTACATAGGCAAAAGCCGGCCCACTGAAATCAATCATATCGATTTCCAGGTTGTCTTTTGCGACATCGTCATATAGAGACTCTACCAATGTTCTTGGATTGTCAAAGTAATTAAAAGCTCCGAAAATAAGGTTTACCCCCAGATTTCCTAAGGTTTCCTGTTGTAAGGTAGCATCATTTTCGTTAAACTTTACGTGAATAACAATCTCGTTATAATCCTCATTTTCTTTGGTTTGAAAACGAATTCCTACCCAACCATGGCCTTTTACTGTTTTGTCAAAATTAATGGTGGTTACAGTATTCGCGTAAGAGAAAAATTTTCTATCAGGATTATTATCGCGTGAAATTCTTTCTTCAATTAACGCTACTTCATAGCGAAGCATTTTTCGAAGTCTGTTTTGGGTAACATACCTGTTTTTAACCTCTTTACCATAGATCGCATCACTAAAATCTTTGTCATAAGCAGACATGGCCTTAGCAATCGTACCGGAAGCTCCTCCTGCTCTAAAAAAGTGACGAACAGTCTCCTGCCCTGCTCCAATTTCTGCGAAAGTACCATAAATAGTAGGATCTAGATTAATTGTTAATGCTTTTTGTTTAGGAGTTAGTTTCTGATACATTAGGACGTGAAATTTTTTGTAAATTTACCAAAATTAAACCAACCTCAAAACAAAATGAAGTTGAAATTTTTAGGAACCGGTACTTCCCAAGGTGTACCCGTTATAGGATGTACATGTGAAGTGTGTACTTCCAAAAATCCCAAAGACCAACGTTTTCGCTCTTCAGTAATGGTTACTACGGAGGAAAATAAAAAAATACTGATCGATTGCGGTCCGGATTTCAGGCAGCAAATGCTTATTAATCATGAGCATAACGTAGATATAGCACTGATTACCCACGAACATAATGATCATGTCATTGGACTTGATGATATGCGTCCGTTGATTTTTAAAAGTGGAAAAGATGTTCCCCTTTATTGCTATCAGAGAGTGGCCCATGAAATAAGAAACCGTTTTCCTTATGCCTTTAGTGACGTAAGGTATCCGGGTGCTCCTGCTTTTGAGCTTCATGAAATTGAAAATAAGCCGTTCCGGGTGTTGGATACGGAAATTACTCCTGTAGAGGTCATTCATTTTAAAATTACGGTGTTTGGGTATAAGTTCAAAAATCTTGCTTATATAACGGATGCCGGTTTTATTTCGGACAAGGAAAAGGAAAAACTGAAGAATTTAGATGTTCTGATTTTAAACTGTATCAGAAAATTTGACCCTCATCCTGCCCACTTTATCCTTCCGGATGTTATCAGGCTGTTTGAAGAGCTACAACCTAAAAAATTATTTCTCACTCACATCAGTCATCATCTGGGGCTGCATGACGTTGAAGATAAGCAGCTTCCAGCCGGAATCCACCTTGCCTACGATGGTTTGGAGATTAATTTTTAAAAAAAATATTCCAAAAAGCTTTTGAACATTAAAAAAAGTTTCTATATTTGCACACCGATTTAAAACAAGCCCAGTTGGCGGAATTGGTAGACGCGCTAGACTCAAACTCTAGTATCGAAAGATGTACCAGTTCGATTCTGGTACTGGGTACAAAACCCTGCAAAACAGTATTCATAGTACGTTTGCAGGGTTTTTCATTTTTATTAATTTATAAGACTCAACTATTACCGTGTAAGGAAACGTGTAAAAATCAAAGTATTAGAAATAAAAAAAGCAACAATACTGATATTGCTGCCTTTCTTTATTTTATTATTTTACCTTGGTCTGTCCGGCTTTGTGGGATCAATTGTTGGATCTTCTCCAACCGGCCCTGTCGGATCCTGTGGATTCAGGGTGTTATCATTTGAATTAACTGCACTT
The DNA here is from genome assembly GCF_900176315.1 of Chryseobacterium sp. YR221. Lineage (NCBI taxonomy): Bacteria > Pseudomonadati > Bacteroidota > Flavobacteriia > Flavobacteriales > Weeksellaceae > Chryseobacterium > Chryseobacterium sp. YR221. The sequence continues at coordinate 527,188 of NZ_FWXM01000003.1, forward strand.
TGAACAGATACTGTATTATCCGGATTATTTATTTTTAAGGTCTGAGAACTCGCTTTAACCGATTCTATGGCTTTTTTTCTCGCTTCCTCATCTCTATCGTTGTTACATGATAATACGACTGTAGTGATTGCCGCTGTTAAAATAATTAGTTTTTTATTCATAAGATGGTCATTTTTTAATCCAAAACAAAAATACTCATTTATAAACCACATATGCAATTTTATATCACATTCTCATGAATTGCTGATATGCTTTTATACCAGAAGGATTACAACTCACCTCTTTTTTTATTTTGATGATATAATGTTGGAAATATTGCCAGAGGTAAGCTTCAATTCTTTGAACGGAATTTTTTTATAGGAGATCTGCTTACTTTCATATCGGGTTTCTTTTCCCAATCCTACCTGAAGTGAAGTTACTTTTTCGTCGTATCTATGATTATTGACGTCCATTTGGATGTCAGTATCAGTAATCAATCTGCTCTCCGAATTGGTATGTTTTGTATATTTAAAAATTCCTTTATTAGAAGAAATCAGTTTTTTTTCTATTTCCCGATCTCCTTCTACAGATTCTTTTAAAACATAGCTTGGTATTCCTGTCTTAGTATACGAGAACTTTACATTCCATTTATCCAGATAGTCACTTGCCTGGGTTCTGAAAGATTCCATATAAGCTTTTGTTATTTTGAAATCCTTATGCTTGTATTTTTCATATGATGAAATATATTTTAAATCTTCCAGTGCATACCCTGCTAAAAAATCTTCCAGGAAGTCAATCAGATCGGGGATGTTTAAATTATCGCCAACACTTTTCTGTATATATTTATAGTAAGAATCATTTAAGTAAAAGATATCCTTATCTCCGATTAAAACTGTCTTTTCATTATTATTGAATGTAATCTTAAGCTTTGTACTGTAGCTTTCATTTTTATAAGTCAACAAAAAACTATTCTGATTTTTTGTCAAAGCACATATATTGGGTACTTTCTTTTCCGATACCGGAGAATCATTAAACTCATAGAAAGCAATACTATCATTTTTAGGGCTGGAGATATAAATAAGGTTACCTGTACTTATTTTATCCTTTTTGTCAATTCTTTTATCATCTACGTATTCTCCCTTATCAATAGTTTTATTAACAACATGAGTAACGGTATAAGATTTTGGTGTTTGTGCAAAAGCGTTTATATGAAACGCCACCAGAATAAGTAATGTATGTATTAAATTTTTCATTCATTAAACTTTTATTTTTTTCCAAAATATAGTATACCCGGCCACCCGGGTTGCCTCTAAACCAAAAGATCTCGCAGTTGCATTCTTATAATAAAAATCTCCTGTAGTCCAGTAATCTGTCTTTGCAAAGTCACCATTGGGAATATCATAAACAGCTTTATTTTTACCTTTTACTGTTTTATGTGTGTGGGTTCCTTTATCACACTTTTCATCATGAATTGAGTTATAAGCTAGCGTTGAACCTCTTCTTCCTGTTACCTTAGCAACAAAAGAATCGTATAGGCTCTTACTTATTTTTATAGAATTATATTCATCAAATTTATTGTGTCCATACTTTGTTGTACTATCAGGTTTTAAATCTGTATCTATACCCCAGGCCAGGAAATCTTCACCATCCCATTGTGTGGCATTATCTGTGGGATCGCTCTTCACCTCATCTACATCCCTTAAAAGAGCATCTATTGCTCCGGCTCTGGAATATAGAGAAATGGTATCTTTTTCTGTGGTTTTCATTTCAACCTTATCTTTAGCCTCTACACTTGAATAGCTGGAGTTTAATAATTGAAACATCGTTTTTCCTACTCTTTTTGCTTCGTTATAATTGGTGTGTGCTATATATAAATATTCTTCTTTCTCTGAGGATAGCCCTTCGTGTTTGATAATATTACAAACTTTCTGGAAATCACTATGCACAATATTCAGTTTTTTAGGACTTTTATAAACATCCTCTTCCGTACTTTTCCCTTCACAGGCATATACATCCGTTTCATTTCCTTTTTTCTGGTCTTTTACATTTCCTTCGAAAGTTCCGTTATAATTATAAAAGTAGCCATTGATTTTTTCTTTTGATTCCGGTACCGGCGCACCTACTGTATCTATACTTTCAGGCTGATGAACCTGTCCGCTATCTGTAATTTTAATATCCACTCCTCCATAAGTACAGGGGATCGTGCTTTTCTGCAAAAGAATAAACTGTTCCTGAGACAAATAAGTACCTACATCCTGCCAGTCTCTTACATTCATAACGGAAGCACATGGCACTGCCATTTGAGGACTTTTTTTACAATTCCCGGTAAAAACCAAACTCTTAGGGCCTCTTTCTTTTACAGTAGCCGTTTTCTTTTCCTGTATAGTGGGAGTATCATAATTCACTTTCATGATTCCTTGTGGAACAGTACATAAAGTACATTCCAGAGTTGCCGTATCTATGACAACTTTCAGTCCAGCTTCAGCTTTATCTTTCTCCTCATTTTCGGCCCGCTTTTCTTCCATTTTCTGGCTGTTGGCAGCTTTCATCTGATCGGGAGTCTGTGCCGGAGCCTGATCTTGAGTTTCCGGGATGGTATTTTCGCCATCGTTATTTAACCTATCCATACTAATGAATGTTTTAAATGGGTATTGTCTTTTTTAACTTCTGTAAAGCCTTCCTCATAAAGATCGCCTTTGAAAACAAATAAGCCTCTGAAATAGCTGATTTCAGTCTGTTCTAAGTTTTCAGAAGAAATAGTCAGCATCATTTTTTCACCATCCATTACAGGAGTCATAATTTCCGTATATCCCTGAGGAGATATTCTTTTTCTTTTGGTATCGAATGACTTCAATAAGCCATTAAAAAGCAGGCCAAACATATGATAACTTCCTAAAAATTCAATCAGCTCATTTTCATTTTCCAACAAGCGGCTCACCCGGCTGAAATAGCTGTCTACCGCCTCTCCTTTATGGGTCTGTGATAATTCAGTTTGAATTTTCACCCATCTCATCTGCAGAAAAAATAAATTGTCTACTGCTGTAATATTCCCTTCTTCATCTACCCTGCATTCTATTTCGTCAAACAAATAGCTAACCTTTTTAAAAAATTGTCCCATTGCATCATCATCATCTGAAAAGTCGAAATCAACGACTAAAATCTGGAACTGATGTTCTTCTTTCATTTTTCCCAGATAATAGATCTCCACCTGTCTGACGTATTTTTTTTCTGTGGAATAGAATTCGTTTTTCTGCTCTGTAACAATCGTTTCCAGGCGGTATATTTTCTGATGAAGGTTTTGCAGTATATTACTCATTATTCCGGATATATTACTCTTTGATAATCATTATTGGGATCCATTCCCATCCAGTCCCTATTCGCCGACCAATGAAGGTATTTATTACGTATAATTCTTAATAAGGTCTGTGGATGATAGGAAGTAACTGTCACTTCTTCCAATGTTGTTGTTTTGATTTTATTACCGTTTTCATCTACCATCTCATCAGGAGATTGTTCCTGTACCGGTTCCGGGTCTAGCAGCCTTTGCAATGCTCTTTCCTGTTTTTCTTTTTCAACTTGTTCATCTGTTTTGAAATTCCACTTCTCATCATTTTCAAATACATAGCCATGTAAAAGATCTTTTGCATGAGGCAAATACTTATCATTTTCTATAGAATAGGTAGTTTCTGTTTTCATCATCAATTGACTGTCATACAGATTTTTACCATGCTCTTCCATAAAATGCAGAGGAATATAGCTGTATTCTTTTCTCAGAAATCGGGTTCCGGTTATTTTACGATAGACACTTCCCGCTGTAATAAAATTCAGAAAGCTATTATTGATTTCAATCTGTTCTTCATCATACCAATGTTCATCAATCAGTTGTTGTCTGCGTTTATTTAAGAACCATACCGGTTTATGGTTAGAAGTTTCTATTTCATCCACTTTTTCCATTCCGTTTTCATAAGCACCGCCTATATCACAATGAACCCCTGGAAACTCCTTTTCGATACTGCCCGGGAATCTGGTTAATGAAAAGTTTTCCCGATGCTCATTGGCTGCCGTAAAATGAACCGCTTTGAAATAAGATCCTGGATTCAATAACTGTAACTGTTCTACATCATCTCCGAAATTGTATGCAGAACCTAAGGTAGAATGCTTCATCCCTTCCCATCCGACACGTCTCATGCCGCCCATATCACCAAATTCCTCATAAGAAGAAACAGTATCATAAACCCCGATAAAACGAACATCCAGTTCTAAGTCTTCAAGTTGTTGTTCTGATAAAATTCTCTTACTTAAAAGATAGTATCCTAAAAATCCAAATTTTGGAAGTTTACCATCTTTAATATATCGAGGATCTACCTCCGTATCATCTTTATCTATCCAAATATCTCCATATTCCGGAACAGTAATAGGGCCCTCAGAAGAATCCATCTGAGTATATCCTATGATCTTTCTGGATTTTTTTATCTCAATATCTTTTGTTCTCTTTCTTCCATTGATTTCGTAAGCAAAATTCCTCGCAGCAGCAGCTCCGCGGCTGAATCCGAAAGTATCAATAGTAATTTTAGTCAATCCTTTTTTATCACGTTGTTGTTTTTTTAAAACACCAATTCTATCAGCAACCATTTCACATCCTTTCCTTACTTTCCCCCGCACTCCGGTTTTACCGGATCCGTACTGGAACCCATCATCTACATCCCTACTGTTATCAAGTGTACCAATACCCTCCACATAAACCCCATAATTATATTGCTCGCTACATTTATACATTCTGGCTACATTGGTATAGTCATTACTAAAACTATTATCAACCCCCTGACTATCCAGCCAAGATCGGTGACTCCCTTTTAGGTAGCGTTCATACTCGGAGTCATTATCAGATACTTCTTTATTTTTAAGTTTTTTATATTCTTTTTCCTGTTGGGCCCTCGTGTCTTTAATGGCCTTTTCTTTCTTCAGTATTTCCTCCTCGGTATCAGTACTTTCTATTTTATTCTTTCCATCCCTGTACTTCGCTCTCAATTCAGAATTTTTTAAATTGTTTAAAGTACCATCGAAAAATACTCCTATTTCAAGGTGCATCTCATTGAGAGGAATTTTAGCATTACCCGTGTTATATACAAAAGTCTTTCCCATCGTTTTTGTTTTAGAAAACTTCTACTTTATCAGCTTTTATGAAAGCTTCTTTACCATTTTCACCTTTTAGCATTATCGTAAAGTAGCTATTAGACTCATTAACCTTTACAATAATATTAGCTTTAGTTGAATTAGGATCATTTCCAAACACAGTCTTATAGGCTTCAAAAGCTGACTTTTCATTCAGATCACAATCTGCTCCATATTTTTTATTATCAGCACCCATAAAGTCGAAACCAATACTTCTGGGTATTGCTCTTAGCTCATTCCCAACCAAAGAGATTTTCGATGCATCAAGCTGTTCCCATTCGCCATTAATTGCTGATATTCCAACATCTGTCAATGGGTTGAGTTTAGCATTTTCCGGTAATTCGAAAACCGGTTTCCAGCTGTATCGTATTCTATAAGTATCCCACAAACCAAATGGAATAGGTTTTCCTTTATTTTTTTCTTTTACCTCAGCAGGGATAACCTTGCCATTATTAAATACTTCATCAAGGTAATCTTTCCTCCAAAAACGGTCCTCATGGCTGTCCAGCTTAGCAATTTCCGATTCAGGAATCGTCACTTTTTTGCCTTGATATCGGCCTACTTCCTTCTGAACCCCAACACCGACTACCCAGATTACAACCACACCCCCCGGAGCCATTCCTACAGCAATATTGTTATAATTTAAATGCTCAATTTCACCACTTCCATTCGTTACTTTTACCTGATAGCCTTTACTGAAATACTCTTTAATCTTAGCGGTATCAATAGCAGTATCAATCATGTAAAACTGGTTCTCCATATAAGACATCCAGATAAAATCCAAACGGGAGGGAAGACTTTTAAAACCATTCCCCATTCCATGATTAATTGAACCCCAGGGGCGGCTCCCTGGAGCGATACCAAAGCTTAATCCTACCCATTCTCCTCCTTCGCATTCCATTCCCCCTTTGTATACTTCCATTGGATATCCTAAAGGGGCAGAAGTTCCCTCAGTCCATTCATATTTTGTCATAGTTTCAGTTTTTTTATGGTCTTTTTTTTCCTGACACGAGATCTGGGTAAAAAATAAAAAGCTTAATAGATATTTTATTAGTTTATTCATTATTAATACCTTACATTTTTTTTAATAATTTACTCTTAATTGTTGTTACTTAATGATTCTTATGACATCAACGGAAGGATAATCACTAAAATTAACGATATCACAAGAAAACATGCACAAAAAGAGTAAAAACAAAATAAAAGAAAGTCATTTATTTCGTTTTGTTTACGTTTAGAAGCAATTACAAACGGCAGAGCAAATAATACCGGAAAAAAAGCGAAGATCAACCAAAGGGCAACCCATCCATAATCTCCGTGACTATACTGTGTAGACAGATCCATAAAACCTAATTCAATAATAACAAGTGCCACTACTGATAAGACCGATGAAAAGAAAGAGATCAGTACTTTTTTAAACATTCTCTATCCTTTATTCACCTTAGCATCTATTTTACCCAGCATTTTCGCCACTCCTGAGCTCTGTAACAAAATATCACCATTTTTTGCTTTATGGGTGGTGGTAGAAGTTGTTTCTTTTAAATCCCCGGTTACATTAATGGTTTTATTTTCATTGACCGTCTGTTTATAATTTTTTGAGGTAAATCTGTGATCATTGATAATAGTAGTTGTATGATCATTTCCCACACTGGTCTTCATATCTTTTCCTACATTAATATTAAGATTCTCTCCTGCATTGAACGTCATATTTTTAGGGGCAGTGACCACAATATTACCTTTTCCATCCATAAAATAATTATTTCCGCTAGGGTCGATAATATTGACACTCCCTTCTGCATCATTCATTAGAATCCTGATTCCGCTTCTGGTCTGTATAGATTTCAAATGATTATTGACACCGCCACCCATAGCTGTTCCTCCATGAAACATTCCTCCCATCACGAAAGGACGGTCAGGGTGATTATGTACAAAACCAACCATCACCTGATCGCCTACTTCAGGTACAGCCACATACCCCCTGTTTTGGGTAATCTGATCTGTTCCTCCTGCATCGGGAGCCATCATTCGGATGAAATTGGTCGTATCATTAAGCTGCCAGTCAAATCTTACAGTTACCCTTCCCTGTTCCTGCGGGTCTGTATTGGATATGACGGTGGCAATCTGAGGTTGCGCCACAGGAACAGTAAAATCAGGTTTCGGGATAAATCCAGTATCTGAGGCTATGGCTTCAAATCTTCCTGTATAGCGTCCTAAAGCATCCACCTCATGAATCACTTCCGTCATCATGAGCTTTGTAAAATAGGATGTTTGATTAGTATCTGTTTTGCGCATATTGATATCGGCAACGCATCCCGGATATAAAAAAGGAATAGTTGTTCCGCCTGAAACCGTAAAGACTTCTACCGCCTTACTTCCGGCTGTACTGGTTTGGGAGATAACAACATCCATATCGGTTGCCGCTTTTATGGGAGCTACCTGTAATGCCGGAGTTTTGAATATTCCATCATTATTCTGGTAAGCCGTTTTTGCTAAATTTCCTACATGTTTTATAGGAGTTTCTCCTGAAGAGAGTTTAGCATTTGAGCTGCTGTTATATCCATAAAAACTGGGTTTGATGTGAACTGCCTTTAATTCAACATTCACATCAGAAACATTGCTTCCATACACCAGTTCCAGTGCTTTATTCTGAGGTGGCATATTTCCGAAGTGCAGTACTTCGCCATCATAATAGAACTGTTCGCCATAGGCTTCAGCCATTCTGCAGAGGTAATTATAATGAGTTTCGTTATACTGAGCACTGTAGAGGATCTGGGAAGAAGCTTTGGCATTTACTTTTACATCAAACTTAGTATTTTCTATTCCCTGTTTGATAACTTCCTCTGCAATGATTCCCATATTAACAGGCTGACCTCCTCCAAAACTTTGTGTATGGGGAGCTGCATCCAGCAGAATGGTAGGGCTATGGCCTTTCAAAACAATATTTCCAAGATTATGATTTTCCTGGCTGAAACCCACTTTTGTGATCACTCCTACAAAGGTCCTTTCCGGACTTCCTTCCACATCTTTATATTTAAAAACTATTGTTAAACGTTTTCCTAAAAACTGTTGGGCTTCTTCCAGATCATGGTTTTGTCTTCCATCCAGGGTATCATGAGCTAAAGTCAGTTCAAAATCATGATGTTTTTTTACACTTTGCTGTAAACGAAAATGCTTAAAGTGCTTGATGATTTTGCCTTCTATTACAATATCCAGTTTAACCACACGGTTGATTCCGGGAATATGATTCTCGGAAATCTTATCTGAATTCGAGGTATTTTTATTCATATTATGTAAGGTGTTTTCGGGGAAATTTATTTAATAAAAAAATTAAAAAACAAATGACCTTTTCATAAAGTTATGAATTTTTCACAATATAAAATTCACACTATCAGCTTTATGTTTAAAATTATAGAATTTTTAAAAAAGGTAAAGCTGCTTGTCCATTTATGATGTCCCGATGGAAATAATTACAGACAAAAAAACAGAACAGCATCTTTGTAGCACCATTCTGTTTTATGTTGAGTTAATTTTAAGAGATCAGATTCTTATGCTGTAGGCCAAGCCCCATTATAAGCTGAATTACCAAGATCAATTTGTTCTGCACTTACAACAAAACTGATGTACATACTGTTTTCATCTACGGCATCGAAATCTACTTCGTGCTGGATGACATACCCGTTAGTCCATTTTAATGTTGTCAGTGTTCCTTCTTCGTGAGATTTGTTGAAAGTTACTTCCCCTACTGTAGGTTTGTATTTTCCGTTAAGAAGACTTTCAAGAATATCAGATTTCTCCGTAGCTTCTACTGTAATTTTAATAAGAGCATTAGAAGGATCAGATGCTACTCTACCGGACACGTCTGTAGCACGGGCTACCGTATAATTAAGTTTTAATAACTTTTGTCCTTCACCGTTGTTGAATTTTAGAATTCCTCTTGAATTTCTTTCTGCCATGATCGTAAATTTTAATCGTTAATATTTTGTGATTTGTGGTTGGTTATATCACCAAAATTAGAAGTATTTACCAGACTGAAAGAATATTTAAGTGTAAATCTGGAAAAGTGTAGTATTTCTACGACTAACACTTGTTAGGTTTTTTATTATTTGTAAATCAAAAGATTAGCTTTCAAAAAAAGTGAAATTTCTATAATAAAAGCAAATAAGATGAACCCTGTTGAGCTCATCTTATTTGCTTTATACAGATCTTCAAACATGCTGTCCGTCGTGAATTCCTGCTTTCTATTTTTGCTTATTTTAATTTCATTTTCCGTCCTCAGCAGATCAAAAAAATATGGGTTTATGCTACACTCACGCCAAAAAACCGACCTACCAATGCTGTAATTCCCATTGCTACTGTCCCCCAGAAACAAATTCTGAGCATGGCAATTTTAATATCTGAACCGCCTGTTTTGGCAGAAATTGCTCCTAGCAACATAAGGAATATAATGGAAAAACCATATTGAAAATAGATCATCTGTTTGATAGGAGCCAGTAAAGAGACCATAAAAGGCAATAAAGCTCCCACTGCAAAAGATCCAAACGAAGCAACAGCTGCCTGTAAAGGTTTTGCCTGTGTGATTTCATTGATTCCCAGTTCATCCCGGGCATGAGCGCCTAATGCATCATGTGCTGTGAGCTCTATAGCAACCTGCATTGCTGTTTCCTGGGTACATCCTCTTCTTTCATACACTTTAGCTAGTTCTCTAAGTTCTACTTCAGGCATTTCTTCAAGTTCACGTTTTTCACGGATTAAATCTGCTTTTTCCGTATCTTCCTGTGAACTTACAGACACATATTCACCGGCAGCCATAGACATGGCCCCTGCAATCATGCCTGCTAAAGCGGCCAGGATAATGATATGACGCTCCGGTTCTGCGGCTGCAACCCCAATAACAATACTTGTAGTGGACAGCAATCCGTCATTAGCTCCCAAAACAGCTGCCCTAAGCCAGCCTACCCTGTTTACATAATGTTTTTCCAACTGATGATGCATACTAATTTCTGTCTTAATTGTGCAATTAAAGGTATAAAATGTTTCTTCAAGAATCATTTTAAATTAGTGTACAGCCTGTTGATTTATTTCAAAGCCGAAAGAGGGTATTCACTTTTAAATCTGTTAAAATCTTCGACGGTATATTCAGGGCACGCCCCTTCCTGTGATGTAATAAAAGCTCCGAGCGATACAGCCTGTATCATTGTTTCATCCACAGAACTTCCTTTTTCCAGTTTTTTTGATAAAAACCCGGCTAAAAAAGAGTCACCACTTCCAACAGTATCTTTTATGGTAACCGGGATGGTAGGATAGAGATAAAAATCGTCCTTATCAGCATACAGAGCTCCTTTACTTCCTTTAGAAATAATAATTTCCTGGAGGTCAAACTGGTCCTGCAAATAATGTATACTGTCTTCTTCATTGGTATATGTTTTACCTAAAAAATCTAACATCATGCGCAATTCTGCTTTGTTAAACTTTGCAAGATCTGCTTTGTGCAACAGATCCTTAATCATGCTAATGTCATAATATGGCTCTCTAAGGTTAATATCAAAAACATTGTAAGAACTAAGCTCCAGTAAATGGAATAATGTGTTTTTGGATTTCTCATTTCGCGCTGCCAGTGTTCCAAACACCAAAACATCCGTTTTACTAAGAATTTCCTTATCAGCCCTGGTCGTATCAATAAAATCCCAGGCTACATTTTCTACAATATCATAATGTGCATCATTATTCTCATCCATTGAAGCAATAACGGTACTGGTAGGGTACTCTGTGTTTATCTGGATGTGCTCTGTGGAAATGTTCCAGTTTTTCATTTTCTGTAACAGATCATGCCCAAGCTGATCATCACCAACACTGCTGATCATATGGGTCTCAACACCCATCCGGGAAAGATGGTATGCTACATTAAAAGGGGCTCCCCCTACTCTTTTCTGTTCTCCTGGAAAAATATCCCAAAGAACTTCTCCAAAGCAGACTGCTTTATTTTTTTTATCTTCCATTATTTTAAAATAATAAATATATTGTTAATAGACTTCTTAAATTCATCTCTGTTTTCAGAATGAATAGACCTGTACAGAAAACTGCAGAAATGCATTATTGTTTACCGGATTCCACATCCCCCATATTCCAATGGGTATTTTATATCCTTCAATGGTCAAGTTTTTTGAAATAATAAGGCTCACTTCATTGAATCCTTCTTCTTTAGCAAAAAAATTATTCTTTTCGCCGTTGCTGTTGTTTAATGCAAAGCCATATCCCACTCTTCCTCTCACTTCCAGGTTTTCTTTCTTATACACAGGATATTCTCCCGAGACAAATGATGAATATTTGTTCTCTGTATTGTCACTGTTCCTATCTCTCCCGAAAACAACAGTGTTCCAACTAAGAACTAACGGAAACTTTTCACTTATGAAATAGTAAGATCTCAGATCCCAAAAGCGCCCGGTTTCCCTTGCCGAATAATTAAAAAATTCTTTGTTATTATACGAGGCATCGGGTGAAAAATTATAAATATCCCATAACTCTAAAGTAAGGTGTTTATTTCTGTATCCTATATAATTATTAAATTCTTTATAAGAACCATTCACATTACCACCAGCCCAGAACCCTCCATAAAAGTTCTTATAATCCAAATGGACATCTCCTGTATAAACCAACCCTGCAGAAACTTCAATACCACGCCATAAATGACTGTTTCGAAGCTGTAAAGCAGAATGTATCTCCTGTGCATTCAAAAATACACTTCCTATAATCGAAGGAAAAAGCAATACAATAAATTTTAGCATGACCTAAGTATTTTTTAATATAAACACCAAGCATTCTCTATCCGGTAATTATGTACAGGATAATAAAATGATTCTAAGAAAATAGATGATTGTGAACTAGTGAATAAGATCTTTTTCTCTTATCCTTGATCCAAACAAAGCATAAGTCAGCATCACCAATTCGCAGATTACAGTAAGCACCCACGTCCATCTCCATGAACCTAAAATATCTGCCAGACCACCCTGGATAAGGGTAAACACAGCCCCGCCAAATACTGCAGAAATAAAAATACCTGATGCTTTTGATGTATACTTATTCAGTCCTTTTATGGAAAGGGTATAGATACAACTCCACATAGAAGAATGCAGAAGACCAATTGCTACAAGAAACCAAAGGTTTTGTGTCATCATAGATGTTAGGGCAAGAATCGTCGCAAGAATTGTTGTGGTTATTAATTGTGTCCTTGCAGAAATTTTAGTCAAGAAACTTGATATCGCCCTTCCTACAAGAAAGCCTCCCCAGTATAATGTAGACAGTAATGCATGAATTCCTAAATCTACCCCACCCACAATAATATCTGTTTTTCCGAAAAATGTAATGGGATGCCCAGAATCCATCAGCTCAAAGGCATATAGGTTAATATTGGCTCCAATAGCCACCTCAGTTCCAACATAAAAAAAGATCGCCAGAACCCCCAGTACAAAATGTCTGAATGACCAGATGCTTCTTTCCAGTTTTTCTTCTCCTACTACTCTTGTATGGGCAATATCAGGAAGGTGAAGCTTTTTGGTAATCACAATTACAATTAGTATGCATACGATAAGTGCTGATAGAGGCAGCAACAGCTGTCTGATTTCTATATTTTCAATGGAAATTCCACTGAACATGACCACCGTAACAAAAAATGGTCCCGAAGTGGTCCCGATAGAATTAATGGCTGTCAGAATATTCAGACGCTGTACCGGCTGGGTTCCCTTCAGTTCATATGATGCGGCATAAGGATTTACAACTACCTGAATAATGGCGGCAGAAGTCCCCATTAAATAGGATCCTATAACGAAAATGATAAATCCAAACGGAATAACAGCGTCCTTAATACTGAATTTTAAATCCGGATACTGACCCCCAAACCAGGATGAGCATAAATACATAAAAAGACCTGAAATCATAAAAAAAAGACCGCGCAGGATCGTATTTTTATATCCAAATGCATTGACCCATTTACTTCCCAAAGTTCCATTCAAAAGATAGCCCAAAAAGAAGAAAAAGGAAATTAGAGTGGTAAATGTATTTTTCAGACTACCCGCATGACTTAGAAAAGTGAACTTCAGAGGTGCCTGCAATTGTTCATTCACGGTGGTCAGAAAGCCTACAATGAAATAAATAAAGGTGATGATTGCAAAGGGCAATATGGCATTGTTTGTCTTATTTTCTGAAGAACTTATATTAGTATTTACTTGCATGGCCTTTTATTTTATGATTGATTGTAAATCCCAATCGATTCCTGAGTTTCTGATATCCTGTACGAACCGGATATACAGATCTGTGAATTGTTCAGTAGCCTTCAGATGAACTCCTTTAAAAGCTGATAATTCTAAAAAATCCAGGGGATTTTCATTAGCAATAAGTAACTCGTCATTGATAGTCAGCCAGGGTTCAGACACTTCAAAAGTATTTCCATGGTCATCTGTTTTGTATTTCAGATAATGTCTATAGGAAGCAATAAGAAAAGTAAGCCTTGTAAGATCTTTCCCTTCTTTTATCATTTTACCAAGATTAGGAATAATATAAACCGGAAATTTTGAAATTCCGTCAGAGCACAAACGGCTTACCTGGTCGCTGACACTATGATTGGCAAATCTTTCAATAAGTGTTTTTTTATAATTTTCTAAATCTGTGTTTTTAGGGACGGGAACAAATGGTGTAATATCAATATCCATAAAGTTTCGGATAAATTGTACCAGATCTTTGTTTTCCATTGCCTGGTCTACTTTTCGATATCCCATCAGAAAAGACGGATAAGACAACAGACTGTGTGAAGCATTCAACAGGCTCAGTTTCATATTTTCAAAGGCGGTGACATCATCCGTAAATTCTACTCCTACTCTCTCCCAGGCAGGTCTTCCAGCCATAAATCGATCTTCTATTACCCATTGTGCAAAATCTTCACAATAAACAGGAGCTTTGTCGTTCGTCCCATTCATCTTGTTCAGTCTTTCAATATCTTCGGGAGTTGTGGCAGGAGTAATACGGTCTACCATACTGTTGGGGAAAGTCACATTTTCTTTTACCCATGCTGCAAGGTCTTTATCCTGTGCTTCTATAAATGCCGTAAAGGCTCTCTTTGCAGTATCACCATTATGCTGAAGATTATCACACGAAAGTATGGTAATTCCTCCTCCATTTTTCACTTTTCTATTCCGTAACCCTTCTGCAATAAAACCAAAAACGGTAGTAGGGCTGGCAGGATTTTCCAGATCATACTTTATTTTTTCATCATCCAGAATAAATTCTCCAGTTTCCTTATCCAGATTATATCCACCTTCTGTAATGGTTAAAGTGATTATTTTAATCGAATCGTCGGCAATTTTTCTGACTACAGCATCCGGATCTTCAACTCCCCAAATCAATTCACATAATGAGTATATTTTATGCACTTCGTTTTTCCCGTTTCTTCCGCAAACCGTCAGCGAATATTTGAGATCCTGAGTCCTTAAATTATTTACGATCTTCTCATCTGAAGGCAGTAAACAAACTCCACAAATCCCCCAACTCTGCTGATCCTTTTCATGCAACAGCATATGGGTATAAAATTGTTGATGAGCCCTGTGGAAGTTTCCTACACCAATGTGTAAAATCCCTGCACGAATTTCAAGTAAATCATCATTACAATACATCTTATTCATAAGCAATAAATTATTAACGGATTAATCAATTCGCTAAAACTATATTAACAAATAGTTAATTCATTAGTTTTTTTAAAAAATTTAAATTGGGAACGTTCCCAAAATTTAGGGAACGTTCCCAATTGCATATTTTTTTGTTATTTTTGGCGAAAAGTAAGGTCTAATGAAGCGTATTACTATTAAAGATCTGTCTAAATTTTTGTCATTATCTACCTCTACCATCTCCAGAGCACTCCTTCATGACAAAAATGTTAATGATGAAACAAGAAAACGGGTATTGGACGCAGCACATAAAATGGGCTATAAACCAAACCTTACTGCGCTAAGTCTCCAGTCCGGACAATCCAAGACTATCGGATTTGTTGTACCTGAAATGATCACTCCTTTTTCTGCAAAAGTTCTTAAAGGAATTCAGAATATTTTGTATCCACTTGGATACCGGATTATCATCACCCAATCAGATGAAGATCCTCTTATAGAAAGAAAAAATCTACAACTACTGGAAGAGTTTAATGTGGATGCCATTATTATCAACCTCTGTCATGAAACTTATAACAACGACATATATCAGCATATTATGGGACAGGGAATCCCTTTAATATTCTTTGACAGACTCCCCCATCAATCCTTAGATGTTTCGAAAGTAATTGTTAATGATTCTATCAAAGCATCATTAATGGTAGAACATTTGATTAAAACAGGGAGAAAAAGAATTGTCTATATCATGGGTCCTACAACCATCCGGAATGTTACGGAAAGAATGAATGGATACAAACGTATTCTTATGAAATACAACATCTTTGATGAAAACCTTATTATACAGGCTAATGGGATGACCGTTCAGCATGGAAGAGAGATAATCAAACAACTATTGGATAAGAATATAGAATTTGACAGTATTTTTGCATTTAGTGATACCTTAGCAATGGGTGTCATGAATTATCTTCTTGAACAAAAGGTAAGAATACCTGAAGATGTGGCTGTCGCAAGCTTTTCCGGAACCGAATTATCGTCAATGGTATATCCTCAATTAACCAGTGTACAACAGCCCCTGGAGAAAATGGGTGAAAAGGCTGCAGAACTGGCACTGGAAAAAATCAAAGATAGTTCAGCCGCAAGCCAATCAGTTATAATGGATGCAGAATTGGTCTACAGAGCTTCTACTTAACAAAATTACGGGCAGATTTCAAATACCCCATTTGTATTTCCAGGACTGTCCATCATTATCAAAAGTATTTTGGGAAAAGGAAAAGTAATCCTCTTAATTGTATGGGTTTCTTTTTAGAATCAATAACAAAACCACTGAAAATAATTCAGTGGTTTTGTTATTGATTACAGGTTTCTTGGATTATCTGGTTGTATATCCTCCGTTAGCAAAAATAGTCTGCCCGGTGATCCACCAACCTTCTGTTACCAAAAACTCTACCAGTGGAGCGATGTCTTTGATATCGGTAAGTCCTCCTAAAGCAGCAGCTGATTTATGATAAGCCACTGCATCATCCGTTTCCTGCCCATAGAAGAAAGGTGTATCCATAGGACCTGGAGCCACAGCAGTTACAGAGATTCCTCTTCCACCGAATTCTTTAGAAGCCGCTCTTGTAAAATGTTCTACCGGTGCCTTTGCTCCTGCATATGTGGAATACAATCCTGTATAAGCGGCAAGTAATGAAGTGACGATAGTACAAATCTTACCGTTATCATTCAGTTTTTTCCCGGCTTCCTGCAGGAAGAAATAAGCAGATTTTGAATTGACGTTGAACATTCTATCATATTCTTCTTCTGTAGTTTCTGCAAATGGTTTTTTCAGTACCATCCCCACTGTATTGATTGCAATATCAATTCCTCCAAACTTTGAAATGGTTTCGTCAAAAAACTTAGTTACATTTTCTACTTTCGTCAGATCAGCCTGAAACAAAAATGCTTCTGCTCCTAAAGACTGAACTTCAGCAAGTGTTTTTTCGCTCTCAGCTTTAGAACTTTCACTATTGTAGTGTATCGCTAATTTTGCTCCTTTGGAGGCAAAACCTTTACTTAATAATCCACCAAGGTTTTTCCCTCCTCCGGCAATTAAAACAACTTTTCCTTTTACATCTTGTGCTGACATTATTCTTATTATTTAAATGTTAATGAAACAAAGGTGAAAAATAAAAGTCATCTCAGTATGGTGAATTTTTCGGTATTTATGTTTCATCCTGTCAATTGGACATAACACCTGATGCGGAATAAAAAAATATTTAATTATTTCAAAAAAAAGAATTTCATGAATACTTTATTATTTCTCAGACAGATACAAATAATTCATTCTATTTTCAACCTTATTAATCGCTGCAGATCTCCTTCAACAGTGAGTTTTAGGCATAGCATTTGATATTCACCCATCCATATTATCACCACTTCATTTCTATAATATAGTTTCATAATCCTCAGCTTGCTGGGGATTTGTTACTATTCTGTTCCGGAAAAAGATTGAAACCTGTCTTTTATACCATGCATACAGCTGTTTCCATGGAATCTATTTCTGATAATCAATTATTTAAAACCGTATTATTCATTTTATTGTTGTATATTTGCATATTAATAGCTAAATTACTACTTGTTTTCTGCCGCGGCCGAATATCATTTTATTCAGCCTTTGCTTTTAAAGCAACCATATTTTTAACTTTAATTCTTCTACTAAGAACAACTTATCGGAATTTTAAAGCTCTGTATGATAGGGAGAATCCAAGACAGGAAGCATCAGTAGGCTCTATAAATATAAAGCTAAATACACTGAATCAATAACAATATATTAGAAACTAAATACTAAAAATAATTTATGGCAGATTCTTTTTCTAAAAAGGAAAATTTCAAGAAAAAAATTCAAAAGCAAAAAGAAAAAGCGTTGAGACGCGAAGAGCGTAAAACGAACAACAACAAAGGAAAGGATATGGAGGATGTATTCATGTATGTAGATGAATTCGGAAGATTAACTTCTACTCCACCTGAAGAAAGACAGGAGGTAAACCTTGAAGAAATTCAGTTAGGGGCAGCTCCGATTATTGAAGAAGATATCCGTAAAACAGGAATCATCACATTCCACAGTGAAAAAGGATATGGCTTCATTACTGAAGACAATTCAAAAGAAAATATTTTCTTCCACAACAACAACTGTACAGAGCTTGTAAAAAAAGGAAACAAAGTATCTTTTGAAAAAGAAAAATCACCAAAAGGTTTTTCTGCAGTCAATATCCAAGTGATCAAATAATTACAACGATCTTATAAAAATAAAAGCCACCTCAAAAAGGTGGCTTTCTTCATCGTAAAAAATAAAAATGGGCCAGTTTTTCAAACCGGCAAAATTGTTTTTGTTTTAAAACCATTAAGAAACAGGGCTGCTAAAAAATAAGATCTTCAAAAGATACTCTAAGGAGAACAGCATTGCCTCTTAATGGCTACTATTATAAAATCAGTCCAGTTTGCCTCCTAATGCTTTAAACAGTAAAACATTATTTCTGGTATTCTGATGCTGAAACTGCAGCAGGTCAAGCTCTGCGGTCAATTTACTTTTCTGGGAATTGATCAGTTCAAAATAATTGGCATATCCTGTTAAATACAGATCATTGGAGACTTCCACCCCTCTGTCCAGAAATCCAACTTCTTCTGACTTCAGTTTCAAAACCCTTTCGTAGATTTTTGTTTGCTTTAAAATAGACTGAAGTTCGTTAAATGCAGTAGTAATACTCTTCTGATAGTTAAGAAAGGCTATTTCCTGCTCTGTATTGGCTATTTTAAATTCATATTTCAGCTGTCCTTTATTAAAAACAGGAACCATTAATCCTCCCAGTAATTGTCCGGCTAATGAACTTGGTTTAAATAAAGTCTCTACAGAAAAAGAGTTAAGTCCGAAACCTGCTCCGAGATCAATTTTAGGATAAAAAGCGGCTCTTGCTGCCTTGGCATCTGCCTGAGAAGCTTCCAATACATAATAATTGGCAGCTACATCCGGTCTGGAATGAACTACACCTTCCACATTAATGGTTTTATTTAAAATATCCATATTGGTAGGCATCAGCATTTTTCCCCGCTTCACATCTCCTCCATAGCTCCCTGTCAGTGTGGTAATGGCCTGTTCCACAGTTACAATCTCTACTCTTATATGTTCTATTTCTGCCAGCCAGTTGTTATTCTGAGCTTTAAATTGCTGTACCGCAAGTTCTGTGGCCTTTCCCACTTCCCTTTGTGCCAAAACAATTTCAAAGGCCCTCTGCTGGAGCTTATAGTTTTTTTGATAAATAGCCAGACGATTGTCTAAGGTCACCAGCTGATAATACAGGTTGGCAATATCTGTAAAAAGCTCTACCTGCAGCAGCCTGAGCCCTTCTGTAGAAGCCAGGTATTTCTTTTGGGCAGCAATTTTTCTGTTTTTAAGCTTTCCCCAGGCATCAATTTCCCAGCTGCTTCTTGCTCCCAGCCAATAATTAGGAGTGAAGTTTCTATTAATTTTCTGCTCTTCAGTAATATTGGGAGAAAGATTGGTATCGTAATTTCCTACTCCCTCCATTGTGTATTTTCCATAGCGGTTCCCCGAAGCTTCAGCACCTACATCAAGAGAAGGTAAAAGATCCATCTTGGACCGCTGCAGAAAACTGTTCGCAATTTCTACCCTTTGCTGGGCAATCTGAAAATCAGGATTAGCCTGTACTACTTGATCAAAAAGTTCCAACAAAAGGGGATCTGAAAAATAAGCTTTCAGATTAATCTGCTGGAATTCATCTACATTTTCTTTTTTTCCTGTCTTTATTACTTCTTCAGGCAGTGTCTTTGCCTTTTTCAACGTGGCAACTTTTGGAACCGCACATGAAACCATGCTCAATAAAGTAATTCCGTAAAATATATTTCTATGGTTTAATCTTCTCATCTTTCTTCTTATTTTCAAGTTTTGCAAAGAATATATACAGCCCCGGAATAACAACCAATCCGAAAATAGTTCCGATCAGCATTCCTCCTGCCGCAGCCGTACCAATGGAACGGTTTCCTATTGCCCCTGCTCCGGAAGCAATACAAAGCGGAATAAGTCCTGCTACAAAAGCAAAGGAAGTCATCAGAATGGGCCTCAAACGCTGTCTTGCTCCTTCAATAGCAGCCGGGATAATATCAAAGCCCTGTTTATTTCTTGCCACCGCAAATTCTACGATAAGAATTGCATTTTTAGCTAAAAGCCCGATCAGCATGACTAAAGCTACCTGTGCATAAATATTATTATCCAGCCCAGCTAGTACCAATGCGAAATAGGATCCAAAAATCCCTGTAGGCAAGCTTAACAGCACCGGCATCGGAAGAAGGAAACTTTCATATTGTGCAGCTAAGAGAAGATATACAAACAACAGACAGATCAGGAAGATATACACGGTTTGGTTTCCGGACAAAATTTCTTCTCTTGTCATCCCCGACCATTCTATATCAAATCCTCTCGGAAGGCTTTCTTTAGCCACCCGTTCTACAGCTGCAATTGCATCTCCTGAGCTGTAGCCATCTGCAGGTTCTCCGTTAATCATTGCAGACATATACATATTGTACCTTGTCAACACTTCGGGACCATATACTTTTTCCATGGTAATAAATGTTGAAAAAGGAACCATTTCACCTTTATCATTCTTCAGATAGAGATTCAGAATACTTTCAGGAGTATCCCTATGTTCCGGGCTTGCCTGCACCATCACTTTATACATCTGGCTGAAGCGGATAAAATTGGTGGCATAATAAGATCCAAGCATCGTCTGTAAAGTGGACATAGCATTATCTACGGAAATTCCTTTTTTAGCTGCCATATCATAATCGATATTGATCATATATTGCGGGAAAGTAGCATCAAAGCTGGTAAAGCTATTTTGTAGTTCCGGGGCAGTATTCAGTTTTTTGACAAAATCTTTCGTAATTTTATCTGTATTCTCAATAGTTCCACCGGTTCTGTCCAGTAAACGCAATTCAAAACCGCTTGTATTTCCAAATCCAGGAACTGTAGGTGGTGCAAAGATTTCAATCTGTGCATCTGCGATAGACTTTGTTTTTTCAGAAAGCTCCGTGATCAGATCATTCACTGAAATATCTCTTTCTTTCCAGTCTTTAAGGTTAATCATCGCCATTCCGTAGGATGAACCGGCAATTTCCGTTACAATACTGTATCCGGCAAGCGTTGTTACGTTTTCTACACCTTTTATTTTCTTTGCAATAATCGTTACTTCATCCAATACTTTTTCCGTTCTTTCTACTGTTGCACCCTGGGGGGTGGTAACACTCACATACACCATTCCCTGGTCTTCCATAGGGATAAAACCGGTGGGAAGAAACTTACTGGTTACAAAGGTAAGCCCGATGAACAGGAATAATAATCCAAAGGTTACTGTAGTTCTCGTTGCAAATTTTGATAAAATGCCTACATAACCGTTTGTCAACCGGTCAAAACCTGTATTAAAGCTTTGGAAAAGCCTGTCAATCACGTTTTTTTTCTTATTATGGTCATGTGGTTTCAAAATAATAGCACAAAGTGCCGGAGTAAGCGTTAGTGCATTCACCCCAGAAATAACAATACTGATGGCCAGAGTTAATGAAAACTGGCGGTAGAATACACCAACCGGACCGTCAAGAAATGCAACAGGAATAAATACGGCAGACATTACAATTGTAATGGCAACTACTGCCCCCGCAATTTCTTTTGTAGCACTTACCGTAGCATCCATGGCATTCATTCCCTCCTCCATTTTAACATGGACGGCTTCTACTACGACGATTGCATTATCCACCACAATACCAATCGCAAGAACCAAAGCAAATAACGTCAGCAGGTTTACCGAGAAATCCAGCATATTCATGAACGCAAAAGTTCCTACAAGTGCTACAGGAACGGCTAATACCGGAATCAGTGTTGAACGCCAGTCCTGAAGGAAAATAAATACAACAATTCCTACCAGAATAAAGGCTTCAATAAGGGTTGTCAGTACCGCACTAATGGAGGCATCCAGGAATCTGGAAACATCATATGCCATATTATATTCCATTCCCGGAGGGAAAGAGGAAACTTTCAGTTCTTCCATTTTGGCCTTTACACTCTCAATGACTTCAGAGGCATTGGAACCGGGACGCTGCTTCATCATAATAGAGGCGGAAGGTCTTCCGTCTGTTTTGGAAACCATTCCGTAATTCATGGCCCCAAATTCTACTTTAGCAATATCTTTAAGCTTCAAAATAGTTCCGTCTACATCAGATCTGATAGGAACTTCTTCGTATTGCTTGGGTTCAAAAAATTTACCTTTATACTTAATTACATACTGAAGCTGACTGGACGTTTTTCCTGACGTTTCCCCCACTTTTCCGGGAGCCGCAGAAATATTCTGTTTCTGTAATGAATTTATCACTTCATCTGCTGAAATACTGTACGCTGCCATCTTTTGCGGATCCAGCCATACTCTCATCGAATATTCTTTCTGTCCCATAATCTCTGCACGTCCTACTCCATCAATACGTTTCAATTCCTGAAGAACATTGATATCTGTAAAGTTGTAGATAAACTGCTCGTCCTGGCTTGGATCTGTACTTGTAATGTTGAGGTACATCAGCATACTGTTCACTTCTTTTTCAGTGGTTACACCAGCTCTGATCACCTCTTCAGGAAGTTCATCGAGGATTGTTGTCACCCTGTTCTGAACATTCACTGCAGCCACATCGGGATCTGTTCCCACTTCAAAGAATACCTGGATCAGGGTAAGACCATCATTGGATGTTACTGTAGACATATACGTCATTCCCGGAACTCCGTTGATGGCACGTTCCAGCGGAAGAGCAACAGCATTGGCTGATACCTCGGCATTAGCCCCGGTATATTTCGCGGTTACAGTAACAGAAGGAGGTACAATGTCCGGAAACTGGGTAATGGGCATTTTCATCAGGGCCATAATTCCCAGGAGGACAAATAATATGGAAATAACCAACGAAAGAACCTTTCGTCTTATAAACATTTCTACCATTGTTAGTTGATTTAAAGATTACGAAAGGTTAATACTTCTTTTTAATTTTGATTATATCACCGTCTTTTAAAGACTGTGTACCCTCATAAATAATTAAATCACCCTTTTTAAGACCACTTTCTACCAAATAAGAATCTCTCAGGGTAGTTCCAATCTTAATATTGGTCATCTTTACTTTATTGTGTTTATCCACCACAAAAACATACATCTTATCCTGAATGGAGAATGTTGATTTTTGAGGAATCAAAACGGCATTTCCCTGATGTTCGGAAATAATCAGCTTTCCGGAAGTACCATGTTTGATCAAGCGGTCAGGATTGGGAAATAATACTTTATACCGTATGGAACCTGTCGTTCTGTCTATTTCTCCTTCGGCGGTTTTTAGTGCTCCGTTAAACTGGTAGTTAACGCCATTGGGCAGTGTCAGTTCAATTTTCTGATGGCTTCCTATCTTATCATTAGCTAAAAGCTCAAAATATAAGTTTTCAGGGATTGAAAAGTAAGCATACACCTCATTAAGCTGAGATAAAGTGGTTAATAAAGTCCCATTTTCCACGAGGCTTCCATCTTTAAGGGGAATAACATCAATGACTCCGTCAAAAGGAGCTGTGATTTTTGTAAAGCTTATTTTTTGCAGAACAGTCCTTTTTTCAGCATCAGCAAAGGCATGCTTAGCTTTAGCGGATGATAATTTTGCCTTTACCATCTCCAGCTCGTTGCTGGCCACAAATTTCTTAGCATACAGACTCTGGATCTGTTTCAGTTCCACTTCCACAATACGAACATCGGCTTCGGTTTGTTTTAAGGCCGCATTTGCCTTTAAAAGCTCCATCTGAAGTTCGGCATCATTGATTTTGAATAAAGCCTGTCCCTGGTGCACAAACTGTCCTTCATTGACATATATATGCTGTATGATCCCTCCAATCCTGGAACGCATTTCTACATTCTTCTTAGCTTGGATGTCAGTGACAAACTGATTGCTCACCAGGGTATCTTTTTCTTTGATTTCAAGAACAGGAACTTCCTTCTCGTTTTGGTTGTTTTTTTTCTTGTCTTTACTGCATGACACAGCGAATAATATTGCAAAAGTGCAAATTATTACGTTTTTAAAATACATTGTAACATGTTTTAGTTATAAAATTTCGATAAATAAACTGAATTTCAACAACTTACATTAATACAATTGGAGGAGATGGAGAAAAGACTTAACCCCACAGATAATAGAGACTGCAATATTGGGAAGTGTAATTTTCGGGCTCAGTTTTAAGATGGCTGAAAAGTCACCTGCCGTGCAGTCATTTTTAGGTGCTGAATGTTTTATGATTTTCGAGGCAGCAGCTAATGCGTGGGTATTCATATCAGCATCCTCAAAAACATCTAATAGATAGATATTACTGACATGGGGTACATGAGGAATATTTTGCAAGGAATTTTCTACCCAATTCGAATTGAAAAGGGTAAAAACCAGCATAATATAAAAAATGATAAATGACTTCAGACCTGCCATGTCAAAGAGAACGCTTTGTTTTTTAGTAAAAACGATAGTGGCGCAAAAGTACGAATTTTAGATGGAGTTCAGGCCGTTTCAAATGTTAAAAAAACTTAAACAATCAAGAAAAATGAATGTTTTCAACCATGATGTCGAGATTCCTTCGGAATGGCAAAGGGTACTTATAGCTCCGTTTTTCTGCCTGCCATTCCACAGGCCACTTTCCGATATCCTATCAAGATCTGACGGATAGTTTAAAACAGCCTGCTCAGTACCCGGAAACGGTAATCAAAAATATACTCCAGTTTCTTTCTGACAAAAAGACGGTGGGCTATTTCTCCAAGAAATCCTGCAGGAAGTTCATAATCTATCGTATCCCTCATTAAAACACCTTCATCATTCGGAATAAACTCATGATGGTGATTCCATAATCTATACGGTCCTTTTTTCTGAAAATCAGTAAAGCTTTTCTGAAAATCCACATGGGTAATCTCTGTCTGCCATTTCATCTTAATCCCAAATAATGGGGAAACATAGTAATCTATGAGCATTCCTTTATAAATTTCATCATCTTCCAGTTCTGTCAGGACAGTAAATCCCATATCTTTTGGAGTGATTTCGGAAAGGTTATTGGCGGAGGAAAAGAATTTCCATGCCGTTTCTAGATCGCAGTTTAATTGCTGTTCTCGGAAAAGTCTATATTTCATCTTACTTCTTTTAATTATAAATCCACATCAGAACAGGTTTCTTAGTGCTCTGAATCATTGGATCAATTTTTCTCATAGCATTATTTGAAATGGTGGGACAGCCCCATCCTTCCGGTGATCCTTTAGGAAAAACTTCTTCATCGCTCATCAGATCCCAGGAATGAAAAACGATAAACCTTTTCAATGCATTAGTATTAGTATCCTCGAGGCCATGCATCAGGTATTTTATGTTGACACCCCATTCGCTGTATCCTCTTCCTTCCAACCTGTATTTCCCCAGAGATGAAAGATGGCTTCCATCTTCATTGCTGAATTCCGGGCGGTCTCTTGAATCATCTTTACTCCATGCATTTATACCACAACCATGCCCTACGAGATATTTCCCTGAAATAGTTTTGTTTTTAAAATCCCAGACAAAGAAACGTTTAATTCCTGAATGAAGACTCATGTCTATAAGGATACAAAAATCGGTACTGAGATTTCTTGAGGTACAGAACGCTAAAGCTTCTTCAGCTTTTATTTTTATTTTAGAAAGATCTGCTTCTGGTCTTTTCTCACTCGTTACCACAGCATTTCCTGTCTTATAACTGTTTATTTCCTTCTCCTTGACACAGGAAGAAAGCACAGGTAATAAAAAGAAAAGAAAAAACCTTCTCATTTTATTTGTAGTGTTGGAAAATTCCAAAATCAGAAGGAGTCCACAGGGCCGCTTTTTGTCCGGCAGCTTTTAAAGCGTCATTAGTCCAGGTATTGCAGGTATACAGGAAACTGTATGTACCTCTGGCATCATAGAAAGCATCATTATCTCCATACACAGCATTGGTAGGAATCACCATAAAATTGCCATTCTGATCTCTGTCGAATTTATCTTCTACAAATTTCACCAGCCTTGTATATTGGCTTCTGCTGATCATAATCATTTTACAGTCGTCCCCTTCTTTCATTGTGGTATAATAAGTACAATGCATTGCTGAATCGCTTAACCAGAATGCGGCTTTCACAGCAGTAGAAAACTTCAGGTCAGCCCATGTGGGGGTATCCAGGTAAAAACCTTTATCTCCCCATCCTATACCTATATAATTATAGTCTGTTTTCTTTGATTTCAGATTGGCAAAAGGAATCTTCAGGCTCCAATCCTGCAGGTCATTTTTTACGGGCATTACAATATCTGTGTGCACTCCGTTGGTATAAATATAAATGGGAATATCTTTCTTTTCACCATCATCTTTTGCTGAGACAGAGATAAAGGGGATCAATAAGCCAAGAAGGACATATATGATCACGATTCCTACAATTATTCCCAACATTTTTAAGATATATAATACTATAATTTTCACGGTCATGTTTTAATAAAATTTAATCTGTAATTTTTAGTAAAAGTATTTGTTTTAATCGAAAAAATGACTATATTTAGTTACGAAATATTCACAAATATGCGTAAAAATACCAAGTCTCAGAAAAGATTTAAAGTAAGAGTAAAAACAGCTCCAAAAAGAATACAAAAAAAACGTTGATTTTCGGTGAGATTTAATCTCCTGAGAGTCAATTTTTCTTTTTAGGAAAGGTTTTTAAGAAACTTATTCTACCAAATCTTAACCTCCTTAAAGCGGAAATTTTAAGGAATGGTCGATTATCAGCTTTAGTTTGGAACTCCAAAAAATTCCAAAGAAGGAGTTGTCACCAAAAGTTCCGGCTAAAATAGATCTGAAGACCTCTCCAAAAACTCAATATTTCTCTTTAAACCGGCAAATTTGGTTCTTTTCACCGGTGATTTTTTAAAGATCTCAGAGAAAATTTCCTGAGTTAACTCTTTCCATTCCCCTTTTTTAAAATTTTTCAGGGCTTCATTAGGGGTAAATCTACTTTGTTTATTGGGTGCTGAGAATCGGTTCCAGGGACATACATCCTGGCAGATATCACAACCGAACATCCAGTTTTCCATTTTATCCTGAAAGTAATCCGGAATTTCATTTTTCAGCTCTATGGTAGCATAGGAAATACAGCGGCTTCCGTCAATGATCTTTTCGGAAACAATAGCATCTGTAGGACATGCATCAATACATTTCCGGCAGGTTCCGCAATGATCGGTTGTTTCATGATCGGAAATAAGCTCCAGGTCGCAGATAATTTCTGCAAGAAAATAGAAAGAACCATTTTGTCTGGTGATCAGATTAGCATTTTTCCCTACCCATCCTATTCCGGATTTTCTGGCCCAGCTTCTTTCCATAACCGGTGCTGAATCTACAAAGACCCTGAATCCGAATTCACCGATCTCTTCCTGCAATTCTGCCACCAGTTCACGAAGAATTTCTTTGATGACTTCGTGATAATCCTCTGCATATGCATATTTTGAAATCTTATAATTCTCCAGCACCGAAATTTTTTCTTCGGGAAAATAATTATAAGAAAGTGAAATTACAGATTTAGAGCCTTCTACCAAAAGCCTTGGATCTAATCTCTTATCGAAATGATTTTCCATATACTTCATTTCCCCATTGAAGTTATTCTTAAGCCATTTTTCGAGATGTGCGGCATCTTCCTCTAAAAAATCAGCTTTAGAAATGCCACAATTCTGAAACCCAAAACTTTTGGCTTTGGTTTTTATCAGTTGGGAATATTTTTCGGCTCCGGCATTCATACTTATCACATTGCAAAATTAAGATTATTTTATCAATCTTTCAGTTTTCAGAATGCTTCAGCCAGAAACCCTGGTCTAGCTCTGTTCTGAAAAAATTATGTTTTAATTAAGATTTTTTTCAAAAAAAAATTACGTATTTTCGTTTATAATTTAATGTTTAAAATAAACAACTATGTCTTTAATAGAAGTAATACAATCCGGAAATTATGAGTTGATCGACGTTCGCGAGCCTATGGAGCTTGAAATGGACGGAAATATAGATGGGGCTAAAAATATTCCTCTAGGTGAAGTAGAAGATAGACAGGATGAGGTTTTATCTATCGAAAAACCAGTGATCATATTCTGCAGAAGTGGAAACAGAAGTGGAAAAGCATTAGAATATCTTAACACTCAAGGATTAAAGGATGGCTATAACGGCGGAGGCTGGGCTGAGCTTAAAGCTGTTCTTGAAGCAAATCAGGGAACTTTTTAAAAGTTCCTTTTTTTACCTTTTTACGGATCATGATTCTGCAAGACCGCTTTCTACAACTTTGTATTTTATTTACTGATGATCAGGCTTTAATCCAAAGTCTATGGAAGGAAATTGAAAAAAAATACTCTGAGAAAAGCAGATATTATCACAATCTGTCTCATCTTGAAAATATGTTTCAGGAACTTGAAACGGTAAAACACCATATCTCTGACTTTACCACAGTTTCTTTTTCTGTTTTCTATCACGATATTATTTATGATGCAACCTCCAGGTCTAATGAGGAAAAAAGTGCTGGTACAGCTGAAAAAAGGCTTAAGGAAATCGGTGTACCCCATGATACAATTCTGAAGATTTCAAAACAGATCCTGGCCACTAAATCCCATCAAAGATCTGAAGATGAAGATACCCATTACCTATTGGATGCTGATCTTTCTATCCTTGGAAAAGATCTTGCCACTTACCTGGCCTATACTAAAATGATCCGAAAAGAATATTCTATCTACCCGGATTTTCTCTATAAACCCGGGCGAAAAAAAGTTCTTCAACATTTTCTGGAACTTGAAGACATCTTTAAAACTGAGTATTTTAAAGGCCAATACGAAATACAGTCCAAAAAAAATATCACCGCAGAAATTCAGCTACTGTAATTTTTTAAGCTTTAAAAAAGCTTACGGATATATTCAGCAGATTTTTCAAGAACCAGCTCAGGAACTTCCTTATGTGGAGTATGTCCAATACCCGGAATAATGTATTTCTCACTACTTCCGCTTACCTGGGAAATAGTTTTCTCTACCTGGTCCAGTGTACCATATTCATCGGATTCTCCCTGGATAAATAATAATGGGCAAATTATATCTTTTAAGAGATATTCAATATTCCAGTTTCTGTAATCATCACGTGTCCAGGTTTCTGTCCATGCTTTAAAAAGCATTTCTACTTTATCACCATGGTATTTCTTCAAACGTTCCGGAAGATTTGTCGTTTTATAGGCTTCCCATGCATCATAAACCCCTTTTAAGGTAATATCTTCAACAAAAATATGTCCTGCTTCACAAATTACCGCTTCTACTCTTTTGTGATATTTTGCGGCAGCAATTAAAGCAATTGTTCCACCGTCACTATGCCCGAACAGGATCGCTTTGTCAATATTGAGCTGCACCAACAAATCATTAAGCAGATCTGCTTCCTGTTCCATATAATTAACTGCTCGTTCATGGGTAATCATAGGATATGATTTGCCATAGCCAAGACGGTCGTACACAAGGACATTAGATTGGGTAGCTTCAGACAGTTTAGCAGGAAAATCTCTCCAGAGCACTACTGATCCCAGAGAATCGTGAAGAAAGACAATCGTGGGTCTATTTTCAAAGGAGTTATTGTATTCTATATAAAGATTTTTATCACCAACATTTACTATCGTATTCTGTATCATATTCTTTCGCCAATTCTTTTTACAACGTCAAATCTCTTTTAACGTGTAAAATACTATTATTTCTTGCAAAATTACCAAATAACAGAATAATATGATAGAAAAGCTCCGGATATTCGAAATAATCCAATTTAGAAGTCTGATTTTAATTTTTAAATGCGCTTTTATTCAAATACTTACCTATTTATTAAAAATTTAATATAAAACATAAAAATAATAACAAATCAAAAAAGACACTATTTAGTGTGTTAAATATTTTATAAAGCCGGGAATATATTTAAAACAGGTACATCAATAAGCTAAAAAAGATACATATATCACAAAAACGAGATTATTATACTTATTTTATATTTGCCGCTGTAAAAAATTAATAACAACAAACATGAAAAACGCAGTAAAGATTTCATCTTTAGCTTTATTGGCATTGGTAACCTTTTCCTGTTCTACAGAGAATGACATTGCCACAGAAACACAGCAAACAGCCATGGCAAAATCATCGGTAACCAAGTCTACAGAAAGACTGTCAACGACCAAAACCACAGTTCTAGCTGAAAGCAGCAGATCTTATGGAATGGCAGCAGGAGGTTCTTTGGTTCTTAATTATGGAAATGTAAATCTTCATCTTGATCTTCAGCACGACTGTAACCTAGTATTGTATGCAAGTCCTATTCATTGGGTAGGTCTTCATCCAAATCCAGCAAGATGGGCTTCTAATACGGTACAGTCCGGAAGTAACAATCCTTATTTGTCTGCTCAGGGAGACGGTAATCTGGTATTGTATAAAAATACCCCTTATATTGCTTCAAATTCTTTATGGGCTACCAATACTAATGCAGGAAATGTATCTAATCCACAATTTAAAATACAGATTATTAAGAAGAAGGATCAGATATTTGGAGGGATCAGATATTATGCAACTTTTATTCTGGAAGGTAACAACTCTGAAAGACATGAAATGGCAGTTGTAGAGATCACTGATATTTATGAGATAAACAATTAATAACTCTCTATAAAAAGAGATTGCCTCCTATGAAGGCAATCTCTTTTATTATTTTAAAATAAATACTGAAATATAGTACAGTTAACTATAATATAGGCATTTTGATATTTTCAAATTCCTCCAACAGATGATTAAAAACGGTTTCTACCGGCAATATATCGTCGATTAATGCGGAAACCTGTCCTATTTCTAATTCTCCATCTTCCATATCTCCTTCAAACATTCCTTTTTTTGCTCTGGCTCTTCCTAATGAAGCAATTAAAGCTTCTTTATCTCTACCACTTTGGTAAATAGTTTCCAACTCACCAAAGAACTTATTTTTAACCATTCTTACAGGGGCTAATTCTTTTAAAGTAAGATGTGTATCTCCTTCCTGCAGTTCGGTAATTTTCTTTTTCCAGTTTTCATGTGCACTGGCCTCAGTAGTAGCAGCAAAACGCGACCCGATCTGTACTCCATCTGCTCCTAAAATCATGGCCGCTTTCATTTGTGATCCCAAAGCAATACCTCCGGCAGCGATTAATGGCTTAGAGATATGTTTCCTCACATTAGGGATCAGACAGAACGTTGTCGTTTCATCTCTTCCGTTATGCCCTCCAGCTTCAAAACCTTCCGCAACAATAGCATCTACTCCTGCATCTTCACATTTTACTGCAAATTTGGTAGAGGAAACTACGTGAGCTACTTTTAATCCTTCTTTCTGAAGTGTTTCTGTATACGTTTTCGGGTTTCCTGCTGATGTAAAGACAATTTTCACACCTTCTTCAAGGATAATCTGGATGATCTCTTCAATATTAGGATATAACATCGGAACATTCACCCCAAAAGGCTTGTCTGTGGCTTCTTTGCATTTCCTGATATTTTCTCTCAGGATATCAGGATACATACTTCCTGCACCTATTAACCCCAATCCTCCACAATTGGAAACGGCAGAAGCCAGCCTCCATCCGGAATGCCAGATCATACCGGCCTGAATAATTGGATATTTTATATTAAAAAGCTCTGTAATTCTATTTTGGCTAGCCTGCATGTCATGAAGTTTTTTTGCAGAGTTGAAATCTATAAAATTGCTCATGCGTAAAAATACTAAAAACAACGTTTACCAGGTATCTCAATTGACTAAAAAAGTTATAGAAAACGAAATATTATCATTTCTTATGTGAATCCAAAATATGATCTATAATGGAACTTATCTTTAAAAAATTCTGAACCAGTTCATATACATCTTTTTGTATCCTATCATTTTTTAATTGTATCCAGCCCTGCATTAAGGTAAGTGGTCCATACTGTACACTTACATTAGGCCAGTCTTTATGATACTTCAAAAATTCCGTTCTAAAATCCTGCGCAAAATTTCTACCGGAAACCCTATAGTTTTTTAATTCTCTTACCTTTAGGGCATGGATATTATAATATATTCTATCCTCTTGGATCGCCTTATCATTTACCCATACCGAAAAGAAAATCCTGCCCATTGCATCTAATGGTGACTGATGATCTCCAGACCACTCCGGTTTATATACTTTAAGAGCTACGGATTCCAGAACAATATCTACCGATAGTTTCAATCCTTTACGGTCAAGTTTTACTCCTGGAGTTTCCCCTGCTGCCAAATGGAATTGTTGAAGATAAAAGGCAAAGTCCATACGTTTAGTTTATGTAAAGATATTCAATGTTACGATACAAGTATATAAAGAAAGGTAAATAAGATTTTCCATTCACACCTGTTTCAAGGGATAAAGTTTACTGATAAAAAAAACCTCCAGAGATTCTGAAGGTTTTTGTTTTTATTTTTTAACTGTTGCTTTTTTCCAATTGGATTTAAAATTACAGCTATCATAACGTCCGTTGATGGAGATGAAAATGTTTGGTAATTTAGAACTAACAAATTTTTCAATCATTTCATTCTTCTTCTTATTCAGCGCCATTTGTTTTATTCTGCTAAAGTCTGTTTCCAGTGTAATCTGGTGTGCAGGTATAGCATCTTCCAATTTAATGATCTTAACCGTTTTTCTTTTGTTTTCTTCGTCTTCAAAAGCAGTAGTAATATCACCTTTGTTTAATCCGGCTAGCTCATAGCTGATTGTTCCCGGGATACTTTCTCTTTCAATTTTATCAGAACCGTCTCCTCCCGGAATAACTCCAGCATTAAATTTGGTTCTTTTATCATCAGAAAACTTAAACGCAGCATCTTTAAATGTCATCTTACCATCTATAATAAGACCTCTGATACTATCTAATTTTGCTTTTGCCGTTTTTAGTTCTTCATCTGTAGGAGTAGCCTTTAATAGAATATGTCTTGCGTCATATACTTTTCCGGATTTTTTTAACAACTGAATAATGTGGTATCCGAATTCAGATTCGATAGGATCTGAAATTTCATTTTCCTGAAGGTTTAATGCTGTAGCTTCAAACTGCTTCACCATCTGACCTTTATTGATATTCTTGTATAATCCTCCGTTGGAAGCAGATCCTTCATCTTCAGAATAAATTCTAGCCTGACTTTCGAAAGTTTCTCCACCCAAGATATCCTGCTTAACTTTTTTCAGTCTGTTGATCAGATCTTGTTTATGAGCTTCCGTCAATGCCGGATAAATCATAATCTGAGCTAAGGTTACTTCATCTTTTATCTGTGGCAACTGCATTTTGTACAGGTTATAAAAGTCGGTAACCTCATTAGGTGTTACGTCGGCTTTTTCAGTAATTCTCTGATATTTTGCCTGCCCGTAGTATTGGTCTATATCAATTTTTTCGATAGCATTCTTCATCTCATAAGCATTTCTGAACTTATAAGCTGCAAGCATTGTTTTTTCATCTGGAAATTGAGAAAGCAACTGACGGTATTTTCCATTGGCTTGCTCCTTGATCGCTGCAGAACGGTTTTCAATCAACGTATCTTTTTTTGCCTCGTATACAAGAAGCTTATTGCTGATAAGGTTTTCCAGGAACTCACATTTATCTGTATTAGAAGCTCCCTGCTGCTTTCCATAATTCATTTGCTCAGTTACATCAGATTCCAAAACAATCTCATCACCGATAACAGCAGCAATACCATCCACTAAATCTCCTTGTTTTAGCTGGGCATTCATCATATTTGAAGAGAATATCATTATGAAAATCCCAAGGAGAAAAGTGATTTTTAGTCTATTTGTCATTTTACTATTTTAAACAAGTTGCAAATTTAGAATTCTTAACGAATTTCACTCAATTTTTTATTATAAATATTTCTTAAAAAGACTTATTTACTGCAGTTCAACATCAAATGTTGTTAATTCTTTAAATTGTCTCAATCTCTCAAACATATCCGCTTCTCCAACTTCCTGAATTCTTTCTGTTCCGAATTTTTCTACGGTAAATGAAGCCATTGCAGAACCTACAATTAAAGCAGATTTCATGGTTTCGAAATCCAGTTTCCCTTTTTTAGCAAGATAAGCGGCAAAACCTCCTGCAAAAGTGTCTCCTGCCCCTGTTGGATCGAAAACATCTTCTAACGGAAGTGCAGGAATAGCAAATACTTTATTATCATGGAAAAGTAAAGCTCCGTGCTCTCCTTTTTTGATGATTACATATTCAGGACCCATGGTATGAATTTTCTTAGCTGCTTTTACCAGAGAATATTCTCCTGAAAGCTGTCTTGCTTCTTCATCATTGATTGTGATTACATCTGTTTTAGCAATCATATCCATCAGAATATCCCAAGCGCTGTCCATCCAGAAATTCATGGTATCAAGGATAACAAGTTTAGGACGCTTATTCATTTTTTCAAGTACAGACAACTGAACTCCAGGGTGTAGGTTTCCAAGTAATAAAATTTCTGAATCCTGCATAGAATCCGGAATTTTCGGATCAAAATTTTCCAACACATTCACCTCTGTAGCTAAAGTGTCTCTGGTATTTAAATCATTATGATATTTTCCTGACCAGAAGAAAGTTTTTCCTTCTTTTACAATTTCAATTCCTTCGATGTTTACGTCTCTGTCTGTAAACATATCCAGATGTTCTTGTGGAAAATCTCCTCCTACTACAGAAACGATACCCGATTTAACGCCTAAAATAGATGAAGTGATCCCAATATAAGTGGCTGCTCCACCTAAAATTTTATCCGTTTTACCAAATGGTGTTTCGATTGCATCAAATGCAACACTTCCTACAACTAAAAGTTTCATATATTTTTCAATGTATATTAAAAGTAATTATTTTTTCCATTCAAAAGAGTCCAGCAGGTGCTTCATATCGTTTTTGATATAGTTCACTGCAGGAGCCAGAGAATCCGGTTTCGGTCTCGTATCAAAGTATAAATAAGCAGTCACAAAATGTTTTGTACTGTCTGTGATGTAAAATTGAAGATTGGAAGCACTCTGCCCTTTAAGCTCATAAAAGTTTCCATAGACCTTTTTTTCAGGATACTCAAAAGACTTTGTATCTATAGAACTGGCTTTAACGGTATGTTCATAAACCATTTTTTCGGCTTCCTTGATATGTTCAGCAAAATCATTTTGTATCGGATAATAAGTGACAAAGATTTTGGCTTTCATTTTTGGATAATTAAGATAGTACCAACACGGTTTTTTAGCTGCCGTAATGGAAGCAAAATCAGAATATTCAAAAGTATATGCACAATTGTTTTCAAACTTTTGGTATTTCGGAGTTGGATATTCCAGACGTAATTCTCCGTAAGGTTTCGGAGTAGTGTCTTTTCCACATGAAAGTAAAAGCAGTGATACAAAAATAAAAATGACTTTTTTAATCATTTTGCAAAAGTACAAATTAGATTTCAGATTTCGGAAGACAAATTTCAGTCTTTCAGAGAGTTTTGAATGTAATTTTCCAAAGGCTTAGGAAAGGATTTTTCATGAGAACCCTGAATATCCGTAATGAGGTATTGATTTTCAGCTATAAAAGTATTCCATTCCTTCTCTGAAGATACTGCCACATTGAATATTTCAATACTTAAATTCTTGTGAGTCAGTTTA
Organism: Chryseobacterium sp. YR221; assembly: GCF_900176315.1. Taxonomy (NCBI): domain Bacteria; kingdom Pseudomonadati; phylum Bacteroidota; class Flavobacteriia; order Flavobacteriales; family Weeksellaceae; genus Chryseobacterium; species Chryseobacterium sp. YR221. Next base: position 562,715 of record NZ_FWXM01000003.1, read on the forward strand.
TGGGTAATGGTTTTTGATTGGGTAATAAATGGTTCCATTTCTTCAGGAATAGCTGAAGGAAACTCAAATAATTTTTTCCAGATAAAATCATCTTTTCTCTGACGGATCAGAAATTGTCCGTTTCTATGAACGAAATAATAGGTTAAAGCAAGATCTTCTGTCTTTACCTTCTTCGTTTTCACCGGATAATTGGTAACTTTCTGTAAAGAAAATGCAAGACAGTCTTCATTAATTGGGCATTCTCCGCAAAGGGGATTTTTCGGCTTACAGATCTCGGAACCCAGATCCATCATCGCCTGATTAAAATCGCCGACATTGTCAGGCATCACCAAAGCAGCTAATTCTGAAAAATAGGTAAAAGCTCTGGAATTTGAAATATCAAAATCATCAGCAAAAAGACGGCTTAGCACCCTATAAAAGTTTCCGTCAACCGCAGGCATTTTTCCTCCGAAACAGATGCTTGAAACCGCAGCCGCAGTATATTTACCAATCCCTTTTAAGGTTAAAATATCTTGATACTGAGCTGGAAATACCCCCTGATACTCCTCCATAATCTGTCTGGCAGCTTTATGAATATTAATTGCCCTTGAGTAATAGCCTAATCCCTTCCAGTATAATAAAACCTCGTTTTCGTCAGCTTCTGCCAATGTTTTTACATCGGGAAATCTTTTGATAAAATTATTATAGTGATTTAACCCTTGATTAATTCTTGTCTGTTGAAATACAATCTCACAGATCCAGATTTTATAAGGGTCTTTCGTCTGTCTGAAAGGCAGATCTCTTGCATTATTTTTATACCACTCCAAAAGCCTGTTTCCTACATGAAGAAAGTCTGAGCCTGTTCTAATATTTTCCAAAAACCTTAATCTATTTATACCACGGAAGAAGCGAGAGCTCTTCTGATGAACATTATTTCGAAGCTACAAAGATAGGTTTATTTTATTTTCTCTTCACAGAATAGACCGGAGCTGCTTTCAGCCACTGATATTTAAGGTTCCTGTCTTTTGCAATAAACCGGTACCCCTGAAGGCTTTTCAGGTAAACATACATGGAATCATTATTTTTCAGCTTGAGTCTCTGTGGTGAAAGAAACTGAAATGGATATTCCATAACAGAATCTCTTATTGTTTTCAGTACTTTTCCAGATCTTACTTTATAGATAAAAAAGGGTTTTCCACGGCCTTTTGAACTATCTATCAGCTTTACTTCTGAGCTTGCAATCACCATTTCACTACCATCGAAACATTCATCTTCATTCATAATATAAGCTGTCCCTTCCTGGCGTTCATTGGCAAACATATCGTTTTCATAATTCCCCGGGCTTTGGTATTTTTTTTCACAGCTTACCAAAACTGCCAGTAATAAGACAGGCAGAAGTACCAAGTTCAGTTTTTTATTCATCTTACTATTTATAGGTGTTGGTAGAAAAAAACCGATGAAAAAAATTGCATCGGTTTTTTATTATTTAAAATAAGTTTTTTTATTCCTGAGTATATTCTGCATCCCATTCGTTACCATCATCTCCTTTGTGTCCGTCCAGTTTAATAACGAAACTTTTTGTAGGGAAATAAGGGGTCATACGGATATCAAGCCATACTCTGTCTTTGTTCACTCTGTCCTGTTCGAAACGAACAATCTTGAATTTTTCAATTAACTTATCCGGTCCTTTGATATTGTCTAAGAATGTTACGATCTGTCTTCTCAAATCATCTTCGTTCTTAGCGTTCCAGTTTTCAAAAGCTCTTCTGTTCAGGAAGTCAAGTAGTACTTTAGTTACGTAGTCGAATACACGAACTACGGAATATGTCTGAAGACCGATGTTATCTCCTGTAAACAATGTTTTTGCAGAGAATGCCATGATTTTTCCATATTCATTTACCATCGGTACAAGACCCATTTTTTCTAACTGAGAAATTTCACTTTTCTTCAATTCGAATTTTACAGCGTCTACTTCGTTGATATTACCGTGTTTTTTACCGGCTGCTACCTGAGACATTAAAGTCTTGTGGATTTTTCCTGCCAATGAAGTGGAAGGTGGAAGTTCTACGTTTTCCTCTTCACCTACTTCTTCAGCTTTTCCACGTCCTACCAACCAGTTACAAGTCATAATCACATTACTTCTGTGAAGTTCACCTCCTGTAAGGTTTGCTGAGTGGAATAAATCTACCACGTCATCCGGCTTATCAAGATTAGCAAAGTCTGTAACCATCATTACTTTATTCTCGTTACAGATTTTCGCCCATTTTTCAATTACCTTATTTGATCCTAAATATCCTGGTATTGCAAGAATTGAATAGTTATCTCTAAGGTCTAAACGGTCATAATAATTTTTGAATTCTTCAGAAATGGCATCGATAAATAAAGGATTATCTAAATCCGAAACCTGATCGATACTTGCATTGACAATGCTTACGTTGTCTACTTTGTCCAATTCTGTATTTTTATAGAATTGCGCTACCGTTCTGTAGTTGGTTTCCAACAGACGAACAGCATCAAGTGTATTTTTTAAGTTTGTCTTTAAATTCTGATCGGCCTGCTGTGCTTTACTTTTGCACGTTTCAGCCATTTTATCTGCAGATTCGTTTCCTTCCAACAGACTCACCCAAAGGTTGATTTTCTGAAGAAGCTCTTTTCTTTCATCTGCTTTATTGCTATCGGTAAGGAAGATTTCCTTTCTTGCCTTTCTTGTAGGGTTCATATTGGCGACTCCGTCTACAACGGATTCAACAAAGCCAAAACCTCCCATTTTATTGAGCTCTGCAAGTGGGTTACCTTTCGGTTGCCCTGCGTGTTGCTGCTGCCCTTGCTGCTGGCTTTCTTGCGCCTGTAATTTGCTATCCATGATTTAATGTAAAGTCTTTAATTATTTTTCAAGTTCTTGTGCTACGTCTTTCAATACTTCGATGAACGCAGCTCTTGTCTGATCATTCTCCAGCATATTTCGTAGTATTTTATTTGTTTTCAGCTGACGTACGATTTTGTTGTACTGCTCCTGCTCCATGCTCAGCTGCTGCAGATAATCTGATTTCTGAGTAAGGCTTTTAGGAGTAAAGTCGCCAAGATTTTGAAAGCGGAATTCTTCTTCTACCACACTTCCATCTTCTGTTTCATGCTGTACAGCTACAGAAGGCTGAAAATGTCTGAAAACATCTTCTACGGTTTTTAATCCTGTTACAATTTCAGGGGTATAAGATTCTTCTGTTGTAAGCTGGCTTACTATCAGTGATTTATTTTCCTGTATTTCCTGAATAGCTTCATTAGCGTCTACTTTTACCTCGTTTCCGCCAACACCATAATTAAACATTGCCATATTATTATTATTTTGAGATTTACTATTTTGGTTTGGATCTGTTTCTGAGTAATTTACAGACGTATCAAATAAATTACCAATCCAATGTTTAAATTTAAAAAAAAACTGTAACATACAAAATTTTGTCAAGATTTTTCTTGATTTATTTAAATTTAGCTATTATTACTTATCATACAATCACCATCTTACGATATCACTAAGCTATGAAAAATAAACAAAAGTAAACCATAGAAAGATAAAATAAAATTTTGGCCTACTTTGATCAAACATATGTTAAAATAAAAAATCCTCCAACGTAAGGAAAAAATATTCTTTATATTTAAATAAAGTAAACACAATAATGAAAGATGTAAAGATTGCTTTTCGAAAACCAATATATCCTGTTTCAGAAGCACTAGAGCAGTATTTGGAAAAACACAACAGAACCACCAAGATCCAGTTTCTATATGAAGACCTGCTAAGATTCAGCGACAGTGTGAATATTCTGGATAAGGAAGGCAAAGATACTTTGTGGCTCGGGGTATTGTATTCTGAATATGAGTTTAAAGAAATAGAGGCTAATTTAAATAAGATTTATACCCTTCTTCATTCCGACGGAGATGAAGCGACTTTACCCTATCTGAAAGTAGATACGATCGACTTCTGTACTTTCGGAAATTCTAAACCTTTCCGAATTCGGGTGAGAAATATTCTGAATGACAATTATACCAATTTTTATATTAAGCAGGCCGATGCCTCACGCATATACGGACTGGAAATTGAAGACCTTCTTTCTCCCAACCGGGTTAACTTTCTAATTTACAAAAACACCTTAATAGAAGAACATATCTTAGGAATTCCCGGGGATGTTTTTATTCAGAAATACCTACCGAATTGTACAGAATCGGAAAAAGCGCAAATTTCCAAGGAATTTGTAAAATTCAATGAACGCTGCCTTATTGGGCTACTTGGTGACATGCGCTCTTATAATTATGTTATCATTCCTATACACGATTTTGATCAGGTTATTTACAGAATTCGTCCCATCGATTTTGATCAGCAAAGCTACGAGGGGAATTTGAAAGTGTATCTCCCTCAGTATTTCAAAGAAAACAACCTGATGGTTAGTATGGTATTAGAAAAATTGAAAACTAATTCCATAGAGCAATATCGTAAAGAGGTACGTTCACAAATTGTAAAAAGAGTGACCAGTAGCAAAAGCAGATTCGATGAACTCCTTTCTATTATGAAAAAAGAAAACATTGCCCCTGAGGCCAATGTTACAGAGCTAAAAACAGCTTTACAAAAACTTACTTACGATGTAAATTTCAAGTATTGTAAAACGATGGGAGATATTATAGAAACCGGAATAAAGTTCGTTATCCGAAATTATAAGAAAGCGTATTAAAAAGAGAATCCATCTCACATTGAATTGAGACGGATTCTTTCTTTTCTAACAATTTTTGGTATTACTACCAGATTTTTATTCTGTCTTGAGGAGCTTTATACATTTTATCACCAGGTTTAATATCAAATGCTTTGATAAATGCATCCTGATTAACTAATGGTCCAAATGCTCTGTACACTCCCGGAGAGTGAGGATCTGTTTTTACCTGATTGATCATATACTGATCCGTAGCTTTTGTTCTCCAAACCGTTGCCCAGCTTAAGAAAAATCTCTGATCCTGAGTAAATCCACTGATCTTACCTGGATTTCCTTTATCTTTTAAATACATTTGAAGGGCATCATAAGCCACAGATACACCACCTAAGTCACCGATATTTTCTCCGCTTGTAAATTTACCGTTTACAAAACTTCCTTTTACAGGTTCATAAGCATTGTATTGAGCTGCAAGCTGTCCTACTTTTGCATCAAAGTTCTTGCGGTCAGCATCTGTCCACCAGTTATTAAGGTTTCCGTCACCATCGAAACGGGAACCACTGTCATCAAATCCGTGAGAGATTTCATGCCCGATAACCGCTCCAATACCACCGAAATTCACCGCTGCATCTGCTTTAGGATTATAGAAAGGAGGCTGAAGGATTGCTGCCGGGAATACTATTTCATTATTTGATCCACTGTAGTAGGCATTGACAGTCTGTGGAGACATTCCCCATTCTGTTTTATCAACAGGTTTTCCTACTTTATCTAAACTTCTCTGATACTGCCATGCCGCTACATTCTGAAGGTTAGAGTATAATGTTGCTCCCTGATTGGTAGATTCCACTTTCAATTGGGTATAATCTTTCCATTTATCCGGATAAGCAATCTTTACTGTAAATTTAGACAGTTTCTCCTGAGCTTTTACTTTTGTTTCCGGAGACATCCAGTCTATATTGGCGATGTGCGTTTTAAATGATTTTAAAAGGTAGTCAATATAAGTTTCCATCTGCTGTTTTGCTTCCGGAGTAAAATATTTCTCAACATATAATTTACCGAAAGCTTCACCAAGAACCCCATTAACCATGGTAAGACCTCTCTTGTTCATTGGACGCTGCTCTTTCTGTCCCTGAAGATATTTTGCATAGAAATCAAATCTGATTTGCTCTAAACTTTCATCTAAATTACTTGCATTACCGTTAATCAGGTGATACTTCAGATAGTCTTTTAACAACGGAAGGTTTTTTTGCGTCACAAACTGATCCATATTCTGGTAATATTTCAGTTCTCCGATGATTACTCTGTCTGTATTCACCCCTGCATCTTTCAAATATTTTGCAAGGTCTATATTTTTAACAAGCCCTGAAAGCTCAGATACATTTTTAGGATTGTATCTCAGGTTAGCATCTCTGTTCTGCTCAAGAGTCAATAAATAATTGGCAAGCTGTTTCTCGAAATCAACCACATTCTGCCCTGCCTGAGCTGAATTCTTATATCCTAAAACCCCGAATAGTTTTCCGACATAAGCCTGATATTCTGCTAAAGTTTTAGTATTTGCGTCGTTTACTTTCTGATAATAATCTCTTCCCAGACCAAGATCCGGACCTCCCAGATATACAGCATTCATTTTAGAATTCTTCATATCTGCGCTTACTCGCCAGCCGTAGAATGAATTATCTCCTAATCTCGTTGCTTCCAAAAGATACTTCTGAAGATCATTAAGGTTTTTAATGGCATCAATTTTTGTCAAATCACTTTTTATAGGTGATAAACCATCTGCATTTCTTTTGCTGGTATCCATAAAAGAAGCGTACAGATTCTGAATTTTCTGACCTTCAGTTCCTTCAGCATATTTTTCAGACAAAATTTTGTTTAAGATGTCCAGAGAAGCATCATCCACATTTTCCCTCAATGCATTGAAAGACCCCCAATTTGCTTTATCAGACGGAATCTGAGTATTCTTCACCCAATTTCCGTTTACATAGCTAAAAAAGTCATCCTGTGGACGCACATTTGTATCCATATATGATACATTAATTCCCTCATCTTTTACTTCTCCTTTTACTGTCTCGGCAACGACTGCCGTAGCTTCAGTTTTTGTATCTGTCCCTGCAGTCTTTGCTGTACCACAAGAATTAAGAAATACAAGACCTGAAAGGGCAAGTATTCCAATATTTAGCTTTTTCATTAAAGATATTTTTGATTTTACACAAACTTATCAAATATACAAACTTTAATGATAATAGTTGAGGGATAATTGGAAAATGATAGAGTATATTTAGTTCAAGGAATTGGGAATACGGGGATTGAGTTTCGGGGGTAATGTGGGTTTTAAATTCGGATGGGTTTATGTTAGGTTTTGGCTAAAGCCTGATGGATGGGTATTTATGAAGAAAGCGGACTAAAGTCCGCTTCTATTGATGGATGATATTTGCTTTATAAGTAAACCGGTTATAAACCACCCCGTCAAAAATTCTTTGAATTTTCGACACCCCTCCAGAGGAGGGGAATGATGGAGGTCTTTTATTTACAAATGATGAGTAAGATATCAGTACTTCTAACTTCTTATTAAATCCCTACTACCTACTACCTACCAACTATAAAAAAAACCGTTCATTGCTGAACGGTTTGTATGATTACCAGATTTTAATTCTGTCTTCAGGAGCTTTGTATAGCTTATCTCCTTTTTTCACGTCGAATGCTTTGTAGAATGAATCAACATTGATCAGCGGGCCGAAGCTTCTGAAGTACCCCGGAGAGTGTGGATCTGTCTTCACCTGATTGATCATGTATTTCTCACTTGATAATGTTCTCCAAACAGTTGCCCAGCTTAAGAAGAATCTCTGATCCTGAGAGAATCCACTGATTTTTCCTGGGTTTCCTTTATCTTTTAAGTACATCTGAAGAGCGTCATATGCAATATTTACCCCTCCTAAGTCAGCGATATTTTCACCATTTGTGAAAGTACCGTTTACAAAAGTTCCTTTTACAGGCTCATATTTGTCATATTGAGAAGCAAGAGCTTTTGTAGCTTTCTCGAAGTTGGCTTTATCTTCCGGAGTCCACCAGTCTACTAAGTTACCGTCTGCATCAAACTGAGCACCTGAATCATCAAATCCGTGGCTCATTTCGTGACCGATAACAGCACCAATTCCACCGAAGTTTACAGCAGCATCAGCTTTAGGATTGAAGAATGGCGGCTGAAGGATTGCAGCAGGGAATACGATTTCGTTGTTTACCGGGTTATAGTAAGCATTTACCGTTTGTGGAGTCATTCCCCATTCTGATTTATCAACCGGCTTACCAATTTTAGCTAAATCTTTATTGTACTGCCATTCAGCAATATTCTGAAGGTTTTTGTATAATGTTCCGTCTTTAGATTCTGGAGTGATTTCTAATTTTGAATAATCTTTCCATTTGTCCGGATAAGCAACTTTCACTGTAAATTTGTTCAGTTTTGTCATTGCTTTTGCCTTTGTAGTAGCAGACATCCACGCTAAATTGTTGATGTGAACCGCAAAGCTTTTCTTTAAATAGTCGATCAATTCTACCATTTGAGCCTTAGCTTCTGCAGGGAAGTATTTTTCAACATATAATTTTCCGAAAGCTTCTCCCAAAGAACCATTGATCAACTCAAATCCTCTTTTGTTTAAAGCTCTCTGCTCCTGCTGACCTCTAAGATATTTACCATAAAAAGCAAACCTCATATTTCCAAGGTTCTCACTTAAGTAAGAAGCACTTCCGTTGATCAGGTGGAATTTTAAATAATCTTTGATGACAGGAAGGTTTTTAGCATTCACCAGTTGATCAAAGTTTTTATAATATCCTAATTCTCCGATAATTACCTTATCAGAATTCACCCCTACTTTTTTAAGGTAAGCAGGAAGGTCAACTCCTTTTACCAAAGCAGAAAGCTCAGCCATTGTCTGAGGGTTATACTGAAGAGTATTATCACGGCTCTGCTCATTTGTCAGATAAGTTTTAGCAATGCTTTTCTCGTAATCAACGATACCTTTTGCTGCTTCATCCGCATTTTTGTATCCTAATTCTTTAAGCATTGAAGCTACATATTTCTGATATTCAGCAATAGCTTCTGTATTTTTTTCGTTTACTTTCTGATAATAATCTCTTCCTAAACCAAGAGATGCTTCCCCTAAGTAAACAGCGTTCATTTTAGAGTCTTTCAGATCTGCATATACGCCCCATCCATAGAAATTATTTTCGCCTTCTTTAGTTACAGAAGCAAGATAATTCTGAAGATCAGCAACATTTTTGATGGCATCAATTTTAGTCAGATTTCCCTGAATAGGTTTGATTCCGTCTGCATTTCTCTTCTGCATGTTCATATATGTAGCATACAGATCCTGGATTTTTTTACCTTCGCTTCCATCAGCAAATTTATCCTTCAAAAGCGAGTTCAGGATCGTCATGGAGTTGTTATCCGTGTCTTCAGCTAATTTGTTGAAACTTCCCCAAGTTGGCTTATCAGAAGGAATTTTGGCAGTTTTCATCCATGTTCCACTCACGTAGTTATAAAAATCATCCTGCGGACGTACAGAAGTATCCATAAGGCTAATATCCAAGCCTGTATCTGTGCTGTTTACAACTGTTTTAGTTACTTTAGCCTGGGCATTCACTGTATTTTGTGAACATATTCCTGCTAATAAAAACAAAGAAAGCGTTAGTTTTTTCATTATGATAACAATTTATACAATATGTATGATTTATTTACTATTTGTTACTTTTTTATAAAAACAAATTTAAACAAATATTAAGAAGTTGCTATCTCTTTTACATTTCCTGTTCTTTTCAGGAATCCCCAGGTCTGTATTTCGCCTTTCAGAGCTTTTCTTAAACTTTTAAACAGTACGATATACATCAGCCATCGGTATCCAAATCTCTGCGGAATAACATACAGCAGATTGGTTAATCTTTCACGCTGCATAATAAAGGCGATCAAAGCTAAAGAAGCATCCACCAAAAGGAATATCAGGTAATAGCTAAATATTTTACTGCCATTTCCGGATAAAATTCCAAAAAACATGATGACGTCGGCCAATGGTGAGAAAAACGGTATAATGTATTGGAATAAGAGGATATTAGGCATCGCCCAAAGTCCCAATCCTTTATATTGGGGATTAAGAAAGGTCTGTTTCTGCTTCCAGAACATCTGCATAATTCCGTAAGTCCAGCGGAAACGCTGTTTCAGAAACTGTTTTACGGTTTCCGGAGCTTCAGTAACGGCTATCGCTCTGTTTTCATTCGCTACGGTGTAGCCCGCTTTCAAAATCTTCACCGTAATATCACAGTCTTCTGCCAGGGTATCCGAAGAATACCCTCCCGCTTCTATGATCACGGATCTTTTAAACGCCCCAATAGCACCGGGAATCACCGTAATTGCATTGATGTGGGCATAAGCAAGTCTGTCAAAATTCTGGCTTGTGGTATATTCTATGGCCTGCCATTTTGTAAGCCAGTTTACGGTATTTCCTACTTTAACATTTCCTGCCACAGCAGCAATCTTTTCTTCAGAACTCGCGTTTAGAAATCTTGCAATCAGATATTTTATAGCATCCTTCTGCAGTTGAGTATCTGCATCAATGCATACTACATATTCAGCATCTGTTTGCGAAATCCCAAAATTTAAGGCTGTCGCTTTTCCACCATTTGTTTTTGTGAAAATTTTCAGCTTTGGATTATCCGGAAATGCTTCTTTTGCCTTCTCATAGGTTGAATCCTTACTTCCGTCATCCACCATAATAATATTAAAATTCGGATAGGTCTGTTTCAGCAAATTCTGTAAAGAAGAGACAATATTGACTTCCTCATTATACGCCGGAACAATAATGGACACTTTAGGATAGGATTCCAGAACCGGAAATTCACTCAGATTTTTCTCTTTTCTTTTTTCTTTAAATGCCCAATAAGCCATCAGTAATAATCTGATCAATCCTAATACAATAAAGATTGTAAATAGGGCAACCAGAAAATGACTTATTCCATAAATTACAGTAGCCAATACCAGATTAAGTTGCATGATGTAATAAGATCGTGTTTTAGGGATTTCCGGCATCAGCTCACTTCTGCTTTTATGCAGCAGGTTGGTAAGATTCGTAAAATGGTATCCTTGTTTCTGAAGTGTTGGAATTAAAACTTTCAATGCTTTTACAGTTTCTTCTCTGGTGTCTCCTCCGGCATCATGAAGCAGGATAATATTTCCTCTTTCCTGTTTTACTCCTGCTAATACACGCTTTACAATTTCATCAGCTTTTATGCCCGGCTGCCAGTCTTCAGGGTCTATATTCTCTCCGATATCCAGATAATTCTGCTGTCTTGCCAGCGCTACCGGAATAATTTCTTCTGAAGTAGTAGGCTCTGAATCGGCATTATAAGGTGCTCTGAACAGAATTGTACTGTGCCCTGTGACACATTCTATAAGCAGTCTTGTTAGTTTTAACTCTAATAAAGCTCTTTCCGGGCTTACTTTAGCAACATTCTCATGGGTAAAGGTGTGGTTTCCTATTTCATGTCCTTCCCGATAAATTCTTTTGACAAGTGGGAGGTTTTTTTCAGCATTTAATCCTACTAAAAAGAAAGCTGCCGGAACATGATATTTCGATAATATATCCAACACCTGAGGGGTATATGTTTCATCGGGACCGTCATCAAATGTCAGCACCAGTTCTTTTTGAGGGGCACTTCCATATTTCTTTACTTCATAAGAGCTCGGATACGTAATATAATTTTCATCTGTTATAATTTTCTCTTTGGGATCAATTTCCAATGCTATTTTTCCGTCATGAGGGGTATTCAGTACATCTAAAACTTCACCATCTCCTATATAATCTACCATTGTCTGGCCTTTTACATTCTCCAGCGTCTTTAGATTCAGTTTGGAAAGACCGGCAAATGTCAGATCCTTATCATAGAAGTTCCAGACTCTGCTGTCTTCACTTCCCAATCTCCAAAGTGCCGTTCCTGCCAATGGATATTCGGATGAAAAGCGCATGGTATTGAAAATAGAAGCAGCATCATTGAAAAATACGGTATGGGTAAGATTTTTAGAATCTGTATAAGAGTAATTCAGATTAAAGGTATTGTCATTATAATCAATGACCGCTTTACTGGCACTGGCTTTTGTAATCGCCTGCATATAGGTAACCGAAGTATTGTCATCTGAATTGGAACTCCAGTCATAGCCATAAGCTCCTAACCCCAGAATAATCTTGTTGGGAGCCGTCTTTTTTACAATTTTCCCGGTTTGTTCCTCTATCCATTTTTGAGATGAAATGGGTCCGGCATCGCCGCTTGCGGAATATTCATCATAGGCCATCAGTACAAAGTAATCTACATATGGATCTAATCTCTGGATATTATAATCATCATTATCCGTCATGATATCCATGGTCACCAGCAATTGATTCTTTTTAAATGTTTCCGAAAGCTCTTTCATAAAAGCGATCAGGTTCTCATCGGAATCAAGATTCATATCCTCAAAGTCAATATTAATTCCTTTGAAATGATATTTTATACATTGCTGGGTGATTTTTTGGATAAGATGTGTTCTTTTCTGTGGATCGTTAAGGACTTTTCCTAATCCTTCAGAACGGAATTCCCTGTCGGAATTATTACTCAGGATCGGCATTGCGGCAACACCCGTTCTTTTAAGAATTTTATATCCTTCAGGGTCGATATTGGTTTTCAGATCTCCTGTTTTGGGATCGAGAAAAAACCATTCCGGAAAAACAAGATTAATATGTCTGATATTTCTTTTTAAAGACATCAGCGATTGTGGATCCCAGGCCACATAAAATGCAGAACGGATTCCTCCCGGAAACTGCGCCCAGTTTCGGTTTTGGTTCTTCAGTCTTTCGGCTCTTGCCTCTTCAATCTTAGAAAGACTGGTATGCATTGTCTTTTCAGAAATAAAGCTTCTGAATCCCTTATATTCTTTAGAAATTTTATTCTCCTGAAGATAGGGTTTGCTAGCAGTAATAACAGCTTTATAGTCTTCTTTAAAAGGAATTTTTGGATTTCTGTCCAGGGTCATCATCAGACCTAAAGCAAGCAACAGCAGAGCCGCAACAAAAATAAATATGCGGCTACTCCACTGTACACTTTTCCAGCGTTTCTTACTATTGGTTTGAAAAATCTGTTTTGAGTTTTCCACGTTTATGAAATTTATGGAATGACCTCAAAAAGTGTGAAAAAGTATACCAGAATTAATTAAAAAAAAATTAAAAAAGAAGGTGATCTATTAAGAATTTACTAAAAGGCTTACTACATCCTGAATAATCTTTTGAGAAACGAAATCCATAAAATCCACTCTCTCCAGATGGGGCATATATAATTTAGAGGTTACTTCCTGATCATTGATCCTGATTGTATAGAAAACGGTTCCTACTTCTTTACCATCCTCACCTTTTCCGGGCCCTGCAACACCGGTTGTAGAAAGAGAAATATGGCTGTCAAATAATTTTTGAACACCTTCTGCCATTTCCTGTGCTACCTCTTCACTGACCACAGTATATTGGTCTATCGTTTCCTGAGAAACATTTAAAATCTTCACTTTTTTCTCTGTGGCATATGCTACGACCCCACCAAGAAAATATCTTGAACTTCCGGAAACAGAGGTAATCATTTTAGCAAGTCCGCCTCCTGTGCAGCTCTCTGCAGTAGAAATCGTCAGCTTTCTATCAGTAAGCATTTCCGCCAGGATATTTTCAATTTTATCTTCAGAGGTTGCAATAACATGATCTTTTATGAACGGCAAAAGTTTTTGGATTTCTTCTTCGGTCTGTTGTTTTAAAAGATCTTCGTTATCACCGGATGCTGTAAGCCTAAGTTTAACACGTGTTCCTACCGGAAGGTAAGACAGGGCTATATTCTCGGGAAGAGCCAGTTCCCAGTTTTCAATGGTGTCAGCCAGGATACTTTCAGGGATTCCGACCACGGAAACAATGCGGCTATGGATATAATTAAGGTTAAATTTTTCCTGTAAATAAGGAACAATCTGGTCTTTGATCAGGGGTTTCACTTCATAAGGAACACCCGGAAGGCTGTAGCATAGTTTTCCGTTCTGTTCCATCATCATGCAGGGGGCTGTCCCGTAATGATTTTGGAATACGACAGATTTTGTGGGAACAAAGGCCTGTTCTTTATTCCTTTCCAGGATATCCTGTCTTCCTCTTCTTTCCATATATGCCTTCAGATGGTTAAAAGTAACCTCATCCAGGGCAATTTCATCATCAAAAAATTCAGCCAGTGCTTTTTTGGTTTTATCATCTCTGGTGGGTCCCAGCCCGCCGGTTGTAATGATTAGATCTCCCAGCTCAAAAGCGATGGCAAGTGTATTTTTAATGGTTTCAATTTCGTCCGAAATCGTGAATATCTGAGAAACTTTAATGCCTATATTTTTAAGTTCGGAGGCAATAAAATTAGAATTGGTATCTATTGTATTTCCAGAAAGGATTTCATCACCAATAGTAATCAGAACAGCTTTTTCCATAGATCAGTTTGTTGAAAAAAATTCTCCTGCAAATGACGGAAAAATCTATGGCTGCGGCAACATAAAATGATTTTTTCTATTTTTGATGTCGATTATTTAAAACTATAATTCAAATTATGTCTAAATACGATGACGCCTCATGGCATTATGGCGGTGATTTTCCTGAAGGGCTTCCTGAAAAAAATGGAGCTACCCATACGGGAATGTTCCTGAACTGGTGTATTAATAATGATCTTATTTCTGATGATTTAAAAGAAGATGGTAAGGAAGAAATTGAAAAACTAAAACAGCGGGAAATTACAGGTGCCGAATTTATTATGGATTCCTGTGATGGCAAATTTTCTGAGTATGACCTGAATGATTTAGGAAACAGATTTGCAAAAGATTATTATGCAGATGATACCGATTTCGGAAACAGGTTTAGCTCATTTGCTGATGACTATGTTAATATTTTTGATGCGAAGGCTGAAGAGAGTGATTATGAATATGAAACGTTCTACCACATTGAAGATACTTATGAAAACTACGATCTGATGAGACAGGTTATTGATCATCGTTTTGAAGAATGGAAAGACTATTCTAAAAAATAAAGAGAAAAGAGGCCATCACTTGATAGCCTCTTTTTATGTTATTGATTATGTTTTACCCAGATAAGTTCTTCGGTATTATATCCGAGTTTCTTTGCTTTTTCTATAAATCGCTGGCGCATACTTTCAGGAATATTGGGAGTTCGGGATAAAATCCAGAGGTATTTTAAGCTGCTTCCTGCTACCAGGGCATACTGATATTCTTCATCAATATCAATCACATTATAACCCGCCCAAAACGGCTTGAAAAATGCCACTTTCAGCCGGGCTTCTGTTTTATCTTTTACAAATCTGGCTTCACCAATGGCTTCTTTCCATTCTTTTTTCACGTAATTATAGCCCTTATTATTGACCCTTACTGTTCCATCCGGGTTTTCTGAATATTCTGCGGTGACATTATCCATATTCTTCTCGAAACGGTAATCAAAACGGGCTATTTCATACCATCTTCCGAGATATTTTTTGACATCAAAATTCTTTACAACTTTAGCTCCTTTGGGAACTCCTACTGAATAGGAATTGAACATGATCAATCCGAGTGCTCCCAGCGAAACGGGAAGTATAATTTTGTGAAGAGTTTTCATAACAGAAATTTTGTGTGGTTCTTATAAAAACTTCAAAAATAGTGCCTTTACGTTGTTAAAGAGTGGTAAATTCTATGAAAAAACTTTCAGAAAACCATCTTTAAAACTACCGGAAACCTCAATCTCTGTATCATCAGAAAGCATTACTGTTCCACTTTTATGATAAGATTTCACAAAAGCAGTATTGATAATATGGGAACGGTGTACTCTTACAAAAGGATTTTCCAACAAGTCATCAAAGTGTTTTAAAAAACGGCAAACCATTTTTTTGGAACCATCGGTAAGATATACCTGAGTAAAATTGCCATCTGCCTGAAGCCGGACAATATCCTCAGTTTTCACCACATCAAACCCTTGTAAAGTTGGAAGTATGAGCTGTTGCTTCTCGGGTTTCAGTTTTAAATTTTCAAGCAGAATCTTATTCCTGTTGAGCTCATCTTTTTTCTCAAGGCTCTCAACAACTTTGTTTACCGCCAGAATGAGTTCCTGAATATCAATAGGTTTTAAAATGTAATAACTTGCTGACTTATTTAAAGCCTGTAATGAATATTGTGAGAATGCCGTAATAAAAACGGTTTCATAGGAAAATTCTTTAGTTGCTTCCAGAACATCAAAAGCATTTCCAAAAGGCATTTCTACGTCTAAAAATACCAATTCGGGCTGTTTCTCAGCAATCAGAGGAACAGCTTGTTTTATATTTTCTGCTTCGCCAAGAATTTCCACCTGCGGACAATATTTCGTGATATAATTTCTCAGTACTTCTCTGGCTATAAGTTCATCGTCTACGATTACGGCTTTTATTTTCATAGGATAGGTTTTTGGGTAATAGGTGGCAGGTGATAGTTTGAATATCACAACCGCTCAACTGTTTTTAAAACAGATTAATTTTTATAATCACCAGCACTCCACTATTGTTTTCTTTGTCTTTGACAGCACAGGTTATATTTTTTTTATACAGATCATTCAGCAACTGTATTCTTTCCAGTGTATTTTTCATTCCTCTGCCCTCTCTTGTCTTTTGATGCTGAGTTTTCTGTTTTTTACTTTCTTCAATTCCTATTCCATTATCTTCAATGGTTACCTTTAAATACTGCTCTTCTTTTTCAAAACTCAGTTTTAAAAATCCTTTTTCAGTTCTGTAACGTAATCCGTGCCAGATCGCATTTTCAAGGAATGGCTGTACCAGCATTCCGGGTACCTGCTGGCTATGTACATTGAGGTTTTCATCTACATCCACTTCATAATCAAATTTGTCTGCAAACCGTGTTTTTTCAAGCGCAAGATAGTTCTGAAGAAGATCTAGCTCCTGTTGAAAAGGGATAAAATCTTCTGTAGAGTTTTCCATTACCCCCCGCATCAGCTTAGAGAATTTTGTCAGATACTGATTAGCTTCCAGTTCATTATTGGTGGCTATAAAATGGTTTACGCTATTCAGACTGTTAAAAATAAAATGAGGATTCATCTCTCTTCTGAGCGACTGAAGGGCAATTTTTTTATTTTTTATCTGAACTTTTTTCAAGGTTCTGAAAATAAAAATGACAAGTCCGGTCAACAGGATTAAAGCTCCAATCAGTCCATAATTGAATACATTTTTCTTGCGGATCAGCTCATCTTTCAGTTCTCTTTCTTTTTCAAGCTGAGAAATACGCTGTTCTGTATCTTCCAGAATTTTATTGTCTACCAGACTTCTGTCTTTAGAAACCAGATCAGGCAGTTTTCCTAAAAAATCCCTGTACAATGACACTGAAGCATCTGTATTTCCTGATATATTGTAAAGGCTGTCCAGCTTTTTCACACTTCTCTGTGCTTCCAGTGTATGTCCTTTATCTAAAGCAATTCCATAGGCATTTTTTAATAAGGTTACAGCTTCCTCTTTATCGTTCTTCTTTATATAAATATCTGCCAGCTCCTGAATCTGATTAACTTTCTCCTGAGAATCATCTTTTACAAAGTCTTCTTTCATCACCTTCTTTTTGGCTTCTATCGCTTTATCGAATTTTTTATTTTCAACATACAGATTCGCCAATCTCTGATTAATTTCCAATGCCTGCTGTGGGGCTTCTTTTTTTGAAATTTTGTAGGCAGCATTCAGGTTATCTTCTGCTTTAGATACCTCGTTCTGTTGTATATTGACATCTGCCAACTGGCTGTAGCCTTCTGCTAAACCGGTCTGTTCTTTTTCTTTTCTAATGATATTAATATTACTCTGGATGGCTTCAGTTTTCTGCTCAGGTGTAGGAGAAGAAAGCCTGGCTACATCATTGGAATTGACGGCCCTGCTTTTTTCAGAATACCCCACTTGGGCTGCCATACTGTAATTGCTGATGGCAGGTGATATTTTATTCTGCTTTTCCTGAGATTGGGCCAATCTTCGGGTTACTTTTTCAATATTGGGTTTATCATTGACCTTTTCATAGATCTTTTTAGCTTTTGTATAATATTCCTCGCTTTTCGGAAAGTTCCCGTCATTGAAAAACGTTTCCCCAATATTATAGTAAGAATCGGCCTGAGCAGGTTCGTTTTTGGTATCAATAGCTTTTTTCAGCTTCTTGGTTTCTACCTGAACTTCTTCCACAGCCTTAGTACTGCTTTGAGAATAGGTGATATTTCCCAAAATCATGAGTAAAAGGGTCGTAAAAAGTTTAAGTATTTTCATAAAACAAAGATATACATATATACAGTCTGCTCAAAAACTATTCACCAAGTGAAGCTGCCCGTTCACCAAGTTGAGCTTTCTATGGCCACATGACCAGATTAAGTTATTAATAATGCTGATCCCAAGGAATACAGTATATTATGAATCTCAGTGTAAAATATGCTTAACCATCAAGCGATACAGCGTTCATTAAAAAACACAAAACATTATCATTCAATTCAATAAGGCTTTATTATATTTGCACCATCACCTCACCATATAAAGATCATGAAAAAATTTCAAATAGCATTAGCCATTATCCTCTGTTTCAATGGTATTCGGGCCCAGGTCTATATTCAAAATGTTACCATCGCAGATGTCATTCATAAGAAAATGATTCCCGCTCAGACTATTATTATAAATAACGGAAAGATTACCAAAATAAAGCCTAGCAAACAAATCAAGATACCTCAGAATTCTCATGTGATCAACGGTGAAGGGAAGTATCTGATCCCGGGAATGACGGACTCCCATATTCATTTTTTTCAAAGTGGAGGGTTATATACAAGACCTGATGCACTCGATTTGAGAAAGCATGTTCCGTATGAGGAAGAGATCAGCTGGGGACATCATAATATGGAAAATCTTCTTCAGTATTATCTTAAAGCCGGAATAACTTCTGTGATTGATCCCGGGGCCACCTATCATTTTCTTCTTCTCAGGGATTCTTTAAAAAGGAATGAAAGATTACCTTCTGTCTATATGTCCGGACCTCTTATTACCACCTATGAGCCTGAAGTTTTTAAAAACCTCAACAAGGATGAACCTTTCAAGCTGGCGCTAACGGCAGAAGACGCCAGAAAATGGGTACAGGAACAGCTTCCTTATAAACCGGACTTTATCAAGATATGGTATATTGTTTTGGGAGATGCCAAAAAAAAGAAAGAGGAAGCTCAAAAACTTGAACCTGTAATAAAGGCTACTATTGAAGAAGCCCACAAAAACAATCTTAAAGTAGCAGTACATGCTACGGAACGTTTTACAGCAGAAACAGCGGTGATGAACGGTGCTAATTATCTTGTACACAATATAGAAGACGAAGTGGTTTCAGATGATTTTGTAAAACTTTTGCAGTCTAAAAAAGTGATCTTATGCCCTACCCTGACCGTAATGGACAATTATTATGACACCTATGCACAGAAGAAACATTACAATACCTATGAGCTTGAGCATTCCAATCCGAAAAGTATTGGTTCTATGTATGATTTAAAGCATCTGGAAGACACCTCAGATTCTGCAATGATAAAGAAATATAAACTAAGATTCAATTCTCCTCAGATAAAAGCCTATACTTCAAAAACTGATTCTATCAGAAGAATTAATCTCAAAAAACTGACCGATGGCGGAGTAACGATCGCTGCCGGTACAGATGCCGGAAATATTGGAACTCAGCATGGCACTTCTTTTATCACAGAACTTAAAGCTATGAAAGAAAGTGGTATGAACAGCTGGCAAATTCTCCAGTCTGCAACTATCAACCCAGCTAAAATTCTGAACAAAGAAGCACAATATGGCAGCATAGAAGAAGGAAAGGTTGCAGATCTGATTCTGTTGAATGCCAACCCTATTGAAAATCTGGAAAACCTTACCCAGATTGATACCGTTATCAAAAACGGGCAGCCTCTTAATCCCAATACAATAGCGGAAACAACAAATGAAATGCTGGTTCAGCAACAGGTAAATGGTTATAATGCCAGAAATATAGATGCCTTTCTGGAGCCTTATGCAGAAGATGTGGAGCTGTATTCATTTCCTTCTAAATTATTAAGTAAAGGAAAAGAAGCCATGAGAAAGAGCTATGAGAAGTTTTTTGCCGATCATCCTGACCTTCATTGTGAAGTCAGACAGAGAATCACCAACCTAAATACCATTATTGATAGAGAAAGTGTTTCCGGGGTGAAACCGGATAAAAAGATAGAAGCTACCGCTATTTACGAGATCAAAAATAATAAAATAGCAAAGGTTTATTTTCTGTATTAATCTAGTTTTCTCTCTTTTTATAAGCTGATATAATAACTTAACAGTTTAGTAATTTAAAGCAATCTTATGAAGAGATTGCTTTTTTGTAACCCTTCACCAAGTGAAAGTTCCTTTTCACCAAGTCTCCCGTTTTTCAGTTTCAGATCTCCCTAATTTTACTTCAGAATTTAAAATTATTTACAATTAAAAAAACAGGAAATTATGAAATTGAAACATTTTTTATTAATCGGAATTTTAACTTTGGGGAGCTTTGTAAATGCTCAGGAAGTAAAGAAAAATGCAATTGAAGTAACCGGTGTTGCCGAAATGGAAATAGAACCCGATGAAATCATTTTCAGTATCGGAATAAAGGCAGACAACAAAAATGAACTGGCAGACAATGAAAAGAAATTGTTCGAAACCTTAAAGAATGCCGGG
Organism: Chryseobacterium sp. YR221; assembly: GCF_900176315.1. NCBI lineage: Bacteria > Pseudomonadati > Bacteroidota > Flavobacteriia > Flavobacteriales > Weeksellaceae > Chryseobacterium > Chryseobacterium sp. YR221. The sequence goes on from NZ_FWXM01000003.1 coordinate 583,156, forward strand.
GTAAAGAATGAAGACATCAAATTTAAATCGATGTACCAGAATATATACTCTAAAACGGCCAAGTTTACTAAAAACTACCAGTTTAAAGCCAATACAAAATCAAACATCAGTAAGATTTTTGAGGACCTTAATCAGAAATGGGTAAGCAACCTGAATATTGCAGAGGTAAAGAATACCAAGATTGCAGACTTCAGAAAAACAGTAAAAATCAATGCTTTAAAAGCAGCCAAAGAAAAGGCAGATTACCTGTTGGAAAGCATGGGTAAAAAAACTGGAAATGCTATTGAAATCATAGAAATAGAAGATTATACCAGTGATACTATAATGCCTGTTGCTTACAAAGGCAGAATGAACAGTGTACAATTGGAAATGGCAGACGCTGCAGTAGATTATTCTTTTGACAATATCGAAAATATCAAACTGAAATACAGTATCAAAACAAGATACGAAATCCTTTAGAAATAACAGATTTAAGAAGACAGCCTCAAAAGGGCTGTTCTTCTTTTTTATGCACTTTCAGATTGACCAAGTGAAACCTGCACTTCACCAAGTCTCCCAAATTTCAACCTTAAATAGGGATAATTTTACACTAGAAATTCAAAATAATAAACGATGAAACATTACTTTTTACTATTAATGACATTTTCAGTTGTTTTTTTAAAAGCACAGGAAATCAAGAAAGAAATTGATGTAAAGCAGGCTACCGTATTTCTGCAAGGTGCCAAAGTCTTTGGAAATACTAATGTGAGTCTTCAAAAGGGAATAAATAAGGTAAGAATTATCAATCTTCCCAATAATCTGGATGAGAATACCTATAAAATCAATCTTGAAAAAAATACGACACTGCTTTCTATCACCCCTCAAAATAATTTTTTGAAAGATGATGAGCTGTCTGAAGGGGAAAAGAAACTGGAAGATGACCGAAAAAAACTTCAGCGACAGGTTAATCTTTTGAATATTCAGGTGAAGAACCTTACGGGAGAGCAGCACATCATCAATGATAATTTAAAGGTATCGGCCAATGATAAATCTACTCCTCAGGAACAGCTTATTAAGCTCACTGAATTTTACAGAAAGCGAATGCTGGAAATTGACAACCAGGTCTTTTTACTGAATGAGCAGAAAGAGGTTCTTGATGAAAGTATTGCCAAACTTAATAAACAGTCTGCTGAGGAACAAACACACAAAAATACCAACAGAAAAGAGCTCCTGCTTGAAATTCTTGCTGATCATGAAACCAGCCTGAATTTAGGGGTAAGCTATATTGTTTCTGATGCCGGCTGGATTCCTTCTTATGATTTGCGTGCAGAATCTGTAAAGAAGCCGCTTGAAATGATTTATAAAGGAAAAATCTATCAGAAAACAGGTCAGGACTGGAAAAACATCAAACTGTTTGTTTCCACATATAGGCCTTCCTATAACCAAAACAGGCCCATTTTATCTCCACTGTATGTTGCTGAATATACGCCTTACAATCCTCAAATAGAAGTAGCCGGTTATCAAATTAAAAAAGAAGCAGCAGCAGTAAATGCCTATCAGATGAGAGAAGATAAAGCAATAACCCCAAGCCAAGTTCCTATAGCTTCTGTCTCTGACAGCCAAATGAATGTGATTTATGAACTTAATTACAATCAGACCATTGTAAGTCAGGAAAAAGAACAGTATGTTATCCTTGATAAAAAGCAGATTGATGCCACTTACAAATACCATACAGTTCCGAAAGTTAACAACCAGGTATTCCTGATGGCTTTTGTAAAAAACTGGCAGCATCTCAACCTTATTACAGGAGAAGCGAATATCTATTTTGAAGATAATTATATTGGAAAAACAACCATCACTAGTAATTATGTAAAAGATGAATTCCCTATTTCCCTGGGAGTAGATGAAAGAATCACAGTAAAAAGGATTAAACTGGAAGATAAGACATCACAAAAAGCAATGAATTCCAATAAATGGGAAACAGAATCTTATCAGATCAGTATCCGAAACAATACCAAAGAAAGTATTGAACTGGAAATTCTGGATCAGCTACCGATCAGTGAGAATTCTAAAATTTCTGTTAAGGCAATAGATACCGGAGGCGGAAATCTTGATGAAAAAACAGGAAGTATTCTATGGAACAAAAACATCAGCTCGGGAGGTTCAGAAAAAATCAACTTCTCTTATGAAGTAAAGTATCCGAAAGATATGCAAATCCAGTATTACAGCAGGTAATTTTAAAACCGATGACTAAATTGTAGTCATCGGTTTTTTATTATGAAACAGCTTACTTTATTACAACCACAAATCGAAGATTATCTCCTTTCAGTCGATGAATGTTATTTCAACGTAGTCAAGAGGTATAAAAGCTTCTTGAACACTTAAGTTATTTTAAGTGACAAGCTTTGCGTATAAGAAGTACGCTTAAGTTCTGAAAATCTGCGATTTTTATGGAGATCATGATGAATATTACGATGGGAGACGTGATATTCCCCTCCTCCGGAGGGGTGGCAAAAATTCTTTGAATTTTTGACGGGGTGGTCTTACAACAATTGACCTCCCTTATTACCGTCCAAATTTAAAATAGCGCGATAAGGCATGTTTTTTATTTTTCATAAACAGAGAAGCCATTTCCATTCCTGTTACAGAAAAGGTGATTCCATTTCCACCAAATCCCAGAACAAAATAGGAGTTCCTGAACTTTTTATGTTCCCCAATATAGGGAAGTCCGTCTTTGGTTTCCCCAAAAGTTCCGGCCCAAACGAAATCCGTATAAAAATGATAATCCGGTTTTATTTTCTTTAGGGTTTTCAGTATTTCTTTTTCTTTTTTATTCAATATTGCATCTCTTTTTCCGGCATCATAAAAATCTTCATCTCCACCTCCTATTAAGAGTCTCCCGTCATCAGTAGTCCTCATATACAGATAAGGATCATCAGTATTCCAGACTAATGTATTCCTGATATTTTTAAATTTATCTGTGTCAACTTCTGAAACCACGGCATATGTACTTTTCAGGTTTACAAAATTTTCCTTTATCATACTTTTGCTTTCATAACCGATACAGTAGATGATTTTCTTTGCTTTGATCTGACATCCACTATCGACAGTAACCAGGTTAAACCCTTTATGATAGTCTACTTTTACCATTTCAGTTTTATCAAATATTTTCAGTCCTTTTTTTACATTGTGGCTGAATAATTCATGGGCAAAGTGAAAAGCATCGAAGCTGGCTCCTTGTTTTGATACAATTCCTCCAAAGGTATTTTCAAATCCGAATTCTTCCAATACCTGGGCTCCGCTTACCCATTTCACTTCAAAACCGGCCTTTTTTCTGGTTTTATACTCTTTTTGCAGCCATTCGACATCTTTCTTTCTGGAAGCAAAATACAGTGATTTTTTCCGTTTGAATCCTGCATCTGATTTTATTAATGAGGAAAGCATCTCAAGAGTATCAATAGCATCAGAGCAAGCTTTGTAACTTAAAACTGCCCCCTTTTCTCCTATCTTGTCTATTAATTCAAAAAGAGGTACATCTATTTCATACTGCAGCATTGAAGTAGTAGCTGAAGTACTCCCGTTACACAGCTCCCGTTTATCAATAAGGAGGGTATCGTATCCGTCTCTTACCATCTGATGGGCTATAAGGCTTCCCGTAATTCCACCACCAATAATAAGAACATCACATTTTTCATCTGATTTCAGAGAGGGATATGATGTCATTAATCCATTCTTTAAAAGCCAAAAAGGCTCATTTGATTTGAGATCCATATTAATATTTTACATTAAAAATAACAATATTTGTGCGAATTTTAACAACTTATTGGCAACTTATGGTTTAATTATTGTTCTTTCACTTAAAATCAAACCACCATAAAATATTTTACTATGATAACAATTATTCCAGAAGCTCCGGAGAATGTTGCGGCATTCAATGCAACGGGAGAAGTGACGAGAGAGGATTTTGAAAGACTGGTAATTCCGCGTGTCAAAGAGAAAGTAGATCAATTTGGCGAGCTTAATTATTTACTGTACCTGGATACTGATCTGGATAAATTTACCATAGGGGCATGGCTTGAAGATGCTCTTTTAGGATTAAAAAACCTCACCAAATGGAATCGTACAGCTATTGTCACAGACAAGGAAGGTGTACAGAACTTTACAGACATTTTCAGTGTCGTTATGCCGGGAGAATTTAAATCTTTTCCAAAAGAAAACTTATACAATGCGCTCTACTGGTGTAAAAACGGAGATGAGGTAGAGGTATAAACCTATTGTAAACAAAAAGCTGTTTCCATCTGGAAACAGCTTTTTTTGTATAAAGAATAAAATCTTTTCTTTTTATTTGTCACATGAAACGCATTCTGTAACGGCTTCTTCTTCAGCAGGTGTCCTACCGTACAAATACATATATCTTACGCTTACGACAACACCTATAAAGGTCATTCCCACCCCTACCAGGGCAGGATAATTGAAAGGCAAGCCATATTCTAATGGAATTCCTCCAAAGAAAGCGCCCATAGCATTGGCAATATTAAAACCGGCCTGCATAAAAGCTGCAGCCATCATTTCACTATTGGGTGCCGCTTTCATCATCATAATATTGATGGGTGAAGCAATAGACATTGACAACGCTCCACACATGAAAGTCAGTACAAGAGCTATATTCTGATGCTCGGAAAGGAAAAAGACTCCTGTTAAAGAGATCATCATCAGGAAAATCAATAATGCACAGGTTTTCTCCGGACCAAGCTTATCTGAAACTACACCGCCCACAAGGTTACCTACTACCATTCCGGCTCCGGCAAGGACCATTACATAAGCCATCTGACTGCTTTGGATCCCCGAGACAACCGTCATTAAAGGAGTAATGTAGCTAAGCCATGTGAAAAGCCCTCCAAATCCAATCGCTGTAATGGTAAGGACCAACCACGACTGTTTATTCTTAAGGAATTTTAATTCCTCCAGGAAATGGGTATTCTGATTGGATTCCATTGCGGGAAGCCACAGTTTTAAAAATAATATGGCAAAAAGCCCGATCACAGCTACAATAGCAAAATACAGCCTCCAATGGAATGTATGTCCAATATACGTCACCAGAGGAACCATGACGAGATTCGCTACGGTAAGTCCCGTAAACATCATCGATATATAAAATGCTTCTTTGCCCTTCCCAGCCATTTTAGCTGCCACTACTGTTCCCACTCCGAAGAATGCTCCATGCGGAAGTCCGGACATGAATCTTATAATCAGCATGGTAGTATAGTTTGGAGCTATAGCAGAAAGTCCGTTGAATAAAGTAAACAGAATCATAAAGGCCATCAATACCTTTTTCGGGGGGAATTTCACCGAATATCCAATAAGAATAGGGGCACCAATAACCACACCCATTGCATAGGCAGAAATTAAATGTCCCGCCTGAGGAATCGTAATTTCCAATGTCTTTGCAATATCCGGCAGTAATCCCATCACGGTAAACTCCGTCGTTCCTATTCCTAATCCACCAATCGCTAACGGGATTATCCTTTTATCAATCTTCATTATATGTTCTTTTTTCTGAAATTATTTTTTAGAAATTAAAAATGGTATTCCATCTTTACTTATGAAAGTGCAAAAATCGAAAGAAATATTGAATTTTACCTCTCTTGAAATGATAAAAATTTGCTCCATATTAACCTTTTTGTTTAATTTTAAATCGAGAAACAATCAAATCAGAACAAAATGAAAATCCAGAAAGAAATTATAGCGTTTGATAAAGGGAAATCTTTCAAGCTTTTTTCACCTTCTTTGAAAAATTGTTTTTTCTGGCATTATCACCCTGAAATAGAGCTTGTTTATGTAGAAGCAAACAATGGAATCCGACATGTGGGAAAGGATATTTCCGCCTTTACAGAAAGTGATTTGCTGTTGATAGGTTCCAATGTACCTCATCTTAATTTTGATTACGGTATTCAGACAGAATGCAAGCAGCTGGTACTGCAAATGCGCGAAAATTTTCTTCAGGATATTATTCTGCCTGTTCCTGAATTTGAAAGCATCAGAAATCTGTTGGAGAGATCTTATCTTGGATTATCCTTTTCAGGGGAAACGAAAAAAATAATCGTAGAAAAACTTCAGGCCATGAAAGAAAAAAATTCTTTTTCATCGCTTATCGGGTTGATAGAAATTCTACAAGTCCTTGCAGATTCTACAGATGTAAAAGAACTCAATAAAGAAGATACCAGAATCAAATGGTTTTTGAATGACAAGATCAGAATGGGAACCATTTACGATTACATCCATGAAAACCATGACAGGAAACCTAATGTGAATGAAATTGCAAAAATAGTAAGCCTGAGCACCCCTGCTTTCTGTCGTTATTTTAAAAAGCAAACAAACATGACCTTCACGGATTTTGTGAATAATTACAGAATCAACCAGGCCAAAATATTTCTGCTGAAAGATTATTCTGTAACGGAAGTTTGTTTTCAGGTAGGGTTTGAGAGCCTTTCTTATTTTAATAAATTATTTAAACAGCATACCGGAGAAACACCGTCTGAGTTTAAAAAAAAACAATTTAAACCTATTGAAATTAATGGAAGGATCGGAATTATTACCAAGGAATCTTCATGTAATAAATAATTCCGAGGGTTTTCAGGTTTCGGCTAAAGCCGAATGGGCTGGGTAATCTTTTTAAAAACGGGCTAAAGCCCGTTCCTATTGAATTTTAATAACAACATGTTCATGCTTTATTATTCTTTATTCTAAAAAAATAAATAACCCATATTATTCACCCCGATAGCCTAAACCCTACTCCCTATTATCTGCCACCTTCTCTATAAAAAAACCGCTCATTTCTGAGCGGCTGTATATTGTCTAGTGAATATGTTTCTCTGCGTGATAAGAACTTCTTACAAGAGGTGAACTTTCAACGTGTCTGAACCCTAAGCTTCTTGCAAAATCTCCAAACTCATCAAACTCTTCCGGAGTAATGAATTTTTTTACAGGAAGGTGTTTCTTAGTAGGCTGCAGGTATTGTCCAAGAGTAATGACGTCTACATTTGCATTTCTGATGTCTTCAATCGTTTGAAAAACCTCGTCTCTGGTTTCTCCCAACCCAAGCATTACACCGGTTTTGGTTCTTCTCTGTCCTGCTTCCTTCAGATATCTTAAAACCTCAAGACTTCTTTCATATTTTGCCTGAATTCTCACTTCTCGGGTTAAACGTTTTACAGTTTCCATATTATGAGAAATTACTTCAGGAGCTACATCCACTAATCTGTCAAGATGCTTGGTAAGTCCCTGGAAGTCCGGAATTAATGTTTCCATTGTGGTTCCCGGAGAAATTCTTCTTACGGCATTTACAGTTTCACCCCAAAGGATTGATCCCATATCTTTCAAATCGTCACGGTCTACAGAGGTAAGAACAGCGTGTTTGATTTTCATTAATTTGATGGAACGGGCAACTTTTTCAGGTTCATCCCAGTTTACATCAAGTGGTTTTCCTGTTTTTACTCCACAAAATCCGCAGCTTCTGGTACAGATATTTCCCAAAATCATGAAAGTAGCGGTACCTTCTCCCCAGCATTCTCCCATATTGGGACAGCTTCCGCTTTGGCAAATTGTGTTGAGTTTATATTTATCAACCAAAGTTCTAAGTTCCCGGTAGTTCTTTCCGGTAGGAAGTTTTACGCGGATCCATTTTGGTTTTTGAACGGTAGTGTCTTGAACTAAATTTTCCATTTCTAAAATTGAAGTTCAAAGTTAAGGATTTTTTAATGGAAACCATCTACCGGAAAAATTGATGAAACTGATAATTCAACAATAAAGTTCTAATTTTCAACAGGAATGACACATTAAAACATTTATTATAATTTGTTTATAATATTATTTTCATACCACAAAACGTCATTTATTATTAATAATATAATTTTTTGGAAAGATTATTGCTGTATTCCCTATATGAAAGAACAGAACTACAGGAATCACAGGAAATTTTATCCACCTCATCATTTTATTTATCTTCCAATATTAATTGTATTGGAGATTTTTGGAATTTATAAAATAACAGATGATCCGGGAAATCAGCTGACCTGGATTTTATTTTCCATTGTAATTTTCCTGCTTTTCTATCTTGCATTTATGACAAGACAGCATTATGCCTTGGGACTTCAGAACAGAATGGTTATTCTGGAGTTTAAGCAGCGGTATTTTGAAATTTTCAATAAAAGATCCGATGAAATTGTTGACCAATTAAAGTTTGATCAAATCGCGGCATTAAGATTCACTTATGATGATGAATTTAAAGAACTTTTAGAAAAAGCTCTCCAGGAAAATATTTCTGGTGATGAAATTAAAAGATCTATAAAAAGATGGAGAGCTGATCTTCTCAGAATCTAACACCCCAAAATATATACTTATGAAAAAATGGAGCATTTACAGTATAGCGATATTAAGCTTGTTAACACTCACAAGTTGTGAAGCAGTAGAAACAATTTTTAAGGCAGGAATGTGGTGGGGAATTATCTTAGTCTGTGCAATAGTAGTGATTCTTTTACTGATTTTTTCGAAGGGTAAAAACTCTTAACCATGTTTTATGGAGAAGAATACAGATTTAGAAATCATTTCTCACCTTAGGCCTTCAAAGATTGTTAAAATCATGAAGGATCCGGAAGCATCTGCAAAGGCGGTACATCTTATATATACCACCGATGCAGAAACTGCCGGAATTACACGTAAAAAGACAGGAAAGAAGTACTCTTATTATATAGACGGAGAAAAAATCAAAGATAAAGAGGAGATTACCAGAATTAATAAGCTGGTTATTCCGCCTGCCTGGGAAAACGTTTGGATCTGTGCGCTGGATAATGGTCATCTTCAGGCTACAGGTTTTGATGTAAAAAAAAGAAAACAATACCGCTACCACCCTCTTTGGAGTGCTTTAAGAAATCACACAAAATTCTATAGAATGCTTCAGTTTGGCTATGCATTGCCGGATATCCGTCTTCAGCTGGAACAGGATCTGGCTTTAAGGAATTTTGAAAAGCGGAAGGTCCTGGCATTAATTGTCAGCCTAATGCAGCGGACCAATATCCGTATCGGCAATAATGTATATGAAAAACTATATGGGTCTTTCGGACTTACCACACTGAAGGATAAACATGTGGAAATAAAAGGGCAAAAAATCAGTTTTTCATTTAAAGGAAAAAAAGGTATTCAGCACCATATTGACCTTAGGAGCAAAAAACTGGCAAGACTCGTCCAGAAATGCAAAGATATTCCGGGAAAGGAACTTTTTCAATATTTTGATGATGAAGGTATCCGTCACTCTATAGACTCCGGAATGGTCAACGAGTATATCAAAGAAATAAGTGGTGAAGATTTTACGGCAAAGGACTTCAGAACATGGTCCGGAACGGTAAGTGCATTAATTGCTTTTAAGGAAATAGGATATGCTGAAAATGATTCTCAATATAAGAAGATGGTAAAAGAAGCACTGGATATCGTTGCCAAATATTTGGGAAATACCGTTGCTGTCTGCAGAAAGTATTACGTACATCCTTTGGTCATCAATCTTTACGAAAACAATACCATAAAAAAATATCTTGATGAGTTAGATGTCATTGAAGAGAATGATGGAAAAGCAGGTCTTACCCAGGAAGAAAAACTTGTTCTTAAAATCCTGGAAAATGAAAAGATGTAAAGGAAATATGTCAATGGTGAATGGTAAGTTTGCTTTGCAGTACATTAGCTCCTAATTTATCTTCATTACAGTTTCCGGATAGGTTCGACATATGGAGACATGAATATTGTCAATTCATCGACTTGCATCGCAAAATGGACCATTGACATTATGGTATGTAAATAATCTTACTCATCAAACCGGAACTCTGTTATTCAAAAACTGTATTCTGTACTCTTTTGGAGTGATGCCTGCAATCTTTTTAAAAAGCTGTGTGAAATGTGATGCTGTATGAAAATTAAGCTCATAGGCTATTTCTGCAATATCTTTACTGGAATGAAGCAATGCTTTGCTATAATTGATATCAATTTCATTGATCCATTGTTTCGGAGATTTCTGGGTTACCCCTTTTACGCATTTATTGAGATAACTTTCTGTCACAGACAGCTTATCAGCATAGAAAGCCACTCTTTTTTCCCCAACATGATATTTAAACAGCAGGTCCCTGAACTGAAGAGACAGCTCCATAGGCCGTGTTGCTGATTTATGATGGGTATCAGAATCTGTACTCAACATTTTGATCAGGATAAGGTGGAGCATGGTCACCACTACATCATTTACATTGAGATTATTCAACCATAATTCCTGCTCCATAATCGGAAGAAGCTGGGTTATGGTTCCATAGGTCAGGCTGTCCAGATTCAGAAAAGGAGTCATGAAAAATATGCTGCTTTTATGTTTGGGTAATTCCTGTTCGGAGAGAATATTATTTTCATAAGCCAGAAAAAAACCTTCAATATCGTCTGACAATTCTACGGTAGCCGTAATTGTTCCCTGCTTGATAAAGATAACTCCGCCTTTTTCGGCATGATACTCTTTATTTTCAAGATACTGCTTAATATGGCCGTTGGTAATGAAAATAATGAAATTAAAGGTGGTACGGTATGGAATCACCGGCATCAAAATCCCCTTAAGATAATTCTCTATCCTATAAAGCTGTATATCAGCATTATTTGCCAATATCTTATCCGTTATCTGGGGTAAAAAGAGCTTTTTATATTGAAAATTGGATAATACTTCCATAATGAATTGTTATTACAAATTTAGTGCTGAAATTGAATATCTGGATATTTTTGTACAATGTCGGATGTATAAAGTATAATGTAGGGTAATGGCTAAAATACAACCCTCATTGCATTATTGAATACTTGGTTATTTTTGTATAATGTCGGATGTATAAAGTATAATGTAGGGTAATGGCTGAAATAATTGTATTATTAATGTATAACTCTTTGCTGTAAAACAGAGCTATACCTCTCCACATTATACATTATACATTATACATTATACATTATACATTATACATTATACATTATACATTATACATTATACATTATACATTATACATTATACATTATACATTATACATTATACATTATACTTTATACTTTATACTTTATACTTTATACATTATACTTTGTACATCAAAACTTATAATACACTCCCACTCTTATCCCAAAAGGACTTCCGGGTGTATAGGTAAGGTCTGTAGTTGGTTCTACTTCTCCTTTTAACTGAGTTTCTGTTGCGAACTGCGCTTCGTTCCATTGTACATTGAAAAGATTGTTGACCTGAAGGTTAGCTCCCCATTTCTGGCGGTTGTAAGCCAATACCAGATCATTTACAAAATAGGCTTTTGTTCTGATACTGTTGTCTTCTACAGCCGGTCTTGTACCAAGATAACGATATTGGAGTCCTAAAGAAAAGCCGTTCAGGAAATCCCAGTTTACCGATCCGGTACTGGTGACAACAGGCGCTAACGGGATATAATCCTGTCCTTTTTCCTCTTCAATAAACCTTGCGTGGGAATAATTGATATCCGCATTCAGGTAAAAGTTTTCAAAGGGCTGAAAACGGATACCCAGATCTGCCCCAAAACGTCTCGACTTCCCGGAAGGTTCTACTACGGCATCATCTCCTACGTATACAAATTCCTGCTGTAGATCCATAAACCAAATAGCCGGTGTAATGATAAGGGACTTAAAAGGATGCAGCCTAAGTCCGAAATCTCCACCAATAGAATATGGCAGTGTTTTTTGACCGTTAGTCGGAACAACAACCCTCAGGTCATTGGAATGGAATCCCATACCCATTTTCAGGAACCACATAATATTATCATTTTGAGCATAGGAGAAATTTAATTTAGGGCTTAGCCTTGTTGCTTCTTTTGATTGTCCGGATGGCAATTGTTCGGCATCCAGCAGATTATGCATATTGAAGATAAAATGATCTACTCTTAAAGCCGGATTGATGGTCCATTTTCCTGTTTTCCACACTAATCCTGAATAGGCATGAAGGTTGGTTTCCGCACCCGTAACATCAGACATTCTGTTCAATAACAGATCTCTGTGATACACATGATTAAGCTGAAGAGTAGTAATATCATCGTTTCTCACCCCTATTCCTGAAATCCAGTTTAATGAGCTGTTGGCAAGAGAAAAGGTTTTGGTATATTTTACTTCTGCTCCATATATATTTCTTCCGTCTGTCTGCTGAATTTCATCACCATGGTCTTTATCTTTTAAATAAAAGGTAAAATCAGAATACAGATTAAAATTATACCTGGAATAAAAAGCCATGGCATCAATCTGCTCAGAAGGAGAAATAATATGCTTAAAATTCATCTGAAGATTTGTTCTGGATGTTTTTCCTCCTTCAGTAGGGTCTATGCTGCCCCATCTTCCAATGATTCCTTCATCTACAGCCCGCTCCGGAATCTGCCCGGAAGCATTCCATGAAGAATTGAACGTTGAAAACTGGATATTGAAATAATCATTATCCGTAAGCCATTGGTTATATTTTCCAAAAATATTGACTCTGTTAAAGTTTTGTTTTACATCAAAAGGACCGTCAGTATAATTATATTCTGCTGCTACATAGGCATTTTTACGCCCCAAATCATCATGCAGAATATTGAACATTCCCAGTACTCTTTTTGAATTAAATGAACCTCCTTCCAGCTTGATCATACTATTTTTCAACCCATTATAAGTTTGAAAATCAACATACCCCGCTGTATTAAAATCTCCACGATCCATATAATACGCTCCTTTTCCGAAATCAATATTATTAACCGTTTCAGGAATCACAAAATGAAGATCAGAATACCCCTGTCCATGGGCGTGTGACACAATATTCACAGGCATTCCGTCTACATTTACGCTTACATCGGTACCGTGATCAGCATCAAAACCTCTTAAAAAAAGCTGCTCAGCCTTTCCTCCTCCTGCATGCTGTGCAATAAACAATCCCGGAACTTTTCTCAGCAGGTCCTGTGCCGAATTCACCGGAAACTTATTCAAATCAACTTTGGTAATCGCCGATAAAAATGAGCTGTGATTTATGGCCACTTCAGAGATCTGAAAAGGTTTATGCTGTAAAAAAATAACCTTGTTTTTATCTTCATCGTTGGCCACTACCCATTTTACCTCATCATATCCCTGACGGCTGATCACCAGTGTATCAGGAAGAGATTGAACAGGAATAGCAAAAGTACCGTCTGTTCCTGTATGAGTATGGCTGTTTCCGTGGTCATATTTTATCAGAACATCTGCAATGGGAAATTTATCATCAGCATCTTTGATCAGCAATTGCTTTTCGGCTTCCTGAGCCGCTAACTTTCCGCTAAAAGCCATTATCAGAAACACTGCTGCTATTTTAGTTATTTTCATTTTTTATCTTTTATAAAAAGTATGTTGTATAATATTAATGGTTGAGACTGGAGATAAGAGATTTGAGACAAGAGACCTTGAGGTGGGAGATTTGGAAGGCTGATCATTCAAAAACATGGGCAACTCTTCAACATTCAAACCCTCTGCCTCTAAAACGTTCTTAGCCTTCCACCCAAAAATCATCAAGCTTTCCGACGTTACGCTCTCGCTTTAAAAAATATCTTTTGAATTAAAAGTGTAATCCAAGTTCCTGCTACAAACGGAAAAGTAAATACCCCTCCCACAGCATCAAGATAATGGTTATCTATTAAAATATCATCGACGACGATTGTTAAAAGAACTGCAATAAGCACCCAGATACCGTCTGTTTTTTTGAATCCTGAAAAAACAATTGCGGAAAGTACTGCATTGAACCCAAAAAGTCCCATATGGATTTCTTTGATAGGTTCACCATTCAACTGTGATAATCCTGCTCCAAGAATAGAAGCTGTAAGCCCGTATAAAGCAGCTATCGGTGAACTGATAAAAACAGCAAGGAAGAAAATCATTCCCGAAAGTACCCCACCTTGAAATATCACTTCTCCAAAACCATTGGTACAGGTAAGAAAATCATCATATTTTGTAGGTACTACTTCACTACTTAGCATAACAGATGGTGGAATGTGGGTAAAATGATGCAGTGTAAATACCAGTACCCATGTAATGATGATGAAAGGAAAAGTAAACACCGGAATTTTCTTTTGGATGAAAAAATGCTGAATAATAGCTGCCAAAGCTCCACCCAATACAATAAGAACCCAAATCAATATTGTTGTTTCGAAGAGAAAAGCCAATGCTACTCCTACCAGTGCTGCACTGAAGCCATATAATCCGGCATTGATTTCAGATTTATTATAATTAAGCTTCATAGCAGTAAAAGTTCCGGCTGCTGTTGAAAGCAATACTGCAACCCCACATTGCCAGCTTCCCATAAAGATACCTATAAGAAACAGAAATCCGGTCCATCTGTTTTCCTGAAGCATGATCTGCCCGATTCCTTTTAAAATATTATCTATAAAAGGGATTTTTTCAAAAAATTTATTCATAGTTAGTTTTGTATAATGTATTTTTTAATAGATGTTAGATTTCAGATTGGAGACACGAGATATGGAGATAGGAGACACGAGACTTTGAGAAGATAAACCAGGAAGGTTGATCATTCAAAAACATGGGTTTACCTCGACTCATGTACGCTAGAAGTTCTACCAACCAAGAAAGACCATTCCGACTCCACAAACTGTTACCACTGCTCCACTTACGACTCCCATATATCTTTCCAGCTTTTCTGTATTGAACAATGTTGAATATCCATAACGTCCCAGCAGAACCATTCCAAGCATTGTTAATACGGTTGTAACGGTAAATGAAGTCACCAATACTGCAATTTCTGACATGGAATGTTTTACTCCTGAATAGAATAACAAAGGAATCAGAGGTTCACTTGGTCCCATTACAAAAATCATAAAAAGAACAAGCGGAGTTACTTTTATTCTTGTTTGAGGCATGACCACTTCACTGTGATTGTGTTCATAGACATACACATCATCCCCCATCACATCAAAATGCTTGTGAGGTTTATTTCTGATGGCCTGGATCAATCCATATATTAAGTAAACTCCTCCAAAAACCAGCAGTGCCCATCCGGAGAAATTTCCTCTTATGTCCTGGAACCACGAGATCTTGTTCAGCTGCCAACCGAGAAACACTCCGATAAATCCTAAAATTAAAGAGCTCAATACATGCCCCAATCCGCAGACTACAGTGAGCACTGCCGTTTTCATTCCACTCCATTTTTTAGATTTTGAGAGGACAATAAAAGGCAGATAATGATCCGGTCCTGAGGCTGTATGTATAAAACTTATTGAAACGGCACTTAAAAGAAGTGCCCAAACTGTACTATCCATTTTTGTTTATCTATTGTTAATTCTTTTTATTAAGTTTTGGCTAAAGCCAGTTGAAAAATATTCTTTAGTTAGCGTGGGCTAAAGCCCACTTCTATTGATAAAATCAACCTACCTAACTTCAATAAGAATTATTTTAATTTTTATTCCAGTGACCAGAGAATTTCCTGAACATGAAGAAAGAAATTATACATCCGTTCTCCACCATGTCCCAAAGCTCTTACGACAAAACCATGATCTTCCATTGCGGAAACACCTACTTCCATTTCTTCACGGTATTGTTCTGCAGCCTCAACAATCTCCTCAATAAGCCTGTTTTTGTCTACCTTCTCCTTTGTGCTATAAAAGATCAAAGTTCCCTGATGGGTATACTGTTCCAGATTTCCTATACTACTGATGGGGATCATGTCAGGCTGAATCACAACATTATCCTTCACTACCAGTTTATTTTCATGATAGATTTCCATAAGGTTTTGAAAACGTTTCAGCTTGAAAACCTCTCCATAGTGTTTTCTTCCACAGGTAATAATCTCACTGATAATAATCTGGCTGTTTTTCCCGATCTGAATATTGGCTTTACTTTTAAAATTGGAATCTTCATGGGGAACGATAGGATGAGGAACGTAGGCAAAGGAAGTTTCATCTTCCATAGTGACATTAAGCTCCTGAACAGCCTTATCTTTCATATTGAAAAGTCTCTGATACGACTGTGACTGCAGCTGAAGTGAAGCCCCTTTTTCCAGGGCTACATCCAAATGGTAATGGTCACCATCTAGAATTCCCGGAGAAGAGCTCATCACCATCTGATAAAGCTTTTTGTCACTTTTTCGCTGCCCTACAGAAACCACTCTGAAAGGAAGTGAGACATAAAGATCTTTCACATAGGACTCCCCTCCCTTGAATCCTGCAATAATATTTAAACGACTCTCCATTTATCTTACCAAATTCGGTTCTTCAATTTCTTCTAAAAGAGCATATTTTTTTATCCAGCCGATTACTTTATCCAGACCTTCATCCGTTTTTAGATTCGTGAATACAAAAGGATTTCCTTTTCTCATTCTTCTGGCATCGTTTTCCATCACTTCAAGGCTTGCTCCTACGTGCGGGGCAAGGTCAATTTTATTAATGATCAACAAGTCTGATCTTGTAATACCGGGACCTCCTTTTCTAGGAATTTTTTCACCTTCAGCAACGTCAATAATGAAAATCGTAACGTCTGCAAGATCGGGGCTGAAAGTTGCTGAAAGATTATCACCTCCACTTTCGATAAGCACCAGTTCGATATCCGGAAAACGGGCGGCCAGCTCATCTACTGCTTCAAGGTTCATACTTGCATCTTCACGGATGGCAGTGTGAGGACATCCTCCTGTTTCCACTCCAATAATTCTTTCATGGGGAAGAAGACTGTTTTTAGCCATAAATTCAGCATCTTCTTTGGTATAAATATCATTGGTAATGACTCCAAGATCATATTTCCCGAATAATTTTCTGCTCAAACGTTCCAATAATGCAGTTTTTCCTGATCCTACAGGTCCTGCCACTCCTACTTTTATATATTTTCTATTTTCCATTTTCTTTAAATTTTACTTTGTTTGTTTCTGTTTTTTAATGCTAAGGGCGCCAGTTTTTTGACTGAGACATTTTAAAATCACAAAAGTGTTTCACGCTCATCATTTAACTTTGCTTTTTCAGCTTATTACGACATATAAAGCCTTGAATACAGTCTCTCATGCTGCATACACCTGATATCAAAAGCCGTATTACACAGTCCCACCATATCTCTATCCAGCTCCATGGTTTCCCATACTGTTTTTTCCATAACCGGATATAGAGAGAAGAGAATATCCTGCCCGTCAAGCTGCCCCAGAGGCACCAGCTTCACAGCATTGGTAATCATTCCGGCTACTGAAGTATAATAGAACCCCAACAGCGCTTCATATAAAGGAATTTTCATTAAAAAAGCATATACCCCAAATACAATACAGTAGTGAGAATTGGCCTCTTTATTTTTAATTGCTTTTTCAAATTCTTCCATAAAAGGAAAGCTTTCTCTTCTTTTGAAAATTTTAATCAGTCTCAATCCCAGTTTTTGGCTGGCCTGGCGGATTTCCTTTGGACATTTTATCGCATTACATTCGTTATCAAGCTGTAACAACAATTGTAAATCTCCATTTTCTGCTGCTTTATATGCCAGTTTTACAAAAGCTCCATCATTGAATTTAAGATTGTACTGAAGCATATTCTGTACAAACTCTTTTGCCGTTGGCAGGTCATGCACAATTCTTTCCTGCACATAAGTTTCAAGTCCGTTGGAATGGGTATAACCACCGATAGGAAGTGTAGGATCTGCTAGATGAAGTAATCCTGACAAAAAGTTTATGTTTATATTATTCATCTTTTGGAGCAGCCATTTTTAAGATTTTGGTAAAAATTGTTGAACCCAGACTTCCGTGTCCGTGAGGTTCAACATTGGATTTAAGAAGGTTCAGCAGTTTTACGGATTGCTTTTCCGGTTTAAACCCACTTGCCTCCAGCCATCTGAACATGGGCATTTCGAAAGGAAGCAATACTTTATCTTCCTGGATAAAGAGAGGAATATGTTTGTTTCCTATTTCGTAGCATACCGTTCCCATTTCCAATAAAGAGCCTGGTACCATTACAATAGCTTCTGTTTCCAGCACATTGACAACTATTACTTTTTCTGTATCTTCGAAAAGAATATCACCTTCACGCAAACGCTGCCCTTCTTTAAGAAATTTAATGGCCACATCGGTTCCCTGTCTGGTCTTTTTACGTTGGATCCTTTTTGTCGTTTCAAACCATTCCAGATCAAGATAATCTATAGGTTTTTCGGTAGGATTTTCGGTGAGATTGCCTATGGTTTGATTAATTATCATCTTTAGCGGATTTTTTTCTGAAGTCAAAGTTTTTAGAAATGCCAACCCCGAATGTTGAACCACTGAGTCCTGCTACATAGCTTTTTGTCCAACCTTCCTGTTTTGTTTTAGTCTGAAGCATTGAAAGCTCAGCAAACTTGAATTTTAAAGCCCAACCTCCACCTAACAATATTCCAATCAAAGGGTAAGCACGAAGACGGAATCCGTTAAAGTTTTGCATAGAATCTGCAGCTCCTGACAATTGTTGTCCCCAGACATAATGTGCATCAACCTGTCCAATCAATACAAAATATTTCCCAAGCATTAATGAGGGACTGTACCAAATTCCGGCTTCATTTTGTTTATACACTACATTGTGGTCAACAGAATTTTGGGAGTATGCATAGTTGACTCCTACAAGGTCATTATTATTGATAAAGTATCCTACGCCAAGCGGAGCACTTGAAACGGTACTGCTGCTGGTGGAAGGAGTAGTAACTTTAGAGTAATCCAATGAACCATACACCATAAATTGCCCTTTTGGTCCCTCTTCATCACTTTTAAGCCTGTGTCCTCCCAGAAACTGAGCGCTTACCTTTCCTGAAAGCATAGTCATTCCGGCTACGGCAAGGGAGCAAACTGTTTTATTTAAATATTTCATTCTAAACTTAGTTCTATAATTATTTTAAATTCTATTGGATAAACTGTTCAACTTTTAAGTAAACCTTATAGGTTTTAGAAGCCTATAAGGTTTTAGTGGTTGGTATGTTTATCTTAGAATAAGTAATACAACTGTGTTAAAGGAAGTTTTTCTGCCGGCTCACAGGTGATATATTCACCATCTACGGTCACTTTGTAGTTTTCAGGATTCACTTCAATGAGTGGAGTCTTATCATTATGGATAAGGTCTTTTTTGGAAATATTTCTACAGTTTTTCACCGGAAGAATCATTTTCTCCAATTTGTAAGAAGCGATCGTTCCATTATCAATAGAAACCTGAGAAACGAAGTTGGCACAAATACCAAACTTAGCTTTTCCGTGAGCACCAAACATATTTCTGTAGATAATAGGCTGAGGTGTGGGAATAGAAGCATTAGGATCTCCCATCTTAGCGGCAATTACAAATCCTCCTTTGACAATCATTTCAGGTTTCACACCAAATAATGCCGGCTTCCAAATCACTAAATCCGCTAATTTTCCTTCTTCAAGAGATCCCACGTATTCTGAGATACCGTGTGCAATAGCGGGGTTGATAGTATATTTAGCCACATATCTTTTGGCACGGTAGTTATCATTTCCCGTTTCTTTATCTTCTTCCAGATCTCCTCTCTGTTCCTTCATTTTGCTGGCTGTCTGCCAGGTTCTGGTAATTACTTCACCCGGTCTACCCATCGCCTGAGAGTCAGAACTCATGATACTGAAAACTCCCATATCATGAAGGATATCTTCTGCTGCAATGGTTTCAGGACGGATACGGGAATCTGCAAAGGCCACATCTTCAGGAATATTCTTGCTCAGGTGATGACATACCATCAACATATCCAAATGCTCATCAATTGTATTGATGGTGTAAGGACGTGTAGGGTTTGTGGAAGCAGGCAGTACATTAGGGTACATCGCTGCTTTAATGATATCGGGAGCGTGCCCTCCACCTGCACCTTCGGTATGGAAGGTGTGGATTACTCTTCCGTTAATCGCTCTCATGGTATCTTCAAGGAAACCCCCTTCATTTAAGGTATCTGTGTGGATAGCCACCTGAACATCATATTTATCGGCTACTTTTAATGCAGCATCAATCGTTGCCGGCGTTGCACCCCAGTCTTCGTGAATCTTTACTCCCAGAGCGCCTGCTTCTACCTGCTCTTCGATAGGTTCTTCTGCAGAACAGTTTCCTTTTCCGAAGAATCCAAGGTTCATAGGATATTCTTCAGCAGCTTCAAGCATTTTCTGCATATTGAATTTCCCCGGAGTTACCGTAGTAGCGTTCGTTCCGTCATTCGGACCCGTTCCACCACCGATCATTGTGGTGATCCCACTGTATAAAGATGTTTCGATCTGTTGTGGGCAGATATAGTGAATATGGGTATCAATCCCTCCCGCTGTTACGATATATCCTTTTCCCCCATGAACTTCTGTAGAGGCTCCAATAATCATATTGGGAGAAACTCCATCCATGGTATCAGGATTTCCTGCTTTTCCGATCCCTACAATCTTACCGTCTTTAATTCCGATATCTCCTTTTACAATTCCCCAGTGATCGATAATTACTGCACCGGTAATACAAAGGTCCAAAACACCTTCATCCCTTTTTGCCGTAACATTCTGTCCCATTCCGTCACGTACGGTTTTTCCACCTCCGAAAACGGCCTCATCTCCGTAATGGGTGAAGTCTTTTTCAATTTCAATGATAATTTCAGTGTCTCCCAGTCTGATTTTATCTCCGGCTGTAGGACCTAATATATTGGCGTATTGTTTTCTGTCTACGTGTAAGCTCATCTTAATGATTTTTAAAGTTTAAATCTTCAACTTTTGCAAGGCTTGCTTTTTTCTGTTCTTCAGAATCTACCTGTCCGTCCACAAGATTATTGAAGCCCATTGCTTTTTTGGTTCCTCCTATTTCTACCAATTCCACTTCTTTTTCTTCTCCCGGTTCAAAACGTACTGCAGTACTTGCTACAATATTGAGTCTTTTTCCGAAAGCTTTTTCACGGTCAAAACTCATCGCTTTGTTTACCTCGAAAAAGTGGAAATGTGAACCTACCTGAATAGGGCGGTCTCCTGTATTGGTTACTTTTATCTTCACAGTTTCTCTGCCTTCATTGCAGATAATTGTGCCTTCTTTTACAAAAATTTCTCCTGGTATCATGATGAAATTGGTATTAACGGATTGGGTTATGTACGGTTACCAGCTTAGTCCCATCAGGGAAAGTCGCTTCAATCTGAACATCGTGGATCATCTCCGCAACGCCCGGCATTACATCCTCTTTTGTAAGAAGGTTTCCACCCTCCTGCATCAGTTCTGCTACTCTTTTTCCATCTCTAGCTCCTTCAAGCAGGAAATGACTGATTAATGCTATGGACTCTGGATAGTTTAATTTAAGGCCTCTTGCCTTTCTTTTTAGAGCGAGCTCGCCTGCCAGAAATAGCATAAGCTTCTCCGTTTCTCTCGGTGTTAAGTGCATTGTTTTTTATTTTAAAATTGGATATACAGTATCTGGTCTGCCTTTCAGAAAAGGCAAATAGAAATACTCAGAAATGTTAAAATGAAGAATGAATCCTTGGGATATGCGTCTTTTACAAGGCAAATCCTTTCATGGGATCATTAAACGTAAAAAAAGAATTAGCAGCCTGCTATTTGCAGAGAATGGTACAGAATGTACCTTGGTGCTGTAATATAAATACGGTTTTGAACGGCCGCTACCTGGTTATTATAGGTATACTCTGCAAAGAAATACTGAAACCACTGCTGTGCAAGTATTGAATAATCAAATTTTACCTTTTCCCAATCATTGGAATCCTGAAGATCCTGTGCATCTGAAAAACTATAAATTTCAGGCTGCGTCTGCTGATCCGATTTTTGCTGAAGAAGATGAATTTTTGATAAGATATCAGAGTATGCTTGAGTTTTCCCCTTATGTGCAAAAAGACCTGCACATAAAGTTGCGAAAAACAACAGAAAAGAGAAAAAGACAACTCTTTTTTTCATACCTTTTAATAATGGTGTAAAATTAGAGTAATCTTAAAAACCGGGCTATCAAAAAGATTATTTAAAATGTTCAAAATCGCGACAAATACAATTTTACACAAAATTCACATTTACACCCAAACTACTCATACACAGCCACTAAAGCTCCTTTATCAACTATGACAAACATTTTATCATCTTTCTTGATATCATAATTAAAATCCAGCTCATATTTTCATCTTATTTAAAATATGAAATAAAATCATTGAAAAATATCATTTTTTCATTATTAAAAAAAGGTATTCTCCTCACATCCTTCAATAATAAAGTTTATTCCATAAAAATCTGCTGTATTTTTTTCTTTCCTTATAATTATCGTAAATTTGTATACACATACTTATTTAATTTAATAAAAATAATAAAACGTAATATGTCAAAAGCAATTTCGCAAGTACCATTAGCGGTAAATGAGCCGGTAAATTCTTATGTACCGGGGTCTCCGGAAGTTAAAAGCCTTATCGACACTTATAAAAAGATGTGGGCTGAGAAGGTAGAAATTCCAATGGTTATCAATGGAAAGGAAGTAAAAACTGATACAAAAGTACAGCTTCAGTCTCCTCAGGATCATGCTCACGACTTCGGATTTTATTACCAAGGTGGTATGCAGCATGTGGATGATGCTATCAACTCAGCATTGGCAGCTAAAGAAGCATGGAATGCTCTAGGTTGGGAACAACGTGCAGCCATTTTCTTAAAGGCAGCTGATCTATTGGCAGGTCCTTACAGAGATGTAATTAATGCAGCTACAATGATCGGACAGTCTAAAAACGTACACCAGGCTGAAATTGATGCGGCTTGTGAGTTCATCGACTTCTTGAGATTCAACGTAGAGTTCATGACAGAAATGTATTCTGAGCAGCCAGTTTCTGACAACGGAATCTGGAACCGTGTAGAGTACAGACCACTAGAAGGGTTCTGTTTTGCAGTAACTCCATTCAACTTTACAGCTATTTCAGGAAACCTTCCTACTTGTATGGCCATGTTAGGAAACGTTGTAGTATGGAAGCCTTCTGATAAGCAGGTTTATTCTGCAAAAGTAATCATGGATGTATTAATTGAAGCTGGTCTTCCTGCTGGGGTTATCAACATGATCTTTACAGATGGTAAAGAAACTGCTGAGAAAGTATTGGCTCACAAAGATTTTGCAGGTCTTCACTTTACGGGTTCTACAAAAGTATTCCAGGGAATGTGGAAAATGATTGGTGACAATATCCACAACTACAGAACATATCCAAGAATCGTTGGAGAAACTGGAGGTAAGGATTTTGTTATTGCTCACCCTTCTGCGAATGTAGAAGCAGTAGCTACAGCTTTAGTAAGAGGTGCTTTCGAATACCAAGGACAAAAATGTTCTGCGGCTTCAAGAGCTTATGTTCCTAAGTCTCTTTGGGCTGATGTGAAAAAAGTAATGGAAGCTCAAATGGCTACTATTAAAATTGGTTCTCCAGTAGATCCATCTAACTTCGTAAATGCTGTAATCGACAAAAATTCTTTCGAAAAATGTAAAGGATATATCACCAGAGCTAACGAATCTTCTGAAGCTACTGTAGCAATTGGTGGTACTTGTGACGATTCTAAAGGATGGTTCGTACACCCAACAGTAATTGAAACTACAAACCCTCAATACGAAAGCATGGTAGAAGAGATTTTCGGCCCAATCTTATCAGTATTCGTATATGAAGATCAGGACTGGAAAGAGACTCTTAAAGTAGTTGATTCTTCTTCTCCATATTCATTAACAGGTTCTGTATTTTCTCAAGACCGTTATGCAATTGCTGAGGCTTACAAAGCGTTAGAAAATGCATCCGGTAACTTCTACATCAACGACAAACCAACAGGTGCCGTAGTAGGACAACAGCCTTTCGGTGGTGGTAGAGCTTCAGGAACAAACGATAAAGCCGGTTCTAAAATGAACCTTCTTAGATGGACGTCTGTAAGAAGTGTGAAAGAAACTTTTGTTTCTCCAAAAGACTACAAATATCCATACCTAGGGTAATTATCAATAATGAGTAATAGGTAATGAGTAATGATTGCCTGTTCTTTTCATACAGCCTCGGAATTTCGGTTTCGGGGCTTTTTTTGGGATACGAGATTCGGGGTACGAGTTGCAGGGTACGCGCAAATTCGAAATTCGAAATGTAGGGTATGATGTTACTGTGGCCGTTTTTATCATAACACTAGCTCCACTCTAATATTCTAATACTCTAATACTCTAATACTCTAATACTCTCCCACTCTCCAAACTACTCACCTAACATTTTTTAACAAACTTTACCTATAATTTACAATTTCATACTACCACTTAGGAATAATTGTTGATTTTTTACAATTACACCCCAAAATAAAATTGTATGAAAAAGTTATTGTTAACAGCCATTGGAGTAGGATTATTTGCAGTGAGCTGTGGAACCAAGGAATCAACAATGTCAACAAGTAATACTGATTCGACCGCAGTAGAACCAACACAAAAAGCTGTACCGGCTACTACTGATACGGTACGTACGAAAGTGGCAAATCCTGACAGTATCAAGATGAAAAAAGATTCTACGGCAGCAACTCCTGCCAAATAAGGTATTATAACGTTTAATTTAGAATGGAAAATCTGCAGCTGAAAGTGCTGCAGATTTTTTTTGATTGAAATAGATGATAAAAGGTGAGAGTCTTTCATGTAGCTATTTTTGACTAAAGCCATGGGAAGGAATATTCTTAAAGACGGATTAAAGTTTACCCCTATTGAATTTTAATATCGGTATCTTTTAACCTTTTAATTAAATCACTATATTTGAGTAAGATCAATCAATAAAAATAGTATTATGAAAAAATTATGGATAGGAGCTATTCTGGGACTTCTCTTTCTTGGAAGCTGTGCTCAAAACAAAGAAAAAAGAGAAGAATTCAAGGATGCTCACAATAAAGATTCTTTAAGAAATAAAATGGGAGATTCTGCTGTTGCCAATTCGGAACCTGTACCCGCAACCCCCGACACTTCAAAAACAAAAACCGACACTACAAAAGCTAAATAAAATCACAAATCCACAGAATATCTGTGGATTTGCACTTAAAAAAACTTGACTGAAAAAAAACCGGGCAATCAACCCCGATTATATTGTATTCCCTAATATTTCGATTAGGTAAATTTCCTACGAAGACAAGACGAGGAATCGTGATTATTTCATGGTGAAGAAATAGGCACGAATCCCAGATTAAAATTTTTGGTTTGATAAAAATTAAGTAGTTTCTCTATTGTAGAAGAAAAAATATTCCCTAAACAACAATAGAGATTAACTGTAGTATAATAGTGATCATTCCCGTTAAGCTGAAGCAAAGATAGGATAGCAACCCTTTGATATAAAACAATAGGTTGTTCATTTTCATGAAAATAGCAATAGTGATTAAAAAAAATTATTCATTTTTAATCATTTTCCCGAAAACGAACATCTTTATCTGCTTGATTTTCAGAATCAAGATGTTTAATATATGCTGATGGGGAGAAGTCAGTCACCGCTTTGAATACTGCAGCGAATTTACTGTGTGAAGAAAAGCCACATTCATCAGCCAGAATACTTATTTTATATTGTCTGTATTTCTCGTCATTGATAATCTTATCCACAATATAATTGATCCTTAAGCGATTAATATAAGATTTAAAGTCAGCACTCTTATGCTGATTGATCACATAGGAAAGATATTTTGTATTGGTATTAAGTTCGCCTGAAAGAAAAGATAACGACATACTTTTACTATTGTAGAGATTCCCTTTTTCAAAATCATCCAACAATTCCAGTAGTTTCAACTCTGTTTCGGAAGTCATCAGAGATTCATTCCTTTTTTTATCGGCATCACTGTCTTTTTCTTCAATTTCTTCTACAGAAATATTTGAAAATTCAATTTCATGAGAGGATTGTTCCAGTCTTTCTTTGGAACCATAAGCCAATTGTTGGCGGGTTCTTATTATACTTCTCAGTTTTGAGCGCTGTTTTTTCTCTTTTGTTCTGAAGAATATAAGTAAGCCTATAATAGATACAAATAATATAATGATAGCCACATTCTTTACAATATTAAGCCCTCCGTTTTTAACTGTTTTATTGATTGTATTTTCAGGGTTTTTAGTGAAAAACTCCTGATTACGGACCGTAATACTGTCATAAGCTCTTACATATTTCACGGCATATAGAGAAGCTTTAAATGTATCTCCTATGTCTTCATAGTAATCATTAATATTAGAATATACAGCCTTTCTGAGTTTAAGACTTCGGGAGGTATCTGCAATTTTTTCCGCTTTTTTAAGATACATCTCAGCTTCTTTCCAGTTTTTCTGTTTTAGACGGATTCCTCCAAGACCATTATAGATTAACCCCAGCGTACAGCTCCCTTTTTTCAGTAATGCTTCTGCTTTTCTATAATAATTTTCAGAAACGAGATAATCATTAAGTTTAAAGTATATATCTCCCAATGCCTGATAAGAAACAGCGATTGTTTTGCTTTTATTGGAGATCTTTGCTTTATCAAAAAATTCCAGAGAAGCTTCAATATCCTGTATAGCATTTGAATAATTACCTAATTCCATTTCATAAAAAGCCATTTCCTGATTCAGCAGACCTGCAGTTTCGTTACTTTTTTGAAAATCGGTAATCAGTTTTGAGGATTCAAGTCCTTTTACAATATATTTTTTTGACCTTTCATACAGCCCAACCTGTCTGTATTGTCTGGCAAGAAGTCTGCAGATATATATCATCTGCTCAGTATCATCGATCTGGCTAATTAAAGAATGTGCACTCTCACTATATCCGATAGCTTTTTTAAAATTCCCTGAATACTGATAAAGTTCTGAAGAAAGAATAAGGCTTTTAATTTTTTCCTGCGATGTTTGTGCAGTTAAATAGAGAGAGTCTGCAGTTTTAAAAGCTGCGGGTAAATTTTTATGAGAAGTGACAACAGTTGTCTTTTCGCAGATCTGATCAAAGCTCGTTTTTTTCTGCGCAAATATCGGAATTGCTGTTGCAAGTAAAAACAAAAGTTGGAGTAAGTTTTTAGGCATAAAAAAACAAATTATTATTCTTATTTTATAATAACTCATCATTTTTTCAACTGGGTGTCTTTTTGTTTTTTACAAAACTACTAATATTTTACTTTTTATTAAAATATTCTCCTGTAATTTAATCATTTAAACCAAATCATCAATTTACATTAATTTTAATAATAAGAACAAAATAATACATGATCATCTTTCATATCAAAACTATGCCTATACTAAAATCAAGATTTAGGTATAATTATTTCTAAAATGATTGACTTAATTGTCATCATATTTATTACATTTGTATGGAACAAAATTAATTTCATGAAAAGATTAGCTATAATTTCATCTTTATTTATAGGAATTTTTGCATTTGCACAGGGTATAAAATTTGAAGACGGCAACTTTGCGTCTGTCCTTGCCAAAGCAAAAAAAGAGAACAAACTCATATTCATTGACGCCTATGCTTCCTGGTGTGCTCCCTGCAAACTGATGGTAAAAAATATTTTTCCTCTTAAAAATGTAGGTGATTACTATAATTCTCACTTCATCAATACTAAAATTGATATGGAAAAAGGAGAAGGGATTGAACTGCAGAAAAAATACAATGTAAAAGTATTTCCTACCTACCTGTTTATTGATCCGAATGGTGAAGCTGTACACCGAACAGTAGGGTATGTAGAAGAAAAAGACTTTATCCAGTTTGCAAAAGATGCTGAAGATCCTAACAAAAAATTGGCGGCATTAAAACAGAAGTTTGAAAGTGGAGAAAAAGATCCGGAATTTTTGAAAAACCTTGCCAACCTTACCCTTTACAGTGATATTGATTTCACTGCAAAAGTTATGGACCGTTATTTTAAACAAAAAACAGAATTAGATAAGGAAGATGTTCAAATGCTTCTTGCAGGAACACAAAGTACGGCAAGTCCTTTATACAAAACTTTTGAGGAAAAGAAAGCCGATGTGATCAAGTTTTTCCCGGAGCAGTATAAAAATATAGAAAAAAACATTAAATTAAATGGAATTGCCCAAAAAGCATATAATGCAGATACCAAAAACTGGGATGAGAATTACTTCCTTACTGAGACTCAAAAATTTTTAAGTAAAGAGGAATCAGAGAAAATCTTTAAAAGAATGAAAGCCAACAGAGCTTTGAAAAACAAGGATGTTTCTTTATATGAAAAACTGATTCTTGAATTGTACCAGGATTATTCTACTGCAAGCTCTGGAGAATTAAACTCACTTGCCTGGAACTTTTTTGAAAATGTAAACAATAAGGCATCGTTAGAAAAAGCTATCGCATGGGCACAGGAATCTGTAAAAAAAGATCAAAGTTATGCCAATACTGATACTTTAGCCAATCTCTATAATAAGGTAGGCGATAAGAAAAATGCAAAAATATGGGCAGAAACTTCTATTGAACTCGCTAAAAGTAAAGGACAAGATCCTTCTGATACAGAAAAATTATTAAAAAGCCTTTAATAGATAAAGCATAAAAACAAAAACCGCAGATTTTATCTGCGGTTTTTTTGTTACAACCTTTCCTCAAATCTAGGGTTCACTATATAGGAAAGGAAATTATCACTTTTCAAAGTGCATTGAAAGATTGTGTATATATGGATACTGCGTCTCTTAGTATTCAAATAAGACACTTCCCCATGTAAATCCACTTCCAAATGCAGAAAGAAGAACCAGGTCTCCCCTTTTTATTTTACCTTCTTCAATGGCTTCACTTAAAGCAATAGGAATAGAAGCCGC
This sequence comes from Chryseobacterium sp. YR221, assembly GCF_900176315.1. Classification (NCBI taxonomy): domain Bacteria; kingdom Pseudomonadati; phylum Bacteroidota; class Flavobacteriia; order Flavobacteriales; family Weeksellaceae; genus Chryseobacterium; species Chryseobacterium sp. YR221. The sequence goes on from NZ_FWXM01000003.1 coordinate 611,863, forward strand.
CGTTGTATTTCCGTATTTCTGGATGTTATTAAATATTTTATCATCGGGCAATCCGAATTTCTGCTGAACAAACTGAGCAATTCTAAGATTAGCCTGATGAGGAATAAACATATCAAGGTCTTCAACTGTTTTTCCTGCTTTATTTAAGGCTTCTAACATGGTTTCCGGAAACCTTGTTACGGCATGTTTGAATACGAAATTACCGTTCATAATCGGGTAAACTTCTTTATTGGTTACATTTTCCGGCTCTTTTCTCATTCTGTCACTCCATCCGAATTTAGAACCTGGAAACTGTGTACAGAGTTCATCTGCATACTTCCCTTCCGAATGCATATTTACCGCTAAAATATCTCCTGAAGTTTCGTCTTCTGTAGCACAAAGTACCACGGCCCCTGCTCCGTCTCCGAAAATAACGGAAACACCTCTTCCTTCGTCAGAAAAATCCAATCCGAAAGAATGAACCTCTGCTCCAACAACAAGAATATTTTTATAGGTACCGGATTTAATAAAGGCATTGGCCACACTCATAGAATAAACAAATCCGGAACATTGATTTCTCACATCCAATGCTCCAATGGTATCACATCCCAGCATATCCTGAAGCAAAACCCCACATCCAGGAAAGTAATAATCCGGTGAAAGTGTTGCAAAAACGATATAATCAATATCTTTAGCTGTAAGACCTGCTTTTGCAAGTGCTTTTTCAGAAGCTTTAAATCCTAGATAAGCAGCAGTTTCCTGAGAGTCATTCCTGTTCTTACGATGCCTTCTTTCCTTGATTCCTGTCCTTTCTGTAATCCACTCATCATTGGTGGTCATTAATTGGGAAAGATCATCATTGGTAACAACATTATCTGGAACATAAAATCCTACTCCTTTTATGGTACTTTTAATCATATAGTTTTTTAATTTTGGCAAAGATAAAACTTATTTAAAACATAGTATTTCAAAATATTAGTATTTTTACTTTATGCCAATTGATACAATATACAGAAGCTCCCAATGTGAATGGGTAGATGTAGAGGCTCCTACAGCAGAAGACCTTAAATTTCTTCATGAAAGATATGAAATTAACAACCTTCTCCTGGAAGATACCATGGACCCTAACCACCTTCCCAAATATGAAGAGGACGGGAATGTAAAATTCTTTCTCCTCCGTGAAAGTACGGAACTGGAGAGAAAAAACCTGAATACCATCAGTGACATCAGCACCAAGATCGGAGTTTTCTTAGTGGATAATACCATTATCACTATCCACAGGATGAAAACCCGAAGTATTTCTGAGACCAAGAAACAGATTTCAGCAATTCAGGAAGATGTTACTCCTCAAAAAGTTCTTTTAATGATCGCCATATTGATTATGAAAAGTTTTGATGATGAATCCCTGAGCTTATTTGAAACTATGGATAATATTGAAAATGAGATTTTCCTCAAAAATACCAATCATACCAGCCAGATCCGAAGACTTTATAAACTGAAAAGGAAGTCCGGATTGAATTCACGGGTATTGGTTATTTCTACCGATGCTATTGACAAATTTAAACTATTGGACCTTCAGGATTCTGAAATTGTCGATTTAAAAGACAAACATAAGGATGTGGTTGCCGATTTTGACCATTTAAACATACAGATTACCAACCTTATTTCTATGTTTCTTGCACTTTCTGATCAAAAAGCCAATCAGGTCATGAAAGTCTTGGCCATCTATTCTGTTTATTTTTTACCAATCACTTTTATTGCCGGTGTGTATGGGATGAACTTTGATAATATGCCTGAGCTTCACCATAAATATGGCTATTTTATAACAATGGGAATCATGGCTACTGTAGTAATCAGTACATTTATCTATGTAAGGCGTAGACAATGGTAATCTGAAGACCATAAACAGCAGGCAAAAAAATAAAAGAGGAGCAGTGCCATCAGTTCACTGAGAGATCGCTCTATCTTTTCCACCACCACAAAACAAAAGACTATGAAAACTGAGGATCTTAACAAAATTCTGGAAGATGATTCGCTTTCATCAGGATCAAAAGAAAAACTTGCAGCCCTGCATGAAAATATTTCATCCAAGGAATTCTCTGATCTACTCGACCACCAAGGAAATCAGTATGTAGAGTTTGTCCAGGAAGGTGGCGGCGTCTGGGGAAGTGCGTTGGTAGGCTATCTTTATGGCCTGGAAATCTTTGGAATCCGTTTTTTAAAGGTAGCAGGAACCAGTGCCGGAGCTATTAACACGATGTTGATTGCAGCTTGTAAAACGAAAGAGGAAGCCAAAAGTGAGCTTATTAAAGAGATTCTTTTCAGCTGGAATTTTGCAGACTTTATGGATGGAAAAACGTATGTAAAAACAACCCTCCATTCTATGCTGAACAATAAAAACTTCTTTACCATTAATCTCGTTATTGCCGCAGCCCTGTTTATTATCCTGATCAGTATCCCATTCGCAGTTTCATCAGAAACGATACTGAATGCCAAGCTTATGTTTCTGATCCCTCTGATTCCGGCAATTATTCTCTTTTTCTGTATCAAAAAACTCTACAACAATTTCAGAAAAGAAAACAGCGGACTTAACCCCGGAAATGTTTTCACGGATACCATGAAGAACGCGCTCGATAGTTTTGGAATAAAAACTGTTGCCAATCTTAATGAAAAATTTATCCGGAAGGAACACAGCCTCAACCTCAATTACCGCTATGGAAACGGAGAGGAATATTATACGCGGGCTTTGCAGAGTATAGAAAAGATTAAAACTAAAAATCTGGAACATATTGACCAGACCCGATATAGAATTTTCTATGAAAGTGCCCTTAATAATGATTATTATAAAAACAACCCATTTTATCAGTTAAGATCAGAATATATTGTAATCACCACAGATATTAACGCTAAAATAAAGGTAGAGCTTCCCACTATGGCCAATTTGTATTGGTCCGAAGAAGAGCTCAAGCACATCAGCCCTGCTGAATTTGTCAGAGCTTCCATGTCTGTCCCTTTCTTTTTTGAACCTTTTCAAAAAAGGATCAATAAGGATGAAGATTCTGTGAAATATGCCTGGAAATTCTGGATGAACACCCAACAGCAAGATATTAATCCTGTAGGCGTATTTATTGATGGTGGCAGTATCTCCAATTTTCCGATCGATATATTCCATGCAGATGAAGTTTTCTACCCGAGAATGCCTCTTTTTGGAGTACAATTGACCAATGATTCCGATATTCTTTCTGAGAAGGGAAAAACAAGCGAGGAAATTCTTAAAACACCCTTCAGTTATGCAGGAAATATCATCAGTACTTTAAAAGGCTTTAATGACAAAACCTTTCTTACCAAGCATACTTTTTATCATCTGTTCAGTATACAAACCGTCAATTGCGGAAACAGCAGCTGGCTTAACTTCTTTATGAAAAAAGAGGAAAAGGAAGAACTTTTCAACAGAGGTTTTCAGGCAGCCCTCGATTTTCTCAACCAGTTTGACTGGGAGAAATACAAGTATGAAAGAATGATGCTCTCTATGAAAGAGAAAAAGATCCTGAAAGAAGAAGATACCCCTACCGTGGGATAAGGATTTTTAAGTATTTTTGTTAAGCAAAAATAGATTACGAAATATATCTGTGAATGCCGTGGAGAAAATGCTGAGTAAATAAAACCTTTCCAGAAATGAAAAAAAATATTGCACAAAAATTCTCCATTATTCTTTCCGTTTTAATTGTAATATTGATTGTGTTGAGTTTTGTTCATGAGAGTTTCTGGATAAAACAGATGCTCAAAAAACCCAGATATACAGTAGCAGAGGCTACTACAGACTGGCATCAGAAGAATAACAATGGTGTAGGAACAGATTATAAATACCGGGTTAAAGACAAAATATATTTCGCAACTACAAATTGTTCTTACCAAAAAGGGGATCAGTTTCTTATCATTTTTGATTCTCTAAAACCTAAAAATGCAAAGGTCCTTGGTATCTACTCTATTGAAAACTATCTTATCGATTTAAAAATTCCTGTCAATGGTTGGAAGTATGAAGATGTTCCCTTTAAAATAGACAGCAATACCATAAAAAAATATGTACAGGACGGGAACATTGAACCCTTTGAATACGATCAGGAATAACTATCAAGGAGAACAGTAAATTCGGAAAAAAATAAGTTGAGCTTACCTCAGAAAATCCGAAGAAGTCAACTTATTTTTATACCATTATAATGTATCCAAAAAGTCCATATACATCGGAACACTTCTTTCAATCCATTCCTCAGAAGAATTACGTTCTATTCCGTAATATACAAAAGGTTCCTTATACTCTGCTTTGATATAGTCAAAGGTCAATTCATAAGGCTGAAAAAGTTCATTCATCGTATATTTATATTCTCCGGACGCACTATAGCCATCTTCATCAATTCCTGCAGTAACAGCCAAAGACATTTTTTTTCCTCCCAGCTTATAACCGCTGTTGCTTCCATAGGCCCAGCCATACAAAACAACCTCATCCAGCCATTGTTTTAACAGCGGTGGACTGCTAAACCAGTAAAAGGGAAACTGAAATACAATTTTATCATAAGATTCCATCAATTCCTGTTCTTTAGCCACATTAATCTTCCCATCAGGATATGCTTCATACAACTGATGAACAGTATATTTTTCAGGAAATTTTTTGAGTTCTTCAATCCATCTTTTATTGATTACAGATTTTTCAATATCAGGATGAGTGACAATAATTAAGGTTTTCATTCAATTTAAATTTCTATTGCAAAAATACGATACGTAACTTACATTTCGTACATTAGCAACCTATTGTATGGTACTATAAAAAATGTAAGTAATGACTAAAATAAAGGAAACCTCAACTAATTTCGCCAATAAAAAGGCTCTTGCTGATGAATGTCCGGAAATCTATGCTTCCAACCTTATTGGAGGACAGTGGTCTTTGGCTATCTGCTGTTATCTGATCAACGGAAAAATGCGGTTTGGAGAGCTTAGAAAAAAGCTTCAGAATATTACGGAACGTATGCTTACCTTACAGCTTCGGAGGCTTGAGGAAGAGAAAATTATTACCAGAACTGTTTTTGCAGAAGTTCCACCTCGGGTAGAATATGAGCTTACAGAGATTGGGTATAAACTGAAACCTATTATTCTGGAGTTTGAAAAGTGGGGAAATGAGCATAAACAGCTTATGAAAAAAGCAGAACAAAGATAAAAGATTCTTTATTTTATGTACATTTAATCTTTAAACTAATACTATGAAAAACCTACCTTTTCTGATTTCCCTTACAATAAGTGTTCTCTTCGGAACATGGGTCAATGCACAAAAAATTTCCGACGGCCAGCCCCTTGAAGTCAATGGAATGAGCATTACTTTCAATATCCTGAATAAAGAAAGTGTAGAATCTGGTGGAAAATCTTATGACCGTTATAAAGTTTCTGCTTCGGTCAAAAACACTTCAGATAAGTCTTATACGATCAGGCTATCTTCTTTTCCGCAGATTGTGAGCAATATCGGACTTGTAGAATTAGACTGTATCAATGCTACCGGTGCAAGACTGACATCCAAAAAGATTGAACTTAAAATGAAGGCCCAGATGATTAATGTGACCTACTCTGCTTATGACAAATCCGGAAAGTTTATAACCAGTACCATTCCCGTAACCGGCAGTTATTATTTTGATCCCGGAGATACCATCAGTGATAATGCTATTTTTATTGTTCCTCAGGGTGAAAAACCTGATGTTTCCGTAAGAAGTCTAAGATAAAATATGAATTGTGCCGCCTGATATTCTGTCGGCACAACTCATCTTAAAATTATTTTTTATTTTTCTTCAGCCTGTTTCCATAATGGATTATGCTCCAAAACCTTATGATAAACAGGACAGCTTTCTGCATGAGATCCTTTCAGATATCCCGTGCTCATTAAAAACTCATTCACAATCTCTCCACCTGTAAATTTGAATGTTTTTTTGAAAAGCTTCATCCATTCCTGTAATGTCTTAGGATGGTGATGTTCCAGCCATTTCTCAAAAGAACCAAAGTCTTTCTGCAGTCCTACAATAGTTTTGGCATTTTCAATCGCAGCATTAACCTTTAGTTTATTTCTGATAATTCCCGGATCACCTAACAGTCTTTCACGGTCTTCTTCAGTATAAGCGGCCACTTTATGAATATCAAAATTACTGTATGCTTTTCTGAAGCTTTCTTCTTTTTTCAAAACCGTTTCCCAGCTCAGACCTGCCTGATTAATTTCCAGAAGCAGTCTCCCAAACAACTCATTATCATCATGAATCGGAAACCCATAAAAATTATCGTGATAATTTTTATGCAGTTCTTTTCTGCTTTCAGGCTGCATCCCATCTATGGCTAAACAATAACTCATTTAAATATATTTTCTGTTTTCGTTAAAAAATTTTCCAGGGCTACTTTCATATCAATTCCGGTGCGGTCTGCCAATACAATCAGCCACCAGATATTCTCGCCCAGTTTATGTTCCAGTTCTGCAGCTGAATCTTTTTTCAGCCATCTTTTCTGATGAGACATTATATTTCTTCCCACCAATCCTGCATCGGTAAGGTAAGCAAGTGCATCTTCTTCAAGGGTCCATTCCGTTCCATGATGCTGTATTTCAAGCTGATGATACTTTTCTCTGATATCCAGGGAACGTTCTATAATTTTGTCAAAACTGTTTGTATCCATAATCACATGTATTTAAGAGTAGTTACTCTCTATATCAATTATTAGAGGATAAAGATAAGGTAGGGTTGTGACAACTGTTAGTCAGGAGTGGTTTAAATTTTATTTTTACCCTATTGTCCTGCTTTCAATTTTGAAATATACTATAAATTAGATTATTGTAAGCCCGCAGGGCAATATCCCACTATTTCTTTATGGATCAACAGGATGAAATCTTACAATTTATAGAGCTTACATTAAAATAAAGTGTAGTTTTGTAAAAATGTCACACACAGGAATCCATATGAAGACCTATAAAGCCATCATAACGATGCTTATACTGGCATTTTCATTATCGCCCTGTTCTGTAAAAAGGGATGTTCTCGATATTTTTGATATTCAGTACATCAGTGGTTTAAATAAGGTAAAAACAACCTCCGGCTGTGATACCTCTCCTACAACTTCCAGATTTTCAGTTTCAAAAGCTGATGTTAAATTAACCGGTAAAGATTTCTTTTCTCTCAATTTTCCAATAAAAAATACGGAAAGTGAAAGGCTTTCTTTCAACAAATACTCTGGCCATACCACTGGCAACAGCCCTCCAAAGTATATTTTATTTAAAAGATTAAAATTAAGTTTGATTCAGGTTTAAAAACATCAAACTCAATCAGTCTTTTACATAAAATCAATTTTAATGAAACATACCATAAAAAGCCAGTCTTCAGATTTGGCAGGCTTATATACTTTATCCCTCCGAATGGTTATCGGATGGACTTATTTTTCAGCTTTTTGGCGCAGGCTTATCCTTGAAAACAAGCTGACACCCGATGAAAACGGATATATCGGAGAAAAATTCAATCACTTTCTCCCAAATGCTTTAGGAATAAAACCCATTATCGAATATTTAGTTACCCATCCTGATACCTTACAGCAGTCTATGATGATCTTTACCATTATTGAAGCTATAGTAGGTTTATGTATCATACTGGGTTTATTCACCCGGTTCATGAGTATTGGAATCTTCGGGCTGGCATTAGGAATTCTTCTGGGTTCGGGCTGGTTGGGAACAACCTGTCTTGATGAATGGCAGATAGGTGTCTTGGGTATTGCAGGAGGATTTGTTCTTTTCCTCACGGGAAGCGGTCCTTATTCTCTGGACTACTATTTCATGAAGAAAAACAAGGCTTTCACTCAAAAAAAATGGTTTCAATGGTTGGGTTCCGGCGTTTTGCCCATCTCAAAACCGAAAATTATTGTATTGACAGGCTCTTTAGCGATTTTCGGGCTTACCCTTTACACTAACCAATACTTCCATGGCGGGGTCTACGGAACACTACACAATAAATCGGTAAAACCAAAGGTTGAAATTTCCAATATTTCTCATAATAATTCAGATTTAAAATTTGAAGTATACAGAACCGAAGGTGCAGATGTATACGGTTCTTTCCTCATAGGGATCCACATCCTGGACAAAGACGGAAATATTGTGAAAGAACTGAATCATCAGGAGCTTTCAACACTATCGAAAGAAAACATTCACAACCATTATGTAGCTAAGGTAAAGCCGGGAAAACACAGCTTAATAATTCCATTGGGAGCAAAAGCTGATATTATAATTGATATCCGGGATGTTCTTCTGAAAAATAAAGTCCATACCTTAAAACTTATTGATATAAGCGGTATTGAATGGATAGGAGAAATCCAATAATCAGTTTTTACTATACAATTTGTCATTTTTGGTAAACGTAAAAGCCCAAAATATTTTTAGATTATGGCTTGCCTCTTTAAGAGGTATAAGTAATGATCACTTTTTGAGCCATTGCGTTTACCAATATTTGACTTCTTTTAAAAACTATAGTATTAATTATGAGTGGATAGGCCCAGGATTGCAAGGCGAATTTGAAAGATCTGTTTTTAGGTTTTGGCTAAAGCCAAATTGGATGGGTTAAAAAAACAGGCTAAAGCCCGTTCCTATTGATACAGAAAATGGTGTTTACTGATCACATTATACATTATACATTATACATTATACATTATACATTATACATTATACATTATACATTATACATTATACATTATACATTATACATTATACATTATACATTATACAAATCTTATACACACACGAACTATCCGGATTCAGTTCCAGCACCTCCATTTCAAATAAAACATCCAGCCCCATGGCATCGCATACTCCTTGTACGAAAGGTTTGATCACCGGCCATTTTAATAGATGGGCAATCTCAAACTCTTGTGTTATTCTATGGTAGCGATCCACTCCTTGTATCAACATTTCAATTTTATGGTCATTCAATTCTTTAAATTCAAAACTATATTCGGGACTGGATGTAAAAATTGCTCCTATAAGTATTTTTGCTACTGCTGGAATTCCGGTCTTTAAACCGGGTTTAACGGCAAGGTTTCTCAAAGCCATTTTCGATCCCAGATCATACATAAAGCTATTGGAAAGGAGTTCAATTGCTTCAGTGCCAAAAAGTTTTCCTGCTTGCTTGAGCATTCCTCCGTAAAAAGCTCCTGTAATATCTGAAAGTCGCTGAACCAGCTCTCTAAATGTTCCGGGAAAATAATCCGAAATAATCTGATCCATATCCATTTCAGGGAGATAAATATCATTTTTTCTGAAATCGGATAATGCGACAAACGTTTCCGGCAGTTGTACGTTATTATTCATGATAAAAAGTTTTTAATATCTTGAAATAGTATACCTGTTTTTTGAAACAAAAGCAGAATTCCTTATTTCAATGAAAATAAACACAGGAATACCATACAATGAGGGTTTGATACAGTCAAAAGATATAGCTAGCAGCTATTCTTCAGATAGAAGTATATTGTAATACTCCGGAATTCCTCTATTGAAAAGGGAAAGTATTGGTAAGGGAACTTATTCATATTTTTTCATTTTGTACAGTAAAGTTAAAGAAAATAAATAAATTCTCCAACAGGTGATATTGTTTTATAAAAAGCAGTAATCATTTAATTACAAAACATTTACATCAGCAATAAAAAATATCCCTCATACACTTTGTTTAAAATAGTCCATAAAAAAACCTCCGGAAAATCCGGAGGTTTATATTGTATATCTACATTTAGTGCATCGCTTCACTTAAATCTATCTTTTCTTTACTTTTTCTTTCTTTTATAAATAAGATAAACGGAATACATATCAGGAATATGACTCCCAGGTAAAGAAATACATCCATGTAGGACAACACAGTTGCCTGTTTGGTTACAGATAAATCAAGCATTTTATAAGCCGCATTCAAGGCAGCATCAGGTGTCATTCCTTTGGATATAAAACTGGCCTTTAATGTATTTATTCTTTGCTGAACTTCAAAATCCGTTGAATCCAGGTGAGTAATCAAATTCACTCTGTATTTCTGGCTTGCGTTAGCAATAAAAGTAGTAATAGCTGCAATACCAAAAGATCCTCCCAACTGTCTCATCATCCCTGTAAAGGCAGCACCTTGTCCAATTTCCTGGCCTTTCAGAGTACTTAATGATAAGGATGTAATCGGGATAAACAATAGTCCGAGCCCGGCACCTCTTACAATCAGCATCCAGAAAAAGGCATCTTTACTGGTATCCGGTGTCAGGATTTTATATCCCCAGAAACTATACACAAAGAAAATGAACAGTCCCAAAGACACCAAAATCTGTTGTTTTGCCCCTTTTGCCAGCAATCTACCAATAATAGGCATCATGAATGCTGTTGTTAATGCTGCCGGAATCATCAATGCTCCCGACTGCAATGCCGTCCATCCCAAAATACTTTGTGTATACAGAGGAACAATAAATGTGGAACCATATAACCCGAATCCTAGCACAAATGACATCATTGTCCCGATCCTCAAATTACTATTTTTAAGTACTCTAAGTTCAACTATCGGGTACTTAAAGGTAAGCTCCCGCCATAGAAACAATATAAATCCTAGAACAGCAGCTATTGTAAATGCGACAATCATTCCGCTTTCAAACCAATCCTCTTCATGACCTCTCTCTAAAATGAACTGTAATGAACCCACCGTCACTGCCAGTAACCCAATACCAATCCAGTCTACATCGGATACCTTACGTTTTTCAGCATATTTCGGACTTCTTACAAACTGAAGTGTCATCAAAGTGGCCGCAATTCCAATGGGAATATTGATATAGAAGATATAAGGCCAACTGAAATTATCAACAATATACCCTCCTAATGGCGGACCTAAGGTAGGGCCTATAATTACCCCTAATCCATAAATGGCCTGAGCCATACTTCTTTTCTCAATCGGATAAGATTCCGTGATGATCGTTTGTGAAGTTACCAATAGTGCTCCCCCACCAATTCCCTGCATTAATCTGAAAAATACCAATTCCCAAATATTCGTAGCGTTTCCGCATAAGAATGAAAAAATGGTAAATATAATGATGGAAGCAGCAAAATAGTTTCTACGTCCAAACTGCTGTGAAAGCCAGCTCGTCATCGGTACGACAATTACGTTACCTATTGCATAAGCCGTAATTACCCAACCTACTTCAGAAAGTGTGGCTCCAAGATTACCCTTCATCTCATTCAAGGCAACATTTACAATCGTGGAGTCCACAATTTCAAGCAGAGCACAAAGAATTGCCGTAATCGTGATGATTACTCTTCGGGCTCCATATTCTACTAATGAATCTTGCATATATTTTTAATAGGTACAATGTAAAAAGTATAATATAAAATGTCTTTTTAAACTACATGGATATACTTTGTACTTCCTATATTGTACATTGTATAAATTATTTCAAAGAAACCTCTGCTTTCACGTTCATTCCTGTTCTTAATCTTTTTGCAATATTTTTATCAAGATTTACAAAATCAATTTTTATAGGAAGTCTTTGAACTACTTTTACAAAGTTACCACTCGCATTATCCGGAGGCAAAATGGAAAATGTAGCACCTGTGGCCGGAGAAAATGAACTTACCACTCCTTCAAATTCTTTGTCAGGAAAAGCATCGATTTCAATTTTCACTTTTTGTCCTTCAACCATTTTATCTACCTGCGTTTCTTTGAAGTTGGCCACTACCCATTTTTGGTCATTCTTTACCAAAGCAAACAGCTGCGCTCCTGCCTGAAGATACTGACCCACCTGAGTAGGCACTTTTCCTACGTAGCCATCTTCTGCAGCAAGAATTACAGTATATGAAAGGTTTAATTTCGCATTTTCAACATCCACTTCTCTTTGCTTTGCTACAGAACCTGCAACACTGATTTGTTGTGAACTCGCAGCGGTTTGAGAAGATGCAATATTCGTTTGCTGAGCAATTTGATTTCTCTGATCCACCAAGACCTGTAACTGCTTATCTGCAGATTGTTTTGCGGCTAAAGCCTGCTCATATTGCTGCTCTGTAATAGAATGGTCTTTTACAAGGTTAGCATATCTTTTTAAATCCTGGGAAGTTTTCCACACATTTACTTTCGCTGCCTCGATTTGTGCATTGGCAGTAACTACCGCTGCTTCAGAAGAGCTGATATTTTTTGAAGTGGCTGTTGTAGTAGCTTCGGCATTTGAAATATTGCTTTTAGCAGTAGATAAAGCAGCCTGAGCCTGCTCAAGAGCCATTTTCTGGTCTCTGTTATCTAAAATAACCAACGTATCTCCTTTTTTTACGAACTGATTATCTTTTACTTTCACCTCAGTGATATATCCTGAAATTTTGGAAATCACCGGAGTCATATTAGAAGCAATCTGAGCATCATCTGTTTCTTCATGATATTGTCCATAAGTAAATGCTCTGTAACCATAGATTCCTCCTCCGATTACTACAGCTGCTAAAATGATAGGAAAGACTAAACTTTTTTTCTTTTTAGGCTCAACTGCTTGTGTATTATTATTTTCCATGTGGGTTCGATCTGATTATTTAATTGTTAAAGTTCCTGTTGTCTGTAATAGTTTTCTATATGCTAATGCGGCGTCTGCTTTTGCATTGATTACGCCCACGTTTGCGGCAATCTGAGCGGCATCTGCATCCAGTAATTCGGTCATGGTTGCCAGCCCGTTGTCATATTTGTTTTTTGTGATCCTGTAATTTTCATTAGCCTGCTCAGCCGATTTTTCAAAAACAGCGATTCTCTTCTTTGAGTAATCAGTGTTTTGATACTCTCTGTTGACATCAAGCTTAATATTGTCATTTAACAACTCATCAGTGGCTGCCAACTGCTTCTCTCTCGCCTGTGATTGCTTCAAAGATGAATTCTCTTTCCAGATGTTTGACAAATTATAAGAAATTCCGATTCCTACATTCACGGCATTGTATACGGTAAGGAATTTAGGAATATCTGCCGCTACATAACCTCCGGTAAATGCCAGTGATGGAAGGTTTTCTGCTTTAGCAGCTTTTGACCCCAGTTCGGCAGCTTTTCTTTGCTGAGCTAAAGCCTGTAAATCTTTACGGTTTTCTCTGGCTTCATTTACATAGAAAACAACCGGTTTTACCTCAGACCCTTCTTCTATATAGTTTTGATCCACTTCAAGCTCTGTCGTTTCAGAAAGTCCCAGAAGCAAATCCATATTGATATTGGCAATATTGTAATTATTTTTGGCTTCCAGTAGCTGAAGTTCAATATTTGAAGTCTGAAGGTTTGCTTTCAATCTGTCGTTTCTGGCAATCAATCCATTGTTCTCCATTTTCAGAAATGTTTCATCTCTTTTTTGAGAAGCAGCAAGATTTTCTTCAAAAACTTTGATAGACTGATTGGCCTTAAACAGATTGTTGTAAGCCTGGGCAACATTATAAGCAATTGCAATTTTATCGTTTTCAGTGCTTAATTTGGATGCTTCCACCAGGTATTTTGCAGACTGAATCCCATACTTGATCCTTCCTCCACTGTAAATGGGAACGCTAAGATTAGCCGACCCGTAAAGAACCTGATGTATTTCTGGCCCTCCTGCCCCTCCGGAAAGCCCCGGAAGTTTGATATCAACATTCGGTTTTATCGGAAGGTACATATAGCTTCCAGAAACTTTCAATTCAGGAAGCTGCTTGTTTTTAGCTTCCAAAAGATCAGCTGTAGCCTCCTCGATCTTGGCTGCGTCGATCTTGAGATTCTTGCTGTTCTGGATTCCCAGCTGCACAGCTTCGTCAAGAGAAAGTGTTTTTTTCTCCTGAGCATTTGCATTTGCTACTCCTACGAATAGTGATAATGCAATCACTGAGTTATTTATTCTCTTCATAACCTAAAAGGTCTTTTAGTAAATGTTTTATATGTTTATTAAGTTCAGTATAGTATTTTTCGTCAAAAACACTCTCTTCTTCTGTGTCATTAAGGAATTCTTTATACATATCTTTAGCATTGAATGCATAAAACAAAGTTCCGCTGATGGTTGAGTGAAACAGATAAATTGGAGGATTTTTCGTGAAAATCCCCTTCTCCAGCCCACGTTCCAGTATTTGAGAATACATGGAAAGAAATCCCATTTTAGTTTGTTTTAAAAACTCTACAATCTGTGGATTTTCAGTGTGAAGCTGCTCCCTCTGCATAATCCTGTAAAAGCATTTCTGGGTTCTTATCCTATCGGAAAACTGGTCTATTATCTTTTCGATCTTCTGCCATTCATTAAGGTCTGTTCTTTCTACGATATCTTTTGAGAAAAACTGTCCTTCATTCATTCTGTATTCAACCAGTTTTTCATAAAGCTTTTCTTTAGAGCCAAAATAGTAAGAGATCATAGAGATATTCACATTTGCAGCCTTGGAAATTTCTCTGGTAGAAGTTCCATCAAAACCTTTTTCTGCAAAAAGTTTTTCAGCAGCAAATAATATATTTTCTTCTTTTGAAATCATATCACTTCCATTTTCAGGGCGCAAATTTACATAAGTTTTTCACAAAATCAAACGATTGATTGATTTTTTAATATAGATTTAATTTATCTGCAACATAAGACCGTTTCTATTAATATAATAAATATAAATAACTACAATAAAAGACAGTAATGCAGTATTCACTTGAATCACCTTAAAAATCAACAGTTAGACAGAAAGTGCAATACCGGCTTGTTCCGAATAGATGATGCTCAGGAAGAACCAAGCAGGCAGCTGTTTGTATAGAAAGGAAATAAAAAAACATTCCGGCCTGTTGGCCGGAATTGTATTTATGAGTTTTTATGAATATATCTTGATAGCTTTATCCCAAGATCTGTCCAGACAATTTTAGGATTTCCGTTTCTTGTCAGATGAAGATCAGCAGTATTGATTTCCTCTAAAATACTTTCAATATTGGCACCGCTGATAAATTTTGAAAATCCTGACCAGTTGAACCCATCAGCATTGATCTTTTTATAGACAAGATCCTCAGACTGATAGTTCTGAAGGAGTGCCAGTCTGAAAATTTCAGAACAATAATTTAAAAAATTCTTCTGTTTTTCTCTGTTCCACCCGGCTATTTCCCTTGCCCAGAAAATAATACTTTTAAGGTAAGCAGGTTTTTTCTTTACCATAAATGCATCCCGGACCCACTGCACAAATAATTTTTCAAATTCATTAGTCTTATCTCCGGAGTTTAAAAGTTTGATAGCATCATTTAGATCTCCCTGTGCTTCATGGATAACCTCTCTGATCTTTTCCCCGGAAATGGAAAATTTCTTTTCCAGATAGTCTTTAAGATCTTCATCATTAATTCTTGGAATTTCTACGATCTGGGTTCTGGAAAGAATCGTAGGAAGTATATCATTTGTACTTTCTGTAGTAAGGAGAATAATAGTTTTGGCCGGCGGCTCTTCCAGGAATTTTAAAAATTTGTTTGAGGCCGCAATATTCATTTTATCAGCTCTCCAGACAATAAGGATCTTCGTTCCTCCTTCAAAGCTTTTCAAGGAAAACTTCTGATTCTGGTCATCCACTTCATCTGCGGAGATAAAAAGCTGCTTGTTTTCTGATTCTAAAAAGGCAGTCCAGTCATCATAGCTCGCATAAGGAGAGGCCATGATCATCTCTCTGAATTCTTCAAACTTATTTTTACTTAAAGAATTTTTATTATCTGTAAAAACAGGAAAGCTAAAATGAAGATCCAAGTGATTCAGGTGCTCTACCTTTAAGGCAGCATGCTCGTTTTCCCGACTTAGTATCTCTCTGGCATATGCCAACACCATAGGTAATGTTCCATATCCTTCTTTCCCTACAAAAAGCTGGGCATGGCTTACTCTGTTTTCAGCAATACTTTCTCTAAGAAGTTTTTTCAGGTTTTCCTGACCGGCTATGTTCTCCCAATTCATGTTCCAAAGATAAAAAATCTTATCTCAATTTATAAAATTAAGTCTGTTTAATCTATCACGAAATCCTTTATATGCATTTTAACAGGACCCAACCTTATATTATAGGTAGCATCAATAATATAATTAGAATAAATTTTAAATTAAATTGCGCGCAATTTAATTTTCAACAATATATTTGCATTGCGAATTTTAACTTAACTTACTTATAAAATTCCAGACTATTTTGAATCCTTAAAATCAATATACAATGAACAAAGAATCAGAACAAAAAATAAGAGACGTTTTTCAGCAACAGAAAGCTTTTTTCAAAACCAATCAGACCAAAGATATTGAATTCAGGAAAGCCCAACTGAGAAAATTCCGCGAAGTATTTTTACATCACACAGATGCTCTTTGCGATGCTTTATATATAGATTTGGGGAAAAGCAGAAAAGAAGCGGAATATGTGGAAATTCAGATTGTGATCAGTGAACTTGATTATTTTCTGGAGAATATTGATGAATGGGCAAAACCAACTCCCGTTCCTTCCAAACCACATCCGACAGGAGCTGAAGTCATAAGTAAAATAATATATGAGCCGTATGGGGTAAGTTATATTATCGGACCATTCAACTATCCTGTTCAACTGACATTCAGTCCACTTATCGGAGCTTTGGTTGCAGGAAATACTGCCATTTTGAAACCATCAGAAAATACACCTCACGTTGCTAAAGTTCTTGAAGATATCGTAAAGGAATCTTTTGACGAATCTTACGTAGCTGTATTTCAGGGAGCTATTGAAGAAAATACTTTATTATTAAGCCTGCCTTTTGATTATATTTTCTTTACAGGAAGCCCCAATGTGGGAAAAATTGTAATGAAAGCTGCTGCAGAGCAATTAATTCCTTTGGCATTGGAGCTTGGAGGAAAATCTCCTACAATAGTTCACAAAGATGCAGATCTCGATAAAGCAGTGGCAAGAATATCTTACGGAAAATGGATTAACTGTGGGCAAACCTGTGTGGCGCCAGACTATATTTATATTCATGAGTCTGTAAAGGATGCATTTATTGAAAAATTCAAAGCGCATTTAAAGACAGCCTATAACGATGAATCTTTAGGAAAAATAGGAAAGATTGTAAGTCAGAATCAAATTAAACATCTTGCAGGATATCTGGAGGCTGCTCCTGAAAAAGTTATCTATGGAGGTAAGTATGATCTTGAGAGCCGATATTTTGAGGCTACTTTAATGGACACCATAACCTGGAATGATCAGGTAATGCAACAGGAAATTTTCGGTCCTATCCTACCCATTATGACCTACCACGACATTAATGAAGCACTGGAAGAAATAAATAACCGTCCAAAACCATTGGCATTATATGTTTTCTCAGAAGATCAGGAATTTGCAGATCATGTTCTAAGCCATACAACAAGTGGTGATGCAGAAATTAACAGTACTATTATTCATGTTGGTTCTCATTATTTACCTTTTGGAGGGGTGGGAACTTCGGGAATGGGAAAATACCATGGAAAATATAGTTTTGAAAGTTTTAGTCACAGCCGATCTGTACTTCAGGTAAAATAATTTTACAGGCTATCCTGTTAAAAAAAAGACCGTTATCAAATAAAAAACGGTCTTTTTCGTATAATAGAATTAGTAATTTTATGAATAAAAATTTGCAGTTTTCTTTTGAAGAAAGGCCCTTAACAAACTTTAACCACATATAATTTTTACAATTCATTAATATTTAAGATATTTGCGCATTGTTTTAAAAATAAAGAATGAAAAAAATCTTTGTAGTATCATTCATATCAGCTGGATACTTCCTGAATGCACAGAGTCTAGGTAACTCGCCCTATGCAACGTATGGAATTGGAGATGTAAAATATGATAATACGATCGAAACTGCTTCAATGGGAGGTATATCAACTGCTTTTATAAGTGATTTCACCAGTAGTTTCAATTTTGCAAACCCTGCAAACAACGCCAATTTCGAACTTACAAGTATCAGACTGGAGGCTACCAATGAAAACAATTATTTCAAATCGAATTATAACGATATGAAATCTACAAAGCATTCTACGTATCTTTCCAATATTGCTTTGGCATTCCCTTTATCTCCAAAGGTAAAGATGGGACTTTCTTATCAGCCTTACAGTTCTAAAAGTTATGATATTTTAAGCACTGAAACAAGAGACGGAATTGCTTACAATAATAGATTTAAAGGAAGTGGTACTTTAAATACAGCACAGGTAGCTGTTTCTTACAAAATAGATCAGCAATTTTCTGTTGGAGCAAGAGCCAATCTTTATTTTGGTGACTTATATGATCTGAACGAATTCGGCACCTCAACTTCTGAGTACGTTAATGGATATGAAACTAAAAATAAAGTAAGAAACTTTAACTTTACACTTGGTACCAGCTATCAGACTCTAAATACCCGTACTGATAAAAAATTAACAATTGGAGCTACTGCTACTTTTGGAAATACCAGCAATATGACTACTGAGTACATCAACAGTACTTACAGATTTGCTGATGCAGCAGGAACTAAAACTGATGAAAAAACTATAGAGCAGAAAAATACAAGCTCCAAGAATCTTCTTCCTTTACAAGCCTCTTTAGGGGTAGGATATGGAAGTGAAAATCATTGGTTCTTCTCAGGACAGATTGACTATAAAAAAGGAGAGGATGTCTCTTATTTTGGAAAAACTTTCGATTTCCAGGATACCTATAGAATTTCTGCCGGTGGATGGTACTTGCCTAACTACAATAACTTCAGAAATTATTTCTCAAGAGTAATTTACAGATATGGAGCTTTCTATGAAAGAGGAAATCTTAAACTAGAGGGTAACAGCATTAACAAATTTGGTATTTCTGCCGGAGTAATGCTTCCATTCAAGACCAGCAGCATCACCAGAATGAGCGGACTTGAAATAGGAGTAGAAATAGGTAAGAGAGGAACTCTTAATGATAACCTGATCAATCAGAACTTCATTAATTTTAGAATCGGCTTTAATTTTGCTGATAAATGGTTTAGAAAGACTCTTTATAACTAGAATGAATTTTTCAAAAAAAATATCATATAAAAATATAGCATGCCTTTTTAGTTGTGCTATATTTTTTATATTGACATCATGTGAAGAGGATCTCACCAAAAATAAAGGTAGCCAAAGTAAAAACTTCCCCTCACAAATCATTAATAACGCCAATATTGTACAGCGTGATTCCGGTTTTGTCACTTTAAAGGCCAAAGCTCCTATCATTGAAAAATATGAACTTATAGACAGTCCGTATGTGGTAGCAAGAAAAGGGATCAATATAGAGTTCTTTGATAAAAAGAAACCGAAAATTCCCGGAAAGATCACAGCCAAATATGCCCGTATTTTTGAATACAAAAAATTCTACGAAGCAAAGGGTGATGTAAGGATTACCACCAATGAAGGACAAAGGTTTGCCATGCAGAGTATTTATTGGGATCAGAAAAAGAACAGGATTTATACCAAAGATACAGTGTATGTAACTATGGAAGACGGATCTACATTGGTAGGCGCTAATGGAATGACTGCTAAAGATGATTTTTCTGAATATACCTTTTATAACAACTCGGGAGACTTTAGTTCAAAAAGGATTTCTGAAAATAAAAAATAAATCCTATCATCATGAAAACTCTTGCAATTGGCCTTATGTCCGGGACAAGTCTGGACGGTTTGGATATTTGCTTTGCTGAATTTGAAAAGCAAGATACATGGACCTTTAAGATCCTGAAAGCAGAAACCCTACCCTATTCTAAGGAGTGGGAAAATAAACTCAGAAGTTCCATTCATTTATCAGCGGAAGATTTATTAGAACTGCATTCGGAATATGGTTTTTACCTCGGTCAGCAGGTTAAAGAGTTTATCCGAAAATATCAGCTTGAAAACATCAGTCTTATCGCTTCTCACGGCCACACTGTTTTTCACCAGCCTCAAAAAAAATTCACTCTTCAAATAGGAGATGGCAGAGCGATCAAACTGGAAACAGGGTTACCTGTAGTCTATGATTTCAGAAGCCAGGATGTACTGATGAAAGGAAACGGAGCCCCATTAGTTCCCATAGGTGATGCGCTTCTTTTTTCAGACTATGATGCATGTCTTAATTTGGGTGGGTTTTCGAATATTTCTTTACAGCTCAATGGTCAAAGAATAGCTTTTGACATTGCTCCTGTTAATATCATTCTGAATCAATTAGCCCAAAAATTAAACCTCAGCTTTGATGAAAACGGAAATCTGGCAAGAGAAGGAAAAATAAATGAGGAACTGTTAAGCCGACTCAATTCATTAGATTTCTATCAGAAGCCCCACCCCAAGTCTTTAGGGGTAGAATGGTGTAATGAGTATGTATTTCCAATGCTTGAGAATATAGAAACAGCAAGTTTGCTGGCAACGGTTACAGAGCATATTGCCCAGCAAATTTCCAATGTCATCAATAAAAATAATATCAGGAATATTCTTTTTACCGGTGGAGGTGCTTATAACACATTTTTAATTGAAAAAATAAAAGCTAAAACAACCTCTGAAATCATTATCCCGTTCAAGGAAATCATTGATTACAAAGAAGCCCTTATTTTTGCCTTTATGGGTGTTTTGAAAATGAATAGTGAGATCAACGTCCTTTCTTCGGCTACAGGGAGTACAGCCGATCATAGTTCAGGTATCATTGTTTAGAGAGACAAAAAATAATACAACATAAAAAAACCTTCAAAAATGAAGGTTTTTATTTATTTGTAAGCTTCGATCTTATCAGTCAATGCATTAATGAAATTTTGTAACGGCTTTTCTACCATCATCTTGATGAATGGATTAAACTTCCCTTCAAAAAGCATTTGTACTTCTGTCTGATTTTCATTAATAGGGTTTAAAGTTGCTGTTAATGTAAAGTCTAAACTTGAACTTGCTGATTTCAAGATTGCTTTCTGGTCATTAACTTCATCTATTTTCAATGCAATTTCCGGCATTCCCTGTAATCCGAATTTAAAACCGTTGTCTCTTGTTTCAAATTTCTGAAGACCATCCGGCATAAATTCTTTATAATTTTCTGGAGACTTCAATAATTCTGACAGCTCTTTAGATGATTTATTAACAATAATCTTTCGTCCTTCTAAATTCATTTTTTATTTTTGTATTTAAATTCTTAATTCTTACAAATGTATAAAGTTTTTGTGAACGAAAAAAAATTATTAGTATCTAAGCATCCCGAGGAACTTGAAAAAAGTATTGGGTACGAAAGTTTCACAACTTTAGAGATTGCATTAGATATTTTAGAGAATACTTCTGTAAAAGAACTCAATGTTTTCGGTGAGAATATTGATGAGATCTGGAAGGAATTTCAAAAGCTATTCAGGATCATTGAAGCAGCGGGAGGAATTGTAAGCAATCCTGAAGGTGAAATTCTTTTCATCAAAAGGCTGGGTAAATGGGATCTTCCTAAAGGTAAAATGGAGAAAGGTGAATCTCAGGAGGAATCTGCAGTAAGAGAAATTGAAGAGGAGACCGGTCTTAAAGACGTAGAACTCGTACAGTTCATTAATACCACTTACCATATTTATGTGGAAAGAAACGGTGAAAAAATACTAAAATGCACCCACTGGTTTGAGATGAATTTTAGTGGAGAAGATACGTTTAAACCTCAAGCGGAAGAAGGGATTACTGAAGTGGCATGGAAAAAAAGACAGCAAATAGAAAACGAAGTGTTTCCAAGCACTTTCAAAAATATTAAACTGATTGTAAAAGATTTTTGGAATTCGAAAAATCTGTAGCCCTGAAAGAAATAAAAAGGCTGGAAGTTATTAAACTTAAACTTCCAGCCTTTTTTGTTTTTTTATCAGACTATATAAAGTCGATCACCTTTTCTAGCGCTATCCCTCTGGATCCTTTTAGAAGAATATTTTCAGACTGAATCGGAGTCTGCTTCAGGTATTCAATTAATGATGATGTATCTTCAAAAGCAAGATTTGAAGAATTCACTGCTTTAAAGTGTTTTCCTACCGTAATGATTTCATCAAAATTTAAATCCTGGGCCAGTTTTAAGATGTTCTGATGCTCCTTTTCGCTTTCAGCACCCAATTCCAGCATATCTCCAATAATAATGGTTTTACGCCCCTCAAAGCTGATGAAATTATTCAGGGATACTGTCATAGAACTTGGGTTAGCATTATAAGTATCCAATACCAATGTTTTATTCTCTTTTTTTACCACCTGTGAACGCATGTTCGTCGGGGTATACTGCTCAATAGCATGTTTTATTTTTTCAAAGCCAATTCCGAAATGAAGCCCAAAGCATGCCGCTACACAAAGATTGGTGAAGTTATAATCTCCTGTCAGTTTTGAAAGAGCTTTGACATTCTGATAAGACAAACCTACAAAGTGTTCCTCTGAGAAAGATTCAAAGTTATAATCTGACCCTTCATTTCCAAAAGTGATGGTAGATGGGTAGTTTTGCGTTTTTTCGATCTGGATAGGATCATTTTCATTAACGATAATGGTCCGTTGGTTTGATGTAAGATAATCGTAAAGTTCAGACTTTCCTTTGATCACTCCTTCAAAACCTCCAAATCCTTCCAGATGGGCTTTTCCAAAATTGGTAATATACCCGAAATCCGGCTGTGCAATAGTACACAGGAGTTCTATTTCCTTTTGATGGTTGGCTCCCATTTCTATAACCGCGATCTCATGTTCGGGTTTGATAGAAAGAATAGTCAGAGGAACACCAATATGATTATTCAGGTTTCCATAGGTATACTGAACATTGAACTTTTCTGACAGCACCGCATGTATCAGTTCTTTTGTTGTAGTCTTCCCATTGCTTCCTGTAAGCCCTATAAAAGGTATGCTAAGCTTATTTCTGTGGTATATTGCTAATTGCTGTAAAAACTCAAGAGTAGATGGAACATAGAAAATATTCTTATCTCTGTTTTCAAATTCCGGCAGTTCTACGATTACTGCCAAAGCACCATCGTCTATAGCTTTTTCTGCTAAAGTTGCGGCATTGAAATTTTCGCCGGAAAAGGCAAAGAAAATATCATTCTCTGCTATTTTTCTACTATCTATCGTTACTTTACCTGCCTGTAAAACTAAAGGATAAAATTGTTCTATATTCATGTGGAAATATATATATATTTTTTTAAGAGGTCACATGCAATCGCCAAATCTATATGAGTATTTCAGACTTTTTAACCAAAGCGATTTCATGATTCAAAAATAAAAAAACCTTCCGGAAATCCGGAAGGTTTTTTTTAAGTATTTTTTGATAAATATATTATCTTCTAGTTCTGTTCTTATCGTTTGTTCTTGCATCCTGTGCAACACGGAATCCAATCCAACCATAAGCTTTGCCTTGGTTTTTATATCTTCTCTGACCCGGGTCCAGCCAGTATGCAGTATCCTGCCAAGATCCTCCTTTTACAACTCTTACGTCATTAGAGATTCCTGAAGTTCTGTCTTTACCGTCTTTCAGCATTTTCACTTTACCTCCTGCATCTACAATGAAACTCTGACGAGGTGCATTATACATATCGAATGATGAAGCTGAGTCTGATTCTCTTCTGTATTCTAAAGAAGATTGTCTGTCACCGTCTCTGTAGTTTCTGTAGTCAGCAATTGTCTGTCTTTCGAACTGTCCAGGAAGTCCTTTATACACTAATCTACCGTCAGATAAAGTATCGTACTTAATAGTCCCTTCGTCAATCATTTTATAAGTTCCGTCACCGTTTCTTACAATAGCCTGAGGCATATTACCTCTGTAATAATTGAAGTCGTTGTAATCTTCATCAATAATAGGTCTGTAAACATCCGCTGTCCATTCAGCAACGTTACCGTACATACCATATACTCCTAAATCATTAGATGGATATTGTCTTACATCTGAAGTTTGTGCAGATCCGTCATTTTTCCATCCTGCGATACCGGAATAGTCACCTTTACCCATTTTAAAGTTTTCAAGGAACATTCCTCTTTCTTTTCCTTTGGTACCTCTTAATCTTTCGATTTCAGGTTTTTTACCTAAGTATTGGTTATATTCTCTGTTCTTAGCCATACCAAGAGCAGCATATTCCCATTCTACTTCAGTAGGAAGTCTGAACTTCTGTACCATGGCAGAATTTGGAGCTCTGTTTGCAGAAAGAAGTCTCTGGTTTGTTGTTTTAAGACCAGTTTTTTGCTGCATTCTCTGCTCATTGATGTAACCCTGCATTTCAGGATCATTCGCTTTGAATTTATCCATATTGAAGGCTGTTCCTCCCTGGTTATTAGATTCGTTGATATACAAATCTTTAGCAATAATACCAGCGCTCATCAAAGCTTTTTCGTTTGCTCTGTCTGTCAGCCACTCACAATATCTGTTTGCCTGAGTCCATGAAACTCCTACTACAGGATAGTAGTCGAATTCCGGAGAACGCAGATACGTTTCATTATAATCGTTTCTAGCTAGTTTGTTGTCCCATAATAAGGTATCCGGTAGAGCACCGTTATAGATTTCCTTAAAACTAGGGTCACTTGGTGGGAATACATACTTCAACCATGTCAGGTATTCGCGGTATTCATAGTTTGTAATCTCAGTTTCTCCGATAAAGAATGAACTTACCTGCATTCTGCGAGGTGTGTTATTCCAATCGTGCATAACATCATCTTTCACTAATCCCATTGTAAAAGTTCCACCTTCTACATATACCATTCCAGGCCACCCCTTCTGCTTCTGTTGCTTTCCTGCAAAAAACCAACCCTGTTTTTCGTTTGGCTTCCAACCTGTTTTACTGACAAATTTTTTGGTACCACCACCTTTGCTGGTTCCTGACCCGCCACAACTGGTTAATGCAAGTGTAGAACTTAATGCTATTAATGAAAACAACTTTAGTTTTTTCATAGTCGATATAAATATTTTCAAGAGTACAAAGAAAAAATAAATTATTCAATAAATCAAATAAAGATTTGATTTTTTTGAAAAACGTTAACAAATTAATTTTATTGTATCGCAATTTAATTATAAAATTTTCATTTATTTTGTAATTTAGCAATTTCAATAATAAACATGAGACAAAAAATCACTATTTTATTTCTATTCTCTTTTGTATCAGTACTTTGGGCCCAAAGAAACACCATAGAATGGGATGGTTCAAAAATTCAGGATTTTGGTGATACAAAATTAATTCTTCCAAATTTCAAAAATGATGGTTTTTCGTTTAGCCAAAATAACATTTTTATCATAACTAAACAAAAAATAGGGGAAAAACAGCTGAGAGTTTCTGACCTTATTTGGGAGAATGTTTCCAACAAGGATTTATTTGAATTGGACAAAGGCAGCCTACCCGATTATGATATTGCGAATGTTTCATATTATACCCTAGAGGGAGAAAGCTATGCCAGTATTAATGTTGCTTTATTTAAAAATGTAAAAGGACGGGTTCAAAGATTATCTTCATTTAATGTTTCTGAAGCCTCTGCTCTGAACACTACAAATAATGTAAACAAAATAGGATCTACAGCCAACCCTCTTTCAAATGGAAGCTTCTATAAGATAAAGGTAGATAAATCGGGAATTTTTAAGATCACCTCTCAATTTTTAAAAGATAACGGGATCAACCCAGCATCTGTGAATCCTAAGAATTTCAGAATATATGGAAACGGAGGTCTTATGCTTCCGGAATTTAATCAGGATCCAAGATACAGTGCATTGCAGGAAAATGCCGTTCAGGTGGTAGGTGAAGATGATGGTGTATGGAATGACAGTGATTTTGCTCTTTTCTACGCTCAGGGACCGGATGGCTATAACCTTTATAATAGAGGTAATGGTAATGGTTATAAAAGAACAGATACCCGTTATGACAGAAGTGATAATGTCAAAAATATATATGAAGACTTTTCATATTACTATATTACCTTTGACAAAGGTCCGGGTAAAAGGGTTCCGACTATCGACGGAGATCTTCCTAACCAGCTGATCACAAGATATGATGACTACCAGGTGATCAACAATGATCAGAAAAATCTTATGAAAGTAGGTAGAGTGTGGTTAGAAGATGCCCCTTTCACTACCGAAAAAACAATAACCTTTACTACCAAATCCCCTATACAACCTTCGGATGTTATAAGGTACAGAACCAGAGTGGCTGGATACAGGGCACAAAAAAATACAATTGATTATAAAATCAATGATGTGAACCCTGCATCAGGGGCAGTTCCTGAAGACACTTCCAATTTCCAGTATAATCTTTATTTCCTGCTTCCCTACAACGGAACAGTAAGCAACCTGAGTGGAAATCAAATTACCTTTAAGTACAATCCCAATATTTCTATCAATCCTAACGGATCATTCTATATAGATTATACTGAAGTACAATATAAAGAGAATCTTGTATACAATGGTTCACAAATGAATTTCAGAGATTTCTCTCTGGTAAGCGGAAGTAATACCAACTATGGTTTCAGCATTTCCAATGCTTCCAATATAGAACAGGTATGGGATGTAACAGATATTACCAATGCTAATAGAAGAGTAAATAAAGCGGGTGCCGGAAGTTTCAATTTTGCTTATATAGCTGCTGATCAAAACTTCAATAATGAGTTTGTTGCTTTTAGAGCGGATGCTGCTTTTTCTCCACAGTTTGTAGAGAGAATTGGTAATCAAAATCTTTCTGCCTTACAAAATATCGATTATCTGATCTTAACGGTTCCTCAAATGATGGGGCAGGCACAAAGACTTGCCAGCTATCACCAGACAAAAAACAATTATAATGTAGAAATTGTAGATGTCAATAAGGTATATCAGGAATTTGGAAGTGGAAGCAGAGATCTTACAGCTATAAGAGATTTTGTGACAAAACTGAATACTCCTCAGGGAAGACTTAAATATGTATTTATTCTGGGAGATACATCCTATGATTATAAAAATAAAGTTTCAAATAATTCCAATGTTGTTTCCAGCTACCAAAGTGAGCAGTCTTCAGACTATGTAGGTTCTTTTGTTACGGACGATTATATTGTCATGACGAAACCGCAAACAGCAAATATTATTGAAAGTAACCTGCCGGATATACCGGTAGGAAGAATTCCTGCATCAAATGCTTCTGAAGCCGGAGATATGATCAGCAAAACACTGGCTTATTATAATGCATTGCCTGGGCAATCCAGTCCGTTTGGAGAATGGCGTATGAGGTTAGACTTTGTGGTAGATGATGACAATGACGACGGCCCTCCTTTTCACAATGTTATGAACACTACGCTGGTCAATGTATTTGAGCAGCCGGGACAGCAGCAGCTGAAAGAATATAATGTTAAGAAATTATACCTGGACTCTTTCACTGCTCAGAGTACAGCAGCAGGACAAAGATACCCACAGGTTAATCAGGCTATTTCCAATGCTATCGGAAACAGTATGTATCTGTTCTATTTCGGACATGGAGGGATCAACGGTTGGGCACAGGAAAGAGTATTAACCAGTACAGAAATCCAAAATTCCAATAACTTCTCTAATGTTTACAGCAGATTCCCATTTGTTTCTACAATTACCTGTGAATTTACCTTATGGGATGAACCTGCCACTAATTCTGCAGGAGAACAGTTCATTAAGCTAAAACAGGGCGGTGCTGCAGCCATGATTACCTCAAGCCGTGCTATTGGAGTAATCTACGGACGTCAGTTTACAGATACCTACACTAAAAATATCTTTAAATTGACTAATGATGACTTCGAAACATTAGGAAATGCTCATTTAACGGCAAAGAAACAAAGAGGAGCTGACCTTAACCATTTAAAGGTAAATCTTTTGGGTGATCCCGCTATGAAACTGAGCAGACCTCAGAGACTTTTGGTAATTGATAATATTGAAACTCCTGTTCCAGGTCTGATCAGAGGTTTGGATTTTGTGAAAGTGAAAGGACATATCAATAATTCGAACGGAACATTAAACAATACTTTTAACGGAAGAGTTACTATTAATATTTTCGATAAGAGAATCAATAAAAAAACATTAAATAATGATGGACACCTTAGTCCTATATTAGAATATACAGAAGAAGGAAGCCCTATTGTAAAAGCTTCGGGTGTTGCTGTAAACGGAGTTTTCACTGCCGAATTCTATGTGCCTAAAGATATTAATTATACTGTAGGACAGGGAAGAATATTAGGATATGCTGATAATAAGGTCATGGATGTTTTCAACAATCAGGCTGTACAGGTAGGAGATCTTAACCCTAACGGAGTTAATGATAACCAGCCTCCAAAAGTAAAGCTGTATATGAATAACACCAATTTTGCTGATGGCGGTATCACCAATCAAAACCCTACCCTTCTGGCTTGTCTTACCGATGATACAGGAATCAACTCTACAGGTTCAGGTGTGGGTCACGATATCACCGTATATCTGGACGGACAAATTATCAACACTATTATTTTAAATGATTTTTATGCTGCAGGAGAAGGAAACGGATGTTTAAATCCAAGTCTTGCCGAATACCAAAAAGGAAATGTAACTTACCCTTTCAGGAATTTAGCTATAGGCCAGCACCAATTATTATTTAAAGTTTGGGACATAAACAATAATTCGACAACTGCCACGTTAAATTTTGAGGTTAAAGATGAATCTGATCAACATTTGGTAATCAACCGTCCATTAAACTGGCCTAATCCTTTTACCAATAAAACTTATATCCAGTTTGAGCACAACTGTTCTGATATTCTGGATGTGAATGTACAGATTTACACGATAACAGGAAGATTGGTAAGAACTTTATCTCAGCCAGTAGTTGCAGAACCGTTCCTACAGGGCTTTAGAACACCTCGCCAGGCAATAGAATGGGACGGAAGAGATGATTTTGGAGCAACAGTAGCAAAAGGTACGTATATTTTTAAGATATTTGCAAAAAGCCAGAATCAGGAAAAATGCAAAGGAAGTGCTACAGCTGTAGAAAAAATGGTACTTTTGAAATAATTAGATAATACATAGATAATAATATTAATAAAAAACTGATAATATATAAAAGACAACATATGAATTTAACTACTAAACTGCTTTTAGGATTTGGGTTAAGTGCTGGTTTTCTAGGATATTCACAAGATCTAGGTAAAGTAGGTCCTGTATTAACCGGAGCACCTTTCCTAAGAATTGCACCAGATGCCAGATCAGGAGGTATGGGAGACCAGGGGGTTGTAACCTCTCCGGATGCATTTTCACAATTCTGGAATGCTGCAAAATATCCTTTTAGCAGAACAAGTTCTTCCATCGGTCTTAACTACACGCCGTATATGGGAAAACTTACTAACGATGTATTTTTACTATATGGAGCTTTCCATAAATTTTTGGGACAAGACGAAAGATCTACTATTTCCGCGAGTATTTATTATTTCAATATGGGTCAGGTGGACCTTACTCAGCTGGTAGGTACTGAAATTGCTTCCATGGGTACATCAAAACCAAATGAATTCTCTCTAGACGTTGCCTATGCTTTGAAGCTATCCGATTCATACTCAATGGCTGTAACAGGTAGATTTATCCGTTCAGACTTAGCCGGTGGATTCAATACAGATACAACCCTTAAGGCTGCTAACTCTTTTGCAGTAGATATTTCAGGATATTACAGCTCACCAAAATTCACAGGATTAGGAGGAAATGACGGTAAAATTAATGCCGGTTTTGCAGTTCAGAACCTAGGTCCTAAACTGGATTATACAGGAAATGAAGAATCGAGATCTTATCTTCCTACGATGGCAAGATTAGGGGTTGGATATGACATGTACCTGGATGATATGAACAGAGTGGGAATTAGTGTGGAAGGTTCAAAACTTTTGGTTCCGGGATCTGAATATGTTGGAATTGATCCTAACACAAGACAGCCACGATATGAAATTCCAAATGTAGGTCCAATGGCCGGTATTGGAAAATCTTTCAAAAATAAAAACAGTATCATGTATAGTGGTGCTATTGAATATTCATACGACAATGCTTTTTCTGTAAGAGGAGGTTATTTTCATGAAAGTGAAGAACAGGGAGCAAGACAATTTGCTACAGCTGGTATCGGATTGAATTACCGTTCTTTCGGACTTGATCTTTCTTATCTGATTAATATGTCTAAAATTAACAGTGCTTTAGATAACACTCTTCGTTTCGGTCTTACCTGGAACATTGGAGATGAAACATCTAATAACGACCGTTAACAGCAACATCAATATAATACAAAAGCCTCATCTGTATGAGGCTTTTTTTATTGAAACAGAAGAAGGGCTTATTATCAGTCATGAATACGCTTCGCTTGTCTCATTTTTTTTCTGTCAATCCACCATTCACTTTATAACGCAAAAATGAACTGCCGGCAAGGCTTCTCTCCTACTATTAAAAAAATATAACATTTAAGTTTACAAAAGTCTCATCATTATAACTATTTTCTTAAATTCAATAGCTATTTTTGTAGTATGAACTATTCAGCAGAGCTAAAAAAATTTGTAACCAGTCAATATGTATATTCTGCCATTAGAATTACATTAGCTACTGTTCTGCCCTGTTTAGTCCTTGCCCACTTTGGGATTTTAAAGGAATATTTCCTCTTTCCTCTCGGAACCAGTTTTGTAGCTCTTACAGACCAACCGGGACCTTTCATCCGAAGGAGAAATGCACTCACTTTTGCCATCTGCTGTTTTGTCTTTGTAGCCCTTATTGCCAGCTTGGTGATGGACCTTAAACTATTAGTGCTCCTCGAAATCATTGTATTTGGAATGTTTTTCTCCCTGATCGGAGTTTATGGCCAGAGATTGGCTGCTGTAGGTTCCCTATCACTGGTTGTACTCGCCATCTTTATTGACGGCCATCTCACGGGAAGCAATATTTTAAAAAGCTTACTGATCTTTGCCTGTGGCTGTATATGGTTTTTACTCATCTTCCTTGTTGTAACCACCATCCGCCCCTATAAACTGGCTGGCCAGATGATTGGAGAAAACTATCTTCAACTGGCAGAATTTTTAAAGATTAAGGCTAATTATTATCAGAAAAATCCTGATTTTGATAAACTGACCACTCAGGTTATCGCTAAACAGATTGAAATAAAAAACCTTCAGGAAGACACCCGGGAAACTGTTTTTAAAACAAGAACCATCGTTAATGAATCTACAACGACCAGTCGTTTGCTGATGTTGATGTTCCTGAACTCTATGGACCTTCATGAAAAACTGATGACCTCCGAGAGTGATTATCAAAAGCTACAGCAGAGTTTCGAGGACAGTATGATCCTGGTTAACATTCATGATTATCTGAATCTTTTGGCCGAAGAAATCACCAATATCGGAATTGCCCTCCAAAGTGGAACACGAGCAAAATCCATATTTAACCTGGAGCTTGAATTAAAGAACCTTAATTACAATTACTTCGAACTCAGAAATAAACAATTAAGCTCAGAAAATCTGGAAAATTTCATGATCCTACGTCAGATCCTGATGCGTATCAATGAAATTACCAAAGAGATCAATGAGATTTATAAAGTATTTTCCCAGGATGTCAAGCTGGCAAAAAGTTTATCTACCGGTCTGGATCTGAAAAAATTTATGCCGAATGAGCCTAAGCTTAATGCTAAAGTGCTAAGGAATAACATTTCATTATCATCCTCTCATTTTCGCCATGCCATAAGAATTACTACCGCTCTGCTGGTGGGATACCTTTTCTCTATGTTTGATTTTCTGGGGCTGGGACATACCTACTGGATATTAATTACCATTACTGCGATCCTAAAGCCGGCCTATTCCATTACAAAGCAAAGAAACCTGCTTCGTCTCTACGGAACCATTACCGGAGCAACCATAGCGTATATCATTCTGCATTTTATACACATCAACGGTGTTTTATTTGCCATCCTGCTTATAAGCATGATCATGTGTTTCAGCTTTTTAAAAGGACGGTACTTTTGGGCCGTATTATTCATGACGATCTATGTTTTCCTCAGTTTTAATTTCTTAAATCCTGGAAAGATAGATGTTATTTTCAAAGACAGAGTGGTGGATACAGCTATTGCCGGAATTATCGCTTTTGCAGTATCTTATATTGTATTGCCGGTTTGGGAACACACCCAGAATTTAGATTTGATGAAAAAGTCTGCTGCGGATAACCTCATCTATTTCCAGAGCGTGATTTCTAAATTCCTTGAAGGAAATTTTGACCTTGAAGATTATAAGGTAAAGCGAAAAAATGCAATTATTTCTTTGGCCAATCTTTCAGATAATTTTCAGCGAATGATTTCTGATCCTAAAAACCAACAGAAAAAACTGGAAGTAGTACATCAGTTTGTGGCGACCTCACACCTTGTCACAGCCTATACAGCTTCTCTTTCTCAGTACTCCAAAAGCAATGAGCAGTATCCTGAAATAGACGCCGAAAGCTGGAGCAGAAAAATTGAGGCTGAGATGCAGCAGACTTCCACCCTGCTCAACGGTAATGATATCAGCGAAGCTCTTAAAATGGAAAGCCGTCTTGAGCCGGAAGATTCTTCCATTGAAGACCTGCTCTTGAAAAGAAAAACGGAGATCGAAGAAAATGAGATTATCGACAGAAGAGATCCCGATAAAATTTCACATTTAACGGAACTTAAAAACATCCATGATATCCTGGAACTGATTTATGATGTAGCCAAGGAACAGAGAAAAGTTATTGAAAAATACAGAATTGAGAAGCATGCTACTGCTACTCCTCCACAATCGTAAAGCAATAATCGTCAAAAAATTCTACTCTTGCCTTAAACTCATCTGAAAACTGTTCGTCATACACACGGCAGCTAATCTTATGAAGATGTTTAAGCTCAAAGGGCTTCACCTCATAGTTTTTTTTCAGAGACCAATATTTTGAATGGTGGATTTTATACATACTTTCTTTTACACTCCATATAATAGTATAAAAAGTATCTGCCTTATCTTCAGGAATGAATCCTCTTTCATTTTCATAAGTGAATTTATCAATCACCCTTAAAATTTTAGGATTGAATTTTTCAACGTCAATACCTATTTTGTTTTTAGAAATGGCAATAGCTGCAAAAGGGAAAGAATGGGTAATGGAAATTTCCGCATCATGAGGAGAAAGAAAAGGTTCTCTTTCTTTATATAGAATTTTGGAAGATGGCTTTAGTCCTTTCAAAAGTTTACGTACCATCAGAACTTCCAATAGTTTTTTGGGATGGTAATCCTTTACTTTTTCAGCATTTTCAGGCTCCAGAAGCTCGTGGATATCAAGTTCTTCGCTTTCGTCATACTTCCAAACAAGGATTGTGGCATTATCATCTGAAAAATCTCGGTAAAGGGGCATTCTTTTTTTATTGGGTAAAAATAGTGAAAAGAAGCGGAAATAGAAACAGGTGCAAACCGGAAGATAAAGAATCAAAATTATTACAAGTTGCTCCCACAATTTACAGCAAAAGCATCAGGAAGATGAATCTTATAAAAACACCTGTTTTTCTACTATTGATTCCCAAACTAAAAGTGGTAAATTTGTTCTTATTCTTAAAAGTATAATTTTGGAAAAAATTGCTGTTATCGGAGGACTTGGCACTTTGTCGGGAGGTGACTTATTTTTTAAATTACTTAAAAACCAACGGGTATTAAAAAATCAATTACAGTATCACTTTGTATTTGAACAGCAACCTTATAGCCAAATCAATCTACCATTATATCATGAAGAAGATATAAAGTCTAGAAAGTATTACACCTATAATGTCTGCAAAAAATTTGAAGCCCAGTCTTTAACCAAAGTACTTCTTCCCTGTTTTGCCAGCCATTCGTTTTTAGAAGAACTTCAAAAAGAAATCTCTATTCCGATCGTTAATATTTTCAAAGCATTAGCAGAATATATCAACTCAAGATTTAAAACTCCAATAAAAATAGGAGTATTAACATCTGATTATGTCAAAGAAAGCCATATGCTGAGCCAATATATTCCGGATCATGAATTAATATTTCCTTCCCATCAGGAAAGGTTAATGGAAGCTATTTATGGAGATCAGGGCATCAAAAATGGTTATTTTGACGGGCTTTCTTTAGAATATATCTACCAAGCTTGTACGGAACTCAATAGCAATGGCTGTGACATTATCCTGCCGGGAATCACAGAGCTTTCTCTGATTGTAGAACAGCTATGGAAGCGGGGAATATCCATTCTTGATGTAAACCAGATCTATGCTGATTATGCTTTAGAACATGATAGCAATATAACCGCAAAACCATTTAAACTTGGCATATTAGGAGGTGTAGGTCCTTCAGCTACCGTAGATTTCATGAACAAAATTATCAAGAATACACCTGCACAAAAGGATCAGGACCATATTAAGATGGTTGTTGAGCAAAACCCTCAGATTCCCGATAGAACAGCCCATCTGATCTATCATGAAACAGATCCGAGTATAGCCCTGTTTTCCACTTGCAGACGTTTGGAAGCCGAAGGAGTTGACGCCATTGCTATTCCTTGCAATACGGCCCATGCTTTTGTACAAGATATTCAGGAACATTTAAGTATTCCGATCATCAATATGCTGACAACAACGGCTGAATACATTCGTGAAAGCTTTGGAGAATCAGTGAAAGTAGGATTACTGGCCACCAGTGGAACTATTGAAAGTAAAGTCTACCATAATATCCTGGAAGAATTTGGATTTGATGTTGTTATTCCCAATCAGGAACATCAAAATAATGTCATGGAAAGTATCTATGGTAAATTTGGAGTAAAGGCAGGGTTTACTGAGGGACTTTGTAAAGAGAGCCTTCTTAAAGCAGCAGATTTCCTCATCAATAGCGGTGCCGAGGTTATTATACTCGGTTGTACAGAACTCCCTCTCCTATTTCCTATAGAAACTAAGATTGTCAAAAACGGAAAAAACATTCCTTTGATTGACCCAACCTTAATTCTTGCAAAAAAAATAGTCCTGATTACAAAAAATGAAAGCAGCAACAAATAGAGAAAATGTTGGAAGATGGAAGTTTGTATTTGACAATAAAAACAAAGGCAAACTTATTTAGAAAATCCATGCAAAAAAATACCCTTGGCAAGGTTTGAAACCTTGCCAAGGGTAATCAAATTTCATCCCTCTTCTTATTTATTTAGACTGATGGTTCACATCATTTCTATGCTCAATAATTTCAAGATTGGAATCTACAAAGTAAGCACTTCCGAACCCGTTTACATAAGATCCTTTTACCGGTTGTAAAGCAATCAAAATAAAGTCACCCATTTCAGAAATGACATCCACTACTTTTCCGTGAGCTTCTTTCAATTTTGTAACTACATTATTCCATGTTTCAGAGTCTCTTTCTATCTGAGAAGTTGTAGCTTCAATAGTCAGACGTTCTCTGGCATATATTTGTTTGGTAGCAGATTCATCTTCAATAAACATCATTGAGGTTTTTCTTCCTTCTGCAAGATTTTTGGTATGTCTCGCCATAAAAGATACCAGAATATAGAATGTATGACCATCCTGTACAAAAGGGGCATAGCTGGAATTAGGATTTCCTTCCGCATCTACGGTGGCCAGAACTACACTTTTACTTCTTTCTATAAGCTCTTTTACTTTTGGAGCAACGGGTTTTGCTTTTCTTTGAGATTCGTCTTGGGTATTGGTATGATTCATTAAGGTATTATTTATGAGATAAAAATAGTTATTTATATTAAGACTAAATAATTTTAAGCCATGTTTAATCTCATAAATCCGAACTCAGGCTGCCGTTTTTTTATCTTAATTATTAATTGTAATTTTGCATTTCATTATCAATTGAATTTAAAAACTATTCATTACATATGAGTACTACAACACAATACGTTCCTTATAAAGTTAAGGACATTTCCCTAGCAGAATGGGGAAGAAAAGAAATTACTCTTGCAGAAGCAGAAATGCCAGGCCTGATGTCTATCCGTGAAGAATACGGACCATCTCAGCCACTTAAAGGAGCAAGAATTGCAGGATGTCTTCACATGACAATCCAAACAGCTGTGCTTATCGAGACATTAGTAGCTTTAGGAGCTGAAGTTACCTGGTCTTCTTGTAATATTTTCTCTACTCAGGATCACGCTGCTGCTGCTATTGCTGCTGCAGGAATTCCGGTATATGCTTGGAAAGGATTAAATGAGGAGGAATTTGACTGGTGTATTGAGCAGACTTTATTCTTTGGAGAAGACAGAAAACCATTAAACATGATTCTGGATGATGGTGGAGATTTAACCAATATGGTTTTTGATAAATACCCTGAATTCACAAAAGATATCAAAGGACTTTCTGAAGAAACAACTACCGGAGTACACAGATTGTACGAAAGAATGAAGAACGGAACTTTAGTAATGCCTGCTATCAACGTAAACGATTCAGTAACTAAATCTAAATTCGACAACAAATACGGATGTAAAGAATCTGCAGTAGATGCTGTAAGAAGAGCTACTGACGTTATGTTAGCTGGAAAAAGAGTGGTAGTTTGTGGATACGGAGACGTAGGTAAAGGTACTGCTGCTTCTTTCAGAGGAGCTGGTTCTATTGTTACGGTTACTGAAATTGACCCTATCTGTGCACTTCAGGCTGCTATGGATGGATATGAAGTAAAAAGATTAGATACTGTAGTAGATAATGCAGATATCATCATTACTACAACCGGTAATTTTAACATCGTAAGAGGAGAGCACTTCCTTAAAATGAAAGACAAAGCTATCGTTTGTAACATCGGACACTTCGATAACGAAATCGATATGGCTTGGTTAAACAAAAACTACGGTCAGACTAAATCTGAAGTGAAACCTCAGGTTGATATCTATACTATCGAAGGAAAAGAAGTTATTATCTTAGCAGAAGGAAGACTGGTAAACCTTGGATGTGCAACAGGGCACCCAAGTTTTGTAATGTCTAACTCTTTCTCTAACCAGACTTTGGCTCAGATCGAATTATGGAACAACGCTGCGGCTTACAAAAACGAAGTATACATGCTTCCTAAGCACTTAGATGAGAAAGTAGCTGCTTTACACCTTAAAAAATTAAGCGTAGAGCTTGAAACTCTTTCTACAGAACAAGCTGAGTACATCGGTGTGGACGTAAAAGGACCATTCAAACCTGAGTACTACAGATACTAAGAGTTACATCAAAATATAATATGATCCCACTATTCCAAATAGTGGGATTTTTTATTTAGACCTCCTGAGCATTCCTTATTTTTGCAAGCAAAAAGTACTGTATAATGACTCAGGATTACCTGTATAAGTTATAGGAAAAGGGTCAGATGGAAATCTTTTCGTTCAGTACCATTATAAATATATCACTCAATAAGATAAGAGCTCTCCAATTTGGGGAGTTTTTTATGAGGTGTGAATTATGGAGTGTGGGATTCAGGGTTAAATAATCCTTATAAATATTCAATAGGAACGGACTTTAGTCCGTTTTCACGATAGAATAAAATCAAACTGGCTTTAGCCAAAACATAAAAATTAATGAATGTATTTCACCGTATTTTGCCCATATTTTCTCTCTCCTAGAGCTCTGTTTATAAAAAATGAATATCTTAGCCTTCTTAAATAAAACATTAATCTATGAAAAAACAAAAAGTCTCGAATGCATTCATCGCTGCATCCTGGGTAGCATTGGGAGCAGGAATGGTCGGCTATATTGTAGGCCTTGCAAGAGCTGAAATGCTGTTGAACGAAAAAGGATATTATTTCACAATCCTGCTCTATGGCCTATTTGCGGTTGTTTCTCTTCAGAAAGCAGTCCGTGACAGATTAGAGAATATTCAGGTAACAGATATTTATTACGGGATCTGTTGGTTTGCAACACTATCATCTATTGTATTACTGGCGGTAGGACTTTGGAATGCCACCATACTTCCAAGTGAAAAAGGGTTCTATGCCTTTGCGTTTCTACTGGCACTTTTTGGAGCCATCTCCGTCCAGAAAAATACAAGAGACAATATGGTTCAGGACTAATAAAAACTCTCCATTTTTATGTGGAAAGTATTTTATTTATCTTTTTTGATGTATACCTGATTCACGCAATCTCATTATCAAAAAAAATTCTACAGTTCATTAAAAATGACACTGTTTCTTCAAAAACTTATTAAAAAACAAAAAGCCTTACTTTTCAGTGAGGCTTTTGAATATTATAAGTCCGTTACAACTATTGATCAAAATGATTAGGATGCTGTGCTTTGATATCATCTACAGTTCCCAGTACTTTATCTTTCAAAGAATCCTGATATTTCTGAAGATTTTCAGCTATCTGAGCATCTGCACTTCCTAAAATCTTTGCCGCTAAAATCCCTGCATTTAAAGCCCCGTTTAAGGCTACAGTGGCTACCGGAATTCCACCAGGCATCTGAAGGATAGACAGTACAGAATCCCATCCGTCAATAGAATTACTGGATAAAATAGGAACTCCTATTACCGGAAGTGTGGTACAGCTTGCTACCATTCCGGGAAGGTGTGCAGCACCTCCTGCACCGGCAACAATTACTTTCAGGCCTCTTTCTTTAGCCGTCTTCGCATACTCAAACATTCTTTCCGGTGTTCTATGTGCCGAAACAACGGTCAGTTCATATGGAATATCCAGACTTTTCAGAAAATTTGCAGCTTGTTCCATGATTGGCAGATCACTCTGACTGCCCATAATAATTCCTACCATCTTCAATTTTATTAGATCCTCAAAGATAAAAAATTAAAACCTCTTGTTAAAATTTAAGTCATCAGCCAATAATAAAAAAATATAAATCAAAAAGAATTAATTACTCCCTATTCATCATATTCAACATTTAAAATAGAGGCAGAAATTCATTAAATACAGATCTGTATCAGTAAAAATTACACTAACTGTGCCCATCCCGTTTATTTAAAAACCGGTAAATTTGTCAATCACACCTTATTTACCCTTGAAAGATTATAAACTCATTTTTGCCGTTTTTACTGTTGCTATTGTTTGGGGAACTACATTTTTAGCCATTCGTGTCGCAGTAGAAACTATTCCCGCGTGGTTTGTTGCAGGAATCCGTCAACTTTTTGCTTCTATTATCATGCTATTTATTCTCCTTTCCCGAAAGGAATTTAAGTGGATTGGATGGAAAAATCTGGGGTATCAAGTTATTTTCGCTTCCCTAATGCTGGTTATAGCCAATGGAATGGTTACAGTAGCTGAAGAAAGTGTTACCAGCAGTCTGGCTTCTCTAATTAGTGCTTGTGCTCCTATTCTGGTATTTTTAGGAAGTCTTGCCATTGGCCTGCAAAAATTCAGTTTTAGGGCTATGGCTGGTGTTTTGATATGTTTCAGCGGTATACTTTTTGTGTTCTGGGACGGCCTTAAAGATCTTGCCAACCCCCAATACAGGACAGGAATGATTTTCCTTTTCTGTGCTATTTCAGGATGGGCTTCGGGAACAATCTTTACCAAAAAAATGAATATTCAAAGCGGAAATATCACCCTGAACCTATTTTATCAGTTTCTCTTTGCGGGAGTTGTTCAGATCATTTTCGCCTTTATTTTTTCAGAAAATTACAACTTTGAAAACTGGACTTTAAAGAGCATCTCTGCTATGTTATACCTCTCTGTTTTTGGCTCGGTAGCTGCCTTTTTTGCATTCCATTATGCATTAACAAAGATCTCTCCGGTACAGGTTTCTATTATTGCCTATATCAATACTATTATTGCTATTTTCTTAGGATGGCTGATTATGGATGAAAAGATTTCTTTTAAATTTATTATTGCAACGGCCTTAATTATCTGTGGTGTCTTTATTATCAATTACAGACCTGAAATGTTTAAAAAGAAAAAGATAGAAAAAGCGGCAAGCATCTAATGGTCTCCATTTTTTAAAAACCCATTTATTTTTAGCCAGTTTAAAAAGAATTTCGGCCATTCTTCAGTATTAGTCCCTTTTTTACCTAACCCCCAACCGTGGCCCCCTGACTGGAATAAATGCATTTCTGCAGGAACTTTATTATTTTTCAGTGCCTGATACATGAGAATACTGTTTTCTACCGGAGAAATAGGATCGTCTTCAGATTGTGCTAAAAAGGTCATCGGCGTCTGAGGTCCCACTTGTTTTTCAACTGAAAGTTTGGCTTCGCTCTCTGCATCACTATTCTTTCCTAATAAAGATTTAAATGAATGGGTATTATTGTTAGGCGGCAACATAGATACGATGGGATAAATCATACCCGTGAAATTAGGTCGTGCCGAAACTAAATCCATAGCATCCTGTGGCGAATAATACGCTGTATTAAACGTAGAGGAAATATATCCTGCCAAATGTCCTCCCGCAGAAAATCCCAGTACCCCTATTTTATTGGGATCAATTTTATATTTGTCCGCATTGCTTCTGATTATTCTTAACGCGCGCTGAGCATCCTGAAATGGGACCATATTACTTGTCCATCCTTCTCCGGGAAGCCTGTATTCCAATTCAAATGCTGTAATTCCCAGTGACTTCAGCCACTCTCCGGTCGGATAACCTTCTGATCCTGATTCAATATGGGCATAACCTCCCCCACTTATCACCAATATGGCAATTCCATTGGGATTTGTTGGTTCATGAATGATTAATTGGGGAACAGCAATATGAGTTAATGAACCTTTTGGGGATACTTTATTTTCACCTGCTGGGCCTGGTCCATCCGGAATTTTTTTCCAAAGCAAAACAGATTGCAGCTTATCCTTAGCGGAGCTTGCTTCCTGTGCCAATAGCATATTGACTGCACAGAAAAGGAAAAGAAAAATATTTTTCATTTTTTAAATTTTTAGTTCCTAAATCAAATAATTCCCATTACTCAAAAGTAATAACTATTATGAACAAATAATGACAGGGAAACCACCAATGTTTTATTTATTATATTGTAAGGAAGCCATCTTTTACCTGAGGATATTTTTCACATTTCCCCTTTTTTCCTTATATTGTTATACTCAACCTACACAATATGCTAAAAAACACATTTTTTGTCCTTCTGGCAGCCTCTTTACTTTTGATCAGCTGTGACTTTAAAGAAAAAGAAAAAAATCTGACAGACCGAGAAAAACAATTGCTCGAAAAGGAGAAGATATTCGCAAAAAAAGAATCCGAATATCAGTCACTTCTTAAAATGAGAGACAGTGTTTTTGCTAAAAAGGATTCGGTAAAAATAGCAGTATGGCCGGCAGAAATTTCAGGATCATGGAACGGAAAAGTAATCTGTACAGAATCCAACTGCAGTGATTATGCGGTAGGTGATCAGCGTACAGATATCTGGGAATTCGATAATGATTCTACCCAGCCGATCACAAAAATTATCAACAATAACAATCTGGTAAGACTTTATGCCGGTAAGTTTGAAAATAATGAGATCAAATTATCTTTTAAGACAGATTCTACGGCAAAAAAGAATGTAGAAATGAATGTCCTTCTTAACGATATTTCCGATAACAAAATCAAGGGAACCAGAACCATTACTTCTGATGGCTGCAGTGCCAAGTTCTCTGTTGAGTTAGTACGTTCCACAAAATAAGCACCTATGATGTTATTGAGTATACATAATCTGAGTCTTCCTATAGAAGATCCGGTACTGAAGTTCCTGTTGGTACTGGTCATTATCCTTGCAGCGCCACTATTATTGAATAAAATTAAAGTTCCACATCTGCTGGGGCTTATCATTGCCGGAGCCATAATAGGACCTAATGGTTTCAATGTACTGTCCAGGGACAGCAGCATTGTAGTTACGGGAACTACCGGACTCCTCTACATCATGTTTCTGGCCGGACTGGAGATCGACATGGGTGATTTTAAAAAGAACAAATGGAAAAGCCTTACTTTTGGACTTTATACCTTTACTGTTCCATTTGTTTTAGGATATTTAGGCGGTTATTATCTCCTTCATTTCTCGATGCTGACTTCGATATTATTTGCCAGTCTTTTTTCTTCTCATACCCTTATCGCCTATCCATTGGTAAGTAAATTGGGGATTGCAAAAAATAAGGCCGTTAATATTACCGTTGGAGGAACAATGATTACAGACATTCTGGCTTTATTGGTTCTTGCTGTAATCGTTGGAATGTCACAGGGAGATGTAGGCACTGAATTTTGGGTGAAACTATCAGTTTCTTTTGTGGTTTTTGCCCTTATTGTACTTATTGTATTCCCTATTATCGGACGTTGGTTTTTCAAAAGGGTGGATGATAAAATCTCGCAATATATTTTTGTACTGGTCATGATTTATCTGGCCGCTATGCTTGCTGAGCTAGCCGGTGTAGAAGCTATTATCGGTGCATTCTTTGCCGGATTGGCATTAAACAGGCTTATCCCTCACACCTCTTCTTTGATGAACAGAGTTGAATTTGTAGGAAATGCGATCTTCATTCCGTTCTTCCTGATCAGTGTTGGAATGCTGATCGACTTTAAGGTTTTCTTTAAAAGCTGGGAAACGCTGGAGGTAGCCGGAATTATGCTTGTAGCCTCCATTGGAGGAAAATATCTTTCCGCTGTAGCCACTCAAAAAACTTTCAGACTGACTAAAGAAGAAGGAAAACTGATCTTCGGACTAAGTTCTGCTTCAGCGGCCGCCACACTGGCATCGGTAATGGTAGGTTATAACATTATCCTCTCCGAAACCGAGACTGGAGAACCCGTAAGATTATTGAACGAGCATGTACTGAACGGAAGTATTTTACTGATTCTTATTTCCTGTACCATTTCCTCTTTCATTTCTATGGCAAGTGCCCAGAAAATTGCAGAAACGGATAATGAAGATACCGTTTCAGGGAACAGCCATGAAGATGAAAATATACTGTTAGCCATCAACCATGAAGAAACTGTTGAAAGAATGGTCAATCTTGGAATCCTCATAAAAGCCCACTCTAACACGGAAGACCTGTTTGCTTTAAATGTAATTAATGAAGATAAGAATGAATCTTCTGTAAAAAATGCGGAAAAACTTCTTCATCAGGCTACAGATGCGGCAGCAGCGGCAGATGTGAAATTACAGGCTTTAAAAAGGTACGACAATGATGTTATCAATGGGGTCAACAACGTAATTAAAGAACAGAAGATTACAGATCTTATTATTGGATTAGAAGATGAGAAGGGATTCTCCCCGTCTTTTGTCTATAATCTATACAATGGTTACCTTCAGAATGATGATGTGAATATATTGGTATACCATGCAGCACAGCCTCTCTCTACAATCAAAAGGTATGCTGTGATGATTCCTGAAAATGCCCATAAAGATGCTGGATTCTTCCATGCACTTTTAAGGGTTTGGAATATTGCCAGAAATTCCGGGGCAACAATGGTTTTTTATGCCCCTGAAAACATTATTGATATTCTTCAGAAAATCATGAAGAAAGCCAGTATAGAAGCAGAATTCATTATCATGAGCACATGGCAGGACGGTGAAAAAACAGCTGCCCAGCTTAAAGATGATGAAGCTTTAATTATCTTGATGGCCAAACGCGGTATGAAGTCTTATATTCCGAGAATGAGATTAATTCCTGAACTTTTAAACAGAAATCTGAGTGACAATAATTATCTTTTGATTTTTCCATTCTCAGAATATGATAAAAACAGCCCCGAAATACGCTCCGTAGGAAACCATGGAGACTTTGTGGAAATAGGAAATGTGATTCAGAATATCTTTAAATAATACCAGCTAGTTTAGCCATGCTTTTAGTCTTTAAAACAATATTGAAAACAAAGAAGATAATCCTTTTAACAGCAACCTTAGGGGTACAGCTTTCTTTTGCGCAGTTTGCAAAGATTGTAGATAAGGACGGCTATGTAAATGTAAGGGAAAATGCAGATGCCAACAGTAAAATCATTGGAAAGATCAATTCGGATGAAATCGTCTATATATTTGAAGATGACAATAAGAATTGGGCTAATGTAAGCAATGGTTACATTCACAATTCAAGACTGAAATATATAAAATCTTATCAGGCTGTTCCCCCCACTGTACGTGATGCAAACAAAGCAATCTTTAAGTCAGGAAATATTAAAGTAAATATTGTTTCCGGAACATTTAATTTTAAGGAAAATGAAAAAGATTTTTCTTCAACACTGTATGGAGATTTCTATAAAGAGCAGCAAATTTGGGGAATAGACGGTACCATTCCTAAGACACACTATATTTCTATTACTGCACAAATGGGAAACAAAATCATTCAAATTCCTGCAAAAGAGATTGAGAATCTGTTCGAGATCAATAATAAATCTACAACCTGTTATTATGACCGTACCAATGATATTTTATACATATCCATGTTAAATTCTGATGGTGCCGGTACTTATGTAGCCCTTTTCACTATTGAGAAAGGGGAATATAAAGGAAGAACTTTGGAGATTCCTTTTTAATGAATCCATTATAGATTTAGACGGTAAAAATCCATTCCTATTGAATGCATTGTGTTCAACACGATGATTTCCCAGGTCATAAGAGCACTTAGAACTAAAAGAAAAAAGGAAGCAATTTCAAAGATAGAAATCGCTTCCTTTTTATATTTTTTGAGACTTAAGTTATTCTGAAATCACTCTCACCATTCCTTTCACCATGACAAGCTTTTCCATAAGCTCTTCTCTGGAATCTGCCAACACATTGATGTGTCCCATTTTTCTTCCAGGTTTGGTTTCGGTTTTTCCATATAAATGGATGTAGGTTTCTGGTAACTTAAGGACATCTTCCATTCC
The DNA here is from genome assembly GCF_900176315.1 of Chryseobacterium sp. YR221. Taxonomy (NCBI): domain Bacteria; kingdom Pseudomonadati; phylum Bacteroidota; class Flavobacteriia; order Flavobacteriales; family Weeksellaceae; genus Chryseobacterium; species Chryseobacterium sp. YR221. The sequence goes on from NZ_FWXM01000003.1 coordinate 656,404, forward strand.
TTCGTATACTACTTTTCCTTCATATCCTTCTGCTCCTACCAGATTCAGCATACCACTATAGGTAATAGCATCTGTATCCGCCAATGGTAAGTTCTTTACCACACGGTACATTTGCTCAAACTGTGAATTGGTATTTCCTTCCTGACTCTGGTGTCCCGAGTTGTGCAGTCTTGGAGCCGTTTCATTAACCCAAATTTTTCCTTCTTTATCTAAGAACAATTCAATAGCAAATAATCCCGGAGAATTAACAGCATTTAAAAATTTCTCAGTAATAGAATCAATCTGAGATTGAACATCTTCAGTAAGAAGAACCGGACATACATTAAAATCCAATAGATTCAACTTGGGATCAGCAACCATTTCCGTTACAGGAAAAATATTGGTTTCTCCTTTTTCATTTCTGGCTACAATTACAGATAATTCTTTATCAATATCCACAAGGCTTTCGATCACAGAGGCATCCTTCCATAGATGCTGGTAATCATCTTCCGTTTTGATCACCTGTACCCCTTTTCCATCATAACCTCCCGTATTCATTTTCTGAACAAACGGTAAGGGCATTATGATTTTTTCATCATTGTTCCACACAATCTGAAATTCAGGGCTTGGGATATCGTAAGCTTTATAAAATTCTTTCTGAAGGATTTTTTGCTGGATGGTTTTGATAATACTCGCATTAGGAACTACTTTTATTCCCTGCTTTTCAAGTTCTGCCAAAGCATCCGCATTCACATGTTCTATTTCAATGGTAACCACATCTTTATCTTTTCCGAAGTTCAGAACCGTTTCATAATCATTGAAGTTTCCCTGTGTGAAATATGAAATATTATGACATGGTGCATCAGATGCAGGATCCAATGTATAAAACTCATCATCATATTTCAGAGCACTCTGTATCAACATTCTTCCCAGCTGTCCGCCTCCCAGAATTCCTATTTTCATTTTTTATTTTTATTAGATTTATTCTTATTGAACTTTATCAATTTTTAAGTATCCAAGTCCCATTGGGTTTTCCTGATTCTCTGCCTCAGTTTTTTTAAGAACTATAGAATATTTTTCTTTCATTTTCAGAGGAAGGATATCATTCACATTGAAGATATCATCGATATCTACTCCATGTTTATCATCTACATGGCTTACAGCTCCTTCAAATCCCATCGTCTGATAAAATTCGGTGGCTTTTGCCCTCTTAATAATCTCTCCCATAGATGAGCCAACCATCAGATGCTGTTCATGAAATTCTTCAAAAAAACCTTTCTTATATCCTCCTAAATTAAGAAAATACAATTGTTCTTCAGATGCCTTTTCTCCTTTCTCAACAATCTGTAGTTCATATCCATCTGCAAACTTAACCTCCTGATGACAATCAATATGTATCTTACCTTCTGCTTCCTTCCAGAAGTCTTTCATATCCGGAACCAAATCTTTAAGGCTTTCGGCAATTCCGAAAAATACATCGTGTTGTTCAATGTTTCTTCCTTTAGGCGTAGCCCCCAGGATAACATAAAATAATTTCAATTCATTTTTCATGCATACAAAAATACGTTAAATTTATCTTTTTCAAATGTTTGGCAGACTACTACAATAATTTTATATTTGTAACATTAATTGTAGTATGTCAGAAATCATCATACTCTTCCTTGGCGCAATTTCCGCTGGTCTTTTAGGTTCACTTACGGGTTTAGGAGGGGGAGTTATCATCATTCCTTTATTAACGCTGGGTTTTGGCGTTCCAATGCATTATGCCATCGGCGCTTCCCTCATTTCGGTGATCGGGACTTCTTCCGGTGCAGCAGTAGCCTTTGTAAAAGAAGGTTTTACCAACATGAGAATCGGGATGTTCCTCGAAATTGCCACCACGGCAGGGGCTATTATCGGAGCCTTAGTTTCAGGAATGCTTAATCCCAATACCATTGGAATTATTTTCGCAAGTATTCTGCTTCTGACGGTTGTTTTAAATCTTAAAGGAAAACCTGACCACCAGGAACCACTCATAAAAGGAAGTCTCGAAGACAAGTTAAAACTTTACGGAACTTTTCCTGATAAAGGAATCTTAAAAAGCTATTCTGCAAGAAATACAGTTCCTGGATTTTTGATGATGATGTTTGCGGGCGCCATGTCCGGACTTTTAGGAATAGGTTCCGGAGCTTTGAAAGTTTTGGCTATGGACAATATGATGAAACTGCCTTTCAAAGTTTCTACAACCACCAGTAATTTTATGATTGGAGTAACGGCAGTAGCCAGTGCCCTGATTTATTTTCAAAGAGGAGAAATCATCCCGGTTATCGTAGCTCCCGTACTGATAGGTGTGGTCATAGGAAGTTTTATTGGTTCAAAAACATTGATGGTTTCAAAAACTAAAAAACTAAAAGTATTTTTTGCCATTGTGATTACGATCCTTTCCATTTATATGATGTATAACGGTATCAATAAAAGCTTCAGATAATGAAAAAGAATTTTACAGACGTAGATCTGAACCGTTCCGTAGGAAATCTTCTAAGACTAGGTGTTATTCTATCTGTGGCTACTTCATTGGTCGGTTTCATCAAGCTTTTTACCGAAGGTTTTGAAATGCCCAAAAAATACACCTCTCTGGATATTGGCAACTCTTCAGAAAAGGTATGGGGACATTTTTGGACTTCTTTATGCAAAGGGGAAGGAATGGCTATTATTCAGCTGGGAATCCTTTTGTTGATCTTTACTCCTTTAATGAGGATCGTCTTCGCTTTAATAGGTTACCTAAAAGAAAAAGACTACGTATATGTAGTCATTTCCTCTATTGTTTTGGCCATAATGGCTGTAAGCTTTTTTGCAGGGTACGCTCACTAATCTTTATATTTCATAAAACTCCAGTGGCAGCTGGTCCGGATCCTGGGTAAAGAAAAATTCTTTTCCTGTGAATTCATCGATCCTGATCTCTTCACAATTTAATCCTTTATGTACTAATTCATTACGCTTTTCTGTAACATTCTCAACAGAGAAGGCAAGATGTCTCAGGCCACAAGCTTCAGGGCGTGAAGGGCGCTGGGGCGGATCAGGAAAAGAGAACAGCTCAATAACGTAATGATCTCCAATCGCCAGATCAAGTTTGTAAGACTGTCTTTCTTCACGATAGACTTCCCTGATGATATTTAAATTTAAAATTTCCGTATAAAACTTCTTTGAAACGGAATAATCTGAACAGATAATTGCAATATGATGGATCTTCATCTTCATTTATATTTTTTAATCGTTGTATAATTAGGCTTTATTATTTTATTTCTCTGCAATTGTCTTTTCTTCTTGTATCGATAACATACTGAATCTTCCAGTCGCTATTTTGTTTTACGAGCTGAAAACTATTGGCTCCGCAATGGGAAAATTTGCCTTTCAGGTAGAAAGAATAAGGGGTGAATACACTTGCCAGATTTCCATCTGTATGCACAGCATCTACTAGAATCCTTTCCTCCAGGTCTCCTGTTGAAAATTTAGAAACAGATGCTATAAAATCCTGAATACTTTCATTTTTTACGGTTCCGTCTTTGGCTATCGTCTGAAGAACTGCATTTTCTGAAAAGGCAGATTTCAGCAGCTCAGGATCCGCATTCTTCATGCCAAGAAACAAATTTCGGATAGGTTTCTCAATGTCCTGATTCTGTTGACCAAAACAAAAAGTACTGATTACCAAAAGAATTAAGGCTATTTTATTTTTCATAATAATTTGATAAGATAAAACGAACAAATAAAAATATGAAAAAAAAGCATCTTATCCACAAAGTTTAAATGTGCAGCACTTGTTTTCTTCAAAAAATAAATTAATTTTATCCGTTGATTTTTACTATGTGGATTGTTTATATAATTTTAGCCATACTTTTAGTCGTTCTAACCCTACTTCCAAAGATTCAAAACTCTCATTGGATATTTCGGGTTCCTGAGTTTGCTAAAATACAGATAACTTATCTTATATCCATCACATTCATAATGGGTTTCCTGATTGAGTCGTCAGAATATTTCTTGTACTACCAGGGACTTTTAGTGCTTTTATTTATTCATCACAGCCATACATTAATTAAATACACACCACTTTATCCCGTAAAGAAGCACAGACAGCGCCGTGTATCTTCTGAAAAGCTACATTTTATCTCTGCCAATGTATATCAGTTCAATAAAGAATACAACAGATTTCTAGGCCTTATTAAAAAATACAGTCCGGATTTTTTCATGACAATGGAAAGTAATGGAGACTGGGAAAAAGCTATGAGGACTCTTGAAGAAGATTATCCCTACCAACATAAAGTAACTCTTGAAAATACTTACGGAATGCATTTCTACTCCAAAGTTGAAATAAAACATGCAGAAACCCATTATTTTGTAGCCGATGATATTCCCAGTATTGAAATTCATATGACCACTGATAATGGCTTTTCCTTTGTGTTCTTTGGTGTTCATCCACCACCACCTAGCCCTACGGAAGAAGAAACATCAAAAGAAAGAGACGGCGATCTTCTCAGCACGGCACAGTGTGTGAAAGACATTCAAAAGCCCGTAATTGTAGTGGGTGATTTTAATAATGTTGCATGGTCAAAATCGTCCATACTTTTTAGAAAAACAAGTCATCTGATTGATCCGAGAATCGGACATTCTTTTGTTTCTACTTTTCATGCAAAATATCGTCTTTTGAGATTCCCCATAGACCTGATGTTCCATAGTGAAGATATTTTCATCAAGGATCTTAAAACTTTGGAAAATTTCGGATCTGACCATCTTCCTGTGTATTGTGAATTTTTTATTGATCATCACAATGATGAACAAGAAGAGCTTATAGAGACTGCTACTTCCGATGAACAAACTGAAGCTAAAAAAATGATACAGGAAGGAATAAAAGAGAATGGAGATCGTGATACAATTGTAACGGAGGACTAATTATAAAAAGCCTCAAAAATAAAATTAACAGGGTTTTGCACAATTCTATTTTTGAGGCTGATTTTTATCAATATTGTATTTCGGTTCTAAAACCTCATCACATCCTTTACTACTCCATTCTTCTGGGTGTGCTGCAGCAGCTCTTCTTCAATGAATGTTTTTATTTTATCTTCAGTTCCGTTATTTGGGAATAAAAGGTGAACATTGGCCCCGGCATCCAGCGTAAAGAATAAAGATAATCCGGTTTCTTTTCTAAAATCCCAAATCTTATTGATCACTTCCAGTGTTCCGGTTCTCATCAGAATAAAAGCAGGATCACTCATCATCATCATCGCATGAAGAGTAAGCGCTTCATGTTCAACCAATTTAATAAACTGGTCCATGTTTCCACTTTTCAGGATCTCTTTCATCGGAACAAAATTTTCTCTTGCTTCCTGAAATCTTCTTTCTGCATATGGATTGGTCTTCATTAAACCGTGTCCCACTGTAGAAGAAACACTTTTCTGCCCCTCATGGATTAATAAAACCCAGTCATTAAAGCTTTTGAAAGTATCGTGAATCTCATGATCCGGATAAGGTACAGCAAATAGATCAGAACTATTCTCAACCTCATCTGTTTCTCCCCAAACCACCAATCCGTTATATAGGCTTCTGCATGCGCTTCCGCTTCCTAACCTGGCTAAGAATGAAGCCTTTCTTAAGGATCCTTCTTCAGAAGTTTTTCCTGTAAACATTTCATCCATTGTCATCAGGCATTTAGCAATAGCTCCAAATCCTGAAGCTGAACTCGCTATTCCTGAACTGTGCGGGAATGTATTTTCTGTTCTGATAATATATTTTCCTTTTAAGATCCAAGGTAAATACTGCTCAATATTTTTGAAATATTTTTCAATTTTTTCGGCAAACTTCACTTCCTCATTTCCTGCCAGAAAAGTCTGCACAGAAAAAGGCTCAGCAGCTACAAACTCCATGGAAGTATTCGTTTTACAGTGGTTTAAAGTATAACTGATACTCGGATTAGCAGGAATCTGATTCTCATATTTTCCCCAATACTTAATCAGGGCAATATTAGATGGACAGCTTTCTGAAACAGTTTGTGATTGAATCGTAAAGTTTGGATTTCCTATAAATTCTTGTGTTGTCATCGTTTATTTTAAGTAATAAGACTTGATTTTTCTAACGCTTCCGTCAAATCCTCGATTTGTCCCCTTTTCAGAGAAGGAAAATTCTTACGCCTCTCATTAGGATATACGTGAAAACCAGGGATTTTTGAAAAATAAAGTATCTATACAATTAATACATTTTCTCAATAATATCTGCATATTTTTTAAGGACTACATTCCTTTTGACTTTCAATGTAGGTGTAATTTCTCCTGTATTGATGTCAAATTCCGCCGGCATTAAGGTGAATTTTTTCACTTTCTCATAGTCGGCAAGATGGCTTTGCAATTCTTTCACTTTATCTTTATAAAAATTAATCACCTTTTCGTTGGTTACTATCTCTCCCCAGCTTGTAAAAGGAATATTATTATTCTTGATAAAGTCCTGCAGGAATTCAAAATTTGGAACAATCAATGCGGAAACAAACTGTCTTCCCTCTGCAACCAGCATGATCTGCTGTATAAAGTTATTATTGGTCAGAAGATTTTCAATCTGTTGTGGAGCAATATATTTTCCATTGGACGTCTTCATCAGATCTTTGATTCGGTCTGTGATGATCAGGTTTCCTTTGTCATCAAGTTTCCCGGCATCACCCGTTTTGAACCATCCGTCGTTGGTAAAAACTTTCTGAGTCTCTTCAGGTCTGTTGTAATACCCCTTCATGATTCCGTTTCCTTTAGCCTGAATTTCATCGCTTTCTCCAATTCTGAGCTCTACTCCAGGCAATGGTTTCCCACTGGTACCATGCTCGAAATGAGTCAAAGGGAAGAGTGTTAAAGTAGCGGTCGTTTCTGTCAGTCCATACCCTACTGTTACATGGATTCCTACAGACTCAAAGAATTTGGTTACTTCAGGGGATAAGGAAGCACCTCCACAAGGCAGAAACCACAATCGGCCACCCATTTTCTCTTTTATTTTACTGAAGACCAGCATATCTGCAACAGATTCCTTACATTTCAGCACAAAAGGAATACTTTTTTCATTTCTTCTCAATTCTGCAGTTTCCCATCCTGTTTTCAAGGCCCAGTCAAAGATTTTTTTCTTAAATGATGAACCTTCCTCTGCTTTTTCCAATACTCCGGCATATACTTTCTGGAAAAACCTCGGTACCGCACACATGGTGGTAGGTTTCACTTCTTCCAGTGCTTTAGCAACATTTTTCGGGTCTTCAAGGAAATAGACCCTTGCACCTCCATAAAGGCACAGCAGGCTCCAGCTTCTTTCAAAAACATGACTTAAAGGTAAAAATGCCAATGAAAGTTCTTCTTCAAAGTTTTTAAACTTAAAAAACTCAAAGTGTGAGTCAAAGGCTTTGATAAAATTTCCATGGGTAAGCATTACGCCTTTAGGTGTTCCGGTTGTTCCGGAAGTATAGATCAGCGTAGCTGTATCTTCATATTCTCTTTTACATATTTCCAGTGTCGGAGAAGCTTTCGCTATAAAATCCTCAAGGTAAAAACTATTGAATTCTTTCTTGATCCACACCGATTTTTTGGAAATGATAATGGTATCAAGATGATTCTCTTCTTTATGCAGAATCTCCAGACAGGCGTCATACTGAGCCTGGTTTCCTACTAAGACAACCTTAGCACCGGAATCATTAATGATATATTCAGCCTGTTCGGCGTTGTTTGTTGAATAAATGGGAACCGTCACCGCTCCGATGGACATTGCTGCCAAATCGCAGATCATCCATTCAGAAGAATTGTCTGAATAAATAGCCACTTTATCGTCTTCCTGAACTCCTGCTTCTTTCAGAGCATTGGCTGTTTTAAAAATAATTTCACTGAATTTCTGCCAGCTCAGCTCTTTCCAGGCCTCATCTTTCTTTTTAAAGCCTATAGCAGCTTTTATAGGATGTTTTTCTACATTTTTAAGGATAATTGCCTCTGCCAGATTCATTTCTTCAGCTTTTTGTCGTTAATATAATTGTTCAGGTGAAAGTCTATACTTTCTTGTACAGGAATAAACTGATACTTCAGTTTATCTTTTATTTTTTCATTGGAAATAGTGTTGAATGAGGATATCGCTTCAATATTTGATTTGGTCACCATCTTCAGCTTGGGAATCAGCCATCCGAGAAGTATATTAGCTATTCTTCCAAGATTCAATAGCGATTCCTGAATTACTTTAGCATCTTTAAGACCTAGCCTTGTTCTGATTTGTTTCGCAAGATCCGTAAATCTTTTATTCTCAGAAACAATGATAAACCGTTCTCCAAAAATATTATTCTCAAGCAATTCTATAGCAATATTTGCCACATCTCTTACATCTACATAAGCTGAACCTCCTGCAAAGGTAAAACCATTATCAGCAAAGGTAGAAAAAAGCTCTCCACTGCTTTGGTTCCAGTTTCCGCTTCCAATGATCATTCCCGGATTGAGGATAGCTACATTGAGTCCTTCTGCAGAAGCTCTCCAGGCTTCCATTTCAGATAGATGTTTGGAAATAGCATAAGCAGAATGTTCAATTTTCGGATTAAAATCAGAATCTTCATCCAGCTCCCCTTTTTCATTAAAATTATCCAAAACGGCAACAGAACTTACGTGCAGAAATTTTTTCACATCAGATCCTTCACAGGTAAACAACAGGTTTTCTGTCCCTTTGATATTGGTATGGTACATTTCTTTTTCATCTTTGGGATGAAAGCTTACTTTTGCGGCACAGTGATACACTTCTTCTACTCCTTTTAAAGCGGCCTGAAGCGTATTGAGATCATTAAAATCTACATCTATCCATTCGATCTTATTAAAAAAATCATCAGGATTCTCAGTATAAAAGCTATATGAATGCCTTACTTCGTTTAAATTGCTGCCCGGTCTTTTGGAAGCTCTTACGTTCTTACCTCTTTTAAGAAGTTCCAACACAAGTATTCTCCCCAGAATTCCGGTAGCACCCGTTACAAAAACCATTAATTATGTTACTTGATTGCTGACTAAAATATGACAATATTTTCTATCCGGCAATTCTTCATTCTTCTGCAAAAATGTTTTGAAAAACCGCTTCTGCAAATTTGCGATTTTTAAAGCATAATTCAACTTAATTTAACCAATATTATCATTCTGGAGATCATAAAAGGACCAAATACCGTTGAATTATTCTCCAAATACAAGGGAGGTAAAAGTCCCGGAAATAAATTGTCATTCCTTAGAAATCCGGATAAGCTATTTTAAAATCTTATAGCTTGGATTTCTAAGGAATGACAGTTATTGGAAAAATATCTCTTTTTTTTATGCCGTAACCATATTATTTCTTCTTGGAGCTTTGTCGCAGAGAACATCTGCTATGCTTTTAGAGATAAGGTTTTCTTCTGTAAGATTATCCAGCCAGAAAAACTCTCCAGCTGCATTGATTTCGATAAAGAAGTACTCATCTTCAGGGGAAACAATAATGTCTATTGCCCCATAGTCAACATTGTATACATCTAAGAGTTCTAATAATTTTTCTTCCACATCTCCCGGAAGTTCCGTTCTCACCCATTTATCAATCAGATTCACACCATCCTTCCTCCAGTCTACTTTTGAATCTTCAAACTGTTGGGAATCTACCTCGAAGGCATACACATCCCTTCCTACAATTGTCACCCTGAGTTCTTTTTTCTTCTCGATCATCTTCTGAAACTGCATTGGGCAATATAAAAGAGAATCCAGCTCTTCCAGTCTGTCTTCACTGACAACATTTGTAAAAACTACATTTTCTACACCGTCTTCGTAGATGGCAAAGCCGGTCTGCATTTTAGCCACTACATTCTGATGTTTAAGAATAAATTTTCTGGCTTCTTCAGGATTATTCGTCAGGCAGGTTTCAGGAATTTTAAGTCCTATTTTATCTGCTACTTTCAACTGTTCTTCTTTACTGTCGAGTCTTCTGTAGACACTTGGTTTACCTAATGAATAGACATCTACAGATTCAATAAAGCCAAAAATAGTATTGCGGATCTCTCCCATTGCAGCTCCGTAAAATTTAGCTTCCAGCTCGTCTCTTAATCCTTTTCCAATATTGTAAGCTCTTCTGTACCAGATTGCGGCAATATCATCCAAACGGTATTTCATATCCTGGGTCTCAAGAATACTTACCCATTCTCCATCCTGAAAAACAGTGGACAGTTTATTTTGTAAAGGATATAAGTCTACATCAAAACGAATGACTTCACAGCCATTTTTCCCGATATATTCTGTTACTTTTTCAATTGAAAAGTTATCTGCAGTATGTGTTATAATTAAAATTTTATCCATGGAAACTGATTCTTTTTATAAGATTATCGGCAATTCTCTGTGCGATGGGAAAGTTCAGTTCTTTCTGCAACATTCCCCATTCTCCCTGTGGATTCACTTCCAGAAAGTAGTAGCTACCATCTCTCCCTTTGATCATATCAATAGCTCCCATATAAAGCCCCATTTCCTGCATCATGGCATGGATATCTTTTTTGATATTTTCCGGTAATTCATAGGCGGACCAAAAATAACTTTCATGAGCGACACGCCAATCCACATTCTCACTGTTGTTAATTTTACCTGTAAAAAACTCTCCATCCACATATATTATTCTCAGCTCATATTCTTTATCGATATAAGGCTGAAAAATCATGGGACAGTACGCAATATCAGAAATATTTATAAGGGTATCTTCTTCAATGATAGTCGTGGAAATCTGGCCTTCGCCACCCATTGCCTTTACCACTACACTATGAAGTTTTGCAATGGCCTTTCCGTTACAGTACTCATGAAAAAAAGCAATGATCTTCTCTTCATCGTTGGAAAATATTGTTTTAGGGATGGTCAGATTATTCTTTTGGGCGATTTTAAGCTGAAACATTTTATTTCCGTCAATTTTTCTTTCTTTTTCAGAAGGGTTGATCCACGGAATATTTTCTAAAACAGTCATCAGATTAAATCGGAGGCTTCCGTATTCTTTCAGGAAAATCTTTTCATAATCTTCATCCAGTTCTTCAGGAACACTTATTTTCCAGGCTTTCCTATGCCAGACCCCTTTCACATCATCAGAGTGAAGAGTATTCCCCGATTCATCTGTCAGTTCGAATGAATTTTCATTGATGCTGATTTTCTGAAAATGATTCATTTTATCAGAATTCAGTCTGAAATAAGGAATATGTTTAGAATTAAGGTATTCAAAAAAGAGATCGATATTATAGAAATCCTGTGAGTGGGTAATACAGAGAATCATGAGCCGGTTTTTATTAAAAGGGGAAACTTAATGTTTTAAGCTTCCCCTTACTATAGTTTTGTTCTGTTCTATTACTTATACTTCTAAAGCATCATCATCACCATCAGAAGGGTATTTCATAGTGTGTTCCATATCCTTCAGTGCAGATGTTACCGTATCGATCACCGGTTTTGTAATCACATCTCTTTCAGGAATTGTAATTTCCAGTCCTCCTTTTACTGTTTCTGGATCTTTAAGTTGTTTTTCTAAGAAAGATGCGAAAAACGGCTTCTTTTTTGAATCTTTGTTATTCATAATGATTTAGTTTTTGGTTTGATATAATGGTTTTGTTTGAATTACAATTCCTCCCCGGCTTCATCGCTATCAGACGGATATTTCATTGTTACGTGATCGTGCCCCGGCAATGTAACACTATCTTCAAGAGCTGCAGTAGTAATATGATCCTTGATCACTGAAGTAACATTATCCAGTTTTACTGAAGTAATAGCCCCTCCTGTCACTGTTTCAGGATCTTTAATCTGTTTTTCTAAGAAAGATGCGAAAAATGGCTTCTTCTTTGAATTCTTGTTTTCCATAAGTTAATAATTTTATTTTTTTGATAAACCAAAGTACAAAAAAATTCAACTCATGGAGAAATAATCCATTATTTTAATAAAATTTTAACATAAACAACGAAAACGATGTAAACTTTTAATTCAATCCAAGAAATTGTTTGACAACTTTTGCAAAATCTACAGGATTCTCTGCCTGCACCCAATGTCCTGCATTTTTGACAGTAACAACCATTGCCTTCGGAAACTGCTGCTTAATACCATATTCATCCTGTGGTAAGATATAATTGGATTTGTCGCCGGCAATAAATAAAGTATCTCCTTCAAAAACCCCAAATTTGACTGCATTAGAAACAAATTCACTATACTTTTCAGATAAAGTCTTTAGATTGAATCTCCAGTTGAGCTTCTTATTATCATCCCAATACAGGTTTTTGGTTAAAAACTGAATAGTAGACTTTTCCGGGATATATTGGCTTAGAACCGCTTCAACATCATTTCTTGAACCTACCGTATCAAAATCTACCGTTTCTAATGCTTTTATTATTCCCTGATGGTGTGGAGGATAAGCTTTTGGAGAAATATCCACCACAATTAATTTCTCTACTCTTTCAGGATATTTTAAGGCAAACTGCATCACGGCTTTTCCTCCTAAAGAATGCCCTAAAACATGAGCTTTCTGAATTCCGTAATGGTCCATATAACGGGCAATATCGTCTGCCAGATCATCATGAGACATACTTTCCGAATGAAAGCTTCGTCCGTGATTTCTAAGATCAATCAGATGTACCGGAAGAAATTCACCAAGGTCTTTTCCAAAGCTTCCCCAGTTATCAAGCATTCCAAACAATCCATGAAATACTAAAAGTGGCGTAGCTGTTAAGTTTTCGCCGAATATTTTTGAGTTTAAGATTTCCATATTTATTAAGATAATAGATTTCAGATTTCAGATTCCAGATAAGCAGCTCAGACACAATATTTTGGTCTAAAATCTCACATCTAGCATCCTGTATCTATTTTTACCACTTAGCCAGTCTCTTTAAGTAAGCCTGAACCGTATTTTCCAATCCCATATAAAGCGCTTCAGAAACTAAAGCATGTCCGATGGAAACTTCCAGGAGGTTCGGAATATTATCTGCAAAATATTTCAGATTATCCAAGCTTAAATCATGTCCGGCATTAATTCCCAGTCCAAATTCTGTAGCTGCAACCGCAGTATCATAATAAGGTTGGATCGCCTGTTCTTTATTGGTTACATAATTTTTAGCATAAGCTTCGGTATACAGTTCAATTCTGTCTGCACCCGTTTTTGCGGCATACGCTACCAATTCAGGTAATGGATCCAGAAAAACAGAGGTACGGATTCCTGCATTTTTAAATTCTGCGATGATCTCTGTAAGAAAATCAAGGTGTTTTTTCGTGTCCCATCCTGCGTTAGAGGTAATAGCATCATCAGCATCAGGAACCAGGGTTACCTGCTCCGGTTTTACTTTCAGCACCATATCAATGAAATCCTGATGTGGATTTCCCTCAATATTAAACTCAGTCGTAACCAGTGGTTTCAAATCATAGACATCTTTTCTTGTAATATGCCTTTCATCCGGCCTTGGGTGGATTGTAATTCCCTGCCCGCCAAATTCCTGGATTTTTATAGCTGCTTCGGTAACACTTGGCGTTTCGCCTCCTCTCGCATTTCTTAATGTCGCAATTTTATTAATGTTTACGCTTAATTTTGTCATTTTTATTTAAGATGTTAGATGTTAGATATCAGAGGTCAGACTAACCTATTATACTAAGGTTGACTTCTCATTCCAACTCTTTATTATATTTTTTCAAGTAAGATTCTAAAAACCAATTGATCAATTTCCAGCTTCTCCTTATTATACTTTAATACTTACCTGCATCACCTGAAGATCAAATTCTTTTGAAGCAACCAGCAAATGGTCAAAAATATCTGCCTGAATCTGTTCGAAACGCTCCCACTTGGAATCATTGGCAAAACAGTAGACCTCAAGAGGAAGCCCCTGTGGAGTTATATCCAGCTGACGAACCATTCTGGTTCCGTTTTTATCAATATCAGGGTCGTTTTCTATGTATTTCTGTGCGTAATATCTGAAAACCCCGATATTGGTAAGCTGTCTTCCATTCACTACTTTATCCTGATGTTCAAGGTTTGAATTTTCCCTTTTGATCTCAGCACTTTTTTCTTCAAGATAGTCGGAAATAAGATTAACTTCTTTCAACCGTTCAATATCCTCCTCTCCCAGAAACTTGAAAGAATTGATATTAAAATAAATAGATTTCTTGATTCTTCTTGTGTTGGACTCAGACATTACCTGCAGATTCTTAATTTCCGTGGTCAGCAGATCATAGGTAGGAATGGTAGAAACCGTTTTATCAAAATTGGTGATTTTTGTTGTTAAGAGGCTTATTTCAGTAATATTCCCTTCAATACTATATTTCGGGATGCTTACCCAATCGCCCACTTTTAAATTTTTAGAAGTCGCTACGTGAAGACCCGTTACAAATCCCAGAATTGTATCTCTGAAAACAAGTACCAGAACAGCTGTGATAGCCCCCAAACTTCCTACAATCGTAGTTCCTTTTATTCCAAAAACTACACAGATCCCTACCACTGTGAATATAAAAATCCCCAGAATTTTAACCGTTTCCGAAAGGGCATTCAGCGCCATTATTTTATAAAAATCCTGCTTGATTGCAAAATAATTCCTGAAGGCAGTGAGCGATCTGTAAAGCATTCCGGCAAGTATCATTACCAGCCCAAGATTCACACATCTTATAATGAAAATTGTTGTTTTCGGAAGAGCACCTTCAGGAAATATAGACCCCTGCAATGCTCCTACAATAATCAGTGCGGCAAAATGAGCTACCGAATTGGTGATTTTAGACTGATATATAGATTTTAAAATCGGGAATTTTGTCTGGTCATGAAATAAACGAAAGATAAAATTGATAACAAATTTTAAAACAAAATCTACAATCAAAAATACAGCGCCAAGCAAAGCCAGTTTTACAATGATATGAACAATCCAGTCTAACCCGGTGGGAGAAATCTGGGTGATATAATTATATAACTGTTCGCTTAATTCCTGCAAATAGTTTTTGGTTTCTTGTAGATCATCTTTCATTGACAGCAAATTTATAAAATAAGAATGACGATTTTTACTATTCATCATCAATTTTCATCCCAAAAAGTATTCTTCAGCAAATATCCGGTAAAAAAAATATCCCAATCAATGCGACAGCAAATATTAAGAAAGCAGGACTTATCCCGGAATATGCTATCTTAAATCTGTAATAAAATTTTTAATTAAAATATAAAGGTGGCTTTTTATAAGGCCACTTTTTTTATCTTGCATCTATATTTTTTAGGAATGGATACTACAATTATTAATATTCTCTGCCTTGTTTTATTGTTTGTCGGGATTTTAGGAACTTTTCTTCCAGTTCTTCCGGGATTGCTGTTAAGTATCTGCGGACTTCTGATTTACAAATTTGGGACCGATGCAGATCTTTCGATGATTTATATCTGGGCATTTGGAATTCTTACTGCTGCGTCAGTGGTATTGAGCTATGTAATTCCTGCAAAAACCAACAGAAAATACGGAGGAACACGCTGGGGAAGTATTGGTTCTGTCATCGGAACTATTGTAGGAATCTTTATTCCTATTCCGTTAGGTTTTCTGATCGGGATGTTTGCCGGAGTATTCATTGGAGAATTGCTTCATGACAGTAAGGATATGAACAAAGCACTGCAATCCACCAAAGGAGCCCTTATTGGGTTCATTTATGGAACGGGTTTTAGTTTTGTAGTGGGTGTGGCAATGTTTTTGGTGGTATTACTTAATATGTTTAATATTATTTAAATAAAAAAAGAAACTATGTTCCATAAAGCCCTTATCTTCAGTCTTGGAATACTCGCATTAACAGGATGCGATGCCCAAAAGAAAACAAAAACAGAAACAAAAACTTCTGAAATGAGTTCCAATACCAAAACTCCGGATCAAAAAGGAGATATTATCTACTTCAATGAAGGGGAAAATAAGTTCCTTAAAGAGTATCAGATGAATGTTACCTTCAAGGGCATTTCAGAAGACAGCCGCTGTCCTGAAGGAGTAAACTGTATCTGGGCCGGGGTTGCTCTTGCACAGGTGGAAGTAATGGGTACTACAACAAGACCCGTGATTTTAAACCTTGCCAGCATGGATCATCCTGCAAGAAACTATCACCAGTCAGCAGATTTTAACGGATACACCATTACATTGCAGGAAGTAACTCCCTATCCTAAAGCGGCAAGCGATGGGTTAAAGGCTGCCATGGGAAAATATAAAATAGGGATCAGCATCAAAACAACCGAAAGCCCATCAGGGACTACCACGAAATAGGCTTTTTACCTTTGGAAACAAGATACTCATTAATTTTTGAGAAAGGCTTGCTTCCAAAAAAACCTCTATAGACAGAAAATGGCGACGGATGTGCCGATTTTAAGATAAAATGTTTAGCCGGATCTATGAGTTCGGCTTTTTTCTGTGCAAAAGCTCCCCACAATACAAAAACTACATTCTCTTTTTTATCTGAAATTTCTTTAATGATAAAATTGGTAAACTTTTCCCAACCCAGATCTTTATGTGAATTGGGAGTATGGGCACGAACAGTCAATGTTGCATTCAGTAACAGCACACCCTGTTTTCCCCAATCATCCAGTTCCTTAGAAGTTCTTACCACTCCTAAATCATCTTTTAATTCGATAAAAATATTTTTAAGGGAAGGCGGAGCAGCCACCTGTTCAGAAACAGAAAAACACAATCCATTAGCCTGATTGTCATTATGATAAGGATCCTGCCCAATGATCACCACTTCAATATCTTCAAACGAGGTCAATTCTAACGCTCTGAAAATTTGATCTTTCGGAGGGAAAACTTTAGTAGTCGCATATTCATTTTTCACCTTTTCCCATAGGGTTTTAAAGTATTCTGTGTTTTTTATCGGGGCTAAAATTTCTGTCCAGGTCATAATTCAATCTGATTATTTGAAAATGAGTTAATTTGATTATTTACATTTGCTGATCTATCAAAAGACATTTCTGATAAACTAGCGGGCTTTTTTCAGACTAAAAATTACATTTTCAAGATTCTTTTCATCTGTTCTGTTTTCTTTTAAAGCAAACTTATGTTTTAAAAGCAATCCCTTAGAACTTTCATTCTGGTGATTGGTAAAAGCCAAAATTTCCTGTAAATTTAAGTCATTAAATCCAAAATTTAAAACAGATTTCAAAGCTTCACTCATAATTCCTTTTTTATGATAATCGGGAAGCAGCTCATATCCTACTTCCGCCGTTTTCCGGTCTTCAGAGAATTTCCAAAGGCAAATGGTTCCGATAAGGTTCTTTTGGTCTTTATAAGAAATTCCCCAGAAAATGATCTCTTTATCCTGAGTTCTTTTCCTGATGCTTAAAATAAATTCTAAAGCGTCATAGTTGGTCTTGGGTGAATTCCTTTTAACATATTGATTGATCAGTTCATTGCTCCGGATCCGTAAAATATCTTCTACGTGACTTTCATTGATTTCCTTTAAAATTAATCGTTCGGTTTCCAGTTTCATTCTTCAAATGTATTAAACTCGTCATCAATTAAAAACTTTTTTGTCCGGAAAACCTTTCTGATTCTCCATTGTGAATTTCTCAAATTAGCTCATTTTCAAATTACCACCGTATTACATTCACATTTTCTCACTAAATTTGCAGTGTGTATATAGATAAAGAAGATTTAGACGAATTAGAGTTTCCGCAATTACTCGCGGAAATCTCCCCCCTTGCGTATTCTCCGAAAACACGAGAGAAAATTCTTCAACTTCGTCCGATGGAAATAGACGAGGCAGAGCTTTCATTGAAAAAAACGTCAGAATATCTGTCGAGTTTTGAAAGTTCAAATGCAATTCCGTTTGATGAATATGAAGATATTGAAAATGAGCTGAAATTAATGCTGATTGAAAATTACCGTCTTGAAAACAGTGCTTTCATTAAAATCAAAACCATCACGGAACAAATCGGAAGGCTTCAGAAGTTCTTCCCTACCATGCCGGAAACCTTCCCTACCCTTATAGAAGATGTTTCTGTACTGGAGTTTAAGAAAGAGATTATTGAGAAGGTAGATAAAGTTTTCAACCGTTTTGGTGAAGTAAAAAGTGAGGCTTCTCCTGCTTTAAAAGGACTGAGAACAGAAATCCAGCATGCTAAAAAAGCCATTCAGGAAAATTTCAACCGTGCCCTTACCACCTATGGACAAAGTGATTTTTTGGACGATATCCGAGAGACCATTATTGATGATCAAAGAGTTCTTGCTGTAAAATCGGGATTTAAAAAGAGAGTTGCCGGCAGAACATTAGGGATTTCAAAAACAGGTTCCATTACGTATATTCAGCCGGACAGTGTTGTAAAACATTACTTCAAACTTCGGGAAAGTGAAGAGGAAGAAAAAAAAGAAATAGACAGGGTTCTCAGAAAACTTACTGGTGAGCTGGCAGAATTTCAACCTCAGCTTTGGAGGTACCAGATTTATATTTTTGATCTTGACCTTACAAGAGCTAAAGCAAAGTTTGCAGACTTAATTAACGGGGTATTACCAAAAATTAACCGCCATAAGACCTTAAAACTAAGGGATGCTTTCCATCCTTTATTATGGCTAAGAAATAAGGTAGAAAACAAAACAATCTATCCTCAAACTCTGGCTTTAACGGAACACAACAGAATTATCTGTATTTCCGGCCCGAATGCGGGAGGAAAATCAATTACGTTAAAAACAGTTGGATTATTACAGCTGATGATTCAGAGTGGTATTCTGGTTCCTGTTCATCCGAAGTCTGAAATGTTTTTCTTTGAGAAAATGATGACCGATATCGGTGATAACCAGTCCATTGAAAACCACCTATCCACCTATTCATCGAGATTAAAAAAAATGTCCGGAATCATCCGCGAGGCTGATGCGAATACTCTTTTACTGATTGATGAGTTTGGAACAGGTTCTGATCCGGAATTGGGAGGTGCTTTGGCTGAAAGTTTCATGGAGTATTTCTACGACAAGAAAAGTTTTGCGATTATTACCACTCACTATACCAACATTAAGCTGGTAATAGAACAGCTTCCCAATGCTGAAAATGCAGCTATGCTGTTTAATGAAGAAACCCTTGAACCCATGTATAAATTGGAAGTGGGACAAGCGGGAAGTTCATTCACATTCGAAGTTGCTGAGAAGAATAGAATTCCAAGATTCATTATTCATTCTGCAAAGAAAAAAGTGGAACATGATATTGTGAATCTTGATAAGACCATTGTGAAGCTGCAGCAGGAAAAATTTGAGGTTGAAAAACTAAAGTCTGACCTTGCGGAAAGAAAAGAGTCTGTAGAAGATAAGCGTGATAACCTTCAGAAGCTGAATGAGCAGCTTCAGCAAAAGCTCTTTAATTTCCAGAAGCTCTATGAAGAAGAACACCGTAAACTTCAGTTTGGAAACAAAATTGAGGCGTTCATAGACAGCTATACAAAAGGGAAATCAAGGAAAGATGTTGTAAAGGACTTTGTAAAGCTTCTGGAACAGGAAAAGTTCAGGAAAATAGGTGCTGACAAAGACGAATCAAAACGTCTTCAGGTAGTCAAAAGGAAGATTACCCAACAGCTTAAAAAGGAAGATGTGATTGAAAAGATTGCTGAAACCAATGAAAAACTGGAGGAGAAACGTAAAAGTGACCGTGCTGTTTGGATGAAAATAGGGCAACGTGTCCGCATCACAGGAAGTACCAGTGTAGGGACCATTGAAAAAATATCCCGAAACAAAGTAATTGTCAATTATGGAACTTTCAAAACGACCATTGACGCGGAGGAACTTGAAAGAATTTAATCAATTGGAGAATGCGTTAATTTGAGAATTTGAAAATTAATCTAAAATAACTAATGGAGAGCATCATGAGATGCTCTCTTTCTTTTTGTACGTTTACCTAAAAAATAAGCTTAAACATCTGATATCTTTTTTTCAATAGGAAAATCAGGTATTTCAGACTCTCATTTAAAGAAAATACAAGATTTAAAAGAACTGCAACAGTATAATTATCTTCCGAAAAGTATTTAATTTATATATTTGGGGATCAAAAATTTATTATAATGATTTCAGTAGGCAAAGCATTCTATCTATCTGCATTTAGTATTTTCTCTTTAGCATTCGTTAAAGGGCAGAATAAAGTTCCTTTTGGAGTGGTAAAAGCTGAAGAAGGATATGCCAATGTACGTGTACACAAGGATAACTACAGGAAGATTGTAGATAAGATCCGTATGCGTAAAGGGGATGTTTTTGTTTATGTAAAGCCGGCACCGGGAGAAACGGAGTGGATATGGATCAAATATCCTGAAAAACAGGATGAGGAAAAGCCTTTTGTAAGGTATGAAACTCTTGAAAAAGAAGGAATGGTAAATAAAGAGCGTATCGCCTATATTGATCAGCTTCCTCAGTATACACCTTCGAAATCCAAGAATGGGAAATCACTGATTTTTACTGATAATTCTGATCCTAAAATCCCTACGGCACAAAGAAGTAAAGTAGTTATTGATATTTACCCATCCAATGCCGGATACCGTAAAAAGGAGAAAGATGCTGACGGAAAACTCCTTAGTATTGACAAGGTGAAACCATGGGGAATCGGTAATGATCTTCCTGAAGGCATGACTGAAATTAAATCAATCAGGGTTCAGCAACCCGGCAGAGGTTCTGTTTTTGTGCGGGAAGCCATCAAAAACATGTTTCAGCCTACCATGGATTTCAATAATGTAGCGGTAACCTCTTTAGACAACGACAATATCTTTCTTTATATGATCAATGGTTCAGGAGAATACAGATATACAAGTCTTTGGACTATAAAAAAAGGAAGAGTGATCAGTCAGATTATTTATCATAATCCGGAATAAATTCATTATTTTTGCCCCCGAAAAAGTTTAACGCTTATTCATCATAGAAATAGGTTCTGCTTAACCGCAGATTAAAAAGGGAATCGTGTGAAAATCACGAACTGTCGCGCAACTGTAAGTAACTGAAGTCTTTTATTAAAGATCCACTGTGCGAGGCATGGGAAGGGGATAAAAGATGTTACGAGTCAGGAGACCTGCCTTTTTCTTAAACAAAAAACTTTCGCGATATGAAGTTTATTGATCTGATGGATTTTTTCAGGAATTTCTTAGATTCCTGGTATTATTCTGTTGTTTGATAATATTTCATTTCGCTTTAATTAATAATGAAATATGACTACAGAAGAAAGAATTGAAGCATCCGAAACCAGAATATTTAAAGCGGTTTTCCCTAACACAACAAATCATTATGATACCCTTTTTGGTGGTACGGCTATGCAGCTGATGGATGAAGTAGCTTTCATTACTGCTACCCGATTCGCAAGAAAAAGAGTGGTCACTGTAAGCAGTGATAAAATTGACTTTAAAAAACCTATTCCTGCCGGAACTATCGTTGAGCTGATCGGAAAGGTTGCCTACGTTGGAAAAACCAGTATGAAGGTCAATGTAGAGATCTACACGGAACAGATGTATTCCTACGAAAGAGAAAAAGCAATCATTGGTGATTTTACTTTTGTTGCCATTGACGAATTCAAAAAACCAATCCAAATCCTATAATTATAAAGTTTCGGGCGGCCTTTGGCCGCCCGAAACTATTTTAGAAAAAAGCGCTAAGCTTTTATTTGATTACTTTTCCGGTTTCCAGATTTCTGGTCAATAACAGTTCAAAAGCCTCCCCCATCTCATCAGAAGCTCTGCAGATGGCATTTTCAAGCATATTTCTAATCTGCTTTTCCGTAACTCCGGCTTCTGTCCAGCTTTTTCCTGAGGTATATGAATTCAGGATAAAAGGAATAATCCTGTCGATAGCACAGGCGAAAATAGCATCCGGTGTTTTTTCCTCTTCAAATTCTATCCATAAATTGAAAAACTCCGAACGTAATGGCTCGTCTAAGATTCCAAAAATCTTTTGGGCAGAAACTTTTTCTCTTTCAAACTTTCCGACCATTGCTTTTTCATCAAAAAGGAAAGTATCTCCTGCCTCAATTTCAACCAGGTCATGGATAGAAAGCATTCTGATAACTCTCAGCAAATCAATGTCAGCACGGTTTTTTGCATAAGGATATAAAATCTGTGCAAGAATAACGATCTGCCATGAATGTTCTGCAGTATTCTCTCTTCTCGAATCATCTGCATTATAATTTCTTCTCTGTACATTTTTCAAAGCATCTACTGCCAGGATAAAATCAATCTCTTTCTGAATCTTCATTATGTTACTTATCTATTATATTGATCTGCCGGATACACCTTGATTTTGGTCACCCATTTATTATTTATTTTTTCTTTGGTCATCACTTTTACACGGTCTTCATTGGTCATATCCTCTTCCCTCTCCAATACCTTTTCTAATCCCTTATTAGGAATTACTCTATATTCCGTAGTAAAAATCATGCAACATCCGGATTTTCCTGTGGCTACAAGACGTTTGCGCTTAGCATCTACCCCAAATAATCCAAAATAACTGGAACCGATTTCCGTAAGTTCCTCACTTTTTACAAAAGCCATTCTCGTACTATTGAATACATAGACATCATAGGATGCACTGCTGTAATTTCCTTTATTTCCATTTCTGACAGCGATATCTTCTGTTCCGTCAAAATTAAAATCATCAATAATAAAAGGGCTTTCTTCATTGGTAAGCTGGATCATTTTTCCAGGCATCAATTTTTGCCCCTCCTTTACATAAAATACAAGATCTTCGGAAGTTAAAGTCTGAACTTTAGTGTTCTTGTTGTCATATAATTCTATTGTTCCTTTGTCTTTACATTGCTCATCAAAGCAATTTTCACTATTGATGATGACATCATAATTCTTTGATGCATTTTTTACTTCAAACTGATATTGTCCAAAACATAAAGGACCCAACAGAATACATGCAGATATACTTCTGTAATAATTCAAAATTTTCATAGTAATAGCAAATGGATTTAGGTGTTTTTTTATAAAATCTTACAACAAAAATACGAATCATAACCTCGACTTCAAAATATCTTTGCCATACAACAACAATGAATTTGATTCAAAACCGAGTATATAATGTCACTCTTTTTTTAAGAAATTCTAAAGAAATACCCTTTTTATCCATTCTCATTTTTTCAGTTTATCTGCATTTATTTAAAATTTTCGGCACTATTTTTACCTTATTCTATTTTTGATCAATTTTAAATTAAAATTTATAATATTGATTTACAATATGTTAACTATTTTATTTTAAAAATTTCACTACTTTGTATTGCATATTACCATTTTAATTACATATCTTTGTAATGTAAAATCGGAATAAGCTCATCTAGCTAGGAGCA
The DNA here is from genome assembly GCF_900176315.1 of Chryseobacterium sp. YR221. Classification (NCBI taxonomy): domain Bacteria; kingdom Pseudomonadati; phylum Bacteroidota; class Flavobacteriia; order Flavobacteriales; family Weeksellaceae; genus Chryseobacterium; species Chryseobacterium sp. YR221. Next base: position 679,632 of record NZ_FWXM01000003.1, read on the forward strand.
ATATTCTAACATATAACTAATTAACAAAAACTTATCAAAGATGAATACCGAAAATACCAAAGCGCAAATGCGAAAAGGAATTCTGGAATTCTGTATTCTAAGTCTCATCAATCATCGCGAAATGTATGTTTCCGATCTGATAGATGAACTGAAAAAAGGAAAACTGGATGTTGTGGAAGGAACCCTCTACCCACTTCTGACAAGGCTTAAAAATGGAGAGTTTCTCTCTTACAGATGGGAAGAATCTACAGGAGGTCCACCCAGAAAATATTATCAGATTACTGAAAAAGGAAAACTTTTCCTGAATGAATTACAAAATACCTGGAATGAGCTGACAGCGTCAGTAAGCCAAATCACTCAACAACATTAAAAACAAAGCTATGAACAAGACACTCTCAATAGGACTCGCAGGTTTTTCTTTTACGATAGAAGAACACGCATATATAAAGCTCAGCGATTACCTGAACGCTCTTAGAAGCTCACTGGATGCTTCGGAAGTAGATGAGGTAATGCACGACATAGAAATAAGAATGGTAGAGATCTTCAGAGATTCTCTGGGAAAACGTGAAGTGATTAATGATACTGATGTAGAAAAAGTAATTGCACAGATCGGAACTCCAGAAAAAATCGAAGAACAGGAAGAGGCTTATTTTTCTGAAAAATCAACAAATAAAAATAACTACTCCGGTTCCAACTTTACGGATAAAAAACAATTGTTCCGTGATCCTGAGAAACAAAAGGTTGCAGGAGTTTGTGCTGGGTTAGCCCAGTATGTAGGAATGGATATTACGGCTATGAGAGCCATTTGGTTAGGAATTTTCGTTTTAGGAATCTTTACCGCGGCTATTTCTTCTTCATTGATCGGACTTTTATATGTAATCCTTTGGATCGTTCTTCCAAAAGCTGAAACAGCAGCAGATTTCCTGAAAATGCAGGGAAAGCCTATGAACTTCGACAATCTTAAAAATGAGTCTAATAAATTAGTACAGTTTGCTAATGAATCTACTCAGAGGGTCGGAGAAATATATAATGAGAACAAGCCTTATATCAACAACGCAGGAAGCGGAGCCTGGAATATACTGAAGTATATCGTAGGCGGAATCTTTGTGCTGATGGCTGTGGGAAGTATCATTGGAGTATTTGTAGTCTTTGGACTTTTTGGAATGGATACAGATTTCCCTGGTGCCAATCAAATCAGATTCTATATGGATGATAATGGTCTTGATAAGGTATTAGCAGCTATAATGGTTATCGGAAGCTTAATCCCGGCTATTCTTTTTAGCTTATTAAGTATTAAAATATTCTCTCCAAAAACTAAGCTGAGAAATATCGGATGGGTAATAGGTGGATTATTTCTTCTATTGATCGGATTAGGAACTTACTTTGGATTAAGTATGGCAAAGAAAAACCTGATCTACAGAGGAAGCAAAGAGGATACAGAGAATGTGGCTATCAATACCAATTCTGACACCGTTTATGTAGATGTAAAACAGGTAAGTATTCCACAAAACTTCAAAGCTTATGATGATGATATTTATTCTGATAAGAGATTCGTTTATGAAGAGGATTATATTTCTGTAGATGTAACAAGAAAACCGGATATCAAAACTCCTTATCTGATTATTAAAAAAGAAGGAAACGGCTATAACTTCCCTATTCAGTTAACAGTACCGGTAGAGGTTGTTAATAACAAAGTAATCCTTCCAAACTATGTAAAGTATCCATATGAGCACAGATTCAGAGATTACAGAGTAAATTATGAACTGGTAGTTCCTCAAAAAGCGATTGTTATTCCATTAAAAAAAGACCGTATCAGCTTCGATGGGGATCTGGATGGAGACGGTATCAATGATGATGATCAGGACAGAGATGAGAACCAACATGGTATAAGAATCGAAAAAAATAAAATTACAGTAAACGGTTCTACAATAAGCTATGATCCTAATGATAAAGACAGCGTGATCATTAATGGTAAAAAAGTACCAAACTATCATGTTGAAAAAGTAATTGATTCTGTAACGTCCGACATCAAAAAACTGAACAAAGATGTAGACATTAAGATCAAAGACGGAAAAAACGAAATTTCCATACAAACTAAATAATTAACTTCAGAGAGTGCGAGAAGGTGTGAGTGGATAGCAACCGTTTGAAATTCACACTCTTCTTATCTCAGAAAAGAAAAAAAATCATATTATTTAGTTTCCTATGTAAAAAAAAAGCTTTACTTTCGTACTATTAAAATATAATAACCAACCAACAAAAAACACACACCTATCATGATACAATTTGCCCTAGAATTTGTTATGAAAATCGTAGATTTAATCAACGGTTTGTTTTAAGAGCGATAATATTTCAATATATTTGTAAAGTATAACCAAAGTTTGGTTATACTTTTTTGTTTTAATCCAAGAATTTATGAAAAAACTGATAGGCAAATTAATGCTAAAATTATTAGGTTGGAAAGTCGTTCTGCAGGGCGATGTAAACAGCCTGAACAGGTGTATCCTTGTGGTAGCACCACACACCCATAATATGGAATACATTTTAGGAAACCTTGCCTACTGGTCTTTAGGAAAACCATTAAAGATTATTATTAAAGATGCTCACACCAAAGCATGGTACGGAAGCCTGGTAAGAGGCCTTGGGGGTATCGGTATAGACAGAACTCAAAAAAATGATCTGGTCAATTTTGTAGCCAATCAATTTGCAAAAGAAGATTTCAGTCTGGTTATTACCCCGGAAGGAACAAGAAGCTGGGTTCCGAAATGGAGAAAAGGTTTTTATCATATGGCTTTGGCGGCAAAAGTTCCTATTGTACTGGCAGCCGGAGATTTCAAAAGAAATATTGTTTACCTGGGCTATACTATTCCTTATGAAAGGCTTGCATCAGCTCCTTTTTCAGAGATTATGCAGGAAATTCAGGATTATTACATTAAAAATGATATTGGTCCTAAAATCCCTGCCAACTGGAATCCTAATATCATGGGAGAATAAGTATCATCAACCGTAAATTATCAATCATCATTTATCAACATACAATGAAAGGTCAGAATAAAGAAGAAATATTAGCGTTTTTAAATAACTGGGGAAACGAAACCCTGGCAAAAACCCTGGAAATAAAATTCATCGACATTGATGTCGAAAATGAAACCCTTACTGCCACAATGCCTGTACTTCCAAGGACCCATCAGCCTTTTGGAATCATGCATGGGGGAGCAAGCTGTGTATTGGCTGAAACCTTAGGGTCAAGCCTGTCTAATATTTTTATAGACGGAGATAAATATTATGGTGTGGGAACCAATATCAATTCCAATCATCTGAGAAGTAAGAAAGATGGGGTTGTCACTGCTACCGCCCGCTTTATCAGAAAGGGAAAAACCATGCATGTTTCAGAGATTGAGATCAGAGATGAAAAAGAAGTACTCATCAATCATACTACGATGACGAATAATATTATTCTGAGATAGACTAAAGAGATATCACTAAAAAACAGAAGACTCAAAAAAATTGAGTCTTTTTTTATATACTTGCTGCATTTTTTTAGAGCACCACGGGTATCAAATGAAGAATATTTCCTAAAAAAACTACTCTTTTAATTTTGACATTTTTAAGACTAATAATACCTTTGCAGAAAGGAAAATCAACGTGGGAATTTCCTATCTTATTTCCGGGCGATGATTTTCAAAATCCATCCACAGCTAATGATTTATTTCAAATTTCCTTTTGACGAACAATTATATTCCACAGATCATAATCAGAATATAAATTCCGTAAATTTTTATTCTTTTGACAAACTGAAACAGGTGAGTTTTGAAGGTCGAATTACTTCTGCTGAAGAACAATATATCCCAACCGGTCTCATAAGCAGTCCCCTATTACAGGATCAAACCCATTTTGAAGAAGAAACGAAAGAAGAGTACATGCATAGCCTTCAGAAGGTAATTGGAGTGATTAAAGACAACCAGCTTCCTAAACTGGTTTATTCGAGAAGAAAGATATTCAGGAGCTTTGATGAAATAGACCTTAAAGAAAGCTTTAAAAATCTATGCATCTCTTATCCGAATGCTTTCAGGTATTTGTTTAATGATGGGGATAACGCCTGGATGGGTGCTTTTTCTGAAGTGCTGGGGAAATTCAATAAGGAAACCCATGAATTTGAAACCATGGCACTGGCAGGCACGCTACCTGTTTCTGAAGAATGGACCGAAAAAGAGATTGAAGAACAGAAACCTGTTACCAACTATATTCAGGATATCCTTACCAACTATTCCAGCCATGTAAAGCAGTCAGAAACTTACGATCATATTTCCGGCAACATCAAACACCTCCGTACAGATTTCCGAACGCATATAAAACCTGAGGACCTTGATGCTCTTATCCAGGATCTTCACCCTACTCCGGCAGTATGTGGCATTCCTAAAGATTTTTGCATTGAAAATATTCATAAGTATGAAAAGTTCCCCCGTGAATTCTATGCCGGTTACATTAAAATTGAAACTGAAGAAAGCATACAGTTTTTTGTAAATCTGCGATGTGCAAGGCTTTATCAAGACTCCGTACATGTATTTGTCGGCGGCGGAATTACTGCTCAGAGCACCCCTGAAAAAGAATGGGTTGAAACAGAAATGAAGTCTGAAGCAATTCTTAAAAATCTGGTCACTTCTAACAAGGCATAAAGAACCTCAATAGAAATAAAAAACCTCCTTCAGTCTGAAAGAGGTTTTATTTATTTTAAAATATAAATATCTGGTTATTTCTTTACTCCGATTCTGCTCCACGTATCCATAACGAAAAGCAAAATAAGACCAATAAAAGCTGCTGCTGCAGAAAATACAAACTTCAGGTTATCACTCTCTTCTGATAAAACATCTGACTGCCAATCTATAGCATAAAGATTAATGGCAATGAATACAATAAATAGTACTAAAAATACTTTATAAAACTTCTTCATAATTTCTAAAAATTAACATAATTCAGCACCAACTGGGCGAAATTTGCGGTGAATAATTTAATTGAAATTGCCAGCAGGATAATTCCGAAAACTTTCTGAAGGATCATCAATGTAGCATCCCCTATTTTCCTTTCCAGCCATTTCGCTGATTTAAGCACCAAATATACGAAAATTGTATTAAGAACAATTCCTAAAATAATATTAATATCATGAAATTCCGCTCTGAGAGATAGCGCTGTAGTAAGTGTTCCGGCACCTGCAACCAGCGGAAATGCGATGGGAACAATGGATGCCGCTTTTGCTTCAGTAGTTTTATTAATTTCAATTCCTAAAATCATTTCCAGGGCTATGACAAAAATCACAAAAGCTCCGGCAATGGCAAAGGAATTCACGTCTACTCCAATCAGCTTAAGAATCTTATTTCCTACGAATAGAAAAACAATCATAATAACTCCGGCAGTAATTGCAGCCTTTCCAGCTTCAATTTGCCCGAACTTCTGTTGAAGGCTTACTATAATAGGAACTGACCCGATAATATCAATAACGGCGAAAAGAACCATAAAGCTTGTAACGACCTCTTTAATAGAGAAACCATCAAAAATTTCCATCTCTTTGTAATTAAAAATTTCGCAAAAATATGAAAATAAATTAACTATTTGCTAATTTGTGAATATAAATTAACAATTGTCTTCAAAAGTTCCTCAAGAGCTTCTACAGATTTCACAGGAGAATATTTTTCTATTTGAATTTTCTGCTGAAGTTTTCCATAGTCTTCTGCAAGAGAAGAACCTTTGTGATTTTCAAGAAAAGTCTTAAACTCGCTGACAGAGCCCTGAAAATACTGACCTCTTACTTCCTCATCCAATTCTTCCAGTGTTTCAAAGAACTTTTCATATTCCCCGTTATCTTTAAGATTTTCAAGATAGCTGAAATAGTCATTAATATCTGTTTTCAGCAATTCCTTGATTTCTCTTTCTGTTTCAGCCACTGACCCTAAAGATTTAGACGGTGCATTTTCCCTAACTAATGTACGTTTTTTTTGCCAAGTCTTAAATAACAGATAGGCAACAAATAATCCCAAAAGGATCACAATATTGGTTAACAGAATATTCCAGTGGAATTTGCTTTTTTCTTTTACTTTAAATGAAGTGGTTTTTAAAACCGGGGTATTTACCGTTTCAAGAAGATTATTGGTATATTCATTTACCTTCTCCACTGTAGAACGGGCTTCCAGAACCTGCTCATGAGAAAATGCATTCAAGGCCAAAGTCTCTTGTCCAAGATCAATATATTCTTTGTTTTCAGGATTAAAAAAAGCAAACTGTTCTGTTTTTATAGAAATTGCTCCCGATTTCTTAGGAATAATGACATAGCTGGCTAAGATGACCCCTTTCATACCCGTTGTTCCCGGAGAAACTTTAGAGGTGATTTTAGGAGCAAAAATTTCATAATCCGGAGACGCAGCAATTTTTGGAAGCTCCATATCCGGTAAATTTCCTTCTCCTGAAACTTTTACCACGACATTCATTGGTTTTTTAGCTTCAGGTTTCTCTTTAGTAGCATTATAAACACTTACATTGAAGTTTCCTACTGCATTTTTAAAACAGTCAGGAGCTCCTTCCGGAAGTTTTTTTACATTCAGCTTGATCTTATTGGAAACAATCTTATTCTTACTGGAATGAGAGTTGACAGAGGCTGATACTCCAGGAACTTCTACATATCCTGCTTCATTTGGAAATACCATAAACATCGCCAAAATCTGAGAAGCCATATTTCCGGAATTCGTCGGATCTATTTCAGACCTGTTAAAATTTATAGGATGTACATTGATATTATCCTGCTGTGGAAGATGGATATTTTTCACCTTTCTAAGGTTATCCATATTTCTGGAATACACCTTCAGAACAGCAATGGTAGGTTGATCCTGATATACCTCCCTGTCCTCTATCTCCATATTCAGATAGACATCATTGGAAGTATTCCCGGCTAAAGATTTCTTTTCTACAAATTCTTTGACGTTAACATCAAAAGGTTCTGTTTTGTAGATTTTATTATTGACGGTCACCAGTACCGATCCTATTTTTATTTTCCCTTTTTTCTTAGGTTCAAGGGCTATTCTTGATATTTTTTGAGTAATCAGCGTATTGGTAGCAGGATCAATCACGGTATTGGTAACCGAACCACTTCCGATAATATTGAATTTCGAAAGATCCGGAAGCTGAAATCCTGTTTGCTGTACAAGATCACTTCCGTTAAGTTCTAATACGATTGTAAGATTCACAATATCCTTGCCTGCATATTCGGCTTTATCAGCATCTAGGCTAAGATTTACCTGTCCGTAAGTAATTACGGATGCCAGAGTAAGCAATATGTAAATCAATTTATGCTGCATCACCAATCTTTCTCGTTGCTTTCAGGCATCGAATAAGAATTCTTATTTAAAATTCTTCTGGCGGTTTCTTTTTCTTTTTCGTTTATCTTATCTAGAATTGCATTTTCAAGGTCTTTTGGCATTTTACCCTCATTATTCTGTTTTTGCTGAGGATCATTACCCTGGTCACTTTTACCTTCATTTTGCTGACCACTTCCCTGGTCCTGCTTCTGATCTTTTTTATCGCCTTTCTGATCATCACCTTTATTCTGATCATTACCGCCGCCTCCTTTTCCTGAGTTATTCTGTTGCTGTTTTTGTTGCTGCTCTTTTTCTTTTAATTTGGCAATTTCATAATTTTTTCTGGTGGCCTCACTATACGGATTTTGCTTAAGAGCTTTTTTATAATAATCTGCAGCCTTTTCCGGCTGATTCATCTGCATATAGCTATTGCCTAAATTATGAAGTGCCGCCGCCTTATCAGGAAGTGTCTGCGAAAACTGCTGTGCTTTTTCAAACTCTTCTTTTGCCTCTTCATACTTCTTACTTTTATATAAGGCATTCCCCAAATTATAATGTGCCGTAAAATCTTTGTCATTGGATTTTGCGGCTTCCATATATTTCGAAGAAGCTCCATCATAGTCTTTACCGTCGAATTTTTGGTTCCCTTCATGAACCAAAGTCCTATAGTTTTCCTGCCCAAACAAAATGCCTGAGAATGAAAAAGCAATTATAAACGATAAAAGTAAGATTTTAGTATTCATCCTTTGCAAAATTATTCCTTTAAATGTTAAGAAACAGGGGTTTATTTGTTAAAATTCGGTTAAAGTACCCATTAAAATGCTGTTCCCTTCTCATGAAGACTACACATTGAAATCTTTTTTAGGATTAAAAAGAAAAATTAAAAGAAAAAATAAGATTGATGCTCCCAGAAAATATTGATAGTAATGGTTGGCATTCTGTGACTTCACCATGGTTTCGGATCCGGAAGATTTTTTATTAACAGCATCAATAATTCTGCTTGGCGCTTCATTGATATTATTGCCATCTATATAACTTCCACCGGTAGATTCAGCCATCTTTTTTAAGGCATCCGTCTGTCTTTTTGAAATAACGGTTCCCCCATTCACATCTGTTTTATAGCCCATTAACTGTCCATAAACATATTCAGGAACGGGTGCTCCTTCATCGGACCCCACTCCTACAGAAGTAATACTTATTCCCTCTTTATTGGCTAGTCTTATCGCGGCATTGTCATTCCCCTCGTTATCTTCACCATCACTGAGCAATATCACCTTTCTGGAACCTTTACTTACATTTTTAAACTTATCTACAGCAGCCTGCATTCCATTCAAAAAATCTGTTCCCTGGATCTGCATAGAATTGGTTTCAATTCCGCTGATATAGGTTTCGGCAGAATTATAATCTGTAGTCAGGGGCATGATAGACATGGCCTGTCCCGCAAAAATCACAATACCTACTTTATCATTTTTCATCTTCTGCATAGTACCCAGCATCAGATTTTTAGCCTCAGTAAGGCGGCTTGGGTCTATATCTTCGGCGTTCATTGAATTCGAAACATCAAGCATAAAAATCACATTATTCAGCTTCTGACTGCTTCTCACCTCCTCCGAACCATTAAGAAGATCAATAATTGAAAATATCAAAAATAAAGTTCCTAACAAATACAAGGCAGGGAAAATTTTTATAAATCCCGATTGTTTTTCAAATAAATGATCATGAAACTGGCTGTCGGCAAAAATTTCTTTCTTTCTATTTTTCCATTTCAAAAAACGGATCAAAAAGAAGGCTAACAGCGGCAGAAGCAACAGTAAAAATAAATACCAATAATTTCCTAAAGACCAACTCATCAGCTTAAAATTTTATAAAACACCCATCTCAACAACGCATCTAACACCAGCATTCCTAAAGCAATCCACAGGAAGATTTTAAAATATTCTTCGTAATTGTAAAGCTTGGAAACCTTTACATCAGATTTCTCCAATTGGTTAATCTCATCGTATACTTCTTCAAGGCTGCTGTTTGAAGTAGCCCTGAAATATTTTCCTCCGGTAGTCTGAGCCACTTCCCGTAACGTATTTTCATCAATGGTAACTTCCGTCTCAGTAAAGACAAGGTCTCCAAAGATATCCTGTGATGTAGGCATCAGTGCATATCCATTGGTCCCGATTCCTATGGAATAAACCTTTATATGATTACTTTTAGCCAGTTCGGCAGCAATCTGTGGCGGAATAGCATTCTGAATATTACTAACCCCATCTGTCATCAGGATAATCACCTTGCTTTTCGCTTTGCTTTTAATCAAATGGTTCACGGCTACGGAAAGTCCTTCCCCAATAGCTGTTCCCGGCTCCAGTCCTGCTGAATTAAGATTTTTAATCTCATCAATTACAACCTGATGATCTGAAGTGACAGGTACTTTTGTAAAAGCCTCTGCAGCATAAGCTACAACTCCTATCCGGTCATTAGGACGTTTCTGAACAAATTTTACGGCAATATCTTTCAATGCTGTTATACGGTCCGGGCTTAAATCCTTCGCCAGCATACTGAGAGAGACGTCTATAGACAGCATAATATCCACTCCTTTTGTATCATCTCTATCCTGGGAGACCGTAAAAGTTCTGGGTCTCGCCATAGCAATGATCAGTGCTGCAAGAATGATGTACTTTGATATCTTCAAGACAAAAAGAACAGCACGAATACCACCACTGGAATCCATATTTTTAACGGTAGGGACTTTTATCCCTTTCCTTTTCTGTCTTCCGGCATCTTTAATAAAAAGAGGAATAAACAGTAGAAAAAGCAATAAGAACCATGGACTGTAAAACTCAAAATTAAACATCCTTTCTTAAGTTTTCAAATTCTAAATCTTTCGATGATCTTTTTACAAAATCCCTGATATTGGCAAAATCATTTTCCATGGTATCTTTATCAGGAAAGGTTTTCGCAAATTTCACAAGGTCTCCTCTTAAGAAAACATCTTCTATTATTTTTTCGTTATCCTGAGAAATGGTATTGTTCTTTTTCATGACATCAATAAGGTCATCGGTAAGAAGTACATCTGCAGGAAGATGATATTGTTTGGCTATAAAAGTTCTGGAAATATCGATCAGTTCTACATAGAATGAACGGAAATTACCGCCTTCAATATATTTTTTCTTTTTAAGGGAATCTAACTCTTTTAATGTTTGGTTGGTCGCTACCACCGGTGAACTCTTGGATTTTCTTCCCCATTTCACAATCATGATAATAGCCACAATCAAAGCAATACCTGCTAAAGCTGCCAGAATATAGAATTTATATAGTTCCCAATAATCTTTTGCATCAAGTTTGACTTCTTTATTCTTCATGATATCATTAATCTGGTCAGCCTTTTGAGCTGTATTAATGACATCTATCTCATAAGGAATAGTCTTCAGTATTTTATCTCCCACTTTAAATTCCAGCTCAGGAATGGTAAATTTTCCTTCTTCAAAAACAGCAAACTCTATTTTCCTTTCGTATAAATTGGCATTTTGTCCGATGCTGTCTTTTGTTTCTTCAAAGTGAAAAGGAAGCAATTCATTTTTAGCTGCAGAGATCACCTGCTGATCATGAATATTGTCAATTTTTATAACAAAGTGATTGACTTCACCTAACGCAATAGTTTTCTTCTCTATATTGGAAGATAATATCTGTGAAAAAGCATTGACACAGATAAAAAAAGATAATATTAATAGTGTTTTTTTCAATTTTCAAATAATAAATTCAGGCTCATGCCTACTGTTTTATTTCTCATTCTAATCTATTGGCTACCGTTTTATTTTTTCTGGAAATAGCTATACAGCAGTTTTGAATAATCTGAACCTGTATTGATATTCATAAAACTGGCCGAGCTGTTGGAAAAATCTTCTTCCAGGGCTCTTAACTTCTGTTTTTGCGCTTCCGCAAAAGTATACCGCCATCTGGCGCTGGAAGTATTGGCCCATATTTGTTTTCCTGTTTCTACATCATATAGCAGCGTATATCCCACATCAGGAATTTCATTATCCTTTTCATCATAAATCCGCATTCCCAGCAGCTGGTGTTTTTTTGAAGCCACTCTCAGCATTTTAGAATCATATTCATCTTCAAAATCTGAAAACAGAAATACCAGAGATTTCCTTTTAAAAATTCCCATCATATACTCCAATGCTTTGTCTATTTTAGACTCCGCAGGAACATAATCGGCTGTCAGGATATTGCTGATGATAGAAAGGATATGTTTTCTCCCTTTCTGTGGTGGAATTACTTTATATACTTTGTCAGCAAACAGAATCAGTCCCACCTTATCATTATTTCCGGCGGCCGAAAACCCTAAGCTGGCTGCAATTTCAGCAACATATTCCCTCTTCAGCTGAGTCTTCGTTCCATAATCCATTGAAGCTGAAATATCTACCAGAATCATCATGGTAAGCTCTCTTTCCTCCTCCATTACTTTTACAAACGGTTCACGGAAACGCGCTGTTTTATTCCAGTCGATTCTTCTTATTTCATCTCCAAACTGATAGGGACGGACTTCTGAAAAAGTCATCCCCTGCCCCTTAAAGGCACTGTGATATTGTCCCATCAAAGCAGCCTCCGTCTTTTTTCTGGTACGGATTTCTATCTGCTTTACTTTTTTTACAATATCTTTTATCTGCATATGCTGATGTAAGGTTTAATAATTTACGGGATTTGTATAGCATAATGATACCATTCCACTTCCCATCTTTATCTTTTAATCTTTCAATTCAATGGACACATTCAGCCATTCATTATCAAATTTCGTACTGTACTTTTTGTAGAAATTGATAGCCGGCTCATTCCAGTTCAGTACCTGAAATACCATTCCACTGTAATCATTTAATTTTCCATGCTCCAGTGTTGCATCAAATAATTTTTTTCCAATCTGCATTCCTCTCATTCTTTCGGTTACGACCAAATCTTCAAGATACAGTCTTCTTCCTTTCCAGGTTGAATATCTGTCGTAATACAACGAAATCCCTACAATTTCTCCATTAATTTCAGCGACAAAAGCACCCCAAACCGGAGACGGTCCAAAGCCATCTTCAGTAAACTGATCTAGCGTTACCGTTACTTCATGTAATGCTTTTTCGTATTCAGCAAGCTCCTTAATCAGGGCAAGCATTGATTTACAGTCTTCTTGAACTGCTTTTCTGATTACAACATCACTCATTATGGCGCCTGGATTTTTGCTAAAATTCTGTTGATGATCTCTTCTGTTGAAATTTCTTCTGCCTCCGCTTCAAAAGTTAAGCCCATTCTGTGTCTCAGCACATCTTTGGCCAATGCTTTTACATCTTCAGGAATAACAAAAGCTCTACCTTTTAAGAATGCATAAGCTCGTGAAGCAATCGCAAGGTTAATGGATGCTCTTGGAGAAGCTCCGAAGCTGATATAATTTTTAAGTTCGGAAAGTCCGTAATTTTCCGGATAACGTGTCGCAAACACCATATCCAGGATATATTTTTCAATTTTCTCATCCAGATAAATCTGGTTGATCAATTCTTTAGCATCTACGATATCCTGAAGAGAAATTACCGGATTTACAGTAGGCTGATGCGAAGTGGAAACCATCCTCATTACTTTCCTTTCATCTTCAAAAGACGGGTAATCTATGGTACACTTCAGCATAAAACGGTCACTCTGTGCTTCCGGCAACAGGTAAGTTCCTTCCTGATCAATCGGGTTTTGAGTAGCCAATACCAAAAATGGTTTAGGAAGCTTCATGGTTTCATCACCAATAGTGACCTGCTTTTCCTGCATCACTTCCAGCAGGGCAGACTGCACCTTTGCCGGTGCACGGTTGATCTCATCCGCTAGTACAAAATTCGCGAATACAGGACCTCTTTTTATTGAAAAATCATTGTCTTTGATATTATAGATCATTGTTCCTACCACATCTGCAGGAAGCAGATCCGGAGTAAACTGAATCCTTGAGAACTCGCCATGAACAGCATCCGCCAACGTTTTTATCGCTAAAGTTTTGGCCAGTCCCGGAACTCCTTCAAGAAGTACGTGACCATTTCCCAAAAGCCCTACCAAAAGGCGGTCTATCATGTATTCCTGCCCAATAATAACTTTGTTGATTTCCTGTCTCAGAAGAGAAAATAAATAGTTTTTTTCTTTTACTTTTTCCGTCAACTGACGGATATCTTCTGCTTGAAATGTATCTGACATAGCTTGATTTAAAATAGGTGGTAAATTTCTGATAAATACTTGCATTAATCAACACAATCAATGCCATTATTGAGTTAAAGTTTGTTAAATATTCCGGGCTTGACAAGGGATTCAAGATAATACAAACTGAGTTTCTTATACATACAGCCCATTCACATAGAAGCTTCTCCGGATGTATCTGGGATTTTTCTGCTATGAAAACAGCATTTTGTCAGTATCCTATAAAAAATGTTGTGATATTTTTACCACAACATTTTTATTATATCAAATTACAAATCTGTTACAAATTTTTCATCGTATCAAAGCTTTGTAATGGTAATGGTAAATACATCTTCGGGCTTATCCTCAGAATCTTCGTAAGATCCCACATTTATATAATATTCTGTTCCTGCCGTGGTAGTAATGGTAATAGTTTCCGAACTACCGCCACCGCCGTTATCTTTTGTACCCACACAAGTCAAGCTGTTACACGATCCTTTATATACTCCTATTTTGGGATCGAAAGAAATGGTTGCAGGAGCCACTTTAATGGTATACTGGCCACCCTCTCCCGTAAATTTAAACCAGAGTCCATCATTCATTCCATCGTTGGGGCATGCCATTATAAATCCGGCATTATTGGTAGAAGACATTCCGTCATTCTGTGTATATGAATAAGGAAAAACAGATGCCAGCAAAGCTCCGAAACAGGCATCATTTACCGGTATTGGAGGAATGGTTTTAAAAACATTATCCGTACAGCCGGAAGATTCACCATTGGCAGAAACAGCTGTTACTTTTAAATAATAACTGGTATCTCTCGTAAGAACAATTGATGGTGAAAGATTAAAGTTAGCAGCAGTCACAGCCTGCTGGTTAATAATATCTGTACCTCCGGGACTCGTCCCTAAAGAAACTTTATAAGAAGTAGCTCCTATAACAGGCTGCCAGCTAATAGTAGGAGATAAAGAAATAAACTGAGCATTGTTTGCCGGATAAAGCACGAAAGGGCAGCCGGGAGTAGACTTAGCCGTTAATCCTGAAATTGTTATTGCTGACTTATAATTAACTCTTATCCCACCAGGTGGAGAAGCCGGATCAACAACTGCCCGATCTCCTTTATAATAAAGGGTAGAATTTGGAATATATGGATACACACGAAAAACTTCGTCAAAATTATTAATATCAATGCTTGGAGCATTTTCTCTTGCTGCCACCACTAAATTATCTGTATTATTATAGGCAAATGGTGTAGTAAAAGCAATCTCCACTTTACTATTATTCTTCGTTACCGTACCTGCAAATACCTGAGTAAGTTGTGAAGAGGGAATCCAGTCTGTACCGGAAGTAAATGCTGTTTTCGGAGTATGCCCAAGATAAACGGTCCAGTCTGAAGAATCAGCAATACTGGATGATGGGTCTAAATAAAAGGTAAGACCTGTAATAGTTCCTGCTGCAGTCGCATTTATTTCATGTTTAAGATAAATCTGCTGCACATAGGAATAGGAAAAAAAGCTACTGACAGGCGCCGTGCCTACATTGGTGCTTCCGATATTTAAATTGATCTGAGCTTTAAACATCAAGACTGTCAATAATAAAAATAAAAGTAAATTTTTCTTCATCATTAATAAAATTACCATTGAATACGATGCTAATTTAATAATAAAATTTCAACATTAATGATAAATATAATTATTTAATAAAATTCATTTACACCTTTCATTGAAAACACCTTTTATTACTTATTTTTTACACTATTAACAACAAAAAGCTATTTAATTTAAAAATCAATCTAACCAAATGTGTTTTTAAGTACATATTTTAATACATTTGTAACAAATACCAATCACATGTATAAAAAGCTATTTTTTGTCAGTCTTTTGTTTGCAAGTTTTTTTAAATCACAAACCACTACAGTAACCAATGTGATTTCTCAGGCAGTGTTTTATGACGGCTATGCCGCTACAGTATCCGCTCCTGTTCCCAACGGGTTGATCAGACTGAACAATGCCAGATATACAAGAAAGCTTACAGATGCCGAAATGGACTCTTTTAAAGCAAAGATTGCAATGAGAGTCACCATAGGCGCATTATGTGATAACTATGACCGTCTGGGTGAGGTCTTTTTAGCATTAGTACCCAAAAACCAAGCTACTTACACGATAAACGATGCTAATGTAAAAAGGATTGAAGCAGGGAGATACATCACCCCTTTTATGAATATGAATCGTTCCCCTATGGAAGTTCCCTACACTTACGATGTAAGCAATCTGTACAGTATATTTCATGACGCCACCCTACGCAGCACCTATGATATATATATGGAACTGGATGTTTTTGGTGTGCCTTACGCAGCAAACAATGAAGTTCCGGGATGCTCCGGCAGGAATGATGTATTTACAGGAACTCTTACTTTCTTTTCAACCGATACAGGGGCTACTGCGACGGACTACAACACCATTGCTCCTATCCTGAGCTATAATAGACTTAATAATTACAACAGTACAGATACTGCCGGTGAAACGGTTAGAATTGTAAATTTTAATTTACCTGATCCGGTTACCAACGCCCGTTTCTTTGTGATCTCTACCCCACATGGTGCCAACAGCGGCGGTGAAGAATATATAAGAAGACAAAATTACACCTATGTAGACGATGTACAGGTACTCACCTATACCCCCGGAGGAATTTCGTGTGAACCCTACAGAGTATACAACACTCAAGGTAACGGAATCTATGGTGCTACTCCAAAAACACTTGCAGAATGGACTTCCTGGAACAACTGGTGTCCGGGCAACGCCGTTCCTATACGTGGATTCAGCTTAGCTAATATGACCGCAGGAAATCACACCCTTAAACATACCATCCCTACGGCTGTTTTCAATCAACAGCAGGGAGATGTATACCTATCTGTCTATATGCAGGGTAAGAGCAATGCTACATTGAATGTTAAGGACATTAAAACAATCGATGTCAGCATATACCCCAATCCCACTTCTGATTTTGTAACCATCAAATCAGAGACTGCTGTGGCCTCTGTTACAGTCTTCAGTATGGATGGAAAAAAATTATCTGAAACCTACAGAGAAAACAAGGTAGATCTTTCCGGATACAGCACAGGAGTTTACTTTTTGAATATTGTACTGAAAGACGGAACAGCTTTTAAACATAAGATCATTAAGAAATAAAATGAATAGTATCCCTTCAAGGTATTTAAATTCAACCCTACAAAAGCCTCTTTGGAAAATATCCTGAAGAGGTTTTTTATGACTATCTGGTTTTACATTTCAAAAAGCCCTGTGATTTAAAAAAGGAAAATTAAAAGGCTTAAAACGCTGTTATTATAGAAAAAAGCGCAAGAATATATTGATAATTAGCTCTTTTTTTGAATAGTTAAAAAACTTTAACTCTAATCCCTTATTTAAAAAATTGTCATTTCCAGTTTATTAAACTATTTTTGGAGATTAAAAAAACTGCAAAATGAACTATCATTTTCAAGCACACAGACAGGTAAGAAGAAACCTTCTGGACATCCTGCAGAATACTTCTCATGAGGATCTTCTGTTGATTCCGGATGGCTTCAACAACAATATATATTGGAATATTGCACATACAGTTGCCACACAGCAGCTGCTGCATTATTATCTGAGTGGAAACCCTTTCCGTATTGATAAGTACTGGATTGAAACTTATAAAAAGGGGACTTTGCCTAATCTCAATGTTCAGAAATCAGAAGTGGAAGATTTGGAATTCCTGCTTACTGAAACTTCAAAGATCTTAATGAAAGATTATGACAGTGATTTCTTTTCAGATTACACGCCCTATACAACCAGTTTCGGAATGGATTTAAAAAGTATTCAGGATGCCATTATCTTTAATAACATGCATGAAAGCTTACATTACGGATATGCAATGGCTCAGAAAAGAGCTATTTTGGGCGAAAAATATTAAACAATTACCCTCTGATGAATAAGAGCCGTCACAGCTCTTATTTTAGGCAAAAAAATAAAACTGATGAGCCTTCAGAAGGGTTAATGAGTAAAAATCAGGGAATTCATCCGGAGGAAAATAAAATTCATGTAAGCCCGGATGTTGTTTTACTACAAAACTGTAGAAGAGCCTCCCTACCTTGATTAGATTTAACAATAGAAAAAATAAATTTTGACAAACGACAACAAAAAAGACGATTTTATTTTCGGACTTCGTCCTGTAATAGAAGCTATTGAAGCAGGAAAAACCATTGACAAGATCTTTGTGCAGAATGCACTTCAGGGTCCTATTTATGCTGAATTGAAAGCTGCTTTAGCAAAAAATAAAATCCGTCCCAATTATGTTCCGGTTGAAAAACTGAACCGCTTTACGAGAAAAAACCACCAGGGTGTGGTTGCTTTTATTTCGGATGTTCCGTTTTATAAAGTAGAAGATATTGTCCCTCAATTATTTGAAGAAGGAAAAACACCTTTCTTATTGATTCTGGACAGACTTACCGATGTAAGAAACTTTGGTGCCATCTGCAGAACTGCAGAATGTGTGGGTATCGATGCGATCATTATTCCGGAAAAAGGAGCTGCCCCAATCAATTCTGATGCGATAAAAACTTCTGCAGGAGCCATTTATAATATTAAAATTTGTAAAGAAAATAATCTTGCCCATGCCGTAGACTTTTTACAGCAAAGCGGGATCACGGTATTTGCGGCGAGTGAAAAAGCGCAAAAGTTAATTTATGATGTTAACTTCTCAGAACCTTGTGCTATTGTAATGGGAAATGAGGAAACCGGAATTTCTAAAGAAGTACTTCATCATTCGGATGAAAAAATAAAACTTCCTATTGAAGGAAAAACACAATCTCTAAATGTTTCTGTCGCATGTGGTGCTATTCTGTATGAAGCGGTAAGACAGAAAATTTTGAAATAATTCAGTTCAATAACACAACATTAAAAAAATTAGAAAATGAAAAATATAGCAGCATTAGCGCTTATCTCATCTATAGCTCTTGTATCGTGTAAAAAAGAAACAGCCACTGTAACGAAAGTAGATCCTAAAACAGGGAAAACAGTTACTGTAGAAGTTCCTGCTGATTCTGTAGCTAAAGTAGCGGAGAACCCGGCGATCAGAGATTCTGCAGGGATCATCAAGCAAACTTTTAAGCTTGAAAAAGGAAAAACATATCCTCTTACAACCTATCAGAGAGATGTAAAGACCATGACAGATCCTACTGGAAAATCTATTACGGCAACCAGCGAATCTACGGATGAAATGAACTTTACAGTCAATGATATCAAAGGAAATGTGTATGATATGACCCTTAATCTTGTTGCTAAAAGAAGTTCTCAATCTGCACAGGGAAAAACTATTGTTGTAGATACCAAGCTTCCGATTCCTAAAGAAGATGATCTTAAGATGATCTGGAATATCAACAGAGCGCTTACCGGAAACAAGCTTGCTATGAAAATGGATACAAAAGGTAATGTGATATCCATCACAGGTTTTGATGCTGTATACAACAAAGTATCTACTTCTGTAGGAACTCTTATCAAAGATGCGAATCAGAAAGCAAGCGTTGTAGCAAGTCTTAAAGAAACTTTCAATGAAAAAGTACTGAAAGAACAGTTCAATAAAAACCTGACCATTATTCCTAAAAAAGGAGTGAAGATCGGTGAAAAATGGACCACTTCTGAAAATGCTGATGCAAGCGGAACAGTTAAAGTAACTTCAAACTATGTTTTAAAAAGCTTAGGAAACGGAAGTGCTGAAATTGGTGTTACCGGAGGTATTCCTAAGAAAACAGAAAAGAAAGCTCAGGGACCCATTACTCATAGTTTAAGCAGCGAACTGGTACAGACGGGTACTATTAAATTTGATGAAAGTACTGGATGGATTACCAACCAGAACATCAATGTGGAAACTACACAGATAGAATCTATTACAGACGGGAAACAGACTCAATCTATGAAAAGTGTTTCAAAATCTTCTGTAATGGTAAACCCTTCAGCAAAATAATTGAAGTAAAAGAGTTTGAGAGTTGAAGAGTCTGAGAATTTGAAAATTTTATTTTGATCATTAAAATAAGTATCGACAAACAACTTTGAACTTTAGAATCTTAAATACATTTTATTATGAAGTACATTCTTGAGCTGGTACTCTCTGCTATTATTATTTTCTTTGTCTGGAATATTCTGAAAAGGATATTTTTTAAGACGTTTTACGGTTATAGATTCAACAATAACAGTAATCAGAATAACAGGCAGCAGGATATCCATGGCTCTAACAAAGAGAATAAGCAAAACCTTAAGTGGGATGCGGAAACCGTAGACTACGAAGAGGTGAAACAGAATAATGATAAAAGGTAAAAATTCCAAGAAAAAAAGATAATAACCAGCATGGCGAAAAATAAAAACTTAATTTATATTGCTATTTCATTAGTTGTATTTATAGTTTTAGCATTTTTATATTCCACTCCTGTCTTTACGGGAAAACAGCTTTTCCAGCATGACATCGTACAGTACAGAGGAGGAGCAAAAGAACTGCTCGACTATAGAGCCAACACAGGAAATGAAACCTACTGGAGTGACTCCATGTTTGGAGGAATGCCCACTTATCAGATGGGTAGCCAGTTTAAAGGTGACATCATCAAGAAAATTGACAGCAATCTGAATTTCCTGCCAAGGCCGGTTAATTATCTGTTTCTGCTTTTTGCAGGCTTTTTCCTTCTGGGAATGGTAGTGGTCAGAAACTGGAAATATGCTCTGCTAGGGGCTACTTTCTTTGGCCTTTCTACCTATTTTTATATTATCATTGCTGCAGGGCATAATGGTAAAGTAAATACCATTGAATATTTCGCACCACTTTTAGCTGGAATCCTATTGGTTTATATCCGGAAACAATACATCTGGGGATTCATTGTAACAACCCTTTTTATGGGACTTCAGATTGCAGCGAACCACCCACAGATGACATATTATCTGTTCATTGCGTTAGGATTTTTATTCCTTTCTGAACTGATCAGAGTGATCCTGAAGAAAACACAGATGAAGCATTTTCTTATTTCTTCGGGAATTATTGCTGTATCATGTATCATTGGAGTTGGAATGAATTCTCAAAGAATCCTTGCCAATTCTGAATATGTAAAAGAAACGGTTCGTGGAAAGCAGATTTTAACGAATGACAGCCATACTTCAGGAAAATCCGGAATGGATAAGGAAAGCATGCTGATGTGGAGCTACGGTAAACTGGAAACGTTAAATCTTTTCATTCCAAGGTTGATGGGTGGTGGAAGCCAGGAACCGGAAGCTAAGGAAATGATGAGCAAAGTTCAGGAGCTTGTTCAGGAAAATGTAAGCTCACAAGCTGAAATGGACAGAATATCGAAAGGTTTCAGTGGAATGACATACTGGGGTGACCAACCGGGAACTTCGGGACCGGCATATCAGGGAGCTATTGTATGTTTTCTTGCTCTTTTAGGATTTTTCATTGCCCGAAAAAAATACCGTTACTGGATTTTAGGAGCTTCCATACTTACCGTTTTACTGGCTTGGGGAAGTAACTTTATGCCATTATCGGATTTCTTTATTGACTATGTTCCGTTTTACAATAAATTCAGAGCACCTTCTTCAATCCTTGTTGTTGTAGAATTGTTATTCCCACTGATTGCCATCCTTGGACTGTACAGATTCTTCACCGATGAAAAGCTTACTGAAGAATATAAGCAAAAAACACTTCTTTATGTAAGTGGAGGAACATTAGGATTCGTATTAATTCTTTTAGTCTTCGGAAAATCATTATTAGGATTCGCGACAGAAGGTGAGAAAACGTATTTCCCTCCTTTCCTACTCGATTATCTTGTGGATGAAAGATATAAACTGTTCAGAACAGATGCTATCAAAGCGTTTATCTATGTAGCTATTACTGCAGCTGTTTTATTTTTCAGTTTAAAGAAAAAGCTGAATCAGAATATTGCTTTGGTGGTAATTGGACTGGTAAGTTTATTCGACTTATGGACTGTGAACAAGCGTTATCTGAATGATGAAAATTATGTAGACAAAGTCTTTGCTGAAAACCCTTTCCAGACGGAAACTTCAGACCTATTGGCTGAAAAAGTTCAGGCAAACCCGAGCTTATCCTCTATTCTGGATAATGTAAATATCAACAAGACGCTGGAAACAATTGCTGAAAAAGATAAAAGCCATTATAGAATTTATAACCAGACTTTAGGTGTAACAAGTGAGACAAATACTTCTTATTTTAAAGCATCTATTGGGGGTTATCATGCAGTAAAATTAAGAAGGTATGACGATATTCTGAATGAATACCTGTCAAATATAGACAGTGTAAAGACTCCTAAAATTCTGAATATGCTTAATGCTAAGTATATGATTTTTGGAGGTCCTACAGAACCTCAGGCGGTACCTAATCCAAATGCCAACGGAAATGCATGGTTTGTCAGTGACCTGAAATTTGCAGATACTCCTAATGAAGAAATCAAATCTATTGGGGATATTGACAATAAAAAAACAGCTGTTATTGCCACTTCAGACAAATCTTATTTCGACAATAAACCTGTTCAGCCAGATTCTACAGCATTTATCAATCTTACAAAATACCAGCCTAATGAACTGGAGTTTAAATCTCAATCCAGGACACCACAATTGGCTGTGTTCTCTGAAGTTTACTATCCCCACGGCTGGAAAGTTCTGGTTGATGAAAAAGAAGTTCCTTATATCAAAGCAGATTATTTACTTCGTGCCGTACACGTTCCGGCAGGAAACCATCATATCAGAATGGTGTTTGAGCCTGAAGTAATTGAAAAAGGAAAATGGATTTCCCTTATTTGTTTCGGACTATTTATAGCCCTGACAGCTTTTGGAATTTTCTGGATGAATAAAAATAAGAAAAAGGAAACATTAACTGAACCACAAGCTTAATTCAATATTTCGGCATACGTTCTGAATAAACAAGCCGTCATAAAGAATCATAAAATCAAAATGGAACAGAAGAAAATATTGATTATCACCTATTACTGGCCTCCTGCGGGAGGTCCTGGTGTTCAAAGATGGCTTAAGTTCGCAAAATATCTACCCGATTTTGGCTGGAAACCTGTGATCTACACTCCGGAAAATCCCAATTATCCGTTGATAGATGAAACGTTGATGAAGGATATTCCGAACGATATTGAAATGGTCAGAACAAAGATCTGGGAACCTTATCAGCTGGCAGAAAAGCTTAATAAAAGCAATAAAAAATTCAAAGCCGGGCAATTTGATGTAGGTGAAAACCAAAGCTGGAAATCCAGACTCTCCATTTGGGTAAGGGGGAATTTTTTTATTCCGGATGCCCGAGTTTTTTGGGTAAAGCCTTCTATTCAATTTTTAGAAAAGTATTTAAAAGAAAATAAAATAGATGTGGTAGTCACTTCCGGCCCACCCCATTCATTACATCTCATCGGGCTAGGCCTTAAACATAAGCTTCCCCATATCAAATGGATTGCCGATTTTCGTGACCCGTGGACGGAAATCTCGTACTATAAGCATTTAAAACTGACCAAGAGTTCAGATAAGAAGCACCGCCAGTTAGAAAGTACTGTATTTAAAAATGCAGATATTACCCTTGCCACAAGCTATACGGATGCCGAGAACTTTCGGAAAGCAGGAGCTAATGCTGTTTGCATCACTAATGGTTTTGATGAGACTGATACCCATGAAACTCCAAAAGGTCAAAAGAGTAAAACATTTACGTTGAGCTATATTGGGGTTTTGGAGCAATTGCGGAATCCCGAAAATCTTTGGAAAGCATTAGATGAACTGGTGAAAGAAAACATAGAGTTTTCAAAGAATTTCTCACTGAAATTGGTGGGAAGAATTGATGATAAGATCTTAGCTTCTCTTGAAAATTCCAGTTTGAAAAACCATATTTTGAATCTGGGTTATCTTTCCCATGGCAAAGCTGTTGAAGAAATGCAGAATTCTGACCTGCTTCTTATCACCAATTTTCCTAACGAATCTTCAAAAGGAATTATTCCCGGAAAGATATTTGAATATCTGGCATCGGGAAAACAGATACTATCATTTGGTCCAGATAAAGCCGATGTAGAAAAAATTTTAGAAGACACCCATGCCGGGAAGCATTTTAGCTATACCCATTCTGAAACAGTGAAGCAGTTTGTCCTGGAAAAATTTGAGCTTTGGAAAAGCGGAGATCATAGTGAAAACACTCAGCAGATTGAACAGTTTTCCAGAAAAAATCTTACTCAACAACTGGCTGAAATTTTATAAAAAAAGCTGGAGGCTGTAAGAGAGAAGATCATTAACTTTTCCTTCCTGCATCCAGCTTTTCTCTATCTTATATTGTCCACTGATCATTGATCACTGCTATCAGATAATATTTTCCCTGAAATTCTTCAAATACAAAACGAACGGTTTTCCAGTCCATTTCACTATTCTTTTCTGTTCCTTTGATATAATTTTCTGTAAAATTAGCTGTAGGATAGCTTTCTTTAAGGTTGTTCAGAGAGTTCCCTCCACCGATGAATTTATCTACAGAATATTGGGAAGCTGTAAAATCTTTAGAAAAAACCCATTTACCCAAATAATCATTAATAGTTGCCTTGTATGGGTCTCCTGAACCATCCTGTGCTCCCCATGTAAACAATGTTTTTGTAGGCTGAAACTGTTCGAAATCAGCTTTGGAGAAATGTTTATCCCCTTTCAGATCAACATGAGCGTACATTGAAAACCGGATTCCTTTTTGAGGATGAATTAATGAAGCAAATGTTTTATAGTCTTTAGCTTTTAAAGCCTGCAGCACCTCATCATTTACTTTCTTCAAAGAAGCTTCTCTTTCTTCTTTTGTAGGAAGTTTTCCAATACTGTCTGCTTTTGCCTGTGCAATAGAATCAACAACATTCGGAACCGGTTTTCCGGCTTCTTTTTTACAGGCGATTACTACAGTCAGTACCAATAGAGAAATGAGTAGTTTTTTCATATTTTTAATTTTAGTGATGGTTAAAAACACCAAAACTGATGCCATAACCGGGAAGGAATTGGGTATGGAGTACAGGAGTGGTAAAATGATGTATAGTGTGGGATGTATAATGTATAATGTCGGATGTATAATGTATAATGTATAATGTATAATGTATAATGTATAATGTATAATGTATGACGTCTTAACTCTTAACTCTTAACTCTTTTCTATTAAGTTTGGGCTAAAGCCAATAGATTGTTTTGTATTCTTATAAAGAACGGGCTAAAGCCCGTCCCTATTGAATATCCATATCACGGGTAAATTGACTTTACAACCAGAAGACAATCATTGACCGTTCACTCTCAACTCATAACTCCTCTCATATCTTTGTTCTAAAAACATCCATACAATCTGCTAATTACATCGTACCTTTGTACTATGGAAATTTTGGACATTCTTATCATCGGAGCGGGCCCTATCGGTTTAAACTGTGCTATTGAAGCTCAAAAAAATAACCTCAGCTACCTGATTATTGAAAAAGGAACAATTGTTAATTCACTGTATCATTATCCTTTGTATATGCGTTTTTTTTCAACCGCTGAAAAACTTGAAATTGACGGAACTCCTTTTATCTCTCCTGCTCCCAAACCCGGAAGACAGGAAGCATTGGAATATTATCAGGGAATTGCCCGACAGAAGGATCTGAATATTCACCTCTATGAAAAAGTAGTAAAAGTGTTCAAAATTGATGATGTCTTTGAAATTGAAACTACAAAAGGAAACTACTTTGCTAAAAATGTGGTAATTGCCACAGGGTTCTATGACATTCCGAATCTGATGAACATTCCAGGGGAAAACCTGCCGAAAGTTAAACACTATTACACCGAGCCCTATCCTTACGCCAGACAAAAAGTAGTGATAATAGGTTCCAGTAATTCTGCAGTAGATGCAGCTCTTGAAACGTATAGAAAAGGAGCTGAAGTAACGATGATTATCCGGCATTCTGAAATTTCCAAAAGTGTAAAATATTGGGTAAAACCGGATATTGAAAATAGAATTTCAGAAGGCAGTATCACAGCCCATTTCAATGCAGAGATCCTTGAAGTTAAAGAACAGTCTGTTATTTTCAAAGATCATGACCATCAGATTCATGAGATTGAGAATGATTTTGTTCTGGCTATGACAGGCTATCTTCCGGACTTTGAATTTTTAAGAAATTCTGGCATAGAGCTGAATGGAGACTGTCTGAACCCCCAATATAATATGGAGACCATGGAAACCAATATCTCTAATCTGTACCTTGCAGGTGTGGTTTGCGGAGGGAAAGACACCCACCTCTGGTTCATTGAAAATTCAAGAGTACATGCTGAAATGATTTTGAATAACATTATCTCCAAACTTGAAAACAGATAAATTATTGATCTTACATAGAGTAAATTAACCCCCGGTTGAATAGTTTTCAGCCGGGGGTTAATCATTAAAGGAAGATAAGATCAGATTTTAAACTAAATCTTTTTCTGTTTTCCTGTTATCTTTTAGCATCCATGGAACAATATAATAAAAACCTATGGCAATCAGTATAGCCAATACACCGGTTCCGATCCACAGGGTATTAAAACCCAGTTTATCCGCAATCAATGTTCCTATATAAGGTGTAATAATAAAAGCTATTGAAAAAGACATTCCGTTCAGTCCCATATAAGCGCCTTTGTTGTTTTCACCTGAACGAAGTGCCGTAATGGTCGACATAAAAGGCAGGGTCCATATTTCCCCTATACAAAGCAAGGTCATGGAAACCAGCAATGCCACCATACTATAGTCGAAGGCCAGCATAGCATAGGAAAATCCACATAAGAAAGTTCCTATCAGCATTGTAAATCCTAACGTAAAATATTTCTCAGCCAGCTGTACAAAACCCATTTCAAGCAATACGATCAGGAAGCCACTGTAGCCCAGAATAAATCCTATATTCTGCTGGCTCAAATGAGCTGTATCCTTATAGAAAATAGTCAATGTACTGAATAACTGGAAAAAGCAGATAGAAAACAGCATACAGAATATACAATACACCATAAATTTACGGTCTCTATACGGAGAATTTTCTTTTTTAATGATTATAGCTTCTTTCACATTTCTTGCTTTCTTCTTTGCTAATCTTGTACGTTTTCTAAAGAACCAGATATACATTAATCCGGCCAGTAAAGCAGCTAAAGCATTACTGAAAAATAAAAACTCATAAGATATAGCAGATAGAATACCTCCTAATGCAGGGCCTATAGAGAATCCTAGATTAACAGCCATTCTGTTTAATGAGAAAGCTCTGGTAATATTTTCCGGCTTAGCGTATTTTGTAATAGCCACCGAGTTGGCAGGCCGGAAAGTTTCGCTTACAATACTCTGCATTAAAATAATTCCTGCTAACCCTTCTTCTGTAGTAAAAAGAGGGATTAAACAAAATAAAGGTACACTCAAAAGTAAGCTTAAGCTCTGCACCTTGTATTCACCAATTTTATCGGTGATCATTCCACCAAACCATGAACCTATCACTGAACCTATTCCAAAAAAGCTAAGGACAATTCCGGAGTTTTCAATGCTAAAATGTAAATGGTTTGTCATATAAACTCCTAAAAAAGGAAGTACCATAGAACCCGCCCTGTTGATTAGCATTACCAACGCCAGCATCCAACTCTCTTGCGAGAGTCCTTTGAAAGAACTCGTGTATAAGTTAATTAATTTCACAATAATATTTGGGGAAAAATTTAAAATGCAAAGTTAGAGAAAATAGCCCAAATCCCTCTGTTGGGAAAGAA
Source organism: Chryseobacterium sp. YR221 (assembly GCF_900176315.1). NCBI lineage: Bacteria > Pseudomonadati > Bacteroidota > Flavobacteriia > Flavobacteriales > Weeksellaceae > Chryseobacterium > Chryseobacterium sp. YR221. The sequence goes on from NZ_FWXM01000003.1 coordinate 706,924, forward strand.
TAAATTTCAGCTTTCCACCTGTTTTTAAAGACTTTAGAATAAGTCATCAAAAAGATAGTAAAATAAAAAAGCCGGAAGAAAACTCTTCCGACTCTGACAAGTAAAACCTGTATTTATTTCGAATTCAATAATTTAAAAGCTGCATAAAGCCTGTTATGCTGACTTTAAATTTTGAATCTGTTATGGATTTGTAGAGAAAATGGAACCATTCGCAATTAATGCACGTCTGTTCATTTTTAGAATATCTCTTACCCATTCTGCAAAATCTTCAGGCTGTAAAACCGTTTCCGGGTTACCGTCTGTAAGCCCACCCTGAATACTCATATCAGAAGCAATAGTACTTGGAGTCAATGTAATCACACGGATATTCTGTTTTCTCCATTCTGCCATCATTGATTGGGATAGGGAAACTACTGCTGCTTTGGAAGCTGCATAGGCAGACATATTAGGTCCTCCTTTTAAACCTGCTGTAGAGGCTACGTTTACAATATCACCTTCTCCTTTAGCTTTCATAAACGGGTGAACGGCTTTAGCCGCATAGTATACCCCGAATAGATTGGTTTTGATCACCTGCTCCCAGGTTTCAGAAGACATATCTTCAATACTTCCGAAATCCCCGATTCCCGCATTATTGATCAATATATCTACTCCACCAAGTGTTTCAGCTAAAGTTTCGATTCCTGCTTTTACAGAGGCTTCATCATCAATATTAAATACGGCATAGGCTGCATGCACTCCCAGTTTTTTGATTTCGTCAACTGTATTTTTTAAATTTTCCTCGTTTCTTCCTGTAATGGCAACGTTTACTCCTTCATGAGCTAAAGCCAGCGCTACAGCCTTTCCTAATCCTCTTCCACCACCGGTTACGATGGCATTTTTTCCGTTTATGTTCATTGTAATAATACTTTTCGTTGTACAAAGTTACAAAAGAACATTTTTACGGGATGGGAAGAATATAGATTTAATGTTTTTTTAACGGCCCCTATTTTTTCCATATGAGTTCTCATTCCGGGGGATCTTAACAAATAACTTTAAAACAAAGGGACAAACTTGGTAAAACAAAGCCGGTTCATGACAAACCGGCTTCAAAATCTAAAAAAAGTAAAATAATAAGCTTAAGGAATCTGAATTGAGTTCTGTACTTCAAATTCTTCTGAAGCGGAGAATTGATTTCCATACATATCAACAGCTCTTACCTCAACTTTGTGTTTTCCCAAAGCTAATTTTTTAGGAAAACCTGCTTCCCATATATGTTTTGACATTTCAGGGTTAGAAGGTCTTCTTCCCGGAAGGATTTTCTCTGTAGTATCCCATTTAAAAACCGAAAGAGCAAAATTCGGATCTATTGTTTCATCATACTCCATGGCTTCCCAGGATCCGTTGTCTATTCTGTACTCTACTTTATCTTTTTTACCTCCCATGAAAAAGTTGGCCAGAACTTTTGCAGAGGTTTTGGAAGGATAAGGAATGACCTTTGGAACATATAGTTTTATTTGATAATCTTCCGGTTTTCCAGCCGTTTTGTACTTAACTTTATATTGATTGTCCGTAAAGCTGATGAAAGAATACCCTTTAGCTGTTCCATCTCTCATTGTTGAAGTTGGAAGACCCGCTTCGTCAGCCGTACCCGAATACCAGTCACCACAAGTGGTTCCCACGTTATATTCATGCAGTTCTTTTATCCCGTTCCAGCCTGCTTTTTTACCATAGAAAATTTGTTGCTGAATATGGGTATGTGCCGATAAAAGCAATACATTCTGAAAAGGATTTAAAAAATCAAATAATTTCTGGCGGTCAGCATTTCTAAAGTTATCTTCATTTGTATGCTCCAACGGAATATGGAAAGATACCACCACAAGTTTATTCTTATCAACCCACTTCAAATCATTTTCGATAAACTGAAGCTGATCTTCACGGAATCCTCCCCAATATCCTTTTCCATCTCTCGGGTCCGGATAAAGAATATCATCCAAAATAATAAAATGAACATTACCATAGTTGAATGAATAGTTGGCAGGACCAAAATTGGATTCGAATGTTTCATCCGATAAGTGGTCTTCTTTTGCATCATAATTCATATCATGATTTCCCATGACATTGTACCAGGGCAATCCTACTTCTTTCATTACATCTGCATAAGGTTTTTGAAGGCTTAAATTATCTCCTACCAAATCTCCCAGGCTAATCCCCAGCACTGCATTTTTCTTGGTGTTTTTAACTTCATTTACAATTCCTCTTTTAAAATAATCAAGCTCCTTTTCCGTATAAGGTTGTGGATCTCCAAAAACAAGAATATCAAAGTTTTTATCTTCATTCTGCCTGTACAGTGGAAAATTCAGTTCTTTAGGAAGATCTCCGGTAGGAGCTACTCCTTTATATTTAAAATCAGCAGGGGAACCTTGGGGCTTATGATGGTAATAAAACTGAGGCAGATTATTGCTGTTTAAAGCAGTTTGATACCCTGAAGGTTTGATGACAAAAATAGTCTGCCCTTCCTGAACAGGTAAGCTATATCTCCCGTTTTTATCCGTAAGGGCTACCTGTACTCCATTGGATACAGCTACTCCCTCTACTCCTTTTTCACGATTTTCTTTCTTTTGATTTTTATTGCTGTCCTCGTATATATAACCGGAGACAGAAGTCTGGGAAAACGCCATTGCCGAAATCAGCATACATGGCATTATAAATTTCATCTTAGCACTCATTTCTTTATTCTTTATTCTTTATTCTTTATTCTTTATTCTTTATTAATCTTTTTATTTATTCCACCACATTTTCACATTGATATGATCTCCTCCCATCTGCTGAACAGCAGCCAAATAATTAGCAGGATTCAATACTTTAGGATTGGGCGGATACATTAATCTTTGGGGTAAATCTCCATTATTTAACAGACCTCCATTGTTGGGAAGTACCGGAAATCCTGTTCTTCTTTTTTCAAACCATTGCTGCTGATCTACAAAGAAAAGAGCGATATACTTCTGAAGTATAATTTTTTTCAGGTCTGCTTCATAAGCTACATTTTGATTATCAAAATAGTTGGCCGGTACTACAGCGCCCCACTGTTCAATAGAAGCTTTCACTCCGTTTTCGTAAAAAGTTTTAGCACTTCCCTGAATGATTCCTTTTAGGGCAAGCTCTGCCAAGGTAAACTGAAGTTCTGCATAAGGATAAACAAAAATCTTCAGCGGAGCTTTTGCCAGGTTTTGATTAAGATTTGACGGCTGAAAAGTAAAAACCGTTCCGAAAGGATATCCTGAAGGAGCACCCACATATCCTATATTATTGTTTTTCAAATCTTTTGCCTGGGTAAAGAACATCGGTATACGTGGGTCATTATTTTTCTGTAAAGCCTGTACAAAGAAATCTGACGCTGCTCTTCCTGTGGTAAAATCCTGAGGCCTTGCAATAGGTGGCAATAATGGAGAGATTCCTGAAATATCAAGCTTAGTAGCATCTGCATTATTTTGAAAAATGGGATATACCGTTGGATTGTTTACAATTTCCTGAATTCTTTCTTTCACATTTACTTCTCCATCTCTGCTTAGTATTCTTAATAAAAGTCTTAGAGAAAGCGAGTTACATAGCTTTTTCCAATTGGCTATTCCACTATTATCAGTATCTGCTTTATAAAACAGATCTGCCCCGGTAAGAGGTTTAGTGGTGATAAATAAAGCATTAGCTGCTTTCAGATCATCCAAAAGACGGACATAAATATCTTTCTGTCTATCAAATTTAGGTTGAGAAATACCATTATCCAGTTGTGAAGCTTCGGAAAAAGGAACATCACCATAGGTATCGGTAAGATTGGAATAAATCCATGCATTGAGTACCATAGAAATAGCCTGGTAATTTTTATCTCCTTCAGAAATGGCTGCTTTTTTAAGGTCATCAACCTGTTTCAGCCATCTGTATGAATTGTTCCAGAATCCTGTTCCTGTATTTTCTGTAATATAATAACGGCTTAATGAATTGCCTTCGTTGGGGAAATCCAGAGAAACCTGCATGATATCAAAATTAAAATCATTAGCCCTGTTATATCCTACGGAAGCCATATTATACTGTATGGGAGCCAGCAGGGTGTTTGCAACAGGTACATTGATTCTACTTGTATCTTTATTAATTTCATCCAGGCTTCTGTCACATGACACGGCACATCCTACAAGGCTAAGAAATGAACATATATAGAGTATCTTTTTCATTTTAAAAATTTTAGAATTTAACATTTAACTGAATTCCGACTGTTCTGGCTGAAGGCAGCTGCCCCATTTCAACTCCCGGTGTAATGGTAGAATCGTCAAGGGTAGCTGCTTCCGGATCAAATAATGGAAATTTCGTCCACATCCAAAGATTTCTTCCAAATAAAGCAAGGCTAATATCTGTGACTTTTAATGGTTCTGTAATAGATTTGGGAAAAGAATAAGAAATTCTGGCATCTCTTAGCTTAATGAATGAAGTGTCAAATGAATTGGTTTCCACGTTGGCCCTTCTATAATAATCTCCATAATAAGAAGAAACAGGAACTCCTTTTGTATTCGGAGAAAAGCTTCCGTCCGGATTTTGAACAACTCCATCCCCTACAATCAGCCCACCCGGATTATCTCTTCCTACAAGAGTATGGGTAAGTTTCCCCTGTTCGGACATTTTATGATGTGATTGTGAGTAAGCGATCCCTTTATACTGTCCGTCAAAAGAGAAACTAACGGTAATATTTTTATATTTAAATTCGTTCTGAAGTCCGGCTCTCCACTTTGGATAAGCATTTCCTATTTTCTTCATTTCCGTTGGCTTTGCCGTTAACCCATCTGTACCGTAAATCACTTGTCCATCCGGAGAATACATCAGACCGTAACCATACATATCACCTAGTGAACCTCCCACTACAGCATTATAATACACAACTCCTCCAACGCTTGCCATCGTGTAAGGTACTCCGTTGAACTCTTCCGGAAGAGAAAGAATCTTGTTGCGGTTCATTGACCAGTTGGCATTTACATTCCAGGAGAAGTTTTTATTTTTAATAGGTGAAGTGCTTAATGACATTTCAATTCCTCTGTTTCTCAGTTCTCCGGAATTGATAATTCTTTTATTATATCCGGTTTCATACAGTACAGGAATAATAATGGTCTGATCTTTAGAATTATTCTGATAGGCTGTAAAATTAAAAGTCAGTCTGTTTTTCAAAATTGTAAAATCCATCCCTCCTTCTATATTCGTAATCATTTCCGGTCTCAAATCAGGATTCGGATACAATAAGGGAGATTCTACAGATCCAGTGAATACACTATTTTCATAGTATTTTTCAAGCATATAATTGTAGGTATCATTTCCTACTTTTGACCATGACAGTCTAAGTTTCCAGAAATTTAAATTATCAGATTTCAGTTTAAAAATATCAGATAGGATAAAAGAGGATGACAATGACGGATAAAAATAAGATCTGTTATGATCCGGAAGGGTACTGCTCCAGTCGTTTCTGGCTGTTACATCCAGGAAAATCATATCCTTATAACTGAAATTTGCCAATGCATATAAACTGTTTACCTGATTATCATTAGGTTTTGGAAGTCTGCTTTCTAAAGATGTCGCATTGGATAGCTGGTACAATCCTGCTTTATTAAGTCCATTAGCCCGGTAATCATTCATGGTATATTCATGATATTTAATGTTACCTCCGGCAGAAGCTGTCACACCTACATCTCCAAATTTGTTTTTATAGGTAAAGAGAATATCATTGTTAAGATCCAAATACCTGATGTATTGCTCCCTGTAATACCCTTTCAGATAATTGGCAGAACTCCAGGGTCTTCTTTGGGTACGGAGTTCATTACTCCATTCCAATCCTGTTTTATAGGCAATATCAAAGTTTTTGGCCAGCTGATAATTTAGATTAACGTTACCTGTAATAATCTTTTTATTTGTACTGTTTAGATTTTCATAGGCAATCAGATAAGGGTTATCAATATAGGAACTGAAAGGGTGAATCTGATCTACCTGCTCCTGGCCTTTTTTCCAGATAGGTCTATACCACTCGAGATCTACATTGGGATTTTGGAAAATCATAAAATAAGAAATCGACTGGTTATTATATCCGGTAGCAGGAAGGTTATCACTTTTAGTCTGGCTGAAGTTGATTTTAGTTCCTATTTTCAGCCTGCTGCTCAATTTATGATCTAAGGATACAGCAGCATTCAATCTGTTGAAGCCTGTATTAGGCATCATCCATTCATTTTTCAGATAAGAAAGTGAAGTTCTGAAGGATGTGGATTCATTGGAATGTTCTACTGACAAGCTGTTTGAGTAAGTAGACCCTACCTGCCAGAAATTTTTAATATTGTCTTTATAAGGTCTCCATAGTTTTCTTTCCAAGCTTTGCCCTTCTACCGTGGGATCGTACTGAAAGTAATATTGTCCGTCAAATTTCGGTCCGAAGGCACTACTGGTAGAACCTGTATTTATTCCGTCAGCAGAAGCTCCATAAGAATAATAATAATTTCCATTTTTATCTTTTTGCTGAGTTCCCTGTCCGTATTCATATTGATAATCCGGCCATTTAAGAACAGTATCATAGCTTGAATATGAATTTAAGGTAATCTGAACTTTTCCTTTTTTAGTTTTTCCAGATTTTGTGGTAATCATAATAGCTCCTCTTGAGCCCCTTGAACCATAGAGTGCAGAAGCAGTAGGTCCCTTCAGAATTGATACAGATTCAATATCATCAGGATTAATACTGTTGAAACTGTCCCCATAGTCAATAGGTAAATCTCCTCCTGAGCCGGCTCCATAGGCAGAAGTTCCGGTTCCGGTCTTTCTCCCGCTCAGGGGAACCCCGTCAACAACAATCAGTGCGTCGTTATTTCCCATATTCATGGAAATGTCTCCACGAAGGGTAATACGGGCTGTTCCAAGAGGTCCTGCTCCAGCGGTCTGAACTTTCAAGCCTGCTACTTTACCTTCCAGAGCTTCTGCCCAGTTGTTGTTTTGAGTTTGTAATATTTCTTCAGATTTAACAGTCTGGGTAGAATACCCTAATGACTTGTCGTGCCTTTTGATTCCCAAAGCAGTTACCACTACCTCATCAAGTCCTTTAATAGTGTCTTTTTTAGATTTCTGCTGAGCTGCCAGGTTCACACTGATTAGTCCTAACAGCGACAAAACCAACAGCTTTTGTGTCTCTTTACGCATATCCTTTTTGTTTGTGCAAAATTAAAAGGACATTATGATTAAGATTTTAACAACACTTTAACATTTATTAAAAAAATATTGAATGAAATGTTAAATTTCTATTAACAGATTCACACAATAGACTAACTAACAGTATATTAAGTAATTAATTATTTTTAATATCATTTACCGATATCATTTGTGTATCTTTATTGTCTTTCTTTGAGAAAATAAAACACCATATACAACTGTATACCAATTGGTTAAATTCAAAACCAGAGTACTTTATTTTGAACACCGTGTTCTTCATTCTGTGAACCCATCTCTCAGACTAGAATAATATATATTACCGGATATGCGCCTGCTTTATTTGTAACAAAAAAGACTGCCTCTTTTGGAAGAGACAGTCTTTACACATTGGCAATATTTATTTTGCTCTCAATCATTACAGAAATGAATGATGATAAGCCCGATAATAATTATTTATTTTTCAGTTGTTCAGGGATATTAGTGGTAACAAATCCAATTCCCTGTTTTTTCAATTCTTCATAAACAGCCGCATCGTTTACCGTCCAGGAATTTGTAATAAGACCTAATGTCTTAGCTTCAGAAATCCATGTAGGGTTTTTCTGGAAAACACTGTAATGATAATCCATACCGTCAAGTCCTTCTTTCTTGATCTGCTCCGGTGACAATTCTCCATTCAGATACTGCACTTTAAATGTCGGCTCAAGTTTTTTAATTTCCTTACAGATATTCAAACTGAAAGAAATAAATTCACTTTGAGATTCCAGTTTCATATCCTTGATCATTTTGATCGTCTTTTGGGTGATCTCATTCTCTATTTCTGGAGTTTTATCCGGTTTGATCTCTACAATTAACTTTACAGACGGATCCTTTTTACCCTGCTTCAGATAGTCTTTTAAGGTAGGGAATTTTTCTCCATTAGATAGTTTTACTTTTTCCAATTCCTTGAAAGAAGTCTCGGAGATTTCCATTTTATCGTGGTGCTCGTCATGGTTGATCACCAACACTCCATCTTTTGTCATTCTCACATCAAATTCCGATCCATACACTTTAAGCTTTTGAGCATTCTCTAAAGATTTAATTGAGTTTTCCGTTGTAGGAGGTTGTGCCTGGAAATACCCTCTGTGTGCTATAATCTGAGTTTGTGCTTTCATCAATACTGTACTTAAAACTGCTAACCCTAAGATAAAATTTTTCATAATATAAATTGATAATTAAAACCAAGTCCGAAGACTTTTGGATAAAGATAATTATTTTAAAAAGCTTTAAACCACAAAAGACATAGAAGTTTTCGTTTGTTTCTGATCACTTATCTATTTTTAAGCCTTTTGTGGTTCATATTATTTTCTTGTTAGAAACTATATTTTGCTCCAATCTGAATCTGATACGGATTTCCTGATAAAGGAGCTAACCCACTGGTATTTTTAGCATATTCAAACTGTTTGGTAGTCTGGTTGAATCCGGTAATTCTATACAGAGACATATTTCCGTAAGACTTATTAACCCCCCATTCTTTATTAAGCAAGTTTGCGACATTGAAAATATCTACAGAAAGCTCAAATGCTCCCACTTTTTCAAATTTTATTTTCTTCGCAATACGTACGTCCCAAACTCCATAGAATCCATTTTTACCTCCGTTACGTTCTGCAATGTTATTATTATAATCAGTAATATAATCTTTTAATGCCTTGCCTACTTCAGGATCACTCAAAAGAGGCTGGGTAAGATTCGGGAAGATATAAGCCAGATCATTGGAATCTACAAAGTCTCCATTGATATTTCCTCCTGCTGTTACAGAGAAACGCGTCCCTCCGATTCCTGAATATCTGATTCCTAACGTAAATCCTGCAATGGTAGGTGAGTTTCCATAAATAACTACTTTATTACGGAATTGGTTGTCTGAATATGTCATTCTCAAATCTCTCGGATCTCCTTGAACCATCGTAGACAATGTTGCAGAGTTCGCTACGTTTCCGTTGTATGATGTATTATCTTTGATATCAGACCAGGTATAACTTGCTGTAATTTCCCCATCTTTCCAATAACGGTAGCTGGTATCTACCACAAATGAGAACTGATTCACTTTACCGTCACTCACCAATTCCAATACTCTTCCGAAATTATTATTGATTCTTCCGGCCTTCCAGTCTATTTTTGCTCCGTCTATTGCTGAAGTAGGAACAAACACACCTCTTCCCCCTTCATTAGCCAATGTAAAATATGGGTTCGTTACCATATTTCTATCATAATAGTAGTAATTATTTCTACCTAACGCCATGTAAGCGGCCAATCCTGCTCTGAATCTTTCATTAAAGAAGTGGGTATAGGAGATATTGGCTTTATAAACGATTGGAATTTTGGCATCTTTTCCTGTATAATTGATGGTTGGAATCTGATACTGCGCCAGGGAAGGAACACTAGCGTAGTCTGATCTGTAGCTGTTAAAGTCTGGAGTAAGACCAATTGCTGAAGGATTTACATCTACCGTTGCCAGGTGCTTTCCGTCAAACACAAGGTTGTTGATGATCATATAATTATTGATGTCTGAAGAGAATATCCCGGCTCCGAATTTTAAGAAGTCTTTATTCTGCTCATTGATATTCCAGTCAAACTGGAATCTTGGCTGGATCACAAATGATTTGATTTTATTATCCGTTCTGATCCCCATTTCATCAAATAATTTTTGGTTGAATTCCGCTTTCGGATAACCACTGTAATCTAACCTCAAACCAGCCATCAAATCAAGACCTTTGGCTATTTTGGTCTGAAACTGCCCATAAACTCCGATATTCCAGATATTGGATCTTACAGAAGGGTCATCCATTAAAGGTACTTCCCTGTAGAATCTGTATGCATTAAGGGTTTCAAAATTGTAAAGGTTACTTGGGTTTTTAACATTATCTTCTCTGAAGTGGAATCTTCCGTTCACCTCACTTCCATATACAGATTTTGAAGTGGTATACATCAAATCTGCACCGAAGGTATATTTTACTTTATCGGTGTTGTAATACAAGTTATCAACAACCTGAAATACATTATTTCTAAAGCTTTCCTGAGCAAAACGGTGACCTCCGATCTGAATATTGGTAGCCCCTATTCCCGGGGAAACGATATTTTCAACAATAGCTCTTGGAACCGGCTTCCCTAATTCCGTATTCTGGTAACTGTCCTGGAACGTGTAGAGATATTGAGCTTTCAACTCATTCGTTAAATTAGGCTTCAGATTTGATCTTAAGGTTAATAATAAACTGTTGTCAAGGTTTTTATCATTTCCGTAAGATTCAAAGAAGTTGATATTGGTATTATCACCAAGTCCGTTTTTATTAAGGTCATAGGTGAAGTTGTTTCTTAACGTCAATAAGTGCTTTTCATTGATCTGCCAGTCTAAACGCAAAAATGCAGCATCTGAATTTCTCACTTTATCAAAGCTTCCAAACTGAGGAGTATTCCCTACCCCATATTTTGCTCTTGAAATATCCAGAAACTTATTCAGCGTTTCTGTAGTGGTATTGAATCTTTTCTCATCTTCCTGAGATCTGATATCTGCAATAATCAACGGTCTGGAATCCAGCTGGTGATCCCAGGCTACGAAGAAATGTAATTTATTTTTAATGACCGGTCCACCCAATGAAAAACCAAACTGAGAAGTAGAGAAATCATTCTGTCTCTTATTTCCTCTGATATCATAAGGGCTGGAAAGCCAATTGGTTCTTAAGTATTCCCAGGCACTTCCTGAAAATTTGTTGGTTCCTGATTTCGTAACAGCACTTACTGTTCCACCACCACTCCTTCCCAACGTTACATCATATTGGTTGGTAGTAATTTTAAATTCACGTACCGCTTCAATAGAAATGGAAAAAGGGGCACCACTTCGGCTGGTCGTAGAACCTGCAGAGGTCGGGTTTTTAGCTGTCATCCCATCAATAGTGAAATTGGTGGAAGAACCCAGCTGCCCGGATAAATTTCCTCCCTTTCCACTTAAAGGTGATAGTTCTGTAAGGTTCGTGAAGTTTCTCCCGTTTACCGGAAGCATGCTCATATTCTTGGCAGAAATTGCTGTAGCTGCACCAAGGTTTCCTATTTTATTTTTAAGGTTTCCGGTAATCACTACTTCTTCTATACGCTTCTCTCCGCCCATATCCATGTTTACAGTAACCTGATCTCCAAAGTTGACATTATAGCCTTCCTTTTTATCCTCGTTTACAATAACGGTGTATGGACCACCAAGAGGAATCTCTTTAAAGATATATTCTCCTTTTGAATTGGTTTCTGTTTCCGTTCTGAATCCTGTAGATTCATTAACGATCGTTACTTTCACTTTTTCCTGAACCGTACTTCCCGGCCCGGTTACTTTCCCTACAATAGAAGCCTGTGTAGTCTGTGCATACGCCAGTGTCCCAAACCCTAAAAACAATAATCCCAGTACAATCTTTACTTTTTTCATTACCTCAAATTAGATGTGCAAAGGTATTTTGACTTTGAGAGCCTTCTGTTTAAGAGAGTTTTAACATTTTTTTAATTAAATAGAAACGTTATGTTAATTTATTATAAACAACCAATTTATTCCGTAGATAACCAGCCTATTAAAAGGCATTACGTAATATTAACTTTCCTGTAATATTTAATTGTGTTATTTTCTAAATGGAATTAGTTTAGTTATTTTTGCTCAAAAGATAGAAACGCAATGTCCGAAAACATTCAACAAAAAATAGAACAGCTCCGCAAAGAGCTTCATCAGCATAATGAAAACTATTATCTTCTGGATACCCCTACCATTTCAGATTATGACTTTGATATGCTTCTTCAGCAGCTCCAGGAGCTGGAAGCAAAGCACCCTGAGTTTTATGATGAAAACTCCCCTTCTGTAAGAGTAGGTGGTGGAGTTACAAAGGTTTTTCCAACGATCCAGCATAAATTCAGAATGTATTCTCTGGATAATTCTTATGATTTTGATGATCTTGAAGATTGGGAGAAAAGAATTATTAAGACCATTAATGATCCTGTGGAGTTTGTTGCTGAATTAAAATATGACGGAGCCTCTATTTCCATTCTTTATGAAAACGGAAAACTGATGCAGGCAGTAACCCGCGGTGACGGTTTCCAGGGAGATGAAATTACCCCGAATGTCCGTACCATTTCAGATATTCCACTGACGTTGAAAGGCGATTTCCCTCCTCACTTCTTTATGCGTGGAGAAATTTACCTGACCAGAAAGAATTTCGATAAACTCAATAAACTGCGTGATGAGGAAGGACTTGATCCGTTTATGAACCCTAGAAATACAGCCAGCGGAAGTTTAAAAATGCAGGACAGTGCCGAAGTAAGAAAGCGTGGTTTATCTTCTGTACTCTATCAGTTCATCGCTGAAGATATTCCGGCAGAAACCCATTGGGAACTGCTTCAAAAAGCCCAGGGCTGGGGATTCAAAACATCTCAGCAGGCTAAATTATGCACCACTCTTGATGAGGTAAAAGATTTTATCACTTTCTGGGATACGGAGCGCCATAACCTGCCTTTTGAAATTGACGGTATTGTTTTAAAAGTAAATTCTCTGCAGCAGCAAAGACAGCTTGGATATACTGCAAAATCTCCCCGTTGGGCCATGGCCTATAAATTCAAGGCTGAAAAAGTGGAAACTGAGCTTCAAAGCGTTTCATACCAGGTAGGAAGAACGGGTGCTATTACGCCGGTTGCCAATCTTAAACCTGTTTTACTGGCAGGAACTATTGTAAAGAGAGCTTCTCTTCACAATGAAGATATTATCAAAAAACTGGACCTTCATGAGCATGACTTTGTGTATGTAGAAAAAGGCGGTGAAATCATTCCGAAGATCGTTGCGGTAAATACTGAGAAAAGAACTGAAGAAAGTAAAGAAATAGAATATATCAAACATTGTCCGGAATGTGGTACTGAATTGGTAAAAATTGAAGATCAGGCGATCCATTTCTGCCCGAATGAACTTCACTGCCCTCCGCAGGTGGTAGGAAGAATGATCCACTATGTTTCCCGAAAAGCTTTAAATATTGAAAACCTGGGAAGTGAGACCATTGAACAGCTTTACAGAGAAAAGTTAATTGAAAACCCGGCTGATTTCTATGTTTTAACGAAAGAACAGCTTCTTCCCTTGGAAAGAATGGCAGAAAAATCAGCGCAGAATATCATCACAGGTGTTGAAAAATCCAAAGAAATACCTTTTGAAAAAGTATTATACGGAATAGGAATCAAACACGTAGGAGAAACAGTAGCCAAGAAACTGGTGAAGAATTTCACTACTATAGAAGATTTGAAAAATGCCACCGTAGAAGAGCTTTGTCAGGTAGAAGATATTGGAGCTAAAATTGCTGTAAGCATTGTAGAGTTTTTCAAAAATTCCGAAAACATCCTGATGATAGAACGTTTAAAATCTTATGGTGTACAGCTTGAAAAAGGGGAAAGTACCAATGAGGTTCTGTCCAATGTGTTAGAAGGAAAAGCTTTCCTTTTCACCGGAAAACTATCTTTGTTTACCAGAGAACAGGCCGAAGAAATGGTGGAAAAACATGGTGGAAAAAATATTTCTGCCGTTTCTAAAAACCTAAACTTCCTGGTGGTAGGTGAAAAAGCAGGAAGCAAACTGAAAAAAGCACAGGATATAGGAACAATTACCATTCTGGATGAACAGGAGTTCCTTGATTTGATTGAGAAACAGTAAAAAATAATAGCATAAAAAATAGTTAAAGCCGTGAATTTTCACGGCTTTTTTGCATCACACTCAAAGAATAAAATAACATATAAATCAATAATAAAAGTAAAAATTAAACTTTAAAACAATTAAATGTAATTAATTTAACAATATTTGCATTTAATAGTAAATATTTTTCATACATTTATAAAAACTAAAACATCACTAAACCATGAAAAACATTTACGTATTTGTGCTGTTCCTGGCACACTTATCTGTGAGTGCACAGATTGTCAATATTCCGGATCCTTATTTTAAAGCAAAACTTCTCTCCGCAAGCCCTTCCAATCAGATTGCCCAGGGTACCGGTAGTGGAAATGTTTCTATTGATACCAACAACGATGGAGAGATTCAGCTTTCCGAAGCAGCGGCTATCACTTCAATATCCATTTACAGCCCTAATGGAGGCTCTTTTCAGATTCAGTCTATAGAAGGGGTGAAATCCTTTGTCAATCTGAAATATCTTACCGTTTCTGATTCCCCAGGTCTTCTTTCGGTAGATGTAAGCGGTATGCCAAAACTGGCGCTGGTCTCTTTTGATAACAATACATCAATGTCTGCTACTAATTTTTCAAACTGTAATCTTCTCAATAACATCAGTGTCAGAAATGCCAATATTGTAAATCTTGATATTTCTAACCTGCCTAATTTTGGTACTTTAGACTGTAAAGATGGAAAAGTGGAAACTATTAATTTCACAGGAAGTACCACGATACACACGCTTCTATGTTCCAATAATAACATCAGTTCTATTGATGTAAGTCCATTGGTTAATCTTGCAAGTTTACATATTTATGAAAATCTACTCACTACTCTTAATCTGAACAACCTTACGAAACTTCAGACGCTCAACTGTAATGGTAACAATCTCACTTCATTGTCTTTACAGAACACTCCAAAACTTAAGTATATTGAAGCGATGAATAATAATCTATCCACTATAGATTTAAGCCAGGCTCCTGTCCTGGGCACCCTTTATCTTTCTTCCAATCAACTCACCAGTATTGATCTTTCTACCTCCCCGCAACTCCATATTCTTTCTTTGGGTAATAATCTTCTGACGACGATCGATATTTCACACAACCCTCTTTTGTCTTCTCCATCTCTCAACAATAACAATCTACAGACCATGTTTTTAAAAAACGGATTAAACGGTGGTGGTGGATACTATCCTAACAATCCCAATTTAAGTTATATCTGCTGCGATGAAGGGGAAATAACTTCTGTTCTCAATGCTAATACCCAATTTGGATACAACAATGTAGTCGTGAATTCTTACTGTTCTTTCACCCCGGGTGGTACCGTATATACCGTTAAAGGAAATACCAAATATGATATCAATGGCAATGGTTGTGACCCTACTGATCTTAATAAAGCATTCCAGAAATTCACGGTAACAGGAATCAGCAATGCAGGAAGTCTTATCTCTGATCACTCAGGAAACTACTCTATCCCACTAAATTCCGGTCCGAAAACCATCACTCCAATCGTAGAAAATCCTACCTATTTCACTATTTCACCAGCAAGCTTAGCGGTTAATTTCCCTCTTCAGACCAGTCCATTGACTCAGAACTTCTGTATGTCAGCCAACGGCACTCATCCTGATCTTGAGGTGGTGATTGTTCCAGTACAGGCTGCAGTACCAGGATTTGATGCAGGATATAAAATTGTTTTTAAAAATAAAGGTACAACAGCACAATCAGGAACAATGGTTTTCAATTTTGATGATAACCTGATGAATTTCCTGAACGCGACCGTTACTCCTAATTCACAATCTACAGGAACCCTGACCTGGAATTTCACCAATCTGCTTCCATTTGAAACGAAAGAAATTAAAGCGGTATTCACCTTAAATACACCTACACAAACGCCACCATTAAATAATGGAGATGTTATTCATTACACAGTACAGATCAACGGTGCTCCGGATGATACTCCTGCAGATAATAGTTTTACGCTGAACCAAAACGTAGTCAATTCATTTGACCCTAATGACAAAACATGTCTTGAAGGACCTTCAATTGCTCAAACTCAGGTAGGTGATTATGTACATTATCTGATCAGGTTTGAAAATATGGGAACAGCAAATGCCAGAAATATTGTAGTAAAAGATATCATTGATACTTCAAAATTTGATATCTCCAGCCTGATTCCGATTACAGGAAGCCACAACTTTACCACAAGAATAACCCAACCTAATATTGTTGAATTTATCTTTGAAAATATCCAGCTACCTTTTGACGATCTGAACAATGACGGATATGTTTCATTCAAAATTAAAACAAAATCTACATTGACCGCAGGGGAAAATTTCAGTAATACAGCCAATATTTATTTTGATTATAATCATCCGATTATTACCAATACCTACACAACAGCTGTTGAAAATAAGAATACGCTGGCAACAAACGAAATAAAAGGGAAGAATACAACCTTAAACATCTACCCAAATCCGGTAAAAGAAGTCTTATCTATTCAGTCCAAAGATGAAGTTATTAAAGCTGAAATCTATGATACAGCCGGAAGAATTATGCTTTCTATGGGAGTGAAAGGAAATTCAGTAAATCTCTCAGAGCTTCCTAAAGGAAACTATATGATTAAAATATATACCAAAGAGCAAACATTCGTTCAGAAATTAATCAAAGACTAACGAAGACTTACCTCTATAAAAATAAAGGCTGCGAAATCACTTTCGCAGCCTTTGTATTTTAATATATCATTTTATTTGAAAACAAGAACGCTGTAAGGGCCATTCTGATTTTCTTTAGGCAAAATAAACCTGATGTGCTGTTTACCTTTCTGATAATCAACATAAGGCTCTTTGGTAATAATTTTTCCTTTTCCAGTCTCTTTATAACCAGCATTTAATACAGCTGAAAGGTATTTATGATAATCTCTCTGTTCCGGAAATTCACATTCTATCCTGTCCTGAGATTTGTCTTTAGTATATACAAATTTCCCGATTTTAAATGTATGGTCAGGACTTTCATATTCATTCAGGGTGAAATCTGAACTTTCGGTTTTGTCATTAAAGCTGAAATTGATCTTCTTCATTTCATTTTTAAATTCAGGCATACCAAGCTTATTGAATTCTGCAATTTTTTCTAATGTGAAAGCCTGAGCAGATACCTGAATACCTAGTACGATAAAAAACAGCAATGTTAATAGAGATAGAGTTTTTTTCATTGTATGATAAAAGTTTATAAGTTTAAAAGAATAGTCTTCAAGTTTTTGATAAAGTTATGAATTTTTCTTTAATACGTTTTGGAAAAGTATAATTTGTTCCTGATTGAGATTCTTCAAATAAATTTTACGTTCCTTTATTGAGATTCAAAACGTAAAGCAGAATATTATATTGTATATTTTAAGAAACAGGCAGTCTGAAATAAAATGTACTTCCATTATTCGGGGAGCTGTTTACTCCAATTTCTCCATTCTGTTTTTCAATAAAATTCTTTGAAATGGCCAATCCAAGTCCTGTTCCGTTCTGATGTTCACCCGGAACCTGAAAATAACGGTCAAAGATCTGACGGTGGTATTTTTCATCAATACCACTTCCCGTATCAGTAATACTGAACTGAATAAAAGAATCCACTTTTTCTACCAAAATCTTTATATTTTCATCCTGAAACGAGTGTTTCACAGCATTGGTAAGGAAGTTATTCATTACCCAAACCGTTTTATCAAAATCCGCAGCAACAAAATCTGTGTCTTCCAGAAGATATTCCGTATTCACTGAAATATTTTTCTGTTCTGCCAGTTTTTCTACATTTTTCACCGCCGACTGTACAATCTCTTTAGGAGAGCATTTTTCAACAGTCAAACGGATATTTCCGGATTCAACCTGCGAAAGATTAAGCAGTTCACTGGTGATATCAAGTAAGCGTTGCCCATCTTCATTGATACTTTTCAGCAATTCTTTCTGCTGGTCATTCAGCTCTCCGAATTTCTGATTTCCAAGCAACTGTACGCCCATTTTTATAGCAGAAATAGGAGTTTTCAGTTCATGAGAAATGGTAGCTATAAAATTCGTTTTGGCAAAATCAAGTTCTTTAAAAGGGGTAATATTTCTCAGCAAAATAACCTTTCCAATATATTTTTTTTCCTTTTCTCCAGTTTTTACAATGTTGATAGGGACAATATCCTGTTCAAAATAATTCTCTTTATTATCACGAACGATCTTCATCGGTTCTTTTACCGGATGGTCAATATTTTTTAATAATTCACGGATCAAATCATTGTTTACAGCAACTTCATGAGCTGTTTTTCCTATAATCTCGTCTTTATTGAGATTGGTAATTTTCAACGCTTCGTCATTAATCATGTAGATAAAATGGTTTTCATCCAGCCCGATAACAGCATCATGCATGTTGTTCACCAGTGTTTCAATCCTCTTCTTATCCATCAGCTGCTTGGAGAGTGTACTGCTTTCATATTCCTGAAGCTTTTCAGCCATGATGTTAAATGATTCCGCCAGGCTGTTGAACTCTTCACTTCCTTTGAAATGCACCCTTTCATTATAATTTTTATCAGCAATCTGTCTGATACTGAATGTCAGCTGATTAATGGGTTCAGCAATCGTTTGTGGTAAATTAAAAAGCAAAATAAAGGCAATCAGGAAGCATACCGTTCCTAAACTAACAATCCAGAAAGTAGCATTACCGGCAGTAATGATGGCAATATCGCTTTTCCTTTCAATGCCTTTCATATTTAAAGACATAATCTTAGCGAGATCTTCACGGATCAGTTTTTCTTTACTGTATGAAGGTTCTTTCAGATAACTGTTAAAATGCAAATTCAGGTTCTGAGTAGCTTCTTTTTCTCCGAATTCCGTGAGGTTTTTTTCCTGTAACTGGTTATTTTTCTGAAAATCGGCAATAGCAACAGCACTGTCAATGCTTATGTGATCCAAAGCCAGGAGCATATTTTTCGAAAACTCCAGACTGTTATAATTGGCTGTAAGGATTTTCTCCGTATCAGATTTCAGTTTATTGATATATACAGACCCTATCACTGAAAGCAGAACGATCAGGAAAAATAAAAGGCCTACGCCTAAGGTAAGTTTAGTTTTAAGTTTCATTACTTTTTTAAGATAAAATAATAATATCTATCTGCCTTTCATTCAATCTGTTCATCAGAGTATAGATCCAGCTATATCCCAACAGGCGCTGCCAAAATCTGGCATGAGGCTTTCCGATACAGACAGTTGTTATATTATGGGCAATTACATACTCCAGAATTCCATTATGTACACTACCTTCTTTGATCCGGACCACTTTTGCTCCTAATTCCTGTGCTAAATTAAAATTATTAATCAAATACCGCTGTTTATCCAGGGCTATTTTTTCAGGATTTTCTGAGGGCTTCTGAATATATATGACAGTCCACGGACTATTATAATAGCTCGCCAATCTGGCTGTTTTTCTAATGATCGTTTTAGCAATCTTTTCATTACTGCTGATACAGGCCAGAAATTTTATAGGTTTAAAGTTTTCAGTCTTTATTTCAGTCTCTACTTTTCTTTCAACGTGAGTGGCCACTTCTTTTAAAGCCAGTTCACGAAGCTGTAAAATATGCCCGCTCTGAAAGAAATTATTCAAGGCAGTCTGAATTTTTTCCTTTTTATAGATCTTACCTTCTTTCAGCCGGGTCAGTAATTCATCAGCGGTAAGGTCTATGTTTACCACTTCATCTGCAATAGCAAGAATTTTATCCGGTACACGTTCCGTAACTTCTATTCCTGTAATTACTTTTACTTCCTCATTCAGACTTTCAATATGCTGAATATTCATGGCACTGATCACATTGATCCCGTTATCCAAAATCTCAAGGACATCCTGCCATCTCTTTTTATTTTTGGACCCTTCTACATTGGTATGCGCCAATTCGTCTACCAAAACAACTTCAGGATGTTCGTTGATAATAGCCTGAACATCCATTTCTTCCAGGTTTTTACCTTTATAAAAAACTGATTTTCTGGCAATTTCCGGGAGCCCTTCCACCAAAGCCACTGTTTCTTCCCGATCATGCGTTTCTATATAGCCGATCTTTACATCAATGCCGTTCCGTAAAAGGGACTGAGCTTCCTGAAGCATCCGGAAAGTTTTTCCTACGCCTGCGCTCATTCCGATATAGATCTTGAATTTTCCTTTTCGGGATTTCTGGATCAGTTCTAAAAAATGTTTTGCTGATGACATTGATTCCTGCTTTTACAGTATTAAGTTATTATAATTT
This sequence comes from Chryseobacterium sp. YR221, assembly GCF_900176315.1. Taxonomy (NCBI): domain Bacteria; kingdom Pseudomonadati; phylum Bacteroidota; class Flavobacteriia; order Flavobacteriales; family Weeksellaceae; genus Chryseobacterium; species Chryseobacterium sp. YR221. The sequence continues at coordinate 727,070 of NZ_FWXM01000003.1, forward strand.
TTATTAAACCACAAAAGAGATAAAAGCTTTTCTTATCTCTCTCTTATCGTAAGCTTATGGCTTAAGAGATTCTCTGAATGTTTAAAACAATTTGTCATTCCGAAGAGATTCACCCTCTTAATTTCAAAGGATACAAGGTCATATTATGATTGATTTTATGTGCCTTGTCAGGATTCCTATAGAATGACAAATTGAATAGATAAAATTTTCAAAAATGCTCTTCTTTTGTAGTGAGTTCATTTTTAATCTATACCTTCTAAAACCAGGCTGCCAGGCTCGTTGTCACAAAGAAATTCCCTTGTTTCATTTCACCGTTTTTCACAAAAACAGCATCTTTAGAGGTAAAGCCTCTGGCTTCAGTACGGAAAATCACATTCTTTAAGATTGCATAGTCTAGATTCAGGGAGTATCCAAAAGTCTGAAATCCATTGGGAGTTCCTGAATTAATAATCACTCCTTTTTTATCATTATAATATTCAAATCTTCCGGCTAAGGCCCATTTTTGATCTAATTGATATTTCATCTGTACATTAGGGCTGTACCAGATATTATATTGCTCACTTCCTTTGGTTTTCTGCTCTGCCCCGATATCGAACCCCAGTAATGCTGAAAACTGATCCGTGAGTTGAAAGCTTCCAAACAAATCATGAAAATAACGCATTTTTTTATCCTCTTTTGCCTTATCATTTCCAATGAACGAACTGCTGTTCAAAGTAATTTTGTCATTAGGTTTATAGGTCACCTGATGTCCAAAAGAAATACTCTGATTTCCCTCTGCTTTTGCAATGCGTTGCCATCCATTCAGTACCAATCCGCTTAAAAACCATTTTCCGTTATCTGAAGTATAGGAAAGTTTGGCTCCGGTTTCAAAATAAGGAGAATTCTCTGCGGCAAGGCTTCTTGTCAAATTGATATTATCTTTTCCTATTGCACTTTCCCAACCGATATGGGAAGGCATAATTCCGGCATCAATCCATAGGTTTTTATTCTTTGATATTTTGATCCCGATATTCGCTTCATTCACATAGCGTAGCGCGTCCTGTTCAGCAGCCATATTATCCTGGGCATAAGTTCCTGCCATTAGCGCTACATTAGCACGAAGATTCTCACTTTGATAATTTGCTTTTATGAGTCCCAGATTCAGATTTACTTCATTATGTCTGTTGTATGAGTACAAAAAGTTTTGGCGAAGATGATTACCAGGTTCATTAGTATCGTAGGTGTAGAAAAGCTCTGCATAAGCAGAAAAGGTAACCTTATTTCCTATTTTTAGTGAATCCGAAGATTGTGCTTTTGGGAAGAAAATGCCCAACAACATTCCTATAGCAATATATTTTTTCACGTTATTGTCTAATTATTTTAATTGATCTAAAGCCATATTCAGCTTTAATACATTTACTTTTGATGGTCCGAAAAGTCCTAAGAGAGGCTTTTCAGTTTGAGTTTTAATTAAATCAGTGATCTTCCCTTCTGGAAGATTTCTTAGTTTAGCAATTCTTTTCACCTGGTATAAGGCCCCTTCCGGAGAGATATCAGGATCCAATCCGCTTCCGCTTGCTGTAGCCAGCTCTACAGGAACTTTAGTATTCTTCATTGCCGGATTATCAAGCTTTAAAGTATCCATTCTCTTCTGTACAGTTTCCAGATATTCTTCATTGCTGGGACCTTTATTGCTTCCTCCACTTCCTGCTGCATTATAGTTCACGCTGGAAGGGCGTCCCTGAAAGTATTGATCAGATTTAAATTCCTGGCCAATATTTGCATAGAATTTCTGTCCTTTATAGGTAATAATCTCCGCATTTCCCTGGGTAGGTAATATTTTTGAACCTCCGTACACAATTACTAAATAGATTCCCACCACAGCCAGCATTACAAGAGTCAGTCTGAATGCTGAAATAATATGATTTTTCATTTTTTAAATTTTAATAGAATAAACTGATCAGTACATCAATGATTTTGATTCCAATAAACGGAACAATGACACCGCCTAACCCATAGATCAAAAGATTTCTTCTTAATAAGGCACTTGCTCCAATAGGTTTGTAAGCTACCCCTTTTAAAGCTAATGGAATAAGGAAAGGAATGATCACAGCATTGAAAATAACGGCTGATAAAATGGCTGTTTCCGGGCTATGAAGGTTCATGATATTCAATTTCTGCAATGAAGGGATAAACGTGATAAACAGGGCCGGAATAATGGCAAAATATTTCGCAACATCGTTAGCAATACTGAAGGTTGTCAGTGTTCCACGGGTCATCAAAAGCTGTTTTCCAATCTCTACAATTTCAATCAGTTTTGTGGGGTCATTATCGAGGTCTACCATATTACCGGCTTCTTTTGCGGCTTGGGTTCCACTGTTCATTGCCACCCCTACATCTGCCTGAGCTAATGCCGGAGCGTCATTTGTTCCATCCCCCATCATGGCTACCAGTTTGCCTTCCTGCTGTTCTTTTTTGATGTAGTTCATCTTATCTTCAGGCTTGGCTTCGGCAATAAAATCATCCACACCGGCTTTTTCTGCAATAAATTTTGCGGTTAAAGGGTTATCTCCGGTTACCATCACCGTTTTTACTCCCATTTTTCGCAGCCTTTGAAAACGCTCCTGAATTCCGGTTTTAATAATATCCTGAAGTTCAATTACTCCCCATACTTTTTCATTGATTGCTACCACTAATGGAGTTCCTCCGTTTTCAGCAATTTTGGTAACAGCATCCTGTGTTTCCTGCGGGAAGATATTCCCGGCTTTTTCAGTCAGTTTTTTTATAGTGTCGTAAGCTCCTTTTCTGATCCTTGTGTCTTCAAAATCGATTCCTGAAGTTCGTGTTTCAGCCGTAAAATCAATATAAGTAGGATTGGGAACTAATAAATCTTCTGATTTTAGCTGGCTTAATTCAATAATAGACTTTCCTTCCGGTGTTTCATCTGCTACAGAGCTCAATGCCGAAGCTTTAATAAAGTCTTCCTCCTTAATTCCGTTTGACGGATGGAAATGAGTGGCTTTTCTGTTTCCAATCGTGATTGTTCCTGTTTTATCAAGCAACAGAACGTCAATATCACCTGCTGTTTCTACCGCTTTACCACTCTTGGTGATAACATTGGCCCTCAATGCTCTGTCCATTCCGGCAATACCAATGGCAGAAAGTAGTCCTCCGATGGTTGTCGGAATAAGGCAAACGAAAAGAGAGATGAATGCTGCTATTGTTATCGGCGTCTTCGCATAATCAGCAAAAGGTTTTAAAGTAAGGGTAACAATAATAAATGTAAGGGTAAACCCGGCTAAAAGTATGGTTAATGCGATTTCGTTAGGTGTTTTTTGTCTTGAAGCCCCTTCTACAAGAGCAATCATCTTATCCAAAAATGATTCTCCCGGTTTTGTGGTTACTTTTACCTTTATTCTGTCTGATAATACTTTTGTTCCTCCTGTTACAGAGCTTTTATCTCCACCGGCTTCACGGATTACTGGAGCACTTTCTCCGGTAATTGCAGATTCGTCAATGGTTGCCAATCCTTCAATGATCTCTCCGTCCATAGGGATCTGATCTCCTGTTTCACAAAGGAAAATATCACCTAATTTCATTTCAGCAGACATTTTCAATGTAGTTTCCACCTGAAATCCAGGTTTATTGTCAACCACTAATTTGGCAGGTGTTTCCTCACGGGTTTTTCTAAGTGTATCAGCCTGTGCCTTTCCCCTTGCTTCTGCAATTGCTTCTGCAAAATTGGCGAACAGAACTGTAAAAAATAATATAATAAAAACTAAAAAGTTATAAGAGAAGCTTCCCTGTGATGTATCACCAGTCAGGCTAAACATGCTTACGATAAACATGACAACGGTTCCGATCTCCACCAGAAACATGACCGGATTTTTAAACATAATTTTCGGATTCAGCTTTACGAAAGACTGCTTAATCGCCTCGTTAACCAAATCTCTTTGAAACAATGTTTGTGATTGATTTTTCATTTTTTTGAAAGAGTTTATATCATTATAAATCAATACTAACCATCAAGGGCAGCTAAAACTATAAGGAAGAAAATGGATAATATTATGTGATGAACGTTTCAGTAAGTTTTTAGACTAACTTCCTCAGACTCTTCAGCTTCCTTAATGGCAGAATATTGATTTTAATTTTTAATGTTCATATTTTATTTAGAGAAATACTGAATCTGCTCTGCAATAGGACCTAATGTCAATGCAGGGAAGAAAGATAATGCTGCAATAAGCAGGATAACAGCCAGAGTCATAAAACCGAAAGTAGCGGTATCCGTTTTCAGTGTTCCTGAACTTTCAGGGATGAATTTTTTCTGAGCCAATAATCCGGCTATGGCTATCGGTCCTATGATTGGAATAAACCTTGATAGCAGCAGAACAATTCCTGTGGAAATATTCCACCATGGGGTATTGTCTCCCAGCCCTTCAAATCCGGATCCGTTGTTAGCAGAAGACGAGGTAAATTCATAAAGCATTTCGCTGAATCCATGAAAGCCCGGGTTATTCAATGTTTTTGCTCCAAATTCAGGCAGGTAAGCCGTTAAAGCCGTTCCCACAAGAATTAAGAATGGGTGAAATAAAGCTACGATCATTGCAATCTTCATTTCTTTAGCTTCAATCTTTTTCCCCATAAACTCCGGTGTTCGTCCTACCATCAGACCACTGATAAATACTGCAAGGATGATAAAGATGAAATAATTCAGAATACCAACTCCACAACCTCCATAGAAACAGTTGATCATCATGGCAAGCAATTCATTCATTCCCGAAAGAGGCATGGTGCTGTCATGCATAGAGTTTACAGAACCTGTTGAAATAACAGTGGTAGCAATACTCCAATATCCTGACGCAGCGCTCCCAAAGCGGATTTCCTTACCTTCCATGGCTCCCCGACTACTGTTTGCACCCATCTCTGTAATCAGCGGATTTCCACCTGTTTCATTAATCACATTTGGAATGGTTAGCGCAAGAAATCCAACAGTCATTACGGTAAAGATCACCCATGAAAGTTTTCTTTTTTTCAAGTAAAAGCCTAATGCAAAAACCAAAGCAAACGGAATGATCATTTGAGTAACCATTTCTGTCATATTGGTTATATAATTAGGATTTTCCAGAGGATGAGCTGAATTGGCTCCAAAAAAGCCACCTCCATTGGTTCCCAAATGCTTAATAGCAACAAAAGCAGCTACAGGACCTCTTGAGACATCAATTTTTTGACCTTCTAAAGTTGTAATATGGTCTTTCCCCTCAAAAGTCATTGGACTTCCGTTAATGGAAAGTATTAAAGCAACAATTACACTTATGGGAACCAGGATCCTGATCATCGATTTGGTAAAATAATCATAGAAATTTCCCAGTTCGGTAGCTGTTTTATCTTTAAAAGCTTTAAAAAGGACCGCCATTGCTGCCATTCCCGTTGCTGCTGTTACAAACTGTAAAAACATAAGATAGAGCTGGCTTAAATAGCTTACTCCCGTTTCCCCCGAATAATGCTGCAGATTACAATTAACTAAAAATGAAATAGCTGTATTAAAAGCCAGATCTGCAGTCATATTGGGATTCCCATCCGGGTTTAAAGGAAGCCAGGACTGATTCAGAAGGATTAAAAATCCAATGATGAACCAAATCAGATTAATCGTCAGCATGGCATACATATTCTGTTTCCAGCTCATCTGACGAGTCGGGTTAATTCCCGATATTTTATAAATTAACTTTTCGATCGGCTGAAAAACAGGATCTAAAAAAGTTTTCTTATATCCATAGACATTAGCTATATATTTACCCAAAAATATTCCGATAACTAATGTAATAGCAAACATTGCTATAATGCCTAAAATTTCTGTATTCATGACCATTTAAAATTTTTCAGGTTTCACTAAAACATAACAGATGTACACAAAGGCAAGTATTGAAAGGAAAAATAAACTCCACATAATTTTATATTCTATCAAAAAATTCAACTGATTTATATAAAAGCCAAAACAGGACTGCACAAAGCAGGACCAAACTTATCAACATCATATCTTTATTATTAAGGTTAAAATAGTCAGCAATACGTACGATACAATCAGCAGACTAAAAGTAGAGTGCTCCCGTTTTTTAAACGTTTTTCTTGAAATTGTCATTTTTTAAATATTTTATTCATAGACTATATGCCAAAAGGAATTCCATTCTAAAAAACAAAGAATTAACTATTTGTATTACAACACAATACACCAATTCAACAACCGGTATAAAAACAAAAAAGCCTATCAAAATGATAGGCTCTTTATTAAAATGATAAAATAATTTATTTTAATCCGTACTCTTCCAGTTTACGGTATAAGGTGGCAATACCAATCTCCAGTAACCTGGCAGCTTCAGCTTTATTTCCTTTCGTATACTGCAGTACTTTCTGTATATGTATTTTTTCCAGGGATCTTATGCTCAGGGAGTCACTTTCAGCCACTGCTTTCTCTGAATAGTGAGGAAGGCTTTCGGCATCAAGAATATTATTATCCATAAGAATCAGGCTCCGCTCTACAGCATTTCTCAATTCACGGATGTTCCCCTTCCAGTCATTTTTTTCCAGTGCTTTGTAGTAATCCGGATTCACCTGAATAGATGATAAATGCAGCTTATCTGAAAATAAATTAATAAAATATTTAGCCAGCATTTTTAAGTCTTCTTTCCGCTCTCTTAAAGCTGGAAGAGTAATTTCAAAAACATTCAGCCTAAAATAGAGGTCTTCTCTGAAGTTGCCTTGCTTTATTTCTTCTTCAAGGTTTCTGTTAGTTGCTGCTACAAGCCTAAAATCAGATCTTGAGAGTTTAGTTTCCCCCATTTTTATGAATTCTTTGGTTTCCAGTACCCTAAGCAGTTTTGCCTGAAGCTCAATGGGCATTTCCCCAATTTCATCCAGAAACAAAGTTCCTCCGTTGGCTTCTTCAATTAATCCTTTTTTATCCCTTAAAGCCCCTGTAAAAGCGCCTTGTTTATGTCCAAAAAGTTCACTTTCCAAGATATCCTTACTGAATGCGGAGCAATTGATCGCCACAAAATTATTTTTCTTTCTGTCGCTTCCTTCATGAATGGCATTGGCAAAAACCTCTTTCCCAGTTCCGGTTTCCCCTGTTAAAAGTACGGCAGCATCGGTTAAAGCAACTTTTTCAGCCAGCTTCTTAGCCTGCAAAATGATAGGAGAATGCCCAATAATTTGTTCAAACCCCTTTATGGTACCAGTCTGCTGAACAACTTTCGATCTGTTATCTTTTACTTTTTCCAGCGCCTTATATACCAATGGAATAATCTTCTCATTATCATCCCCTTTTACCAGGTAATCATAAGCGCCATTCTTCATAGCCTGTACAGCATCTGTAATATTTCCAAATGCTGTCATTAAAATAATTTCAAGGTTGGGATATTTTGTCTTTATTGATTTTATAAGCTCAACCCCAAAGGCATCAGGAAGGCGGACATCGCTTAAAACGACATCAAAATCATACTGCTCCAACATTGTCATCGCTGACCGTGCCGTAGAAGCTTCTTTTACGTTAAAATTTTCTTGGGAAAGGATCATACCTAATAACTTAAGGAGTTTGATCTCATCATCGATAATCAGAATATTTCCTGACATTATAATTGTATTTGGAAAACTGATACAAACTTATTGATTTTATTCGAGTAAAATCCACTTATATCGGGAAATTTCTTTCTATAAATGGTCATTAGGGGAATCTTAGTACATTCGTTGAGAGTTAGGAGTTGAGAGTGAAGAGTGATGAATAATGAATGGTCAATGATTGACTTCTGATTGTAAAATCAGTTTATCCAGGATATGGATATTCAATAGGGACGGGCTTTAGCCCGTTCTTATAAAAATACCAAACCATCCATTGGCTTTAGCCTAAACATAAGCCAGTATAATTATCTTACGTACATCGTCATTCTTAAGTTTGGGCTAAAGCCCTATTAAAAAATCGTTTTTTGTAGATGGGCTAAAGCCCATTTCTATTGAATAATAAAATGAGTCCCAGAAATAATAAATAAGGAGTGATGAGTTATAAGTATAAATAGCAAATGGTCAATGATTGACTCTTGATTGAAAAAGTTAGTTTATCCGGGATATGGATATTCAATAGGGACGGGCTTTAGCCCGTTCTGTAAAAATACAAAACCATCCATCGGCTTTAGCCCAAACATAAGCCAGCATAATTATCTTGCGTACGTTGCCATTCTTAAGTTTGGGCTAAAGCCCTATTAAAAAATCGTTTTTAGTAAATGGGCTAAAGCCCATTTCTATTGAATAATGAA
>NZ_FWXM01000009.1:0-119847 GCF_900176315.1 Chryseobacterium sp. YR221
ACTATCAACCCTTAGCTCTGAACTCTTTTCTATTTTTACAAAGAACGGGCTAAAGCCCGTCCCTACTGAATATCCATATCCTGGATAAACTAATTTTTCCAATCAAGAATCAATCCTTGAACATTCGCTATTTACATTCATCACTCCTCATTTATTATTTCTGGGACTCATTTCATTATTCAATAGAAATGGGCTTTAGCCCATTTACAAAAGACGATTTTCCAATAGGGCTTTTAGCCCAAACTCAAGAATGGCAACGTACGCAAGATAATTATACTGGCTTATGTTTCGGCTAAAGCCAATGGATTGTTTTTGTATTTTTATAAGAACGGGCTAAAGCCCGTCCCTATTGAATATCCATATCCCGGATAAGCTAATTTTTCCAATAAAGAGTCAATCATTGAACATTCGCTATTTACATTCATCACTCCTCATTTATTATTTCTGGGACTCACTTCATTATTCAATAGAAATGGGCTTTAGCCATTTACTAAAAACGATTTTCCAATAGGGCTTTAGCCCAAACTTAAGAATGGCAACGTACACAAGATAATTATGCTGACTTATGTTTGGGCTAAAGCCGATGGATTGTTTTGTATTTTTACAGAACGGGCTAAAGCCCGTCCCTATTGAATATCCATATCCTGGATAAGCTAACTTTTCCAATCAAAAGTCAATCATTGACCATTCATTATTCATCACTCCTAACTATCAACTCTTAACTCTTAACTCTTAACTCATCATTCATCATTATTCTTTTTTGACTGATAGCCCCCTTTATTTTCAAAATATCAGTGTTTGGATTAATTTATTGTAAATATTATTCAAATACCGGTGTATTTTTGTTTTTTCAATTTTAAAATTATGTAACTTAGTCATAACCAAAATGATTACGAATTCTAGAATATACATATTATGAAAAAACATTTACTCCCTCTATTTGTATTATTATTAGGTATGAATGTTCATGCCCAGCAAGATTTCTTTGCGATAACCGGAAAGGATACCCAGAGTATTAATTTTAATGACTTTCGGGTAATTGATCCTGCAAGTGGACTATCTGGCGAAAAAGTCTTTACAGCAGAATCTTCTGCTAAAGTATTTTCACAGACCAGAAAAACTAAGGTAATGGAAGATAGAAATTCTTCCCATAACTCTCAGGCTGCGACGATGGCTGCACTAGCTTATAATTCTTCTAATAATAACTTGGTGTACATACCCATGTTCTCTTCTAATGTTTATATTTTGCATCCTGAAACTAAGGAAATTACTTTAATAGAAAATAATATAGGAAAGGCTTCGTCCTGTGACATTAATTCTCATATAACGAGGATGACTGCCGGTTATGACGGCAATATTTATGCTGTGAATAATGCAGGAACACAGTTTTTGCAGATCACGAATAGAAATGGTCAATATGAGGTAAACGACTTAGGAATTATAAAAGATGACAGTTCTAATGGTAAAAATTCATTTACTGCTATAGAAACCGGTTTTGGAGGAGATATGATTGCTGATACAGATAATAATTTCTATATTTTTGCGGCATCCGGAAATGTTTTTAAGGTATCAATAAAAGAGTTGAAAGCAAAGTTTATAGGTAAAATTGCAGGTATTCCCGATAACTATTCTGTCAATGGCAGCGCTGTGAATGCAAAGGGCAAAGTTGTTATTGCAAGTGCAAAGGGAGCTCCTTTATACGAAGTGGATTTAGGGACTCTGCAGGCACAGCAGATTCCGGGAGAACAAAATCTCCACATTTATGATCTGGCCAGCAAATATTTTGCTAATGATAAGGCCTCTTCAGTTAATACATTAGCTAATATTGATGTTTATCCAACGAGAGTTAATGAGCATTATGTCAATGTTTATATGAACAATAAAAATAGTAAAGGAACTATTCACTTTAATGTTTTTGATATATCCGGAAAAAATGTGATGACACAAAGCCTGAATGTAAAAGATGGCTCTTTACAAGATAAGGTATATTTCAAAAACCTTGTGAGTGGTGCTTATATTATAAGTATTGTTGATGCATCAGGAAAAATATTACTGAATAAAAAGATTTTGGTGACAGAATAAGTTTAATTCTAGAGAACAAAAATTTTGTCCATAAAATATAGAACCTTCTTAGATTAATTTGAGAAGGTTTTTTAATGATTATTTGATATTCGATAAGTTTTATCTTTCGATATTAAAATGTAATTTTATAAAAAAATATAGATGAAGCTATACTTTAATGTAGGCTATGTTGCAAAGGCCGGAGAAAATCTGCAATTAATTATTGGTGAGGAAGGAGCTTCAGCCCATATTCATACTATGTTTTATGCAGAGAATGGATTATGGAAGTGTGAAGTAGATTTCTTTTCCAAATCAATTTCTTACAAATATCAGCTTGTAGATGAAAAAGCTCGTGTTTTAAGAGAAGAGTTTGTTTTACATCATCTTAATTTTCCACATAATTATAAGGAGTTTATTATTTTCGATGAGTGGAATAATAAAAACTTTCCTGAGCATTATTTAAATAATAAAATTCTATATAATAAATTGCATGGGTTTCTTCCGGAGAAAGTACCTGTCTTAAAAAAGCATACGCATTTATTCAGGTTGGAAGCTCCTATTTATAATTCTGATTGGAAAATTGTATTGTTTGGAAGTACAAAATCATTAGGAAGCTGGAATATAGATAATGCCGTTCATTTGTACCAGACTGACTTTGGAGCTTGGGAAGCCTCTGTTGAAATTCCGGAAAATGAATTTATTCAATTCAAATATTGTCTTTATGACGTCAAAGAAAAAAGGGTAATAGATATTGAAACCGGTGAGAACAGATTTACGGTAGCTAATCCTTTTACAGATGTTCTTCAGATGGTTTCTAACCATTATTTTAAATTCAAGGCATATCAAATGTATCATGATGCCGGAGTAGCTGTGCCCGTCTTTTCCTTAAGAAGTGAAGAAGGATTTGGGGTTGGCGAGTTTTCGGATATTAAGAAGTTAGCAGACTGGACCCAGGAAACTAATCTCGGAATTATTCAGATCTTACCCATCAATGATACTACGGCGAACTATTCCTGGACAGATTCTTATCCTTATGCTGCAGTATCAGTGTATGCTCTACATCCACAATATATTTCACTTGAAAAACTTGATTTTCCTTTACCGGAAAAACTAGTTGATGCTTATCTGTCTGAAAAAGAAGCATTAAATACCCTTGAGCTTATTGATTATGAAAAGGTGATTGCTGGTAAATGGAAATATCTGAAAGCCGTTTTCAATACAGAAAAAGAAAATATTTATAAAGACCGTAGCTTTAAAAAATTTATAAAAGACAATGAATCCTGGCTTGTTCCTTACGCTGCATTTTGCGTGCTGAGAGATAAGTATAAGACTCCTAATTTTAATGAGTGGAAAACCCACAAAAAATATATAGCTGGGAAAATCTTACAGTTTTTTACTCCAAAAAGTAAAGACTATGATAGTTCTATGCTTCATGCTTGGGTACAGTATCAGCTTCACAAACAGTTGAAAGATGCTGTTGATTATGCCCATAACCTTGGTATTTCTTTAAAGGGAGATCTTCCTATAGGTATTTACAGATATTCTGTAGAAGCATGGGCAGAACCTGAATTATTCGGTATGGATTTTCAGGCTGGAGCACCACCGGATCAGTTTACAGAGCTTGGTCAGAACTGGGAATTTCCTACCTACAACTGGGAGGCGATGAAGGAGGATGACTATAGATGGTGGAAAAATAGGTTCAAAGCATTGGAACAATATTTTGATGCAATGAGAATTGATCATATTTTAGGTTTTTTCAGAATCTGGAGAATGCCAATTTCAGCTGTACAGGGTATTTTAGGATATTTTTATCCGGCTGTTCCCATTGTTGCTGACGAATTTAAAGCCTGGCAGATTCCGTTTAATTTTGACAGATACTGTAAGCCATTTATCAATACTCAGATCTTATGGGATTACTTTGGAAATAATAGTGAAAAAGCCCTTGAATTTATTGATCGTAATCAGGACGGCACCTATTCTTTTAAGGAAGAATTTAATACCCAGAGAAAGCTGGCCGATTTCTTTAAAAAGCATCCTGGTGGAGTGCTTGAAGAACAGCTGATCTCCCTTTGTGCCAATGTGTTATTTTTAACGGAGGAAAGGAATGGTGAGCTAGTTTATCATCCGAGATTCAATGTATATCATACAGAATCGTATAAATACCTGCCGGAATCTGAAAAGAAAAGCATTTACGATTTATACCATGACTATTTCTTTAGAAGACAGGACCATTTATGGTACGAAAAAGCCATGGAAAAACTTCCTGTAATTCTGAATGCCACCAAAATGCTGATCTGCGGGGAGGACCTCGGAATGGTTCCTGCATGTGTACCAATTGTCATGGATGAACTGGCTATTATTGCCCTGAAAGTACAGCGTATGCCCTCAGAAAATATTCCATTCTATAATCCCAAGAATGCCGGCTATATGAATGTGGTTACGGCCTCTTCCCACGACAGTTCTACATTAAGGCAATGGTGGAAGGAAGATTCTGTTTTGGCACAGAAGTATTTTAACCAACAGTTGATCCAATACGGAAAAGCTCCGGAAGATCTGAATCCTGATCTTGCTGAGATCATTATGAAGCAGCATCTATACAATGATGCTATGCTGGCTATTTTCCCTATTCAGGAATTTTTTGCTACAGACGCAGAACTTTCCAATAAAAATATTAACAACGAAAGAATCAATAATCCTGCTGTTTTTCCACATTATTGGCGATATAGAATGCATATAAAACTGGAAAGTCTAAAAGAAAAACAAGTTTTCAATGAAAAAATATCCCACTGGATAAAAGATAGTGGAAGAGGATAAATTTAACTACTGATTATCAGTAAGTTAAAAATATATTAAAAGAAGTTTAATCTTATGATTTAACTTCTTTTTTTTATTTGAATCAAAAAGATAGAATTAAGATATTCTGCTATATATTAACCAATTAACGACTATAGAGATGAAAAAAATATTTTTGGGATTAGCTCTAGGCTTTGGCGTCTTGACGCTAGCTCAGCAATATCCGAATAATGGTTGGGAAGATGATGGTTATTATCAGAATGGAGATGGCTATTATAGCAACGATGATGACAGGAATTATTTTCCGGATGATTATTACTACAACTATCCTCAGGATTATTATCCTGGCGATTATTATCAGAGTTATTATAACGATTACAGAAATAGTATTATTAATATTGACTGGAACGGTTTTTTCGTACAAAACAGATTAAATCGTTGGCAAGTCGACCAGATTATGAGATTGAATAATCTGTATTCAAGTTTTACTACTTGGGACAATTTTTACAGATATAATCCGGACAGATGGTATTATGACAGATTTTATGCACTGGAAAGAATTTTAGGACCTAGAGTTTTTGTCGTTTTCCAAAATAACTATTATCGTGGCTCAAGCCCAATTATTTATTTCCAAAATTACAGAAGAACGTATTATGTACCAAGATATGCTGTAATGCCAAGATACAGAAATGTAAATATCAATATTTACAGAATGGACAGATCAAGATTCCGTAGAATGGATAATCCTACTTTTGATATCATCAGAAGAGATAGCAGACCTAATAACGGATTTAGAGGCCCTGTAAGAGATGGTAGCAATTCAGGAGGTTTCAGGGATAATGACAATTCCGGAGGTTTCAGAGGTAATAACGGAGGTGGATTCAGAGGAAACAGTGGCGAAGTCAGAAAAGAAAATAATGGGGGTTTCAGAGGTAATTCTGATAATTCGGGAGGCTTCAGAGGTAACAATGGAGGAGGATTTAGAGGCAATAGTGGCGATGCCAGAAAAGAAAACAGTGGCGGCTTCAGAGGCAATAGTGGTGAAAGCAGAAAAGAAAATAATGGAGGCTTCAGAGGAAATAGCGGAGGCTTTAGACAAAAGTCTGAAAGTTCTGCACCAAGTCAGCAAAACCGTGGTAATAGCGGTGGCTTTAGAGGCAGTTTGGTAAGAAATTAATTTTCATATATTATATTTAAGTGGTGTGAAGGGCAGGTTTTTATAATCTGTCCTTTTTTTTGTCATTTTATTGATTTATTTTAATTAAAATTTAACATTATTTATGAATATGTTAATTTAACTTGTGTTTTAATTGTTAATCAAAAAGATGTAACAACAATTAATTAAAATTTTTAAAGATGAAAAAATTAGTTTTAGCAATAGCATTTATCGGAATGGGAAGTTTTGCAATGGCACAACAAACCACTCCTCAGGACAAAGAAGCAAGAAGAGCTGAGATGCAGCAAAAGAGACAGCAAAAAGAACAGGAGCATTTGGCACAAATGCAGAAGGACCTTAATCTTAACCAATCACAGGTAGCACAAATAAAAGATCTGCATGAAAAAAGAAAGGCTGAAATGAAGGCTGATTTTGAAAAAAATAAAGATACCAGACAGGCCAAGATGGATGAGATGAGGGCTAAAAGAGCACAAATGGATGCTGATATGAAACAGATTCTTACTCCTCAACAATATGATAAATGGCAGGCTGACAGAAAAGCTAAGATGGAGCAGAGAAGAGTAGCAATGAAAGATAGAAAAATGATGAAAAAGCCCATGAATACAGCTACTCCTGAAGTAAAATAGTAGTTTGTAATTGTAGTTTTTTAATGTGTAAAGGATGGGAGTTTTTCCATCCTTTTTGTATTAATTTTCGGTAAAACTTTTGATTTCGGGCATTTATTCCCTATTTTTGAATATAAATTTAATACTTATGGTTAGCGAAAAAATTGCAAAATTAATTAACGAACAAATTGCCCACGAACAATATGCTGCTCAATACTATCTTTCAATGTCTGCCTGGTTTTCAGGAAAAGATTTAGATGGAATTGCCAACTATTTCAGAGTGCAAAGCAAAGAAGAGTTGATGCATGCGGATAAAATGTTTGATTATTTAAATGATGTAGGGGGAGAAATTATCATTGGAGAAATTGCAAAACCTCCTCATGAGTTCGATAATGCAACAGATATTTTCGAGAAGGCGTTGGCACATGAGAAAATTGTTACTAAAAGTATTTTCAATATTGTAAAGAATGCTAACGAAGAAGGTGATTTTGCAACGACATCTTTCCTACAATGGTTTATCAACGAACAGGTAGAAGAAGAAGCAAGTGCTTCGCAGTATGTGACAAAGATTAAGATGGTTTGCGACAACCCATCTGCATTATATCTTTTTGACCAGGAATTGGCACAAAGAGTTTTTACTCCTGATCCAGCTGCTTAGTACTCAGCTATTTTTAAAATATAAGACCGCTTTTCAACAGAACAGCGGTTTTTTATTTCTATGGTTAAAGTCGGCTGTAAAAAGATATAATGGCTGATCAGGGTAACGATGCTACAGAAGGCGAAAAGACACTAGCAAAGAAAATAAAGTCTGAAAATCAATTATCTCAATGTTTGTATTAGATAGCAGCTTATGGGTGGGTTTATGCCAAATAATAGACAAAAGGTAAGAGAATGAATAAGGTAAAATGATCAGCTGGACAGTAAATATAAACTTCCAGTTCCTGATGATGCAGCTTTTTAGTTTAATTATTTGAAATAGAGTTTGTTGGTTTTTATCTTTTCTGCCTTTCTCTCTGCACTTTAACCGCTGCGATAAAAGTGATCGCTGTTATTATCAAACTGCCAATGATAGATTTTGCGATGTTTTCTGTGGGCATATAGGGATGTCCGTCATCTGTTACCGGGGGATCTAGATAATCTGCAATATTGTAGATGGCAACAGCAGAGAGTATCATCATAACAATACTTATAAGGACTGAGATTAAATATATTTTCATGGTTAGTTATTGTCTTTTATCAATTCAAATACACGACTGGTTAATGTTTAATGACTAAAAATAATCAAACCTTTTGTATTTTATGGTTTTTTTTAAGACAATTCTATTATATTACTGCGAATAAAGGCATTAGAGAGGTTTATAAATAGATAATTTGAGTTTTGAGAACCTTTTTACCCAGCCTTTCGAGAATATTTTTATATCCCTCCACCTGAGCTTCATCTTTACTTTTTTGTTCCCCGGTTTTGAAATCTACAATGATATACCCTTCATCACTTTTTAAAATACGGTCCGGTCTTAAAATAAAACTTTCTCCATTTTCTGAAATCATGATGTCTTTCTCGTTAATTACTTCCCATTTCTCATCAAAGAACTCGGAATAGGTCCGTACAATTTCCTGTAGAGTGCCCTGAATTTCATTTTTTTCCTCTAAGGTAATCTGACCTTCCAGTGCATAACCTTCCAGTACCTTTGAAATATCTTTTTCCGTATTTATTTTTGAGAGAAGCTCGTGAACGAAAAGTCCTATCCTTACTTTTTCATTTCTTACCTGATAATTTTTTGATGGAGTGGCAATCTTTATGGACGTTGTCTTTTCATTGACATTCTTCAGATCCTGAATGTTTTGGGTTTTGAAAGGCGAGCTTTTGTCTTTGGAATACTTTTTCAGCATTTCAGGTTTCACTTCATACAAATCAAACTCATCAGCTTCATCCGTATTTTTTGTTTTAATAAACTCTAAAATTTCCAGATTGTTGGAAGTCTTATTGGGCTTTTGAAGATAGAAGAATAGCTGTTCAACAGGCCTTGTGGTAGCAACATACTGAAGACATAATCGGTCAATCAGGTTTTTATAAGAATTTTTCTTGTTGAATAATTGAATTTCGCTGTCATAGGCTTCCAGATTCTTACTGAACTGATTAATGTTAACTGCTTTTAAAGCATCATTTTCATGCGTATCAAACCAATTCGTAAACTCATTATCTCTGTTTTTGTTTATCATAGGAATAAAAACAATAGGGAATTCCAGTCCTTTAGACTTGTGAATGGTCATAATCTGAATGGCATCAATATTCTCTGAAGCCTGAATGGTATAGGAAGATGCCTCCTCATCCCAATATTTCAAAAATTCTTTTGTACTTACCCCAGCTGTTTGCGTAAAATTAAAAAGCATTTCCATGAAGTTGAGCAGGAAGTCTGTTTCTTTATTCTCAACGGAAAATTCATTGATATAATATTCTACAAAGTTGTAGAGATTAAACCTTGGAAAGTTATCCTGTTTAAGCTGTAATGAGTATTTTTCTTTAAGACCCTCAAGGATTTCTTCATGGCTTTCAATATCCAAAATTTCTTTCATCTCCAATGTGAAATCAGCCATATGAATTTTGCCCAATGTATTCAGATAATACATCATCATGATCAGGCAGTGTTTATTCTTAGGATTTATTTCCCATCTTAGAAATTCAATAACTGCTTTTAATGTATTGGAAAGTTCCAAGGTAAGTCCTTTATCGGAGATTGTTTTTATATTGGTCTCTTCACCTCGGTAGTTTACTTTTAAGTTTCCCAGCTTTTGGGAATAGCTGAAAATATCAAAATTTCCACGACAGAGAATGGTGATATCAGAAAATTTGAATCCATTATCCAGACATTCCTGAATATCTTTTCGCATTTTCTCAGAAGTATCCTCATAAAATTCTTCGTTCGTGAGATTTTCAATGAGGTTTACCTTTACCCTTCCATCCATTGGAGACTTTGGAGTTTGTTCGGCATCCGTTCCAAAAATATTTTGGTGTTCCTCTTCCAGTTCCCCGGAGTGGAAGCGGTAGAGTTCATTGTTAAACTGTACAATATTTCTGGCACTTCTCCAGTTATCTTTTAGAACCAGAAGATCAGCTTCTTTAGGAGAAAACTCTTTCTTATTGATAATATCGAGCATCAGCTTACTTTCTCCTCCACGAAATCTATAAATACTCTGCTTGGGATCTCCAACCAGTGTAAAAGAAGTATTTTCAGAAGAAACACTATGGTCTCTTAACGGAACAAAATTCTGCCACTGCAGTTCCGAAGTATCCTGAAATTCATCAAAAAAGTAATGTTGAAACTGTGAACCTACCTTTTCATAGATAAATGCGGAGGGCTCATCTTTAAGGTTTTCATTGATCAGAATATTAAATTTTGAAAGCAGGACCAGGTCATTTTCTTCCTCAATCTTTCTGAGCTCATCCTGAATATCCTTATTAACTTTTAAAGGAAGAAGTGCCGACAGTATTTTTTCTTTCTTTTGGGTTTCAATATACAGCAGAATAAGCTGCATTCTGTTGTCAAGCAGTTGATCAAGGATCTCTATAATATCAGCTTCCTTATGTTTTGATTTTGAAGAAGCTCCTTTTCTGTAATTGGTAACTACAGATTCTTCCTGAGTAGTAGGAAAGGGAAAACCTGCTCTTTTCTGTTGATAAAAGTCGATAACCTTAAGGAAAAAGCCTCCAATCCCATTTTTTCCCTGGGCAAAATCTTCAACCTCAATATTTCTGGCTTTAAATAGCTCAATAGATTTTGCAGCAAGTTCTGCAGCCTGTTTTTTATGAAGAACAATCTCTTTACGAAGCGTGGTTTTTATAGTGTCATAATGAGCATCATCAAAGCTTTTGTTGCTTTTCAGATGTTCGTAATGAATATCTTTCACAAATTCTTTTGCTGAGTCATACAGGTTTTTGTTGAGATTGATCCTTTCATTGTTTTCAAGACTGTAATCTACATAATCCATGAAAGAATTGGAAATCGTTTCGTTTTCGCCAATCTGATCGAGCATTTTATCCACTGCTTCAATCAGGTAAGGCTCAGCCTCAATTTCAAGATTAAAATTTTTAGCCAGTCCCAATTCATAAGAAAAGCTTCTTACCAGCCTTGAGTTAAAACGGTCAATGGTTCCGATATTCAGTGTAGAATAATTATGAAGGATATAGTCCAAAAGTTTTTTTGAACGCAGATGGAGTTCATCAATTGTAATTTTTAATCCTTGTTCAGCAAAAGCTTTTTGAATATTTTTAAGATCCGCATTTTCGGTATAATTAGTGGCGGAAAAATTTCCCAGCCATGTCAGAATTCTTTCCTTCATCTCATTCGCTGCTTTATTGGTAAATGTCAGAGCGAGGATATTCCTGATCGATTGGTGTTGATTAGGATAACGGAGACAAATCATCAGCAGTCTCTGAACCAGAGCATATGTTTTCCCTGATCCTGCAGAAGCATTGATGACTGTATAAGAATTTTGCATTGTGAAAAGTAGAATTGAGACTGCAAGTTAGCTAAAATTTAAAAGAAATTTTAACAATTCGCTTCTGCTATTTAACAGTTTCAACAGCAAAAATCGAAAAGAAATACTAAAAGGCGTTAACTGTGGTTAAACTTGTGGAATAATTTAAAAATAATTTTAGCTTTGCTTTATAAAAACAGCCCGTGAAACTTAAACTATTCTTTTTTTTATTTCTTATTTCTTCCATTACCGCCAGTGCTCAAAGTTATATCTTCGGTAAAGTAACTTCAGAGGGAAGTTCCGAAATACAGGATGTCAACGTAATCAATATCAGAACGGACGAACTGGTACTCTCTAACAGTGACGGACATTTTATGATTTCCGGAAAAGCAGGAGATGAATTACGCTTTATAAAACCTGGCTATGAGCGTTTAGCCCATATCGTGTCTCAGGAAAATATCCAATCTCCATTGAATGTCAGTTTAGTGAGAGTTACCATACAGATTCCTGAAGTTGAAGTGAAACAAGGGCTCACCGGAAATTTAAAAATAGATTCCAAAATATATAACAAACCTAAAAAGGTTGAAAAATTGTCTAGCGAAATAGGGAAGTATATTGCCCAAAAGTCTGATCCCAGAATACTCGCTGCAAGAGCAGGAGAGTTTGTACAGCCAAAGGGACAAGGATTTTCAATAGGAAAAGTAAAAAATCAATGGGATGATATCGATTTAATGAAGTATCTCGAGGCGAGCCTGGGTGAAGACTATTTTGCCAACTTAAAAATAGATAAGTCTCAGATTGATCATTTTATTTCTTACGTTCTTGCGGGTGGTTTTGAAAGGAAGAAAATTTTAAAATATGGTTTCTGCAGTGATGCTGATCTGAACAGGTTTCAGCGTTTTGTACTCACCAGAATATCATCCTACCGGGCACCGCAGACTCAAAAATAACCTTATATGAAGACTTTCGTTAAATTGTGCTGGATATTTTTATTTGTGGCCGGAAAATTGTTCTCACAACAGAGCATTACAGGGCAAATTACAGACGGCAGTACTATACATGTAAATCCTGTTTTAATAATAAATATTTCTGCTCAGAAAAGCTCCCTTAGCACTATGTCGGGAAAGTTTACCATTGATGCTTCGGAAAATGATGAAGTCAGATTTGTAAAAGAAGGCTATTATCGTTTTGAAAAGAAGATTACAAAAGAAGATTTAGCCTCACCGTTACATATAATTCTGAAAAGAATGGAAATACAGATCCCTGAAGTGGAGATTGTTTATAAGCCCACAGGAAATCTGGCAAAAGACTCTAAGTATTTAAGTGAATCCGGAAAATTAAAGGCCTTAAAATCTGATATAACAATGTATATGAAAAGCCCCCTCAATGAGCCTATGCCGGATCATACGATCTCCAAAACATTTACCGGACATGATTTTAATGCCGGTCAGGTAAATGTAGCTGGCGTTTTTAAAGCTATTTCAGGGATCATTAAGAAGGCATCAAAACCGAAGATCACTAAAGCAGATTATAATGAAACTCAAAACTTTCTTACCAGAGTAAAAAGTGAAATCAATCTGGATTTTCTGAAAAAATATGGTATGGATGAAGAGCAGATTGACAGATTCCTTCTCTATGCCAATAAAACCAGGATGCTGGCAAAAAACTACAGGAAGGATTTTCAAAATGATGTGGTAGAATATGAAATAAAAGTGGCCTTTGGAGAATACCGAAAGCTGCATAAACTGGATAGCTGGGAAAAATAAATCAGATAAAATTTTAAATAAAGATTGGTTACTACTGTTGAGAATATAAATGTTTTTTGGAGGAAAAGAATTTTTCTTTTATTCCTTTTTCTGTGTAATGCTCTGTTTTCTCAACAAATGATAACAGGAAGAATTATTGATGATAATAATGAAGATTTAAGTGGAGTAACGGTCATCAATATGTCTACCGATAAAAAAGTATATTCCAATTCATTGGGAATGTTTTCTATTGAAGCATCTTCAAATGATGAACTCAGGTTTGTAAAAGAAGATTTCAGAAGACAGTCTAAAAGAGTTCTTACAGATGGAGTTAATTCTCAGCTGTTAATACAGCTATTTCAGATTCCCAAAGAAATAGAAGAAGTGAAAATCGTAAAAAGACTGACCGGTGATCTTGAACAGGATTCCAGAATTGTGGCTAAAGCAGACAAAGGAGAAATAGTTCGGGATGCAGTAGGTTTACCACAGCCTGTTGGAAAAATGAGAGAAAAACCAGCAGAAGTGAAGCAGGTTCTGCTGCCCATACTTTTAGGAAACCTGAATGTTCAGGGAGCTTATGATCTGATAAGTGGTAAAGCCCGAAAACAAAAAAGGTTGTACAGATATGATGATTTACAGGAACATATTGCCTGGATTAGAGATAGAGTGGAAGATGATTATTTTACAAAAGTCGGAATTCCGGCAGATAGAATCTCAGAATTTATAGAATTTTCATTTGTTGCCAAACCTCAGGTACGTACCTATGTAAAAGCAAAAAATCTATCGGGTGTTCTGCTGAGGCTGGAAGAAACCATTCCTTTGTATGTTGAGAGGCTGAAGAAGAGTGGTAAATAATGTTAAGAAAATCTTAAAATATTGGAATGGTAATTGATGCAATACTGATATTAAATCAATCAAATCCACAAATCTTATGAATAAAAATAGTATTGCAGTAGCAATAGGGGCTTTAGGTTTTGTAATAGGGCTTGGCTTTTTAGGAAATGCTATCAAAAACAGAAATAAATCTGAAAATACCATCTCCGTTACAGGTCTGGGAACAAAACAGTTTGTTTCCGATCTTATTACCTGGTCCGGAAGTTTTTCCAAAAACAATATGGATCTTAAATCAGCTTATGATGAATTGGCTTTGGACAGAAAGGTGATCAATGATTATCTTCTTTCAAAAGGAATTAAGCAAGCTGAAATTGTATTTTCATCGGTAGATATTCAGAAGCAGTTTAGAAGTTATAACGATTCCAATGGAAATTATGTACAGGGTGAGTTTTCGGGATACAACCTGACTCAAAAAGTTTCTATTGAAAGTAAGGAAGTGGCTAAAATTGAAAACCTTTCGAGAAATATTACCGAAATTATCAATCGTGGAATTGAGTTTACCTCTTCTTCACCTTCTTATTTTTATACCAAGTTAGCGACTGTAAAGCAGGAAATGATAGCCAGTGCGACAAAAGATGCTAAAGAACGGGCTGAAAAAATTGCGGAAAACTCAGGTAGTAGCCTGGGGAATCTTAAAAAAGCAACAATGGGAGTTATTCAGATCACTGCTCCCAATTCCAATGAAGATTATTCATATGGAGGTACTTTCAATACTTCTTCCAAAGATAAAGAAGCCAGTATTACCATAAAGCTGGAATATCAAGTGAATTAGAAATATCAATTGCTTAGGTAGATAATGTTGCACAATTAAAAATGACATATGCAAAAATCCTTTTAGCAATCTGTAACCAATATAAAAATAAACGCCGGAAATATTCCGGCGTTCTTATGTTAAGGATATACAATATCACAAATTTCATTTTTAAGCTCCTCTACATTCTCAGGAGCATAGTTGGCAAGCAGCCATAGGTGTAAAGACTGTTTTCCTTCACCATAGCTGGGCTGTATGTGGTTAGTATCAATCAGGCTGAAACTGTTTCGTTGATAGAAGGAATAACGGCGTTGCGCATCCTCACTCAAATCTGCAGGTTCAATTTCCAAAATGATTTTAGGATAGGTTTCCAATAGATATCCCATAATATGTGAGCCCAGTTTTTTACTTCTGAAGGCTTCAAAAACTTCAAAATGTTCTACAAAAACAAAAGAGCTCATTTCCCATAAGATGAGATAGCCAATAGCTTCAGATTCGTGAACAACAGACATGATTTTTGTCTGTGGATTTGAAAATAGTTCCAGAAACTGTTCTCTATCTCTTTGTTCGTCTACAGGAAACGTGCTGATATAAGAATTATAGATTTCCTGAACTCTATCATCCTCAGCATTAATAATCGGTAAAAATTCCATAATTATAAATCAAAGACGCTTGGTCTTCTTGTGATAAAAATATCTTTAATCCACAAAGTAAATGCCAATCCCAAATAAATGAGAAAGAAAAAACCGGCGGTAGCAAAAGTAGAGTAGATGAAGAAAACCCTTAATTTAGATACAGGTATTCCCAGTTTAGCTCCTGTTCTTGTAAGAACACCAAACCATTCTCTCTCCATTTTATGACGGATATTACTCAGCATTTCAAGATTCTTTTAATAGTTTAAATCCAATACTGCAAGTTAAGCAATTTTTTTCTTCACAGGAATGTTTGTAGTGATAAATCAGGCTCTGGCTTTCCAATGCATTCTTTATATCGAGACCCAGATTTTTCCATCCGCTTATCACTGAATTTTTTTCTGCAGTAATATGCGTGTAGAATTCCAGAATTTCATCGGCTATTTCTTCATTGTGATACCGGTGGTAAGTATATTTTAACGGAAGTACAGTATTTAAAATGAGGAGATCAATAAAATCCTTACTCAATATTTTGGGAGTAGGTTTTGAAATGGCTCCGAAATTGAAATGACAGTCCCAATATTCAGAAGCTTTTACAGGCTGAAAAACTTCATAAAGCTGATCAGCATTTCTAACACTGATTATTTTTGAAAATAAATTCTGATGTCTGTTGTAAAGGTCTGCCAATTGGGAGAGACGGATTGTCGGAAAGTTGGGAGGTCTTAATCTTAAAAACTTGGGATGGAGTTTTAAATCGGATAGCATAAACTTGGTTGTAAGAAAATCAAACTCTCTTTTCCATATTTTCATCTGCCCGTCCAGAGGAATATCAAGCCATCCGGAAATTCCAAAGAATAAAGCTTCCAGCTGCAGATGATTTTGCCGGATTTTATTAATGATACTGAAATCAATACTTTCGGCAATCTGTCTGAAAATATGAGCATTCACTTTTAATCCGAAAGAGTAGGCAAGGCTGTGAAATAAAACAGCTTCGAAATTATTTTTGTGATGAGATAAGTTATGTTCAAGTTCAAGAGATTTTTCGTCCAATTTTTTCAGAATGTTTCCTTCGTGAAAATGAACCGGAATTTTGTTGCAGTCAAAAATTTTTTCACAGGCTATAAACTGGTTGCCATCAATGAATTTTTCATACTTATGTATTACACTTTCATCAATATACTTGTTCAGTTCTAAGGTAGGGACGTTTTTTTCAGTATGTTCGCTGATCTCCAGGTCATGCTGGAAAACAACGTGAAGTATGATATTTTGATAATTGGGATCCGGAGAATGGTTGTGGAAAATCCAATCAGAAGAACGGACGTGAAGTTCTATATTCCCGGCGATAACCAGACCGTTTGTCTTAATTTTAGCATCCAGAAAATCCGGACCAGCATCTTTATTCCATTTTCCAAAACTAATGATCTCAACAGAGTTCCCCTCAATATCCTTGAAGTCAAAATTTTGGAAAATCTTATAGTTCCAAAGATATTGAAGTAATTTTTCTGCCATAAGTATAACAATAAATATAGCAGAAAAATACTACTCTTATCAGCTCCTTTTTAAAATTTATGACAGGCATTCTATATATTTAAAGCGGTGTAGAAAATATATTTATAAAAGAAATTCCTTACTTGTTTTTTTATATTTTTTCCTTCATTTTAGTTAAAGATTATAAGGATCCTTATTTGCAAACAGATAGATAATTCATACTAAAAAATAAATAAAGAAATAGTCCATATAAAAGGCTCAGATAATCATCTGAGCCTTAATTTATATGTCCACATACCTTTTAAAAGAATACTATACTTTCGTTAGTTCCTTTTTAAAATTTTCTATGGTTGTTCTGTACATTTCCTCATAAATAGGAAGTATGTTTTTCAAATCGAATTTTATAGCCTGTTCTTTTGCATTTTCTTTCATTTGGGATAAAAGATCGTCGTTACTCAATAGCTTAATGGTATAGTTACTCATAGCTTCCACATTCCCGATTTCTGCTAAATAACCGGTTTCACCCTGAATATTTACTTCAGGAATTCCTCCGGCATTGGAGCTGATTACAGGGGTGTAAGCTGCCATTGCTTCAAGAGCGGCTAACCCAAAGCTTTCCTGCTCCGAAGGCAGTAAAAATACATCTGAAAGCTGTAATATTTTATAAAGATCATTAACCTTACCTAAAAGACGTATTTTG
The DNA here is from genome assembly GCF_900176315.1 of Chryseobacterium sp. YR221. Classification (NCBI taxonomy): domain Bacteria; kingdom Pseudomonadati; phylum Bacteroidota; class Flavobacteriia; order Flavobacteriales; family Weeksellaceae; genus Chryseobacterium; species Chryseobacterium sp. YR221. The sequence goes on from NZ_FWXM01000009.1 coordinate 17,323, forward strand.
GAGATAAGATCAGGATTTTCTTCCAGAAATTGGTTTACTTTTTCCATATCAGGACCTTCTCCAATGATGATCAGTTTTGACTTTACCTTTTTATTTACGTTTTTAAAAATCTGAAGTACCTCTTCTACACGCTTCACAGGACGAAGGTTTGAGACATGGATCAGTATTTTTTCATCCGGATTTGCAAACTGTGTTCTTTGACATTCAGAACAGTCATCAAATTCAGAATTGTCAATAAAATTGGTAATAACCTGTATTTCCTTTTTGATATTAAAAAACTGAAGGGTATCTTTTTTCAGACTTTCGGAAACCGAAGTAATTGCATCCGACTGATTGATCGAAAACTCTACAGCATGTTTATAACTTGGATGTTGCCCCACAAGGGTAATATCTGTTCCGTGAAGAGTTGTTACCAAAGGAATATCATTATTATCCTCACGAAGCATTTGTTTAGCTGTAAATGCTGCATAGGCATAAGGAATGGCATAATGAGCGTGAAGCAAGTCAAGCTTATAAAGATTGACAACCCGGTAGATCATAGAACTTAACGCAATATCATAAGGCTGATATTGGAAAAGGGGATAAGTTTGAACATTTACCCTGTGAAAGAAAATATTTGGATTGGTAATGTCTAATCTTGCAGGAAGTGCAGAACTGATGAAATGCACTTCATATCCTTTATTGGCAAGTGACATTCCCAATTCTGTTGCTACAATTCCGCTTCCACCATATGTTGGATAGCAAAGTATGCCTATTTTCATTAGATTATTGTTGTTTTGATGTTGTTAAAGATAGAGTAGGGGTAAGATCTATACCCATGCCTGGTTGTAATTGGTCATTTACCAGTACAGGAAGTCTTCCCCATATTTTTGTTTTTCCGTTCAAAGCATCGGCTGTCGCATTCATAGAATCATCATTGTTTTCATAAGAAACAAGAACCGTTGATACTTTTGAAATATCAATGTCTTTTAAAGCATAAGCACTTCCAAATACATTGAGGATTACTTTTTGATTTCTTGTCAGATCACTAAGCGTTTTCTTAGACTCTGCTGATATTTTGTAAGGCTTGTAAGCCGTAGAGTTGTCCTTATGAAAGCCTACAACTACAGTAGAACCTGCCGGAATTGTATTGATTTCGCTTGCTTTTTTTATAATGACATTTGACCCCATTCTATTGGCAAAAGTTTGGTAAGGGGCTTCTTCCAAAGGAACATAATAAATCTGTTTCCCGGCAACAGGAAGAAGTTTTTGATCATCCTTTAATAAAGTTAAGGCATTGGCATATAAATTCTGAACTAATGTTTTATGAGAATCATTATTCAGGTCAGCATTGATGTTATCAGGACTTTTGGGGGTGTATTGAGTCAGTCCTAAAAAGTATTTTGTAAGCAAAATCTTCTTTACACTTTCTTCCACCCGGGATTGAGGGATTTCTCCTTTATCTATGGCTTTCTGAATCAGTTTTTTACCTTCAGAGACGCCCTGTGAGAAAAGCATAATGTCATTTCCTGCGCTGAAGGCCATGGCATCCAGTTCTCCCGGTTTGTATTTATTGGCTACAGCACCCATATTGAGAGCATCTGTGATGATTAATCCTTTATACCCTAATTGGTCTTTCAATAAACCTGTAATGATATTTTTAGAGACTGAAGCTGGAATTCCTTTCCCTGATTCTAAACTCGGAACATATAAATGAGCAACCATTACACCACCGATTCCTTTATCCATTAATGCTTTGAATGGTGCTAATTCTATAGTATTAAGCCTGCTGAGGTTATGAGAAACAACGGGAAGATCAAGGTGTGAATCTGTATTGGTGTCACCATGACCGGGGAAATGTTTGATTGCAGCTAATATATTGTTGTCCTGAAGACCATTAGAATAGGATAGAGCAGATCCAATCACATTATTGACTTCTGATCCAAAGCTTCTGTTACCAATGATAGGATTGTTTGGATTCGTATTGACATCTACTACCGGAGCAAAATCCCAGTTAATACCCATCCTGTGGCAATCTTCTGCAATTTTTGCAGACATCTGGTAAATTAAATTCTTATCCTGAATTGCCCCTAATGTCATTGCCCAAGGAAATTTGTGGGCAGTTGCTATTCTTTGGAACAGCCCCCATTCAGCATCCATTCCGATCATCAACGGAACTTTGGACTTCTGCTGAAACTCATTGACAAGGTTGATTTCTCTAGCTGCATCGTCCTGCATTAAGATCAAACCACCTATTTTATCAGCTGTAACAATATTTCTTACCTGATTGATATAATCCTCTCCTTTATTAGTATATAATGCAACAATAAAGAGTTGTCCCAGTTTTTCATCCTGAGAAAGATTTTTATACGTTTTTTCTACCCATTGCTGTGCCTTTTTCAAATCTTCCTGAGATGTGTTTTTGGGCTGATACTGAGCTTTAATCTTTGGGCTTATCAGTGCAACAATAAAGAGTGAAGTATATACTATTTTCTTCATGACTTTTTGAATAAGAACAAAAATACAATTAAAAAAATGACGAAAACAATGTTTTTTAAATTTTTGGTATATGATTTGAATACGCAATATAAATAATAACTAAACTTTAAATAGAAATGAAAAAAATTCTTCCATTTATATTATTAGCTGGAGTTGGCTTTTTGTCTTTCAGTTGTGATAACAAAGATGATGTTGTCGTACAAAATACGGTCAATGCCCAGATAAAAGATGTTACAGGTACATTTAATAGCAGTAATAATTTTGCATTCAAGCAAGGTATTGCTATTCAGAATACAGATGTAGTACTGGTTTATAGAGATGCCGGAGGTGCATGGCAACAAATTCCTAAAACGGTAGTGTTAGACAATGTAACAGGCATGCCTACGAATAGAGTATTTGAATACAATTTTGTTTTTGATACTCAGAATGTACAGGTAAGATTAGAAAATTGGAACTTTGATTTAACTACTGGTACAACTTCTACAGAGAAAACCAACTGGTTAAATAACCAAAGATTCAGAATTGTATTAGTTCCAGCTGTTTCAGGTAATAACCTAAAATCAGCTAATGCAACTCCACCTGTAGATTATAGCGATTATAACGCAGTAGTAAAATATTATAATCTTAATGATTCTAATGTTTCATCTACAAGAGTAAATTAAGAAATATCTTTTCAGTTTTTTATAATTAAAGAAAGCTCTGGGAGAAATCCTGGAGCTTTTGATTTATATGAAAAATGGATCAACTCTAATAAGATGAAGCCAAGTGTAGCTATTTCTTTTTTGTTGGCAGAAAGCTCCTCAAAAAAGGTGCAGAGCCTCATGTGATGAAATAAGGTATGTCTTAGAAAAATAAAAAAGCTTCAGATAGATTCTGAAGCCTGTTTTATCTTAATTATCATTGTCATCAAGGAGATGTCCAAAGAAATCTTTTTTAGTCTGTAAATAGCCTTTGCTTATTTCATTAGCCGGAATTTGTAAAGGAATCCGTGAATTAAGGTGAATATTACTGTCTACCACATATTTTACCTTTTCAGGATTGTTGGTAAGCAGGTTGATATCTTTTACCTCTAATAGATTCAGGATTTCAATAGCTACTCCAAAGTTTCTGTCATCAGCAGGAAGTCCTAGTTCAAGGTTGGCCTGAACAGTGTCTAGACCTTTTTCCTGTAATGAATACGCCTTTAGTTTATTGATAATTCCAATATTTCTGCCTTCCTGACGAAGATAGACAATAATTCCTCCATTTTCATGGATATATTTCATAGCGGCGTCTAATTGCTGGCCGCATTCACACTTTTTTGAATGGAAAACTTCTCCTGTAATACATTCTGAATGGAAACGCACATTAACAGGTTTTGAAAAATCTGTGTTTTCTGCGATAATAGCCATGTGAGGCATCCAGTCGTTTTCATTTTCAGAGAAAGCTATCATTCGGAAATTGCCATGTTCGGTAGGAACATTGGCCTCCGCCTGAGTTTTGATCATTAATAGTTAATTGTTTTAACTTCCTGGTAAAGCATCTTCAATAACAGAAATATTGGTTTTTAAACGAACCAGGTATCTGTTGAGAACCTCATCATCATCTCTATCAAGATTTTGTCTTTGCTTTTGTATTTTCTTATATGATTTTTCGAAGCTTTTAAGGGCTCTGCTCTTTCCGGCAGAGTTATTCGCATCAATGGCATATAAATAGTTCTGAAGGCTGTATTTCAAGCTTGTTATTTCATCATTCAACCCATTACTTTTAAATTTAGGAAAGGTTGAAATTATATTTGAAATTTCAGAAGCGTTTATATTTTCCTTGATATTGATATTGAAACTCTTTTTTGAGCCTCTGTCAGAATCAGAACCTTTTGTTTCACTATAAAAATTATTCGACAGCGGGGAAAGGTTAAGCTTTTCCGTTGCGCAGGAAGAAGTTATTATTATAATTAGTACTCCAAAAAAAAATCGTTTTTTCATTTCTGTTGCCCTTTTTGATAAAGGATTGGATTAAGACTTTCATCGTTGTACATTTTCATTTGTTTGTACACTTTCATCTTAATATTACCGTTTTCAATGTCAGCAAGCAACTGATCTATGGAAGTTGATAGATCTTCTCTCTGAGTAAGCAGTACATCCAGTTTAGCCTGGCAATTTTTGCGGTGCTCGTCAGAAGCAGATTCTCTATTCGCTTCCAGTGACATATGATAAACCTTTAGAGCAAGAATTGATAATCTGTCTACTGCCCAAGCGGGAGTTTCTGTATTTATTTTTGCTTCAGGTTTAGGAGTTATATTTTCAAACTTTGTAAGGAACCAACTGTCAATATATTCTACCAGATCAGTTCTTTTCTGATTGGAGGCGTCTATTGTTCTCTTCAATTGAAGAGCCTCAGCCGGATCAATATTTTCATCCCTAATTATATCTTCCAAATGCCATTGAACGGTATCAATCCAGTTCTTTGCATACAAAATCCGTTCCAAACTATCTATTTCGAACGGGTTATTAATTAGAGAGTTAACGTTATCAGACACGTGATAGTCTTCAATACATTGATTGAAGACTTTCCATGCAGTCTCAGTGAAATTCATTAATCGTAAGGAATATTAGTTACTGGAAGAATTATTATTTGTAGAAGAAGTTTTATTTTCAGAACCTGGTTTATCTTCTTCTTTTACCGCATCTTTAAATTCTTTGATTCCTGAACCTACTCCTCTCATTAATTCCGGAATTTTCTTTCCTCCAAATAGTAATACCAAAAGTACTGCTACGATAAGGATATGCTGCCAAGATAAGGCTAGTATTGTTATTGTATTCATCTCTTAAAATTTTTACAAAGTTAAGCTTTTTTTAATATGAAATCCAACCTAATGGATCAACTGGTGTACTTCCGTTCCATACTTGGAAATCAAGGGTATAGGAACCGTCAAAATCCTGGGCTACTGTGCCTACAGGAGTCCCTGAAGAAACCTGTTGTCCTTTAGAAACGCTTACATTTCCTAAGTTGGAATAAATAGTAAAATAGCTTCCGTGTTTTACAATAACAGTTTTGGTTCCATCATTGTTTGCCAGTACTGAAGATACTGACCCTGGGTACACAGATTTAGCACGCGTACCGGCAGGAACAGAAATTTTTATTCCGTTATTTTCTTCTGTAATATTTTTGAAAACAGGGTGTGGCTGTCTTCCGAAACGGTGGGTGATTTGTCCCGCTCTGTCTGCAGGATAACCAAGTCTTCCTCTGTTGTCTGCAAAACTGCTTCCGGTAGAAGTAGAAACCCCATAGCTTGTCATGGCCTTTGTTTCCGCAGCTTTTTTATCTTCTTCTTTTCTCTTGGCAAGAGCAGCTTCTGCTGCTTTTGCGGCAGCCAGCTTATTGGCAGCTTCCCGTGATTTAGCAGCAGCTTCATCTGATGCTTTTTTAGCGGCTAATCTTTTAGCTTCATCTCTCGCACTGGCTTCTACTTTGGCGGCCTCTTCATTACGCTTTCTTTCTTCTTCAGCTCTTTTTGCGGCTAACTCAGCAGCTCTTTTAGCTTCAGCTTCAGCCAATCTTCTTTCTCTTTCCAGCGCTTCGGCTCTGGCTTTAGCTTCGGCTTCAATTCTCGCCTTCTCTCTTTCTGCAGCGATTTTGGCTAAACGGATTTTTTCGGCTTCCGCTTTTCTTCTTGCTTCTTCTTCAGCCTTTGCTATTCTTATTTCCTCAGCAATAATTGCTCTGATCTGTCCTTCAAGGGCTTTAGACTGAACCTGTTTTTGTTTAAGCTCAACCGTAAGTTTCGACTCGTTCTTTTTGAATTCAGTAACAAGCTGTTCCTTTTGTGCCCTTTCTGCATTAATCGTTGCAAGATCTTTTTGTTGGTTGATCAACAGATTTTCTTTTGCTTTTACCGAGTTTTGTCTTTGTGCAATTGTTTTTTTGATCTGATTGGCTGCATCAGTGATTTCGGCAGCTTTCTTATCCTGATAATCAGAATATTGTTTCAGGTACTGTACTCTACGTATAGCTTCTCCTAAATTCTTGGAAGAAAGGATAAAGGTTACTTTATTTTGTACACCTTTGTTTTTATAAGCATTTACAAGAACTTCAGCATAATTTTTTCTCAGAACTGCCAATTCCTTATTCTGACGATTGATCTCCAGCTGGCGCAGGTAGATATCATCTTCGATAAATCTTTTTTCTTTCTGGGTATTATTGTAAACCTTTTCTCTTAAAACTAACTTTTGATTAACGTTGGTGAGATAGGCTAAAGAAAGTTTAGATTCGCTTCGGGTTTTGGCTAAATCTGAATTTATTTGTGCAATTTGTTTTTTAAGTTCGGCATTCTGTTTTTGCAGCTGTTCTTTATTCTGCTGTCCCTGGTGCAGTCCGAACACCAAAATACCTATTAAAAAGCTAAATTTTTTAATCATTTAATCTCAATTTTCTTATAACTGGATGGTACAGAATAAGCTGTTTCCATCCTCGAAAAGTCAAATTTCGTATTTTCCATTAAAATCTGACTAGATTTTGAGCCTTTTATAATTATTTTAACATTTTTTGGAAGGCGGATTCCTTCATATTCATTCCAGTCACTGTAAGAAATTTCCAGCTCATCCGGAGATAAAACATCTTTAAGGTTTACGCTCAGTAAATCATAGTTCGTGTCATATTGCAGGACAATTTTATACTCCCTGTTTTTTTCGTCAGTGACAATTTTCTGATTGACCTTGGAGGCCATTTTATATCCCTGTGCATTTTGAGTCAGGGTAAATTGTGAGTCACTGATCTTTACAAAAGTTCTGCCCATCAGTATTTTCTCCAAAGATTTATAGTCGATGAAATTAACATTCAATAGATTATTAAGATAATCAAAATCAGAATCAATATAGACCTTGTTTACTTTATCCTGACCTTTTATCCCTTCCGGAGTGGCAATTCCTCTTGCCACATTCAGGAATACAGCCCTTAAGTTCATCCATACTTTTTTATCATTTTCGATATATACGGTTGCATCCAGGGTAGGTATAAAACTTCCGGTTTCTACACGGACTTTACTGTCGATCTTGATCTGCTCAAACTTTGGTGGGATTAATACATGCTCGAAAAAAGTGAGTTTATCGCTCACCGGTTCATTTACATCTTTTGGACTTTTATTATTTTCTGCAGTGGTAATACTGTCCTGTGCGTTGCCATTATTATTTTTAATGGCATTTCTTGTTTTACAGGATGATAAGGCAAGAAGTAATAAAAGGAGTGGAATCCAATTTTTCATGTATTTATCTTTTCAATTAAAAAATACGTTGCAATATTAACGCCAAACCACACAAGATGTTTTGTGTGGTTTGATGATATTATATTTATGTTAAATAATTTCTGATCTTATTTATTTAGATAGAAAATCCAAAACGGAATAATCTCCTAAGGAAATTTCTCTCGCTACCCCGAAATACTGAGCAGAATTACCAATCATAGAATTCGAAAGGTTTCCGTGGTTGATTTTTGTATTCTCCTGAATAAGGGAATGCTCAATATTAGAGTTTACAATTACAGTATTGTTTCCTAACGAAACACCAGGTCCTATTTTAGAGTTAGAAATTTTTACATTTTCTCCAATAAAACAAGGTGGAATAATCAATGAGTTTTCAATGCTTGCTGAAGCAGGATGGTGTGCCATTGCCTCAGTTTCATAGGCTAGGATTTTACTGTTGGTCTCTACTGTAGCATTCTTGTTTCCGCAGTCCATCCAGTCGTTTACTTTTCCTAATGTAAACTTGGCCCCTTTCGCTCTAAGGTTTTCCAGAGCTGTAGTCAGTTGGTATTCACCACCATTTTTAATATCATTATCCATGATATAATTGATTTCATTCATTAGCTTTTCAGCACTGTTGAAGTAATAGATCCCAATGATGGCAAGATCTGAAACAAAAGTCTGTGGCTTTTCAACGAAATCAGTAATGAAACCGTAATTATCTAATTTTACCACCCCAAAAGCAGATGGATCTTCTACGCTTTTCACCCAGATCACCCCGTCAGAGTTTTTATCCAGCTGGAAATCTGCACGGAAAAGAGTATCTGCAAATGCAATCACTACATCTCCTTGCATAGACTGTTCAGCACATTTTATAGCGTGTGCTGTTCCCAGAGGGTCATTCTGGTAGTATATACTTCCTTTTGCTCCCAGCTTTTCAGCAATCTGAATAAGGGATCTTTCGATCTCAGGACCAAAATCTCCGATGATAAAAGCTACCTCTTCAATATCTTCTCCTGCTACCTTAGCAATATCTTCTACCAATCTCTGTACAATAGGTTTTCCTGCAATAGGAATAAGAGGTTTTGGAACAGTCAGTGTATGTGGACGTAATCTGGAACCACGTCCAGCCATTGGAACAATAATTTTCATAAATTATATAAGTAAGTTTTGTTTAAGTTTATTCCTTTTGCTAAAGATAATAATTAAAACGTTTTTATAACGTAATATTTATCATGCTTATGGCTTTGTTTAATGTTTTTCAGGCTTTGTAAGCATCAAAATAGAGACCAAAGTTTAATTCTTTCTGATTCTTGATAAAATAATATTTTTTTCAGAATACAGTAAAATTCCTACGAAGATCAAAAATAATAAATTGCTTGTGATGATATTATAGTTGAGGTATCTTACAATGATAAAACTAAAAGCTCCAAGTAGTATCAAAAAGAACGACATTTTCTTCATTCTGTAAGGTATCGGATAGTATTTTTGACCTAATACATAAGAAATAATCATCATAATGACATAGGCTCCAAAAGTTGCCCATGCAGAGCCAATCATGCTGTGATAATAGTTTAGTGCCAGGTAATTTAAAGCAATGTTAATGCACGCTCCAATCCATGAAATTATGGTTCCTACGCTGGTTCTGTCTGTTACTTTATACCAGGTGGAAAAGTTATAATATATTCCGAAGCAAAGGTTGGCAACGACAATAATCGGGATAATGTCTATTGCGATCCAATAAGATTTGTTGGGGATAAAAACATCTTTCAGCCATGCAATATTGGCAATAATTCCTAAGGCTACAGCACAGGCAAAAAAGGCAAAGTATTCGGCTACTTTAGCATAGGTTTTTTTAGCATCACCTTTATCCATTTGTTTAAAGAAGAAAGGCTCAATACCCATACGATAAGCTGTAACAAATAATGTCATCAGTACAGCCAATTTATAACAGCCGCCATAAGCACCGGCTTCTTCATCCGAAATATGATTTCTTTGAATTGACTTATCAAAGTTTTCATTGACCATAAAAGCCAAACCGGCTAACATAAGTGGAAATGAATACCGAATCATACGTCCAAACAAAGAGGTTACGAACTGGAATCTTACCTTTAGAATAATGGGAAATAATAATAAAAAACCTAAAGCACTTCCTGCTAAATTACTAAAGAACGGATAATCGACATTTTGGTCCAGACCAAAACTTTTTGATATGTTTTCCGGAATCCAGAAGAATAATGCCGCTGTAAAAACAGCCTGGAATATAGCCTGAACAACTCTTACTGCAGAATATTTGATAGGTTTGTTATGGAAACGCAGCCATGCAAAAGGAATCACCAGCAAATTATCGAAGAAAGCAATTAAAGCAAACCATTTAATATACTCAGGGTTATCATGATACCCTAAATAATCAGCAATCGGTTGGTTAAATAAATAACATAGCAGCAGAAAAATGCTGGAAGTTGAAAACAAAAACCAAAACGAAGTGTTGAAGGTTCTTTTTTCATTACCTTCTTCAGCCGAAAATCGGAAATACGCTGTTTCAAAACCGAAAGAAAGGATAATATTAACAAATGAAATCCATGCGTAAAGCTGTGTGAAAATTGCAAAACCTTCATTGGGAATTTTATAGATCAAAAGTGGATTAAGGATGAATAGAATTATTCTGGGTGCTATAGCTCCTGCTCCGTAGATGATTGTTTGTCCTAATAGTTTCTTGTACAAAGTCGAAATTTTTTACAAATGTAAAACTTTAAGTATTCGTTTTGTGATTTTGAAGGTAATTAAAACATAAAATCTTAATTTTACCGGGAAATAAATTGAAATGAAAGTTCTTATCAAAAACGTAAAAATCGTCAACGAAGGCCAGGTCTTTGAAAGCGATATCTTAATAGAAAATGATTTAATTTCTAAAATAGGCACTGGTATTTCTGAAGATGCAGATCAGATCATTGACGGTTCAGGAAAATATCTTCTTCCGGGCGTTATTGATGATCAGGTACACTTTCGTGATCCGGGGCTGACTCATAAAGGAGATATAGAAAGTGAATCGAGAGCAGCTATTGCCGGTGGAATAACCAGTTTTATAGATCAACCGAATACCGTTCCCAATGCTGTTACACAGGAATTATTAGCTGATAAATATGAAATTGCCTCCCGGAAAGCTTATGCGAATTATGGTTTCATGATGGGAGGAACTAATGATAACCTTGAAGAAGTTTTAAAAACCGATCCCCGAAATGTTCCCGGAATTAAGCTATTCTTAGGCTCATCCACAGGAAATATGCTGGTTGATAATCCTGAAACACTGGAAAATATTTTCAGCAACACAAAAATGCTTATTGCTGTTCATTGTGAAGATGAAGCCACTATCAGAGCTAATACACAAAAATATCTGGATGAATATGGGGAGGATATTCCTGTAAAATTTCATCATTTGATACGAAGTGAGGAAGCTTGTTATAAATCTTCTTCAAAAGCTATTGAGCTGGCAGAGAAAACAGGAGCCCGACTTCATGTATTCCATCTTTCAACAGCTAAGGAAATGAGTCTTTTCAGAAATGATATTCCATTAAAAGAAAAGAAGATTACCGCTGAGGTTTGTGTTCATCATTTAACCTTTACCAATGAAGATTATGAAACAAGAGGAGGTTTAATTAAATGGAATCCTGCTGTAAAAACACAAAAAGATAAAGACGGTCTTTGGGAGGCTTTATTGGATGGTAGAATTGATGTGATTGCTACCGATCATGCACCGCATACTGCAGAAGAAAAACAGAATGTATATACAAAATGTCCTTCAGGAGCACCTTTGGTACAGCACTCATTGGTAGTGATGCTGGAGAATTATAGAAATGGTAAAATATCTCTTGAGCAGATTGTTGAAAAAATGTGTCATAATCCAGCTATCCTTTTCAGAGTTGAGAAGAGAGGTTTTGTGAAAGAAGGTTATAAAGCAGACCTGGTAGTAGTGGATCTGGATGAAAACTGGACGGTTGCTAAAGATAATTTATTGTACAAATGCGGTTGGAGCCCATTAGAAGGGATGAATTTCCATTCCAAGGTAACTCATACTTTTGTCAACGGACATTTGGTGTATGATAACGGAAAAATTGCAGAAGAAAAGTTTGGAGAGCGTTTGCTTTTTGAAGTTCAGAAGTAATACCCCAAAGGTAAAACTGTGAAAGATATTTAGTGATAAATATATCAATAGAAGCGGGCTTTAGCCCGCTTTTTAATTTTATAATATCCATTGGCTTTAGCCCAAACCTGCGATAGCCCAGAATATAAAATCAAAAAAAGACTGCTAAATGCAGCCTTTTTTACAGGGTAAGAGCCTGTGTATTTTTTACAATCATCTACTCAATTCGCTTAATCTGAGAACGTTTGTACTTATTAACCACGAATAATAGATGGTTTTATGAAACGGTTACTTCCTTGCTTTATTACTCATATAAAACGTAAGTTTCCCTCCATTCATGATCTCGGCATGTTTTAAGGTGAAATTTTTAATTTCTTTTCCGTTTAAAAGAATTTTCTGAACATATACATTCTTTTGGCTTTGGTTGACTGCTTCTATCTCAAAGGTTTTCCCGTTTTCCAAATGTAAGACTGCCTGGTCAACGGCCGGGCTTCCGATTGCATAATCTTCTGAACCGGGAGCAACAGGGTAAAAGCCAAGTGAGCTCAGAATATACCATGCACTCATTTGCCCCGTATCGTCATTACCTCCCAGTCCATCAGGAGTAGCTTTATACTGCATTTCTAAAATACGTCGAACTTGTGACTGAGTTTTCCAGGGTTGTCCTGCCCAGTTATAAAAATAGGCAACATGGTGTGCCGGCTCGTTGCCATGTACATATCCTCCGATGATTCCTTCCCGGGTAATATCTTCCGTATCTGCAAAAAATGCATCCGGCAAATGCATTGTGAACAACTCATCCAGTTTTGAGGCAAATTTTTTCCTGCCTCCTATCATTTTAATCAGTTCATCAGGATTCTGGGGAACAAAGAAGCTGTAGTTCCAGGAATTCCCTTCAATGAAACCCTGTCCATGTGTACTTAATACATCAAAATCTTTTTTGAAACTTCCGTCAGCCAGACGCGGACGCATAAACCCGATGGTTGCGTCGAAATTATTTTTCCAGTTTTCAGAACGTTTGATGAATTGATTATAAATTTCTGTTTCACCCAAATGTTTTGCCAGCTGAGCAATTGCCCAGTCATCATAAGCATATTCTAATGTATTTGAAACTGAAGTTCCATTTTTTTCAGCTGGGATGTACCCCAAATCAATATACTGACCTATACCTTCATAATTCCTTTTATTGGCAGTTTCCACACAGGCTTTAAGAGCTTCTTTAGGATTACCTGTATAATTTCCTTTAATAATGGCATCCGCGACAACGCTTACACTGTGATAGCCACTCATACACCAGTTGTCATTTGCATAATGAGACCATATGGGAAGCATTTTCATCGAAAACTGGTCATAATGGGCTATCATCGATTTTACCATATCATTATTTCGCTTAGGCTGAATGATATTGAAAAAAGGATGAAGGGCGCGATAGGTATCCCATAATGAGAAAGTGGTATAATTTGTAAAACCTTCTGCCTTATGAGTATTCTGATCCAATCCTTTATATTCTCCGTTGACATCCATATAGACTGTCGGATTAATGAAAGTATGGTACATGGCAGTGTAAAAGTTAGTTTTTTCAGTTTCAGATCCCTGAATGACAATCTTGTTTAATTCCTTATTCCAATCTTCCTGAGTTTTTGCTCTTACCTGATCAAAAGATAAATTTCCGGTTTCTTTTTCCAGATTTTCCAGGGCATTAACTTGACTTACAGGAGAAATAGCCAGTTTTACTTCGATGGCTTCATTTTCATTGGTGTCAAAATCAAAATACATTTTCAGATTTTTACCAGCGATTTCCGGAAAGTTTTCCGTTTGGTTAAATTTTCTCCAAAATCCTTTATACACCTGTGTTCCATCATAATTTTTCTGACCATATGATTTAAAAGGTTTTGAAAATGTCATCGCAAAATAAACAGTTCTGGTTCTTGCCCAGCCGTTTGTCTGACGATATCCTGTTATTGTATTCCCATTTTCTACCCGAACATAAGTCCAGACATTTTTACTGTCATAATTATAAATTCCGGCCATTAGATCCAGGATGATGTGGGATTGATCCGATTTAGGAAATGTATAGCGGTGAACTCCGGTTCTTGTCGTCGATGTTAGTTCTGCCAGAATATTATAGTCATCGAGTTTTACTTTGTAATATCCAGCTTCTGCTTTTTCATTCTGATGGGAAAACCTGCTTCTGTAACCGCTTTCAGGATGAGAAGATGTTCCGGGGTTCAATTGCAGTTTTCCGACGGTAGGCATGATAAGGAAATCTCCGAGATCAGAATGTCCTGTTCCGCTGAAGTGTGTGGAACTGAATCCTGTAATTGTTTTGTCTTCATAGCGGTATCCTGCACAATATTTATAAACATCACCATTGTATTTTCCATTGAGTTCATAGGAAATGGTATCGGTTTCCGGGCTTAGCTGCACTGCTCCGAACGGTGCAGTTGCACCGGGATAAGTGTGTCCCATTTTTTCAGTTCCGATGAGCGGATTTACATATTGGTATAACTTTTCAAACTTTTGAGCACTAAAGTTTGAACTACAAAATAACAATGATAGAACAAGAACAGTTCCCGGATTTTTCATGAGCAACGATATTATTAGGGCCTAAAATTAATTAAAAAAATAAAGAATATTATTTATGGCATTATTTATAAATTTAATTTAGGGACAATCCGTTCAATATTTATTATTTTTAGAAAAATATTATACATGAATTTATATACACAACCAATGTTGCGTGAAGGCGCACTGAAAGATAAAGTAGCGATTGTAACGGGAGGAGGAAGTGGCCTTGGAAAAGCCATGACTAAATATTTCCTTGAGTTAGGAGCCAATGTGGTGATCACTTCCCGAAATATTGAAAAACTTCAGACTACTGCCAAGGAGCTGGAAGAGGAAACAGGAGGGAAAGTTCTATGTGTAGCTTGTGATGTGAGAAACTGGGATGAAGTGGAAGCAATGAAAGAGGCAACCTTGAAAGAGTTTGGTAAAATAGATATCCTTTTGAATAATGCGGCCGGAAACTTTATCTCTCCAACAGAAAGATTAACGCATTCTGCTTTTGATTCTATTTTAGATATCGTTTTAAAAGGAACAAAGAACTGTACACTTTCAGTGGGCAAACATTGGATAGATACTAAACATGCAGGGACTGTTTTAAATATTGTGACCACTTATTCTTGGACGGGGTCTGCCTATGTTGTTCCTTCCGCGTGTGCTAAAGCAGGTGTTTTGGCTATGACGAGATCTTTAGCTGTAGAATGGGCGAAATATGGAATCCGTTTTAATGCGATAGCGCCTGGACCTTTCCCAACAAAAGGTGCCTGGGACAGACTGTTGCCTGGTGATTTACAGGAAAAATTTGATATGAGGAAAAAAGTACCTTTGAGAAGAGTGGGAGAGCATCAGGAATTGGCAAACCTGGCAGCCTACCTTGTCTCAGATTATTCTGCTTATATGAATGGTGAAGTGGTAACTATCGACGGTGGCGAATGGCTTCAGGGAGCAGGAGAGTTTAATATGCTGGAAGATATTCCTCAGGAAATGTGGGATGCTTTAGAAGCCATGATTAAGTCTAAAAAATCAAATTAAATAAAAAAAATAAATAAAAGACTCCTGAATTTGTAACAATTTCAGGAGTTTTTTTTACCTATGTATAAAATAATTAAATGAATTGTAAACTTCCAACCCTGGTTTCTGCAGTTGCATTTTTCCTTTTTTCAGGATCTGTATATGCACAGGAAGCCCCCAAATATGATTATGTAGAGGCCTTTAAGCCATTTTTTTATCCTCAGACAGGTACGGAAACCCGTTCTGCAAGTGGTCAGCCCGGTCATGCTTATTGGCAGAATTCAGCAGACTATCATATGAATGTCAGTCTGAATGAAGATAAAAAAGAAATTGCAGGTACTGCTGAAATCACTTACACGAATAACAGTCCTGATGCATTGAATTTTCTTTGGTTACAGCTGGATCAGAATTTATTTGCAAAAGATTCCCGGGGAAATGGAGTAGTTCCTATGTCAGGAAGCCGAAACGGAGCCCATGGTGAGGAACTGAATGGAGGATATCATATTAAATCGGTAAAACTGGACGGTAAAGAAGTACAATACACCATTACAGATACAAGAATGCAGATTGACCTTCCTAAGGAACTGAAAGCAAAAGGAGGTAAAGCAAAAATTGCCATTGAATATTCTTTTATCTCTCCGGAATACGGGTCAGACAGAATGGGGGTTCAGGATACAAAAAATGGTAAAATATTTACCATGGCACAGTGGTATCCAAGAATGTGCGTTTACGATGATGTATTGGGATGGAATACGATGCCTTATCTTGGAGCATCGGAGTTTTATTTGGAATATGGAAATATTACAGCGAATATTACAGTACCTGCTAATCACTATGTGGTCGCCTCCGGTGAGCTTCTTAATGAGAAAGAAGTTTATACTAAGGAGGAAATCAACAGATGGAATGAAGCCAGAAACAGTGATAAAACAGTAATGATTCATTCTGAATCTGAAATTGGCAAAAATAAAACGGCCGGAACAAAAACATGGAAGTTTAAAATTGTACAGGCAAGGGATTTTGCCTGGGCATCATCTTCAGGGTTTATCATAGATGCATCAAGAATCAATCTCCCAAGCGGGAAGAAGTCACTGGCTATTTCTGCATATCCTGCAGAAAGCGCAGGAGATAAAGCATGGGGAAGATCTACGGAATATACCAAGGCTGCTATAGAGCACTACTCAAATAAATGGTACGAATATACTTATCCGGCAGCTACTAATGTTGCAGGAAATGAAGGCGGAATGGAATATCCCGGAATTGTATTCTGTCATATGGATTCAAAAGGAGAAAGTCTTTGGGGGGTTACCGATCATGAATTTGGACATAATTGGTTTCCTATGATCGTAGGTTCTAATGAAAGATTATTTGCATGGATGGATGAAGGGTTTAATACTTTCATCAACGGACTGTCAACGGAAGCTTTTAATAAAGGAGAATATTATAAAAAACCAAACCTTGCCCGCTCAGGAAGCTATCTGATGGGTGATAATCTGGAGCCTATAATGGTGGGACCGGATAATATGAAGGAAAGAAATATTGCCGCTTTAGCCTATTATAAACCAGGTACAGGATTATCAGTTTTAAGAGAAGCCATTTTGGGGCCTGAAAAATTTGATAAGGCATTCCGAACTTATATCAACCGTTGGGCTTTTAAACATCCTACTCCCTGGGATTTCTTCCATACGATGGAGAATGTTTCCGGAGAAGAGCTGAACTGGTTTTGGAGAGGTTGGTTTTTTAATAAGTGGAAAATTGATCAGGCGGTTAAAAATGTAAAATATATCAATGGCGATTTTAAGAACGGGGCTGAGGTGACTGTCGAAAATTTAGGACAGCTACCCATGCCTACTACTGTTCAGGTAAAATTCAAGGATGGAACGCTGAAAACGGTAAAAATACCTGTGGAAGTCTGGAAAAGAAATACAGAATGGACTTTCAAAGTAGAGGCTGCGAAGGAAATAGATGAGGTAAAACTGGATCCGAATGCTGTGGTTCCCGATATTAATGCGAAAAACAATACTTGGGCATCTTCTGATGCAAAACCTGTGGAAAAAATTAATGCAAAAGATTTTACAGGATCATATGCAAGCAAAGAGATCAATTTTAAGATCACATTTGTGGAGAAGAACGGACAACTTTTGGGAAGTGTAATGGGGCAGCCGGAATTTCCTTTTGAATATGTAGGGGATAATAAATTCACTTTTGACCCCGCTGAGCTGACCGTTGTTTTCAGTAAAGATAAAAAGATGATTACGCTTACAGAAGGAGGAAGAGAATTCAAATTCAATAAAGAATAATCTTAATTTAACAATATTATCATACGAATAAGACTTCCCTGTCACAGAGAAGTCTTATTTTTGTCTCTTATTGATAAAATAAACTATGAATTTCAGATTTTCAATTATGCTCCTAATGCTTTTTGTATTGGGATTTTCACAGGATCTTACAGTGATGAGTTTTAATATCCGGCTTAATGTAGAATCGGATAAAGAGAATGCGTGGCCTCAGAGAAAGCAGGATGTAGCAGATTTACTAACCTACTATCACCCGGATTATTTTGGAGTTCAGGAAGCACTTCCTGAGCAGATGAAAGATATTAAAAGCGGATTGAAGAATTATGACTATATCGGGGTAGGAAGAGATGATGGAAAAGAAAAGGGGGAGTTTTCTGCTATTTTTTATGATACCAACAGGCTGGATGTGATAAAATCCGGAACATTCTGGTTATCTGAAACTCCGGAGAAACCTTCCAAAGGATGGGATGCAGCATTGAACAGAATCTGTACTTATGCTGTGTTTAGGGATAGAAAATCTAAAAAAGAATTTTTAGCAATGAATCTTCATTTTGATCATGTTGGTAATGTGGCAAGGGTTAAGTCTTCGGAATTAATTATAAAAAAGATCAAAGAACTTAATCCAAAAAACCTTCCTGTCACCTTAAGTGGAGATTTTAACCTGACAGATGATACAGAACCTATTAAGATTCTTTCTCAACATATGAAAGACAGTTTCTATCATTCGGAAACAAAACATTATGGCCCGGTAGGAACCTTTACAGCCTTTAATGTCAATGAAGTACCTAAAGAAAGGATTGATTATATTTTTACAAAAGGTTTCAAAATCAAATCAAATAGACACATCAATGACAGAAGAGAGAACCTGCTGTATCCATCGGACCACTTTCCGGTGATTACTGAGCTTTCTTTCTAAAATTAATATGTTGGAAAATCAACTTCAAATCCAATTCCTCTAAGGGATTGGATTTTTACTTCCTGGTCATGGCTGAAATATTTTCTGAGTCTGCTGATAAATACATCAAGGCTTCTTCCTGTAAAATAATCATTGGTTTCCCAGAGGCTATCCAGGATATTGTCTCTTGTTATCGTGGTATGATTATGCTTCAAAAGATAGACAAGAAGTTCCTGTTCCCGAACGGTAAGGCGTATATTCCCCTCGCTGTGTGAAAGTAGAAGTTTACTGGTGTCTAAAGAGTATTCTCCAATTTTAATATATGTTTCTACAGCAGTAGGTAAGGTTCTTTTCAGTATGTTTTTTATTCTCAAAGTTAGTTCCTCCGGGTCGCAGGGTTTGGCAATATAATCGTCTGCTCCTATTTTCAATCCGGTTAACCGGTCTATTTTCTGATTCTTGGCGGTTAAAAAGAGCAGTGGAAAGTCACTTTTTTCCTTCAGGATCATTTTGGCTAAAGAAAAACCATCAATATTAGGCATCATAATATCCAGAATTCCGATATGGAAGGGAAGTCCGGAAGGGAGAATTTGTACGATATCTTCAGGGTTTTGAAACCAGCTGACTTCAAAATCTTCAAGTTCAAGATATTGTTTAAGGATCATTCCGAAATCTGGATCATCTTCTGCTAAAAGGATTTTAGTTTTCATAAGGAATAGATATTTTAAAAGTAGTTCCCACTTTAGGCTGGCTGGAAACCTGTACTTTGCCATGATATTCGGTAACAATTCTTTTGACGATATACAGCCCCAGTCCCAGTCCTTTATTGTTATGGATATTATTGGCCTGTATTCTGTAAAATTTTTCGAAAATATTTTTTAATTCTTTCGTTTCCATACCAAAGCCATTGTCTGAAACCTCAATTTCTAAATGCTGTTGAGAACTGCTGATATTAACTTTTATATTGGAGGCACCATACTTTACACTGTTCTCACAGAGATTTTTAATAACGGTTTCCATCAGATTTTTATCAAACGGAAGTTCCTGTGATATATTATTTTCAAGTGTAAAATCTGCAGTAGAATAGGTGAAGGCCAGATCCTGAATAAAGAAGTTCCAATCTTCAGGCTTTACAGCAGTCACTTTATCCGGTATTTCATCTTTGTGAAGTTGGGACATAAGGGTCTCAAGTCTGTAAATCTGCCGGTCAATAAGGGGAAGCGTTTCCGGGTTCCAATCTTTCTTTAGGGTTTTAGCGGCTATTTTTAAGGTGGCAATTGGGGTTTTGAATTCGTGTGAGATATTGTCTACTACGGTGTGAAGTACCTCTACCTGTTTTTGCTGTCTGATCAGGTTCTTAACGGTGAAAATATACAGCAGAAGAACGCTTGCAAGCAGGATAATACAGCAAATAATCAATAAAGTAAGTTCTTTAAAAACAATAATCTTGATATTGGCAATTTCAAATTCAGTTTTGCTTTTGACCAGGAAAGTATTTTTTCTTTCAATTTCTTTATTGTTACTGTCATTCCTTTGGGTAGAAGAGGTTTCCCAGCTGCTGGTTGTTGAGATTTTAGAATTTTTAACCTTATTTTTTGTCTCATAAATAACGATAGGCTGATCAATTATTTTGGTGCTGTCTGGGAGATGTATGATGGAATAGTATTGAATTTTTGCAGAAATGTCATAGCCTTCTTTTTTGAAACGGCTGCTGATATAACGGTTTAGCTTTTCTCTGGTAGGTTGTCTGTTGGCCAAAAAATGGGTTAAAAACTCTTTTTTGCTGATTTCCTTATCATGATATTTGATAATAATACTCTGAAGAGAATCATCTTTCATCTCTTTTGTACTGACATCCTCCAGTTTATCGGTGTAATTGGATAAGCCTTCCTGAATAGACCTATAGATATCCCTTTCTTTTACCTGATAGGTTTTGTAAATAAAAAACACCTGGATTCCCAATAAAATCAGGAACAACGTAGCGAATAGAGGAATAAGGTATTTGCTTTTGGACATCATTAAAACAAAGATAAAGCTTTAGCTATTTTCGGGGATATATATTTTGATATTAACCTTTCATTAACCCATGATTCAGTGTGTTTTTCGTGCCTCCTGTAAAGAGGAAAACAGAAAAATAACCGTTAACCCATCATTAACCTCCTGTTAACCGAAATTTCCCTGCTCAATTCGGAGTTTTGTCCCATAAAACAATAGGACAATCTTGTTTTATATCATTTTAAATTAAATGTTATCATGTATAAATTTCTTTTTTTTCTGTGCTTGCCCATGTTGATGCTGGCTCAAAAGCAAAAACTTTTGGGAACGGTTGAGAACACGGAAAATGAAAAGCTTTCCACAGTACAGGTGGAACTGTATAATTCCAGGAATGAATTAATCAAAACTTTAAAGACGGATGGTAACGGTAATTTTACGCTGGAAAATATCTCTGAACAATATGTGAGACTGGTAATAAAAAATGAAGGATACTCTTTATTTGAAAAGAAACTGGATCTGCAAAAGCCTGAGCCGCTACATATCATCATGAAAAAAGAGTCTCAAGAAATAGGAGAGGTGGTGATGACCAAGCGGAAGCCTTTGGTGAAAAGAAAAGTAGACCGTCTGGAGTTTAATGTGGAGAACAGTAATATCTCATCACTCAATGCCTGGGAGATTTTGAAAAATACACCTAATGTAACGGTTAATAATAATGTACTTGCTGTAAAGGGGAGTACCGGGATTTTGGTGACTATTAATGATAAAAAGGTGATGCTGACCGGTGATGAACTGAAAAATCTTTTGGAAAATACGCAGGGAGATGAGGTGAAGTCTGTAGAAGTAATCACTAATCCGCCTGCAAAGTATGAGGCATCAGGGAGTGCGGTACTGAATATTATTATGAAAAAAAACAAGATTGAAGGTTACCGGGGAATTCTCTCTTCAAAATATGTGCAGACACAGTACGCAAAAGGTGTTTTCGGACTTTCTCAATATTATAAAAAAGATAAACTCTCCGTGATGGCGAGTTATTATAAAGGGATGGGTACTTACTATAGGGAAGGAACAGATTATGTCAATTATCTGGAAAGCCAGAAGAGATGGGTAAGTACGATGAACAGGAAGGATAAAAACTATAACCAGAATACCCTGAATTTTAATGTGGAATATGAGCTGGACAGTTTGACCAGCTTAAGCCTCAACTATTCAGGGTTTTTCTCTCCAAAATCTCACGGAATATACAATGTCCCTACAATAATCTATAATAATCAGAATATTGCTGAATCTGATTATACCACAATCAATGATCACCAAAACCGCAGTATTAATAATTCTTTAAGCTTTCAGGTGGATAGGAAATTGAACAAAAAAAGCAGCCTTTCATGGATCAATTATTTTACAGGAAACAATGCCGATAAGTATCAAAATGTGATCACTTCCCTGAATTTTGCAGGACAGTCTCCGAGAGAAGAGAATTTTATGACTCAAAATAAAACTGATGTTCAGCTGTATTCCACACAGGCAGATTATCACTGGAAAAATGAAAAATTTGACCTGGAATCCGGAGTGAAATACAGTTTTGTAAAAACAAACAGCAGATTGGATTTTTCCGATAATGAAAATGGAATGCTGCAGTACAGGCCAGATAAAAGCAGTATTTTTGATTATAAGGAACACAATTTTGCCGTTTATTCTTCTTTGGGATACACTATCGGAAAATGGAACTTCAAAGCCGGACTTCGTGCAGAAATGACCGATCTGGAGGGAATTGTTTCTGAACCTTATGACCGGAATAAAAATAAATACTGGAATCTTTTCCCCACTTTTTATACACAATATACTACGGAAAATAAACAGGAATTTGGATTTTCCTACGGCAAACGCATCAGCAGGCCTACCTATTCATGGCTGAATCCTGCAAAGTCTTATTATAATCTTTTCTCTTATTATCAGGGAGATCCCAAATTAAAGGCAACCATTACTCATAATCTTAACTTTACCTATTCCTGGAAAGAATGGAATCTCGATCTATACTACCGAAAAGAGATCTATCCTTCTATGGAAATTTCCTTCCAGGAGCCCAGTACCAACAGTTTGATCTACTATTTTACCAATATTGAAAAAGGGGAAGCTTTCGGACTGAGTTTATATAAGAATTTTCAGATAAAACCATGGTGGAATCTTATTCTGTCCGAAAATCTGGAACATAATGAAAATTATTTTAAAGGTACCGACGGAATACTGTACAAAAATAAGGTATGGAACTGGGTTTCCAATGTTTCTACAAGCTTCACACTGGATAAAAGCAATGACTGGAAGCTGGAAGTAGGTCACCGTTACTATTCTCCGGGAATACAGGGAACCTTT
Source organism: Chryseobacterium sp. YR221 (assembly GCF_900176315.1). Taxonomy (NCBI): domain Bacteria; kingdom Pseudomonadati; phylum Bacteroidota; class Flavobacteriia; order Flavobacteriales; family Weeksellaceae; genus Chryseobacterium; species Chryseobacterium sp. YR221. Next base: position 40,281 of record NZ_FWXM01000009.1, read on the forward strand.
AGAATTTCGAATGCCTGGACTGCTTATTTTGTAATGAACAGAAAGTTCTTTAACAAAAAGCTTGATGCCAGTTTTATATTCAATGATATCTTCAGAACTATGGGGCAGAAAGTGAGTACTCAATATGCTAATCAGGATAATTATTTCCTGGATTATAGTGATACACAAGGTTTTACTTTTTCTTTGAAGTTCAATTTTGGAAACCAGTCTGTAAAGAATGCTAAGACAATTAAGAAGACAGAAGAACAGGAGAGATTGTAAATAATTAAACAATATGCGGTTATTATTAGATATTCTTATTAAAGAATTTGCTGCTCTATGTCACATTTTCGCTATTTTTGATACCAATCTTAAAAAAGATAGTTATGAAGAGAATTTTTTCCGGTGTGATGGTGGTGGTTTCATTGTTCCAGCTTTCTGCACAGGAGTTATATATGCCGAGAAATATCAAGAAAGCCTACGAAAAAGGAACGCGCGACATTTCGGGAGCGCCGGGTAAAAACTATTGGCAGAATAAAGGGATTTATAATGTTGAAGTAAAGGTAGATGCCAATACAAAAACAGTTTCAGGAAAAGAAACAATTGTTTATACTAATAATAGCACGGATAACCTTAATGAATTGGCTATCAGGTTTGTTAATAACCTTCATAAACCACAATCTCCAAGATCCGGAACAGTCTCTAAGGATTTTTTATCTTCCGGACTCAAGATCAAATCATTTATTGTAAATGGTGAAAAGTATGATATTGATAGTGATGATTGGGGAACTGTTGAAAAAGTGAAATTGAAATCAGCTTTAAAATCAAAGGCTAAAGCTGAAGTTAAAATAGAATGGGAATACCCGCTTTCAGTACAGAGTGGAAGAGAGGGACAGATAGATCCTGAAACTTTTTATGTAGCTTATTCTTTCCCAAGAATTTCTGTATATGATGATTATAATGGATGGGATATGCTTCCCCATTCAGACAGGCAGGAGTTTTATAATGATTTTAATGACTATAGTTTTGCTATTACAGCACCCAAAAATTATGTAGTCTGGGCAACCGGGGATTTTCTGAATCCCGATGCTGTCCTTCAGCCGGAATATTTAAAAAGATATAAAGCTTCCCTGAAGAGTGATAAGCTGATACATATTGCAACAGAGCAGGAAATGAAGTCCGGGAAAGTAACCAGACAGAATAAATGGAATGTTTGGAAGTTTAAAGCGAATCATATTACTGATTTTTGTTTTGCATTAAGTAATCATTATGTATGGGATGCGGCCAGTGTTCAGCTGAAAACAAAAAGAGCGAGTGTCCAGGCAGGATACAAAGCCGGAGCAAAAGATTTCGAACAATATGTGGGATGGATGCGCTATAACCTGGACTGGTTTTCGAAAAAATGGCCAGGAGTGGAATATCCTTATAATGTCATGACTGCTATTCAGGGATATGCTGATATGGAATATCCAATGATGATTAATGATACCAGTATCCCAGATGACCTTCAGGATGCAAGACTTACAGCCGATCATGAAATTGCTCATACCTATTTTCCTTTTTATATGGGAATTAATGAAACGAGATATGCTTTTATGGACGAAGGATGGGCAACAACACTGGAATATCTTATCGGGATTGATGAAAACGGTGAAGGGAAAGCAAAAGAATTTTATAAAAACTTTCGTGTAAAAAGGTGGATTAATGATCCTTCCGCAGAGCAGGATCAACCGGTGATCACAATGAGTACACAGGTAAGCGGTTCTGGCTATGGGAATAATTCTTATGTAAAAGCGTCTTTATCCTATCTTGCCTTAAAAGATTATCTGGGAGACGAATTGTTTAAAAAAGCATTGCTTCATTATATGGATAACTGGAATGGTAAACACCCTGTTCCCTGGGATTATTTTAATTCTATGAACACAGGGTCCGGAAAAAATCTGAACTGGTTTTTCCATAACTGGTTTTATACCAATAATTATATAGATCTAAAAGTGGCAGGCGTTTCCCAGATGAATGACCTGCTTACTGTAAATGTTATCAATATAGGAGGATTTGCTATTCCGTTTGATGCTATTCTGTCTTATGAGGATGGAACAACAGAGAAGCTGCATTTTTCACCTTCCATTTGGGAGAAAGACCAAAAGCTGACTGATCTTGTGATTCCGATCAAGAAAAAAGTAAAATCGGTACAGCTGGATGGAGATCTTTTTATGGATTACACTCCGGGAGATAACAGTAAAACACTATAAAAGTAAAAGCCTTCATATTATTGAAGGCTTTTTTATTTTAAAAATACGCTGTTAACCGTAAACCTAACGTGATATAATTGATTCTTTCTTTAGCAATAACATGATTAAGCTCTTCATTTAATTCATCATTCTCTTTTATGTCATCACTAAAATGATATCTGATGGTAGATTTTATCTGGTTGTAATCGGCATATAATGTAAGCCCTATTCCTGGATTGAATTTATAGGTAAGGGAAGTTCCTGCATTCCACCGGAAAGCGGGCTTAGGTTTATAGCGGGCAATAGGAAGCTCATGAGTTGGAGTATCTATGCTGTCGCTTTTTATAAATACTTTTCCGCTTGCAGTGGCTGCATATCCGGCAGTCGCTTTTAGGGTAAATTGCCATTTGTCTGAAAACTCATGAGAAAAATAAGGCCCTATCCCGGCACCCAGAAAACCTAAAGATTGGGTAATGATACTATAATCTCCAAAATTTTCTCCGTCATCTAAAGTTTCTCTCAGGGGCTTCACAGGAAAACTGCTAAAGCTGATGTCGGCTCCGATACCCCATTTTTTTGAAAAGAAATAAGCTCCTTCCAATCCGCCTTCAAAACCTACTTGTTTTTTATTGTCAAGATCAGATTCTTTCAGGAAATTTGTTGTACCCAGTGCTGTACCCAATTTTATAGCTAGAAAAGAAGGGTAGTCATTTCCCTGTATCCTCGATAAAAGACTTAAATTATCCCCTTTGTTTTTATACATTTTATCTATAAAAAAGTAGCCTAATTCCGTAGATATAATACCTATTCCGGCACCTGCCAATACATCAGGGAGCCAATGTCTGTTGTTTAAATTCCGTCCAAGTGCTGTAAGGGTAGCGGCACTATATCCTCCAATACTGTACGCAGGGTTTACCATTCCATATTCTTTATGCAGAAAGCTTGCATTGGTAAAAGCCATTGCAGAGTGGCCGGATGGAAATGAATTGTTTTTAGAACCGTCCGGTCGTTCCACTTTTGCTGTATATTTGATGGAGTTTACTACTATACCCATAATGGCTAAACTGGTAACATAAGAAAGTGTAGCCCTTCCTATATTATTCCGTCCCTTTACTCCGGAAAGTTTTAGTCCGTAAACGGCTACGGCGGGGGCATATTGCAAATAATCATCGTACTTTGCCTTGAATGTTGGAAGATAGCGGTTTCGGACTTCGCGGATATTTTCTTTCTCTCCCCAGGTTGCCGCCGCCGCTGTAAAAAGTATGGCCGGAGCTACAGATTTTTTCACCCATTCTTTCTTGAAAAATGGCGTTTTATTGTCAACAGGTATATCGGAACTGATTAATGAAATATCTTTTTGAAGATTTCTGGACTGAACAGTATCTTGTGCATGATAACAACACAAATGTAAAAACAGACCCGCTGCTGATATTATTTTTTTCATCCTTATTTGTCCTGAAGTTTAAAACCGCATAAAAGTAAAAAAAAAATCCATCCCTAAATTGGGATAGATTTTTTTTAAGCAAATCTTAATATATTGATAATTTAGTACAGTCTTAAACCTGATCTTGGTCCTGATGCTGAAACTACAGCCTGCATTCTTTGTTTTTGATTGGTTGTAAACATTACCATGATCTTGTCATCTACATAATCCATATAGTTCATGAAGATTTGAGAACGGCTTACTCCACCACAAGCACGGCTAAGAGGATAAGAAGGTGTTCCGTAATTTGGACCAGGCGAAACAGGAGTGTCATTAGAATAATCTGTCTGGCAGCCTGCATCTGAAGAACCCCAAAGGTGAGGGAGATTTAAATAATGCCCCACTTCATGAGTGGCTGTTCTTCCCAAATTGAAAGGTGCTGAGGTTCCTGAACCAGTTCCTATATAAGGAGCAGCTATTACTACACCATCTAAAGAACCTGTAATAGTTCCCGGATAATAAGCATATCCAAGAGTACCCCCTGTCATTTTATTTACTACCCAAATGTTTAGATAGTTGTCCGGAGTAGTAGCTGCAATCCCTGTGCTTGCCGATTTCATCTTATTGTCATCAGGATTCCAAAGCGTTGTACTGCTTTGTTTTCTCACTGTTTTAGCCAATCTGAATCTGATTTTAGTATCTCCGGCCTTTACAGGAACGAATTCTGATGGGGTATTGCTGTTATCTGCATTCGTAGCTCCGTAATCTCTGTTCAGTACATCAATCTGGGATTGTAGTCTTGCATCGGATACATTTTCACTGCTTGTGTTGTATACAACATTGAAAACTACAGGGATTTCTACAGTGCCATCTGCTAATACTTTACCTACTTTTATATCGTTAAGACGTTGTTCTGTAAACTCTTCAATAGCGTTAACTCTCGCTCTGGCTGCAGGATCGGTACTTAGAATTTTGTTTCTCATTTCATCGGAAGGGCAGGATCTTCTGTTGGCAGTTTCCTGAGGTTGCGTGTCCTGTTGTTCTGTTACAGAATTGACATCGTTGTTACAAGAAGCCAGAAATAGAATTCCAGCTCCAAAAAGAAGTTTTTTCATATTATATTATTTTGGTTTTGAGTTTGTGAATTTATATTAAATAAACTTAATGTGCAAATTATTTCTTAATTTATTTAATTATCATTAATCTTTACTTCTAATGGTTGTGATTATCTTAATTAAATTTAATTAAAATTGAATTTTAATCAATTTTAATAATTTCGTTTTTATATTTCACTTTTTTGTGTTTTTTAACTAAAAAAAATACTATTGTTTTTGATTTTTTATTGAAAATTTAATCACATGGTAGATTCATTTCATACTGTTGGAAAGGAAGCTAATTGTTCCGTAAAGTTTGTCATGATCATTATCTACATTTTTTAGCTGGTGGATAATGACTTTTTTATCATTGTGGTTTTTAGGAATTTAAATCACTTGAAATAAAAAATCCATCTCAATTGAGATGGATTTACAAATATTAATTAGAATGGTATTTAGATTTATTTTATTATAAAACTCTTAATCCTGTTCTTGGACCTGATGATGCCACTACAGACTGCATTTTTGTTTTTTGGCCTGCTGAGAACATAAACATGGCTGCATCATCTACATAATCCATATAATTCATAAACATTACAGATCTTTGCACTCCGCCACAAGTATTATAAAGCGGATAGGTTGGTTTTCCTGCATTATCTCTGGTTTGAGTTGGAGTGTCGGCAATCAGGTCATTTCCACAATTGGCATCTCCCCAAATGTGTCTAAGTCCTAAATAGTGTCCTACTTCATGAGTAGCAGTTCTTCCTAGGTTAAAAGGAGAAGAAGCTCCTGTTTTTCCAAAATAAGGAGCGGCGATTACTACACCATCATTCCAGAGACCTGCTGATTCAGGAAAAGTTGCATATCCTAGAACCTGATATTGACCATCTGGCATACTGCCTACTACCCAAATATTAAAATAGTTAGTAGGATTAGTTGCATCAATACCTCCTGTAGACGTTTTTTTCATAGTATTTGCTGTTCTGTCTGCAGCACTCCACGAAGATTTGGTAGTAGATTTTCTTATGGTATTTACCAGTTTGAATTTTACTTTAACATCTCCGGATTTTACAGTCTGAAATTCTGTAGGTATTTTTGAAATATCGGTATTTGTACCACTGTAATCAGCATTTAATACAGCAATTTGCTCTGCGATTCTGGCATCTGAAACATTTTCTGCTGCAGTTTTATATAAAACATTCACTACTACAGGGATTTCAACAGAGCCGTCTGCAAGAACTTTTCCTAATTTTAGGTTAGCTGCAAATTTTTCTGCATTAGCTTCAATATCTGCAACTCTTTGTCTGAGTGCCGGGTCTTTTTGCAATGCTTCCTGTCTCATTTCTTCTGAAGGACAAAATCTTTTTGATGCTGTTGGGGCTGAAGAATTTGCTGAATTTTGAGATTCTTCTGTTTGGTTTGAAATGTTGTCACTGTTACAGGCTGACATGAAGCTTAGTACAATAGCTCCGAATAATAGTTTTTTCATATCGTCTTTTTTGTTTGAGGATGTGAAATTATATTATTTGAAATTGATATGCAAATTATTTTGATGATTATTTAATAAATCGTTATTTAATCGCTATTTTAATTGTGTATTTAATCTTCAAATCGGCTTTTTGTTGAATTTTAACCAAAATAGAGTATTGCGTTTTTTATATTTCACAAGATGGGGTGTTTTTAATGTAAATAATTGTCATTATTATTTATTTGAAAGAATATTTTTATTTTGCCTTAGCTGCCAAAACCATTTTTGATCGCAAAAACGGCAAGTCCTACACGGGTTTTTAAATCCAGTTTTTCACAAAGCTGATCACGGTAGCTTTCTACTGTCCTTGGGCTGCAGCACATTCTGTCTGCAATTTCCTTGTAACTGAGCTCGGTAACCGTGTATTTCAGGAATTCCTTCTCCCTTTCGCTAATTTTTATAGTGATTTCTGAGCTCATATCTTTATTAAGCGTAGAGAATATAATTTTTGAAGCCCAATCCGGATAGAAGAAGCCGTCGGAATTTAACCTTATAAGTGCTGTTTCAAGATCTTTTGGATGTGTGTTTTTTAGCAGATAGCCTTTTGCGCCACTTTTAATCATTTTAATGACACTATTGTCATCACCCTGCATGCTGAGGGCCATTATTTTGATATCAGGATGGTTTTTCGTAAGCCAGGTAGCGGTTTCAAAACCATTCATAATGGGCATACTGATATCTAACAGTATGATATCGGGGATTTTGTTGCCTTCTTCAAATTTCTGAATCAGGTCTTTTCCGTTTTCACAGACATAGATGACCTCAAACTCATTAAAATTACCAATAATACCTTCCAGTGCTTTGGCAATAAGTATATGGTCATCAACAATTACAATTGTTTTTTTCATGATTGCTTTTTTAAAATAATATGAAGATACGTTCCTGTGTTTTTCTGGCTTTCAAAATGAAAGTCGGCACCGATGATTTTTGCCCTGTTTTTCATGTTGGTGAGGCCAATCCCATTAGATGCTGTCTGGCTGGTGTCAAATCCAATCCCATCATCATGAATGGAAAGTTCCCAAAGGATATCTTCGGAAGTATTTAATGTAATAAAAATATTTTTACAGTCCGAATGTTTTATACTGTTCTGAATAAATTCCTGAGTGATTCTGAGCAGTACATTTTTGTGAACAAAACCTAAATCAAGCTGATCAAAGTTGTAGTTAAAACTTACCGTACATTTTTTAAAAGAATTAGTAATGTCTACCTCTTCCTGGATTAAGGTTTTTATTTCTTTTTGGTTGATATTATCATCCGTTAATGTTTTGGAAAGGCTGCGGAGATCCTGTAAAGACTGGTTGATAATCTGGGAAACCTGCTCAATTCTTTCACTGGCTTCCGGAACTTTATTCTCATAAAGCATTTGCTGGGTATAGAGACTTACCAATGTCAGTTTTTGACCGATATTGTCATGAAGTTCTCTTCCGATCTGCTGCATAGTGGCCTGTTGGATTTCCAGCTGGGTAGCCAGAAGCTCCTTTTGATGGATCTCATTTTTTATTTCAATTTCATTCAGATATTCTTTTTTACGCTGCCTGTAATTTCTGATATAGATAGCCACTGCAACGATAAACATCACAAAAAATATATTAAATAAAATAATGACGATTAAGAGTTCTGTTTTCCCCATATAAATGAACTTGCAAATAAAAGATACATTACTACACCTGAGATCAGAAAATAACTGAAATAAATATTCCAGATTTCCATATAATTAATCAAAACAGAGAACAGGGCCATGAAAGGTAATGTTCCAATATAGGAAAGTGTTACCCCCAGGTTAATATAAAACATCCTGTTTTTACTAAAATTAAGAATGTCCTGTGAATTAATTTGCTTATAATATTCCATCACTACAAGAAGCATTAAAATAAGACAACCAAAGGTATAATTAAATGCAAATACTATTTTACTTCCCGAAAAATACAATTCGTTGGGGATGAATGAAAGCAGGTATAAAACGGATAATACAAAAAATAATTTGGGCTTTCCTAAAGATTTTGCGGCATATAACCAGTAAAAAAATATAAACTGGATAGGCATCAAAAAGTAATTATAATAGTAGGATTTGGAAAAATAGGGGAACTTTCCCCATCTACCATAGGCTTCTCCAAGAAAAATAAAAACCAAATAGAATATGAAGAAAATCCAATATTGGTTTTTTACACGATTATAATACAAAAGCGATACCACCGCAGCAAGTCCTTCGGCCCAAAGCATACTTTTGCTTACAAATTCTTGGAAATCGGTCATATTCTATAAAATCATCAATTAAGTATTAAAAATATTCAGCTATTGGATTGGATGGAGGAATAAGTTGTCCGTTATTTTCTCCAATAGGATCTTCCTCTTTACCCCCTCTTCTGGCAGTTAATGCTAAATTGATAGATTGATCCAAGGTATTGAAATCATAGTGGTGGATTTCTCCTTCTTCATCTGTTTTTTTTACCGTAGGAATCATGACCAGGGTATGTCTTCCGGCATACTCTTCAGATACGGGATGGGATTCCATTATATTCCAGTTTTCAAGCTTTGGATAAGCGGCATAATAAAATCTGATTCCTAAATCTTCCTCAGTTGCATTGGGAGTCTTTTTCATGGCTTCTTCTTCTATCATTGCAATGAACTTTTTTAATTTAGGAAGGTCAAACCAGATTGAATGGGCATCTTGTATCCCCAAAGTCTCGTTAATTGCACTCAAATGATTCTGGCGGTAATTCTCTATTAAAGTCTTAATTAAACCATTTGACATTCTGCCGGATTTTGGTCCATATTCATTAGTAGATTCTGCTTCCATAACTTAGTATTTATAAAAAATGTTAGTGTATCTGCAAATTTCGGAAAAAATATGGTAGAAAAAATACTAATAAATAAGGGATTATACTGTTATTTTTACCGTGTTTTTACGGGTTGCATATGAATGATACTATGCGTAAATAAATATCGAAGTTCTCATAAGGGTACAAAAAAACCGGAGGTAATCTCCGGCTTAGATTTATATACAAGGATATTTCGTTCGGTCCTTGCAAACCAGTCCTGCCGTGCAGCATAAACCGGTAGGGCAATTCCAGAATTCGTCACACATGATGATGGATGTAAGGACTCCACCGTCAATTTTCTTTAATTCATCTCTTTTTAATTTTTTCATGTTGATTTTGGTTTAGTTAGATTATTATGGTAAATGTAATGATAATTCACATTATTTGGATAAAAATAAACAAAAAGATAATTTTTTGATCTTTCCCTGTGATTTTACAAGAGGCCAGGTTTCTGTTTTCCCCGTATCAGCGAAACCGAAAACAGGATGTACATGATAATAAGAGAAATTTGAAAGTAAGAATAATAAATATCCCAGATTTCTTTATACTGCCTTATCTGAGCGTAAAAAGTCCAGAATGGCATGGTTCCGATGTAGAATAAAGTAACTCCCAGATTGATGTAAAACATTCTGTTTCTGCTAAAGTTGATAATCTCGGAAGAATTCACCTGATGATAATATTCCATAATCACAAGAATCATTAAAATAAGACACCCAAGCGTATAATTGATGGAAAAGATTTCCTTCTTGGTATCAAGAAAAATTTCATTGGGGATAAATGACAGCAGGTAGAGCAGAGATAGGATATAAAAAAGTTTGGGTTTTCCAAAAGTCTTTGCTGCATAGAGCCAATAAAAAAATATAAACTCCAGAGGAATCACAAAATAATTATAAAATTTTGGACTGTCGTAGTCTATAAAACGTGGACTGTATTTTCCGAACACCTCACACAGGAAAATGATGATAAGATAGAGGCAAAAATACTTCCAATGCTGCTCTTTTTCACGATGATAATAGAATAGTGCGATGAGTGCCGTGGCTCCTTCTACCCAAAGGATGGTTTCATAAAGTATTTGGGGAATTGTCATGTATGATGTGAAAATATTTTACAGATTCTTAGATTGGGCTTAAATTAATCATTAGTATTTGGTTGTTGAAGATAATAAAATTAGATCAAAACCAGGATAAAAAAATAAGTGCTGCAGAGAATTCTACAGCACTTACTTACAAAAATAATGTATATGAAAAAAAACTACTTTATTGTTCGGTAGGTCTGAAAACAAGACCTGTTTCTTCAAAGAAATCTAATGTGATTCTATCTCCGTCATTTACATTTCCGGCAAGGATCTCTTTAGATAGTTTATTCAGTACATCCTGTTGGATAACTCTTTTTAGAGGTCTTGCTCCGAAAGCAGGATCGTAACCTTTCTCCATCAGATAATCAACCGCATCCTGAGTGAATGTCATGATGATGTTACGTTTTGCCAGCATGTCATTGAATCCTCTCAGCTGATACTGAACGATTTTTCCGATCTCTTTTTTTCTTAGAGGCTGGAAGAGTACAATCTCATCAATTCTGTTCAGGAATTCCGGGCGTAAAGTTTGTTTCAGTAAATCAAAGACCTCGTCTTTCGTTTTATCTACAATTTCGTCCTGGTTTTCCTCTGTAATATTTTCAAAATTCTCCTGGATCAGATGTGAACCCAAATTGGAGGTCATAATGATAATAGAGTTTTTAAAATTCACTACACGGCCTTTATTATCTGTAAGACGTCCATCGTCCAAAACCTGTAACAGGGTATTGAAAACATCAGGATGTGCTTTTTCTATCTCATCCAGAAGCACTACAGAATAAGGTCTTCTTCTTACCGCTTCTGTCAGCTGTCCTCCTTCATCATAACCTACATATCCCGGAGGCGCTCCCACTAATCTTGAAACACTGTGACGTTCCTGATATTCACTCATATCAATTCTGGTCATGTTGTTTTCATCGTCGAATAAGAATTCTGCTAATGCTTTTGCCAGCTCAGTCTTACCAACACCTGTGGTTCCTAAGAATAAGAATGATCCGATAGGTTTTTTGTCATCGCTCAATCCTGCTCTGTTTCTTCTGATGGCATCCGCTACAGCCTGGATCGCTTCATCCTGACCTACAACTCTATGGTGAAGTTCAGCTTCAAGATTCAATAATTTAGCTCTTTCCGATTGTAATAGCTTGGTGACAGGGATTCCTGTCCATTTTCCAATGACTTCAGAAATGTTTTCAGCGGTGACTTCTTCTTTGATCAGCTCATTCTGATGATTCTGCATTTCAAGTTCCAGTTTTTCCAGCTGCTCTTCTTTTTCACGGAGTTTTCCATATTGTATTTCCGCTACTTTTGCATAGTCTCCAGTTCTGGACGCTCTTTCCGCTTCTAATTTTAAAGATTCAATCTCTTTTTTAACCTGAGTTAAATCCTCACTTTTCTGCTTCTCTTTCAGCCATTTGGCATTGATTTCATTTCTCTGTTCAGAAATTTTAGCAATATCCTCTTTCAAATGATTGATTTTGGTCTCATTGCCTTCTCTTGAGATGGCTGCCAATTCAATTTCCATCTGCATTAATTTTCTGTCCAGTACATCCAGTTCTTCCGGTTTGGAATTGATCTCCATTCTCAATTTAGCAGAAGCCTCATCTATAAGGTCGATTGCTTTATCCGGTAAGAATCTGTCTGAAATATATCTTTGAGACATTTCCACAGCAGCAATAATCGCTTCATCTTTGATTCTTACCTTGTGATGCGCCTCATATTTATCTTTAATACCCCTAAGAATGGAAATTGCAGATTCTGTATCCGGTTCTTCTACCATTACCTTCTGGAAACGTCTTTCCAACGCTTTATCCTTCTCAAAATATTTCTGATATTCATTTAAGGTAGTGGCTCCGATAGCTCTCAATTCTCCTCTTGCCAAAGCCGGTTTCAGGATATTGGCAGCATCCATTGCGCCTTCGCCACCTCCGGCACCTACCAATGTGTGGATCTCATCGATGAAAAGGATGATCTGTCCGTCAGATTTGCTGACTTCATTTACTACAGATTTTAAACGCTCTTCAAATTCACCTTTATATTTGGCTCCGGCGATCAATGCTCCCATGTCCAGTGAAAATAATGTTTTATCCATTAGATTTTCAGGGACATCACCACTGATAATTCTGTGAGCGATCCCTTCAGCAATGGCTGTTTTACCAACTCCCGGTTCACCGATAAGGATTGGGTTATTTTTTGTTCTTCTGGAAAGGATCTGTAAAACCCTTCTGATTTCTTCATCACGCCCGATCACCGGGTCCAGTTTTCCTTCAGCTGCTAATTCATTAAAGTTTTTAGCATATTTATTTAAGGACTGGTATGTTTCTTCCGAGCTGGCAGAAGTAGCTTTGCTCCCTTTTCTTAATTCTTTAATACCTCCTTCCAGCAATTTTTTGGTAACACCCATATCCTTCAACATTTTGGATACTTCCGAGCTCGTCTCTAAAAGAGAGAGCCATAAATGTTCAATGGTTACATATTCATCGTCCATTTTTTTGGCGATGTTGGGTGCGTCCAGCAATACTTTATTTGCAGATTGAGAAAGGTAAATGTTTCCTCCCTGTACTTTTGGAAGTTTTTCTAAATTTTCACGGTTACGCTCTCTTACCAGATTAGCATCTGCTTCAGATTTTTTTAGTAAGAAAGGTGATATATTTTCATCTACCTGAAAGATCCCTTCAAGTATATGTTGAGGTTCGATACTTTGATTGCCTAATTCCAGAGCAACTTGTTGAGCTGCCTGAATGGCTTCCTGTGATTTTACAGTATATTGGTTTAAGTTCATATTCTATGTATATTTTTGGTTGATTCGTTTAAAGTTAAGTTCTAAAAAACATCAAGAAACCAAATTTTAAGGCTTGGCTTCTTAATGCCATCAATTATTTAATCATTTATTCGATGACTGTATCACAAAAATCGTTCAATTATTAAATTTACAAAAAAATAGGACAAAATTTCCGAATTCGGCATTTTTAACGTAAAATTAACTTGACAAAATTTCCGATCCTTCATATTTTTCTTTGGAATGGTGAACAATACGTCATACCGGGAGTGGAATATCTTTAAAGATCGATGGGAAAATCTACTTATTTATCCGATGTCTGTGTTAAATTCCGGCGTATTATTTTGAGAATAACTACTTTTGCATTTTACCAGATGGAGCTTAAAGAAAAACAAAGAAGAATATTAAACGTAGCTGTAGAACTTTTCAAAGAGAAAGGATATATGGGCAGTTCAGTAAGAGATCTGGCTACAAAACTCAATATTAAGGCCGCATCACTGTATGCACATATCCGTTCAAAGGAAGAAATTTTGGAATGGATTTGCTTTGGCATTGCCCAAGAATTTTTCGATGAGCTTCAGGAAGTAAAAAATACAAATATTCCTCCTAAAGAAAAGCTTAACCTATTTCTGGATAAACATTTGTCGGTGGTCCTGGAGAACCGTGATGTGACCCATATTTATTCCAACGAATGGAGACATCTTGAAGAAAGACTTCCTGAGTTTGTGGAATTGAGAAGAAGCTATCAACAGGAAGTGGAGGAACTTATTTCTGAAATTTACCAGGCTGAAAACTGGGAGCTGAAATCTCCGTCTTTTACCACGAGATTTATTCTCCACACCCTCAACAATTCTTATTTCTGGTTCAAAAGAAACAGTGATTCTACCGATGCAATTATAGATGAAATCAGAGAGAAGATACTTTTTGGGCTATTAGGTAACCAGAAACAATAGTTGTCCTTTATTTACATATTTGATCAATGGATCTTTGTAACTCTACAGGAGTTTAGAGCTGGAAAAAATAGGAGATAAATTCCGTCTTTCTACTCGTCTCGCTCTGAATAGCAATATTTATTTTACTACTCCTTATTTTTTTTAAGCTTATAATGTTCTTCTCAATGGTCTATTTTGTCTTGGTAAAGCTTTAATATTCAAAACTTCTGTAATTTTTTGGTCTAAATAAAGGGAATCATTCGTGTGTTGTTATTTAGAATCATTCAAAATATGATAAAAATCATAAAAATTTTGTCAGCTAACAAAATCTTTTTAAATTTACACCTAACAAATGTTAGTTAGTTTTATGGGTTTTTCAGTTGAATATCTGGAGCTGGGTCAGTTGAGACAGCTTCAATCCGACCGGTTAACAGGGTTAATGGGTTATCTTGAGGAGAAGTCAGAATTTTATAAAAGAAAATTCGATGAATTAAAAATATCTCCGCAGGATATAAGGACAATAGAAGATATCACGAAACTTCCTATTACGTACAAACAGGACTTGAGAGATCATTATCCGTTTGGATTGTTTACGGTTCCTAAAAATGAACTGCAGAGAATCCACTGTTCAAGCGGAACTACAGGAAAACCTACTGTTGTGGGGTATACCAAAGAAGATGTAGATCTTTTCAGTGAGGTCGTAGCAAGATCTCTGTATGCTGCAGGTGCCAGACCAGGGATGCAGTTGCATAATGCATATGGGTATGGGATTTTCACAGGAGGGCTTGGCCTCCATTATGGGGCTGAGAAACTGGGAATGAGTGTTCTTCCCATTTCAGGAGGAATGACAGCCAGACAGGTAGATCTGATTATGGATTTTAAACCGGAAGTAATCTGTTGTTCACCATCTTATGCACTCACTATTGCTGATGAATTTGCCAACAGGGGAATATCAGCCGATGAAATCAGTCTTCAATATGCGGTGTTGGGTTCAGAGCCCTGGACAGAAATTATCAGAGGACATATTGAAGAGAGGTTAGGAGTTCATGCCACGAATATTTATGGGTTAAGTGAAATTATAGGTCCCGGAGTTTCAATGGAAGATTTTGAGGAAAAAGGAGGTTCTTATATTTGGGAAGATCATTTTTATCCTGAAATTTTAGATCCGGTGACCAAACAACCGGTTCCATTCGGTGAAGAAGGAGTATTGGTGATTACAACGTTAACGAAAAAAGCAATGCCTCTTTTACGCTACTGGACCAATGATATTACAAGTCTTTACTATGATGAAAATGCCAAAAGAACAATGGTGAAAATGAAACCAATTGTTGGCAGGGCAGATGATATGCTGATTGTAAGAGGGGTAAATGTTTATCCAAGCCAGATTGAAGATGCATTTTCATATGTAAAAGGAGTTGTTCCTAATTATTATCTGACCCCTATTGAAAAGGAACATATGTGCGTAGCACTGGATATTGATATAGAAATTGATGATGACTTTGTAAAAGATCAAAGATTAGAAACAAATACCGATGAATATTTTAAATTTGTCGGGACCTTTGGAAAAAATATAGAAAGCGAAATAAAAAAACGGGTAGGGATTACTACAAAAGTAAAAGTTCATACCCAGGACAGTTTGCCGAAGTGCGAAGGTGGAAAAATTAATAGAATACTAAAAAAATAATGAATTCATTTTATAAACTTAAAACAGTTAGAGTTCAGAAAGATACTCCGGAAGCCGTCAATGTGGCTGTGGAAATTCCTGAAGAACTGAAAGACAAGTTCAGATTCAAACAGGGACAGTACCTTAATTTCCGAATGGTGATCAACGGAAACGAAGAAAGACGTTCTTACTCTATCTGTAATGCTCCAAGTGAAAAAAGCAATACGCTGGAAGTTTTGGTGAAATTATTAGAAGGCGGAAAGGTATCAGGATATTTCAACGAACATCTTCATATGGATGAAATGCTGGAAGTAATGCCTCCGATGGGTGGTTTTAATACTTCTTATCATCCTACCAATGTGAAAACCTATGTAGGTCTTGCAGCGGGAAGCGGGATCACTCCTGTTTTATCCAATATTAAAGAAAGCCTTTATCAGGAACCTAACAGTAATGCCTATTTGTTTTACAGTAACAGAAGCATGAATCATGTTTTGAGAAAAGGGGAAATAGATAAATTAGTTGAGCATTTTAACGGAAGACTTAAGGTCGTTTACCTGGTAAGCCGTGAGAAGCATGAAGATCCCGTTTTTGAAGGACGAATTTCTGCCGAAAAACTAGATCAGTTATTTGAGAGATACACCGATATTGATGTAAAAGAATCCACTTATTTTATTTGTGGACCCTCAGAAATGATTAAAGGAATTGCCGATTACCTTAAAAAAGATAAAAAAGTACCTGCTATCCAGGTTTTATTTGAATACTTCACGGCTCCTGACGAAGAAAATACGGAGGAGATGAGTGACGAATTTAAGGCTATTGCCAATATTGAAAGTATGGTAACGGTCATTATCGATGATGATGAATATTCGTTCCACTTAAATTCTAAAAAAGAGAGTATCTTAGATAAAGCATTGAAAGACAATCTTCCAGTACCTTTTGCTTGCAAAGGAGGAGTTTGTTGTACGTGTAAGGCGGAAGTTTTAGAAGGAGAAGTTTTTATGGAGAAAAACTACGCGCTTACCGAAGATGAAGTAGCCCGAGGTTACGTTCTTACCTGTCAATGTCACCCGACAACGAATGTGGTGATGCTTAATTATGATGTTTAATTTTTTGTAAAGTGTAAAATGTATAATGTAAAAAGTAGATCGAAAATACATTGTACAGCTGACATTTTACTTTAGTACAAAAAACAAAAGAAATGGACTTAGAAAAATTTGTTCAATACGTTCACGACGAAAATAAAGTAGAACCCAAAGATGTAATGCCTGATGATTACAGAAAATTATTGGTTCGTCAGATTTCACAGCATGCCCATTCTGAGATTGTTGGAATGTTGCCGGAAGCCAACTGGATTTCCAGAGCCCCTTCATTAAGAAGGAAAATGGCTCTTTTGGCTAAAGTTCAGGATGAAGCAGGGCACGGTTTATACCTGTATTCTGCCACTGAAACATTAGGAAACGGAACAATCCGAGCGGATAGAGATGCTACTTACGAAGATATGTTGGAAGGGAAAGCGAAATACTCAAGTATTTTTAATTATCCGACGTTGAGCTGGGCAGATATCGGTGCCATCGGCTGGTTGGTAGATGGTGCAGCCATCATGAACCAGGTAATGCTGATGGGAAATTCTTATGGTCCCTATTCAAGAGCGATGGTGAAAATCTGTAAAGAAGAATCTTTCCACCAAAGACAAGGATATGAGATCCTGATGGCGCTTTGTCGTGGTACCAAACAACAGAAAGAAATGGCTCAGGCTTCGCTAAACCGTTTCTGGTGGCCGGCTTTAATGATGTTTGGACCGAATGATGACAGCTCACCCAACTCTAAAATCTCCATGAACTACAGAGTAAAGAGAGAAAGTAACGACAATCTTCGTCAGAGATTTATTGATGTTACCGTTTCTCAGGCTGAATTCTTAGGATTAACTATTCCTGATAAAGATCTGAAATGGAATGAGGAAAGACAACATTACGATTTCGGAGAGCTTCCCTGGGGTGAATTCATGGAAATCTTAAAAGGAAATGGCCCTTGCAACAGAAAGAGGCTGGATACCAAAGTAAAAGCTCAGCAGGAAAACCTTTGGGTAAAAGAAGCAGCGGCAGCTTTTGCAGAAAAACAGGAAAACAAAATATTATAATATAATGAGAGAATTTGAAGATGTGCTAATTGAAAAATTAATTAACGCATTAACGAATTTTCAAATTTTCAAATTTTTTATTTGACTATGGCAAATTTAGATATGTGGGAAGTGTTTATTCAGACTAAACCGGGATTATCTCACAAACACGTTGGAATAGTACAGGCACCAACAGCAGAAATGGCTTTGCAGAATGCAAGAGACGTTTATACAAGAAGAAAGGAAGGAACTTCTGTTTGGGTAGTTCCAAGCAAATATATTGTCACTTCTGAAGGGGTGGATAAGGAAGCCTTCTTCGATCCGGCTGACGACAAATTATACCGTCATCCGACTTTTTATGACATTCCTAATGATGTAAAGAATATGTAATTTTCTGTAAAATGTCAGCTGTAAAAAGTACATTGTACAACCGACATTTTACATTTTACAAAAAGAAAAAACAATGAACCCATTATATAATTATTTATTAAAACTGGCAGACGACAGTTTCATCATGGGGCAGAGGTTGTCTGCATGGTGTGGTGAAGGTCCTTATTTAGAGGAAGATATTGCATTGACAAATATTGCATTGGATGAACTAGGTCAGGCGAATAACTTTTATGTTTACGCTTCAAGAGTGATTGATAACGGTAAAAGTGAAGATGATCTGGCATTCTTAAGATATGAGCATGAATATCTAAATGCCCACTGGACTGAACTTCCTAATGAAGATTATGCTCAGACCATTCTTAAAGTTTACGTGTTCGCCGTATATCAAAAACTGATGTATGAGGCTCTGTCTCATTCTGCAGATGAAGAGCTTTCTGCAATTGCTCAGAAATCTTTGAAAGAAGTAAGGTATCATTATACCCACGCTGCTTCATGGATGAAAATTTTTGCTCAGGGAACCGAAGAAAGTAAAACCCGTTTAGAAAAAGCGATTGGAAATATCTGGGAATATTCAAAAGGATTATTTGCAAAAGTGGAAGGAGAGGATGATTTAGTTATTTTAAATATTGTTCCCAATGTTGATGTACTTTATGATGAATTTCTTTCCATTACACAAAAAGATTTTGCAGAATATGGTTTAGAATATCCTACGAATCCTTTCATGCAGCCAAAATCAAGAACAGGATATCATACGGAATACTTTGGATATATTCTTTGTGAACTTCAGTATATGCAGCGCGCGTATCCGGGATGTACGTGGTAGAAAACAATGAGGCAATTCTCAAAATTAATAATGAACGATTTATTAAACTTATTAAAAACAATCCCCGATCCGGAAATTCCGGTCATTGATATTGTGGAATTAGGAATTGTGAGGGAGGCCAGCATCACAGGCGAAAATACTTGTGAGGTGACCATCACACCTACTTATTCTGCTTGCCCTGCAATGTTTACCATTGAAGAGGATATCATTAAAATGATGAAGGAAAACGGCTGGGATGCGAAGGTGGTTACCAAAATGTTTCCAATATGGACAACAGACTGGATAACAGATGAAGCGAGAGAAAAACTCCGGGTTTACGGAATCACACCTCCTGAAAAAGGAGCAGATGAACATCATATCGGAAAGCCGAAAAAATGTCCGCGTTGTGGCTCCGAGCATACCAAACAGATCAGCAGATTCGGGTCTACCCTGTGTAAGGCTTCTTACCAGTGTTTAGACTGTCTGGAACCTTTTGATTATTTTAAATGTCATTAATTAATGATTCAATTTAGCAATCAATTAACCCATAAAAATGCTTTGTGCATCGTAGTTTATAAGGTGTGATCAGTTTTGTCAGAACTATTTTATTTGTTGCATTGTTAAACTGTTAGATTGTTACGTGATACTAGATTGTTAGATTAATTTATATTGTTAAATTAGAGCATTGTTAAATAATAAATAAAAAAACTATGTATACACAACTTGATATTGAAACGCATTTTGACGGGAAGCTTAAAATCGCCTATCTTAATCAACCTGAAACAATGAATGCCCTTACAAAACCTTCTTTATCGGATTTGAAAGATTTCATTAAAGAATGTAATGAAGATCATACTGTAAGATGTGTAGCGATCTCAGGTAGAGGAAGAGCGTTCTGCTCAGGTCAAAATTTAGATGATGCCTTTGTACAAGGTAATGAACACCATGATAACGACATCATCAGAAAAATTGTAGTAGATTACTATAATCCTTTGGTTACAGAAATTACACATTGCAAAAAACCGGTGGTAGCATTGGTAAATGGTCCTGCAGTAGGAGCCGGAGCAATGCTGGCCCTAATTTGTGACTTTGTGTTGGCTGTAGATAAATCATATTTTGCTCAGGCATTCTCCAATATCGGATTGATTCCTGATACAGGAGGAACTTATTTCTTACCGAAACTTTTAGGTAGACAATTGGCTAACTATTTAGCGTTCACCGGTAAAAAACTATCTGCTGAAGAATCTAAATCGTACGGTCTTGTTGCTGAGGTTTTCAATGAAGAAGAATTTGCTCCAAAATCCATGGAAATTCTTGAAAAAATGTCAAATATGCCAACAGCAGCACTTAAACTGACTAAAAAAGCTTTTGCACAGTCTTACAATAATACTTTGAAAGAACAATTGGAGTTAGAAGGAGATTTACAGCAGGAAGCTGCAGAAACAGAAGATTTCATTGAAGGAGTAAATGCCTTTTTACAGAAAAGAAAACCTAATTATAAAGGAAAATAAAGAATATGTACAATGTAGAAAGTAAAATGTACAACGTACGGTTAAATACTTTTTACATTGTACATTTTACATTGTACAAAAATGAAAAATATTGGAATTATTGGGGCAGGAACCATGGGCGTAGGAATAGCTCAGGTAGCTGCCACAGCAGGATGCAAAGTCGTTTTATTCGACGCTAATGCTCCGCAAATAGATAAAGCTCTTTCAGGCTTAGAAAATACACTTCAAAAACTGGTTGAAAAAGGTAAAATTTCTCAGGAAAAAGCCTCTGAAATCAGAAACAATATCATAAAAGGTGAAGTGCTTCAGGATTTAAAAGATTCAAACCTGGTTATTGAAGCAATTATTGAAAACAAAGAGATTAAAACCAAGGTTTTTACAGAGCTTGAAAACTATGTTTCAGAAGACTGTATCATCGGTTCCAATACTTCATCTATTTCCATCACTTCCCTTGGGGCAGAGCTCAAGAAACCGGAGCGTTTCATCGGAATTCACTTTTTCAATCCGGCTCCCTTGATGCCTTTAGTGGAAGTTATCCCTTCTCTATTAACAGAACAAACATTAGCGGAAAAAATATATAACCTCATGAAAGAGTGGGGCAAAACACCTGTTATTGCTAAAGATATTCCGGGGTTCATTGTGAACAGAATTGCCCGTCCCTATTATGGGGAAGGGTTAAGAATCGTTGAAGAAAATATAGCCACACCGGAACAGGTAGATGAGGCAATGAAAACATTGGGTAACTTCAAAATGGGACCTTTTGAACTCATGGATCTTATCGGTGTTGATGTTAATTTTTCAGTAACGACAACGGTTTACAAAGATTATTTCTATGATCCGAAATATAAGCCTTCTTTACTTCAGCAAAGAATGTCTGAAGCCAAACTCCATGGCCGAAAAACCGGAAAAGGGTTCTATGATTATACTGAGGGGGCGCAAAAACCGGTTGCGCAGAAAGATGAGGCATTGTATGAGCAGATCTTCTTAAGAATTATTTCAATGCTGATCAATGAGGCTGTTGAAGCAAAAAGATTAGGTGTTGCCAATGATGATGATCTTGAATTAGCTATGCAGAAAGGAGTTAATTATCCGAAAGGACTGTTAAGCTGGGGGAAAGAAATTGGATATGCAAAAGTTTCAGAAATCCTACAGAACCTTTACGAAGAATACCAGGAAGAAAGGTACAGACAGAGTCCTTTGCTTCGTAAAATATAAAGAAATACGGCAAAGTATCGGTTGTATCTAAAGAGACAACCGATACTTTGTTCAATTATGATAGTAATGAATTAATGAATATAGATGAATTCAGAGCCGAATTGGAAGTGAGGCTTTCAATCGAGAAAGACTATTTGATCCAGGAAGCTTCTTCTATTGAAGATCAGGAAAGGCTGGAATTATTGGGGAAGTTTAATGAGAAATATAAAGAGCTGATCAAAAGATTGGCCAATGAAAACGGAATTGATTTAAATGCTTCTTATCAAAATGAAAATTCATCAGATTCATCAAATCTCTCATATGAGCAAATAATTCTTGGTAGAACGATGAGTGTTTACGATAGATTATCTGACGAATTATATGAAGAAATAACAAACATACAGTAAAATGAATCCAAGACAGATAGCAGATTATATGTTCAATCAGGATTATTTTTCCCAGTGGATGAATATCAAAATGATTGAGGTAAAAGAAAATTATTGTTTAATAGAAATGCCCATTAAGAAAGATATGATCAATGGGCTTAAAACAGTTCATGGTGGGGTTACATTTGCTTTTGCTGATTCAGCGCTGGCATTTTCGTCCAATAATACGGGGGATGCTGCTGTAGCTTTGAATTGTATCATCAGTTTTACCAAAGCTGGAAAAGAAGGCGACATTTTCAGAGCCGAAAGTATCTTGGTAAACGATACCAGAAAAACAGCTGTTTATGATATTCAGATTACCAATCAAAATCAGGAGCTGATAGCAAAATTTGTAGGAACAGTTTACAAAATCGGAAAAAAAGTAACAGAATTATAAAGAATTTGAAAATTATCGAACACCTTTAATTTTACTTACCTGAAATTTTCAAATTCTCAAATTGACTCATTTTCAAATTAAAAATATGAACAACGTATACATCATAGACTATGTCAGAACTCCTATCTCAAAACTACAGGGAGGATTATCAGAAGTAAGAGCAGATGATTTGGCTGCTATTGTTATTAAAGAAGTCGTAGCAAGAAATCCTGAAGTTCCTGTGGAGGAAATTGAAGACGTTATTTTCGGATGTGCCAATCAGGCGGGAGAAGATAACAGAAATGTGGCAAGAATGGGACTTTTACTGGCAGGTCTTCCTTACAAAATTGGAGGGGAAACCGTTAACAGGCTATGTGCTTCAGGGATGTCTGCTGTAGCAAATGCATTCCGTTCCATTGCAGCAGGAGAGGGTGAAATCTATATTGCAGGAGGAGTAGAACATATGACACGTTCTCCATATGTAATGTCAAAGCCAAGTGCGGCTTTCGGAAGAGACAGCCAGATGTTTGATACTACTTTCGGATGGCGTTTCATCAATCCTAAAATGAAAGAATTATACGGGGTTGACGGAATGGGAGAAACTGCAGAAAATTTAGCAGATATGCATCAGATCAACAGAGAAGATCAGGATAAATTTGCTCTTTGGTCTCAGCAGAAAGCTACGAAAGCTCAGGAAAGCGGTAGACTGGCAGAAGAAATTGTAAAAGTTGAAATTCCTCAGAGAAAAGGTGATCCAATCGTTTTTGAAAAAGATGAATTCATTAAGCCTACATCATCCATGGAAGGGTTGGCAAAACTTCGTCCGGCTTTCAGGAAAGAAGGAACAGTAACGGCAGGAAACGCTTCAGGGATGAATGACGGGGCTGCTGCACTTATTTTGGCAAGCGAAGAAGCTGTTAAAAAATATGGATTAAAACCAAAAGCAAAAATATTGGGATCTTCTGTAGCAGGTGTTGAACCAAGAATTATGGGAATAGGACCGGTAGAAGCTACTCAGAAACTATTGAAAAGACTGAATCTTTCTTTGGAGGATATAGATATCATTGAACTGAATGAAGCATTTGCTGCACAAGCCCTGGCGGTGACAAGAAGTTTAGGATTACAAGATGATGATGCAAGGATAAACCCTAATGGTGGAGCAATCGCTATTGGACATCCACTGGGGGTTTCCGGAGCAAGAATTATTGGTTCTGCAGCGATGGAACTTCACAAACAAGATAAAAAATATGCGTTGTGTACCCTTTGTATTGGTGTTGGACAAGGCTATGCAATGATCATTGAAAAAGTATAATCAATTTGAAAATGGGATAATCTGAGAATGTGAAAATGTTTATTGGAAAATACTCCGGAAAGAGTAGCTGCTTTGTAGGACTTTAGATAGTATAGTCAAAAGACAAACATCGAAAAACAGAAACATTATTTAATTCATTTTCAAATTATCCCATTTTCAAATTTTCAAATTAATAAATATGAACATCTATTCATACCATGGTATCCGTCCCATTATAAAAGCTTCTGCTTATATCCATCCACAGGCGGTGATTATCGGGAATGTGGAAATCGGTGAAGAAGTATATATCGGTCCTAATGCGGTCATTCGTGGTGACTGGGGAAAAATTATCATTAAAGATGGGGCTAATGTACAGGAAAACTGTACCCTTCATGTTTTCCCAAATATAGAAACCATCTTAGAAGAATCTGCACATATCGGCCATGGCGCTATTGTTCATTCCGGACATATCGGAAAGAATTGTTTAATAGGGATGAATTCTGTGATCATGGATAAAGCTTATATTGGTGACGAAAGTATTGTCGGTGCTTTGGCTTTTGTGCCTGCCAATTTCAGATGTGAACCCAGAAAACTGATTGTCGGAAGCCCCGCAAAGATCATCCGTGATGTTTCTGATGAAATGATCCACTGGAAAACAGAAGGAACAAAGCTGTATCAGGAACTGGCAAGGGAGGGGAAAGAAGCCATTTTACCTTGTGAACCTTTTACAGAATATGTACAGCAAATCCCTACAAAAATTGTTGATTACAGCATTTGGGATGATGTGAAATAATAACTATTCGAAATTAAATATGATTAAAAAAGCTTTTATTATCTGCAGTATCCTGCTTGCTGCCAACTTTACGGTATCAGCACAGACTGCAACAGTAAAACCGCTTACTGTGGGAGAGGTAAGGACCATTAAGTCTAAAACTCTAAATGAAGAAAGAACTTTAAATATCTACCTGCCTCAAGGTTTTGATAAAACTAAATCCTACCCGGTGATCTATCTGCTGGATGGAAGTATGAATGAAGACTTTATCCACGTTTCAGGATTAGTACAGTTCTTTAATCAAATGTATTCCATGCCGGAAACAATTGTAATAGGAATTGCTAATATTGACAGAAAAAGAGATTTTACCTTTCATACGGATTTAAAAGATTTACAGAAAGATTATCCTACGACAGGACATTCTGATAAGTTTATTGCTTTCCTTGAAAAAGAACTAAAGCCCTATGTTGAAAGTCAGTTTAAAACGACGGACAAATATCTGTTCGGACAGTCATTAGGTGGACTTTTAGCAACAGAAATTCTTTTGAAGAAACCGGAAATGTTCAATAACTATTTTATCATTAGTCCAAGCTTATGGTGGGATGATGAAAGCCTTTTAAAACAGGCTCCACAACTACTTTCAAAATCTCCGGATACTAAAAAATTCGTTTATGTTTCTGTAGGAAAAGGAGAGCATCCGGTGATGATAAAAGATGCTGAAGCTTTCTATGATGTTTTGAAAAAAGCAGGAAAGAAAAACTGGACATTGGAATATAAAATGATGGAAACAGACAATCACGCAACTATTCTTCACAGAAGTTTATATGAAGGATTGGTGAAAATGTTTCCGTACCAGGAACCGAAGTAACAGATTGATTACAGGTTCAAACCTTATAGGTCTTTAAGACCTATAAGGTTTAGAAAGCTTTGTTAAAAATAATTTAAGTAAAAAGTAAAAAACTATATGGAAAAACTAAAAAACTATATCTACGGAGAATGGGTAGAAGGATCCGGAAACGGAGTCCCTTTATACAATGCCGTTACAGGAGAGCAGGTGGCTGTTTCCGATACGGAAGGGCTTAATTTTGAGCAGGCTCTTGATTATGGAAGAACAGTAGGATACAAAAACCTTTCTTCCATGACTTTCTATGATCGTGGGGAAATGCTGAAAAAAGTGGCACTGTATCTATTGGAGAGAAAGAAAAAATATTACGAATTATCATATAAAACAGGAGCTACCCATGTAGATTCATGGGTAGATATTGAAGGAGGTTTCGGTACTTTCTTTACCTATTCGGGATTGGCAAAAAGAATGCTTCCCAATACTCCATTTTGGGTAGACGGAGATACACAGAAAATTTCTGCAAACGGAACTTTCCTGGGAACTCATATTCTGACTCCAAGTGAAGGAGTTTCCGTACAGATCAATGCTTATAACTTTCCTGTTTGGGGAATGCTGGAGAAATTATCAACGTCATTATTGGCAGGTGTTCCTTCTATTGTAAAACCTTCTCCTTTTGGTTCTTATTTGACAAACGCTGTTTTTCAGGATATGATTGAAAGCGGAGTACTGCCTGAAGGAGCCATTCAGCTGGTATGTGGGGAACCGGGAAATATCCTGGATTATATTAAAGATGGCGATTCCGTATTGTTTACAGGCTCAGCTCATACAGGCCGAAAATTAAAATCCCTCCCTTCAATTGCCGGAAATGCAGTGCGTTTCAATATGGAGGCGGATTCTCTGAACTGTTCAATCCTTGGATTGGAAGCAAAACCAGGAACTCCTGAATTTGATTTATTTATCAAAGAAGTCCGTAATGAAATGACAACGAAAGCAGGACAGAAATGTACGGCGATCAGAAGAATTATTGTTCCTGAGCATTTGATGGGTGACGTTCAGAGTGCTTTGTCTAAAGCTTTGGATCAGACAAAAATAGGAAATCCTTTAAGCAGAGAAACCAAAATGGGTTCTTTGGTAGGAAGACAGCAATACGAAGAGGTAGTAAGAAAAGTAAATATTTTAAAAACAGAAACAGAGCTTGTGTATGACGGAAAGCATGAACTGGTAGATGCAGATTATGAAAAAGGTGCATTTATGAGTCCTAAACTATTCCTGAATGATAAGCCTTTCGAAAAAAATATCTCTCATGATGTAGAAGCTTTCGGGCCGGTATCTACGTTAATGCCATACAAAGATGCTGAAGAAGCAGCTGCATTGGCAAAGAGAGGAAAAGGAAGTTTAGTGGGATCCATCATTTCTCATGATGAGAATTTTATTGCGGAAACGTCATGGAAAATGGCTTCCCAGCATGGAAGAATCTTTGTCCTGAACAGGGATAATGCCAAAGAAAGCACAGGACACGGTTCACCACTTCCTACATTGATGCACGGGGGACCTGGTAGAGCGGGTGGAGGTGAGGAAATGGGAGGTCTGAGCGGTCTTCATTTCTTCTTACAGAAAACAGCAATTCAGGGATCTCCGGATGTATTGAAAGCAATTACCAAGATTTATCAACAAGGTGCAGAGAAGAAATTCTCGGACAAACATCCTTTCCAGAAATATTTTGAGGAAGTTGAGGTTGGTGATTCTTTAGAAACAGCAGGAAGGACCGTTACCGATGCAGATATCGTTAACTTCTCTAACGTTTCATGGGATCATTTCTATGCTCATACGGATGCAACAAGCTTAACGGGAACTATTTTTGATAAAACTGTTGCTCATGGATATTTTATCCTTTCAGCAGCTGCGGGATTGTTTGTATCCGGTAAAAAAGGTCCTGTGATTGCCAACTACGGATTAGAAGAATGCAGCTTCTTTAAACCTGTATATGCCGGTGATACCATTACCGTATATTTAACAGCAAAAGAAAAAATTAACAGGGGAGTAAAAGGCAGAAACATTCCTTCAGGTGTTGTTAAATGGCTGGTTGAGGTCGTAAACCAAAGAGATGAGATCGTATGTGTTGCTACAATTTTGACATTAGTAGCGAAACAATCTCCTTTCATCGATCTGAATGTGAAAAATGTTCAGAAAATATTAAATGGCTTAACCGAAACTACTCCATCCCAATGGGGGAAAATGTCTCCACAACAGATGATAGAACATCTCGAACAAGGAGTCTTAGTAAGCCTTGGAGAACCGGAGGCCGAAAAATGCTATACTCCGGAAGAGAATATTGAGAAATATCAGGATTCTCTTTACAATCACAGAGCAATGCCAAAAGAATTTATTGCTCCATTTTTACCACAGGATGGCTCACTTCCTGCACCAATACACAAGAATCTGGATGCAGCAAAACAGTCATTCATTGATAACCTGAAGCGATTTGTAATTTATTATAAAGAAAATCCACAGGCAGAGCACATGAACTTTGTATTCGGAAAACTGAACAAGGAAATGTGGGAACTGATGCATAAAAAACATTTTACCCATCATTTTGAACAGTTTGGATTAATTTAATTCAAAATATAAATTTATAGTCCCTTTAGGTTTTTACTTAAAGGGATTTTTTTAACCGTGTCAAGGTTCAAAACCTTGACACGGTTAAATTTAAAAGTTTTTTTTATCTTTCTAAGAGTAAATTAAAAACACAAAGATGGCAGATATCAGAACTACTTCAATTGAAGCAGACTGTTTTTACCATATTTATAATCGTGGTATTAACGGAGAACTTATTTTTAAATCAGATCGAAATTATTCATTCTTTTTAAATAAAGTAGTTGAATTTCTTACTCCTGTCTGTGATGTATATGCATATTGCCTTATGCCTAATCATTTTCATCTTTTAGTTAAGATTAAATCTGATCTTGAATTGAGTAGCCTTGTCAAGGTTCAAAACCTTGACAAGGCTACTCAAACAGGACTTCATTCTCCTCAGAATATTTTCTCAAAACAATTTGCCCGACTTTTCAATTCTTACTCCCAATCTTTTAATAAGGAATACAAAAGACATGGTGCTCTTATTGAATCTCCATTTAAAAGAAAATTGATTACTTCGGATAAATATTTAATTAATATGATAATTTATATTCATCAAAATCCGCAAAATCACTCTATCGCGCATCAGTTTTCAAAATATAATTTTTCCTCTTATCAATCCATTTTGAGTAAGTCACGCACTCTTTTAAAAAGGGATGAGGTTATTGAATTATTTGGTGGTGTAGAAAATTTTAAACTGTCTCATCTAAGAACAATTAACCTTAAAGATGAGTTTTAGTTTTTTATCCGTGTCAAAGTTTTAAATCTTTACACGGATAATACCTTATCTTTATATTACAATATCATTTATTGAAACAATATGGAATTACAATTTTTCAAAGACTTTGACTTTACAGGTTTCTGGGATCAGAGTACTTATTCACAAAGAGATTATATCGAAGATTTTCCAAAAGACGAAATAATTGCTTCAGTAGAAGAAGAACTTGGTTATAAACTTCCTGCTTCTTATATCGAATTGATGAAAATTCAGAATGGAGGCATGGTAGACAGATGTTGTTTTCCCACTACAGAGCCTAATTCCTGGGCTGATGATCATATCGCTCTTACCGGAATTATGGGAATTGGAAGAGAAAAGACCTATTCTGTATGTGGAGAATTGGGAAGTCGGTTTATGATGGAAGAATGGGGCTATCCTAATGATGGAGTTTATATCGGAGACTGCCCTTCGGCAGGACATGATATGATTCTTCTCGATTATACAAAGTGTGGAAAAACGGGGGAGCCGGAAGTTGTACACGTTGATCAGGAAGATGATTACAGAAAAACATTTCTTGCTAAAGACTTTGAGACCTTTATTAAAGGGCTGAAAGATGAAGATGATTTTGACAATTGATGAAATAAAGAAGTACTTTTAAATCCTAATATAAACTATAAATATAAAATTATGAATGAGGCCTGGATGCAAAAATGGGAAGAGGTAAAAGATAGACTTATATCTCCTGTAGATATTGAAACCTATTTCACTGCTGATGAAATTATGGATCAGAAAATGGAAGTGATGGAAATAGGAAATGTTTCCCTGCCTTCCGGAAAAGTAATTGTAAGAGATCCTTTAGTCTATTTAAATGCAAAGGAGAAACCCTATTTTGTTGAAGTACCCAAAGGTAATTTTCCTGTTAAGATTGCTGTTGCAAAACTAGAAGATTGGGGAGATCGTTATGCTGCTGTAAAAGTAGAATTTACAAAAGAAGAGGCTGTTGTATACAGAGAGGCATTAATAGGAGAAGAGGAACTTGGAGATTCTGAGGAAGAAGATTATTTTGGCTTTGTAGTAGACGCGGGGTTGGCATGTATTACGGATTCACAGGTCGTACCTTACGTGGATAAGTTTATTTCAGAACTTGACGTGGAGAATATTTATGATGATTATTTTGCAGAGCTTTTTGCCGAAAATTACAGAGAAAATCCAACAAATCAGAGAGATTTAGGAGATTGGATCAATTGGAAAGTGCCCAATACAGAATATCAGATTCCAATATTTGCAAGTGGTTTAGGAGATGGGGTATATCCTGTTTACTTTGGGTATGATGCTAAAGAAGAGATCTGCAGTCTTTATATTCACTTTATCGATATCGAAATGGAATTATCCGAAGTAGAAGAGGACGAGGACGATGATGATGAAATTTCAGAGCAGCCAGATAATTTCGTGTTTTTAAAATAGTTTTCCAATGAATAAAACTTTTGCAGAGCAGGTTATTGCATTCAATGAATACCTTACTTATTCCGGAGAACTTCCGGAAGGGTTTGTAGTTTTGAATCCGTATCTTGATAATCCTGAAACTATGGAGGTTATGCAAAAGTTTTATCACAAATATTATAATGACTCCCACAAAAGAAAGTTTATCATAGGGATTAATCCCAGTCGTTACGGAGCAGGAGTGACAGGAGTTCCATTTACAGATACCAAACGTCTGGAGGCTGTATGTGGAATAAAAATGGAATCGGCCCGTACTCATGAAGTATCTTCAGTTTTTATATATGATATGATTGAAGACTACGGCGGAGCAGATATATTCTATAAAGAGATGTATATCAATTCCCCATTTCCCCTGGCTATTGTAAAGAAGGCCAAAAAAGGGTGGGTTAATGCCAATTATTATGATGATAAAAAACTGTTTGAAGCAGTAAAAGACTTTATGATAGACTCACTGAAGAAGCATATGAGTCTGAATCTCGATCCCTCAGAGGTTTTTATCTTAGGAAAAAAGAATGCCGATTTTATTTCATCATTAAATAAAGAAGCAAAGCTGTTTGATAGAATGACTGTCCTGGAACATCCCAGGTATATCCAACAGTATAAATCAAAAGAGAAACAACTGTATATTGACAAATACATCCTGGCTCTGAAAAAATAAAAAATCCCTTGATCAATTGATCAAGGGATCGTCATTCATGTATTAGAATCTTTATCGGGGGATGACTGTGTCTGAGCTATTAATTTTTAATAATTTTAGAGCTTTCTGTGGATGTTTTGAGTATATAAGTTCCTTTTGGAAGCTCTGAAATATCGATGTTATTAATTCCTTTTGTGATAGGGAGTGTTTTTACCAGTTTCCCGTCCATACCATAAACCTGAGCATCTGTGGCTTTCTCTGTTTTAATGGAAAGAGGACCACTTGTAGGATTAGGGTAAATACTGATTTCTTTTTTAGAGGATTTGACCTCGCTGACAGCAAGTACAATACCACTATCTTTTACCCAGGTGAAAGCATCGAGGGCTATATATTGGTAAGACCCTCCTAAAGTCAGCTGAATCTCATCAACAATAATATTGCTGTAATTCTGCCCGTTGAGGTTCGTAAGGTCAATCAACGTATATCCGTTTGTTGGGGAGATAGAAGTTGTGAAACCTGAACTTTTAGTCTGAGTAAATTTTGTTACACCATTTAATTTCCCTGTAACAGTTAATGTTCCTGCAACGGTCAGGTCTAAATTTGCAGCAGAAACATATGCCCAAAATTTGTTTACTTTAAATAAATTGGATGTTGTTTTTATGCTGAATGACGCAGCTTCCGATTGATTTCCTGTTCCTGAATTGTCAATATATCGATTGTCATTGGCAGTACCATTCCATCCTGTTTGCGGATAATTGGCCTGAATATCAAAAATCATAGTGTGGGAAATGATATTGAAAATCACACCGTTATCAGTGAAGCTGGTGCTTCCATGTGATTCTGTTTCAAACTGTTCTGTACTCGTCTGTCCAAATGAAGTAATCGCTATGAAAAGACTGCAGATCGCAAAAAGTATAGTCCTTTTCATGATGTAATTTTTTAAGTTTGTTTATAATGTCAAAGTATTAATCTCTTGGAGGGTAAATTCCTGCAACACAGATAATGTAGTTTAAAGCCGAAAAAGGCGGCATATTGTTTACAGGAAGGTTCTGTCCTATATAAGAGATCGATTGTGTATTGATCACTGTGTCCGGAGCTGCATTTATATAGCTGGGAACCGCTGTAAAGTCTCTTCCGCTTTGTGTACCAGTGACAGCAAAAGAAGATGCTGAACTAGGTACGGAAGTAGTAGCGTTTGATTTGGATACCTTGAGCTGAAGGCCTCCAAAGCTTGGTAAATTGGATTGGAGAAGTGTATTTTGATCCGTTCCTGCCACCATACCTATCGGATATGATTTTCCGGTTTGTGATCCTGCTCCCAAAGCCATACGCCCAATGAGGTTAGGCAATGCAAAAGTGCTAATCCCATCACCGCCGTATATTGTTCCCAATAAAGAAAACAGAGCTGAATTCTGGGCGATACTCAGGAGTCTGCCATCACAAAGCATCCAGCCTCTAGGCACAAAACTTCCTGCAAATAGTTTTACAATTCCCATGTATTCTTCCATAATAATAGTTTTTCAGTTTTAAATTTTCCTACTCTCTTCCCGGCTTTTCGGATTCGGCCTTTGATTGTTTATTTTCTTAAGCCAAAGGAACAACTAATGATAAGGCAAGACTAGAGTATAAAATACCAAATTTCACAGTCCGTATTTATACGTAATTTGGGTTGGTTGCTATAGAGAAACTTTATAATTTAAAATGAGGATTTAATGCAGAATTTCTATCATTTAATTTTCTTTAAAAGCCTTCTATTTAGTATTTTTGTAAGAATCCAATAAAAGTAAAAATGAACGAATTCGTAGCGTCAGAAATTAAAAACAATATTGCCGAAATTACATTCGGAACTCCAAAAAGTAATGCACTTCCCGGTGCTATTTTAGAAAAGCTGGCTCAAACTATTTTAGAGGAAGCCGCAAAAGATGAGGTAAAGGCTATTTTAGTAAAGAGTGAAGGAGAAAAAGCCTTTTGTGCAGGAGCAAGCTTTGATGAATTATTGGCTATTGAAGAACTGGAAGCTTCTACGCAATTTTTTGGTGGGTTTGCTAAGGTTTTAAATGCAATGAGAAACTGTGGTAAAATTGTTGTGGTAAGAGTTCAGGGAAAAACAACAGGCGGTGGAGTAGGAATTGCGTGCGGAGCAGATTATTGTTTTGCTACAAAAGATTCTGCATTGGCCCTCACCGAAATTAATTTAGGAATAGGACCTTTTGTGATAGGCCCCTATGTAGAAAGAAAAATAGGGAAGTCACAGTTCTCTGCTATGGCAATTGATGCAGATTTCAGGTCTGCTGACTGGGCAGAACAGCATAATGTTTACCATTCTGTTTCCAATACTATTCAGGAAATGGACGAAAAACTGGAGAAATTTTTACAGACATTAGCTTCAAGAAACAGCGATGCCTTAGCTTTAATCAAAAAGGTTTCCTGGGAAGGAACAGATCATTTTAATGAATTGATGCCGGCAAGAATCCATATGAGTGCAAGCCTTATTTTGGAAGATTCTGCAAAGAAAAATATTGAAGCCATTAAAGAAAGATTAAGAGCCAAATAAATAAACAAAACAAAAGGCCATTGATTAATTCAGTGGCTTTTTTTGTACTCATAAATTGTTTTCCGGATCTTATGTATCCAGCTTGTGAATCGAAAGAATCACTTTACTGTATTTTAAATAGGTTACCACTACTTTTGTCCCAGCCTCATACCGGTGGTAATCTTCTCTTTCGGCCGGGAGCCTTATTTTCTCATGCTTGTTACGCCCGGCAAAAGTCATAATGTATTCATCATTTTCAGTTTTATGGCGGGATGTAACAATACTGGTCAGCTGATTTTTCCCATTTTCAATATCTTTTTTCCAGTTTCGAAGAAAATACTGATAGATCAGCCAGATGAGAGCATAAAAGAAAGCGTATAATGCTACTACAACGCCGATAAATAAAATATAATGGTAGTACTTGAAATTCTTAAAATCATTCTGTAGAAAGTAGCAGGCAATAAGCACAAGCATAATGAGAGCTACTAATAGGGAAGCTGGGACATTTTTGAAAAAATCTTTTTTTTGACTTGCTATATTGCTGATCTCGTCCTCATGTAATGGAATGTTCTCCTGTAAATGAATCTGTGAATAATCAACTACTACTTTTTCCATAAGGATTCAATATTATTAAGTTTATCTCAGCTTTTTTAAAGATAAGGTATTAAATGACCTGATTAGAAAAAGGTATTAATTTTTAAAAATTATTTTGCACATTCAAAATAAATTATAACTTTGTAATTCAAAGTTCTTTTTATGGAGACAAAAAACTATCACGAAGACTTATCTCATATCCGTTCCATGATGGAGCGGTCTTCCAGATTCATTTCACTAAGCGGGCTTTCTGGTGTTGTAGCAGGGCTTGCTGCTCTTATTGGTGCAGCGTATGTTTACTTTGTTTTTAAAAGAGAAGGGATTGATTACTTTGAAGGAGAGAGAAACTTTTTTGCTCCGGCACTGGTGAAAGAACTGACCTTTATTGGAACAGTTATTTTATTGGTAGCGGTTTTTAGTGGCTATATTTTTACAGCTCATAAAAGCAAAAAGAAAGGGCTGAAGATCTGGGATGCTACGACCAAAAGGCTTTTAATGACTTTTGCAGTACCATTATTGGCTGGCGGAGTTTTCTGCTTAGCACTGCTTTTTCACCATCTTTTTGTTTGGATTGCTCCTACTACGCTTATCTTTTATGGTTTGGCATTGGTAAGTGCAGAAAGATATACTTTGACAGATGTGAAATACCTGGGATACTGTGAAATCATTTTAGGTTTGTTTTCATTATTTTTTCTAGGCTGGGGATTAGTCTTCTGGTCTGTGGGCTTTGGTATTCTACATATTGTTTATGGCCTTATTATGCACAAAAAATATAAATAAAAACTAAATTTGCAGCTCGTCGGATGTGAGTTCTGCCATCTGCAACCTATTACCGTATCATGATAAAAATAAATCAACTCAATAAAGAATTTGAAAGTCGTGTAAGATTGGGCATTATGTCTGTTCTTATGGTTAATGACTGGGTTGATTTTTCTGAAATGAAAGGTTTACTGGAGATTACAGACGGTAATCTGGCCAGTCATAGTAGTGCTTTGGAAAAAAGCGGTTACATTGAAGTGAAAAAAGAATTTGTAGGAAAAAAACCGAAGACATCTTACCGTGTTACACAGAATGGCAGACAGGCTTTTACCGAACATCTGGACGCACTGGAAAAATTATTGGGACGTTGATCCTATATTTTTTTGAAATTTTACTTTGTAATTCAAAGTTCTTTGTATGAAATTTTAGCTCAAAATAAATAATGGAAGATCAAAACATTTTAAACCTTGGAAAAATGGTATTCGGAATGTCTTTTCTGGCAGGGAATATCTGTTTGTTCGGATATGTGATTACGAAGAATTTCTGGTTTGCTGATTCAGGATTCTTATTGCTGGTTTATGGAACCCTTATTAACCTCATTATCGTATTGGGATTATTGATCTATGGAGGTATCAGGAAAGCTAAACGTAAAACGTGCTTCCAATCTGCCGGCATCCTTCTGATCAATATCCCGTTTGCCATTATCTATACCATGATAGGAATTACCCATTTAAAATAAACAAACAATATATTATGAAAAAAATACGTGTCCAATTTCTGCTTTTTGTATATGATAAAACCCAAAAGCTGTACAGGAAATATTTTA
Organism: Chryseobacterium sp. YR221; assembly: GCF_900176315.1. Lineage (NCBI taxonomy): Bacteria > Pseudomonadati > Bacteroidota > Flavobacteriia > Flavobacteriales > Weeksellaceae > Chryseobacterium > Chryseobacterium sp. YR221. Next base: position 75,720 of record NZ_FWXM01000009.1, read on the forward strand.
AAAAGAAAAAAAGACAGTGGCAGTTTACGGAAAAACAACTGCTGGAATTTCAAGAAGATTCTTTGGGGAGAAAACTTGGAGAATTTTATAAAAAATATGGGTTTTCTATGATCCCTAAAATGGAGAATCACGATGTTCATCATCTGATCACAGGCTGCGGAACCAATTTCGAAGATGAAATCGCCATGCAGTATCTTTTGCTGGGAAATGGTAAACTCAATGCCCATCTTTTGGCAGCAATCGTATTGGGAACATTTATTTTGCCGGAATATGTGAAAATTTATATCAAAGCCTATAAGAAAGGACAGGATATGAGAGCCTTTCATGAATGGGACTTTGAAGGCCTCCTATGGCAAAATTTTGACCATCTGAAAGATTTTATTCACCAGAAAGATCATGTTGTTCTTCACTAAATATTATTCTTATGAAAAACAGAGTATTCAGCCAGCTGGGAAGACGAACATTCCTTATATCCTTCCTTTGTGGCACCTTTTTACTCTTATCTTTTCTGCTCACCAGATTAGATTTTCTGCTCATAACAGGCTTTTATTATGTGATCGGTGCAGCAATCATCAACCTGCTTATTCTTCTGTATGAATTGATAGAATATGCCAATAATGCATCTGAAAATAAAAATTCCGGAAACGCTGTGCTGTTATTATTAGTCAATATCCCAGTTGCGATAGGATATTTTTTTATAGTCTGCGAATCCTTGTAATTATTGATGACCCTTTTAACCCTTATATATTTATTATCATGAAAACACATCATTATATATTTCTTACAACTGCCTTATTTGTCTTTGTATTTTACGATCAGGACATGGGGCTGAACCTCGGAATTCTGGGAGCAGTATATGCTGTCTTAACTCTGTTTAAAACTGCAGAAAAAAATAAAACCAGAACTTTGTATCTTCTGTTCGGAACAAGTATTCTTTCAAGCATAGCTTTTGCATGGTATGGAGATTTTCCGTCTTTCCTGGCAGTTGTAAGTTCACTGCTTCTGTTATCATATAAGTCGAAAAACAGAACTATGAAAATCCTTTTTCTCATTCCTGTTTTTATTGTGAACAGCTGTACCTCATTCTGCCGGTTTTTTAGTTTTGACGCCTGGCTGCCTCAAAGAAATATTTCCGGTTTATGGCAGAAGATATTGTCTTTTGTTCTGATTCCTCTTATATTACTTTCTGTATTTTTTGGAATTTACTCTGCTGGAAGTGATCATTTTGCTGCTCTTTTTACAGACTATGAATTGGATATTAACCTTTGGCAGATATTCTGTCTTTCAGCTTTAGGTTTTTTTATAGCCTTTAATTACTGGAACTATGCCGTGGAAAGATTGATCTATAAAAACCATCATATCCTGAATGATGAATTTCAGAAAGACTCTCAGGTTCCAACATCTACCTATTCTTTCCTGGATCTTAATTCCGAAAGGATAAGCGGCGTGATGTCTTTCCTTTTGCTTAATATCTTACTGGTCTTTTTTATCATTACTTACAATTACGAGCAATTTTATGAAGTTACCAAAACACCCGTACAGCTTTCAGAAGAAACCCATGAGAGGGTGAATGCGGTGATCATGTCCATTGTTATGGCTATTTTGGTGATTATGTTTTACTTTAAAGGTGGTTTTAATTTTGATCCTAAAGCCGGTCTGTTGAAGATTTTGGCCAAAATATGGATCTTCCTCAATGCTGTTCTGGTACTGTCTGCTGCGGTAAAAAACTATGAATATATTGTGAATTATGCCTTTACCTATAAAAGATTGGGGGTCTTTGCCTTTCTGCTTTTGTCACTAATTGGGCTGGCTTTAACCTTTATCAAAATCCAGAAGAAAAAAAGAAATGCTTTCCTGTTCAATACCATGGTTTGGTATATGTACGGAACCATTTTGGTGTGCAGCTATATCAATTGGGGAGGTTTTATCACTTCTCAGAATATGAAGCGCAAAGATTTTGCCGTTAATTACCACTTGGGGTCTGTCAATTTCAGTGAGAAAGGATTATGGAAATATGCAAAAGACAAGAATGATAGCCAGCTTCAAAAAAAGCTGGAGGAAAAAACGAAAAATGAAAGGTCAAAAACTTTTCTTTCAAAGATCATGTATTATCAAACTATAGAATAATCCAGTATGAAACAATTGATTGAGTCTCCACGATTTAAAATGAATATGTTGCTTATACTCATGACTTTGTTTTGTGTTAGTCTGTCTGTTTTCAGATATTACATCACCGAAACTAAAGTGTTTTTTTTCCTGAACTGGAACTTATTCCTGGCATGGATTCCTTTAGCACTAAGTACCTTTCTTGTCGCCTTTACGGTTAGAAGTAAAGTTTCTTTATCCGTGATTATAGTGGTATGGATCTTATTTTTCCCCAATTCTCCATATATTCTGACCGATCTTTTTCATCTAAAAGCGAGAAATACGGTTCCTATCTGGTATGATCTTATTGTTATTCTGTCATATGCCTGGACAGGGTTGGTTTGTGGTTTTATAAGCCTTAGCGATATTGAAAAACGACTTTCAGAGTACTGTCAGGGAACTATGCTCAATGCTATTGTTATCAGCTTTCTTTTTATGAGCAGTTTTGGGGTTTACCTGGGAAGATTTCTCAGATGGAACAGTTGGGATGTTCTCCATAATCCTTTTGGATTATTCAATGATATTGTGGTAAGATTTATTTACCCGCTGGAGTATACAAAAACCTGGGGTGTTACCATTCTAATGGGTGTTCTGCTTAATTTTATGTACTTCACCTTTAAACTGGTGAGAAACAATAATGAAAGAATTATACAACCGGGAAATGTGAACAATTTATAAGAGTTGGAACAATTTTAGCATTTATAATGGACAATATCAAACAGAATGTTGATTTTATACATTCGTAAAATTAATTATTATGAAAAAAAGCTTATTGTTAATACCATTGATTATTATTTCCTGTAAAAAAGAAGCTAACGTACCGGCAGTATCCGATAAAGATTCTGCGGTGGTAACAGAGATGCCGGATTCTGTGATGAAACCGGATTCTGCAGCATTGAGAAAAAAAGATTCAATCATTAACAATGCTCCTGCTACAAAAGAAGTTCTACGTAAAGGTGTCATGAGAGATGAGAAAGACGGACAGATCATTAGAACAGCAGATGCTTCCCAGCTTCCTTTTACCTTGGGAGAAGAGTTTACAAAAGAGGGTCAGGAATTGGTCTTAAAAATTACTAATTATGAGAAGCCTTCTATCAAAGCTGCAATTACAACCAAGCAAAAAGATTTTAATATCCGCTTTAACCAGATTAAGCTTCCAAACGGAGATTATGACGGACCTTTCGGAAGAGAAATTACTCATGAAGTTTCCGGGAAAGGTGAAGTTTGGCTGATCATTGGAAAAAGTAATATGGCTTCTGGAAATACGAAAGGAAATTTTACAGTAAGTATTGACTAAGGTAAACGAATTTGGTACAGTTTCTGCAAACTAAACTTTAAAATTTAAATTTAATATTATGAAAAATATAGTTCTAACCGCAATGGCTGCTTCGGCTGTACTTGTAAGCTGCGGAACCGTACAATCGCTGGTTCAGAATACCTTCCCATACACAACGAATGTTTTAGTTTCTACAGGAGTGCCTGCAGATAAAGAAGTTTCTTCTACGGCGACGGCTACCAATGTTCAAACCTGGTTTGGGGGAAATAATAATGCCAAGATTAAAGATGTAAGGATTTCTGACGCTAAAGTATCTATAGTATCTCCTGCCGGAGGTAATTTGAGTGCATTCAAATCCGTGAAGATATATGTTTCTTCTACAGGAACCAATGAAAGGCTTATTGCTTCTCGTTCAAATATATCCACAAACTCATCCAGCTTAAATTTAGATCTGAATGATACGGGGTTTCTTGACGAAATAGTAAAAAGTTCGGGACTTACCGTAAGAACTGTTTATGAGCTGAAAAATCAAACCACTTCAGACATGAACATCAAAGTAGCTCTAAATTTCAGCAGCGTTCCTGCAAAATAAGAGTATAATAACAGAGTAAAAAACGTCTTTCAAAATTCTTGAAAGACGTTTTTGTTTATATTATAATTTTGAAAATTTTTCTACTGCTCTCCGTTGGCCATCATTGAAATTGATGATATACTGACCTTGTGGAAGTTGTGAAACATTGATTTTTTCATCAGGAATAATGGACCCTTTGTTCACAGTTCGTCCATTCATATTGATAATTTCAAAATCAAGCTTTTTATTTTCTTTGCTTTGAACTGCTATATAGCTTGTTGTTGGATTTGGATAAATTTTAATTTCTAAAGGAAGCTGGCTTTTAATTGTGCCCCGCAGGGTACTTTCCAATTGCAGTATAGCATTTTTTACATTAGGTAAAGGACCTATTTTTTGGTTGACAACTGTCCCTCCCTGAGGAATTCCTGTGCTTATTAAAAGGTTTTTCATAGCTGAAGGGCTTAGGTACTGGCCCGTATTCTGGTAGTAATAAGACTGGATCAGTGTTGCTGCCGAAGCCACTACAGGAGTTGCGGAACTTGTTCCATTAAAATAAGTATAAGTCCTGTTATTGTCGTTGTCATATTTTTGATATGAGCCATATCCTGCTGCCAGTACATTGCTTCCCCAACCCTGTACATCCACTCTGTTTCCGTAGGTACTGAAACTTAGTTTCGAGTGGGTAGTATTAGGAGAGCCTGCACCTACAATAATGGCCCCACTGTTTCCTCTTGCATTATAAGCTGCATAGAAGGGATCATCAAGGTTTTGATTTCCATTTCCTGCTGCTGCAATAATGATAATTCCGGAATCGGTCGCTGCTTTTGTCAGATCCCAGATAACGCTATCATATTCTGCAGGACAATATTGATTATCTTTTCCTCCTGTCTGCATTTCATATAAAATAATATCACCGGCCTGAGACGCATTGATCGATCTGCTTACTGCTGAAGCTCTGTTGTAGCCTACAGTAGTCCATTCCATATATCCCTTTATTTCAGAGGCGCTGTAGGCCGCTCCGGAAAGTCCGATATTATCTTTTACAGATCCTAAAATACTTACCACAGCCGTTCCGTGATCACGGTAGTTATTATTTGATAAACCGGAGTTGGGACTGTATCCGGGCTCCAGTTGTATAGCGTTTTGATTAGCCAGCATTTCGTGTGTTTTATAAAAACCATATTCAACATCACGAATTCGGATATTTTGCCCTGTAATTCCTCTGGACCATGCATAGGTGGCGTTGATTCCCGGATTATCGGTCAGATAAGTCTGCAAGCTTTCTAAATTGGGAGTGGTTACAAATGTATTAACCAATGGAGGCTCAATAGGCTCACTACTCATTACCGATACATATTCTATTTCAGGGAACCTTTCAAGAATCTGAATGAGCTTTTTAGCTGTATCTCCATTTTGAACCGGAACATCGGCTTTAAAAATCCTTTTCAGTTTTTCCACAGACTCCCCGGAAAAACCATTCATTCTGCTGTTTTTTGCCATTTCATCCAATTTCGTATCGCTGAAACCAAGATCATACGTAAAGGAAATTTTATTTTCAGTGATGAATTTTTCCAAATCCGGATTCTTATCAAATGCCACTTTCTCTGAGGTAATACCTTTTGAAAAGCATACATAAATATTTGAATTAAGATGAGTACCCCGATCTGAAGAATGCTGACCGAAAGAAACAGAGCAGGAGAGCAGTAATGCTAAAAGACTAATTTTTGTTTTCATAAAATATTTGTTAAATGGTTGTGAATTAAGTTTGTTTATGGTAAAAATAATAATAAAATAAAAACAAAATCACAGTATTGTGAATTTATTTAAAAGAAAATTTTATTTTAAATAGATGATTAGGCTCTTCAGGCTATACTAGAGTATATAACAGAGTTTATAAAAATTATATAATAAAAAAAACACCTTTCGACCTAGCCGAAAGGTGTTTTTTAGATTGGTAAATCAAAGCAAAATACTCAGATTCCCGATATAATGTGATCAATTATAAAACTCATCGTCTTCTTGATTTTTATGATAAAATATGTGCTTTTTACCCATAATCTGATACTCAATTCCAATACTGTCTTTATTGCTGCTGATTAATTTTGCCTGTTGGATCTGAGGATCTTTTTGGCCGGGTTCACGTTTGAGAGGGTTTTGAATAACATGTTCTACAACTTCTAAATAAGGGGTTTTGTAGATTTTTTTTTCAAGGATACCTTCTTTTTTGTAAATATAAATTTGGGGCTTGTTTAAAGCTCCAGGCCTTGTTCTCTCAATTCTGTAGCTGTCATTAAGCTCAATCTGTTGATAATCATCGATAGTTGAAAAATAATAGACGATCCCAAAGAAAGGAATCATCATAGGTAGTATGCTTAAAATAATGACAGAAACAAGCAGTGTAAAATAAGCTTTTGCTGTTTTTCTCTTCCAGAATCTTATGATCATAAATACAGTCATCGCAAGCCAGGCCCAATTAATCAATTTATCAGTATAATAACCAGCGAAACTATATTGCTTCCAGCTTAAAATGATTTCAATGACAAATAAAACAGTAATGGCCAGGTAAATAATAGGTAGGTGTTTACTTTTCATCAAGGTCATTAGTTTTTTGTGATTGAATCCATAACAATGGTAACGGGACCATCGTTGATCAGTGAAACTTTCATATCAGCACCAAAGATTCCGCTTTCCGTTTTTAATCCTGATTTTGCTATTTCTTCTTTAAAATAATCAAATAGAGGAATGGCCTTATCCGGTTTGGCTGCTTTGATAAAAGAAGGGCGGTTTCCTTTTTTATAATCTGCGATCAGTGTAAATTGGCTGATGCAGAGGATTTCTCCTGAAATATCTTTTACAGAAAGATTAAGTTTGTCTTCTTCATCACCAAAGATCCTGAGATTTAGGATTTTTTGTACAAGCCAGTCGGCGTCTTTTTTTTCATCATTTTCATCAATGCCCACCAAAAGCATTAATCCTTTTCCTATTTCTCCAACGGTTTTTCCATCTACTTTTACACGGGCCTCAGAAACTCTTTGTATAACGATCTTCATTTTTAATTATAATTGTGTTTTGCTAAAAAAGATAGGAATGAAATATTCCCGATCTTAATCACTTTTTTTGTAAAATCCTAAATTACAGATTTAACTTCAGTATGTCAAAATCTTCTCTCTTCTTTTTTTAATATTATCTGTAAAAATACTGGATTTTATTCATATCATTGCCTTTCATTATCAATTTAAGGAACATATTCCCGCGGGAATCAAGAGCTGAATCAATAAAACAAGCACCAGATGACAGGTGGCCTTATGAGATAAAAAAACTATTGACAAGAGTGAATTTTTTTAAACATTTGAATTATTTATGAAAAAGATTATTGCATTACTGTTATTCGGTACTCAATGTTGGTTGTATGCCCAGAATGATCGGTTTATTTATGCGGTTGACTACAAAAAAGACTCCACCTCTCAGGAAATGACCCGAGAGAATTATATTTTAGATATTACCAAAGAAGATCTTGCTTATTATAACCGGATTGATTATATTAATGATTCAGTATTCGCAAGTACCGGAAAAGATGGTTTTAAAGGATTTAAGCTGACTCCATTTTTTACTAAAAAACTAAATAATCCTCTGTATGAAAATTATGAATACATAGGAGACGTCAATTTTTATAAAATAGAAGAGGCTGTTACCCTTGACTGGAAAATTACCGATCATACAAAACAGATCAATGAATTAAAGGTACAACAGGCAGAAACCAACTTTGGCGGAAGAAAATGGATTGCCTGGTTTACTCCGGAAATTCCATTGTCCTATGGGCCTTATAAATTCAATGGTTTACCGGGGCTGATTATAGAAATATATGATACCCGTAAAAATTATTTTTTTCAACTGATTAAAAGTGAAAAAATTGCGGATAATTACCAAAGCCATACATTGAAAGGACGTAAGAGTAACGCTATAAAAACAAATTACAAAAAACTGGGTCATTTAAAATTAGAATTGTATCAGGATCCTTTTAAATATGTTTTTAACGGAAAACTAAGCATTCCGGAAGGGAAAAAGCTGTTACTCGATGACGGAACGATCTTAAGCAAAGAAGAATTAAAACCTGCCGAGAAAAGAGAAAGAGAAAAGATGAGGTCTTTTAATAATCCGGTAGAATTGGATAAAGCCGTGAAATATCCGGATTAAATAAAAAACCGCAACAAGAGATTGCGGTTTTTATTTAGTAGTAAATATTTAAAACTTTAGTGGCAGTATCATAATTAAAAGGATACGTTTTGGGAGGAAGTGAGGTTTTAGAACCCGATTCAGGCTGACCGTTTCTTAAAATCCATCTGCTATTATCTTTTGGACATACAATAGCAATATTGTCTTTTACCTCAAGAGTGGTGTTATTATCCGGGCATATATGAGGGGCATTTCTATCATATGCTTTGAAGGAATTTCCCACACGAACAACGATGAGTCCTCTGGTTCCGGATTGTTGTTCATTTACATAAATCCAGCCATTATCGTAGTTCAAATTATTATAAGCCGGCAGGTTTAAATTCAAACTGACATTGATTGGATTATTGGGAAAGCAGCTTACCGTATCTTCTCTGCTTCCGCATGAGTTTATAGATAAAATACTGAAAATCAATAAGGTGAAAATAGATATTATTGAGAAAGTTTTTTTCATTTCAATTTAAATTTTTATATATTTGTAAAAGTTAAACGATTATAACACGTAAAACATTGTCCGGCAAATGTCGGATTATTTTTTTATACTAAAACTAAATTTCGAAAATTATGGCAAGCTATGTAACCAAGGAGGGACTAGGGAAAATGAAAGCTGAGCTGGAACAGTTGGAAACTGTGGAAAGACCAAAAATAACTCAGCAGATCGCAGAAGCAAGAGATAAAGGAGATTTGTCTGAAAATGCTGAATATGATGCGGCTAAAGAGGCGCAAGGAATGCTTGAAATGAGAATTTCAAAGCTGAAAGATGCTGTTGCAACTTCTAAAATTATAGACGAAAGTCAACTAGATACATCAAAAGTTTCCATTTTAACAACAGTGAAGCTTAAGAACAACGCTACAAAACAAGAGCAGGTATTTAAATTAGTGCCTGATAATGAAAGCGATCTTAAAACAGGAAAAATCTCTGTAAACACACCTATCGCAAAAGGTCTGTTAGGAAAAGTAATAGGCGAAACTGCAGAAATTACTTTACCAAACGGAAACAAACTGTCTTTTGAAGTATTAGACATTTCTCTATAGTCTGATATAAAATTTCTATTTCTAAACTTCTAATATCTAACGCTAACTTCGTACAAAATGAGCACTATATTCACAAAAATCATCAACGGCGAAATTCCCTCTTATAAAATTGCAGAGGATGAAAATTTTATAGCATTCTTAGACGCAATGCCTTTGGTGAAGGGACATACTTTAGTAGTTCCTAAAAAAGAAGTGGATTTGATTTTTGATCTTGAAAGTGAAGAATACAAAAACCTATGGGGATTTGCCCAGGAGGTAGCCAAGAAGATCAAAACTGCAGTTCCATGTGTAAGAGTAGGAGTAGCAGTAGTAGGATTAGAAGTACCTCATGCCCACATCCATCTCATCCCTTTAAATAAGATGGAGGATATGAACTTTAGAAATGAGAGATTAAAATTAACGAACGAAGAATATACAGAGATTCAAAACTCAATTATTAATTCTTAAAAACATAAAATCGTAAAAAAGAAATTTTTTACGATTTTCTTTAACATATACATTATATATATATTATGAATTCAAACCAATGTTCTTTCTGCGGTAGAAAAAGAAATGAAGTACAGATGCTGATTTCTGGGCAGAACGGTTTTATTTGTGAAAATTGTATAGAGCAGGCGCACACTATCGTAAAAGACGGTGCTTCCAAAACAGAATATTCACCTGCAGATAATATGGAGGAGCTTAAAAAGCCGAAAGAAATCAAAGTATTTCTGGATCAGTATGTAATTGGACAGGATCAGGCAAAAAAACAGCTTTCCATAGCCGTATACAACCATTATAAGAGACTCCTTCATGCTAAGGATGAAAACAGAGAAGTAGAGCTTGAAAAGTCCAATATTATTATGATAGGGGAGACGGGTACAGGAAAGACGCTTCTTGCAAAAACCATTGCAAGAGAACTTAATGTTCCGTTTTGTATCGTAGATGCTACCATTCTTACAGAAGCAGGATATGTAGGGGAAGATGTGGAAAGCATCTTATCAAGACTGCTGATGGTGGCAGATTATGATGTGGAAAAGGCAGAAAAAGGAATTGTATTTATCGATGAGATTGATAAAATTGCAAGAAAATCAGATAATCCTAGTATTACAAGAGATGTTTCAGGAGAAGGAGTACAGCAGGGATTACTAAAGCTGCTGGAGGGAAGTATTGTCAATGTTCCACCACAGGGAGGAAGAAAGCATCCTGACCAGAAATATATCCAGGTGAATACCCAGAATATATTATTTATTGCCGGAGGAGCTTTTGACGGGATCAAAGAGATCATCGAAAGAAGAATGAATAAGCAGGCCATAGGTTTCAGCTCTGAAAAAATCAATAAGGTAGATGAAGATGAGTATGTATTAACAAATATTAATGCTGTCGATCTTCGATCTTTCGGATTAATTCCCGAACTTTTAGGAAGATTTCCAATCATCACTTATCTCGATAAACTCACAAAAGAGACGTTGGTAAGAATTATGAATGAGCCAAAAAATTCAATTGTGAATCAATTTGTGGAGCTTTTTAAGATGGATGGCACGGATTTGGTTTTCACAGAAGGCGCAATTGAAAAAATTGTAGAGGAAACCATGGAAAAAGGCTTGGGAGCGAGAGGGCTTCGAGGAACAACTGAAAAGGTTTTGGAGGACTATATGTTCTCGATTGGAGAAGAGAAAAATATTGTGTTAACAGGAGATAATATTTTGATTAATAGATAAAATGTTTTTTTTTTTAAGAAAAAAAATATACCTTTGCGGGTGAAGATTGTATTAACACACAAATAATTTATACAATGAGAAAAAGTTTATTTGCTATAGGTCTTTTAGCCGTTAGCTATTCTGTTCAGGCGCAGAATGTTTTATGTCACGTAGACACTAACGCTAATATGTATGTGAGCGAAGGCACCCTAGTATATAGCGGTGGTGGTGTACAAACCAGAGGTAATGGCCTTTTGGATGTACACGGGAATATTATGGTTGTAGGAGCAACCGGAGACGCTTTTAAAACGATTGATGCTGCCGGCGGAGCTAAAACCGATGGTGGAAATATTGTTTTAAGATTGAACACTCCAGCTTCCTTTGCAACTTCTACTTATGGACAGCTGTACATTGATGGACTATCCCAATCCAATATTACAGGTGTTGTAAGTAAAGAGTATAGAACTACAAATCATGGTGGTTCTACTAATCCAAGTTATTTTCAACAAGTAGCATTGCCTTTTTATGGTAAAGCGTTGAGTACATTATCTACTGAACTTGGTAAAACCTTTAATACAGCAAGATATGGTAATCCTATTCTTAAATGGGATAACACAACAGCTGTGTCCAATCACTTCACCAACTTAGCAACAACTACCACTGACGGTTTGGGTTACTATATGTTGAAAGTGACCAACAATGACTGGAGTGCAAGTGCTCCTGCAACAGGGAATGTGTACACCATCAACGGAGTACCTTATGCCCAGTTTGCAAGTGCTACTCCGCTGCAAAATGCTGCAGCGAATGTGAACTTCGGACCAAACGGAAGTAATAACAACGCGTATAGTGAAAAGTACTATACGTATTTGGACGATTCATTTGAATTTACTACTTCTGCATGGACGGGAACATTTGGAAAAAATTTCTACCAGTTCGGAAATCCATTCTTAACTAATATCGATTTATCCAGAATAGGATATACCGAGAGTCCTACGGGTTCTGACGGGAATGCTGTGACAAATATCTGGGGTGTTGAATATAACCCGGGTACAATTAACACACTTCCGAATGGTTCAACTTATGCTACCAATTCCAGAGTGGTTACCTTCTTCCCTACAGGTGACGGTGTAGCTCCGGCAGTTGGAGACGTAGATTTGGTGGTTATCAAACCTATGCAGTCATTCAAAATGAAGTTAAGAAACAACACTGCTCAGACTTTAAACTTTAATACTTTAAGAAGATTTAAAGAAACAGCAAGAGCAGCGGGTACTGATTATAGTGTAGGAGCTGCAAGACATGCTAACGACAGAGGAACTATTAAACAACTTGGAGTTATCGGTCTTGATGCGAATCAAAATGAAATTGCAAGAACGTATTATGTAGTTTCTCCGGAATTTACAACAGGTCATCAGGTTTCTACAGCAACTACAGTACAGGCTTCAGCCGGTAAGAATATCATCGGTACTTTTGAAGAAGCATTAACTGGAGGGTATGATAATAACAATACAAACTATTGGTTGTATATCAATGAAGCGAACGAAGATACTTTCAAAGGTAAAAATGTTAAGTTAGTAAACTACTATCAGGATAAAGTTAAGTATTATAAATTTGAGGTAAGAGAAAATGCAGAATTAATTCCTGCAGGAGCTCACCAGTTATCTTCAGGTATCGGTTTCTACTATAAAGCAGAAAACGGAAGTATACTACAGGCTAAGCAGGGAGATATTGTTCCTGTTACCAATGAAGAAGCAAATTTATATTACGGGCAGCCTAACGATGCTACTTTAGCTATAGATAAAGATAAGAAAGCGGTATCAACATCAAGAACATTGGTGGTATACGATCCGTCAATTACAAATTATATTGTTAGATTTGATCCACAGTGGAAAAAAGCAGATATTGAAGTTTATGATATGAGCGGTAAACTGGTAATCTCTAAAAAAGCGGTTGATGCATCTAGGGATTTTGTAATCGAGCTTAATAACTCTATTAAAAATTCTTACATAGTAAAAATTGTCTCTGACAAGGGTGAAACTGTTAACACAAAAATCTTAAAATAATCAATATGAAAACTATTAGTAAACTAGCATCCGCTTTTTTTCTCTTCGCCATATTATTGGTGAATGCTGCTCCCCCGATACCAGGAGGAGGAGGAAATGGAGGAAATGGTACAGGAGCGCCATCCTCACCAATCGATATGTATGTATATGTACTTTCTGCTATAGCAATTACATTTATTGTATTCTTTACAAAGAAGTACAAAAATCAAAAAGCATAAAATTTTATTAAAATAATATTAAACTCTCTGATTAGTCAGAGAGTTTTTTTATTTTTACTATATGAAAAAGGTTTATATATTATCTGCGGTATTAGCCGCATTTTCTCTGCAGGCTCAATTTACTGTTACAGTACAGGCATCGGCAGATTTTAAAGATCAGGATGCTATTCTATATACATTAAACGGTTCAAAGGATATTATTGTTACCAAAGAACAAAGTAAGAATAATACGTGGACTTTTAAATATCCCAGTAATTATATGGGGATGATGAAAGTTTATTTCCCAGGTAGTAATAATGCGGTCAATTTCATTTCTGAAAATAAAAATATCAGTGTAAAACTGGATATCCAGAATAATAAAATCAAAGATGTTTTCTATCTGGATGAAGCCAATGAGCTGATGAGCAAACAACAGGAAGGTTCACAAAAGAAAGAGCTTATTCTTCCTGCTTTAACTCAGATTAAAGAATATTATAAGGATAATACTGAGTTTGGAAAAGCTTTAAATGCAGAGATCGGTAGACTTACGGGTACTTCATCTTCTGTTGATGCAGCAAATCACCCGTTTATTTCTTATTACAACAGCAATTATAGTAAGTTCTTGTCCAATTCATCCGATCCTGCTAAAAAGGTTAATCCGGATGATATCATCAATTTCCTGGATAAATCCAATGATATGCTTGAAAGTTCTTCTTTACTGAGACCTGTATTGGTTGCCTATCTGAACTCAGGGGGTAACACAAATGTTGGCGGATCTGTAGACAAGCTTTTAGATCGTTTAAAGGTAGAAACTCCGAGAGGGCAGACTGTTTTATCAGAATTGATAGATATCTTCGATGTATACCAAATGGATGAGTTTAAGGATAAGTACCTGGGACTTGCCAAAAATCTTAAATGTACCATCAATGACAGGCTGGCTTCTACATTAAAATCTAATGCGAATGTTCAAATAGGAGCTGCTTTCCCTAACTATAAATTCCAGGCACCGGCCAATACCAATGCTAAGTCACTTTATGACGTAAAAGCTGATAAGAAAATTATTATCTTCTGGTCGTCCACATGTTCTCACTGTGAAAGTGAACTTCCAAAGCTATTGGAAAAATACAATGATCTGAAATCAAAAAATATTCAGGTTGTAGCATTATCTTTAGATGTTGATAAGAATTCTTATTCCACAAAGATTGCTGCTTTTCCTTGGATCAATGATACAGAATTGAGAGGATGGAACAGTACTTATGTAGATACTTACAATATTCATGCAACACCAACGTATTTTATTTTAGATGCTAACAATAAGATAATCAACAAACCAGACCATGTTGGCGATGTTTTAGAATATTTTAAGCTAAAATAATTTTGGAGGTAAAGAAATATTTTCTATATTTGCACCACCAAAAAGGCGAGGTAGCTCAGTCGGTTAGAGCGCAGGATTCATAACCCTGAGGTCACGGGTTCAATTCCCGTCTTCGCTACAATAAACGGAAAAGTAATCATTACTTTTCCGTTTTTCTTTTATATATACTTTCTTCTTTTTTTTCTCAGTATTTGAGATCAGACACAAAAGTTGGGGATAGTGCAAAATGTTGCTGTATGGAGATGCTTTCTATTTTTAAAGGCATAGCACATACCAACGAAATCCAATTTGCTTACTGATTAATTCATCATTTCACCGAATACTTCTCCATACAACTTTCAGGAATCTTATCATTGCCACTTTGGCTGTCAGTCTCAATTATTTCAAACATGTTTTCAGGGCTCGTAAAATAGTAAACTGATTTATTTTTTCGGGCATCGTATTTTTCACGGATTGGAGAAAATGGGTAGAAATACGTAATCTATTTCCACAGATAATTTCTAGCTTTGAAATATCAATAATCATTTTTATTGATCCTCCGAAAACCAATCTCAGGTTTTACTCGTCATGTACTATCTGCATATTTTAGATTAAAATAATTTATTCAAGATAAAAACTATAATAAAACTTAACACCATGAAAACATTTGACACCCCAGCCTATCAGGCAGAAAAAGATTTTAAAGACAATCCGGCTTTGAGAGAAAAGCTTCATAATGCATGGAGTAATTACGTTAAATACTGTACAGTAAATTCGATAATGGGAAATCCATGGTCAAGCACGTATGATCATCCCAGAAGCTGGTATTACAATCCATTGGTCACTCCTTCGATACCTAATGAAAATAATACGGTTCCTATACAATGGAATGCTTTCCCAAACAGAATCAATCACTATTTTACCACTCTTTTTACCGATAAATTTGGAAAGCAGGATTATGAGGATAAATTACATGAACTGGCAGATATTGGTCCTATTGCTTTTGGGCAAAAATATAATATGAAGCTTACGGTTCCTAGAAACCCGTGTGATCCTACTGATACAGGAACTAAAGCTTTCGGACCTTCGGGACCCAGAGGATGGCAGGATGAATATTGCGAATGGTCTGTAACAAGAGACGAGAGTGGAGATATCATTGCTGTTAATTTTACACATGAGAATCCGGAATATTGGTTCCACATGTGGAAAATCTCTCCGGATACGGTAGTGTCCCTGTATCAGGAAATTCTTAATAATGAAAATGTTCAGAAAGAAGATCTCTATCTGCTGGACAGTCATGGAAATCCTGTTATTGTAAGAGAAACCGGGCTTCCTGCTTATAACCCGATCAATAAATGGAATAATGGACCGGATGCTACTTCTTCAGGAGGTGGGGCAGTGCATCTTACGAGCCCTCCCAATTCATTAGGAGCAGAAATATATCTTGGGGCAGCAGCTACCATACTTAGAGTGGTAAATGGAAAGGTAATAACAGATGCGAATACATTGATTTGTGCAGCTCAGTATGGACAGATCTACAGAAACAGTGATCCCCGTATTGGGCAGAACGTAAACTCATTGGTGTATAACCATAATGTACAGGTATCTTTAACGAACCCAATTGCATTGTATGGACAGATCCCTCATTTTGATCAATTTGAAATGCCAGCTACAGCCAATTATAAAATTGAAGACTGTTACACTGTAGTAAGAGGTGCTTTGAAGAATAAAGGAATTACTTATTATCCTAATAATATGTTGCTTCATACAAGGTTTTCTGTACCTGCTGATGCGAACTTTAAACTGAGTGATATATTGGTGAATAAGAAACCGCTAAAATGGGGCTCCCAGATTGCAGATACTTTTTTTGTGCAGCTTGCCGGTACAGGATTGAGTCCTGCACAGGGGCAACAGCCTGAAAAATTTCCTCCGGTGGGAATACCAGCCACCACATTTCCGAGTGTGCAATATCTGTTGGATAATAATTTGCTACAAGCCAGCCTTTACAATAAACTGAACACTTTCTCAAACCTGACTTCCTGCATTACTCAGGTTGAGGCTGGAACGACCACAGAAGGAATTGCAGTTCTGGCTAACGGAGCCATTCAGCAAACCAGTTTTGATTTTGGCCCGGGGGTTACAGTTGCAGTAACGGATTTCCAGAATCTGGATGAAGATACACAGCTTTTCCTCATTAGTATAACAACAGATGGTGGGGTGGCTTTGGGAGAAAAACCGCTTACCCTGTATAATAATGCTTCAGATCCTGGATTTGCATTATCAGGAGTATTGGAAGTGGTGGCAGCAGGCTCGTTACCTAAAACAGATAGTACTCCAAACCGTACATTACTTTCCAGCCAGCAAATAGAACAGGTTAAAAAGATATTAAAATGAAAGCTTTAATTTTAATATGGTCACTTGCCATAGTGAGTATAGTCTCGTGTGAATCCAGTAAAAAGGATAAAAAGCTAAACTCTGCAACGGGGTTTTCGAAGAAAGTAACCAGTGAAACGATTTTCTGTGGAGCTTATTGTAATCCACCTGCAATTAGTTATGAACTGGCTGCAGATTCTACTTGTGCCCACAGTTCCCAGGAAGTGCTGAATTGTTTTGCCTGGAAAAATTTTATAGCATTAAACTGGATCGCTTCTGCCCAACGCGGTATTCCGGATACTACAGCAACAGCTGCCAATTATGGGATGCCTGGGGATTACAGCCCTACAGTATGGGAAAGTTTTTTAAGTATTGATGATGTATTTGCTCCTAAGCCCCCTTTAGCATGGAATCTTAAAAGTAAAACAGGCTATATAAAGAGAATTAATGAGATCAATAAATTTACGGATATCATTTCAAGTCTTCCTAAGGCTACCCTCAGAGCAGCAGTAGGCAGTAGCAATGTAGATGAAATCATGCAGGCTGAAGGAGCCTGGCTTACTGATCAGAATGGAAATATAGTCTGGTATGAAATTAAAATAAATAACCTTGAAAGTGATTTTATCCGGCAAAATAAACTCTATGATTATGATAATCTGAAAGCTTTTGGTACAAAAAATAATGGAGTCTGGCTGCCTAATGAATCTATAGAATTAAAAGCAGCATGGCGCGTAATTCCTGACGATCAATTGGACTCCCTGAAAAATTACTATAAAATATCCAAAGCTATGGTGCCGGAAATTAAAGGATTTAACGGGAAGAAACCTATCTATGGGAAATATACACAAAAGTATCTCGGATTGGTCGGTTTGCATATTATCCGTAAAACTCCACAGTCTCCACAGCTGAACTGGATGACTTTTGAACACGTCAATAATGCTCCCGGCCCCGGACCTGCTGATCCTTCTGTAAAGTATAGCTTTTACAATCCAAACAGTAAAGATCCGGCCAATCAGTCTCCGGTTCCCGGAAAAGACAGTTTAAATAAACCGGTTCAGGTGGTAAGGGTCAATAGAATAAGTCAGAGTGTTCAAAAACTGAATGCCCAGATGCAACAGCTGATCAGGGCCAGTAACCCGAAATCGGTATGGCAATACTATCAGCTTGTCAATATCCAATGGCCGGAAAATCCGGTTGCGGATAAAGATAATAACACGCAGACTCCACTTATGGAAGGAGGGGTAAAACCCAACCAAATCTCAAATACAACTATGGAAACCTACGCCCAGAGCAAACAATGTATGGACTGTCATAAAAATGCTCCTGTGATTGGTACCAGTATACCGACAGATTATAGTTTTATCTTTTTAAAAGTGAAGCCTAAGAAATAAATTTAATATTTACACAGTCTATAAAAATTAAACCCGCACATCTGCGGGTTTAGTTTTATGGTTAGCTTTGGTAGCCAAGTAATTTTCTAATCTGGTAGAAGAACCTTTCAATAAGTCTTAAATCCTGAGTTACAATTTCAGCACTTCCTCTAAGCTCTTTATCAAAAGTAAGCGTTTTGTTATAGCTTGTTTTTAATCCTTTGGGCAAAACCACATCTACGTAGTAGTTACCTTTATCATCAGGGATCAGGGAAATATTCTGAACTTTACCTTCTATAATACCATACTCCTGGAAACGGTAATTATCAAGTTTAATGAGAACCTTTTCTCCAGGAATGATTTTTCCGGAATTTACTGTAGGAACAGACATTCTACCGACTAATTTTTCCTTATTCTCCGGAAGAATAGATAGGATAGGGTCTCCTACCTTTACAAACTGATTTTCTCCGAAAAACTGCTGGAAACTGGCGATACCATCCGTAGAAGAGATCACAAGAAAATTTTGTTCCCATTGTTTTAAAGATTTACGTAGTTGTTCAAATAATTGTAGGGTTTGAGAAGAATAGGTGATCTTATCTTTTTCCGTATTGATGGCAGTACCGCTTTTGGTCTTATTAAGATTGGAGATGCCTTCTTCCATCTGAGATATGGAAATGTTAAGGTTTTCAATGTTCTGTTGGGCCTGAATATATTTTATTTTTTCATTTTCAAGCTCCAAAGAAGAAATTACCCCTTGATTAAAAAGCTCTTGAGATCTCTGGAAGTTTTTCTTAGTAAGGTCATATTTAGCTAGCTCCAGATTTTTTTGTTGCTTCAGGGTAGATATTCTTCCTCTGTTTTCAAGAATACTCTGATTAGCGGCCAGGTTTTCCGGTGCATAAGGCTGAAGTCTTGTAAAAAGCTCTTCATCTTGAAATGCTTTTGCAAAATTATTATAATCCCCTTGAAGTTCTCCAAGTTTAAATCTTGAAGTTACAGAAAGAGGAAAAGAGTAGAGTTGATTAGGGGCAGTAGAATCTACCAGCTTTTTCAGCTCCAGTACATCTTTATAATTAGCAGCTGACTGCATCACCATCAGAAGATCATTTTTCTTTACTTCCTGATGATCTTTAATAAAGATTTTTTCAATTTTGGAACTGGTCCTTGCCTCTAATTTTTCCGGAGGATTTTGAGAAGTTACAATAATGGGAGCCGGAACAAATTCCGGGTATTTTATAATGTAGCTCATCACAAGAATGAGCAGGAGAATAACAAAAATAATGGTATTACCCCAACGTATCATCCAATGTGGCGGCTGGGTCAGAATATCCTGTACGCTTTCTGAGCGAAGTTCTATATTGTCTAAAATGTCTTCTTTCATGTTTTAAAGTAAAATTTCATCAATGTTCCGAGAGAAACAATTTTTAGGGTTTTATTAATTTCCTAATTCCAGTTGGTTTTTAACAAGTCTGTAATATTCTCCCCGCATATCTACAAGCTCGGCATGGCTGCCTTCTTCTACTACCTTTCCTTTATCCAGAACAATGATATTGTCGGCATGTTTTACGGTTGACAGTCGGTGGGCTATCACTACTGCAGTTTTACCTTTGAAGAACTGCTCAAGATTTTCCATAATAATCTTCTCATTATTGGCATCCAGTGCTGATGTTGCTTCATCAAATAAAATATATTCAGGTGACTTGTATACTGCTCTTGCGATAAAGAGCCTTTGCTTTTGGCCACCACTTACCCCAACTCCTTCATTTCCTATCTTTGTATTGTAGCTAAGAGGAAGACTTTCTATAAAGTCTTTGATATTTGCAATTTCTACAGCACGTCTTAGTTTTTTCTTGTCAATATGATCTTCTCCTACAGCGATATTGTTAGCAATGGTATCATTGAAAACATATCCCTCCTGCATCACCACTCCGCAATGGTCTCTCCAATGTCTTGGTGAGATATTTTTCAAACTCGTACTTCCTATTCTGATTTCTCCCTGGTCAGGATCATAAAACTTCATTAATAATTTAAGCAGGGTTGTTTTTCCGCTTCCACTGGCTCCTACGATGGCAGTAGTTTTCTGGAAGGGGATGCGAAGGCTTAAATTTTCAAAAACAGGAACATCAGAACCAATATATCTGAAGGAAATATCTTTTACCTCAATATCCTTATGGGGAATTTCTGTAGCATACTGCTCATTTTTATCCTCTTCATCGTCTTTATCATGAATTTCACCCAATCTTTCCAGAGAGATCTTGGCGTCCTGGGTTTGTTTTATAAAATCAATCAACTGAAGCAGGGGGCTGTTAAGCTGTCCGATGATATACTGTACAGAAAGCATCATCCCTAAAGTAAGGTTTCCGCTCAAAACCAATTTTGCAGAAAGGAAGCTCACCAGGATATCCTTTATCTGATTGATAAAGTTTCCTCCTACAGACTGCCACTGTTCCAGACTCAGAGATTTTATTCTTATTTTAAAGAGTTTTACCTGTAAAAACTCCCAATCCCATCTTTTCTGTTTTTCGGCATTATGCATTTTAATCTCCTGCATACCGTTGATAAGCTCAATTACTTTACTCTGTTCCTGAGAAACCTGAGAAAATCGTTTGTAATCAAGCTCTTTTCTCTTTTTAAGGAAGAAGCTGATCCAGCCAATGTATAATATAGCTCCTACAAAATAAACCAGAAATAATCTGTAGTCATACAAAAGTAAAACTATACTAAAGATGATAAGATTCACTAATGAGAACAGGGTATTTAATGAAGAACTTGTAAGAAGTTGTTCTATCCTGTGATGGTCATTAATTCTCTGCATAATATCTCCAGTCATTCTCGTGTCGAAGAAACTTATAGGAAGTCTCATCAGTTTGATAAAGAAATCTGAGATAATGGAGATGTTAATTCTGGCTGAGAGATGGAGCAGGATCCAGCTTCGGATCATCTCTATTCCCATTCTTCCGAGGAAAAGCATGATCTGTGCGGTAAGTACAAGATAAATAAAATTAATATCCTGATTTTGAATCCCAACATCTACAATACTTTGGGTAAGAAACGGGAAAATCAGTGATAATAAACTTCCTGCGAGAAGACCTACTGCCAGCTGAATAACCAGTGATTTATATTTAAGTAGATACCTGGAAAGAAAAGAAAAGCTGGCCTTACTCTGATCAATATCAAATTCAGTCTGGAAAAAAGTGGGTGTTGTTTCTAGGATAAGGATAATACCTTCTTCTGTATTTTCATTCGCATTTTCACCAATCCAGAATTTGATAAACTCATCACGCTCATAGGTGATGAGCCCATAGCTGGGATCGGATATATAAACCTTGTTATTTTTATCAATTTTATAAATAACAACGAAGTGATTTTTGTTCCAATGGGCAATACAGGGAAATGGAACTTCCTGTGTAAGGGTATTGAAATCTATTTGTACACCTAAGGAACGGAATCCTAAGTTTTCTGCGGCATCGCTTAGCCCCAGAAGGCTACTTCCTTCACGGGTGGTTTCAGAAAGGGCACGAATTTGCTGTAACGATATGCTTTTGCCATAATATTTGCTTACAATCCTGAGGCAGGTAGGGCCGCAGTCTTTGGCATCTGGTTGCTTATAAAAAGGAAATTTCTTCAAAACTAATACTCATTATAAAATGCCGTCATAAGGTGACGACATTTTTTACTTTATTCAATGTTTTAACTCAATAAAATGGATCACTAGAAATAGCACCATTTGTTGCACGTATCTGTAGCAGCTTTTTTGGATGGGTCTGTTTTCGATCCGTTATAGCATGCCAAAACCTGTGTTAATGCACAGTCCAGGGCAATTCCTCGTTCTGGAGGTATTAGATTTTTCTTTATATGTTTCATATTATTAGTTTTAATTTTGCAGCTCTCATGTAGCTTTTAGAACGTTATTTTTCTTTTCCTAAGATAGTGAAATTTTTAATTCAATTGTATTTCTTAGTTTAAAAGTCTTCATCCTCTATTAATTCATCAATGAAAAACCAGATATCTTCACGATCATATTTGTCCGGGAATTGATAACCATTGATAAGAAAAATAGGGGTAAAGTTCAACCCTGCATTATTATTTTCTGCAGACATCGCGATTAATGGATTCAGATTTTCAGAAGTAGGAACTCCTCCGGATAATAGATTGATCTTATTCTCATCTTTGCTTTCAAACCATTCTTCCACTGCATGAAGGAATTCTTTTTCCGATTTGTTATGGTAGATATGGGTCAGGTCCGAAATTAACTGAGTGTATTTTTCATTGGCTCTTTCAGGTGTATAATTGAACCTCATTTGTACAGAGATATCGTTTGGATATTTTTTCAGAAGGCTTTCCATTATTTTATGACCATCTTTACAAAAGCCACAATAAGGATTGGAAATTATGGAAATACGAAGTTTTGAATCTTTTTGTCCTATCGAGAAAGTTTGAGTATCCTGAAATGTTACTTTTTCATTTTCCAGCAGTTGGCTTTTAAACAGGTCATAATTTCTTTTGAACCTAAGGTTTTTAGCATTTGATTTTTGAAGATTTTCTTTTTGTTCAAGAAGGTTATTGAAGTATAAAACGGCGGAGAAAATAAGAACCCATAATATAACGGTTAATAAAAGTGCTCCAATTCCAAAAGACAGATTTTGGAAAAATATACTGCTGATCACCAATTGTCCAACCAGTACAGAAATAATCAATAAACAAACCCTACAAAATGTTTTCTCTACAAATGCTTGTATATACAGTGAATAAGCTATGGCAAGTACTGAAACAAAGGTAAATCCTTTTACAATATAGGCTGAGGCGGGTAGAAAAAGACCTAATACGGCAAGTCCTGCAAAATAGATTAATGAAAAATCAGAAAATTTTAGTCCTAAAATACTGGTTTTATCCTGTTTGATAATCTTATCACATGAATTTGCGGTCTGTACAGTAGACGCTCCACCACATATACTTCCAATAACAGCAGAGGTGTTTCCGAATTTCTGGTCAAAGATTTCCAATGATATATATACTCCGGCAAGAGAAAGCAGGTTAAATAATGCCTCGTAGATGGTCTGACTTAAAAAAGAGTAAATAAGAACCGTTGCAAAAATAAAATAGAGGATAGGTTTGAAATTAAACGTAAGCTTATTTTCTGCAGCTACAGTTTTTTCAAATAAAAGTACAAAGTCAGTAGAGTTTTTGTAAAGCTCGTCTTTATCAATCGTTTTTGATTTTTCTGAATAAACTGAATAACTATTTCCTGACTTTTTCACTAACGAAAAAGAATTTTCGACTATGGCAATAAATTCTTCAGGCAATTCGTCCCAATATTCTTTATCCAGCTCATAAGCATCATTTTTTACCCCCATGAAATTTAAAGTATCACTGAAAGCCAGTGCTGAAGGGTAGTTAGGGTGGGAATTGAACTGGAAAATAAACTCCTGTTTATCGAGTTTTAGATAGTTAATTAGTTTGTCAAAAATCATATTAATATTTTTATCTAAAATACATAGATGTTTTAAATAAACAAAAATATTTTTCTTTTATTAGTGAGATATAACCGAATGTTATAGGATTTAGTTTGACTTTCAATATTTTGTTGGCAGAAAAACATACTATCTTATTTGTGGAATTGGTTCCCCTCTTGTCAACACCTTGTTTTTAATTCTAAATGCGTCTGTACGCTATCAGATTTGTTATTTTTTGTTTTATCCGTGACTTCCGGCACTTATTTTTTATCATTATCATTTTAATTATACATGCAGCAAAATATCTTTAATAATGACACGATTCCGGGGAATTAAACGTTAAAATAGTTAAATTTCCGTTTAAGATTTTCGAGGATAAATAGCTTCATTTTTTTTGAGATACTTTCAGTTTTTGGATAATAACTCTAATTTTTCGTGTATGAAAAATAGGTAATAAGTCGAATATTTTATCTTTAAACAAATGTTTAATTTTGTGGATTTTTTACAGTCTGTGGCTGCTTTTAATGGTGTTTTGCTATCGGATAAGGGGATTATTTCTAATTAATAATAAGTGAGATTGGACTCAAAAAAACTTAAAAAATCATAAAGTTTTCATAAAGTTTTAAAAAAGGGAGTAAATGTTTTTGTATTTATAAAATATATTGTACTTTTACATCGCCTTGAATGAGGGAACAAGTCAAGGTAATAAATTTTTTTTCATCATTTGTGTTTTTAGAATCGTATCGCCTGATACGATTCTTTTTTTATGTAATTATTTTTCGTAATTTAAGAGGAGATCTATGAAATAAGAATAGGTAACCGAACCTTCCTGTTGATTACTTTTCAGGAATAAATTGTTGGTAAGTCCAAAAAAATCATCCAACAAACCCTGGTGACGGGTGATAAAAGCCTTTTCATAGGCTCGATCTCTTTTCATCGCAGGAGAATAGCCTTGAAGAGCAGATTTTACAAAATCAGGATCTTGTTCTACAATGAATCTTAAAAGGCTTTTTAACGTGAAATATTCGGTGCTATAGCGCAAATCGGTATTGTCTGACTGTGTTCCTATTAAATATCCCACAAAATTGGCTTCCTGCTCTCTGGCAAACCCAAGTTGATGAGAGCTTTCATGGGCGGTTGTAAAGGGGATGAATGTAGAGGGCAATTCAGAATTATACTGAGCTTCAGCTGTAAAAGGATTATAGTAACCCAGAATTCCTGTAAAACTCATTATATTTTTAAACAGACTGGGCTTAATATCGAGGATCTGAGGAGCTTTTTTATCTGAAATATAGGTAGGGAGTTTCGTTTGCTGAAAGAGGATTTCCTGCTGCAGAGATTTCAGATCGGTAATTATGAATACTCCTTTACGATCTTCTTTTACCTGCTGTCGGGTTGCTTTACACTTCTCAAGGTATTTTAAAGCCAGTATTTTAGCTTTATTCAGTTGCGGAGTATCCTGGCTTGATAGCTTTTTAATAATAGGGGTTTGGAAGTACAGCATTCCCCAGAATATTTGATAGGTAAAATAAAAGATATTGATGATTCCCAGAATTTTGATCATGGAATTATTCCGGGTTTTCTTCCTGAATAGTGAACCGAAGTAATACAGAAGAAATATACCCAGTACCCCATAAATAATATCTCCTGCAGAGAAAGGAAGCCAGCTGAAAAGGACCTGATGAAGTGGCTTTTGAAGTTCAAAAAATTTTTCAAAAAAAGAAATCATCAGTTTCGATTTTGAAAAACAGTAAAACAAAAGAAATTGGGCAAGTAATAAACCTGCCCAAAATCTCTTTTTCTTATATGTGTATATATTTTTAATGACCACCTTCGGATTCTAAAACGTCAACATTAATTCCTTGTCTAAATAAAGATTTTTTAGCCAAATAAGCAAATATTGTAATGTAAACAAAACATAATACTGGAATAATGTACGAGCTGTGAATCCCGATAATATCAGAAAGCTTCCCCTGTAGCGGAGGAATAATACCTCCTCCTAAAATCATCATGACCAGGAATGCGGAACCCTGAGCCGTATATTTTCCTAAACCGGTAATGGCTAAGGTAAAAATAGAAGGCCACATAATACTGCAGGCAAGGCCTCCGGAAAGGAATGCATAGATCGCAAAATTACCTGTTGTAAGTAATCCGGTAATCATTGCCGCAGTTCCGAATAGACCGAAAATAATAAGGGTCACGGCAGGCTTGTTTTTGCTGATCAGGAATAATACTACCTGAATGGCTACACAAACTGCATAATAGTATAAATGCGACATATCTTTCTGTGCAATCGTATTGATTCCGATAATCACTGAAAATGCAATAAAAGGAACAATGATTGTCGCAATAGTCTGTTGTTGTTTATTAAGGTTGAAAACAGCAATGGCACCTGTCCATCGTCCGATCATTAAACTTCCCCAGTACATAGAAATATAAGGGGCAAGATCAGAAGATTGATGTCCGCCAAATTCAGGCATGCTTAAAAGTTCTCCAAGGTTACTTCCAATGGCAACTTCTACACCCACATAGGCCAGAATAGCAATCATTCCCAATACAAGCTGTGGATACTTCATGGCACCCCAGCCTTCAGCATTTTTCTTGGCACTGCTGTTAGCAAATAAAAGAGAAACCACAACGGCAAGTAAAGCCCCTCCAAGATAAAGCATTCTCTTCTTTTCTAATGGGTGTTTGATGGTTTCCAGTTCTATTTTTTTATCACTGATCTGTTTTTTGAATGCTGTGATTTTTGCAGCATCAGTTTCTTTTTCTACAGTCTGATCCAATACCGTGATTTCATTACCCAGTATTTCAATGTTTTTAGCTTCTTCAGAATTGTAACTGCTGAACACAGGAATGAAGAAAAGAATGACCAGTATAGTCATCACAACCAATGTTTTTCTGGCTTTTCCTGCTTTTTCCATAGGTTCTGTAGAGATTCCGTCAGGAAGTTTCTTTGAGAAATAGAAAATTCCGGCAGCTATTAAGAAAAGAGCTCCCACTGCTGTGTATAGCAAAATAACTTTATCGAGAGCCAAATGTTTAATCTGGTCATCATCTACAGTAGCTGTCGTTCCGAACAGTGCCAGTCCTACAATAATGGGTCCTATAGAGGTTCCAAAGGAATTGATCCCACCCGCAAGGTTCTGTCTGCTTGCTCCGGTTTTAGGATCTCCCAGCAGAACGGCAAAAGGATTGGCAGCAGTCTGCTGAATCGAAAACCCTAATGCAACCACAAAAAGCCCTATAAGCATCCCGTAGTATACATTGCTTTTAACGGCAATAATCATGATGGCTGCACCAACGGCAGAGAGCAGAAGCCCATAAACAATACTCTTTTTATATCCCCATTTACCAATTATATCCGTACCTTTTATAGTACTGAATATGAAGAGCAGTAATGCTCCCAGGAAATAAGCGGTATAAAATGCAAAATCTATTAACTGAGACTGAAATTGGTCAAGAGAAAAATAGTTTTTACAGAAAGGGATAAAAATACTATTGCCGGCAGCAATAAAACCCCAGAAAAAAAATACAAGTACAAGTGTGTACAGCGCCGGGTAATTAGTCGGCTGATTGGTTTTTGACATATTTTATTGAAAATTTCGCAAACAAATATAACTATTTCTTTTAAATAGAATGCTCCAATAAGGTTTTTTTAATTTCTTGATAAGCTTCTGATTTTGAATCTTTTGGAGAATTTGTGGGTTGTATAATTCCATTGAAATAGACCTTTACTCTTCCAGGGTAGCCCTGAGAACTGTCAAAAGGAAACATTTCTTTAAGGCCTATAAAGGTGTATACGGCAATGGGAGAATGGTATTTTGAAGACAACATAAATGCTCCATCCTTAAATTCGTCCAGGATAATACTGGTATCATCAGGAACCCCGCCTTCAGGAAAAATAGCAATGCTGTTTCCTTCTTGCATTTTCTCAGCACACCTCCTGTATACATCTGCTCTGCTTTTTGCACTGGTTCTATCTACCATGACGCATATTCTTTTATAGATGGTACCAAAAATAGGAATCTTTACAAGCTCTTTTTTTCCTACAAAACAAACCGGATGATCCGGGAAAAGAATGCAGGTGAGCATGATATCCATAATAGAAGTGTGGTTCGAGATGAAAACATACTGTTGGTTTTTATCTTTCTTCTGTTCAGAAAGTTTTATGAGGTCATATCTGAACCCCATTCCGTAGAACATTCCGAAACACCAGATCCTTATAAATTTATAAGCATATTTATAATGCTTTTTATTGAATGATAAAATATAAACAGGGATTCCCATCGTAACTGTTAAGATAAATGCAAGTAACAGCAGCCAGAATCTCCAGAGATAATTTAAAATTTTTGTCACAGTTTAACCATTAAAAATTACTTTCTTTTTTACAGAATAATTGAGAATAGAAACCAGCAGAATAGCAGCAATCTTACTGATCATTTCAGGGCTTAAGGTATAAAAAATTAAATTGATATTATCTTTAAATACAAAGTTGTAAAATATCTGGAAAAAACCTAAGCTGAATAAAGTGGAGATAAAGGAAACTACCATGAAATAAGCAAACTCTTTTTTCTTGGAGTGTTTTCCTCTTTCAAAAACAAACCAGATGCTGAGAAAGTAATTGGTAATGATTCCACAGCTGGTAGAAAAAATATTACTTAAGGGATAATGGATGCCATGGAAATTGGTTTCTCTGGCAAGAAATTGTGGAAGATAGGTACTGAACACCTTAAAGCTGCCAATTTCTACAATAGCACTGAGTCCTCCTGCTATGATGAAAAACAAAACCTGTTTCTGACGTATGAGTATTTCTTTCATTTAAAAAAACTTATATATCGTGTTAGCTATTAGAATATTATGGCTGTAATTTACTATAATATTGCTTATCAGGGAAAGATTTTTCCGCTGATCATCTTAATGCTTCACAATATGAAGTGCAAATTTATAACTATATGTTAAACACTGAAAAAAGATGTTAAAATATTTTTTTTAATAAAATTTATTTCTAAATTTATTATTCAAAACAGTGTAAAAATAACCTGATAATAAATTCATTTTCAACTTCTTGTGTTGATGGTTTTTTCTATCTTGTAATGCGTGGTTGAAAGCATACTACTCCCATATTTAATGACCCAAATTTTAATAATATTTGTATGAAACGTCAAAACAAATACAGAAAATTCCAGCTTCAACAGAAAAATATTGAGGCTCTTGAGAGAGAAAATTCCCGCTTCAAAAGAGTGTATTCCGAATATGAAAATATGTCTAATGAGCTTTGGAATCTTGAAAATTCCAGTGGTGAGCCTGTTCCCGATGATTTTATCAATGCAATGGTTTTACAGACATCTTATCTGGAAGATGAGATCGAAGACTGGCTTCTGCAATTCAACGAAAAAAAAACTGATATAAAACATTAGTGATTTTAGACAGCTTCCAGCTTGTTTTAAACGCTAATTGAAGATAAATTCATAATTTAGCATCCTTAAATTAAAATCTAAAATATGGTTGCTATTGTAGATAGTGGTTCTACCAAATCGGATTGGGTAATACTTGATGACTTTAAAAAAGTCTTTCTGAAAACAGAAACCATCGGCTTTAATCCGAATTTTATCAACAAAGAACTTATCGCTCCTGAAATAGAGAAAAACAGCAATCTAATATCGGTCAGAAATTCAATTACCAGAATCTTTTTCTATGGTTCCGGATGTGGAGTACAGAAAAACTGTGAAACCATTGAAAACGAACTCAAGAAAGTCTTTGGAAAAGCAGAAATTATTGTCAGGGAAGATCTGATGGCAGCTGCATATGCTGCATATAGCGGAAAACCGGCAATTGTATGTATTCTGGGGACGGGGTCAAACTCTTGTTTTTTTGATGGTGAAAATCTTAAAATTGAATTGCCGTCTCTTGGTTTCCTTATAGGGGACGAGGGGAGTGGAAGCGCTATTGGAAAACAGTTGGTGCGCAGGTATTTTATGAAAAAGCTGCCCGCAGACCTTCACCGTGAATTTGAATCAGATTATCAGCTGACCATAGAAGATGCATTGAAAAATATGTATCATGCTCCAAGGCCAAATGCTTATTTGGCTCATTTCAATAAATTTGTTGTGGATAGAAAAGATCATCCTTATCTAAGGGATATGGTTTTTGAAGAAATGAAAAATTTCTTCGAATACCAGGTTCTTCCTTATCACGAAGTGAATGAAGCTGAGATTAATTTTATTGGCTCCATTGCTTATTATTACGAAAATATTCTACGTTCTGTTGCTACAGAACTTAATTTAAATGTGGGACATGTTGTTCAGAAACCAATTGAAAGCTTAGTAGATTACCACATTAAATATATACTCTAACAAAAAATAAAACCTATGTCAAGTAACAATAATCGCGACGAAAAGAACTTTAGTCAGGCCGCGTTAGACTATCATAAAGCAGAACCTAAAGGGAAAATTGAAGTGATCCCGTCAAAACCGCACTCTTCTCAAAGAGATTTGTCATTGGCATATTCTCCCGGAGTAGCAGTTCCTTGTATGGAAATCTTCGAAAAACCTGAAACGGTTTATGATTATACAGGAAAAGGAAACCTGGTGGCTGTAATTTCTAATGGTACTGCTGTACTTGGATTGGGAGATATTGGGGCAGAAGCTTCAAAACCGGTAATGGAGGGAAAAGGTCTTTTGTTTAAGATCTTTGCTGATATCAATGTTTTTGATATTGAGATCAATGAGAAAGACCCGGATAAATTTATTGAAATTGTAAAGGGTATTGCTCCTACTTTTGGAGGGATCAACCTTGAAGATATTAAAGCTCCGGAAGCATTTTATATAGAGCAAAAGCTGAAAGAGGAATTGAATATTCCTTTGATGCATGATGACCAACACGGAACAGCTATTATTTCTGCTGCTGCATTAATTAACTCTTTGCAGATTGCCAATAAAAAGATTGATGAAGTGAAAATGGTGGTGAATGGAGCTGGAGCAGCGGCTATTGCCTGCACCAAGCTTTATATTTCATTAGGACTGAAAAAAGAAAATGTTCTGATGTGTGACAGTAAGGGAGTTATCAACCATAAAAGAGAAAATCTTACTCCTGAAAAG
This sequence comes from Chryseobacterium sp. YR221, assembly GCF_900176315.1. NCBI lineage: Bacteria > Pseudomonadati > Bacteroidota > Flavobacteriia > Flavobacteriales > Weeksellaceae > Chryseobacterium > Chryseobacterium sp. YR221. The sequence continues at coordinate 106,563 of NZ_FWXM01000009.1, forward strand.
TTAGACTTTATTGCTCAGACAGATATCGAAACATTGGAAGATGCTGTAAAAGGATCTGATGTTTTTGTTGGTTTGTCTAAAGGAAACGTGATGACCCCTGAAATGTTATTGAGTATGGGAGAAAATCCAATTGTATTTGCATTGGCTAATCCGGATCCTGAGATTGCTTATGATCTTGCTATTGAGACCCGTAAAGATGTTATTCTTGCTACAGGAAGAAGTGACTATCCTAACCAGGTTAATAATGTACTGGGATTCCCTTATATTTTCCGTGGAGCATTAGATGTTCAGGCTACAGGAATTAATGAAGAAATGAAACTGGCAGCGGTACACGCTATTGCTGATTTGGCGAAAGAGCCGGTACCTGAGGCTGTTATTCTGGCGTATAACGTTCAGAGTCTGCAGTTCGGAAGAGATTATTTCATTCCAAAACCTTTTGATAACAGACTGATCACAAAAGTATCCAGCGCTGTGGCAAAAGCTGCGATTGAAAGTGGAGTTGCAAGAAAAACAATTACTGATTTTGAAGAGTATGAGCACCAGCTTTTAGACAGAATGGGAAGAGATGAGAGATTGGTAAGAATGATGCAGAGCCGTGCAAAATCTAATCCGAAAAGAATCACTCTAGGAAATGCAGAAGAGTATAATGTACTGAAAGCAGCCCAAATTCTTTATGAAGAAGGAATTGCTTACCCAAGCCTTCTGGGAGACAAAAAGTACATCAAGGAGCAAATGGAACGTTTTGGAATCAACCTGGATATTCCAATCATTGACCCAAGTGATGATGATCAGAAAGAAAACAGAAAGAAATACAGAGAAACACTTTGGAAACTTCGTCAGAGAAAAGGGATGAATGAGTACAAAGCGAAAAGATACGTTCGTCAGAGAGACTATTTTGGACCTCTAATGCTAAAGCATGGAGATACCGATGGTCTGATTGTAGGATTCTCTAAAAACTATACTTCAGTATTGCGTCCTATTTTGGAAGTTATTGAAAAAGATAAAGGAGTAGATAAAGTGTCAGCAATGATGATGATTCTTTCTGAAAAGAAACCTATTTTCTTTGCAGATACTTCTATCAACCAGAATCCTACAGCAGAAGATCTTGTGAATATTGCTAAAATGGCAGAATTTACCGTGAAATCTTTTGCTATCGAACCTAGAATTGCAATGCTTGGATTCGAAAATTTCGCAGCAATTTCTGATACTTCAAAGAAAGTAGCTAAGGCTGTGAGTATCCTTCATGAGAAATATCCTAAGATGATTGTAGATGGTGAAATTCAGCCGGATTTTGCGATGAATGCAGATCATTTAAGTGATTATCCTTTCTCCAAATTAGGAACAACACCTGCCAACACATTCATCTTCCCGAATCTTGAAAGTGCCAACTTATCATATAAAATTCTGAGAGGTATGAAGGTAGCGCAGGTAATAGGACCTATCTTAATGGGATTAAAGCAACCGGTACATGTACTTCAGATGCGTTCAAGCGTTGATGAGATTGTGAACCTTGCTACCATTGCTGTTCTTGATGCACAGAGAAGAGAGAAGAAGGCGTAATAATTAAGATATTTAAGGCTTTTATAAAAACCGGTATAGAACCAGACGAATATTCGTCTGGTTTTTTTATGGAAAGAAATATAAAGTTTGGCTTTTGCGTGCGAGATGAGTATTTCTGCTATTTAAGGAGCATGGATTTTTATTATTTACGCAGATAAGTAAGTTTGTCTTTTTGCTGTTTTTTGTGGTTAGCTTAATTTATGTATCGGTTTTTGTGATAAATAGTTCAAAATATTCATTGATATTAGTTTTCTAATGAGTTGTCATTGGTTTTTTGAGGAGTGTTGGGTTTATTTAATATCTTAGGAGGTATTAAAAACACAAGAGAGATTAAAAACAAATACAGATGCATGAAAAAAGATCCCCTTTTTGATTCCGGAATTATACATGAAAGGTAGAATATTACTGCCGAACCAAAGATTGGTTTTGGAATATCCCGATATTTAGACATATCCTTTCCGGTAAAATTCTTTGTTTTTTTATGAAACAAGACAACAGTTAGCCTTATGCTGTTGAAAGATCTGTATGGTTTTTAGTTGATTCTTTTTAGTAAAGAAACACTATGAAAAAAAAGACATTCACAACGTTGGGGTTACCTCTGCTTCTGATGGTCGGATCCCTGTGCTATTCACAAAAATTTAATTTCAACCCTCATGAGTTATCCATCAATGGGTACATAAGAACAGGAATAGGAGGCACTGACGGAAATCAAATGGTCAATTTTACAACTCCGGAAAATATACATAAATTCAGAATGGGTAATGAAGCCAATCATTATGGAGAACTCCAGTTTAATTACCGGTATAAAAATAAAGATTCTGTAAATATGTATGAAGTAACCTATATGATGGCGAAATTTATTCCTTATGGAGGTGATGATTATAAACAGTTTCCTCAGACCACCCAGTTATATGGAAAAATAAATAACGTAGTTAGAAATGCCAATCTATGGATAGGAAAACGATATTACGATCGTCGGAATAGTGAATTATTGGATTATTTTTGGCTTAATTCAGCGCAAAATTCACAGGTAGGTATTGGGATGGAGAATTATAAGATTAAAAATTCCGGTAACTTAAATGCTGCATTCATAAGATTTAAATATGGAAATAATGATTCTCATTCTTATGTAACTGATCTTAGGTATTTGGATATTCCCGTTTCAGAACACTCGAAAATTAACCTCCTTGGCCAGTATAGCATTAAAACCGAAAATGAAATAGAGGATACTCCAAAATCTTTTGGATACGCAGTTGGAGGATGGTGGACGTATTCCAAAAAGAATATTACCCATACTTCTACCATAATATTCAGAAAAGGAAGTTCAATTACAGATAATTTTTATACAGGAAAAACGGTATCAGATTTTACAGGCAGAAAAAGAATGTATAATCTTGATCATGCCAACTCATTGGATATCATTAATAATTTTGTTTATGATGATAAACGGAGACATGCAATACAGGCATCACTTACCTATCAGTACAAGGATTTTGGGATTGGCAATACCAATGAAAATGGAGTGGTACTCGATAATAAAGTGGCAAAAAACTGGGTGAGCATAGGCTTTCGATATCTGTATTATATTAACAAACATTTTAATCTGGCAGTGGAAGCCGGAAATGATTATATGAAAGATAACAGGTCTGCAATAGAAGGAAGTTTACAGAAAGTAACATTTTCCCCTCAGATTTCCTGGGATTACGGATATTATTCAAGACCGGTAGTAAGACCGTTTATTACCTATGCCCATTGGTCTGATAGCTTCATGGGGATAACAGGGGTGTCAGACTTCAATACCCGGCTTCTGAATAAAAATCATGGAATATCCTATGGACTTCAACTAGAGATTTGGTGGTAAATAACTAGGGCTGAACATGATAGGACTGCCTGGAAATCATGGCAGAGGCTAAGGTGAAGTTTTCGTTTTTTCAAATCTTTTGTTTTTCTTACAAATGATTGAATTCCACTTCAAAATTTAAGTTAAAAATCATTCGTACGTGAAATGAAAATATTAATTAGTTTAAATTGCTATATTTGGGAGTTTTAAAAATTAATAATGATATTTTCTTTACAAGGCACCGTTCAGGAACTTACGCCTACCTACGCAGTAATTAATGTACAAGGAGTTGGTTACTATGTAGGTATCAGTTTAATGACCTCACAGACGCTGGTTTTGAATCAGCAGACCTTCTTATTTATTCAGCAGATCATCCGTGAAGATGCTCATCTCCTCTTTGGATTTAACACTCGTTCAGAAAAAGAAATGTTTAATCTGTTAATAAGCGTTAATGGAGTAGGAGCTATTTCAGCCCTTATTCTGCTATCAACATTGAGCCTTGATGAGATTGCTTCTGCGGTACTTTCAAAGAACAGTGCTTTGATCCAAAAAGCAAAAGGTATCGGAGCAAAAACGGCTGAAAGAATTATTGTTGATCTTAAAGATAAAGTCCAGAAATTCAGTGATCCTGCAGAGAATATTTCTGCATGGGTAGATAATAAAATTAAGGAAGAAGCGTTATCTGCATTAGAAGTTTTAGGGATTCCTAAGCGGATGAGCGAGAAGATTGCTGATAAAATATTAAAACAAGATCCAAGCATCTCGGTTGAAGAATTGGTAAAACAAATTTTAAAAAACATTTAACATTTGGTGGCGAATAATAAGCATCTTAACATATTTTTGTTCCTGTCGTTTCTTTGTATGTCTGTCAGTGCCTTTGCACAACAGCAGAAGAAGGATACAGCAATCATAAGAAAAGAATATGAAGTGGCCGACCCTACAAGGTATGAAGCCTATTACGACATAAAAACCGGGATGTACTATGTGTATCCTAAAGTTGGGAATACCATTACAGGACCTCCCACAGCTATGTCTCCTGAAGAATATAAAGAATATATGCTGGCCACTCAGACCAGAGCATATTATAAGGAAAAATCTGAAAAATACAATCTCCTTTTCAGAAAAGATAAAACAGACGCGCGTAAGAAAGGGCTTATCCCTTCAGTGCAGATCAATAACAGACTCTTTGAAACTATTTTCGGAGGAAATAAGATTGAAATCATTCCTACAGGATACGCCTCCCTTGATTTTGCCGGCCTTTACCAAAAAATAGATAACCCGATGATTCTGCCTCAAAACAGGACCAGTTTTACTTTTGATATCAATCAGAGAATTCAGCTGGGATTATTGGGTAAAGTAGGAGAAAACCTTCAGTTAAAAGCCAATTATGATACCCAAAGTGGTTTTGCTTTTGAAAACAGGATGAACCTTGTATGGCAGGCTAAAGGAAACTGGAAGGATCTTCAGAGCAAAGGCCTTGGAAATGTGGATAAACCTAATGCAGGTGGCGAAGATAAAATCATCAAAAGGGTTGAATTTGGTAACGTAAATATGCCGCTTTCAACAAGTTTGATCCGTGGGTCACAATCTTTATTTGGGGTGAAGGCTGAATTTCAGCTGGGTAAAACCTTTGGAACAGTTGTCCTTTCCCAGCAACAAGGTGAAGCCAGAAATATCGTAGTACAGGGCGGTGGAGTAATGAATAACTTTAAAGTCAATGCCATCGACTATGAAGATAACCAACACTACTTTTTAGGACATTATTTCCTGGGTAAGTATGATGATGCATTAGCCAATTACCCACAGATTAATTCAACGATCAATATTACCAGAATGGAAGTTTGGGTATTGGATCAGGGAAATAGCAATCTGGCTTATCAAAAGAGTATTATCGGGATCAGAGACCTGGGAGAAGGTGCTGGTGGAGCAATCCTACCAGACAACTCTCTGAATGGGTTATATAATGCTGTGAGTACTACGGCAGGGACCAGAGAACCTGGTAAAAATTATGGTGCTATTTTTCAGGGGCAGGTTTTCCCGGGAAGTGCAGCACCTTATGACAATGGTGAAGAATTTATTTTCAATACAAAAGCGAGAAGACTAAATACCAATGAATATACATTACAACCGCAATTAGGATACGTTTCCTTAAACCAGAAACTTAACGAGAACCAGCTTTTAGCGGTTTCTTATTCCTATACGGTAGGAGGAAGTAATAAAGTATATAAAGTAGGGGAATTTTCTGAAGAAAGCCCCGTTTTGATTACCAAGGTTTTAAGACCAAACAATAAGGTAAATACCCAATCACCAATGTGGAAGCTGATGATGAAGAATATTTATTCTTTAGATGCAGGGCAGGTTGCACAGGACGGATTTATTCTGAATTTATATTACAGGGATCCTAAAACAGGAGGTAAAGTAAACTATCTTCCAGGTACCCAGGTACAGGATCAGAACTTACTGAAATTAATGAACTGGGACCGTTTGAATATGAACGGAGATGTCCAGAATAATCAGGACGGTTCTAAAGGTGATGGTATTTTTGACTTTGCAACAGGCATTACAATCCGACCGGAAACAGGAAGAATTATCTTTACTAAAGTACAGCCGTTTGGAGATTATATGCAAACAAAGATCGGAAGTAATGATCCTCAGTATGTTTTCCATGATCTTTATGATAAACAGAAACAGGATGCCCTTTCCAGTAACTTAGCATTGAGATATACAATGGAAGGACGTTACAAAGGAACACAGGGACAGGGTATTTCTTTAGGAGCAGTCAATGTTCCGCAAGGATCTGTAAAAGTTTCTGCCAATGGAGTACAGTTGAATGAAGGAGTAGACTATACCGTAGACTATATGCTGGGAACTGTGACGATCATTAATGAAAATGTGAAGCAGTCCGGGCAGGCCATTAATATTTCATTAGAAAACCAATTGACATTTAATACCCAAAGAAAAAGATTCTTAGGATTAAATTTAGAAAGAAGGTTTAATGAAAACTTTATTTTAGGAGCCACAGTTGTCAATTATTCAGAATCACCACTTACTCAGAAAGTAAATTACGGACAGGAAGCTGTTAATAATACAATGGCGGGGATCAACTTGATGTACAACAATCAGGTGCCATTCCTGACAAGGCTTACAGATAAACTGCCATTGGTGAAAACAGAGGCACCGTCCAACGTAAACTTTAGAATGGAGGGAGCTTATTTACTTCCGGGATTAAATAAAGGAACCAATGATCAATCCTATATTGATGACTTTGAACAAACGACTTCTAAAATATCCCTAAAAGAACCTGCTGCATGGAGCTTAGCCTCAAGGCCAGAGAAAAATACAGTGGCTCCGTTCAACAATCCTCCTCTTAATGATGATCTGACCAGCGGCTACGGAAGAGGTCTGTTATCCTGGTATAATATTGATCCGAGATTCTGGGGAGTAGGGGGAAGAACACCTGCAGGGATTACCCCACAGTCTGTATCCAATCACGCTTCAAGAAGAGTTCAATTATCCGAGATCTATAATAACAGGGATTTTGTAGCAGGAGAACAAACCTTTACAAATACTTTTGATATCTCATACTATCCTCAGGAAAGAGGTCCTTATAACGTAAATCAGGCCACTGAACTGGCACAAAACAGATGGGCCGGTATCATGAGACCGATCAGTGTTTCTAACTTTGTAAACTCAAATATTGAGTATGTTGAGTTTTGGATGATGGATCCTTATGCAGATGGTAACCAACTGGGAGCGAATCCCAAGCTTTTACTGCATTTAGGAAATGTTTCTGAAGATGTACTGAAAGATGGAAAAATGCAGTATGAAAATGGACTTCCGACTCCGGCAACTCCATCTACAACGACCAACTCAAACTGGGGAACACAGCCAAAGCAGCCACCTATTCTGTATGCATTCTCTACCGAAGGAGAAAACAGAAAAGCACAGGATGTAGGATATGATGGATTAAGTTCTGATCAGGAGTCCATGAAATTTGGAAATACATTTGTGAACCCGGTAACTAATGCATCTGACCCAGCATTAGATGACTTCGTGTTCTTTATGTCTGACCGGTTTACAGGAAGCCAGGCCGCTTCATTGGTTCAGCGATATAAATATTTCAGAAACCCGGACGGAAACTCTGAAGCAAACTCTTTAAATGTAGCTTCACAAACACCGGATGCTGAAGATATCAACAGAGATTATAACCTTGATCAAACTGAAAACTATAACCAATATGTTGTAAAACTGGATAAGCCAAGTCTTACATTGGGAGATAACAATATCGTTGATGTAAAGACGGTAAAAGCCAACTTCCAGAACGGACAGTCTTCGGATGTAAAATGGTACCTTTTCAGAATTCCGGTGTCTAAATTTGATCCTAGTGAAGGAGCACATGAAACCTCCGTTTTAAATAATGTAAGATTTGCCAGATTAATGTTAACAGGATTTGAGCAAACTTCTACATTAAGATTTGGGACAATGGATCTTGTAAGATCAGACTGGAGAAAGTATCCAAATAAAATTGCCAGCCCCCTTGTAGAAAATCCAGATGAAGGAACTGGAGGAAGTACTACATTAAATGATAATTTTGAAGTAGGAAGTGTTAATATTGAAGAGAATGCATTGAACCAGCCTCCTTATGTATTGCCTCCGGGGATCGACAGACAGGTGTTGAGTGGAAATGCAGGAGCACAAAGACAGAATGAAGCTTCTTTGTATATGAAAGCGACCGAACTTCAGGCTGAAGCGAGAGGGGTGTTTAAGAACACCACATTGGACATGAGAAGATATAAGAAGCTTAAACTTTTTGTTCATACTCATATCCCTGGGGGTAGAGATAAGGCTGAAGGAACAATAGATCCTAGAACTAAATTTTTCATCCGTTTTGGAAGTGATGCCACAGATAACTATTATGAATATGAAGCGTCTCTAAAAATTACTCCTGTTTCTGCAACAGCTCCAATGGAAATCTGGCCGATGGAAAACGAAGTAAATTTTGATATCCAGAATTTTGTGGATGCAAAGATTAGAAGAGATAAGAACTCAGCTATAAAATTGACAGATAGAACGTCAGACCCTGTATTTAAGCAGGCTAATGAAGGAGGTTTTAAAGATATTTATATTAAAGGTCGCCCTAGTTTAGGAAATATTACAACGATAATGATTGGGGTAAGGAATGCTGATAGAACACAAGCAGCAATGACCAGAGTACTTTGGGTTAACGAAATCCGTCTTTCTGAAATTGAAAATGATGGAGGATATGCTGGGAATGCAAGCTTAAATTTCAATATGGGAGATTTTGCAACAGTTAACGCAAATGCTTCTTATACCTCAGTTGGATTTGGAAATATAGATTCAAAACCAGCAGAAAGAAATCAATCTACCCAATCAGCATTTAGTATTAATACCGCTATTAATGTTGATAAATTATTACCAGAGAAAACAGGTATGAAAATACCTTTGAATTACTCTTATTCACAAACTATCGAAGATCCGAAATATAATCCTTTGGATACGGATGTTGAGTTTAGCAAGGCTCCTAATAAAGAGCAGCTGAAAAAGGTAGCAAGAACGTATACTCAGCAGAGAAGTATTGGAGTAGTCAATATGCGTAAAGAAAGAGTGAATCAAAATAAGAAGCCTAAATTCTATGATATAGAAAACGTTTCAGTAACCGCTGTTTATAACGATGATTATTTCAGAGATATCTACACCAAGAAAAACTACAGACAATACCTGAGAGGATATGTTGATTACAATTATACCTTTAAGCCATGGGTGATTAAACCTTTCAATAAGATGATCAGTGATACGGCAAAATCTACCAAGTATCTGAGATGGGTGAAGGAATTCAACTTTAACCCGGTTCCTACAAGACTATCGTTCAGAACGGAAATCGACAGGAATTATAATGAACTTGAGTTCAGAAATGTAGAGGCTATTTTAGGAGGAGATACCAGCGGTGATTTAGGAGCATTAAGAAACAGAAACTTCTATTTCGGCTGGCAGTATGGATTAGGATTCAACTTTACAAAATCATTAAAACTGGAAATCAATTCTGCAACCAGAACTTTGAATGATAATGTAGATGTGAACACCATGGACAATAAAGCCATTTTTGGAAATATATTCAGAGCAGGAAGACCGGTATTGTATAACCACAGGGTTCAGCTGAACTATAAACTGCCATTCCAGTACCTTCCTTATTTAGATTTCATTAATGCTGAAGTAGGATATGGGTTTACCTATAACTGGAATGCAAGATCTACAGCATTGCTTGCAAGTCCGGAAGGTTCGTTGGGATCTGTAGGACAGAATACCAATGTGATCCAGGCAACTGCTACTGCAGATATTCCAAAGTTCTTCGGTCAGTTTAAATATTTTAAAAATATTTCTACCAAACTGCAAAAGCGTAAACAGGAAATTGATTCCCTGAACAATGTGTATACACAGCAATGGGCAAAAAACAGATACAGATATAAAAATTATAAGTTTAAAAATAAACTGACAATGCTTGAAAGTGCAGCATTCTTCCTGACCTCTTTCAAACAGTTGGATGTGAATTATAATGAAACTAACGGTACTGTACTTCCGGGGTTATTGTCTGCCCCGAACTGGTATGGCTCAGGACAGACATTAGGAGGACCTACATTAGGATTTCTGTTAGGATCACAAGCTGATATCAGAAGGGTAGTGATGGAGAATGGCTGGGTAAGTAATTCCCCATACATGACAGATCCATATGTAAGAATGTCGACCAAAGAACTCAGGGCAAATCTCCAAGTTGTTCCAATGAACGATTTTAGAATAGATCTTAATGTATTGCATAATTATAACAGAAATTTTTCACATACAGGATTTAATTATACAAGTGGAGGTGTTGCCAATCCAGACTTTACGTTTGCTACTGATTTAATAACCTATTCCAATTCTACAGTACTTCTTAGTACTTCATTTAAAGATGGGCAGGCTGTTTATCAGACAATCAGAGAAAATGCAAGAATACTTTCAACCCGTTTAGGAGGTCCGAATGCAGTTATCGGGAATGACGGATTTGCAGAGCATTATAGCATATCCAATGCTTATGTATTAATTCCGGCATTTAGAGCGGCCGTTGAAGGTAAAACGGTGAAGACAATGGGTGACCCCAAAAAAGCAGGATTCCCGTTACCAAACTGGCGAATTACCTATTCAGGATTAAGAAATGTACCAATGATTAATGGGCAGTTTACAAAATTTGATATTCTGCATGGATATACCGCAACCTATACCGCAACCGGAATTCAGTCCAGTATTGACTATTTCAATAGTTTAATTACTAAAGTTAATGATCCAAATTCTGCATTTGATGTGAATAAAGATTACATCAATCCGTTTACTTTTGCTCAGGTTGGCTATGTAGAATCATTTGCACCGCTTATCGGAGTGGATGTGACCATGAGAAATAATATGCAGTTCGGATTACAGTATAACAGAAATAGAATGATGGTACTGGGATTAGTGAATCATACCCTTACTGAAGATTCCAACTCAGAATATGTGGTAAGACTGGGATATATTGTCCGCAACTTCAGATTGGGAATGGCTAATGTAAGAGGGTCAAGAGGAAAAGGAAGCGACCTTAATATCAGAGGAGACATTTCATTGAGAGACAGTAAAACCTCTATTATGAATATCTTGTTGAATGACTCTCAGATCACAGGAGGACAGAAGCTTTTAAATATCAAACTTTCGGCAGACTATAATGTTTCTGAGAATCTGAATTTAAGAGTGTTCTACGAACAGATGACTTCCAAGTATAAGATATCAACCGCATTCCCATTGTCAACGGTTAGAGCAGGTATTTCTGCAACGTTTACATTCGGTGATGCTGGTGGTGGCTTCTAAGAAGATATAATAACAATAAATAAACTAAAATCCCTTTCTATAACAGAAAGGGATTTTTATATACTATGATGAGGTTGGAAAAGGTCACTATAGCTAAATGTATACTGTCTATGAATTTTGTTGAGGTTAATCTCTCACGATATCCTGCAGGAATCTATAGCGTAATCCTGATTGATATAAATGGAAAGACCTATCCGAACAAGGTTGTCAAAAAATAATATTAACCAGAATCGTTGCTTCGGCAGCGATTTTTTTATTTCCACTCAAAATTTCTGTAAGATGCTTATTAAAGCTTTGAACCTTTTAGAATTTTGAATACATTTGTAAAAATAAAAATTTAAAAATGAACACACCATCAGAATTAAAGTACACTAAAGATCACGAATGGATCAAGATTGAAGGTAATGTTGCTACAATTGGTATTACAGACTTTGCTCAGGGAGAACTTGGGGACATCGTATATGTAGATGTAGATACTGTAGATGATGACCTTAATGGAGGAGATGTTTTTGGAAGTGTAGAAGCGGTAAAAACTGTTTCAGATTTATTCTTACCTATTGCAGGGAAGGTTATTGAATTTAATTCAGAATTAGAAGACCAGCCTGAGTTGTTGAATACAGACCCTTATGGAAACGGATGGATTATCAAATTAGAACTTGCTGATGGAGCAGATCAGTCTGAATTACTTTCAGCTGAAGATTACCAGGCTATCATTGGATAAGATTTCAAAAATATTTAGTAAGATATTGCCCATTTATTGGGCATTTCTTACTTACATGCTTCTCAAGCCCGGGGTGGAGAACCAGGAATATTGGTTCATGTTCAGTGGTATAGACAAAGTTTTGCACCTGAGTATATTTGCAGCATTGGGATTCTCTTTCATTGCCACATTCCCCAGAATAAAATTCTCTTACTTTTTTCAGATCATCCTTATCTATGCTTTTCTTACTGAAATTTTGCAGGAAGAAATGGGATTAGGCAGATCTATGGAAACACTCGATATCGTAGCAGACACTATCGGATGTCTTATAGGCTACTATACTTATAAAATATTGATCAAACGCTTTTTCTGATATATCCTATAATTTGAAACAGGAAAACTCCATATTTCAAATTTTCCAAAACATTGGGACACTTACATTCTCACCCTCTCAACTCCCAAATTCTAGGACCCACCAACTCTCAGACTCTCCAACCCACCAACTTTCAAATTCATCATTAGCTTTTTCCCGCTATCCACTCATACTCCTCGCGCCAAGGCTTTCCATGGCTGTAATCCTTGCGCGTTCCGGCCTATGCTGTGGGGTATCCGTTTCTATCGGGGCTAGGAGAGGAGTAGTTAATGAGTAATGAGTAATAAGTAATTGGGGTGGATTTCAAGAATACAAAAGAGAAAGCCATTGTAATTGAGAATACAATCAATAGGAGTGGGCTTTAGCCCGCTCAAATAAAAACAGCCTCTCCCTTGGCTTTAGCCCAAACATAATTGAGATACTCTATCCTATAAAAAAATATCCTACTATATATATGTATAACTTCCATCACTTATCACTTATCACTTATCACTCATTGCTCCTCATCTCAGCTCCCTCCCACATTCCAATGCGTTGCTTCAAACATTTGTTTAAAATTTTCTCCCTTGCCTGCCAGTAGGTTAGGATAAAATATGAACATAATATGAATTTAAAGTTAAATAAACTTGTTTGGTATAGGTAAGTTGGCTTACCTTTGCCCCACTGAAAAACGAAAGAGACTCAGTAAGCGCAGAAGAGCTTTTAGCTAAGCAGAAACGACATACTCAAAAAGATAATAATTCTAAAAAACACGATCAAAACTTTTTAAAAATAAAAGTTGCGAAAGTGAAAAAGATTTGTATCTTTGCAGTCCCAATATGGGAGCGCAGGAGTAGATGGATTGAGGGTTTAGAGAAGGAGTTAAGGTTACAAAATAAACTTTAAATTTTCTTCAAAAAACATTTGGTCAATTAGAAATAAA
>NZ_FWXM01000005.1:0-345340 GCF_900176315.1 Chryseobacterium sp. YR221
TCGTTTCTGCTTAGCTAAAAGCTCTTCTGCGCTTACTGAATATCTTTCGTTTTTCAGTGGGGCAAAGGTAAGCCAACTTACCTATACCAAACAAGTTTATTTAACTTTAAATTCATATTATGTTCATATTTTAGCCTAACCTACTGGTAGGCAAGGGAGAAAATTTTAAACAAATGTTTGAAGCAACACATTGGAGCGTGGGAGGGAGCTGAGATGAGGGGTGATGAGTGATAAATGATAAGTGATAAGTGATAAGTGATGGAAGTTATACATATATATAATAGGATATTTTTTTATAGGATAGAGTATCTCAATTATGTTTGGGCTAAAGCCAGGGCAGAGACTGATTTTATTTGAGCGGGCTAAAGCCCACTCCTATTGATTACATTTTTAATTATATATAGGTACAGTTGATTATTTGTTTCGCGTTGCTACGTTATTCTGAGCTGGATGTACGTTTATCTTGTAAGGATTCGGACGCGGGGTATTGATCTGAAAGCTGGTAGATACTATCGCAAGATCCCTGCGGAAATCAAAGATTCTAAGTAATCAATGAAAAACGGGTCTGGGGAATACTTATAGTAATGAATACAATGGCTCTCTCTTTTGTATTGTTGAAATCCACCCTCTATTACTCATTACCTATTCCTCCCCTAGCCCCGATAGAAACGGATACCCCACAGCATAGGCCGGAAAGCGCAAGGATTACAGCACTGGAAAGCCTTGGCGCGAGGAGTATGAGTGGATAGCGGGAAAAAGCTACTGGTGAGTTTGAAAGTTGGTGGGTTGGTGGATCCTAGAGTTTGGGAGTTGAGAGAATGGGATGAAGCTGTATATTATGATATAGTGGGCTATTGGTATACTCTACTATCCCCTGCTGTATATTTATAATAGGTTATATACTTTTACTCTTATTCACCTTTTCAACTACAATAATAGATGTAATAGTCATAAAAAAGGGGAAACATTTTTTTTGATTGCTTACATTTGTAGTACATTCTGAATTTTAAAGAATGAAATGAGTTTATCTATGATTGACAAGAAATATAAGGAAACAGTTCATACTGATACCAACCTCTACGAATATACTACAGTAACCCACGATGAAAATAAGGTAAGAATCTATATGCTGAAGAATGGTTTAAAGGTTTTCCTTGCCCAAAACTTTGATGCACCAAGAATTCAGACTTTCATTCCGGTAAGAACGGGAAGTAATAATGATCCGGCAGACAATACAGGGTTGGCTCACTATCTTGAACACATGATGTTTAAAGGGACTTCTAAGATCGGAACTCAGAACTGGAAAAAGGAAAAAGAACTTATCGATCAGATTTCAGAACTTTATGAAGCCCATAAAGCAGAGCAGGATGCTGAAAAAAAGAAAGAGATCTATAAAAAAATAGACCAAATTTCTCAGGAAGCCAGTCAATATGCTATCGCGAATGAGTATGATAAAGCTATTTCATCTTTGGGTGCAAGCGGAACCAACGCCCATACCTGGTTTGATGAAACGGTCTATAAAAATAATATCCCCAACAACGAGCTTGAAAAATGGCTAAAAATAGAGAAGGAAAGGTTTTCTGAAATCGTATTACGCCTATTCCATACAGAGCTGGAATCTGTGTATGAAGAATTCAACAGAGCACAGGATAATGATTCCAGATTGGTGAACTATGAATTGATGGATGCTTTGTTTCCTACCCACCCTAACGGGCAACAAACTACTTTAGGTAAGCCGGAACATTTAAAAAATCCTTCTATGGAAGCGATTCATAAATATTTTGATGAATATTATGTTCCTAATAATTACGCCATGGTATTGGTGGGAGATTTTGATTTTGATGAAACAATCCAGTTAATTGATCGGTATTTCGGGACTATTCCGTATAGAGAGCTTCCTAAAAAAACTCCGGTTATAGAAAAACCCATCACTGAGATTGTTACCAAAACGGTAAAAAGCCCCACTACCCCAAGGGTTCAGATGGCCTGGAGAACTGATAGCTATGGTACAAGAGAGGCTATGCTTGCTGATATTGTAGCTAACATCCTTAGCAACAGAGGGGAGGCCGGTTTATTGGATCTCCATATTAATCAGACTCAAAAAATGCTTTGGGCACAGGCTTTTTCTGTAGGATTAAAACAATATGGTTATTTTTCTATTGTAGCTGTTCCGAAGGAAACACAGACGCTGGATGAAGCGAAGGAAATGGTACTGGAAGAAATTGAACTGATCAAAAAGGGAGATTTCCCCGACTGGATGCTTCCTGCCATTATAAACGATTTCAAACTTCAAAGAATGAAGGGACTTGAAACTGCGGAAGGCCTGGCCACAACTCTTTATGACACATATATAAAAGGAAGGACCTGGGAACAGGAACTGAATGAAATGGATGAATATTCCAGTTTCACCAAGGAAGATGTCATGAATTTTGCCCTTACATTCTTCAAAAACAACTATGTTGTTGTTTATAAAGAAAAAGGGATCAATGACAAATTGGTACGGGTAGAAAATCCGGGAATTACGCCTGTTAAAATCAACCGTGATGCACAATCTGAGTTTCTACAAGAGATTTTAGCTGATCAGCCTGAAGATATAAAACCTGAATTCATCGATTACCAAAAAGAAATCGCTACCGATCACGTTCAGGGTAAAAAGCTGAGTTTCGTTAAAAACAACTATAATGATATTGCCCAGGTACATTTCATTTTCCCTTTCGGTAGCGATAACGACAGGGATCTGGGAATTTCAACCCAATTCCTGCAGTATGTGGGAACTCATAAGTTTTCTCCTGAAGATTTAAAGAAAGAATTTTTTAAAATAGGAGTCAGTAATGATTTTAAGACAACCAATAATCAGCTGTTGATTACGTTAAGCGGATTGGAAGAAAATATTGAAAAAGGGATCGGTCTTTTACAGCACTGGATGTATGAAGTAAAACCTGACCAGGAAATTTACACTCAATTTGTAGGTACTATCCTGGAAAACCGTGAGGCTGTAAAGAAGGATAAAAACCGAATTATGACCGCCTTAACCACCTACACCAAACTTGGTCATACTTCCCGCTTTCTAGATGTCATCTCTAAAGAGGAGCTTGAAAGCAGTAAAGCAGAAGTATTTACTGACCGCATGAAGAATCTGTTCAAATATCCATATCAGATTTTTTTCTATGGAAAAGATTTTGAAAATTTCAAAGGATATATTGGAAAGTATACGGAAGCTGAAAGTCTTCAGATTCCCGCACCTAAACTTTATCCTGAGCCTGCTACAGGAGGAAGTGTATTTTTCATCAATTATGACATGGTTCAGATGGAAATGAGTAAGGCAGGAAAGGGAAATCCTGTCAATCCATCCAATTTTGGGAAAGTTAATGTCTTCAATGAGTATTTTGGAAGAGGATTATCCTCGATTGTTTTCCAGGAAATCCGTGAAAGTAAGAGTCTTGCTTATTCTGCGTATGTTTCTTATAGTGCCAATTCGGAACTGCATCATCCTGATTATGTTACTACTTATATTGGTACTCAGCCAGACAAGCTGATGATTGCTGTGGATACGATGAATGACCTGATGAATGAGCTTCCGGAAGTTCCCACTCAATTTGAAAATGCAAAGAATGCGGCTTTAAAACAAATCGCTTCAACGAGGGTGACAAGGACTAATATATTTTTCAATACGCTAAGACTGAAAAAACTGAATATTAGTCATGATTTCAGAAAAGACATCTATGAACAGATCCAGGTGCTGAAGTTTGAGGATATCAAACAGTTTTATCAGACAGACATCAAACCGGTACATTTTAATACGGCTATTATCGGTAAAAAAGAAAACCTTAATATGGAAGCCGTATGTAAAATGGGAACTTTTACAGAAGTAAGTTTACAAGATATTTTTGGACATTAATATCTCCTTTATACTTAATAAAAAAGAACGGAAATATTTCCGTTCTTTTTTTATTGATACTTAGCAAAAGATTTTTTCACAATCTCTTCGGCATTCTTTTCTACATTCTGATAGGAATAGAAACCATAAATTGTATCAAAACTGATTTCTTCAAATCGCTTTTCAATTCTTTTAATTTCATTCTGTGGGAGAGGAATTCTGTTCGGATAGCTTCTCATGGTAGCAAAGTGTTTCATGGATGGGGATAAATACATTGTATCTCCAATTAAAAGCGTTCCTTTTTCACTCATCCAGGGAATTTCAATAACAGAACTTCCATCAAAATGTCCACCTATATTATGAATTCTTATCTGATTCCACAGCTTCATATGATCTCCCGTCCAGTATTCTACAGAGTTTCCGCCATTTACCACCCATTCTTTATCTTTTTCGTGGATATAGATTTTACAGGTAAAGGTTTCTGCCCACATTTTCATAATCGAGTAATAGTGAGGGTGAGAAATTGCAATCGCTTTTAATCCTCCTTTTGATTTAATAAATTCTATCACCCCTTCATCCAGTAATGGGATACAATCCCATAGTATATTTCCATCTTCTGAAATGACAAAAAGAGCACGCTGGCCAATGGAAAACCGAGGGTTTACCACAAATTCATAAAGATTATCATTGATTTTCTTTATTTCTACACTGTGCTTTTCTAAAAGCTTTTCGTGGTTCGTCCAGGATTGTCCACTTTGTGGTACCGCCTGTCTTTCATCTTCACATATAATACAGGTATTATCCGTATGACTTTCCGGATATTGTGTACCACATTCTGTACACATTTTAAGTTTATTATCGTTCCCGTTCATAAGATTTTTTTATTTAAAACTACATAGATATAATATATTATAATTCACTTTATCCATAGAATTAACCTATATATAAAATCTTAAATTTTTCTTCCCCATTAGAATGTTACGACAGTTTTATGCATAAAAAAACCTATTTAATTTTTGATTAAATAGGTTCTTATCATTATTGTTTATTTGATTACTTTCATTTCATCAACAAGCCATTTGGAATCGGCAAATTTTTCAATGATGAACAGTATATATTTTGTATCCACCATAATGTTTCTGCTGAAACGGGGATCATAATTGATATCACTCATTGTGCCTTCCCATTGTCTGTCAAAGTTAAGACCAACCAGGTTTCCGTTAGCATCCAGCGCAGGACTTCCTGAATTTCCTCCGGTGGTATGGTTTGTTGCTGTAAATCCAACAGGAACATCACCGGTCTTATCTTTATAGGTTCCAAAATCTTTCTTGTTATAAAGATCGATCAGTTTTTTAGGAACATCAAATTCATAATCTCCCGGAACATATTTTTCCATTACCCCAGCCAAGTGCGTCTGATATCCGTAAGAAACGGCATCTCTTGGTGCAGAGCCTTTTACTTTTCCGTACGTTACACGAAGAGTGGAATTGGCATCCGGAAAGAATTTTCTCTCCTTATCTGTTTCCATCTGTTGTGCCATAAACTTCTTCTGTAAAGCATCAATCTTAGCCTGAAGCGAAGTATATTGCGGATCAGCAGTTTTCATGTAAGTCTCTTTCATAAAAACATACAATTGATAAACAGGATCTTTCTTTAAAGTTTTGATCAGTTTATCCTGATTAGAGAATCCTTTTTCAATATCAGCAGTTAATGTTGCTCCGTTTACTGCCGTTCTTCCCGTGATGATAGAGTTTTTAGACATCTCTTCCACTACAGGAATGTTTGCGTTTTCGTCTTTAAACTTATTAAATCCTGCCGGTAAAAACTGTGGTGCTGTTTTGTTAGCATATAAAGCCAATAACTTTGCCGTTACCCTGGAATCAAGTTCTGCACTGTAGTCTTTATAGAAAGAGGATAATTTTGTTTTTAATTTTGCAAGTTCCTTTTCATCCATTCTCCCCGCTTCTACAGCAGTTACAAAGTCATAATAGTCACCCGCAAGCTTCAATGTCTCAGCATTTTTTACAACTTCAGTATAATAGGCATTGTTTAATGCGTAAGGAGCCTGATCATTGTAAAATTTGTTCAGTTGATCTAAAGTGGATTTGATCTCAGGGTTTTTAGCAACCAGAGAGCCTTCATACATCACTTTCTTTTCCACGGCATTGGATTTTTTCAATCCTTCTACTTCACCGATCCATTTTTTCCAATAATTGGCTACTGATGCATATTTTGAAGCATATTTAATACGTGTTTCACTATCGACACGCATTTTTTCGTCCAATGTTTTTAAAGCCACATCACGTACAGCAATTCTTGCAGGATCAATATCCTTCATGATCTTCTCCACAGCTACTGCAGGAAGATATTCTGTAGTTTTTCCCGGGAACCCGAATACAAAAGTGAAGTCATTTTCATTTTTGTCTTTTATAGAAACCGGTAAATAATGCTTGGGAACATAAGGAACGTTATCTTTTGAAAACTCTGCAGGCTTGTTGTTTTTGTCTGCATAGATTCTGAACATAGAGAAATCTCCGGTATGTCTCGGCCAAACCCAGTTATCTGTATCACTACCGAATTTTCCTATGCTTTGTGGTGGAGCCCCTACAAGACGGATATCCTTATAGGTCTCGATGGTATATGCATAATACTTATTTCCATAGTACATTGGCTTTACCAGGATCGATTGGTATGATTCAATTTTCTGAGAGTTTTTGTAAACCTCAATATTGTTATTGATCTTTTTAGTAAGCTCAGGCTCAGTAAGGTTATCTGTACCTTCCAACACCTGGTATGTCACTTCTTTTATATCTACAATGAAGTCTACTTTTACACCTGGATTTGGTAATTCACCAGTCATATTTTTAGCCCAGAAACCATTTGAAAGTAGGTCATTCTGAACTGTAGAATGTGCCTGAATCTGCCCATAACCACAGTGGTGATTAGTAAGCAACAGCCCTTTAGGCGAAATGATTTCTGCGGTACATCCACCGTTAAACTGTACTACTGCATCTTTAATACTCGGCTTCTGAGGGTTGAAAATGTCTTTGGCAGAAATCTTCATTCCCAAATCCTTCATTTCCTTCTCATTCAGTTCTGTAGGAATCCACATTCCTCCATATTGTTGTGCAAATGCCATTGCAGCCGGCAAAAGAAATACGGATAAAAGTATCTTTTTTGTCATAATCAAAATTTTGCCCGAATTTACGAAGAAAAATACGAACAGGCTTCATAAAACGGGGGTAAAGTTGGAATGGCTGTTTTTAGGAGATGGAGATATTAGATTTCAGAGGGCAGATTCCAGCGTTTTTAGATTGAGATAGAACTATAGTATTGAATATCGCGGTATCAATAGTGAATTTTTACTCCGCCAAGTCCATGGTGAATAATGGTTCAGGTTTACAGGGAATTCCCTATCATCTAACTAAACTACGAAAGCCCAATCTGGAACCCATTCTCACCGGCTCTCCCACTTTATATGGCTCGGTTTTTGTTCGCTAGTAGTCAGTTTAAAATTAAAAAATATTTAGATTAATTATTATGATGAAAAACAAAATGTTTATCCTGGGAATCGGTGCAGCTTTATTTCTTGCTTCTTGCTCAAAAAAAGAGACAACAGCTGAAACAATAGGTTCTGCAACAGATTCTGCCAATGTTCAGACACCTTCTACAGACAGTATTTCAAAAGCCACTCCTACTGCTGCGGGGGATACTTCTGAAAATTCATTGGATTGGAATGGTACTTATGAGGCTGTTGTACCATGTGCAGACTGCCCCGGTATCAAGACTTCTTTAACGTTGAATAATGACAAAACATTCAGTATCAGTGAGGAATATCTTGACCGAAACTCAAAGAATCAGGATAAAGGATCTTTTGAATGGGATACCACAGGAAGCATCATCACACTGAAAGGTAAAACAGCCAATTATAAATATAAAGTGGGCGAAAACATACTTATCCAACTGGATATGGACGGAAAAGAAATTGACGGTCCTAATAAAGATTTATATATCTTCAAGAAAAAATAAAGGCTCAGGCCTTTATTTTTTTATGTATCAAAACTGATAAGCTATGATTTTCTCATCATCCATCAGGCACCTGATAACTTCTTCATGATGGTTATTTTTTCCTGTAAGTCTCCATGTAACGGATAAATTCCCTTGTGTATACTGTTGTTTGATCATCATATATTTCAGATGATGTTCTTTGAAAATAGTTTCACAGTGTTTTATATTTTCAGAACTCGCTACTGCAATCTTATACTCTCTGATCTTATGATAATTATCGATAAAGGTCTGAAGATAGGTAAGAGAACTCAAAATCAAAAGAACAAGCACTGTTCCTAACAATGAAAAATAGACATATCCTGATCCTACCGCCATTCCTATTGAGGCCGTAGCCCAAATTGTAGTGGCAGTGGTGATCCCATCGATCTTGTTATCACCTTTAAAAATTACCCCGGCTCCCAGAAACCCAATTCCTGTAATAATATTGGCTGCAAGGCGGTCCGGATTGGCAACTCCTATTTTAATGGAAAGAATGGTGAACAAACAGGATCCGAAACAGACTAAAATAAATGTACGAAGTCCTGCTGACTTATTGCGGTATTCACGTTCAGCACCAATCAGCAATCCAAGGATAACTGAAATAAAAATCAGTACGAGTTCGTTTTTAACGGTATAATGGTCCTGAAGAAATTCCATTTACAAAAAATTAAGTGTAGAATAAAATTACGACAAAAAAATTTACGGAACTATTTTTGATTCCTGACTTTATCAGATTAGTAAAAGTTCTGTTTTAACGGAAAACTTTTGTAATATTACAGTCTCAATATGAAAGCCCAATTATAGTATGAGCCCTACTTTTTTTGCTACAAAAGAAGAATTCAGAGAATGGTTGGAAAAACACCATACCGAAGAAAAAGAGCTGTTAACAGGATTCTATAAAACCGGAAGCGGAAAACCTTCTATGAGCTGGTCTGAATCTGTAGATCAGGCTTTGTGTTTTGGCTGGATCGATGGCGTAAGAAAATCTATAGACCACGAAAGTTATTCTATACGGTTTACCCCAAGAAAGTTCGGCAGTATCTGGAGTCTTATCAATATCAAAAAGGTAGAAGAACTCTCTAAGGCAGGCCTTATGACCCCATCAGGCCAACAGGCATTTGCTCTTAGAAAAGAAGAAAAATCCGGTATTTATTCCCATGAAAACGAGAATATACCACTGGCTCCTGTTTATAAAGATCAGTTTATGGCTCATGCAACCGCCTGGGATTTTTTTGAAGCTCAACCTCCTTCTTATAAAAAGGTAATCATTCATTGGATTATGAGTGCAAAACAGGAAAAGACAAGGCTTTCAAGATTGGAAAAAGCGATTGACAAAAGTGGTCAATTAAAAAGATTAGAATAAAATTACAATACAAAAAAAATAATTTATGGATAAGGAAACTTCTCACTTCTGGCTGGGATATTTTAAAAATGAAGAAGACTTTTATGACTTTGTAGAAGAGGATGAAAATTTTTATATAGAAGAGGAAACTGATGATCAATATGTTTCAAAATTTGCAGAATCACAGAATATAAAATGGTTTGATGATGATTTTATAGAATATGGTTTTGAGAATGAAAATCTGGGGATCTATGAAAAGTTTTCAGAATATTCGTATGCAGATCAATGGCTTCCTATACTGGAAAGCAAGCTTAATGAACTTAGTCTGGACACTCCCGTAAACGCTATTATCTTTGCCAGCAGATTTGTGATCCCTAACCCTGTTTCTGTAGAGCAGGATGATAACAAACTGTATTATATTGGTGAGATTGAGTTTGACGTTTAAATTACAACATAGGTTTTCACATCATTTCTTATGAACAGGAAATTCATACTTATTAATATCATCTTGATTCTGCTCATTATAGCGGTGTATATTTTTGAATATTATATAGAGAATTATCCGATGATGTTTAACCTCATCAATAGTATTAAAGAATGCAGAATAGAATACCTGGCTGTAATACTAAGTGTTACAGCTTTGGTTTCTTACCTTATAAGCAGCCTGGATATTAAAGGTTTAAGTTTCAAAACTAAATTCTTAAGAATCCTTCCGATGGTCAATTTTCTGGCTCTGGCATTTTTCGCTTATTTATCAATCAACGGATGGGCAGAAAAACAAAGAAAAGTCTCAGCAATAGAAAATAGGTATTCCCAGCAGGCTGCCGAAGATATTAAAAATGATCTGGTTACTATACAATTTGGCGGAGGGTTTCCATTATTGTTACATGACCGTGCAACGCTCAATAAAATTGACGGTATTCGGAAAAGGTATGGAGTAAGATATATAAATACCGGCTGTGTGATTGAAGGTTTTGAAACCACTGGCCAGGAAAAATATTCAGAAATAATATATCCCCATCTGACCAGGAGGAATGGTAAAGGATGGGAGGGCAGAATGCAGAAAGAGATTGATCATGTAGAGAGAAATTCCCAACCTTAAAGCCATCCGGCTCATAACCCTATCTATTTTGAACAACACACCCTATTCTAAAGCCCAAAGATTATTTTCTTTTATAAAGAGGTTTTCCACCAGTATAGCTATCATCTTCACGAGCACTTATTTGCAGATTTACTGGTCTATGGGACAGTTTTCCGACCATACCTCAAGTAGTTGTCTGGAGTGCAGTCTTTTTGAAGATAATATTTACATGTCTGCTGTTACAAGTGTATTCTTATCGGCTATTTTCCTTTTATTTTCCTTTGTAAAAAAAACTTTCCTTAAGGCAGCTATTGAGTTTCTATTATTAATAAGTCTGTGGATCTTCTGGAACTACAGCATTTTTGTGGATAGAGAATCTTCCTGGAGTACATATGACTTTAAATCAGAACTTCATTATACACTATCTCTTTCCTCTTTGCCAGTTATTATTCTTGGATGTATCTGTATTTTACTATTACATTATAAAGAAATAAAAGCTAGATTTAGTTTTTAAAAAAGATACCCTTGAAAAAAGCTATTTCTATTCTTGCCTTCTCGTTTTTTATTTTTGTTGCTTGTAATAAAAATAAGAAGATGGTGAATAATAAAGAGATTTCTGTTTCTCCTACAGTTAAAGCTGATTCAGTACAATCTCATACATTGATTCACCAGGAATTTTCAAAAACAAGAAAACAGCCTTCGGATTTTGTTTCCAATACTCATGAAATTCAATATGAAGCTAAAGGTGACCTCAATCTGGACGGTCTTGCAGATATTGCTTTGGTTCTGAGAAACAAAGTAGATACCCTGGATCGCAGAAAGATACTGATCCTTTTAAAAAATCCTGATAAAAGCTATCGACTGGATAAGACTTCCGATACTGTTTTTCCTGAAGAATATAATGAAGTAGGTTATAGAATGCATGATACTGAGGATATCAGTATTGATAAAGGGACATTACATATCAATCTATATGATATAGGGCCCAACGGAAACCTCTTCAGCCAATTTAAGTATTTTAATGGTGATCTTGTTCTCACTTATATTGAAACCTATAATATGGGAGCAGGTTCTCATTCCGGATTATATTATGAACCCATAAAGGGTAAGGTAATAGAAGAAACAGTAAATACCATGGAGGAAGATATGCCTTCAGAATCTAAAACTTTTCAGGTATCGAAAAAAAGGTTTTTATTTGAGAATACATCACCAAAGGATATCATTGTAAAAACATATAACTCTATGAAAGAGTAAATAAGTTTGTCCATGCTCAGAAAATATCTGAAACAAAAAACTTCCGCCTATAGGAGCGGAAGTTTATATGATACGGTTGATTTTAAAAGTTTGTAGCTCTTCTCTATTAGTGCGCTTCCAGCCAGTTATCTCCGACTCCAATTTCCACCAATAAAGGAACCTGTGTTTTTAAAGCATTTTCCATCTCCTTTTTTATCAGTTTTGAAGCCGTTTCTACTTCATCTGTTGGGGTTTCAAATACCAATTCGTCGTGTACCTGAAGCAGCATTTTTGTTTTTAGCTCCTGTTCTTGAAGCTCTCTGTCTATTTTGATCATAGCAATTTTTACAATATCTGCTGCGCTTCCCTGAACAGGAGCATTCACGGCATTTCTTTCTGCATGTCCTCTTACAACAAAATTGTTGGAATTGATATCTTTTAAATGGCGTTTTCGTCCCAGAATCGTTTCTACATATCCCATTTCACGGGCTTTATTCACCTGTTCTGCCATGTATTTCTTCAGCTTGGGATAGGTTTCAAAATAAGCTTCGATCATCTGCTTAGCTTCTGTACGGGACAATCCGGTCTGTTCTGCCAAAGCAAAAGCTCCCTGTCCGTAAATGATTCCAAAGTTTACTGTTTTTGCCTGGCTTCTCTGTACTTTGGAAACTTCTTCCAATGGAATTTTAAATAATTTCGCTGCTGTAGAAGCATGAATATCTTCTCCGTCCTGGAAAGCTTTGATCATATTATCCTCTCCGGAAATTTCAGCAATAAGACGAAGTTCAATCTGTGAATAATCGGCGGAGATTATTTTCTTTCCTTCTCCTGAAACAAAAGCCCCACGAATCTGCTGCCCTCTTAATGTTCGGATCGGAATATTCTGCAGGTTAGGATTCACACTCGCCAAACGACCTGTAGCCGCTGTAGTCTGTGAGAAATTGGTATGTACCCTGTTATCTTCTTTCTCAATCTGTGAAGGAAGAGCATCTACATAGGTAGATTTTAGTTTCTGATAGGTTCTGTATTCCAGGATATGTTTGATGATTTCGTGTTTTGAAACCAGCTTTTGAAGTACATCTTCTGAGGTGGCATACTGTCCTGTTTTTGTTTTTTTGGCTTTAGGATCAAGCTGCATTTTCTCAAAAAGGATTTCCCCCAGTTGTTTGGGTGAATTCATATTGAATTCTTCTCCTGAAAGTTCAAAGATGGTCCTTTCAAGCTGCTTCAGGTCATTTTCAAGGTCAATACTTTCCTGTGCCAACCACTTTTCGTCCAAAGAAATTCCGGACAGTTCCATTTTTGCCAACACTTCCATCAAAGGCATTTCAATGGTATAGAAAAGTTCTTCTAAATTTTCTTTTTTCAGCTGCGGTGCAAACAGTTCATACAATTGGAAGGTAACATCAGCATCTTCTGCCGCATAATCTGTCTGTGTTCTAAGATCAGCATCTCTGAAAGTTCCCTGATTTTTACCTTTTTTTCCGATAATGGTTTCAATAGAAACCGGTTTATAGTTCAGATACACTTCTGAAAGATAGTCCATACCATGTCTTCCATCCGGGTTCAATAGGTAATGGGCAATCATTGTATCAAACACAGCACCTTGAACAGTGATGTCGTATTGTTTTAATATTTTATAATCGAACTTTAAGTTGTGAGCAATTTTCAGCAGATCTTCTTTCTCAAAAAACGGTCTGAAAATCTCCAGTGTCTGCAATACTTCTCCTCTATCTTCAGACAAAGGAATATAATAAGCCAGGCCTTTTTTATAAGAAAAACTCATTCCTACCAGCTCTGCCTCCAGTTCATTTAATGAAGTGGTCTCTGTATCAAAACAAACGGCTTCCTGCTTCAATAAATTATTTACCAATGCCTTTTGAGCTTTTGGGTTATCTACAAACTGATAAAGGTGGTCATTCTGCTCAATAGTTGATTTTGTAGAAGTAGCCTGATCCAGTTCTTCAAAATTGGCAAAAAGGTCTAGCTGCATTGCCTGTCCTTTTATTTCAGTACCTGTCGGAGTTTGCTTTACTTCAACTTCACTTACCACTACAGTTTCTGCAGCGGCAGGCGCAAAAGCTCTGTATAGATTTTCATAAAGTCTTCTGAACTCAATTTCTTCAAAAACTTCTTTTACTTTTTCAAAATCCGGAGTTTCCAGGTCATACTGTTCCTGGTGGAACTCTACTGGAGCATCACAAATAATAGTAGCTAGCTTTTTAGATAAAATTCCTCGCTCTGCAGAGGCTTCTATCTTTTCTTTTAGTTTTCCCTTTAGTTTATCGGTATTAGCCAATAAGGTTTCAATATTTCCGAATTCTTTCAGGAACTTCATCGCTGTTTTTTCTCCAACTCCTTCCAGTCCCGGGATATTATCTACAGCATCACCCATCATAGCAAGGAAATCGATAACCTGTTTAGGGTCTTCAATTTCATATTTTGCCTTTACCTCATCTACTCCCAGAATTTCTATATCTCCACCCTTTAAACCGGGCTTATAAATTTTAATTTTGTCTGTCACCAGCTGTGCAAAGTCTTTATCCGGTGTTACCATAAAAGTGGTATAGCCTTCTTTTTCTGCTTTACAGGCGATAGTTCCTATTACATCATCCGCTTCGTAACCCTCTACTCCTAAGATCGGAATATGCATCGCTTCCAAAATCCTGTGAATGTATGGAACAGCAATTTTGATGGCTTCAGGAGTCTCACTTCTGTTGGCTTTATAATCTGCAAAATCATCAGTTCTTACGCTTGCCCTTCCTACATCAAAAACTACAGCCAGGTGGCTTGGCTTTTCTCTTCTGATTAATTCAATCAAAGAGTTTGTAAAACCAAAGATGGCAGAAGTATCCAATCCTTTGCTCGTCAATCTCGGATTTCTGATCAATGCGTAATATCCTCTGAAAATCATCGCATAAGCATCGATGAGAAATAGCCTTTTATCTTGTGTTGCGTCCATATTATCTATAATGAACAAATATATGAAAATAGGAACAAAATTCGAGATATGAGTTGTAAGGTTCGGAACGTGAATTTTTGGTCTCTTTTTTTTAATTTAAAATAAAAGCTATCATTATTGACTTCTATTCCTGATCCCGTAACCTGCATTTCGCACTTCACATCTTGCGTTCCCTTAAAAATTTTAGCAATCATGGTTTTCGTAATTCAGCTGCTCCATTTTGTTTCGGTATGATTCCAGCTCTTTACTGCTTACTGTCGCTTTTTTCAGCTGTACAGGAATTTGTTTTTTACCATCCGGGCTTATCCAGGTACCATTCATCTGATCACCTTCTTTTTTTAAGATCATCAGACCCGTAAAGCCTTCTTCTACCATAGCAAACTGTTGTTTTACACCTTCGGTAACATTAAGTTCTAACCAGTTGCTTACTTTTTCATAACGGTACATCCCGTTATAATATGGATCACCGCCACATCCATTTTCTACAGATTGCAGAAACAGTGTTACCGGCATTTTCCCATTAACAGTACCTTTATATAAAGTGGAGCTGTTCTGAGCCTGTAAAGTCACAAAGCTCATGGTGAAAGTTAACATCAATAGAAGTTTTCTTAACATTTTATTTTTTTTAATAATTAGAATTAATCGAAAGCATAATGTCATAAAACGTTTATAACACTTGCAGTATTGAAATACAATTTGATGGCAAAAGTAAAAAATTCCTTTAAAACCATAAAAAAACAGCATACTCAATGAGTACACTGTTCTGTATTATTTTGTTGGTATACGGCTTATTTACCTGGCCATAATCCTGCATATTGAGAAGTACCGTAGTCGATTGTTTCAGCGCTTACTACGAAGCTGATCAACATACTGTTGCTGTCTACTGCATCGAAGTCTACTTCGTGCTGAATTACATATCCGTTTTCCCAGTTTAAAGTAATCAATGTTCCTTCTTCGTGAGATTTGTTGAATGTAATTTCTCCTTTAGTTGGCTTGTACTTTCCGTTCAATAAACTTTCAAGGATATCAGACTTTTCAGTAGCCTCTACTGTAACTTTGATTAAGGCATTAGAAGGATCTGATGCTACACGTCCAGATACATCAGTAGATCTTGATACGCTGTAGTTCATTTTTAATAGTTTTTGTCCTTCGCCTCCGTTGAATTTTAAGATTCCTCTTGAATTTCTTTCTGCCATGATTTGTAAATTTTAATCGTTAGTAATAAATTGTTATTCAATAATTATATAACAAAGATAAAGCCCCTGGTTTTGAAAAAAAAGCTTTTGATAAGAAATCTGAAATTTTGTAGTAGTTCTACGATTTCATGTCGTAATTCTACGACAATAGAGTTAAGCGACATCACAATCGCTTATTAATAAATAATTTAACTGTAATTTAAAAACAGCAATAAAATATCCATTAATACACTTTTATGGGAAATATTTTAATATAAAGACTCAATTATTACGATTTAAACATCATTCTGATTGAAGTCCTTTTTGTACATATTGGGATATAGATAAGATCTGAGAAAGCCCCTATCAAATGACAAAATATTTTCAAATGCGCATCTTTTCTTTTCCTAGTTGCCATTGTAAAATCCGAAAAGTGACATGTCTACAGAATTATAGAGGTGAATAGATTTTTTATAAGTATTGGGGAAAATCTACATGCTTTATAGTTATCCATAATTAGCTACAATATTAATCCCGTTACCGGCATCTTCAGCCATAGCGTTGGCTAAAGCTTTTCTGGAATCTTCTGAAAAGCCTGTGGCAATAAACGGGAAAAAGAACCCAATAAACCCACCTCCTTTTACGCCAAGCTTCCCTATGTTCTTAATGTTTTGAAGTTTTAAAGCCGGTAATTCTTTCGCTAAATTGGGTAGGTTTCGAGGACGTACTCTTCCTAATCCATCTTTTGCTGTCTGTACAAGTGATTCAGAATATTTTCCGTTTCGAATGTTCTCCACGATTGCTTTTCCTTCCGGTGTTTTCCATACTTCACGAGAGTTTATCCCTTCCAGTGCTGATAAATCCTTGGATAAAGCTGTTCCTTGTTTTATTTCTATAAGATTCTTCTGCCAATCCTGAACGTACCACTTTCCATTAAAAAATATAGGTGTCTTTCCATCTCTGCTCGCCAGTCCTCCTTTTTCATTAAGTTCCAAAATATCCGGGCTGGCAAGATCAGAAGGTGTTATCCCCACTAAACTCTCTGGCACATCTTTTACGTATCCCGGTATTCTGCTGTTTTCATCAACTTCATTATTCATATCCTGGTAATGGGTATTATCTTGTAATGAGCCACCTCTAATCCATTCCCTTTCCCAATAGGTACCTTCATTCATAGCCACCATCGTTCCTCCCATCCATAGTAAAGTTTTTGCTATTCCCATTTCTGCTCCGGCAATAACAATTCCGGCTCCTCCAAAGAAGGAAGCAAAAGCATTCAATCCTATTTCTTTATTATTATTGGATTTAATTTGCTCAGCATATTTTTTTGCTATTGCATAACTAAAAATTGGACTTAAAAGTCCTCCTGCATCACACACCAATATAGAATTTTGAGTAATGGCTTTTTGCTTGTCAAATGTTACTTTTTCATGTTCGATTTTCCAAGTTCCTTTCTCCAGAGATCCAGTACATAAGTGATTTATTTTTGTACCATGATAAATAGCTGCTCCTGCACACAAGAGCACCCCTGCTCCTACTGCCAATGCTGCCCACCCAATAGGTCCTGATAATACTAAAAGAGCACCCACAATAAGTCCTGCACCAAAACAAATAAACCCCCACATTGCATTTTTAGGGCTTTTACAGGGAAATTCCTTATCTCTTATATTTTTATCTGCAACGGTAAGCAATGGCCTTGTTGTATCCGTTCCATAAAATACAGTTGGAGCATTTCTTGTATCAATAAATTGTCTGGGCTCTGCATCTGTTTGAAATGTACAAACAGCATAAACATCTTTAGGTATATATGAAGCACTCATAATTTTATATTTTTATTTTGTGGAATACCAATAAATATTCTGAAATTTTTCTTTTTTTATTTTTGAAAAATGCAATTCTTTTTGTGCATGCTTTAAAAATTTCTTTAACCTTTCTCCTTTTTCTGTTTCATATTTGTTTTTATATTCAACATCATTAAGATAAATTTTAGAATCATTCATCAAACAAAATTTGAAATATATCTTGGAATTTTGTAGCGAAGGTGCTTTGCTCTCATAATCATAGGCATAAAATCCTGTAATATCAGACTTAAAATATTTTTCGGTTGGTTGCTTTCCTTTTTGTATAAAAAGATAGTTATCATCAAACCAAATTTTAACCTGAACTGAAAAAGCCTTTAAAATTAAATAGCAACTTCCAAAATAGAAAAGTGTAAAAAACATTACAAAAGACAGCCTGAACATCCCTTTAAATAACAGATAATATAAAGCTCCATAGAAAATCATACATGGGATAATCACAAGTAGTGTCTTTGCTATATGGTATGGCAAAACATTTTTAAATATAAAACCTCGGTTCTCAATCATAATAAAGATTTCTAATAATCAATTTGCTTTAAATCAAATTGTGTAATAAATTGATAATTATTTTTCACTTCTTCTTTCATCAGTGCAGAAGCATTTACAATGGTTCCCGTTTTTTTATCTACCATTCTTCTGATCCGATAATCATAATTATATTCTGTAAAACCATATTCTATAACAGGTTTATAGAATTTGTCATATTGATTTTCTAAAACAGAATTATCAATTTTATGTTTTAAAAGGGTCCCTACTGTTCTATATTCTACAAAATAATCATCTTCTTTTATAATACTGTGCTGCAGTTCCAGTTCAATCGGAATATTAACAAATATCTGGGAGATAAATTTTAAAATATCATTTTTTTCTCTCTTTTTATGGGCATCATAATCATTAAACAATACATGATATAAGAGTGACTTGTCATAGGTCTTTCTAAGATTGATCTCATTTTCAAACTCTAATCCGCCCCCTTTAATGATATCTTCTGCTGCTTTTGAATTGATATTTTCCACCTGTCTGTAAAATTCTGAAGCGGCCAATTTGGGTTTAAAACTTTCCCATTTTTCTTTAATCTCAGAAAAATTAACTACTTCCTTGATCGTATTATCGTTATTTAAATCCAGTACAACATTTTCTTTATCAAACTCAAGTTCCTTTACTGCCTCGATAGCCAGAGCCATATTTTCAGGATTTATTTTATACAGGTATTCTTTAAGTTTTACCTTAGCCCTTGTGTGGGCTGCATTTTTTTCAACAGTATATTCTTTCTTCGTATTACAATGAAATGATATTCTATCTTCTAATTTTGTAGTATTAAACTGCTCGCATCTATACCTAGCTTTTAAAGGGAAGTTTTTATCTTCTATAATTTTACTTATTTCTTCCTTAGTTTTTTTTTCCAGAAGCAAACTCTGCAGGTGCATCGGCAGTTTTTCTCCAATGATAAAATTTGTTGTTCCACAATATAAATTATGGAAATTAATAAGTTCTTGGATAGATACACCTTGCTTATCTGCAATAGATTCTAAGGTATCCCCTTTCTTAATATCGTATTTTATAAACTCCATCCTATTAATTAATATCAACCTGACCTCCGGTAATCTTCGTATTTCCTTTAAAATTAGCCGTAGCATTTCCTGCTTTGATATCTACTTCGCTACTGGTAACCGAGATTTTAGTTCCCGTAATGATAATCTCACTGCTTCCTACTTTGAGGGTTATTTTATCAATTCCGGTGAGATCGATCACTCCGGCATTATCCATTGTAAAAACACTTTTTCCTTTTCCTACTTCTACTTTATGGGTGTTCCCTACATCTGCAATATGATCACAACCTACTTCCAGCTTTTTATTATTGCCAATTTTATCTGTTTTATTATTACCAACAGTCTTAGTACTATCATTATTAGCATTATGCACTACATTACCGGCTCCGTCAAAAAACATATTGGCTCCGCCCTGATCTTTTAGGTTCATTGATCCGGCTCCATTGTCGTACTTCAGTTCGGCCCCACTTCTTCCGCTAAAGCTCATTACATTATTTCCTGCTCCACCACCTGCTCCGATACCTCCATGAAACATTCCTCCCATAACGAATGGACGGTCAGGGTGCTGATGTACAAAATTGATGATCACCTGGTCTCCCACTTCAGGAATTGACATGAAGCCCCGGTTTTTATTTACCTTATCACTGCTTCCGGCATCCGGAGACATGACACGGATAAATTCTGTAGTATCAGGACCATTCTGCCAGTCAAACTGTACCTTAACCCGTCCCTGGTTTAAAGGGTCTGCATTGGAAGTTACTTTTGCAAACTGGGCTTCGGCTCTTGGAGCTTCAAATTCCGGACGGGGAATAAATCCTGTATCAGCAGCAATGGCCTCAAATTTACCGTCATAATACCCCCTTGCATCTACTTCATGAGTAACTTCAAGGATCATTAATTTGGTAAAGTAGGACGTTTCATTGCTTCCGGATTTACGCATTTCAATATCTGCGGGACATCCCGGATACAAGAACGGAACTGTGGTGGTTCCTGAAGTAATGAAAACTTCAGAAGCCTTACTTCCTGCCGTTCCTTTCTGAGATGCATCAATATCCATAAAAGATGTAGCCTTTATGGGGGCTACTCTCAAAGAAGGTGTTGTAAATGTTTTTTCTGATATTTCGTAAGCACGCCGTGCAATATCTGAAGTATGGTTTATTTTTGAATTTCCGGTAATCAGTTTTTCATTTTTGCTGCTGTTGTAACCATAAAATGTTGGGTTGACATGCTGTGCTTTCATTTTGATAGCGATATCACTTACACTGCTGCCATAAGTAAGTTTTACGGGTTTTTCCTGTGGTGGAAGTTTTCCAAAATGCAGAACTTCACCATCATAATAAAACTGTTCGCCATAAGCTTCAGCCATTCTGGCAAGATAATTATAATGGGTCTCTTCATACTGAGAGCTATAGGAAACGTTTCCATGCTGGGCATCTACCCGAAAATCGAATTTATTCTGTCCCAGCCCTTCTCTGATCACCTGGTCTGCAATACTGTTCAGGCTGACTGGCTGGCCCCCTCCAAAACTCTGGATGTGAGGTGCAGCATCTAAGAGAACTGTAGGACTATATCCTTTAAGAACAATATTTCCCAGACTTCCTTTTTCCTGACTGAAGCCCACCTCTGTAATCACTCCTACAAAGTTACGTTCAGCTCCTTTTTCAATATCCTTATATTTGAAGACTACTGTAATTCTTTTTCCCAGAAAATTCTGAGCTTCTTCTAAATTGTGGTTCTCCGCATTTCCAAGGGTGTCATGAGCCAGTGTTAAACTGAATTCATGATGTTTAGCGGCACTTTGAACCAGCTTGAAATGCTTAAAATGTTTGATCATCTGACCTTCAATAACCACATCCAGCTTTACCACACGGTTTATACCGGAGACAAAGCTTTCAGCAATAGCCAGAGCGTTATGTATTTTTGACGTGGGTTGTTTTGCCCATACTTTATTTTCAATGACGGAAGGTTTATTAGAAACCAGAGCCTGATTCATAAACATATCTGCGCCCTGTACAGCGCTTAAGCTTTGCTGTCCTGCTCTTGCTGCTTTCTTTACTTTTTCACCCGCTTTTTTTAATTTTCCCTCTGCCTGTTGGGTAGTTTTTTCCTTTACTGTGTTTTTCAACTTATCGACATCTGCTTTTTTAGCATTTTGCCCCTCTAGTTTAATTGATTGATCATCCTGAAACATAGTGTCTTGTGTTTTAATTAAAAAATTATTGAATAAACTACTGCTGTACAGAACATGGAATCAAAAATAGCAGAGCAAATTATACTCTTTCCGAAAAAAATGATTCCTGATGTCCTTCTTAGTCCTTATAATGGAAAAACAGAACAGCATACCCTCACGAGCGCGCTGTCCTGTACCAATTTTATTTTTACTAAGATGATGAATCGGCTTATTTACCCGATGAAGGCCACAGTCCTGCGTACTGAGAAGTACCGTAGTCGATTGTTTCAGCGCTGATCACGAAACTGATCAACATACTGTTGCTGTCTACTGCATCGAAGTCTACTTCGTGCTGAATTACATATCCGTTTTCCCAGTTCAAAGTAATCAATGTTCCTTCTTCGTGAGATTTGTTGAATGTAATTTCTCCTTTAGTTGGCTTGTACTTTCCGTTCAATAAACTTTCAAGGATATCAGACTTTTCAGTAGCCTCTACTGTAACTTTGATTAAGGCATTAGAAGGATCTGATGCTACACGTCCAGATACATCGGTAGATCTTGATACGCTGTAGTTCATTTTTAATAATTTTTGTCCTTCGCCTCCGTTGAATTTTAAGATTCCTCTTGAATTTCTTTCTGCCATGATTTGTAAATTTTAATCGTTAATAATATTTTGTGATTCGGTGATTGTATAGCAAATATAGAGGGTCTTTTTTTCTAAAAAAAACTTTTGAATATAAATTTGAAAAATTGTAGTAGTTCTACGATTTTATGTCGTAATTCTACGACAATAGAATTAAAAACAAAGCTTAAAACACTATTAAACAACGCATTACAACTGAATCAAAACTATATCAAAAAATAAAACTTTACACTCTAAAGAGAAATACTAAACTTTTTTAGTATAGATTAAGATGCTTTTAACAGATGTAAAGCTCCAGTACAATACTTGAAAAACAATATCAAAATAAACTCTTCACAATACTCTCCAGGCAGACCATTTTCCTATAGAATCTTTTACAATAAAAAATACAAAGACAGAAGTTCTGTCTTTGTATTTTATTGAGTTTATTAGTTTCATAAAGAATCCTTTTGGAGCTCTTTATGATCTAAAAAAATATAGGTATCATAATTATGGCAGTTGAGCCGCTCCCTCTTTTATGGACCTGGAAAGTATTTTATTCTTTTTCAGCAGAAAATCGGGCATAAGATCTGTGGGAAGGTAGAAAGTGCTTTCTCCCTTTTTCTGCAGTTCTTCCACTATCCCCGGATTCCAGGCAAGGATTTTATCTACTTCCACATCCAGTTCATCTGCAACAACCTTTAAATTAAAACCGGCATTGATGTCTGTTTCTGAAAGAGCTTCATTTGTTACATTTCTGCCACCCTCTTCAAAAAAAACTTTATTAATTCTCGAAGTATTATAATTACTGAGGACACTCTGAAGTTCTCCTGTTGCATAACAGGCATTCAGGTATTTTTTCACATGGTTGATTGTTTCTTCGGGAAGGTATTTTGAAAATTCGTGATATTGTGAAGAACCTGCAGCCTGCATTGCTTTTGCTATATTTCCTTCCCCGCAATTATAAGCTGCAACCACTGTTACCCAGTTGTTATACTTTTTATAAAGGTTTCCTAATGATATTACAGCTGTTTTTGTACTTTTATATACATCCGTACGGTTCTGCTCTGTAAGCCCGTACTGATTGGCATGTGCCGTCATTAGCTGCCAGATTCCTACGGCCCCGGCACCCGATGTAATATTTCTGTTAAAATGGGACTCAATCAGGGCCAGGTTTCTCAAATGTTTGGGAAGCCCTTTCTGAAGGAGTAGCTGCTCAATAAATTCCACAAGATCTTTATTGGAATTTATGATTCCTTTGTATTTTTTCACGCTGCTTTCCGAGGTATCAGAGGCAGTTAAAAATTGTCCGTTTACAAATATACCGGTACCTACCAGCATTACACCTGTAAAGATATTTCTGACAATAGTTTTCATTTTAAATATGTTTATAAAGCTAAAAACAAAAAAGGCTAAAGAACCAACTGGGCAATTAGCCTTTTTACTTTATTATTAGTCTACTTTCCAGTTCAGTTTATCTTCTTCTGTATTCCAATCCACATGGATGGTCTGACCGGATTTTACTTCTTCTCTTACAATCATTTTGGAGATAGGTCTGGCCAATTGGGCACGGATAACCCCTGAGATCTGTCTTGCACCATATTTACTGCTAAACCCTCCCAATGCAAGATTTTTCACAGCTTCATCACTAATCTTCAAGGCCATTCCTAATCGGGTCAATGAAGCATGAAGTGATTTCAACTGGATATTGAAAATTCTTTCTGCAATAGATTCTGTGATCGGTGCAAAAGGAATGATCTCGGTAATTCTTGCTAAAAATTCAGGTCTGAATCTTCCTGAATTAGACATGATCTGCATCAGTGAAGATGATTCCGGAATTTTTCCTTCTTCAAACTGTTTTACAATTTCTTCACTTCCGATATTGGAAGTAAAAAGGATCAGTGCATTGCTGAAATCTCCTTCTTTTCCTAGTTTATCATGCACTTTCCCTTCGTCCATAATCTGTAGAAATACATCAAAAACAGAATGGTGTGCTTTTTCAATCTCATCAAATAAAACAACGGTATACGGCTGCTGTCTTATTTTGTTAACTAGCATACCTCCTTCTTCATATCCTACATATCCCGGAGGCGCCCCGTATAATAATGCAGCAGAATGTTCTTCTTTAAACTCTGACATATCAAAACGTACCATGGCTTTCTCATCGTTGAAAAGCAATTCCGCCATTGATTTTGCAAGCTCTGTTTTACCGGTTCCTGTAGGTCCTAAAAGGAAGAATGAACCAATGGGCTGCCCCGGTTTATTCAATCCGCTTCGGTTTTCAACAATAGCATCGGAAAGGATTTTCAAAGCATGATCCTGCCCTACCACTCTGTTAAGTAGAAGGGATTCCATGTTCAGAAGTTTTTCTTTTTCCTGAGCCTGAATTTTACCGATTGGGATATTGGTTTTAGCAGCCATAACAGCAGCCAATTCTAATCTTCCCACTTTTTCTCTTTTCTTAGCGGCATGCTGAAGAAGCTCTGCGTAAGTATCATCAATAATTTTATGAATCTGCTCTACCGGCATTGAATTGTCAATAGCCGGTTGTTCGCTCAGTGATCCCCATAAAATAGGGCTTATTTTATCACGCAACAGATTGTAAGTCCAGATCAATTCGTCAGCCTGATCTTTATTGTCTGTATATTCTTCTTTTAAAATCTCTTCATAGCTTGCTTTCCAGCTTTCGAGTTCTTTTTCTGAAAGTTCATCAAGCATTTTGATAGCAGCCATTGTTCTGTCTAATAAATCGATGGCTGCATCCGGTAATTTTTTACCTTTTGCATATCTTTTAGCCAGACGTACACATTCAGGAATAGCTGTTTTTTCCACCTCAATCCCATGGTGCTTTTTATAGCCATCAAGCAGTACATCGATCATTTTCACGCAAGTCTGCTCATCCGGCTCATTAACGGTTAGCACTTCAAAACGACGGTTGAAAGCCTGTTCCGGTTCTATAATTTTTCTATATTCTTCCTGGGTAGTAGCTCCTATTACTGTAATTTCACCACGTGCTAATTCCGGTTTCAGAAGGTTGGCTACATTTCCTATACTGCCTTTCGGATCTAAAAGGGTATGAATTTCATCAATGAAAAGGATGGCTTTTTCAATTTTCTTGCATTCATTGATTATTTTTTTCAGGCGGTCTTCTATTTCTCCTTTATAAGAAGTTCCGGCCAGTAAAGCTCCGGTGTCCAGTTCCAAAAGGGTTCCATTTTTAAGCATTTCAGGAACATTCCCTTTGGTGATTTCAATAGCAAAACCTTCTACTAAAGCTGTTTTTCCAACTCCCGGTTCGCCAATAATGATGACATTCGGTTTACTTCTGCGGCAAAGAATCTCTACCAGCATTCTAAGTTCTTTATCTCTTCCGATTATATTTTCAAGATCTCCGTTTCTGGCCTGAGCTGTTCTGTCTACACAATAGCTTTTAATAGATGGAAATGAAGAGTCTGAAAAGTCTGAACCGTTTGAAAATAAGGAAGCAAAATCTCCATTTTCAGATACGGTGAATGGGGTATCTTTTCTATACAGGTTGAAGATCTCATGTTCTCTCAACGGAAGTGATTTCAGTTGCTGAAGAGTAAATACAACCTGTGGTTTTACGATAGCGGTAAGGATACAAATGGGTGTGATCTCATCCAAACCTAATTTTAAACGGATATCATCTGCTTCTTCCACAAGGGTATCAATGGCATCATCCTGAGCCACTTCGTCAGGAAGATGAGCTGTCTTAGGATATTCTTCAATGCGGACATCTGCCCATTCATAAAAATAGCCCGGATCTTTATCTATGCTTTTCAAAAATTCATTAAGTCCGATATCTTTGTGCATTAAAGCCTGTAGAATATGAGGTCCACCATAAGTAGCATTATAATTTTCCTTCGCTATCGACTGAGCAATATGAAATAGCTGTTTTACTGTTTCGTTGGTTACTAGTACTCCCATTTATAATTTTTCTTATATTAATATTTGCGCTCTGTTTTGTAAGACTTAAGTTCTCATGGCGGAGAATCAGAAGCCGTGATTTTTTATCTGCCTAAAATTAAATATTTTATTCTAAACGAGATAAAGATAGTTAATTCTTCAATTAGAGAAGTAACCATGGTATTTTTTTAATTTTCAGCACCGGCATATGTTGTCACATGTTACCCTTTTTTGGTATATGATTACAATATTCTATATTTTTAGAAAATAAAGTAAAATTAAACTTACCCACTGCAGACCGATAAAGATATAGAACAACATAGCAGAAGGCTCTGCCAATTCCTGAAGTTTTTCAATAAGTGCCACTTTAATGATCTCGGAAAAATCTGCATTATCCGCTGATAGGTTCAGTTCGTCGAATTTTATTTTATCCAAAGCATAGCTTACAACACGTTTTACTATTTTATTTTCTGAGCTGTTTTTAAATTCATTTAACAGTTTGACTTTTGCAATGGCAAAATCTGAACCGGTCCGGATAACAGTAGGCTGCTTTGCCTTACATATCCCAATCATCTTTTCAATAAAAGGAACTACAATGGTCTTGGAATGATCCTGTAATAGTTTACTGATCACAACAGACATCGCATATTTTGTGGCAAACATAACAGTAAAGAAAGGGGCTATGATGATCAGCAGATAGAAAATACCTGCAGAAACCGGTTTTGCCGTAACAGTAGCCACTAAAAATGCAAGTGCACCACTATGTCCTAATGACGAACCTAAACTATCTGCTAAAATATAAATTCCCAGTATAAGGGTAATAATGGTGGAAAAAACTCCTATTGCGTAAATCTGCAGGACACTGAAAATAAATGCGGCAGATAGTTTTGAAAAGTATTTTAAATGGGTAGTAATGGTACTCATTGACAGATTTTGTTTAATTGGTTTTTATGGTTTTGTTTTTGGCAATATAGCGTAAAATAAACAAAGAGCTATAGAATAAATATTGGCTATGTAACCCTTTGATTCCGCTCTTCATATCAAATGGTATGGAGATTTTCCTTTTCATCACTGGAATCGTCGATATGGATTCTTCTCCTACGTTTATCTTAATTAAAAATTCTTTGTTGAGATAAGATTAATTGTTAATAAACTTCGATTCTTTTCTCGAAATTTCTTTACCGGAAATACCATCTAAAATAATATTTTCAACTAAACTTGGCTTTTTAAGCCATTCTATCTCCCAAATAGGTTTTTCATTTTCTATTCTTCGGGTAATGATGGTATGAAAACCTGTACTTTGTAATACAGGACCTTTGGTTAAAGGAATTCCTTCTTTCTCACAGAATTTTAAGATATCTTCAAATGAAAATTTGTAAGGTTTGTCATAATCTACTTCCTTGATTAAATTTCCCTTTTCATCAAATTCATACCAAGTACCCTTAAGAAAAGTACTCCAGGGCAAATTAAGAGTTATACCTTTAGTCTGTATGATATTATTTAAATAATATACTTTTACAATCTTGAATAACGAATTATTAGGTGTGAATTTATAGCTAATATTGTTTTTATTTTTCATTATTTCAATAAAACCAGAATCTGTTTTTTTATTTACATTTTCTAATTTATCTATATCAGGAAACTTATTTGCATTGAAAGTTTCACTATGATTATCTATTAAAGGCAACATACTTTTTTTATTTTGTGATTTACAAGAAAAGATCATTACTAAGCTTAGAAAAAACATTATTTTTTTCATAAAACTCTGTTTTATATTATTATCGGTTATTCCTGTTCCTGTAAAAACAAACATTAATTGTTAATAAACTTCGATTCTTTTCTCGAAATTTCTTTGCCGGAAATACCATCTAAAATAATATTTTCAACTAAACTTGGCTTTTTAAGCCATTCTATCTCCCAAATAGGTTTTTCATTTTCCATTCTTCGGGTAATGATGGTATGAAAACCTGTGCTTTGCAATACCGGGCCTTTCGTTACCGGAATCCCCTCTTTTTCACAGAATCTTAAGATATCTTCAAAAGTAAATTGATAAGGTTTATCATAATCTATTTCCTTTATTAAATTTCCTTTTTCATCAAATTCATACCAAGTACCTTTTTGAAAACCTCCCCACACATTAAACTTCAGCCCTTTTTTTCTTATATTATCAGAGGGATAAAAATCTTTAAAAATCATAAAATATGATTTTGGAGGTGATTCATAATAGGCAGATCCTGACTTTATTTTAATCCTTTCTATAATTGTCCCATCATTTAGTTTTTCATAAACAGAACTTGATTTGTTCTGATGGAGTTCATTATATCTGATATTATCAAATTTTTCAAAATTATTATCAATTAAAGGCAACATATTTTTTGTATTTTGTGATTTGCAAGAAAGGATTATTAGTAAACTTAAAAAAAACATTATTT
The DNA here is from genome assembly GCF_900176315.1 of Chryseobacterium sp. YR221. NCBI lineage: Bacteria > Pseudomonadati > Bacteroidota > Flavobacteriia > Flavobacteriales > Weeksellaceae > Chryseobacterium > Chryseobacterium sp. YR221. Next base: position 28,278 of record NZ_FWXM01000005.1, read on the forward strand.
TTTTCATAAAATTCTATTTTGTATTATCATTGGCTATAATCCACTGCCACTTCCAAAGGCTGTAACGTGTTTCCGGAATGTGATGGGAATAGTCCATAATATTTTCTGTTTTGGCATATTCATAAGTAAATTGTGCTTTTGCATCAGCCTCTGAATTGGTAAAACTATGAGGTAATGCAAAACTATGCAGAAACTCATGAGCAGCCGTTTGATCATTTTTTGAAGGAAATAATACAACAAACTTGCCGGAACTATATCCATTAAGCCCCTTAACATTTCCTGATGCATCAACAAAACCTCCATTTTCACCTAAATAAATAGCGACATAGTATTTGTTATATTTTGTTTCAGGAATATTATTACTTTTTAAGTTTTCTTTCACTTTATTGTAAGCATAGTTTTGTAGTGCAACAAATCCGGAAGGAGCATTGCCAGCAGGCTCATAATAAGCTGCTATTTTCCCTCCAATCACATATCTACCTCCAATCTGAAAATGAGCATCACCAGACACATCTACAGTTTCGGTTTCTACATCTGCTTCTATAAGTGCTTGTCTCAAGTAACTTTCAAATAATTCCTTTTGACCAGTAGAATTCCCTGCCTTTTTACCATTTATATCGGTTTCTAAATTAATAATAAGTATTTTTGATTTTTTCCTTTTAGCAGCATGATTAGCCCAAACGTTTAATCTTCCCGCTACTTCAGAAACTTCAATACCAGCACTGTCTTTCTTAACGGCAACCACTTCTATAATCTGATCATCTGAAAATTCTTCCAGACATTCTATAGTTACAAAATCTTTAAGATCATGTTTACCTTTTGTTTTAGGTGTAATCTCCATGGGAGAAATTTTAAAAAATTTATTTTCTTTAAATCTTAAAGTATCCGGTTCCTCATCAACTTCAATATTCAGGCTTAAAATAGCTTTGGTATTTTTAAAATTGGAAGCGGTAAGCTGGTTTGTTTTAGTATCTTTAATTTGTGAAGGATAAAGGGATAGCCAGGAGCAGTAATAATTTTCAAGCGTACCATCCGCTTTTTTCTTCCACGGAATACTGTATACACCATATACCTGCTTTAGCTTAGAATATAAAGTAGGAGCCTTTTTAAAACTTCCATCATATTCATTAATATCTCTTTCTAATGTGGCATAAGTGGCATCTGTATATTGCTTCGCTACAATATCTTCATAATTAACATCACCAAAATTGGATGTTTCACCTAATCTCATCCAGTCAAAGCCATATTCTTCACCTTTCCATCCATTTTTACTACGAAAATGTACAACACATTTTGCTTTTATTTCTGGAGGAGGAGGATCATTTGGTGTACCATGACTCACCCCTTTTTTATCACCTTTTTCTGTAAACCATTTAAAGGCACGCGAAATAATATTCTCCTGAGAATACATATTGTGGTCTTCATGAGAGATTTTATTATAAGTACCTCTTACAATTCTTGTTCGGCTCATGATTAATGTGCTTTTGATTTCTCCCCACTATTATTTTGTACTTCCTTCTGTGCATGTTTATTAATTGAAGCATTAGAACTTATGTTCATTTCTTTTTCAGAAATCTCATTCCGTCCTTTCTTTGTTTCACTGTGCACATCTCCTTCAATAATTTCAGTCAGTTTTCCCGTAATAAATGTACTTGCATCACCCATTACGGAAGTCAGCTTCATTGCTCCCACACTTTCTGTATTATTCAGGCCAATACTGTCTGATTTATTCATCCCTACCGTTGTATTCATGCTTTCAATCACATTGATATTCATGTTCTTACAATTCAGGGTCATGGTTTCCGGTGCGGTAATATTGATATTACTTCCTGTAGTATCCAGATGAATCTCATTTCCGCTCTTATCCGTGATAATGATGCTTTCATCTTCTGTAAAGACTAGTCTGTGGCCGCTTCTGGTTTGGATCGATTTTACACGGTTATCTGTTCCGCCTCCAAGGCCTATTCCTCCATGGAACATTCCCCCCATAACGAATGGTCTATCGGGGTGGCTGTGAACAAAATTAACCATTACCTGGTCTCCTACTTCAGGAATGGCTACATATCCCCGGTTTTGAGTAATCTGATCAGTTCCTCCCGCATCAGGACTCATCATTCTTATAAAATGAGTCGTGTCATTCATCTGCCAGTCGAATCTTACCTGAACCCTTCCCTGACCTTCAGGGTCGGCATTGGAAATGACTGTGGCAATCTGAGGTTGTGCGGCAGGCACTGTAAACTCCGGTTTCGGCAGGAAGCCTGTATCGGCAGCTATAGATTCAAAACTGCCAGTGTAATGTCCAATGGTATCAATTTCATGTACTGCTTCTGTTACCATCACTTTGGTAAAATATGAGGTTTCATTGCTATCCGGTCTTCTCATATGGATATCTACCACGCAGCCGGGGTGCAGAAAAGGTACTGTTGTAGATCCTGAGACTGAAAATACACTTACGGCTTCACTTCCGGAGGTGCTTTTTTGGGAATTTTCTACATCCAAATGGGTAGATGCCTTTATAGGAGCTACCTGAAGAGCAGGAGTTTTATAAATTTTTTCGTTGTGACTGTATGCTGTTTTGGCAAGATCTCCCACATGGGCAACGGGCGTATCACCGGAAGTCAGTTTTTCATTTTTACTGCTGTTGTAGCCATAGTATTGCGGCTTGGTATGTACCGCTTTCAATTCTACCTTAATGTTATCGGCATTGCTTCCGTAAATCAGTTTGATCGGTTTATTCTGTGGTGGAAGTTTTCCAAAGTGCAAAACTTCTCCGTCATAGTAAAACTGTTCGCCGTAAGCTTCTGCCATTCTTGCCAGGTAGTTGTAATGGGTTTCATCATATTGGCTGCTGTAGATAATCTGGGAGTAATCGTTGGTATCAATTCTTATATCAAAACGCTCTTTATCAATCCCTTGTTTGAAGACATCTGCCGCAATGATTCCCATATTAACGGACTGGCCTCCACCAAAACTTTGGATATGGGGAGCTCCATCCAATAATATAGTGGGACTATACCCGGACAATACAATATTTCCGAGGCTCATTTTATCCTGGCTGAAACCTACTTTGGTAATAATTCCCACAAAATTTCTTTCGGGGCTTTTATCTATATCTTTATAGGAAATAACTGCTGTGAGGCGTTTTCCCAAAAATTTATTAGCTTCTTCAAGGGTATGATTCTGCTGTTCTTCCAATGCATCATGGGCAAGGATAAGAGTAAATTCATGATGATGATCTGCCCTTTGTTTAAGAGTGAAATGTTTATAGTATTTTATCATTTTACCTTCCACAACCAAGGATAACTTTACTAACCGATTGATCCCTGCATGATGGTTTTCGGATATGGCATCCGCATTTTGTGACGGACGGAAGGAAGATCCGTTTAAGTCAGTTCTCATATGTATTTTGTGTTTGTGTTTGTTTAAAGATAATAATATTTAACGAAATAGTCATTCAATATATCCTATGGAAGTGATAAAAATAAATCCTCGTTAACGCTTTATCTTAGAAAAAAAAGACCGTCTTTGATAAGGACAGTCTTTTTTCGTATGAATGTGTGATAATGTGTCAATTTTAACTGCTTGGCCAAAGTCCAGCATACTGAGAAGTACCGTAGTCGATTGTTTCAGCACTTACTACGAAACTGATCAACATACTGTTGCTGTCAATAGCATCAAATTCTACCTGGTGTTGGATAACATATCCGTTTTGCCAGTTTAAAGTAATCAATGTTCCTTCTTCGTGAGATTTGTTGAATGTAATCTCTCCTACTGTAGGTTTGTACTTACCATTCAATAAACTTTCAAGAATATCAGACTTTTCAGTAGCTTCTACTGTAACCTTAATTAATGCGTTAGAAGGATCTGATGCTACACGTCCAGATACATCGGTAGATCTGGATACACTATATTTCATTTTTAATAGCTTTTGTCCTTCTCCTCCATTGAATTTTAAGATTCCTCTCGAATTTCTTTCTGCCATGATTTGTAAATTTTAATCGTTAATAATATTTTGTGATTCGGTGATTGTTTAGCAAATATAGAGGGTCTTTTTTTCTAAAAAAAACTTTTGAATGTAAATCTGAGAAATTGTAGTAGTTCTACGATTTTGTGTAGTAATTCTACGACATTAGATTTATCAACACACAGATAACTCCCTCCAGTAAAAGGATTTAAGTAATTTACATTTTTTCAGTAAAAAAGCAATTTTCCACTTAAAAGAGAAATAAAAGTCTTTTCAAGACATAAAATTTAAATTTTGAAGCTCTAAAATGAACCTCTCAATTTGTTTTTTATGTTTGATTAAGAATTATGAATCAATATTTAAATCTTAGTTCGATGTGTCCATACATTCTAATAGGTGCTGCCATTTGCTATAAACGTTCAAGCAAAAATTCCTATTCAAACTTAAGTATATACCATATCTCGGCTCTCTTCCTCCCCCAAACAAAAAAAGCAGAAGTATAACTCCTGCTTTTAATAGTATAAAATATAAACAATTAATGTTTAGTGTATTCCGGCTGTTCTGTTGGAATTCTGGTAGGTGTAAAGTACTCATTAAGCCAATAGAATGTCTGTCCGTTCTGCTGAATCTTCACCGCAGGATTATTCCTGTTGGCAAGCATTCTGTCTGCAAGATCTTTATAGTGATGGAAATAATTCTTCACCGTTTCATTAGGAACAATTTTAGATTTCCTCCAACCTTTAAGCTTATATTTAGCCATCAGTTCTTCTTCTGTAAGATCAAAACCGGTACTCATTCCAATTGCATAAGACATAGGCTGCTCATAAAGAGCTCCTTTGTCAAGGAATTTTATCGTTGGGTTATATTTCTTCAGAAGTTTTACATATTCTTTAATGGCTTTTGCCTGGTTAAACCCTGGTTTATCAGCTTCTGTATTTCTATAGACTTCGGTATAGAAAGCTTTCAGATTGTCATATTCCGCTTCAGAAATAAGGATTCCTTTTTCGATGACCGGTGTAAACTCTTTTAAATCTTTCGGGATATATCCTTTTACCAGGAACGGACTTCCATAGTTGATCAGCTGGGCTGCAATTCCTGCAGAAACAGGATTGGTAAGTCCCGGATACAGATATTTATATTTCAGGTCAACATCTGTTTTCCCTGCTCCTACGGAAGAATGGAAATATTCGTTAAGCGATTGATCAATGGCCAAATTATCGGCAGTTACCTGAGAAATCAGGCTATCCACAGATTTTTTCAGGTATCCCGGAGTTGCAACATCTCCTTTTTTAGGGAAAATAACATACCCCTGAGACATACTCTGCTTAGGATAGGCCAATGAGAAAAATCCTTCATCCCCTTCTACAAGGCTGAAATTATTCTTAGTCAGAACATCATATTGATTGATGATCTTTTGTTTTTTAAGCTCTGCAATATTTTTCGCAGTATTGGTTACAATATTTTCGGCCATCAATACAAAGTCGTTATAAGTATCTGATGATCTTGCGCTCGTCTGGAACATAATCAGTCTTGCCTGAGCCTGGGTAAGGGAACTGATTACACTGTACATATTTCCGCTTTGGTTAGCAGAAGTTCCTACAGTCACTACAATATTCGTTTCATCCGGAACGTTCGAAAGAAGGTTTCCTGCAGCCGTAAGCGCTTCTCCTACCGGTTGATAGCCACTGTTGCTGTTACAGTTCATTTCATTCGTTTTTTCAGTAATGAATGTAGTGATTTTACTGTAGTCTGCACTTAAGTTTGAAACTGAAGTATTGTTTCCACAAGGGTTATTTTTATATAAAACCACTCCATACTTAACGTTACTGAAATAAGATGGTTTTTCAAATCTAAGCTGTAAATCCTGTAATAATGATTTTACAATAGGTGCGTAGGGTGCATTCGGTGCGCTTACATCCAATGCAAAAACAATATTGATATTTTTATCCCTTTCTGTAATTTCCCTGTAACGGTCAAAATAAATAGGCTCCCCTAAAACATTGTAAACAAAGTTTTTACTGTAATCTAAAATATTGGTGAAATATTTTGTTTTGATATCCGGAGTCGGGGCTTCATCCAAAGGCAGATTCACCGGATAAATATTTTCCAAAGGTGATCTTTTGTTGATATCTGAAATAAAAATAGCCGTTTTGTTAGTGGCATCTGATGCTGATCCACCCGGATAGCCTTCGTGTATCCCTAGTTCGGAATCATTAATTCCGGTTGTATTTTTCAACTTTATAGCAGAACGTTCTCCCCATGTAGAGATCACGTTAGAACTCACCCATCCGTAAAGCCCTGTACTGATACTGTCTATATCAAGAGAAGGTTTTTTACCTACCAAAAATCTTTTATTATTCTCAGCCTGCTTGTACACGTATACCATCTGTCCGTTAGGAATCTTTACGTTGGCCGTTTCAATAAGGCTTGGAGAATTAAATACAATGATAGAGTCATTCTTATAGTATCTTTCAGCACTTCTGATCACCTCGCTGTTATTAGGTACTACGGCTACTCTTACAGGGTATCCCGTCTTTTCACTTTTTAAAGAATTATTCCATAATAAAAGGTCAGATTCAGGAATCCAGCCATACGTTTTAATAGACTTTGATGAAACTTTTTTCATTAAAGCATCCGGAACGTATTCGGCCACCTTTACCATTCCGTCTCTATGTTTTAAAACCATTAAAGGTTCTAAAAATTTAACTTCTTTATATGACTTTTCGTCATTTTTATCTAAATACGCTGTATTTCTTGACCGGTCTGAAATCACAATCCATGGAACAGATTTCTTGGGGTATCCATTGACAACAGTAGAGTTATCTACCTTTCCATACTGAGATGGTTCGGGAGTTTTCTTTGACGGAAGCTTTACCTGGCAACTCGTCAACAATACTGAAAGTCCTATATAATATGCTGCTAGAGGAAATTTATTTCTCATCCTATTTTATCTTTTTATGATTGGCGCATCCGGCAGTGCCGGACGGTATTATTTGCTTTGGTTTATATCTACTTTAGTTACACAGTTTTGTGTATCATCTAAATTCACCTTTACGGTTTGGATCACAGTATTTTTGTCAAACTGAAGACCTGCACAGTACATATAGAAATTATTTACTTTGCTGTCATTTACTTTTACCACTGTGTTTTCATTGTTACACAGGTAAGTTTTCAACAAGTAGTTGTAGTGCATATTGAAACTGTTCCCATTGGCAATCTGCTGTAAGTGATATTTAAAATCATTATCCACCTTAGCGTATGAATCTTCTACAGAGACTTCATCCTCTGCCAGAGAGTTATAAGCAGGGATGATTTTGATATTGTGATAGATAGGCTCCTGAGTTTCTTCGTTGTATAAAGTCACCAGATAGTCACCCGGCTTCTTATAAGCATAAATTGCCAGCTTATCTTTCGAATCTATATTTCCTGTTTCACCAAATTTCCATGCAAACTTTTTAGCTTCAGAAACGGCGCGAAATTGCACGTTTTCATTTTGCATCGCCTGTATAGGGGCCTCAATGGTTGATTTGATTTTTGAGGTATCTTTGGCCTTCTGCAGGCTTCTTGCGGCCACCATTACAGGGAAAGATTTCGTATACTTGTTGTCAACGATTAAGCTTACCTGATAATACCCCGGTCTGTTGTAGAAGTGAATACCACTATTTTTGTCAGAGGTTGTACCGTCTCCAAAATTCCATCTTTTGGTTTTTGCAAATTGGGTTTTATCTTCAAATAGAAGTGTATCTCCCACAGACAATGAGGACGGATAAACCACCCCAACAATATCATCCGCAGAATGAATCACCTTTTTCTGCAGCCATAGTGCAACCAGTGCTGCTATGAGCAATGTTGCGATAACACCAATGATAATGTTCTTTTTGTTCTTTTGAAAATAATTCATAGTTAATAATTGTGATGTGTTCTGTTTAAGTTCCTAATATTTTATTTCAGACTATTGAGTTCGTGCTTTCAGTGCGCTTTCACGCTCATAGAGTCTATTCTGTTTATCTTTAAAGCCAATTCTGCAGTCTTCAACCTGTTTTTCAAATCTCTTGATATCTTCTGTAGTAGTTGAAACCACTTTTTTATCTTCAAAATACATTTTGTAAAACTTGGCAATTTGTGGGTAAGCATCTTTTCGGATATCAGAAATATCATAGTTGCTAAAGTAGCTGTTCAAATCGTTAATACCTACCTGAATATTATTTTCCACAAAAGGCTGTGGGGCTTCGTCTGTAAGTTTGGTGATCATTGTGTAAGTGCTGTCCATGATGGGTAACACAATCTTTTGGTGCTGTTCAAATTCTGCTTTCTGCTCAAGGTTCTGAATACCTCTTACATCTTCATCAGAAAACGGAGATTCAAATCCTTTTAAAAAGATAATTCCCAGAAAAATCATAGACATCACAAGCATCAGTATTAAATAAAAAAACTGATAATGCCTTTCCTTTTTAGATAATGTAATTTGTCCTTGCATTGTTTTTCTTTTTTATTTTCTTCTTTTACTTCCCGTGAAATTTCTTGTAGGGTCTTTTCTGAGCTCGTTATTGGCTCTTACCGTTTTCCCCATACATTCTTCAAGATCCCTGAAGACTATTTTCTTTTTGTATTCTACCTCAATGATCTTACTTTTTAAGTTCATGATAGATCCAATCTGCTTCATCAAGACAGCATAATGCTTTAGGCTTCCGGCACTATCTTTACTCATGATATTTTTGGCATCCCTTACATTATCCATAATACTGGTTCTGAGAAATACATCATTCTCCACCTTGTTTATATTAAGCTGGGACATCTGGTCGTAAATAATATCAACGTGATTTTTCAGTACATCACTTCTTTGCATCAGTTCCTTATAGGCATCAGCTTCCTTACTGATTCCCTCTCTTTGCATATCATAACTCTTAAAGAAGAGAAATAAACACGCAAAAGAAACCACAGACAAAACAGCAAAAGATAGAATAAACTTCCAAATGCCCGTTCTGACGTCAGATTTGTTCAATTTTTTTTCCCGATTTGAAGACATAATTTGCGATTTGTTTGGCCTGTGAAAGTATAAAAAAAAAATTTTATGTACAATACGTATTTTCCGTCAGCAAATTTCGTGAAAACCCGGATTAACCTAATATTAATTTTCTCTTTGATAAGTTTTTCCTAAATTAGGCCTCTGAATTTCAAATATCATTTGCCAAATCGATATTAAGAATGAGTAAAATATTATCTAATACCGTGCGCTTTTCTATAGCTGACAGCGATTTTTATTTTAAAAAAATAATGATCAAAACGCTTATGGAAAACCCTTTCTATATGCTTCTGAACGACTGTAATAACGGCCATGAGCTGGTAAACAGAATCTACAGAAGACAGGAAGACGTGTTCATCATAGAGCTCTTTATGCCGGTATTAAGCGGAATTGAAGCTATAAAATATATCAGGAAAAGTAATACGGAAACCCCTATTGTTACTTATTCCGGGACCTTTCAGGAAGATATGGCCGAAATTCTTGCAAAGATTCCCAATACGTATTACTGTCAAAAGAAAAGCAATACGATAAAGGATATCATTAAAGGAACTATTGCTTCAGATGAGTTTGATTATCATACTTATTCTAAAGAATGGGAACAGCAGCCCCTTGCCGTACAGGAATACATGGACAGGCAGAAAAAAAGCCAGGAAGAACTTTCTCCGGCAGAAATACAGCTGATGAGATTCTGCTATGAAGGATACAGCAATAAGGAAATTGCAGAGAAACTGAATTTAAGCACCAGAACTATTGACACTTATATCAACAGGCTTACAGAAAAGCTGGGATTGAAAACCAAGCTTCATCTCATCCGTTTTTGTGTAGAAAACGGATATTATAATTCCAGTATGTAAAAAAGTTTGAATAATTACAGGACGTCAAAGAGGAGTTATTATTGAACCGGTTGAACACGGTTCTTTTTCACTTTAACCATTGTTATACGGCTATATTATAAATTTATTAAATGATCATAACTCTGCCTTAATATAGTGTTTACAATAAAAACTCAACGATCAGAACAAAAATATTTCGCCACTAATTTGCTAGTATTCAATTTTTTTAACTAAATTTGCACACCTAAAATTTAAAATTAAAATAAGGAAATGACAAAGGCAGAATTGGTAAACACCATCTCAAATAAGTTGGGAACAGAAAAGAATGAAACACAGAAAGTTGTAGAAGCTTTTATGCAGGAGATCAGAACTTCTATGTATAATGGGGATAACGTTTATCTAAGAGGTTTTGGATCTTTCATCATTAAAACAAGAGCTGCTAAAACAGGAAGAAATATTTCTAAAAACACTGCAATTGAGATTCCTGCTCATAACATTCCTGCTTTCAAACCATCAAAATCTTTTGTGGAGAAAGTAAAAACTAAAGTCGCAGTAAAATAAGAACATTAACTGAATATTAACTAGTTACTAAAAAATTAAAATTATGCCAAGCGGAAAGAAAAGAAAAAGACACAAGGTTGCAACACACAAGAGAAAGAAAAGAAGAAGAGCAAACAGACATAAGAAAAAATAATCTCTTCTTCTCGAGATTTACAATATAATAATATAGTTGGTGGTTTTAAATTTTAAGACTCACCGACTATATTTTTATTTACAACTATAAGATTCCGCGGAAGACAGCCGGTTTCAAATATTATTTTAATAAAAATATAATGGTTTTCATTCTAAATCCTTATATTTATATTTATGAATTAACAGAGACCCAGCCAATTTCCTATAATCTTAACAATTTTATCTAATAACAAAATGAAGAAAGAACTAATAGTTTCGCATGAAGATGATCTTACAAAGATTGCACTGCTGGAAGACGGAAGACTATGTGAACTTCATGAGCAAGAGGACAAAAGCGATTTTATAGTTGGAGATCTGTTTATAGGAAAAGTGAAAAAACTGGCACCTAACCTGAATGCCGCATTCGTTAATATTGGATATGACAAGGATGCTTTTCTGCATTATCAGGATCTGGGCCCACAATATCTTACATACAGAAAGTTTTTAAAAGATACTATTTCTAAAAAACAAAGCACTTCAAGCTTAAAAAATTTCGAGATACAACCCGAAATAGACAAAAACGGAACAGTAGACAAAGTAATTGCAAAAGACGATTTGGTTCTTCTGCAGATCACTAAAGAACCCATTTCCACAAAAGGCCCCAGGATTTCTACCCAGGTCTCTCTTACCGGAAGATTTTTGGTTCTGATTCCTTTCGACAATAAAGTTTCCATTTCCAAGAAAATAAGAAGTTTTGAGGAAAAAGAAAGACTGAGAACCCTCATTGACAGTATCAAACCTGAAGGATTTGGGGTTATTATCAGAACAGTGGCCGAAGGAAAAAAAGTAGCTGACCTCCATAATGATATGAATCAACTGATTCAAAAATGGGAAAGCACTTTTAAAAACATCCAGAAAAATAAAGTTCCGTCAAAAGTTTTAAGCGAAGAAGATAAAGCTTCCGCTATTTTAAGAGACAATTTTAATCAGGATTTCGTCAGTATTATCTGTGATGATGAGCAGATGGTGCATGAGATGACCAATTATGTTGAAGTAATTGCTCCCGAAAGAAAAAATATTGTCCAGTTTTATGACTCTCATATTCCACTTCTGGAATATTACAATGTTGAAAAACAGCTTAAACAAAGCTTCGGTAAACATGTCAACATTCCAAGCTCAAAAGGAGCATACCTTGTTATTGAACACACAGAAGCACTCCATGTTGTGGATGTCAATTCCGGAAACAACATTACTACCGGAGCCGCTGTCAATAAGGAACATGCCCTAAAAGTGAACAAAATGGCAGCCACAGAGATTGCCAGACAGCTACGTCTTCGAGACATGGGAGGTATTATTGTCATCGACTTCATCGATATGCCTAATGCCGACCACAGAAGAGATCTTTACGAACATCTTAAAGAGGAGATGAAGCGTGACAAAGCACGCCACAAAATCTTACCTCCAAGTAAATTTGGACTGATCCAGATTACCAGACAGAGAAACCGTCCGGAAAAACAGATCGAAACCAAAGAGGAAAACCCTAATAAAGACGGAGAAATTGTAGCTCCTATTGTTATTGTGGAAAGAATGGGTGAAACCATCAGAACCATTATGCAAAAAGAAAAGGGTAAACTTTACCTCCATGTACATCCATTCGTAGAAGCTTACCTTACTAAAGGAATCAAAAGCATCCAGATGAAATGGTTTATAAAGTACAAAAAATGGGTAACCATTATCCCAAGGGATTCTTTTAAATATTTAGAATACAGAATTTACAATTCAAAAAAAGAAGAATTGATAGGACATTCTAATTAAATCAAAACAAAATTCAAACCTTCAGCTATGCTGGAGGTTTTTTTACTACATTTACACCAAATTTATTTACACAATGAAAAAAAGTTTATTTCTTGTATTCATTCTGACTATTCAGAGTGTGTATTCTCAGATCGTTTCTTATGATAACACCTTTGCTGTAAACGGAAAATATGCTATTACAGCTGGCGCCAATGCCAATTATCTCACCAAAATTCTTCAGCATACCGACGAAAGCATTTACTTCACATACGCCAGAGACAATACTGTTTTAAACAGTCCGGAATGCGTGGTATCAAAACTTCATCCCAATGGAACCCTTGATTCTACTTTCGGAAATAATGGAGAAACTGTGATTAGCAACTATTTTACAGCTGTAGACAGTCAATTAACTCAACAAACAGACGGCAAACTTTTAATCTATGGTTTCAATACCGACGGATCCGTCATTACAAGGCTACTGCCCAACGGCCAGGTTGACACTACGTTTGGAGTAAATGGGGTTGCAAAAATCACCAATGTTTTTACGGATTTCAATGGATACGGCTATGGTTTATATGTGCAAAATAATAAGATCATTATATATGGATTATCCACTGACGGACCTTCCAATTTTTATAAAATAATTTACAGATTGAACAACAATGGAAGTATTGACAACACATTTGGTAATAACGGTTCTATCAAAACAACTGGAAATTTTGTATTTCTGGACAGTCAATCAAATATCATCAGCCTGATTAGTGATCACAGCCATACGAATGCAAATACCCTATACCCTAACGGAGGATTGGAAAAATACACCCCAGATGGACAGCCTTTAACAAGCTTTGAAAATAACGGAACTTTGGCTTTCAACACTTATCCGGGAATGGTAGGAAATGCCCTCATAGACAGCAATAACAATATTATCTGCTATAATATGAATAACGAAATTTTTAGAATTAGCGCTAACGGGGCTTATGATACCTCTTTTGCATTTGACAGTGCTAACGCCTATCCTTTTGCAATCATCAGCTTATCTTCTGTAATGGAAAAAAACAACAGTTATTACATTGCAGGGCAGACAGGAGCAATGGGAGAGACTTTTTTCATTTCCAAACTGACACCTTCGGGAACTGTAGATCCCGTTTTTAATTATTACTCCGAAACTACCCCAACTTCAGAAGGAATTGGTGATATGGCTATCAATAACAATTCGATCATTGCGGGAAGAGGAACTCATATTTTGAAATTTTTATTAAGTAATTCAACATTAGGAACCTCTGCCAAAGTATCGGAAACCAATCTTCCTTTATTTTCATTTGAAAATCCTGTTCAGCAGAATTTGATTTATCATACAAAAGAAAAAGTACAGTCCATAGAAATATATGCTTTAAATGGTAAGCTTATCAAAAATATAGAAAGTAACAACACCAGTATTTCTGAAGTACCAAAAGGAGTTTATATGGCAAAAGTTGTTTTTGAAAATGGAAAGACAATCACAAAGAAACTGATCAAAAACTAATACATACTTCTAAAATGTTTGTTTAAAACAGACACTTTTTATTTCTCATTAAAAACTAAAAAACTACAATGACAAAAAAATTATTTCTCGTGCTGCTTCTTGCAGTACAGACTGCTTTTGCACAAATCATCTCTAAAGATCCAACATTTGCTTCTAATGGAATATACAATATGGGTAACGGTGTATATTATGCATGGTCAATGGCCCAGGATTCTTCCGGTAGGATTTATTCATCTTATACTTCTCCGAATACTCTTGAATCTTTTTTATTCAGACTTACAGCTAATGGAGCTTTAGATCCTAGTTTTGGGAGCAATGGGATGACTCAATTGCCCTATACCTATCAAAACCAAATAAAAATACAGGCAGATGGAAAATTGGTCATTCTTGGATACAATAGCGGTAGCATAATAACCAGATTACTTCCAAACGGCCAGCCAGACCCTACTTTTGGAACAAATGGCAGCTCAATAGTCCCTTCTATCAGCGGCAGTGATGTAGATGCCCGTTCTTATGGACTTATTTTACAGAATGAAAAAATAATTGTTCATGGTATGAGTTCATATACCCAGCATATAATGTACAGACTCAATACCAATGGAAGCATTGACACTACTTTTGGTAATAATGGTTCTATATCAACACAGGGAGCCTTTCCAGTGGGAACATTCGTACTCATTGATAACCAAAATAATATTATCTGTCTCAGTAAGACCAGCAGCAATAATGTCGATGCCTCTAATGGTTCTGTCATTGAGAAGTTTAATGCAGACGGACAGCCTATAATCAGCTTTGGTAATAATGGTATTTTACAAACTCCCTTCACGCTGGGATACGTAGGTACGGCAATGGTAGACAGTAATAACAGAGTTGTTTATTCAAACAAAAACCATGAAATTTTCAGGATAAATCCGGATGGAACTCTTGATAATACATTTAATTATAACTTAAATACATATTCAGGGATAAATGGTGGCGCATGGATTCAAAGTATTGTTGAAAAGGACGGTTATTATTATATTGGTGGAAATGGTGAAGGAGATTTTGCCCCTTCACATTTCATTTCAAAACTTACTCAAAACGGGTCAATAGATTCAAGTTTTGGTTATTATTCAGAAATAAATTCAAATGTTGGTTCTATTGAAGAAATGGTTATTAACAATAATAATATTATCACAAACGGAGACGGAAATATCATAAAATACCTGCTTAATAGTGCTACACTATCGACAACAGATATTACAAAAACTGATTCTGATATTTCTTTTGAAAATCCAATTAAAGAAAGCTTCGTCTACCATACAAAAGAAAAAGTACAATCTATAAGAATATATACTTTAGATGGTAAGCTTATAAAAAATATAGAAGGTAACAATACCCATATTTCTGAGGTACCAAAAGGAGTTTATATGGCAAAAATTGTCTTTGAAAATGGAAAAACATCTGTAAAAAAACTTATAAAGGATTAATTTCCCTTTTAAAATTTTTTCAGGTTGATAAAAGTATTTACTTACAGGCTAAGTAAATACTTTTTTGTTTTTTAAGCTTAAACAAAATAAATTTACAGCATGAATAAAGAGCACCATTACAAAACCATCATCCAATGGACCGGAAATAAAGGAACCGGAACCAGCGGCTACAGAGATTACGAAAGAAGTCATACAATTTCTGCAGAAAACAAACCTGATATTGAAGGTTCATCCGATCCTTCTTTCCGGGGAGATAAAAAGAAATATAACCCGGAAGAAATATTTTTGTCTTCGCTTTCCTCATGTCATATGCTTTGGTATCTTCACTTTTGTTCCGAAGCAGGCGTTATTGTTATAGACTACACGGACCAAGCTACGGGAATAATGGCAGAAACCTCCAATGGTAGTGGACATTTCACCGAAGTAACCCTATATCCTACAGTGATTGTAGCTGAAGAATCTATGATTGAAAAGGCAGCACAGCTCCATCATAAAGCCAATGAATATTGCTTTATTGCCAATTCTGTTAATTTCCCTGTGAAACATATCCCTACAACGTTGATTAAATAATTTTATCATTAAAAAAAACACCCAACAAACCATTATAAACATTGAGTTTTAACAGTAATAACTCTAAAATACACAACTAAAACTCCTCTGAAAGAGATTTATTTATCAAATAATCAATAAAAAATAAAATTTTTTACATATAAATTCATTAAAAAGCGTAAATATTTATCAATTTTGCGTAAAATGTGATTTTTTATTTATATTTTTATATAAATAAAACAAACCATGATGAAACCCAGATTAACCATTTTTGATGAGCCCATGCTGTATACGGAAGGACTCTCAAAACTGCTTATGCAGAGTAAAATTTTTAACACGATTGACATCTGTAATTCTTTAGAAACCCTTTCCAGGCACTTAAAAGATCAACCTCCCGAAATTCTGGTAATGAGTTCCAACATCCTTATGTTTACTGAACTTTATAAATCTATAGAAGATATTACCCATGAATATAATGGTATAAAAATCATTATCATAGGAAACTGCTATGATGTAATTGATATCCGAAAGCTTTTCAATAAAGGGATTAAAAGCTATCTCGACAAAAACTGTAAATATGATGAATTCCTGAAATCCATCAACGCTCTTCTGCTAAACGAGATCTACATCTGTGATCACGCCAAAGAAAGAATGATCAGCTTTATCAGCAATGAACAGGAAAAACGGAATCTTCATATGAAAGATCCCCTTACCCGTCGTGAAATGGAAATTCTAAAACTTATTTGTGACGGTTACAGCAGCAAAGACATTTCTGAAAAACTCTTCATTAGCATCAATACGGTAGAGACACACCGGAAAAGAATCCTTTTGAAATTGAACGTAAAAAACTCTGTAGGAATTGTAAAATACGCATTAGAAAATCATATCATCGACTAAGCCATAACCAATTATCATTAACCAAAAACTTCCAAACCTTTCGGTTTGGAAGTTTTATTTACGATCATGAATTTCTAATGATCAATGCTTATGAAAATTCAGCAATAAAAGTTGGAAAACTTAGAGCTAAGACCTGTGATGGAAAACAGAAATCTTAGCTCATACACTTTAAAACCTGTTTTCCACCTTTACAGCTATTCATTACTCATAATCCGGCATTTCACCATTAGTAAAGAGAGAGGTTCGTGAAAGATCTGTCATACTGCTGTTCAGATCAATGACCATAACATTTTTCAACGAGATATTATCATTGGAGGTATTCATAAAGATCACCTGTGCATTATTCGGTGAGAATCTTGGATCGAGATCATTGGTTCCCATAGGTTTCTCGCTCGCATCAGAAATATCGTACACCATGTCATTGACGAGGTTGTAGATAAAAATATGAGAATCAAGCTGACGGTAGTTTCCGCTTCCATCCTGATATCCCGAAATATCCCGGGTAAACAGGAGAAGCTGACCATCTACCGAAAAATTCAGTCCTCCACTTGCTCCTGCTGATCCTGAAACAATGGTTTTAAGAGTATTTCCGGTCATGTCAATAATGTAGATTTTTGTATTGTAGCCATTGTAATCATTGGTTTTCAATGCAATTTTGCTTCCGTCATAGCTCCAGTCGCACTCGGAGATCATACTTCCATCCGGAGTGGTATACACCAGATTCAATCCACTCCCGTCCTTATTGATCCGGTAGAGTTTATTAAAGTTTGAATAAATAATTTCCTGACCATTGGTACTCCAGGCAAAATCCATTTCATAATTATTAAAACCCGATGCCGCAACAGTTGTTACCTTAAACGGATTGGAACCATCAGGATTTGCTGTATAAATATGGGTACTTCCACCTTCCGTACGTAGAAAGGCAATGAGACCGGCGTTATTATTTTTCCTTGGCCGCCAGCTGTTATAAGAAGCACTGGTAAACTGGAAATTATTACCTTGTGCATCACTTGATATGATTACAAAATTACCATTCTGTTTCTGTACATAATGATATCTGTTGGCAGGAACCGTATTGGTCGTAAATTTACCTATTGAGCTTAAAACTGGCTGGTGAATGTCGTCCGAAACAGACACCTGCCAGAAGTAACTTACACCAAACTTCAGATTTGACAGCGAATAATGATTAGCCGTCAAATCATTAACCTGAATCACATTAGTGTCAAGATTATTTTTAATTGTTAAACTATATTTTAAAACATCTGCCGTATCGGGATCTGTGGCACTCCAGGTCAGCTCCACACTCAAAGGCTGATTGACCGCATTGTCTATCGGACTTAGCAATTGCGGTGCTGTAGGTGGTGAATTCAGGGATGTATCATCATTCATTTCAAACACCACTGTTACCACCTGATTCTGGTTCTGTATATTAACCGCCTGAAAGCTTGTCAGGTATCCGGAAAGTTCTGCTTTTACAGAATAATTACCAATGGGCATTGCATTAATTTCAAAAGAACCGTCTGTACCGCTAAAAACAGTCTGTGTGGTAGGGTTTGTGAAGATTTTCACGTTGGCAAGAGGTACATTACTTCCCCTTTTTACTACTTTTCCTTTTAAGATTCCCGTCTGAGCTTGTTCTACAAGATCTTCATTGCATGAAAACAGACAAAAAGCAAGGATGAATATGCTGAGTATTTTTATTAAAGTTTTCATAGTTTAGATTTTTATTTGTTCCCAAAATAGAAGTTGATTCCCAATGCAAAGCGCAAAGACTGGTCTTTTCTTTTTCCATTTACAAGCCCTTCCCAGTTATCTTTAAAACCGAGATCGTACTGTGCGGAAGCTCTCAGGGAGATATTATGGTCAATCATATACTCGAGTCCGCCGCCAAACTGCCCTTTATACTGAGGTTTGTATTTTGAATACATCGCTCCTGCGCCTCCGTAAACATACGGACTGAATTTATATTTGGGAAAAAGCAGAAATTCGAGATTCACCTCAGGGCCGAAATAGTTTCTTTTCACAATATTCTCATTCTCCAGTGTAAAATAACTACCATTGACTTCAATGTTAAAATTAGGGTTGAGAAAATATTTAAAGCCCACTTTTCCTCCAATATTCATTTTGGGATTCACATAATCATCTTTAACCTTTTGTGCTTCAACATTTGCAAATACAGCGACTTTCTGTCTATAATTTTCAGGAAATCTATTGCCCACTACCCTTCCTTTGTTCTGATCCTGTTCTCTGTTATATTCATTGATTAAAGATTGGTAAGCAGATGTATTTTCTGCTGCTTTCCCCCATATTTTATCTCTCACCCCTTCAACAATCAGAGATTTCACCGCTTTTTCAATGGCTTCAGTCACCGCAAGCTGAACGGGTTCGTTCTGGGTAAGTCCTACTTCAGCCTCAAGAAGCCTTTCCGTATCAATATATCTGAAAAAGCTCCCGTTTATACTTGTTGAAAGAATCGTTTTGGAAGTATAGACTGTTTTAAGAATCTCCCCATTAAGGGTAGAAACAGCACGCAGGTAAATGGTAATCCTGTCCTGACGGTATTGGGTAGAAGCCCCGATTCCGAAATATCTCGCACCAAGCCCTCCCGTCATAATATTACTGTCATAGGAAATCACACCCCCTTCCAGAAGAATGCCCGCGTATAAAAGTGGGGGTAATGCCTGGTTATTTTTATCAGCATCTTTCATATATTCCTGTCTGGTGGAACGGATGATCTGCCTTTCATTGAGAAGATTTGCAATATTTTCCCTTTCAATAGGGATAAACCAACGGCTGTCTTCCAATGCTTTAATAAGGATGGTTGTAGTACCCTGCGGCACTGCCGTACTCCAGTTATTCCCATTTTCAGAAGGTTTATACTGACCGGTCTGGTCTCTGAATTTGTAGACTCCTATGACTATTTTTTCACTAGGCAAAGGAAGGTTTTTCAGTTCTGTAGTAGAAGTCGTGGTCTCTCCCATCGTTGATTTCTCGGGATCCGATGGCAAACCAAAGATCGAGCTGCAAGCCTGCAATATACATAGCAGGAGTGTACAGAAAAAAATTCTGGCGTAAGTGTAAGTTCTCATGATAAGTCTGGTTTTTAGTTATGGCTATTTTGGAATCACGATCTCGGACTGATCGCCTGTACTGGTATCCAAAATATTAATCAAAAGTCCCTGATTGGTCGTTGTAATCTGAAGGTAAAGTGATCCGAAAAGATAATCTCCGGGCTTTATTCCTCCATCTCCGAACTGATCTTCAAACAGTTTTCTGGAAAGTTCACTTAGTATCTGGCGGTTGAGGCTCTGACTGAAACTGTCCAGTGAATTCAAATTATCAAGAAGGCTTTTATAATCATCTTTTTCATCAAATTGATTTTGTGCATTGGCGGAGCTTAGAAGCCACTGATAATTAAAGGTATCTCCTCCGAAAGCCGGATTCACAGGTTTATAGACAAGTTGCTGAGATTTTCCGTAAAAAATACCCGCAATAAAGGTCAAAATAATGATACACGTTTTCATGGCGAATGTTTTTAGTAGATGAATTCATTTTTAATAAGGTTTTTCTTTACATTAAATTCTTTAATATATTTTAAACTGGCAGCGAGCTGCTCTTTTAAATAGTCTTCACTTGGATTGGTCATAAAGCTGTAAACAATCTTATCTTCAATCTGGATATTGATCTGACCGCTTGTTCCCCGAAGAGGAAGCTCTGAAATAGTGACGGCCCCACTTCTTTTATCCGGAAGCTGGCTGTACTGCATATAGAAAAGGTCATAAAAATCCTTTCCTACTTTAGTTTTGGTTTCATCAATCGTAAGTCCTTTAAGTTCGAAAACCGCATCCTCTTCTATTTTAGCCGCTTTTCTTTTAAAAAAAGTATTGTTAATTTCCAAGCTGTCTTTGGCTATTAGATTTTGGTTTTCCTCGTCCCTGATATAGAGGAAAGCTTTCAGGGCATCTTTTGGTTCAAGATTTACACTGATTTCAGATAAAACTTTTACTTCATTGGGATTAACAGAAAATTTACCGCTTTGTTTGTTATTGGAAAGGTTTCCATCACTGTTCTTTTTGATGGATACCAGAAGATAATTCAGCTCCTTGTAGACCGCTGTATTGTTCATTACAACAGCTTTCAGTTTAATCTGATTTTCAAGGAGACTATTTTCAAGCCTTGCAATTACTTTTTTATCATCCTGCCCATAAATCATTACAGACAGGAGGATAAAAAAAGTGTTCAGGCTCATCGAGTATAAAATTTTCATCATTTGTGTTTTAATAATTTCTCATGAAAACAGTTTTATTATCTCCTTTCATATTGATCTGCATTCCTTCCGAAATACTGTTACTCCCTGTAACATCAATAATGTTATTATTTCCCTGGGTAGTAATGCCGGCCTTTGTTTCCTTATCTGTAAAGGAATTGATGAAGTACAGTGTATTATAGTCTCCCAGTTGTTTTACTGCTATACTAGTCCTGGCATTAAGAGAAAGTTCAGCATTATTGAAATCACCGATTTGGATGACATGAGACAGATCCTGATCCATATTCTGCATGGTTATCATATTAAAGATTGTATTACTATTGATCTTATCCCAGTCTGTATTTTGCGCATGCAGGGGCAACATCATAAAAAGAAGTAATACTCCCCATTGTAAATTAAGCATGACATTAGTTTTTATTATTAAAGGTACATTAATAGAGAATCGGGAAAAACACACCTGGCAGGTATTGATATAAAATCACGGTTTACCGGTATATTTGTCTTGAAATAAAAAAAGGAGAAACCCTGCAGTCTCTCCTTCACAATTTCTAAGATTTACAGTATTGTTACTAAAGGCCTTAGTTTGATTGAGTGATTACCATTGAATTACTGTTTCCTATCTGAGTTCCTACATGAATGTGAGAATCACCGCTTTGAGCCACCCAGGTAAAGTTACCATTACCCAACTGAACATCTATCGCTGTGTTGGAATCTCCTAACTGAAATTGGTATAATTGATTACTGTTTCCGACCTGTAATCCCATAGAGGTGTTATCATCTCCCATCTGCACAGATCCTGCAATATTATTATTACCTGCCTGAGTATGAGTGGCACTGTTATCATTACCATCCTGGTATTGTACCAAAAGGTTAGCATTTCCTACCTGAAGACCATCAGCATTATTTCTTCTTCCTAATTGAGTCTGAGCAGCTATATTACCTGTTCCTATCTGGATCATCGAAGCATCATTTCGTCTTCCGTCCTGATATTGAACAACCGCATTACCCACACCAAGCTGTACTGAAGAAACACTATTTCTTCTTCCAATCTGAGTTTGATCTGTAGAATTTAATATTCCAAGTTGCCAGGTTACTGCAGAGTTTCTGTTTCCCTGTTGAAGCACATCATTAGAGTTTCCTAAGCCTATCTGATCAACATCAATAGAGTTTCTGTTACCAATACTTTGTGCTGTATTCACATTCAAAACTCCTACCTGATCAATGTCTGCTGTATTACGGTTTCCATTCTGTGTTAAAGAATTAATGTTCAAAAGACCTGTCTGGTCCACGGTAGCAGTATTTAAGTTTCCAATCTGTGCAGTCACATCAATATTAGATTGAGCAAAGCCGAAACTCATGGCCAATAGTGTAAAGACACCTGTAAGTAAATTTTTCATTTTGGTAAAAATTAATTGGTTAATAGTAAGACAAAGGTAACCTGTGCCCCAAAGTGAAAAACCACCATCAAAGTGTAAATTTCAAAAATCATGGTTTCCGGTTTTGAAAGTCACCATTTATGGTTTTCCCTGTATCACTGGTTTCAGTTACGGGAAAATACGGTAGCAATATGGGGCAGCTGGTCATGATTACTCCACTTTGCTTGTGAATCTTCCCCAAACCCTATTCACCATTCACTTTGCGAAGTAAAAAATTCACTCTTGACGGTTCTATCACTA
Organism: Chryseobacterium sp. YR221; assembly: GCF_900176315.1. Lineage (NCBI taxonomy): Bacteria > Pseudomonadati > Bacteroidota > Flavobacteriia > Flavobacteriales > Weeksellaceae > Chryseobacterium > Chryseobacterium sp. YR221. The sequence goes on from NZ_FWXM01000005.1 coordinate 50,947, forward strand.
AAAAAATCAACATAGGTTAATTATTGTTAAGCCCTTTAATTCTTCGAGATATATTGTTAAATTTGGACTATGGAAAATTTTGGAAAAGATTTATTAAGGAAAATAACGAATGTAGAGCTGCCTGGTGAGCATGCACACGGGGTATTCTCACCCCCTTACCGTCCTGTTTTCACCTACGATGAAGTGCTGGCAAAGAATCCCAAATTTGCCGCAGTAAATATTGTATTGTATTTAAAAGACAATGAATGGTATTTTCCTCTGATCCAAAGAACGATTAATGAGCATGACAGACATAGTGGCCAGATTTCACTGCCTGGCGGAAAACGTGAGGAAATGGATCAGGATTTTGCGGAAACAGCCATTAGAGAAACCTCTGAAGAAATTGGAATAGATAAACATTACCTGAGAGTGATCAGGGAAATGTCCCCTATCTACATTCCGCCAAGTAACTTTTATGTGTATCCCTACATTTCATACACTAAAAAGAATCCACTTTTTGTTCTTCAGCAAAGCGAAGCTGTGGAAACAATTGAATTTCCTATCACCTCTTTTCTAAATCTGTCCGATACCCCGGAAATGATGGCTCTTCCCAGTGCTGGAGGGCATGAGGTTCCTGTGATTAATTTCAACGGATATATTATCTGGGGCGCTACAGCGATGATATTAAGTGAATTCAGCCAGTTGCTGAAAAATATGTAACTTTGCACAACCGTGTTTAATTGAGAGATGGCGAAGAAAAATATTTTCACCGATGCATTCGGAACACCTTATTTTTTAAAAAGGTTAGTTATTTTTATTTTAGGAATTGTATCCTATAGACGATTCAATGGCTTTAATAAATTGAAGATAACCGGCACAGAGCACCTTGTGGATCTTCCGGACTCTAATGTACTTTTTGTGTGTAACCATCAAACCTATTTTGCGGATGTGGCAGCAATGTATCATGCTTTCTGTGCCGTAAATAATGGTTATTTAAACACCATCAAGAACCCGATCTACCTGTTGAATCCAAAGATTGATTTTTACTATGTAGCCGCTGAAGAAACTATGAATAAAGGTATTCTTCCAAAAATTTTTAAAATTGCAGGTGCTGTAACCGTAAAAAGAACCTGGAGAGCAGAAGGTAAAAATGTCAACAGAATGGTAGATATGAGTGAAGTTGACAATATCATGAAAGCTTTAGACAATGGTTGGGTAGCCACGTTCCCACAGGGCACAACATCAGCTTTTGCACAAGGAAGAAGAGGTACGGCCAAGCTGGTGAAAAACCAGCGTCCCATCGTAATTCCTATCAAAATAAATGGGTTTAGAAGAGCTTTTGATAAAAAAGGACTTCGTGTAAAAGTAACCGGTGTAAAGCCAACCATGGAATTTAAAGCCCCTTTGGATATCGACTACGATAACGAAAAGGCGCCGGAAATTTTATTAAAGATTATGACTGCCATTGAGCAGACCGAAGATTTTAACCTACTACACACTTATGATGAAGAACTTAAAGCTAAAAAATTAGAAAAACAGGACCCTAATAATTAAAGTAAATTAAAGAATTATGAACAGAATAATAGGAATCTTATTCGCCATCATAGTATTAGTTTCGTGTAATAGCCAAAAAGTATATTCAGATTTTGATATAAGTTATTCCAAAAGTGGAGGATATGCACCGGTATATGAAAATCTACTTATAAAAGGTAATAATGCACACTATTCTTTCGAGGGACAGGGTAAAAAATACAAACAGGATTTTAAAATCTCAAATGAAGATTTAAAAAAACTGGACCAAACCCTCTCTCAGAACAATTTTAGAAGAATTCAGGAAAGTCGTAAAAAACTTTATGATAACATTACGACTTCTATCAATATCAAGAAAGGGCCAAATGAAGGCAGTAAAACAGATGCAAGTCTGATTGTTCCCAACTATCAAACCAATTGGAACAATATCCTTCAGGTTTTCCAGGAGCTCATTAATAATAATGTTAAAAAACAGTAAATACAATTGAAAACCCACTTCATTGCCATTGGCGGAAGCGCTATGCATAATCTTGCTATTGCGCTAAAAGATAAAGGATATCAGGTTACAGGTTCAGATGATGCTATTTTTGAGCCTTCAAAATCCAGATTGGAAAAAAAGGGACTCCTGCCACAGGAAATGGGCTGGTTTCCGGAAAAAATAACTTCGGATATTGATGCTGTTATCCTGGGAATGCATGCGCATCAGGATAATCCTGAATTGGCAAGAGCAAAAGAATTGGGTCTAAAGATATATTCTTATCCGGAATTTTTATACGAACAGTCAAAAAATAAAACCAGAGTGGTGATTGCCGGTTCACATGGTAAAACAACCATTACCTCAATGATTCTCCATGTTCTGAATTTCCATCAAAAGGAGATAGATTTCATGGTAGGAGCACAGCTGGAAGGTTTTGACTGTATGGTAAAACTGACTCAGGATAATGATTTTATGGTACTGGAAGGTGATGAATATCTATCTTCTCCTATTGATCTGCGTTCAAAATTCTTATTATACCAACCGAATATCGCTTTAATGAGCGGTATTGCCTGGGACCATATCAATGTTTTCAAAACTTTTGACGACTATATAGATCAGTTCAGAAAATTTGTGGCAAGCATTACTGCCGGAGGGGTGTTGGTTTACAACGAAGAAGACCCGGAAGTAGTAAAAGTAGTGGAAAATGCTGAAAACTATTTCAGAAAAATCCCTTATAAAACTCCGGAATATGAGATCAATAACGGAAAGGTTTATCTAAAAACTGAAATGGGAGACATTCCTCTTTCTGTGTTTGGAGCACACAACCTGCTAAACATGGAAGGAGCAAGACATATTTGCCGACAACTCGGAATTATGGATGAGGATTTCTATGATGCAATTATGAGCTTCAAAGGAGCTTCCAAACGTCTTGAAAAAGTAGAAAGAGAAGATAAAGGAACTCTTTATAAAGACTTTGCCCATGCACCAAGTAAAGTGAAAGCAGCGGTAAAAGCCTTCAGAGAGCAATTTAAAAATGAAAAGAAATACGGATTCCTTGAGCTTCACACTTATTCCAGCTTAAATCCTGCCTTTTTAGAGCAATATGACCATGCAATGGATGGATTGGAAGAAGCTATCGTATTTTATTCTGAAGATGCATTGAAAATCAAAAGAATGGAACCTATCTCTCCTGAATTCATTAAAGAAAAGTTTAAAAATGAAAATCTAAAGGTTTTCGCCAATGCAGAAGACCTTCATGCTTACTGGAATACTTTAGATAAGACTAATGGCGCTTATTTGATGATGAGCTCCGGAAACTTCGGCGGCCTGGATCTTACGAAATAATTTTAATTCGAAAATAAGCTTATCTGACCATTTGAAAATAGAATGCTTATTTCAGATTTCTGTATAAAACAAAACTCCTTTCAGTCGAAAGGAGTTTTTTATTTAGTTAATTCTTCTAAAATATCGTTTGATGACATCAAGCTCTCCATCCTTGTCACTATCATCCATGTGGTCTTCTATTATCATATCAGTCTGGGTTAATTTAGAGATTTGGTAAGGGAAAGTTTCTTCTCCTTCGTACCAGAATTGTTTGGTCACATTATCATAAGTATAATTTCTTGTAATGGTTTCCAATGGGACACAAACATTTTCTTTCATCCCATAGTTGACAGTTGTCATATTGGTTGACCTGAACTCATGTGTATCTTCTAAATCACAACCGGCAGGAATATGAGTTTCCGTTTGTTTTGTGGATGATTTATAAACTTCGGCTTTATACATTTTCCATTTTCCGGTAAGAGTAGTCTCTGGATCATTATCATTATTACATGATACAACTGAAAATACAATAAACGGAAGAAATAATTTTTTCATTTAGATATAACTATTTTTAAAGTCTGCAAAAATAGGGTAATATTCTCTAAAGCTTGCCTGCTTCAGTAATGAGATTCCTCAGGATTTCTTCTGTAGAAAGCTCACTGTACTTATGAATGGACTGCCCTACCCAAAGTCCCAGGAAATCTGAATTCTGTAAAGACTTTGCAACTTTACGCAGCTGATTGGTCAGCTTATTTTGATACGGATAAGGTAAAATATATTCTGAATTTTCAAGAACTTCAATGTATTTATTTTTAACCCCTCTGGCATATCTTCCTGAAAAGCTTTTCGTTAAAATAATCTCATCTTCTCTCACCTTTTTAAGCCTTTCTTTTTCAAAAGGAAGCAAAGCACTTTCTTTAGATGCCAGTAAAAGATTACCTACCTGGAAACCCTGTGCTCCCAAATCCTTTATTGCCTGTACTGTTTTAGCATTATAAATTCCCCCTGCATAAATCAATGGAACATTCACTTGATCATAAACCTGTGACAATAGAGACAAGCCTCCAATCTTGGGAATATCATCTGCATCAAAACTTCCTCTGTGCCCTCCTGCTTCTATCCCCTGCACACAGATCATATCAATTCCTGATCTCTCAAGAGCCAAAGCTTCTTCTACAGAAGTACAGGTGCCAATAAGGGTTAGCCCGTTTTCTTTTAATTTCTGAATACTTGTATCATCTAAATTTCCAAAAGTAAAGCTTAGAATCCTGCATTTTTCAGCTATTATAGCATCTATTTGTTCATGATAAGTATGTAATTGAATAGCTTCAAGATCCGGAAGGCTGACTTCAATATGATTCTCTAGAGCCAACTGTTCTATAAACTGTTTGGCTTTGACAAATTTCGTTTTTAGCTCTGCTGTGATTTCTGGAATAGAGTGTACAAAAATATTTGCCGCAAAAGGCTTATCGGTAAGCTTTCGGGTTTCTCTGATCAGCTCTATAGACTGATCGGCTGAAAGATCAGCCAACGCCAGAGAGCCCAGACAATCTGCTTTTGCTGCTGCTGTAACCATCTGTGATGTACTTACTCCAAACATTGGAGCCTGAATTACAGGATATTTTACCCCTAATTTTTTACTGATTGTATCCGGCCAAAACATAAGGATTATTTTTATTAGAAGTTACGGATAAGCAGACAATACTCATGATTAAACGAATATGACATTGCTCACAAAGATGATTTTAATAACAATCCCACAGATTTCACGGGAGATACAGACCTTTTGATCTGTAAAAATTTGTGAAATCTGCGGGATTATTTCAATTTTTTATTACTAAATATCTGCTACAGCATTCAGCATCTTCTGTTCCCATTCCGGATCTTTCGGATCAAAAAACAGTCTTTTTCCTGTATCCAAAGAACGGACAACATTCATTTCATCTTCTGTCAGTTCAAAGTCGAATACATTAAAGTTCTCTTCAATTCTTGACGGAGTTACAGATTTCGGGATGACCACAAAACCTTCCTGTAAATGCCATCTCAAAATAACCTGAGCTACAGTTTTACCATATTTTTCGGCAATAGTCTTTAATTCAGCATTGTTCAAAAGATTAGCATTTCCGTTTCCAAGTGGGCTCCATGGCTGTGTTATGATGTTATTTTCTCTGTCGTAAACCTGTAATTCTTTCTGCTGGAAAACAGGGTGAAGTTCAATCTGATTAATCACCGGTAAAACACTTGAATGGGCTTTCAGTTCTTCCAGTTTCTCGATAGTAAAATTACAAACTCCTATTGCCTTAATTTTTCCTTCCTGATACAATTCCTCCAAAGCTTTCCAGGTTCCTAAAAAATCCCCGTAAGGCCAATGTACAAGATACATATCAAGGTAGTCCATCTGTAATCGGTTTAAGGTTCTCTGAAATGCACTCTTTGTTTTTTCATACCCATGATCCTGAACCCAAACCTTTGAAGTGATAAACAGCTCATCTCTGTTGATTCCGCTATTTTTCACAGCAGCTCCCACCGCAGTTTCATTCTGATAAATGGCGGCTGTATCAATCATTCTGTATCCTGTCTGAATAGCTTTAATGACTGCATTTTCACATTCCTTCAGGTCTTCCATCTGCCATACTCCAAATCCTAAAGCAGGAATATCTATCCCATTATGTAAGGTTACTACAGGTTGCCCTGTGTAGGTTTTCTTTTGCATAAACTCTTAGTTTTAATTTTTAATATAAAGTGATTAAACAAATTTGCAATAAAAATTTGAAATTTTCACCTACCATTTTTACTGGTTTTGTTAAAAAAATGTTATTTAATAAGCTTTTTGAAGTATTATTTTTTGAGATCATAAAGGGTTGGGAAAACGCTAAAACGCAAAAGGTTTTTCATACTTTATGCTAAGACGCAAAGATTTTATCTCCGATAAAATAAAAGGCGGCTAATATAAAACCGCAATATCCTATTTGACAAGACTTATTGAAAATACTTGATTTTTCTTGCGCCTTAAAAACTGTTTACCATGAAACTTCTTTGCGTCTTTGCGTTTTTCCAACACATTACAACATAAAAAATTCATTTAATGTTGGAAACGCAAAGATGCAAAGGTTTTTACATACCCTACGCCATAAGACGCAAAGATTTTATCTCCGATAAAATAGAATGCTGCAAATCTAAAACTGCAATATCCTATTTGATACGACTTACTGAAAATCTTTGATTTTCTTGCGCTTTAAAAACAGTCCTGCTTATTAAATCTTTGCCTCTTTGCGTTTTCCCAACACATTATAACATAAAAAATTCATTTAATATTGGAAACGCAAAGACGCAAAGGGCTTTTCATACTCTACGCCATAAGACGCAAAGATTTTATCTCCAATAAAATGGAATGCTGCTAACATAAAACCACAATATTCTATTTGATGAGACTTACTGAAAATCTTTGATTTTCTTGCGCCTTAAAAACAGTCCTGCTTATTAAATCTTTACGTCTTTGCGTTTTCCCAACACATTATAAACTCTTTTTCCTAACTTCTAATTTTCTATTTTTGCCTAAATTTTAAATCATGTCACATCAAATAAGGCTTGCCACTTCCGAAGATTATCCGAAAATCATGGAAATATGGGAATCTGCTGTAAAGGCTACCCACGATTTTCTTTCTGAAGAAGATTTTACGTATTTCAAAGAAGCCATTCCAAGGGACTATCTACCCAACCTGGAGGTCTATTTAATTATTGAAAATGGTGAAAGTAAAGGATTTTCATCTGTTGCTGAAGGTAATTTGGAAATGCTTTTCATCCATGATGAAGTCCGTGGGAAAGGCTATGGAAAGGTTCTTTATCAATTCATGAAAGAGAAAACAGGCCTTACCAAAGTAGATGTTAACGAACAGAACCCCCAAGCCATTGGATTTTATGAGAAGATGGGTTTCCAACCAGTAGGAAGATCAGAAAAAGATGGTTCAGGAAAGGAGTATCCAATCATTCATATGAGTTTGTAATGGAAAATTTCATTTTCACCCGCATTGAATCAGATTCGGAAATTCCCTATAAGCTGCTTTTATTAGCAGATGAAACTGTAGAAGCTATTGACCGATATATTTTCAACTCTGACATCTATCTTTTACAGGACGGCTTGCAGGATGTTGCTGTTATGGCATTGTACAAAAACAGTGATACCGAACTGGAAATTAAAAATATTGCTGTTGTAGACCCTTATAGAAACAAAGGAATCGGAAGTATTTTGATAAATAAGGCAAAGGAAATTGCAAAAGAATATTCCTATAAAACGCTGACTGTTGGAACCTCGGATACAGGCATCCAACAGATCAGATTTTATGAGAAAAACGGGTTCATCAAAAAGGGTATTCTCAAGGATTTCTTTATTGAAAATTATCCTGATCCTATTTATGAAAACGGATTACAAATGCGGGATATGATTTTACTTACCCATCATCTTGCGGAATAGTCCTTTAATATGTTCTATTTCCGATTGATAGTTGGTCTTTTTTCTGCATCCGAAATAGAGGGTATTTTCCAGCTTTTTCTTCCCTTCCCAAATAAGTTTTACATCTCCGCTCTCAATTTCATTCTTACATAAAAAATCAGGAATAACCGCTAACCCGGCTCCTCCTTTCAGACAGCGGATGATTGAATTTAAATTCGGAACAATGAAATTCGGGCGAAAATTTGGCTTATGCCCAAAGTTCAATGTCCAGAACTGGAATAGATGTTCCATATCTCCCGTGGTTCCATACCATTTTTCTTTTTTCAGCCACTCTTCTATCTGTTCCCCATCCTTTGTTTTCAAAATCTTTTTAAAACTATCTGTATCGACCTCTTTTCCCCCTACCAAAACAATTTGTTCAGAAGAAAAAGCCTCATGTTCTATATTAGGAGAAGATCCTTTTTTAGGAGTGATGATAAGATCTAATATTCCTTTATCCAGCTGGTCAAGCATTTCCGGATATTCTCCAAAGCTGATGATCAGATTAAAAGGCAAAGAAGAAACATATTGCTCCAAAGTCGTCTGAAAAGTTTCAAAACACATTCCCACACTGATGGTTGGAGTATGTTTTTCCGTAGATTTCTGAAAATTTTTCTCTACATCTTCCAGTTTGGTAATAGGCTCAGCAACTGCGTTGAATAATACTTTACCACGCTCTGTTGGAATCATCTTCCTACCCGTTCTGTCAAACAATTTATATCCCACATAAGCTTCCAGTGAACTTAAATGTAAACTCACCCCTGGCTGTGAAATGAATAAAGCATCAGCTGCCCCAGTCAATGTCCCGGTTTTATAGATCGCCTTAAAAGTACGATACCATTCTAAATTGACCATAATTTAATCTATTAATATTCTGATGTAAAAGTACAAAATAATTATAATACTAATTGCTATTTTAATAATATCAGGAAGCTTGAAATTGGAAGAGAGAAGCTCATATGCTTTCTAAACAATAATAACTGACTTTATTGATTTTACTGATCATTTAAATTACTTAACCCGATAACAACAATACATAATCTCTTCAATAGCAACTGCAAGCTTCACTCTCCCATCTTCCGCCCTTCAACTTTCCTCTAAAATTTTGATTACTTTAATACATGAATGATTGTATTCTGAAATTTTTCCGGTTCATCTTTATGTATCTGATGTCCTGAATTTTCGAATAAAAACAGATCTTTTCGGGGTGCTTTTACTTTTCTAAAATAGTCAGTTGTAATTCTCGTGGAAGTTTGAACATCGTTTTTACCCACAAAGAAATAAATAGGACAATCCACTTTTTTTAACGTCTTGGGCAGGTCAATATTCATCACTTCATTCCATGCAGGTGACCAGGTTTTTGACCATTGAAGAAATCCTTTTTTGAAATCCTCACCGGTTACATATTGTTTTCCGTCTTTATAAAAGAGCCATTTTCTTAAATAAAACAGGTCCTCATCTACCGTGAATGGAATATGTACACTTCCTAGCTCTTTAGTGGCAACAAGATCTTCTTTAAAATGATCTTTTAAAATCTGAAGCAATTCTTTCTCACTTGCTAACTGGCTTACAACAGGATTTACCGCAAAATAAGCATGCAACAGTTCAGGATGATTTCTGACGATGTAGAAACCTAAAGCGTTCCCCCATGAGCTTCCTAACAGATATATTTTCTCCTGTTTTAATTCTTTTCTCAGGAAATTGATAACCTGATAAGTATCTTTCCCCATCAATTCAACGGAAGGCTGGACTGGTGAAGGATTTAATTCCAGCGTTTTTCCGGCATCTCTCTGATCCCATTGAACAATAGTGAAACTGTTTTTTAAAAGGTCGGTAAAAGAATTTGCATTTTTCCGCATTGAGCTTCCGGGTCCTCCTGATAAAAAGAGCAGTATAGGTTTCCCGGAGTCATCTGTCTTAATATCTATAGCTTGTTTTATTCCGCCAATTTCCGGAGTAAGCAAAGTGTCTATTTTTCCTTTGTGTAATTGTGACATACAAAATACTGATAATAGTAAAAAAATAAAAAAGCTTGTTTTTTTCATGATTTCTAAATTTTAATTTGACACAAATATCCTTCAGAGAATTTTCAGAAAAGACCGAATAAAAAAAGTCGAACTGATTTTAATAAAAAAATGAGTTCGACTCCCTGCAAATCAAAGTTCGAATAATTACAAAACACTGTAAATCAAACACTAAAAAACATAATTAATCTTTACTTGACAGTTCCAAAAAAGCTCAGTATAATCCAATATTTTCAATCTATAAAATTTTATTATCCCTTTTATGAACCGGGAATGTCTCAATAGCACAAAAGAAATGTGGTTCTTCTCAGAACTATACACTGTATATTCAAAAAAAATTAAGACATTGATATCTGTTCATTTCTTAGAAATGAGGCATAATAATCCGGAATTTCACTTTCTTCAATCCGGCGGGCTGTTTCATCAAGCGGATAGCTGAGTTGTATGATCTCCGGAATAATCTTTTCTTCATCCAAAGTTAAAATTAAATAGGAAGCTAATCTGTTCTCTTCCTTAGAGCGCCCTACAGAGCCACAATTAAGAGCCCAGCTATTATTTTCAAACTGTTTTTTAAATGATAAATGGGTATGTCCCATTACAATAACATCAGATCTGGATTCTTCCAACATTTTTATAAAAACCTCATCGCTTTCAGATTCATACAGATAAGTATCATTACTCGATAAACTTGAGTGCACAAGTTGAATATTCCAGTGCTTCTCCCCTATCTTATAATTTAACTGCAAATGAAAAGGGAGCTCAGAAAGAAACTTCTTATTTGATTCCGTAATGTATTTTTTAGAGTGATCAATTGCAACGAAACGGGCAAAAGTTTCTTCTTCGGTATGCTTAGATAAGGGAACCACAGGAATATCGAAAGCAATTCTTTCGTCATGGTTTCCCATTAGACAGGGAATATTCAGGTCTTTAATTTTTTCAGTAACTTCATTTCCCCAGGGAGCAAAATCTACAAGATCTCCCAAACAGAATTTTTGACGGATTCCCCTTTTCTCCATATCCTCTAACACCGAATCCAACGCAGGAAGATTTCCATGCACATCACTAAAAACTGCAATCTGTATCATATTCATTCTGTTTATCATAACAAATGTACAAGAGAGAAAGGAATTTTGGCTCAGATAGGAGATGACATTTTACCATAAAACCATGAATGGTCAGTTTTGCTGCATAAATCCAATTGTGAATTTTTACACAACGAACAAAACCAATGAATCCAAAAAACTAAAACTATCATTATTATAATACTTCGGTATAATTTATACTATTTTTATTATACAACCATCCATCCTAACTTTGCATCATAAAATTTAAACAATCATAAAAAATGAAAAAAGTATTAATCATCAACGGAGGGCAAAATTTTGGACATTCCGGAGGAAAATATAATGACACTATCGCAGAAAATACATTAGAGGTTCTAAAATCATTTGATAACATAGAAGTACAGATCACCAACGTAAGTGAGGGTTATGATAAACATGAGGAAGTAAAGAAATTTGTTTGGGCAGATTATATCATTTACCACACTCCGATCTGGTGGTTTCAGCTTCCGAATGGTCTTAAAAAATATATTGATGAAGTTTTCACTGCAGGTCATGCAAAAGGAATTTATATGAGTGACGGGAGAAATGCAGAAAATCCGCAGATCAACTATGGTACCGGAGGAATGCTTGGCGGGAGAAAATATATGCTGACAACAAGCTGGAACGCTCCCGCAACAGCCTTTACACTTCCCGGAGAGTTTTTCAGTGAGAAAAGTGTAGACGAAGGACCATTATTTGGGTTCCATAGAATGAATGCCTTTGTTTCTTTAAAAAAAATGGAAAGCTTCCACTTTCATGATGTGGAAAAGAATGCCAATATAGAACGTGATATGAAGCTTTACAGAGCGCATGTTAAAAACGTATTTGAACAGGAACTAAAACCACAATTAGCCTAATGGAAAAAATACTCATAACAGGAATTACCGGTTATATTGGTGGTACTGTTGCAAAGAAACTATTAGAAAAAAACTACAGCGTAGCAGGGCTTGTCCGCAATGCAGCCGCTGCAGAAAAGCTACAGCAGTTAGGAATCGAACCTATTATAGGAAATATACATGACGAAGCCATTCTGAATGCTGCGATTTCTCATGTTGATGCCGTTATCCACACTGCTGATTCCGCTGATGATGCCTATGCTGCAGACAGTTTTATAAATGCTTTGGAAGGGAGTGGAAAAACTTTTATTTTCACCTCAGGCTCAGCCATTTTCGGAGGAAAAGAAAATGGAGAAAAAAATGACTTTATTTTTACAGAAGACTTCCCTCTGAATCCAAGGCTGGAAATGGCGTCAAGGGTATTAATCAATAATTATGTGCTTCAATCCGCCAAAAAAAATATAAGAAGCATAGTCATTGTACCGACCATGGTTTACGGAGAGGGATTAGGTCTGAAAAAAGACAGCATTCAGCTTCCGGCTTTAATCAATTTATCCAAAGAAAAAGGATTTGGAGTTTATTTTGGAAAAGGTGAAAATATATGGTCGAACCTTCACGTTGAGGATTTAGCCGATATGTATATACTTGCTTTGGAAAAAGCAAAACCCGGTTCAATATACTATGCAGAAAACGGTTCTTCAACAATCAAAAATCTGGCTGAGCACATAAGCCTGCACTATAAATTACAGCCTGCACAATCTGTCAGCATACAATCTGCTGTAGATCAATTTGGTCCCGCGGGTGGATATTTTGGATTTGCATCAAACAGTTTATGTAATTCCGATAAAGCAAGAACAGAATTGGGATGGACCCCTCAATATAAATCAATCGAAAATTTTATTTAATTATGAAAATTTACCTTACAGCAATAATAAAATCCAAAGAAGAGCATCAGGCAGAAGTACTGGAAGTTCTTCAGAATATGGTAAAAGAAACAAAAAAAGAAGAGGCTTGCGAGTTGTATACCCTTCATCAGGGGATTGAAGATAAAAACCAGTTTATTTTCTATGAAATCTGGAAAAGTGAAGAAGGGCTGGCACAGCATAATCAGCAGCCTTATATTCAGGCTTTCGGAGCTTTGGTTGATATAAAGCTTCAGGAGAAACCTCAAATTTATATCACGAATATTATTTAATTATGAAAAAGCTGGCACTTTTATGTCTTAGCCTGTTCATGATAGGATTTATTCAGGCACAACACCAAAAAACGAGTCATATGAAAAAGAAAATTTTATTTGTCGTAACCAGCCATGATAAGAAAGGCAATACGGGTGAAGACACAGGATACTATTTGGGAGAAGTTTCTCATCCATGGGAAGTTCTTCACCAGGCAGGTTATGAAATCGATTTTGTAAGTCCTAAAGGCGGAACTCCTCCGGTAGATGGATTCGATTTAAAAGATCCTGTCAACAAAGAGTTTTGGGAAAATAAAGAATATAAAAACAAGATTGATCATTCCTTGACTCCATCTCAGGTTAACCCTAAAGATTATTCAACAATCTTTTATGCAGGAGGACATGGAGCAATGTGGGATTTCGCAGATAATACTGAATTGGCAGATATCGCTTCAACTATTTATGAAAATGGCGGTATTGTAGCAGGTGTATGCCACGGTCCTGCAGGCCTGGTAAATATTAAGCTTAAGAACGGGAAGTACCTCGTTGACGGTAAGAAAATCAATGCTTTTACCAACGAAGAAGAATCTGAAGTAAAATTGACAGATGTTGTTCCTTTCTTACTGGAAAATAAACTGAAAGAAAGAGGAGCTAAATTTGAAAAATCAGGTCTTTGGCAGAATCATGTAGTAGCTGATCAAAGAGTGATTACAGGACAGAATCCACAATCTGCAAAAAGCGTTGGAGAAGCAATTTTAAAAGAATTAAATAAATAAGAACTCAGTTTTAATCCTCAAAACCTAACACTTAAGAAGTACTTAAGTACTCTCAAAAACCTTTACTACTGTCACAATTAAAACTGTAAGAGCTCTCTCTTCCTTAGAGGTGGTAAATCAAAGATTTGAAGGAGTGGTTTTAATAGGGATAAACAAAATTTTAAAATAAAAAAAATGGAATATAGAAAATTAGGAAATACAGATTTAGAATTATCAACCATCACACACGGGGCTTTCGCCATCGGTGGCAATATGTGGGGAGGTAATGAAAAACAGGATTCTATAAACTCTATTCATGCATCGCTGGATCACGGGGTAACTTCTATCGACACTGCACCATTCTATGGTTTCGGATTGAGTGAAGAAATGATCGGGGAAGCCATCAAAGGGAAAGACCGTTCAAAAATCCAATTACTTACAAAGTTTGGTTTAGTATGGGACGGAAGCAACAATGGCAAAGGAGAATTTTTCTTTGATGCTGAAGACGAAGGGAAAACAATCCCTGTTTATAAGCTAGCTTCCAAAGAAAATATCATCAAAGAAGTTGAAGAAAGTTTAAAAAGATTAGGTACAGATTATATTGATCTTTTACAACTTCACTGGCCGGACAGCACTACTGCGATCAGTGAAACAATGGAAGCCATGGAACTATTAATCCAACAGGGAAAAATCCGTTCTGCAGGAGTAAGTAACTACAGTGTAGCTCAGATGGAGGAAGCCAACAGAACTTTGAAACTGGCAAGCAACCAGGTCTCTTACAGTATGCTGAACCGTAGTATTGAAAATGATCTTGTTCCTTATTCTTTGGAAAACAATTCAGGAATTATCGTATACAGTCCTATGGAAAGAGGTCTTTTAACAGGTAAATATTTCAAAGAAAACAAATTAAAAGACAACGACCACAGAAACGGTTATTTCTCCCAATTTGATGTAAATAAAGTAAAAACGTTCTTAGAAAAAATAGAACCTATTGCTCAGGAAAAAGGAGCCAGCCTTTCTCAGCTGGTGTTAAGATGGACAACGCTGCAACCTGCAATCACCGTAGTATTGGCAGGAGCAAGAAATGCTCAGCAAGCTATCGAAAATGCAAAGACAATGTCTATTGATCTTTCACAGGAAGAATTGAACGTTATCAATTCTGCTTTGAGCGAAATATAATATAAAGCTGGAAGTACGATCAACATACTGATAAGAACTTCCAGCTTCATTTCTCTTACCTCATAAATCATAAAAAAAATGAAAAAGAATCTGATCAAAATGTTCGGATTAGTCACCCTATTGACTATAAACAGCGTAACATTACAGGCTCAAACCCTGGTCAATCCTGAAGATCAATCGTGGTACCCTTCTGCTTACGGGGCACAGGATGAAATAGGAGCCGCTAACCTGTTGACCCCTGAGGTAGTAAAACAAGCTTTAGGACTGGTAAAACAAGGTAAAACACTTGCTCTTGCTGTTCCTATTGATAAAAATCTTCCCGCTTTCAGACACAGAAGTTTCAATTTATACAATATCCAACCCGGAGAACAGGCCGGAAAAAGTATAGGCCCCAATAAATTCACCTTCAATGATGAACTGGTAAACGGCTGGACCGGAGTGGGAACACAGCTTAATGGTATTGGGCATATCGGTATTGACAATATCTACTACAACGGAAATAAAGCTACCGATTTTGTAAGTGTAGAAGGTGTAAAAAAACTGGGAGTCGAAAAAGTTCCTCCTTTTGTTACCCGAGGTATAGTCCTTGATATGACCGCTCATTATGGAAAATCAATCGTTCCGGGAGGTACAGAATTTACCGTAGATGATGTTCAATCAGTTTTAAAGAAACAGGGACTGAGTTTAAGAAAAGGAGACATCATTCTTTTCAATACCGGATGGCTTGAACTGATAGGTAAAGACAATAAAAAGTTTCTGGAAACAGAGCCGGGGATCGGGATGGAAGCCGCAAAATGGCTTGCAGATCAGGGAATCGTTGCTTTTGGTGGTGATACGTGGGCTTCAGAAGTCTATCCAAATCCAAAAAGTAAGGAAGAATTTCCAATCAACCAATTTATGCTCGCCAAAAAAGGAATCTACAATCTGGAACTGATTGACAGCCGCCCATTGGTAAAACAAAAAGTATGGGAGTTTCTGTTTGTACTGGGACAACCTTTATATGTAGGATCTACTCAGGTGAATGTAAACCCTGTAGCTATCTATTAAATTCATTACGTATTTCTCAGCAATAAAGGAACTTATAATATGCTGTAATAAACAGTGAGACAAAGTGATTCGTGTTTTGAAAAAATAAGACTAACCCATAGAATTTATTTTTAGAATTAATACCTGACAAGGACCACTCCGCCTCATTGTGTTTACATAAAAAGAGCTTTTCAGTTTTGAAAAGCTCTTTTACAAAGTAAACGACAAGCAGTGACACCGACCTCATGAACTTCCTTCTCCATGTTTCCAGCTTTCTTACTTTATTTCTATTTTGCAATCGGAAGATGAGTACTTACCGCAATTCTGTTCCATGCATTAATGGTTACAATAGCCATGATGATCTGTGCGATCTGATTTTCATCAAAAATTGACTTGGCTTTTTGGAAAGTCTCTTCTGTCAAACCTGCATGGCTGATCAAAGTGATCTCTTCTGTCATTTCCAAAAGTACCTGCTCTTCTTCTGTAAATAAATCTTTGGCTTCTCTCCACCCGTCAAGGATAAAAATTCTTTGAGGGGTTTCACCATATTTAATGGCATCTTTCGTGTGCATATCAAGACAAAAAGCACATTTATTAATCTGTGAAGCCCTGATTTTAATTAATTCTTTCTGAATGTGGTTTAAAGAAATAGTCTGTAGGTACCCTTCCAATCCCATCATCGCTTTATACGCTGCTGAATCTACTGTTGCAATATTTAATCTTGCGCTCATTATGATATTATTTTTTGGTTAATTGATCTATACTAAAGGAATATTGTTGCTGAGAAGCCAATAAAAATGCACCTGCACATCCTACCCAAACAGAATAGTCAAGAGGGGCTTTGATCCCCAATGCAATAGTCATTGACACCGCAAAAATCAACAAGAGAAAACCGCTTCCATATGCCGCAATTTTTGTTTTAAAACCTAAAATCAGCATCAGTGGAAATAGGATTTCCAAACATGTTGCAGCATATGCCGACACAGTACTTAAAGCTTCGGGAAGAAAAAATGTCAGTTTTCTTGTGTATGCCTCAAAATTGGCCATATTTCCCCATGCAGCGTTGGTACCCCAAAAACCCAATCTGTCTGCTATTGCAGAGAGCATAGTCACTGAAAGTGCTAATCTTAAAAATAACTGCGGAAATTGATTCTGTTGATCTGTCATTGTATTGGCTTTTAATAACATGACAAATTTCCAAATTATAAATGGTAAAAAACTTAAACTGGTTTAAGATCGTAATTTTGCTCTGATTTCGCTGAGATATTCCGGAGTAAGATTTAAAAAGGAAGCGATCAGATATTGTGGAATCCTTTGAATAAACCAAGGGTATAATGTACTAAAATGAACATATAATTCTTCTCTGGACATTTCATACAAATATCGTATTCTCCTCTCTGATGCAGCATAAGCTCTTTGATAAATCATTCGGAAATAGCGCTCCATAATAGGATGTTTCTGCAGTAACAGCTCCTGGTTTTCCAGATCAATGACCAAAATAGAAGAATGTTCCACTGCCTGAATAGAAAAATCAGACTGTATTTGTCTTTCATAAGCAAATGTATCTGTGATCCACCAGTTTTCTATAGCAAATTCAGTAGTTTGCTCTACCCCTTTTTCATTGATGAAGAATTTTCTTAGACAGCCTTTATTGACAAAATACATATGTTTGCAAATTTCTCCATTAAGCATTAAGTTTTGCTTTTTTCTGACTTCCAGTACCTTAAAAAAAGAAAGAATAGAAACATATTCCTCTTCGGTTACACTGATAAATTTGTCTAAATGTATCTTAAAACTATCCATCTTTAGATTTAAATACTCAAACTTAACTTTATTTTTTTAGTTTTACAATGACAAAATCGTAAATCATGGAACTCATTGCTAAAATTCTAATAGCAGTTGTTGCGTTAGAACATATCTATATTCTCTGGATGGAAATGTTTGCCTGGGAAACAAAAGGTAAAGAAGTTTTCAAAGCAGCACTGCCTGCAGAAATGTTTAAGCCGACTAAAGGGCTTGCAGCCAATCAGGGCCTGTATAACGGCTTTCTGGCTGCCGGACTCATCTGGTCATTTCTGATCAAAGACCCTCAATGGCAGGATAATGTGGCATTATTCTTTTTAGGATGTGTAGCTGTAGCTGGAATTTATGGGGCGATTTCTGCTACCAAAAAGATATTTTTTGTACAGGCACTTCCCGCAATACTGGCAATTATTGCTGTTTTACTGAAATAATTTCATCGCCCATATTCTAAAAAATTTTCTTAAAAATATTGATTCTGTAAGTGCTCTTTTATCTTGAATGATAAGGGTAAAATTGCTATGAATATCTTGTTCCATCATTAGACTTAAAACCAGCTTCTTAAGGCTCAAAAAATCCATTTAATATAAAATTTGTAAATTTGCACCGTCATAAGAAATTGATATACAGATTTTTTATGCTGATCTGCATTTTGATGGAATGTAGAAATTCAAGTTGTTCAGTACACATATCTTTAATTACTTCATCAATAATTTAATTGTAGAATCTATGTAAAAGATTAATTTCTTTTTACATGATACACTCTTTTTCTAGAGTATAATCTATTGACATATTTAAAATAAACATAAGGCCTGGGGTCTTTATGGTTTTATTTTTTTGTGAAAAGCTTCTATCACCAGAAGCTTATATAGATGTTTTTTACTATTACCATCAACAGAACAACTAAGATAAAGGCATAATAATAAATTGGTTTACAATTTCTTATATCATTTATTAATTGAAAAATTCTGAATATGGAAAAAAATGAAAACAGTAGAAAAGTAAAACTTAAAGTTGAAGATCTGACTATTATTTTTGGCAAAAACAAAGAAAAAGCACAGGAACTTTTAGACAAAGGTTTTTCCAAAAAGGAAATTCTTGAAAAAACAGGTTGCACGGTAGGAATCAACAAAGCCAGTTTTGAAATCTATGAAGGTGAATTCTTTGTGATTATGGGATTATCAGGAAGTGGAAAATCCACTTTACTACGCTGTCTTAACAGGCTGAATGAGCCCACTTCAGGAAAAGTATTTATCAATGAAGATGATATTACCGGTAAAAACAATAAAGAGCTTCTGGAAGTAAGAAGAACGGGAATGAGTATGGTATTTCAAAAATTTGGATTACTACCCCATCATACTATTTTAGACAATGCAGGTTTCGGCCTGGAAATCAGGGGAGAAAATAAAGCTTCCCGTGATGAAAAAGCTCAGAAAGCACTGGATATTGTGGGATTAAACGGCTTCGAAAACCAGTTTCCTTCCCAACTTTCAGGAGGAATGCAGCAGAGAGTGGGATTAGCCAGAGCTTTGGCCAACGACCCTGAAGTATTGCTGATGGATGAGGCTTTCTCCGCACTGGATCCTTTGATAAAATCTGAAATGCAGGATCAAATGCTTGAATTGCAAAATACATTGCAAAAAACCATTGTTTTCATTACACATGATTTGGACGAAGCCATTAAAATTGGAGACCGTATCGTCATTATGAAAGATGGTGTCATAGAACAAATAGGAACAGCCGAGGATATTTTAACCAATCCTGCCAGTGACTATGTAAAAGCCTTTGTAGAGAAAGTGGATCGTAAAACAATTATTACCGCTAAATCTTTGATGTTTGACAAAGCTACAGTAGTGCGTTTTAGAAAAGACGGACCTGAAGGTGCCTTAAGAAAAATGAGAGCAACAGGTTTAGAAAACTTACCTGTTGTAGATTTTCAAAATAAATTTCTGGGGTTTGTCACGCTTAATGATATCGTCAGAATTGCAAAGAAAAAAGAACCCACGGTAGAATCGGTTATCAACAGCAACGTTCCTTCCGTTTATCCGGAGGTGACTGTAGAAGAAATGTTACCGCTAATTTCCGGAAGTAAATCAGCCATTGCCGTGGTAGATGAAAACAATAAATTCTTAGGTCTTATCACCCAGCTATCTCTCATCATAGAAGCTACAAAGTTTAACGAAGAAGAGATCATTGAATTAAAAGAAATCGCAAACAATCAATAAGATGAATAAAACTATAGATATAGGTCAATATGTAGAAACTGCAATCAATTGGCTCACAGAAAATGGAAAACCTGTATTTGATATTATAAAACATGTAGGAAACTCCTCTATTATGGGGATTGAATGGGTTTTGGTAAACACTCCTTTTTATGTTATCATTCTCTTTTTTACGCTATTGGCATTATGGAAAGCCGGAAAAGGCATCGCTGTGGTGACTGTAGCTGGATTGAGTTTAATATTTTTAATGGGATTATGGAAAGAAACCATGGAAACCCTTGCCCTTATTTTTGTAGCAACTATTACTGCATTGATCATTTCAATCCCTTTAGGAATTTGGGCTGCCAAAAGCAAAATAGCCGCAAAAATTATCCGCCCATTACTGGATTTAATGCAAACAATGCCCGCATTTGTCTACCTGATTCCGGCTGTATTATTTTTCAGTATCGGTAAAGTTCCGGGGGCTTTTGCAACGATTATTTTTGCGATGCCACCAGCCGTAAGGTTAACGACATTGGGAATTGAAGCTGTTCCGAAAGATATTGTGGAAGCAGCGAGGGCTTTTGGAGCTACCAACCGCCAGATATTATTTAAAGTAGAACTTCCTTTAGCCATGAAAACGATTTTAACAGGGATCAATCAAACGATACTGTTATCCTTATCTATGGTCGTTATTGCAGGAATGATTGCTGCAGGCGGTTTGGGTGAAAAAGTACTGGAAGGAATCAATAATCTGGATATCGGATTAGGATTTGAAAGTGGATTATCCGTTGTGATTTTAGCTATTATCCTCGACCGGATTACTCAAGGATTTGTAAAGAAAAAACAATAAGATGAAAAATTTAAAATATATATTTTTTCCAATTTTAATGGGAATATGCTCTATATTGAATTCATGTGAAAATATAAAAAACTCTAAATATATCACCATCGGGATGGTAGATGGCTGGGCAGAAGATGTTGCCATGACGCATGTTGCCAAAGCTATTTTGGATCAGCAGGGATATCATGTTATTATTCAAAAAGCTTCTACAGATATGATTCTGGCTTCGATGAATAATGAAGATACGGATCTTTTTATGGGAGTTTGGCTACCTTACACGCACGCTAAAAAGGTAGCTAAGTTTCCGGGATTAGTGAATATAGGAACAAATTATGATAGCGGCCGTATAGGATTGGTAGTCCCGGAATACATTCCTGTTAATTCCATTGAAGAGCTTAATCAGCATAAGGATCAATTCAATCACAGAATCATTGGAATTGAGAAAGGAGCAGGACTGACATCCGGAACAGATCAGGCTATTATCGACTATACACTGGATTATAAACAAATCAACTCTTCTACCATTGCCATGATCACTGAATTACAGAATGCCATACAACGTAAACAATGGATTGTTGTAGCTGGATGGCAACCTCACTGGATGTTTGGAAAAATGAAACTTAAGTTTCTTCATGATCCTAAAAAGGTATTTGGTGAAGCTGAACAGATTAAAACTTACGCCAGAAAAAGCTTTGGTAAAGATCATCCGGAGTTGACCAAATTCTTTGCTAAAGTACATTTTGATGATGAACATATGGCTGATCTTTTACTCAAAATGGAACACAGTAAAAATAAGGAAGCCACTGCCATGAAATGGGTGGAAGAACATCCTGAACTGGTAAAATTATGGCTAGATAAAAAGTAACGGACCGGTACTATTACCCCATCTAAAATCCTCAACTCTTCAGGAGTCTGAGGATTTTTTTGTCATCTATGATTCAGAAGAATTCATGGATTCTTTGATCTTCTCCCGATGGAGTATTCCCCAATTAACCAATGTCTCCGTCACCGGAAATACCGATTTCCCATATTCGGTAACAGCATAAGTAACAGTGATGGGTTTTGTATCCTGAATCGTCCTCGTAATAAGAAGGTTGATTTCCATTTCTTTCAGTTCTTTGCTCAGCATTTTAGCAGAAATTCCTTCAATGCTGCGCTCCAGTTTTTTAAAATGAATTTTCTGATCAGGCCTGTTGGTCAGGTATCGCAGGATCATCAGTTTCCATTTTCCGCCTAATACATCCAGACTATCACGCATCGCGAACAATTCTTCCGTGCAGCTCGCTTCTCTTTCTATTCCGTTTTCAATGATTTTTGCCATAATAGTTTCATGAAGGTAACTAGTTACCATTTGTTAACTAGTAGCAAATATAAACTATTCCCTCTTTACATTTGTGTATCAAATGAACGGGGTGAAATCGCTATGATTTCTCAAATGCAAACAGATGATCTTGCGATTGCATATGACCTTAAAAAAAAAATATCAACATATGAAAGTAGTTATTTTAAATAAAAATTTCCAACTGGAAGATGGGAATATAGAAATACCACAGGTAAAAAGTAATGAAGTTTTAATTCAGATCAAAGCAAGTGGCTTCAACCCCATCGATTATCAGATGCTGGAAAATGAACTGGAGCGAAAACTGATCAGTTCACCAATATTGGGCCGGGAATTGTCCGGAGTTATTGTAGAAAAAGGAACGGAGGTCTCTGAATTCAATGTTGGAGATGAAGTTTTCTCAGGAAGTGGTTCTATGGGCAGCAACGGAACCTATGCAGAATATATCAGTGTTCCGGCAGCCATTGTTTCTCTCAAACCTCAAAATATATCCTTTGAACAGGCCGCATCTATCCCATCCGCTGGCCTTACATCTCTGCAGATCTTTAAACGGTTACAATTAAACCCCGAAAATACCATTCTTGTAACAGGCGCTACAGGAGGGGTAGGCTCTTTCCTGATCAAATTATTACTGGCTAATCATATCCGGAAGATCATTGCAACGGTTGGCAGTGAAGCCAACAGACAAATCCTTCTCAATATGGGGCTGGAAAGCCATCAAATCATCAACTATAAAGAGGAAAACCTTATTGAAAACCTTTTAAAAGCAAATAAGGGTCAGTCTTTCGATATTGGGATAGACCTGGTAGGCAATCATATGTCAGAAGTCACGGCCAATGTATTAAAGATCAACGGAGCTTATGTAGACGTTACCGCCCTGGTGACTAAAGAGGCCCATGAGCACCTTTTCAACAAAGGAAGTTTGATTATGAATATCTCCAATTACACCTACAGTATGGTGAAAGATTATGGATATTACAAAAATAGCTTGGAGGAAATATCAAAACTTATTGAGAGCGGAGCTATTCTTCCTCCGCAATATAAAACTATAGGGAATTTATCCTTAGAAACGGTCCTTCAGGCTCATTCTCTTCTTAAAAACAATCAGGCCCAGGGCCATAAACTCATTATGAAACATTAATTTATGAATAAAATACCAAGACGCATTGTAACAGGAATTCAAAGCGGAAAATCTGTTATTATCGAAGATCAGCCTGTAGCAAATGCAGTAGAACATTTCCCCGGACTTATTATTTCCGATGTATGGAATACCCAACAAACGCCGGCAGGCTTAGACTTTGAAACCCCAATTCCTAATACCGGATTTCCGCAAACGCCAAAGAATGGAACCTACTTTCGATATGTAGTGGTACCTCCGGATAAAGGTCTGGGGATAGAATGGAAAAAGAATGAACCTCATCCGATGATGCATCAGACACCGACACTGGATTATATTATTATTCTTTCCGGTGAACTCTACCTGATCATGGAAGAAGGCGAAACACTTCTGAAACCGGGAGATATTGTCATTCAGAGAGGAACCAATCATGCCTGGAGCAACCGCTCAAACGAACCGTGTATTCAGCTGGCAGTGCTAATAGATGCAAGTGCTCAGGGGTAGAATAATTGAAAGATTTAATTATTTAAAAATTGAAAGATTGAAGTAGTTCTCACTAATTTCAAAATACGTTAAAGAAAAAATCTGCGGGAAATGAAAAAAACTTTTAAGGTTGGGCAAACGCAAAGGCACAAGAAATCAAAGGTTTTCAGCAAGGATTTACAAATATAGTATTAGGAATATACAATTTTATCACAGCTAAAATCCTTGCACCTTAAAGCATAATAAAAAGAAAAAATTGCGCCCTTGCGTTTTCCAACAAAAACCACCCACTTACAAAGCAGAAATTTCCAACAGCTTCTGTTTCATTTTTTCAGCAGTAAACTGTCCCTCATGATAATAGACCAATTTTTGGTTTTTATCCAGAATGATCCACAGTGGATATACAGGCTGATCTTTATTTTTTGACAATGCCAGTACCAACTCATGGATTCCTGAGCTCCCATTGGCTAAATAATTAAACTCATGATCCTGAAAATAAATTTTTTCTTTTGTCTTTTCTGCTTCAAAATTGATAAAATAAAAATGGTCATTCATCATTGTAACAAGGTCTTTATCTTTGCTCAAACGGAAAGATTCAATTTTACAAACCGCACACCAGTCTGTATAAAGATGAATGACAGTAGGCCTGGCATCTTCTTTTTGCAAAACCTCTACTTCAGAAAAAGTGCCTGTCTTCATCTGAGACAGATAAAAACAGGGCACTAACATTAAAAATAAAGCTAATTTTTTCATTTCAAAGTATATTTTACTCCCAGGAACCCTCTGATACGCTGCATAGGAGCATACCCATAAGCCGTATCAAAAGTATAATGATTGGGATTGCTGATGGGATCATCAGCATGTTTATCAAATGGGTCAAACGGTCTCATTAAAGGATCTTTGGGAGTAAAATTGAATAAATTTTTCACTCCGCAATACACTTCAAAGCCGGATTTAAAGCTTTTTGAAACCTGAATATTGGCCAAAGAATAGAATGGTGAATATTCGGGACGGAAGTCGTTAGGTAAAACAGGAAGTCTCATGGGACCATAAAACTGCCCGGTAAAATCTACCGTCAGATTACTTGGGAATTTATACGTCAGGTTATAGGTTCCGCTCCATTTTGGAGCATGCAGTTGTTGTGTTTTCTGATTTTCATTATCAAATTTCTGATATACGTCAAGATAAGTTACTCCTAAGTTGACACTTAAAGGAAAGCTGAAGCTGAAATCTACATTCAGGGAAGCTCCTCTTGAAATTCCATATCCATGAAGATTATCATAAATAATTTTATCAGGATCAGAATCAAAATCACCTACAATTTTATTACTGAAATAGGTATAAAATGCAGAAGCATCAAGATTCACCATACGGGTACCCATAGGAATTTTCCAGATATAGTTCAGGTTTCCGTTAACCGACCTTTCAGGTTTAAGATCAGACTTTACGACCACTTCACGGGAACCCGTTAAGGCTGCATGATCTTCGGTAAACAAGTTCACAACCCTAAACCCCGTTCCAAAGTTGAAACGCAGAGTATGGTAAGGATTCGGTGAAAATTTCCATGCTAATCTTGGGGAATGCACCGAGTGATGTACTTTATCATAATCATATCGGTAGCCCAACAGCAGCGTATTTTTATCATTAATTTCCCACTGGTCCTGAATAAATGCTCCCCAGATCGGAGACTTCATCGGTGCATTGGTGATTCCGTCTGCTCCCAGCGTTCCCGGTGTATTATCATCGTAAAAAGTTCTTTTGAAGGTAAGTCCGGCCGTGATATCATGTTTCCCAAAACTTCTGTCCCAATACGTTTGTACAAAAGCCACTTTTTGAAGTGCATTAAATGGATTAGCTCCATAAAAAGAATTCTGGTCATGATAATTGTAAGAAAACTGAGTGACAATATGCTCTTTCATAGGCCATTCATACAAACCGAAAACCTCTGCTCTGTTGGTATAAATACTTTCTCCATATACTTCATCACTTCCCCGGTAGGATTTATTCCACTGCATTTCTCCTCCGAAACGGTCTTCATATAGATATCTCATAGCAAAGCTCGCCTGGCGGTTTTCTTTTCTTTTAAAATTCCATTTGTTAAAAACAGAAATTCGGCTCTGTAAAGTGGTATCGGTAAAATTATCTTTATTCTGATCTATTTTTTCCTGAAAACTGAAATAATTTAAACTTAGCAAGGACGCCGCGTTTTTCCCTACATTAAACTTTGTAGAGAGGTCCAGATTATTCTCACTCCATGTCGTAGTCATCAGATCCACGCTCAATTTTGGGGCTGTCAATGCGTTTTTGGTAATAATATTGATTACTCCGCCCATGGCTTCAGAACCATAAATAGAAGAAGCCGGACCTTTTACCACCTCTATCCTATCCACCAGGCTGTTCGGAATTCCACTTAGACCATATACCGTAGAAAGCGAACTTACTATAGGCATTCCGTCAATCAGAATCATGGTATAAGGACCCTCCAGTCCATTGATGTGAATATCCCCCGTATTGCAAACGGAACAGTTTAGCTGAGGTTTTACTCCATTTACCATAGCAATGGCTTCAAAAATACTTGGAGTAGGGTTCTTCTGGAAAAATTTCTGGCTGTAAATCTCTACTGCCACAGGACTTTTGGATCTGCTCATCGGTTTTATGGTTCCGGTAACCACTACATCTTCAATACTGCTGGTTTTAATTTCTCTTTTTGAAATTCTGGTTGAATCTATGTTTTTATTTTGATGTAAACTTAAGCTGTCTGTCTCCTGAGAGAAACAATAGGATGATAAAAAAGTAATAGAAAATAATATTCGTTTCATGAAATTATAATTGTTAGACAAATCTAACAATTATTTTTGAAACACGAAACACTATGTTGAATATTTTGGTTGAGTCAATTCGTGAAAAATGATTAAATTTGAGAAACTACATATAAAAGTAAAATGAGATATCATTTATCGGGAAACATCCCACCAAAAAGACATACCATCTTTAAGTCTCCGGAAGATAAATTTTACTATGAACAGCTTTTCGGAACAGAAGGCTTTCACGGTATCTCTTCTCTGCTATACCACATTCACCGCCCTACACAGATAAAATCAATTGGGGAGCCTAAGGATGTGACACCGAAAATTGCGGTAGAAAAAAATATTACCCCAAGAATGTTCAAGGGAATGAATGTCACTCCTGAAGATGATTTTATGGACAGCCGAAAGATCCTTTTGATGAATAATGACCTGAAAATGGGATTGGCAAAGCCGAGAAAATCAATGGATTATTTCTATAAAAATGCCGAATGTGATGAGCTTTTATTCGTTCATGAAGGAGCCGGTATCTTAAAAACATTTGTAGGAGATCTTGAATTCGTAACTGGTGATTATCTTATCATTCCGAGAGGAACCATTTATCAGGTGGAATTACAGTCTGAAAATACGGTGTTCTTTGTTCTGGAAAGCCACTCTCCTATCTATACTCCGAAAAGATACAGAAATGAATTCGGACAACTTTTGGAACACTCTCCGTTCTGCGAAAGAGACATGATTGCTCCTGTTTTCAAAGAACCTAAAGATGAAAAGGGAGAATTTTTAATTAAAGTAAAAAAAGAAAACCAGATTACAGACTTCATCTATGCAACACATCCATTTGATGTAGTAGGCTGGGACGGATATTTTTATCCTTATAAATTCAATATCAAAAACTTTGAACCTATTACAGGAAGAATTCACCAACCCCCACCGGTACACCAGAATTTTGAAGCTCATAATTTTGTAGTGTGCTCATTCTGTGCCAGAATGTATGATTACCATCCAATGGCTATTCCGGCTCCTTACAATCATTCCAATATTGATTCTGATGAGGTTTTGTTCTACACAGAAGGAGACTTTATGAGCCGTAACCACATTGACCTGATGGATTTCACTCTTCATCCGGGAGGAATTGTACATGGACCTCACCCAGGGGCTATGGAAAGAAGTATTGGTAAAAAATTTACTGAAGAATATGCCGTAATGGTAGATCCTTTCCGTCCTTTGAAAATTACAGAAGAAGCTTTGAAAGTGGAAGATCCGTCATACAAAACTTCATGGCTGGAATAATTGAAATGATTTTAATTCTTTAGGCTGAACAAGAAGAATAGCCCTTAAGTTTCATAAAAATGTTTAAAACACAGGTTCTGTGACTTTTAACCACGTTGAATCTTAAGTTTTGAGTTAAAAATTCTAATAGATGTATCTCATACTAAAGAGCCTAAACAATTTCATATAAAAAGTACTGCTGAATACATATAAAAGACCCTTTGAATGCTTTATTTAAAGGGTCTTTTTTCGTAAATTTGTGAGAGATGGTTAACATTTATAATCACCATTATTTTTCATAACGCATCCTAAGTAATGGTGGTTACCACAAAATCAAGATTACATGTTAGAAAGAATCAGATTAGAAAGTCTACACCAAAAAGTGACAACAGCTGAAAACGCTGTAAAAATGATTAAAGACGGTATGGTCATAGGATCTAGCGGCTTTACAAAAGCAGGTGACAGCAAAGCAATTTTGCCGGCATTAGCTGAAAGAGGAAAAACTGAAGATATTAAGGTCACTCTAATGACCGGAGCTTCATTAGGACATGGTACCGATGGCAAATTAGCAGAAGCTAATGTATTAAAGAAAAGGATGCCTTTCCAGGTAGATCCCATTTTAAGAAATAAGATTAATAATGGCGAAATTCTCTTCATTGATCAGCATTTAAGTGAAAGTGCCGAACTGCTTCACACTAAAAACCTACAGACTATTGATCTGGCGGTGATTGAAGCAGCTTATATTG
Organism: Chryseobacterium sp. YR221; assembly: GCF_900176315.1. Classification (NCBI taxonomy): domain Bacteria; kingdom Pseudomonadati; phylum Bacteroidota; class Flavobacteriia; order Flavobacteriales; family Weeksellaceae; genus Chryseobacterium; species Chryseobacterium sp. YR221. The sequence goes on from NZ_FWXM01000005.1 coordinate 79,446, forward strand.
AAAGAGATGGGAGCATTGTCCCTACAACTTCTGTAGGAAACTCAGTCACTTTTGCGGCATTGGCCAAAAAAGTCATCATCGAGATCAATACCGAAGTTCCTGAGGAAGTGTATGGTATTCACGATATCTACCAGGCTGAAGATTATCCTTACAGAAACGTTATTCCTATTGTCGCTCCATGGAACAAAATCGGAAGAAAAAGTATTCCTATTGATCCTGACAAAATTGAGGCTATTGTTTTTACCCACCTTAAAGACAGCCCTGCAGATATTGCGGAACCGGATGAAAAAACAACTGCTATTGCAAAGCACCTCCTGGGTTTCTTTGAAAATGAAGTTCTTCTGGGACGTCTTACAGACAGATTACTTCCTCTTCAGGCGGGAATTGGTAAAGTAGCCAACGCCGTTCTTACAGGATTTAAGGACAGTAATTTTTATGACCTTACTATGTTTTCTGAAGTGCTTCAGGACAGTACCTTTGATCTCATTGATTCCGGTAAACTAAGTTTTGCTTCTGCATCTTCCATTACGGTTTCTCAGGAATGCTATGAAAGAGTATTAGGAAACCTTTCAAAATACAGAGAAAAATTTGTTTTAAGACCCCAGAATATTTCCAATACTCCAGGATTGATCAGGAGATTAGGAGTCATTGCTATCAATACAGCAATTGAATTTGATATTTACGGAAATGTAAATTCCACCCATATTGGCGGAACAAAAATCATGAACGGAATCGGAGGGTCCGGAGATTTTGCAAGAAACGCTTACTTAAGTATTTTCGTAACTCAGGCTGCTTCCAAAGGAAACAATATTTCCCATGTGCTTCCAATGGTTTCTCATACCGATCATACAGAGCATGATGTTGACATTTTGGTTACCGATATCGGGCTGGCTGATTTAAGAGGCTTAGCTCCCAGAGAAAGGGCTCAAAAAATAATTGACCACTGTGTGCATCCTGATTATAGAGAAGAGCTGCAGTCCTACTTTGACAGAGCCTGTGAAAGAGGTGGCCACACTCCTCATTTACTTGAAGAAGCCTTTAGCTGGCATTTGCGATTTTCTGAAACAGGAAGTATGAAACAGAAAACTGAAGCTCCTATTTTAAATTAAGAAATTAATTCTAGCCTATAAAAAGACCGAATGCAGTGCATCCGGTCTTTTTGCTTTTTCTTTAAATTCTTTATGTTTAACATGATAAAAATCTTCTAATTCGCCTGAAATATTTAGAATAAGTAAAGACGATAAAGCTTATCTTTGAGAGAAGACAGGTGTTTTATGAGATAAAAAATTAATATCAAAAAAAAAAAATATGCATAATTACATAAGCGCTGAAGAAGCAATATATACTATAAAAAGTGGAAACAGGGTATTTTTCCATGGCAGTGCATGTACTCCTAACTACCTTATTGATGAACTGGCGAGACAATCTCATCGGTTGGAAAATGTAGAAATGGTTTCTATTACCCAACAGGGAAATGTAGAAATTGCAAAACCCGAATATAAAGACAGTTTCTTTGTCAATTCTTTATTTGTTTCCACACCGGTTCGGGATGCTGTCAATTCAGACAGAGGAGACTTTGTTCCCGTATTTCTCAGCGAAATTCCTATTTTATTCAGAAAAAATATACTGCCTCTGGATGTGGCTTTAATAACCGTTTCACCTCCTGACAGACATGGCTTCTGTACGTTGGGAACTTCTGTAGATATTGCAAGATCAGCAGTGGATACCGCAAAAATCATCGTTGCAATCGTTAACCCTAGAATGCCGAGAACTCATGGAGACGGAATGATCCATATCAGCAGAATTCATAAGCTCGTATGGCATGAAGAAGAGCTTCCCACAGTAGATTATGGTTCAAAAGTAGGTCCTGAAGAAATGCTTGTAGGAAAAAACGTAGCCGAACTTATTGAAGACAGGTCTACCCTTCAGATGGGTATCGGAACAATTCCCGATGCCGTTTTAAAGTGCCTGGGCAATCATAAAGATCTAGGTATTCATACCGAAATGCTCAGTGATGGAGTCATTGATCTTATTCAGAATGATGTAATTAACAACAAATACAAAGGCTATAACGACAATAAAACCATCACAAGTTTCTGCTTTGGAACCAGAAAATTATATGATTATGTAGATGATAACACTGTTTTTGCATTCAGAGATGTGAGCGAAGTTAATTTCCCCATTAACATCATGAAAAATAAAAAAATGGTAGCCATTAACTCAGCTATTGAGATTGATCTTACCGGCCAGGTATGTGCCGACTCTATAGGAACCATGCAGTATAGTGGTATCGGAGGACAAATGGACTTTATGAGAGGAGCAGCATTGGGTGAAGACGGAAAACCAATTATTGCCATCACTTCAAGAACCCGAAAAGGAGTTTCCAGAATTGTCCCATATCTTAAACAGGGAGCAGGGGTAGTTACTACCAGGGGGCATATTCACTATGTAGTTACGGAATATGGAACTGCTTACCTCTATGGTAAAAACCTTCGCCAGAGGGCACAAGAGCTGATCAGTATTGCGCATCCGGATGACAGAGAAATGCTGGAAAGAGCCGCTTTCGAAAGATTTAAACATTAATAATCAAACAGATAATCTCTTAAATGTTGTTTTTATTTAGAATCAAAAAAATTTTTCCATGCCAGACTCCATGAATCATTATAAAACATTAACATTTTGGCAGTATATTTGATAAAATCATTATAAAACAAGGAAATTGAAAACGATATATAATTCGATACGAGAAGAAGTTGAAAAGCATTCGAAGGTAAGGAATTCTGTTTTGGGGAATGTGAGTGAATGGAAAAGAAGCCATTATATTATCCTTTCCGAAATTATTAAAGAAGAATTATCTGAGGCTGAAGAATTGAAGGGAGGGAAAAAATTTGAAATAGGAAATACTATTTCACATGTTACTTTACAACGTTTTTTTGAAAACGATTACCAGGACAAAACCCATAGCGATCTCAGATTTTTAAAAACTCTGGACAAGATATGTATCTTTCTGGGATACAAAGATCTTAATGATTACATTCTTTCTATGAGGCATAAAAAACAGGAAGATAAGGAAGCCGATGATCATTCATTTCTAACCCAAATGGTTTATGATTACTGTGCCACCGCTTTTGAGTTTTACAAACAGTTTCCTAATCATAATACCGATATCTTTAAAGATTTGGTATTTAACGATTCCCCTTTTTTAGAAAGGGCATCATTATACAGTAAAGAGCTGTGTGACAAAGATTTTCAACTGGTCACAAAAAACAATCGGTCCAATTACGAAGTTTTTGACATCCACATTGTTACAGATGAACCTGATAAAAAAATACTGGAGTCTCAGGAGTTCTGGAATCTTCTGTTCAAAGTAGGAGAAACCGGCGAAGAGCATTTTGTCAATCAGCTGAGCACCCAAATTTACTTTATCAGAAAGGTAGATGACACCTGGAAGATCTGGGATAATTACAATCCTGATGCAGGAAGCTTAAACAGGAAAATAGAAGTTTTATAAAAATAAGAAAGCCGCAGAAAATCTTCTGCGGCTTTCATGTTCGAAATATTATTTTTCACTTGTCTTTTGTATTACAAATGTAGGAGGTCCATTCTAAACCTAAGAAACTTAAATATACTTAAATGAACTCTTCTTTAACTTTATGTTAAATAAACACCAGGATTTCTGTTTATTATTTTCCCTATGTCCAAGATTTTTGTAATTTGCATACCAATAAAATAAAAGTAAAAAGAAAACATGTCAACACTAACATTTGCCGAAAAAATTGCTCAAGCAGAGAATTTTTTACCGATTAACGGTACAGATTATATTGAGTTTTATGTAGGAAATGCAAAACAGGCTGCCCATTATTATAAAACCGCTTTCGGTTTTCAGTCTGTAGCTTATGCGGGTCCTGAAACAGGAGTAAGAGACCGTGCATCTTATGTTCTTCAACAAGGAAAAATAAGATTGGTCTTAACTACCGGACTTAAGTCTGACTCTCCAATCAGTGAGCACGTAAAAAAACATGGTGACGGAGTAAAAATTTTGGCACTTTGGGTAGATGATGCCTATGCAGCTTTTGAAGAGACTACAAAAAGAGGTGGAAAGCCCTATTTAGAGCCTGTAACACTTACTGACGAGCATGGTGAAGTAAGAATGTCCGGAATCTATACTTACGGAGAAACGATTCACATGTTTATTGAAAGAAAAAACTATAAAGGAGCTTTCATGCCAGGATATGAAAAATGGGAAAGCAACTACAACCCTGAAGAAGCCGGTTTGTTGTATGTAGACCACTGCGTAGGAAATGTAGACTGGAACAGAATGATTCCTACCGTAGAATGGTATGAAAAAGTAATGGGATTTGTGAATATCCTTTCTTTTGATGATAAACAGATCAACACAGAATATTCTGCTTTGATGTCTAAGGTAATGTCAAACGGAAACGGATTTGCAAAATTCCCTATCAATGAGCCTGCAGAAGGCAAAAAGAAATCTCAGGTAGAAGAATACCTTGATTTCTATGAAGGAGAAGGGGTACAGCACATTGCTGTTGCTACAAAAGATATCATCCACACAGTCACGGAATTAAAAAAACGTGGGGTAGAATTCCTTTCCGCTCCTCCTGAAGCTTATTATGATATGGTTCCTGAAAGAGTAGGTCATATTGATGAAGATCTTAAGAAATTACAGAATTTAGGTATACTTATTGATCATGATGAAGAAGGGTACTTACTTCAGATTTTTACCAAGCCTGTAGAAGACCGCCCTACCCTATTCTTTGAAATCATTGAAAGACATGGTGCACAGAGTTTTGGTGCCGGAAATTTTAAAGCGTTATTTGAAGCACTGGAAAGAGAACAGGACAGAAGAGGAAATCTTTAATTTTACAGTATATACTAAGTTTTGTCAGGATGCAAAGTCTTGACAAAACTTTTTTATAAAAACACAGCATATGAAAAAAATTTTAATAGGAACTCTATTCCTTGGAACATTGGGCTTAAAAGCTCAATATGGAACATTGGATGCAATTCTTACCAAACTTGAAGAAAGAAGAGGCATCAATCAGAATCTCGACAATGTAAATATTGAGAATAAAAAGTTTGTTTTCATTAAAGATGAGGCAGACCACACGGAAAGAGATTTTATTATCATCAAAGGAAATAATGCTACTTATGTAGAAGTTTTTGATGATAAAGCTACCGGGGAAAGCAGTTCCAATGTTTTTACAGGTGACATCATCAGAAAGAAAAACATTATTTCTTTAAGAGCAGATAAGCTTGAAGATAAAAAAATTCCACTGCCGGTAACTAAAACCCTAATGCTCACCAAGCAAAAGGATATTCTTTATCTCATTGATGTCAATACCAGAGACCGATGGATTGATGAAGAATCCTACTCGAAAAAGGCAAAATAAATATCTTGAAAACAGCTGTTTCTCAGGGTGCTATTTTAATCTAACTTAAATCTAATAAACTTATGAAATCATTTGTAGACTATTCCTCAAATTCGGATTTTTCTATACATAATATCCCTTTCGGAGTCGCAGTTTTTAATAAAGAATATATCGGATGCTGTACAAGGATCGGAGATCAGATTATAGATCTGGCAACCTTGTATGATCTTGGATATTTTGAAGACATTGAAGGATTGGATGACAATGTTTTTGAAGCATACACCATCAACGAATTTATTGAACTGGGTAAACCGGTTACCAATGCTGTTCGTACAAAAATTCAAACGCTATTACAGGAAGGTTCTGCTCTTTCAAAAGACCAGAAAACCATTGAAGAAGCATTTTATGATCTTGACAAAGTGAAAATGATGATGCCTCTTCACATTCCCAACTACACTGATTTCTACAGCAGCATTGAACATGCTACCAATGTTGGAAAAATGTTCCGTGATCCTGCCAATGCTTTATTACCAAACTGGAAACACTTACCGGTAGGTTACCATGGAAGAGCCTCTTCAATTGTAATTTCCGGAACAGACATTAATCGTCCTAAAGGACAGATGAAACCTGCAGATGTGGAAAAACCTGTTTTTGGCCCTTGTAAACAATTGGATTTTGAACTGGAAATGGCCTTCATCATCAACAAAAATACTGAGATGGGAGAAAGCATTTCTACAAAAGACGCTGAAGATGCTATTTTTGGAATGGTAGTGTTCAACGATTGGTCTGCAAGAGATATACAGTCTTGGGAGTATGTGCCATTAGGTCCATTCCTTGCTAAAAACTTCGGTTCATCTATTTCACCATGGGTAGTTACCCTTGAAGCCCTGGAACCATTCAGAACCGCTTCTCCTATACAGGATCCTGAAGTGTTAGACTATTTAAAATTTGAAGGAGACAAAAACTACGATATCAATCTTGAAGTTTATATCCAGCCTGAAAATGGGGAACAAAACCTCATCAGTGAAAGCAATTACAAACACATGTACTGGAATATGACACAACAGCTGGCTCACCACACTGTAAACGGATGCAACGTTGAGGTAGGTGATCTGTATGCCAGTGGTACCATCTCAGGAAGCGATCCAAAATCTTTCGGTTCTATGCTTGAATTGACATGGAGAGGACAAAACCCTTTATCATTAAGCAACGGAGAAGAAAGAAAATTCATTGAAGACAATGATACGGTTACCATGAAAGCATGGGCTGAGAAAGATGGTGTAAGAGTAGGTTTTGGTGAAGTTTCAGGTAAAATTATCCCAACCGTATAATAATTATTTAAACACTTTAGTTTTTTAAGCTAAGTAATAATGGAAAAATTGAGTTCACTTTAGTTTTTGAAAATCTGCGATTTTCATTTTTTTCTCACATGATGATTACTCAAAAATTGATTAATGAGCTATCCTACAAAATTGTTGGCGCTTGTATAGAAGTACATAAACTAGCGGGTCCTGGTTTGTACGAAGAGGTTTATCATCAATGTTTAGAAAAAGAATTTGATCTGTTAGGTTTAAAATATCAAAGTGAACTTGAGATTCCATTTTCCTATAAAGGAAACCATATAAATTGTAAGGTAAAATGTGACTTTTTAATTGAAAAATTAATCGTTTTAGAGTTAAAATCAGTTGCCGAAATTCATCAAATTCATAAAGCACAAACTATAAACTATATGAACCTTTTAAAAGCACCTCGTTCAATTTTAGTCAACTTCAATGTTACAAACCTTTACCATGAAGGTTGTGAATCCTTTGCGTCCAAAATATTTAAAGATCTTCCCAAAGAATGAAAATCGTAGATTTTCAAACTTAAGTGTACTTCAATAAAACGTAATAAGAAATAACTAAAAATAACTTAGGTGTTAAAAGTAAAAATATGAAAACAGTAATCCCCTCTGAAATAACGTCCGTACAGCTGCAAACCATCATGCAGACCGCCGTGTCACCGCGCCCGATTGCATTGGCTTCTACGGTAGATAAAAATGGTACGATCAATTTATCACCATTCAGTTTTTTCAATATGTTCAGTACCGTTCCTCCGATTTTGATTTTCTCACCATCGAGGAGAGTGCGTGATAATACGACTAAACATACCCTGGAAAATGTTCTTGAAGTTCAGGAAGTGGTGATTGGAACAGTAAATTTTCCAATTGTTCAGCAAATTTCCTTAGCTTCCACAGAATATGAAACCGGAGTCAATGAGTTTATAAAATCAGGGCTGACAATGAAAGATGCTGATTTGGTACAACCTAAGTTGATTGAGGAATGTCCGGTCAATTTTGAATGCAAGGTTTTAGAAGTAAAATCTTTGGGTGATCAGGGAGGAGCCGGAAATCTTGTGATCTGTGAGGTTCAGAAGATTCATATCAGAGAAGAATACCTGAATGAGGCTGGAAACCTGGATCAGAAAAAACTCGATATGGTAGCCCGCCTAGGAGGCAACTGGTATTCCCGAAGCAATGAAAACAGCCTTTTTGAAGTTCCAAAACCTCTGGTTACAAAGGGAATTGGATTTGATCTTCTGCCTGATTCTATTAAATACAGTAAGATTTTCACAGGAAATGACCTTGGAATGCTTGCCAATGTAGAAGTATTGCCAACAGGAGACTTTCATGCGGATGAACATATTCATGCAGATGCACAGAAGCTATTATTGGAAAGTAAAATTGAAGAAGCCTGGATAGTACTAACGATAAAATAAAAAAAGCCTGAGATTTCAGGCTTTTTTATTTTAAATGAAGAAGGAAGCTTATGCTCCTCTTTATTTTGCTTTCAGTGTTTCTGAAACTGTAATTTTACCTTTTTCGGCAAAGTCACTTACTTTTCCGTTTTTATCAATCGCCACATTCAGGTTATCATTCTTTGCATCATAATAGATGGAAGTGGAATACCCCGGGCAATCATGTTGCTTACATCCGTTCAGCTTATAGATTCCGTTCTCTGAAACAACAGGGCTTTCTACATTAAAGAATTTTACCATTTCAGCATACTCAGAGCCTACCACTTTTTTCAATCTTTCTGTCAGGCTTTTGTCTTCAAACAACTTGATATCATGCGGATATTTACCTACATTTTTAGTAATAATATTGTCTGTAGAGGCTGTACCCTGGGAAGGAACAGCTACTGAGTCTGTTTTTGGAATTCCTGTAGAGTCTTTAGGCATTACAGTAGCTAATGTATCTCTGCTTGCTGAGGATTCTGTTTTAGTTTCTTTTTTACAAGAAACAGCTGTTGTCAATAATGATAAGGCGAATACGCCTGCAATAAGTTTATTCATAATTAATTTATATGGTGGTTACTATCATAACGGGATTTCTGATATATTATTTCTGATATTGAACGTATTACATCTTTGCTTTTATAAATTCAATACATTTTTCTGCTGCAGTATTCAGATCTTTTGGTAAGTCATTTTCTGTCCAGGGCTCCTTAGCTCCAAAGGTATGATTGGCATTTTCAATAAGAAACAGTTCAGAGTTCGGATGAAGCAGGTGAAGATGTTCTGCCTGTTTTACTTCTACCGCTTCGTCCTGTGTTCCATGAATAATTAACATATGGACTTTGGCCATTTCTGTAGCTCTTTCCACATCAAAACGGTTTACATTTTGTTCAAAATCCTCATAAAATTGATAGTAATGAGGCATTTCCTGTTTTGTCCGTCCATTCAATGCATAATAAACTCCTTCCTGCTTCCAGTTCGCTAATGCTTCATCTTTAGGGAAACGTTCCAGGGTATCTACACTGGCCAGGGTAATCAATCCATTGATCCTTTCATCTTCAAATGCTTTAATAATAGAAATCCCCCCTCCTCTGCTGTGCCCCATTAAAATTATTTTCTGATCATCTACCTGAGGTTCTTTGATAAAGTGATCAATTACCACACCAAGATCGGAAAGTTCCTTGGAATAGTTATTATTTCCGAAAGCCTCAAGGTCTGCAAAATTATGGGAATCCCCAACCGTTGTTCCGTTGTGAGAAAAGTTGAATTTTACAAAGAAAAAGCCGGCTTTAGCAAATTTCTCAGCCATTACATCCCATGCTCCCCAGTCCTTATAGCCTTTATAGCCATGAACAAATATTACTAAGGGCAATTTCTTTTCGGCATTCATATAAAAAACATCCGCAAGAAAGCTTCTTGTCTCAGTGTTTTCCAAATGTATATTCTTTTTGATAGTAAGATCCATACAATAAGAGAATTAATTTTAATCGAAATTTATGAAAAAAACTATTAAAAAATAACCTTATTTTTGCGGTATGCAGAATTTAAGAACGGTAACCGTCACGCGTTACATTCTGCCATTAAGAGAAGGAGGTTCACTACCTGCTCTGGCAGAAGCTGATGATGATTTCAAATATGTTTTAAAATTCCGGGGCGCAGGCCATGGAGTTAAAATGCTGATTTCTGAATTGTTGGGAGGCAAAATCACGGAAGCTTTGGGGCTTAAAATTCCTGAGCTCGTTTTTGTAAATCTTGATGCAGACTTTGGCAGAACAGAAGCGGATGAAGAGATCCAGGATCTGCTCAAGTTTTCTGAAGGCTTAAATCTGGGATTGCATTATCTTTCAGGATCTATCACCTATGATCCGGGAGTGTCTGTTGACCCTCTTCTGGCTTCAAAAATTGTTTGGCTGGATGCCTTTATTACCAATATTGACCGTACTTTTAAAAATACCAATATGCTGATGTGGAATAAAGAACTCTGGATCATTGACAACGGAGCCTCTTTCTATTTCCATCATTCGTGGCAGAATTTCGATACAGCCGCAAAAACACCATTCAAATATGTAAAAGACCATGTATTGCTTCCCAAAGCAAAAAAGCTGGATGAAGCTGACCAGTTTGCCCACAGCATATTAAATGATACTTTTTTCAGAGAAATTGTCAACACAATTCCTGAAGATTGGTTACATTGGAATGACGCTGATGAAACGCCTGATGAAATCCGTGAGATCTATTTTCAGTTTATGAAAACCAGATTAGAAAATTCTCAAATCTTTGTAAACGAAGCCAAAAATGCAAGAGGATAAAATATATGAATATGCGGTAATACGCTTAGTACCAAAGGTTGAAAGAGAAGAATTTTTCAATATAGGACTCGTTATGTTTTCAAAAAAAGAAAAATTTATCCGCGTAGCATTCCATTTGTGCCCTGATAAATTCAAGCTGATGCATAGCAAACTGGATTATGAGGATATCATTCAAAACCTGGAAAGTTTTCAGAAAATCGCTGAAGGAAATAAAGAGGGTGGTCCTATTGCACTGTTTGATATCCCAGAACGCTTCCGATGGCTGACCGCTGTACGAAGTTCAGTAGTGCAGACCTCAAGACCTCATCCCGGAAAATCCAGAGATTTAAATACTACTTTTGGTAAGCTTTTTGAGGAATTAGTAAAATAATATGCCTCAAAAAGACTCATTATGAAATTATCATACGCCATATCTATCAACAGGTTTTTTACAAACCTGTTTTTTATTGTATTTTTAAGTTTTTCGCATTTATTCTTTTCACAAACTTTTTCACAAAATCCAGCCCAGGCTTCGCGTGTAAAGACTACCCTGCTTCCGGAAATAGCCACTGTTTCTGAAAATATAATTTACAAAACCAACAAAAAAGGAAATCCTCTTCAACTGGATATTTATACGCCTAAAGGTAATGTACCCAGTAAACTTCCCGTATTGATCTACGTTCATGGAGGAGGATGGGTAGAAGGCGACAAAGTGATCCTTAAAGATGACTATGTAGAAAACACAATGGCCAAACTGATCGCAAAGCAATATGCAGTGATCAGTATAAATTATACCCTGTTAAATGACAGCACTCACTTCCCTCAACCTTTGGAAGATACCAAGGATGCCATAAGATGGGTCAGAAAAAATGCAGAAAAATATAATTTCGACACTCATAATATTGGAATTTTCGGGACATCTGCAGGCGCTCACCTTTCCCTGATGGCGGCATACACTCCAGATGATACATTTATCGGAAGTCCTGAACTTTCATCTTATCCTTCGAGTGTCAATTATGTTATTGATCATTATGGCCCTGCTGATCTGAATAAGCTTTTTCACACCAAAACAGGCACTATTCCCGTTTTTATGGTGGGATTACTATCAAAAAAGATTATCAGTTTACAAAAGAATCTGGTCAAAGGACTTTCCGGATATGATATAGACAAAGACCAGCAAAAGATAATAGAATATTTCAAAACCGTATCTCCGGTTAATGTTGTTTCAGGTGGGGTTCCTACTTTAATTATGCAGGGCAATAAAGACAAGATTGTCCCTTTAAGTCAATCAAAAAAGCTCTACCGAAGATTAAAAAGAGCAAATATCCAGACTTCCTTAGTGGTTGTGGATAATGGAGTCCACAGTTTCAGTACTACCGACAAACCCTATCTTGACAGGCTCACAGATCAGATGGTAGATTTCATCATTTCTCAGAAAAAATAATATATACACACAAAACAAGCATAACACACACATACAAACTGATAATCAATATTATAATTTAACAAAAAACACACACAAATAGCAAATTTGCTAAATTAGTATACATATCATCAATTTTTACACTTAAAATAATTAACTTGGCTAATATTTGAATTATTAATAACAAAATAGGATTCAATTTTAATTATTCACTACAAAAATCAAAATGATATGGATTTCCTGAACAATATCAATGCGCTTACTCTCATTTTTGCATCAGTCCTCATTTTTGCTATAGCTTATCGTGTGTATGGCATCTTTATCGCCAATAAAGTTCTTCGTCTCAATGACCAGCATACAACCCCGGCTGTTGAATTTGCAGACGGAAAAGATTATGTCGCTACGAATAAAAATGTACTTTTCGGACATCACTTTGCAGCTATTGCTGCTGCAGGCCCTTTGGTAGGTCCTGTCCTGGCTGCACAGTTTGGTTATTTGCCCGGTGCCCTATGGATCTTAATTGGCTGTGTATTGGGAGGAGGTGTACATGATATGGTGGTATTATTTGCTTCCGTAAGACATAAAGGGCAGAGTCTTGCCACCATAGCTTCAAAGGAGATCGGTAAAGCAACCGGTACGGTAGCAGGGTTTGCCATCTTATTTATCTTGATCCTTACCCTGGCAGGGTTATCCCTGGCATGCATCAATGCCATGCATGAAGCTTCCTGGTCTTTGTTTACAGTGGTGATCACAATGCCTATTGCAGTAATTATGGGACTGATCATGCGGTATAAAAAGAACAGTGTACTCTTTGCCAGTATTTTAGGCGGAATTCTTTTAATAGCGGGAATTATTGGTGGACACAGCCTCATGCAGAATCCCACTATGAATAATTTATTTTCGTGGGATATCAAGACCATTTCCATTGCTATTCCATTATATGGTTTTTTAGCTTCTGTATTACCGGTTTGGTTATTATTGGTTCCTCGTGATTATCTTTCTACATATTTAAAAATAGGAACGATCATTATGTTGGCTATAGGAGTTATTGTCATTCATCCTACTGTACAGATGCCGGCACTTACCGCTTTTGTAAACGGAGGAGGTCCTGTCATTGGTGGTCCTGTGCTTCCATTTATTTTTATTGTGATTGCCTGTGGTGCTATCTCGGGCTTTCATGCTGTCATTGCTACGGGAACAACTCCAAAAATGCTTAATAAAGAAAGAGAAATTCTTTTTGTGGGCTATGGTGCCATGCTTGTAGAGGGTTTTGTTGCACTAATGGCTCTCATTGCTGCATGTACATTAATGCCGGGGGATTATTTTGCCATCAACACTCCAAAAGAATCATATGACGCTTTTCTTGCAGCACATCCTGCCTTACATGGAGTAGACATAGATTATTATTCACAAAAGATTGGTATTGATCTTCATGGCAGAACTGGCGGGGCTGTTTCACTTGCCGTGGGAATGGCTCACATCTTTAATAAGATCCCTTATATGGATCAATTAACCGCATACTGGTATAATTTCGCCATTATGTTTGAGGCCGTATTTATCCTGACAGCCATTGATGCAGGAACAAGAGTCGGGCGCTTCTTTTTACAGGAAATGCTGGGTTCTGTGATTCCAAAATTCAATGATAAAAACTGGGTTCCCGGAATTATTATCAGCAGCCTTCTTTTCACTTTTGCCTGGGGATACCTGGTATACACCGGAAATGTAAGCAGTATCTGGCCACTATTCGGGATCAGCAATCAATTACTTGCCGCTTGCGGATTGATTGTCTGTACGACTATGCTGATCAGGATGAACAGAGGAAAATATGCTTTATGCTCGGCTATTCCGGGTGTTTTTATGGCTGGAATTACTTTTTGGGCCGGCTATATCCAGGTTGCTACGATCTATATTCCAAAAGAACAGTACTTATTGGCTGCTTTAGCAGTAACAGCTATGGTACTGATGCTTATTGTTTTTATCGGAGCTTTTATAAAATGGTATGAGCTCTTAAAAATCAATACTACGAAAACAGATTTTTATGGAGAACAGGTAAAGGAACTTGTGGAAAGATAAAATTACGGGGAAGGTTTTTGCCCGGTCTGATAATTTTTATACATTTGTTTTGCTTTAGGGGTATTCTGAAAAAGAATTGAGAGAGTCCCTTTGAACCTGATACGGCTTACACCGACGTAGGGAAAAGCAAAATTACATGACCCGCTCATGTGGTTTTTGTTTTGGATTTTTTCCTAAAGCTATTTTTATTTTAATGATAAGATAACAATGGAAAAAATACTTTGGCAGCAAGTGCAGCTTGTAAAACAAAAATCTCCCCTGGTTCACAACATCACCAACTATGTAGTCATGAACAATACAGCCAATGCCCTTTTGGCTGTTGGAGCCTCTCCCATTATGGCACATGCCCGGTCTGAGATCAAAGAAATGATCGGTATTGCCCATTCCGTAGTGATCAATATAGGAACGTTAGATGAATATTGGTCAGAGTCTATGCTTCTGGCAGCTGAAACAGCACATTCCGTAAATAAACCATGGGTTTTAGATCCTGTGGGTGCCGGAGCAACCTCTTTTCGTGATCAGATTTTACAACAACTCTTACAATATCAACCTAGTGTTATCAGAGGAAATGCCTCAGAGATTATTGCACTGGCCAAAGCTAATACCACTGTTACTAAAGGAGTAGATAGTACCGCTCAAAGTAATGACGCGGTTCATGCTGCTCAAATACTGATGCAACACTACCATTCAACAGTCTGTATTTCCGGTGAAACGGATATTATTATAAGCCCACAGCAGAGCTTTTTCATTAAAAACGGACATCCGCTTATGACTAAAGTAACAGGTCTTGGATGTTCTGCTACCGCATTAACAGGTGCGTTTATAGGTAGTGTGGAAGATAAAACATTGGGTGTTGCTGCTGCAATGGCATTAATAGGCATTGCTGGAGAACTGGCTGTCCAGCAAAGTAGAGGCCCCGGAAGTCTTCAGGTTAACCTGATTGATAAACTGTACAATATAACAGAAGAAGAATTCATCCAAAACCTAAAGATAGAACAAAAATGAGCCTGCATCCTTTCTCCTACCAACTATACCTTGTGATTTCTGAAGCTGATTGCATTGGAAAAAACTTTCTGACAGTTGCCGAAGAAGCCATCTTGGGCGGAGTGGACATTATCCAGCTCAGAGAAAAAAATGACAGTACCGAATTGTTCCTCCAAAAAGCCCAAAAGCTTATGGAAATTACAGAAAAGTATGGTATTCCCCTCATTATAAATGATCATATAGAAGTTGCTGGAAAAGTAAATTCTGCGGGTATTCATGTTGGGAACAGTGATACTGCACCTACTTTTTTAAGACAACTACCTTCTATCCAAAATAAAATCATTGGATATTCTATTGAGTACCTGGCCCAGCTTGAAAATGAACAGACAATGGTTTCTGATTATCTTGGTATAAGCCCTGTATTTAAAACACATACCAAAACAGATACCATTACAGAATGGGGGCTTGAAGGTGTTGCAAAAATCCGACAGCTTACAGAAAAACCGCTGGTCGCCATAGGCAGTATACATCTTGGAAATGCGAAGGAAGTCCTCAACGCCGGAGCAGACTCCCTTGCTGTAGTTTCCGCAATATGCAGTGCTGCAAATCCCCAGAAAGCAGCATATGAATTAAAAAATGAGATTTTAAAATGAAAAAATACAAATACCCGTCCGTATTGACCATTGCAGGTTTTGACGGAAGTGGTGGCGCAGGTATTCAGGCAGATATCAAAACAGCTTCTGCTTTAGGCTGCTTTTCCACCTCAGTATTAACGGCCCTGCCTGTACAAAATACACAGGGAGTAAGAACAATATATCCTATTCCTGTGGAAGCAGTAGCCGATCAGATCAAAGCGATTCTGGATGATATTTTTCCTGATGCCATTAAGATAGGAATGGTACATACTCCACAGTTGGTTGAGACTATTGTTTCCACATTATCACAGTATACAAGAATTCCGGTTGTATTTGACCCTGTAATGGTTGCTACCAGCGGGCATAGGCTTATTGAGGAGGAAACCATCACAGCGATCACAGAAAAACTATTTCCAATTGCTGATATCATTACCCCCAATATGGATGAAGCAGCAATTTTAGCCGGCATGAAAGTCGAAACGCTGGAAGATTTATATACTGCAGGTGAAAAAATAAAACAGTTAGGCTGCAAGAGCATACTTCTCAAAGGTGGCCATCAGGAAACCTCCACCATCACCTCTTTATTCTATGATGAACATGGACAATACCATACTTTTGAAACGCTGAAACTAAACACCAATAATACCCATGGTTCCGGCTGTACTCTTTCTTCTGCAATAGCTGCTTACCTGGCTCAGGGAAAAAGCTTATATGATTCTGTTTCTTTAGGACAGGACTATGTTTATGAGGCTATAAAAAACAGCATAGATGTACAGACAGGGTATGGCAATGGCCCTCTTAACCACTTTTTTAATCCTCAAAAACTCATCAAAAATGAAATGGTCTGAACAAACCTGGCAAACAATAGAAGAATATTATCAGTCTATTCTTAGCATGCCTTTTATCAAAGAATTATCAGATGGTTCCTTACCTCAGGAAAAATTCCGTTTTTATATGGCTCAGGATTCATTATACCTTGAACATTTTGGCAGAACCCTCTCCCTGATTGCTGCAAAAATCCCGGATCTCCAGGATGTTCTTACTTATATGCGATTTGCTGAAAATGCTATTGTAGTGGAAAATGCACTGCACGAATCTTATTTTAAAGATTTCGGACTTACAGATAAAGGTGTTTTACAGCCTGCCTGCCATCATTACATTCATTTTCTGAGAAGTACCGCTGCCTTAGAATCTGTAGAAATTGCCATTGCCGCCGTGCTTCCTTGTTTTTGGATCTACAGAGAGGTTGGAAATTATATTTATCAAAAACATAATACCATCAACAATCCTTATGAACAATGGATTGCCACCTATTCCGGAGAAGAGTTTTCAGCTGCCGTAGACCAGGCTATTTTCATCTGTGATACAATAGCAGAAAAAACCACTGAGGAAACACGAAAAAAAATGACCGAAGCTTTTATAACTGCCTCCAGAATGGAATATCATTTCTGGGAAGCAGCTTATGAATTAAAAACATGGAAGTAATTTCCTCCGTTTTCAGACATAAAAAAAGACTGTTCATTTTCAGAACAGTCTCCCTTCAAATTTTTATAACCATTAAAAATTAAAATTCAGTCTTGTGAAAACATATCTCCCGTTCTGCCCAAACTGAGAAGTAGAACGTGAATAAACAAACTGGTCATTATTAGTAGACGCAGGAAGGTTTTTAGTAGGATAAATATCAAATAAATTGTTTACACCAAGTGTCAGTCCAATGTTTTTGGTAAACTGATAGGCCAGAGAAAGATCCGTAATAATCTTGTCTCCAATCTGCTGATGTTCATTGAATCCGATAATTCCGTCTCCGTTGGCATCGATAATATCTGCTCCCGTTACTTTTCCGAAATACGTATTTCTAAGATAGAAACTCGCATTTTTCCATGAAAGGGTATGAGAAAGACTGGCCTTTACTCTCGGTACGGCTTCTTCCAGATATACTCTGGATTTTTCTGAGAAATACACTTTTTCAAGCTTTGCAGACTGTAGAAGTCCTGAAGAATGGATGTCTCCTACCTGTTTAGTTTGACTAAGATTGACAGCAAAGCTATTATCCAGTTTTAGACCTGAAAATCTGACATTATGCGAAATAACCACATCCACCCCTTTGGTTTCCGTATCAATAGCATTGGTAAAAAGCTGTGCTCCGTTAATACCTAAATCATCATAGACTTTTTGTGCAGCAGCAGGTACATCTGCTCTTAAAAACTGGTCTGTAAGAATAATTCTGTTGTCTATTCTCGTAAAGTATCCGTCTGCTGTAAAGGTCAAATTAACAGAAGGAATTTTATAGGTAAATCCTACACTTGCAGATTTTGAAGTTTCTTGTTTCAGTTTCGGGATTTCCAATAATCCTGCTACCGCCGAATCATTACTGAAAGTTCCTACTTCCAGAAGCTGATTGTTGGTAAATAAAGTAGAAGTTACATTATAATAAATCTGATGAATAGAAGGCGCTCTGAATCCTGTAGATCCGGCAAGCCTTACATTGAAATTGGGGGCTACCTTTATTCTTGAAGCCAATTTATAATTAAAAGTAGATCCGAAATCAGAATAGTTTTCATATCGCGCAGCTGCATCCACCAATAACCAATTGGTAAAATTAAATTCCACATCTGCATACGCTGCTACAGACTGTCTGTTTTTGTCTACTGCATTGGCAGGCTTAAATCCGCTGAATACCTGAGAGCCGCCGGGAAGTGCTGCCCCAAAGAAGTCGGTGGGCCTTTGAGAATTCCCCGTCCATACATTTCCTGAAGTATCATATGTAGCATAAGAAGCTTCCTCTCCTGCTGTTATTTTAAAATTTTCATAACGGTGTTCTGCTCCAAATGCAACATTGATTCCTTCCCAGACATCATATTTTTTTGAAAAATCCAGATTAATCGTATTTTGGGAAAACTTTAATCCTCCGGCCTTAAATTCATTGGGTGATGCAAAGCGCAAAGATGTATTTCCGGTATTCTGAATGGTATAAGTAAATGAGTTCTGCCCGAAAGTATTACTGAAATCAATATTCCAGCCATCCCATTTCCCTTTGATCCCCGCAGCCAGTGAAATATCCTGGATATCCGTTCCAATCTGAGGCAGATAACCGTTAGCAGACAGCCCGGTAAATGTTCTGCTTTGGTTAGGTTTTCTGTAAAACCCTCCGGAAGTACCATGTCTTAGGCTATATCCTCCGAAAGAATATACTTTCCAGTTATCATTGATCGGAACTTCCATATTGACAAAAAGCTGATGATTGTTCAGCTTAGACTGTCCTACCTGCATATTGAAATCCTTTCTTGTGAGTCCTCTGTAAGCAAGTTCCTGATCAGTAACATCAAAATTCAATAAAGACTGAAGTCCTTTCTGAATAACATTTCCGTTTCCGTCTTTTATATCCTGGATGGTAGATGCCCCCTGAATGGCAGCCTGCTGATCGGCAGTAAAGTAGTTTACCCCCTGAGCATACTGATGAATAGAGTTAATGATCTGTTGTGAATTCGGGGTGCTATTGATATTATTAAAAAGAGAGGAAAGATTAACCCCATTATTTAAAGCACGCTGTTCAATAGCATTATAGGCATTATAAATCGTTCCGCTTTCTGCACCGGCTCTTGAAGTAGGTTCTCTGAACTGAGAAGACCAGGTGATATTAAAGAAACCACCTTTTGTTCCTATTTTATTACCGTAATTCAAGTCTACCTGAACATTCTGACCGTCAAAATTTCCAGTATGGTCGTTGGCTGTAGGGGTCAGATTTCCTCCGTAGCTCACCTGCCCGGTTAATTTTCCGGTATCTTTTTTAAGCTCAAGGTTAATAACTCCGGCAATGGCATCTGAACCATACTGAGCAGCCGCACCATCTCTCAGAACCTCAATCCTGTTAAGGGCAAAAGCCGGAATAGCATTCAAATCTGTTCCTACCGTTCCTCTTCCGGGTGTTCCGTTTACATTGACTAAAGCTGAAGTGTGCCTTCTTTTTCCATTTACCAATACCAATACCTGATCCGGTCCCAATCCTCTCAGCTGAGCAGGATCCAGATGATCCGTCCCATCAGAATTGGTCTGAATTGTAGAAGTAAAAGAAGGAGCCAGTGCGTTCAGAATCTGCCCTATCCCAGATTGGGGAAGAATAGCCGAAGATTCTTTGATATTGAATACATCCACAGGAACCGGGCTGTCTACTTTTGATCTTGCTCCGGCACGTGAACCTAAAACCACTACCTCTTCTACATTATTCGTTTGTATGGTGTCTTTATGTACTTTTATACTGTCTTTTTCCTGGCCATAAGCATAGGATCCCAGAAAAAATAAAACAGAAGCTGAAAAAATAGTTTTTTTATTTCTCATATAGTTTAGAATTTGATTAACCATTTATGTTTTACAGGGTGCAAATGTAAAATATATTCACTAGTCTACAAAATCAATAGACTTTGTTTTTGTAAAAAATAATTATCGTTTCTTTCTATCCCTTATTAAAGTTAGATAAATTCAAAGAGATTTTAATAAAAAAATGATATTCAATAAAGACGGGCTTTAGCCCGTTCTTTGTAAAAATAGAAAACCATCCATTGGCTTTAGCCCAAACATAAGCCTGTATTATTATCTTGTGTACGTTGCCATTCTTAAGTTTGGGCTAAAGCCCATTTCTATTGAATAATGGAATGAGTCCCAGAAATAATAAATGAGTTGTTTTAGGAAAATGAGTTAAGATTTTAAAGTTGAGAGTGAATGGTCAATGATTGATTTCTGGTTGTAAAGCCTTGTATTAACAACAAAAAAACGGACTCAAAATTGAATCCGTTTTTCTATATCGATAGTACTATGAGTTCTAAATTTTAGTTAGTTTAGCATATTTAAGGATCAGGTTTTTCTCTCCTTCATGAATGAAAACAACTTTGGCCTTGATGTTTTGAGGATCAGTTCCGTCCAGAAAAGTCACCTGTCCGATTCCAAAACGGTCATGTCTCACTTTATCTCCTACTTCAATATCCTGAGAAGAAGCTCCACTAGGATTGATAATTTTAGCGGTACTTACAGGTTTTAGCTTTCTTACTTCCTGAGCCGGCTGTGATTGCTCTCCTTTAGCAATTGTCTTTTTCTCAACTTTTTTGAACGTCTTTTGTTCTGATGGATATTCATCAAAAATATTGGATTTAACCCCGGAATTATTGATGAATCTTTTTTCCATTGCCGGATTAATGAACTCGATAAATTCATCATCTATCTCACTCAAAAATCTCGAAGGTTCGGCATCTGTAATTTTTCCCCATTGAAAACGGGAAACAGCATAAGAGAAAAACACCTGCTTCTCAGCTCTTGTCAATGCTACATAAAATAATCGTCTTTCTTCTTCAAGATCTTCACGGGTTGCAGAACTCATGAAACTCGGGAAAAGGTTTTCTTCAAGTCCCACCAGATGAACTACCGGGAACTCAAGTCCTTTTGAAAGGTGAATGGTCATTAAAGAAACCATATCATCACCCAGGTTTTTATCCTGTGTATCTGCCGAAAGAGCAATATTTTCAAGGAAATTGGGAAGACTTGGATCTCCATCCTCAAGCTGCATCTGCTCTTCAATGAATCCCTGCATAGAGTTCATTAATTCCTGAACGTTTTCTACCCTGGAAATTCCTTCCGGAGTCTGATCATCTTTTAAGAATTTAATTAAACCACTTCGCTTTGCTACTTCCATGGCTACGCTATACGCAGTTTCGGTTTTCAATAACACCTGGAATGCCTTGATCATAGACCAAAAGTCATTCAGCTTGTTTAAAACACCATTGTTTAAACCCAGTTGAGGGGCATACATCGGAAGATTATCCAATACTTTTGACACAGAAACATTTTGAGCATCCGCAAAGACGATCAATTTATTCTGTGTGGTTTCCCCTATCCCTCTTGCAGGATAATTAATAATTCTCATCAGCGCTTCAGAATCATTTTCATTGACCAAAAGACGCAGGTATCCGATAAGGTCTTTCACCTCTTTCCTTTGATAGAAAGAAAGACCACCATATACTTTATAGGGAATATTTTTACGTCTCAAAGCATCTTCAAATGCTCTTGTCTGAGAGTTTGTTCTGTATAAAATAGCAAAATCGCTGTATTTTCTCTGATCACGGTTCCGAAGTTCCCAAATATTTCCGGCCACAAAATTCGCTTCATCAGCATCAGAAAGTGAGCGGTAAATTTTGATTTTATCCCCTTCTTCGTTATCACTGAAAACATTTTTCTTAAACTGCTGAAGGTTTTTTGCAATAACTACATTGGCAGCATTTACAATCGTTTGGGTTGATCGGTAATTCTGTTCCAGAGAAACCGTTACTGCATCCGGATAATCTTTTTTAAAGTTTAAGATATTATAGATATTGGCACCACGGAAAGAGTAAATAGACTGTGCATCATCTCCTACCACACAGATATTTTCAAATTTTGAAGCCAGTGCTTTTACAATAAGATACTGAGAATGGTTCGTATCCTGGTACTCATCTACCAAAATATATCTGAATCTATCCTGGTATTTTGCCAGAATCTCCGGAAAACGGGTTAATAATTCGTTAGTTTTTAACAGCAAGTCATCGAAATCCATAGCTCCATTTCTAAAGCATGCATCTACATATCTCTGATAAATCTGTCCGATAAATTTCATATTGGCCTTTTCATCCGCTTCCATCAGTTCCGGATTATTGAAATAAGCTTTTACCGTAATCAGGTTATTTTTATAAGTAGAGATTCTTGCCTGAACTTTCTTGGGCTTATAAAGATCAGCATCGATATTCATATCCTTCAGGACTTTTTTAATTACGTTCAGAGCATCCTGCTGATCATAAATAGTAAAGTTGGAAGGGTAACCAAGGTAATGAGCCTCTATTCTTAAAATCCTTGCAAAAACAGAGTGAAAAGTTCCCATCCAAAGGCTTCTTGCATTACTGTCTCCCACTACTTTTGCGATACGCTCTTTCATCTCACGTGCCGCTTTGTTGGTAAAGGTAAGAGCCAGGATATTGAAAGGATCCACCTTATTGTTGATCAGGTGGGCAATACGCATAGTAAGTACACGTGTTTTCCCGGAACCGGCTCCTGCAAGCACCATCAGAGGGCCTTGTAAAGAGGTAACGGCTTCATATTGTGATTCATTGAGTCCTTTCAGATAATCCATACTGCAAAAAAAATTTGGGAATACAAAATTAATGTATTCAGAGGAGAATTCAAACTTTGATTAGAGAAGTTAGAAATTATAGGGTCTGGAGTGGACATAAGAGACTTAGAGATGGGAAACTTGAGTCAAAACGCCACAACCGGCAGTTATAATTCATAAAGTTTGAATTAATGGATCAGCCAGGTGAGCTAACGATTCATCATTTACTTATTCTTTTTAGCTTATAACTCTATTTCTGTAACATTTAATTCACTTTTCCTACTAATTGATAAACAATTTCTAACTTTATGAAAAAGCGATTTCTCTCTGCTGCTGCCGTAGCTTTCTTCGGAATGATACTGAATGCTCAGCAAATCAAATTTGAAGAGTATGATCTTCCGAACGGTCTTCACGTAATTCTTCATCAGGATAATTCTGCTCCGGTAGTTACTACAGGGGTTATGTATCACGTAGGAGCAAAGGATGAAGTGAAAGGCAGAACCGGTTTTGCACACTTCTTTGAACACCTTTTATTTGAAGGGACTCCCAACATCAAAAGAGGTGAATGGTTTAAGATCGTTTCTTCAAACGGAGGACAGAACAATGCCAATACGACCAATGACAGAACGTATTACTATGAAACCTTCCCTTCCAACAACGAGCAGCTGGGTCTTTGGATGGAATCAGAAAGAATGCGTGCTTCTGTAATCAATCAAATTGGAGTGGATACTCAGAGAGAAGTAGTAAAAGAGGAAAAAAGAATGAGAATGGATAACCAGCCTTATGGAAATCTTTTCCCAACTATCCAGAAAAACCTTTTCACCAATCACCCATACAACTGGCCTACTATTGGGTCTATGGATGATCTTAATGCTGCGAAGCTTGAAGAATTCCAGGCATTTTATAAAAAATACTATGTTCCCAACAATGCTACATTAGTGGTGGCGGGAGACATCAAACCTGAACAAACAAAAAAATGGATTCAGGAATATTACGGCGGTATTCCCAAAGGAACTCTTTATCCCAAAGATTTTCCTAAAGATGCCCCTATCACTCAGGAAAAAGAAGTTACAGCAACTGATCCCAACATCCAGCTTCCGGCTTATGTTTTCGCATACAGAACACCGGCCAACAAAGAGAAAGATGCTTATGTATTAGATATGCTTTCTTCTTACTTAAGCAGTGGAAAATCATCTGTTTTATACAAAAAACTAGTAGATCAGGAGAAAAAAGCACTTCAGGTAGCTGCTTTTAACCAGGGACTTGAAGATTACAGTATTTTCGCATTCTTTGCTATTCCGATGGGACAGACTACCAAACAGACTCTACAGGCTGATATTGATGCGGAGATCAAAAAACTTCAGACGACTTTAATTTCTGATGAAGATTATCAAAAGCTTCAGAACCAGTTTGAAAATCAGTTTGTCAACCAGAACTCAAGTATTCAGGGAATAGCTGCATCGTTAGCTACTAATCACGTATTGATGGGAAACACCAATCTTATCAATAAAGAAATAGACATTTACAGATCTATTAGCAAACAAGATCTTCAAAATGCAGCTAAAAAATATCTGAATTCCAACCAAAGAATCATTATCAACTACGTTCCTGAGAAAAAATAATTTACCCATGAAAAAGCAATTTACCTATATAGCAGCGGCATTTTTATTTGCAGGAATGCTTTCCGCACAAAAAATTGACATCAATGCAATGCCAAAACCGGGGCCTACCCCTGCCATCAACATTGCCCAACCCAAAACCTTCCAGCTAAGCAACGGGCTTACTGTAATGGTTGTTGAAAACAACAAACTTCCAAGGGTTAATACAACTCTTTCTATGGACAGGCCTCCTTATTATGAAGGAAACATCGCTGGTGTAAGCCACCTTATGGCAGAACAGCTGGACAATGGAACCACGAACCTAAGCAAAGATGAGTTTAATAAAAAAGTGGACTTTCTGGGAGCTAATATCAGCTTTAGCTCTACCGGAGCCACTTCCAACTCGCTTTCAAAATATTTCCCGGAAGTATTGGGACTTATGGCTGATGCAATCGTTAATCCAAAGTTCTCAGCCGAAGAAATTCAAAATGCAAAGGAAAGAATTATTGAAGGCTTAAAAGCTGATGAAAAAAATGCATCTTCTATTGCCTCAAAAGTTTCTAATGCCTTGATATATGGAAAAAACACGTCAAGAGGAGAATTTGAAACGGTAGAATCCATCAATAAGATCCAGCTGGCAGATGTACAAAATATTTACAACAAATATTATACTCCGGATAATGCGTATTTAGTGATCGTAGGAGATGTAAAATTTGATCAGGTGAAACCTTTGATTGAAAAGGCTTTTGGAAACTGGAAAAAATCAAATACAAAATTTGCTGCTTTAGAACCGGCTTCCAATCTTTCTAAAACAGAAGTGAATGTAGTGGATGTTCCTACCGCAGTACAGTCTGTATTATCGGTAAGCAACCTGAACAGTCTTAAAATGAAGGATCCTAATTACTTCCCTGCTACAATAGCCAACTATATTTTAGGTGGCGGTGGTGAAGCCAGGCTCTTCATGAATCTTAGAGAAAAAAACGGGTTTACTTATGGCGCTTATTCCAGCATGACTGCAAGCAAATATTCTCCGGAATTTTCAGCTGAAACCAGCGTAAGAAATGAGGTTACGGATAAAGCTGTAAAAGAATTAATGAATGAGCTTAATGCCATTTCTACCGTAAAACCTGAAGAATTGGAAAATGCCAAGGCTAAATTGAAAGGTTCTTTCATCATGTCTCTTGAAAAGCCTGAAACAATTGCAAGATTTGCTGTAAACCAAAAAATTCAGAATCTTCCTTCAGATTTTTATACCAACTATTTAAAGTCTATTGACAAAGTAACAGCTGCCGATGTTTCCAATGCTGTGAAAACAACGATTCTTCCCAACCAAAGCAGAATTTTCATCGCCGGTAAAGCATCGGATATTTCTGAAGGATTAGAAAAATTAGGGTATCCTGTAAAATATTTCGATAAAGAAGCGAACCCCGTAGCAAAACCTGCGGCACAGAAAGTAGATACCAGTGTGACTATTGCCTCTGTTGCAGATAAATACATCAATGCCATTGGCGGTTTAGCAGCTGTTCAGAAAGTAACTTCCATCACAGCGGATGCCACTACCAAACTTCAGGGAATGGATATGAGCATGAAGCTTACTCAGGCCAAAGGTGGAAAAATGGCTATGGATATGAAAATGATGGGCAACACCATCCAGAAAATCATTTTTGACGGTAAAGATGGATATGCAGAAACCCAAGGACAAAAAATTCCTCTAAATGACAAGCAAAAGGCTTCTATGGCAGAGCCGGAACTTTTCCCGGAACTGACTTTTGCAAAATCTTCTGATTTTAAACTCGCAGGAATTGAAAAATATAATAATGAAGATTCTTACGTGATAAAAGGAGCTAAACAAACCTATTACTACAGTGTAAAAACAGGTCTAAAAACCGGAGAAATAAAAATGGGAGAAGGAGGTGCTATTCCAACCAGTTTTGCAGACTATAAAGATGTTTCAGGAGTAAAGTTTCCGTTTACCATCATCCAGAATATGGGAGGAATGGAAATCAATATGACTGTACAATCCTATGTGCTTAACCAGGCTAAGGATTCTGATTTTAAGTAAAATTTCAGATATATCAATAAAACGGCAGCAGAGAAGCTGCCGTTTTATTTTTGCCGATAAGATAAAATTGAAATTTGATCCGGAATCTGTATGTAAAAAGAGAATAACGTTCAAGCGGCCTTAAAGCAGTCTAAAGATGTAATGCATCGCCTGTTTTGCTGTTTATACTTTCTTTCCATCTTAAATTTTAAGCTCAAAAGTATTGTCTGATCTCTAAACTTTTGCACTTGATTCACATTTACTGTCATCTTTTTTTGTCGTTCAGTAAAAAAAGGTTAAATTTGCCCATTCAAAAAGATATCAGAATTAATGGATACTATATTTACACTATTGATGGTTCTTATTATGATTGCCAGTGTTTTATTGGTGATTGTTGTTATGGCTCAAAATCCTAAAGGAGGAGGCCTTTCCAGTACATTCGGAGGTGCATCATCTGCACAGTTCGGAGTACAAAGAACCAATGATTTCATGGAAAAAGCAACATGGACTCTAGGCGGAACAATCATTGTTCTTATTCTTTTAAGTGTTGTGATTACCGGTAAACCGTCACAAGCGGCTCCTGCACAACAACCTGTAAAAAAGGAAGCTCCGGCTAAGCAATCAGCTCCTGCTTCTTCTACAACTACAGCTCCGGTTCAGGCTCCTGTAACCCCAGCTAAATAAGAAAGTTATCACTTTACATAGAACAAAAGCAACTCAAATTGAGTTGCTTTTTTATTTTAGCTTGATCTTTTCAACCTGGTGCCGGAGTTTCAATCCTGCCTTTAAGAATGAATACTGTACAGGCTTTTCTTCTTTATAATACTTGTCAATGAAAATCTGCATGGCTCCATAAAACCTTTTCAGATAGACATCATCTTTAATGGTACTTTCACCTTTATGATGAAGGATGGAAGCCTTACCATAATAATAGTTTGTATAATGATTTCTCAACAATGTATAGCAAAGGTCTATATCTTCCCCATACATAAAATAAGCTTCATCCAGCCCACCAATCTGTTGGTACACTTCATTCTTAATCAATAAAAAGGCTCCTGTTATGACTTCTACTTCAGCAACAGCATACTCCTCAATATCACTTCTGTAATATGATTTTGAATTATTTTTCTTAAAATTGACAAACAGCTTCTCAAAAGAATTAAACATATCCGGTACTGATCGTTTACTTTCAGGCAGAAAATCTCCCTGAGCGTCATGCATGCGTACCCCAAGGCACCCGAAATCAGCTTTAGAATCTGCAAAATCCAGCAGCTCCCTCATATAAAAGCCCTCCAATTCTGTATCCGGATTAAGGAGCAAAACATATTCTCCTTTCGCTAAACTGATCGCCTGATTATTTGCTTTGGAGAATCCTCCGTTAATCTCAGAAGAAATAAAATGCACCATTGGAAATTCCGCAATAAGGTCTCTCCAGGAGGTATCTGTAGAAGCATTATCCATAACAATAACCTCAAAATCCACTTCTTTTATATACTTTTGGATAGACAAAAGACAGTTTCTGAGTAATTGGGTAACATTGTAGTTAACAATAATAACAGACAACTTCATATTAATCCTTTTCGTTGTACGGTAACCTGTTGATAATAGATCTTCCCAATGAAATTTCATCGGCATATTCCAACTCATCTCCTACTGAAATTCCTCTTGCAATGCTTGAAAAATTTACATTAAAATTTTTGAATTTTTTGTAAATATAATAAGCAGTGGTATCTCCTTCCATGGTGGCACTCAAAGCAAAAATAAATTCCTTAACCTTGGTTTCATTTAATTTTCTTTCAATACTTGGAATATTCAGCTGGCTTGGTCCTACTCCTTCCATTGGAGAAATCTTCCCTCCCAAAATCAGATATTTCCCTGTATATTTTCCAGTATTTTCAATGGCTATCACATCTCTGACATCTTCAACAATGCAGATCAATTCACCGTTTCTCTTCTCATTACTGCAAATCTCACAGATATC
Source organism: Chryseobacterium sp. YR221 (assembly GCF_900176315.1). Taxonomy (NCBI): domain Bacteria; kingdom Pseudomonadati; phylum Bacteroidota; class Flavobacteriia; order Flavobacteriales; family Weeksellaceae; genus Chryseobacterium; species Chryseobacterium sp. YR221. The sequence goes on from NZ_FWXM01000005.1 coordinate 107,760, forward strand.
AAAATCAGAAAAATTATGACATTCCTTACAGTACTTAATTTCATTAACCAGATTAATCAGTGAGTTCCCAAGGCTCACGGCTCTTGAGTTCGGCTGTTTCAATAAATGTAATGCTAATCTTAAGGCTGTCTTTCTGCCAATCCCGGGTAAACCTGAAATCTCATCAACCGCCTTTGCCAGCACTTTACTTGGGTAATCCATAGATACAAAAATAAGGATTATAGTTGAGGAAAAGTGATAATTTATCAGTTATAATTATGAATTATAGATGACGAAACTCAGGTTCTGCGAAGGAAAAATGAAAGGGGATAATCAGACAATAATCAATAGGCTTTGCTGTTCTTTATTTTTTAAAATGTATAATGTATAATGTATAATGTATAATGTATAATTAATATTTGATATTTGATATTCAAAAATTCTTTTTTACGTACATCCGAGGTCTTGATTCTTGATTCTTGATTCTTGACTCTTAAACACCTGGCTCCTTACTCTCAATTTCCACGCCCATCCCATCTATCTACCCTATTTACATTCTACAGCAAAACATAACTCCCCTCCTATACCCTATAACTCTAAAAAAACCTCTATATTTGCGGCCTAATATGAAAAAAATACACTAACATGGTACTTAAAAACTTAAATTATCCACTGGATTTCAAATTCAAAATCACTACATTAGCAAGTGACTTTAACATTACTGACAAGAATGGAAATTATGTCGCGTATGTACGTCAGAAAATGTTTAAACTAAAGGAAGATGTTGTTGTTTTCAATGACGAGACTAAATCTAAGGAATTGTTCAGAATCAGAGCTAATAAATGGATTGATTTCAATGCTTCTTATTCTTTAAATGACCTTATTGACAATAAAAACTTCGGCAGACTGGCAAGAAAAGGAATGCGTTCTATATGGAAAGCAAGCTATGATGTTCTGGATGCTAATGATCAGCCTAAATTTAAAGTACAGGAAGACAGTGCATGGGTAAGATTCTGGGATAGTTTTGTGGGCGAACTTCCTATTATCGGAATGTTTACCGGTTATTTCCTTAATCCTTCTTACACCGTAACAGGTATTGATGGGAAAGCTTATTTTAAATTAAAGAAAATGCCTTCATTCTTTGGAAGAAGATTCCAACTGGATAGATTAATTGACATTGATGATGAAGAAGAAAGCTTAGTAATCCTTTCATTATTGATGATGACCCTTTTGGAAAGAGCAAGAGGTTAAGAATATAAAACCACAAACCAATGAAATACCTAATCATTTTTTTCTCTGCGTTTCTATTAGTAGCCTGTAAAAAGGATAAAGAAACAGTTTCAGGGACCGCTCCAGCCGATTCTTTAAGTATTGTGAAAGACTCTGCAGCAACAGATACTTCTTCAGGAAAAATTCTGGTTGGAAACATACCTTTTCCAAAAGAAATTAAAGAATGTTCATGTTATTTTGCCATTAATAAAGCTGACTTTGAAGCTGAAAAATACATCTATGCTGATGATGCCGGCAAAACAGCGTATATGAAACTTGACGGTAAAAGACTGGCTATGAACCTGATCTCTTCAAGCGATATGGAAGTGGATGAAGAACTGACCAAAGAAATAGAAAATGGTGATTATAAAATCTCTGTAAAAGGTAAAAAAATAAAAGGCGAAGAGGCTTTACTGTTTGAGGGCACGCTGACGATTGAAAAACCGGATGGAACGGTTTTCACGACACCTATCTACGGAGAATGTGGATGTTAATACAACAAAAAGGGTAAAAGGCCGATTCACAAATTAGGTTTTGGCTCATTTACAATTCATAAAAAATGCTTCTGTATCCTACGGAAGCATTTTTAATTTCGTAAATTTGAGAAAAATAAATTTCAATGGCATTATCTAATATAGAACCGCAGATAATCTGGAAAAACTTCTCCAAATTAAATGCAGTTCCAAGACCATCAAAAAAAGAGGAAAAAGTAATTGCTTTCATCAAAGGATTTGGTGAAGACCTTGGACTGGAAACTACTGTAGATGAAGTAGGAAACGTAATTATCAAAAAACCGGCTACTGCAGGAATGGAAAACCGTAAATCTATTGTGTTGCAATCACACCTGGATATGGTTTGCCAAAAGAATAATGATGTCAATTTTGATTTTGAAACAGAAGGTATCAAAATGGAAATTGATGGGGACTGGGTAAAAGCAAAAGGAACAACTTTAGGAGCTGATAACGGTTTAGGGGTAGCTACGATCATGTCTATTCTTGAAAGCTCTGATATCCCACACCCTGCTTTGGAAGCTTTATTCACTATTGATGAAGAAACAGGAATGACCGGAGCAATTGGTTTAAAGCCAGGTCAATTACAAGGGGAAATTTTATTGAACCTTGATACGGAAGAAGATGATGAGATTGACATAGGCTGTGCAGGAGGTGTAGACGTTACCATTACTCAAAGCTATGCGACGGAAGCTCCAAAAGGACAAACGGTAAGAATTGAAGTAAAAGGATTACAGGGAGGACACTCCGGAATGGATATCCACAAAGGATTCGGAAATTCAAATATTATTCTGGGAAGACTTCTTTACAGCGGTTTAGAGAAACAAAATATTGAATTGATCTCTATAGACAGCGGTGGATTAAGAAATGCTATTCCAAGAGAAGGTGCTGCAGTTATTGCGGTAAGAAACGCTCAGGAATTCATAGAAGAAGCTAAGGCTCTTAAAAAAGATATCTTAGAAGAATTCGCTTCAGTAGAACCTGGAATTCAGATTAATATTGAAATTTCCACCTCATCGGATAAAGCTATTTCTGAAGCTGATTCAAAAAAAGTAATTCTTACATTGAAGTCGCTTCATAACGGAGTATACAGAATGAGTCCGGATGTGGCAGACCTTGTAGAAGCTTCTAATAATGTAGCAAGAGTTGAATTAAAGGGAGGTGAACTTAAAATCTTAAACCTGACAAGGTCTTCTGTAGATTCGTCTAAATATTCTGTAGCAGAGCAATTAAAATCTGTAGCAGAACTAGCCGGAATGGATGTGGTATTCAGCGGTTCTTATCCGGGATGGAAACCAAAACCGGGATCAGAGATCGTGCAGCTTATGGAGAAAATCTACACTGAAAAATTCAGTGAGAAACCTCATGTAGTAGCTTGCCACGCAGGATTGGAATGTGGAATTATCGGAGCCAACTATCCTGAAATGGAAATGGTAAGCTTCGGGCCAACCATCAGAGGGGCACACTCTCCTGATGAAAGAGCTAATATTCCTTCTGCTCAGAAATTCTGGAGCTTTTTAAAGGATATCTTAGCTAATATTCCTCAAAAATAAAATGGTAATATAAACGATATTTAATATCCAAAGTCTTATGATTTTGGATATTTTTAATTTTATAAAAAGCATTTAAAATATGAAAAGTATAACAGTTTTTTGTGGCTCAAGTTTCGGGTCAGATAAAATTTATGAAGAACAAGCTTTTTTACTGGGCCAAACCTTAGCCAAGAAAAATATACAATTGGTTTATGGCGGTTCGGAAACAGGTTTAATGGGAACAATAGCCAATGGTACTTTAAGTGAAAACGGAAAAGTAACAGGGGTTCTTCCTCAATTTTTGCAATCCAAGGAAATCGCACACAAGAACCTCACTGAGCTTATTCTTGTAGAAACGATGCACGAAAGGAAAACCAAAATGAATGAGCTCTGTGACGGGGTGATCGTTCTTCCGGGGGGCTACGGAACCTTGGAAGAATTTTTCGAAATGATTACCTGGGCACAACTCGGACTTCACAAAAAGCCCATTGGTATTTTGAATATTGACGGTTTTTATGATGACTTGATCAAACTGGTTCAAAATATGGTCGATAAAGGATTTTTAAAACAGGTTAACAAAGATATGCTTCTAATCAGTAATACAATTGATGACCTGCTGGAAAAAATGAATACCTACCAGCCTCCTACGGTTGGAAAATGGATTTCTAAAGAGGAAGTTTAATTATAAAAAGAAGGAATATTTTTGGAGTATTCCTTCTTTTTATAGATCCATCATTATTTCTTAGACATAGTTTAGTATTTTTGCAATTAAATTTTTATCACTATCAAAAGAAATAATACCATGAAAAATGTATTTCTAACAGGCTGTCTATTTTTAAGCCAGATCGGTTTCGCCCAATTTAACTACCCAAAAACTCCGGAAAAACCTGCAACGGATGATTATTTTGGAAAAAAGATTACTGACAATTATCAATGGCTGGAAGACCTGAAAAGTCCTGAAGTAAAAACATGGTTTAAGGCCCAGTCAGACTACAGCCATATTATTATTGATAAAATCCCCAATCGTGATGCTCTTTACAATCGTATGAAGCAGGTTCAGGAAATGGGAGGCGACTCTTACGGTTACGCAACACAAAGAGGAAATCTTTATTTCTATGTTAAAACGAAAAAAAATGAAAAGCTCTCCAAGCTTTACGCCAAAGATGTTTCTACAGGAAAGGAAATGTTGATTTTTGATCCCGAAACCTATAAAAAAGATGCACAGATCACTAACTTCACGGTAGATACCAAAGGGAATCAAATAGCCTTATTATTCTCTAAGTCCGGGAGTGAGATTTGTGAGCTTAGAATTTTAGATTTAAAAACTAAAAAATTCCTTGATGATGTACTGGCTCCTATTTGGAGTGAGTTTAATTTTGAGTTCACCCCCGACGGGCAATATATAACCTATACTAAAATGAGTACAGGAGATCCCAATAGCAATATGCTTTTGAAAGAAATGAAGGCTATGATCCATCAGATCGGTACCAACCAGGACAAAGATATTGTATTGGGAGCAAGAGAAGAATATCCTGAACTTAGTATTCTGACAGAACAGTTTCCTGAAGTTTCCTTTAGTGATGATTATAAATCCATAATCTTAAGAATAGGTTCTACGAAATCAGAAAGCCCCGTATTCTATGCACCCTTCTCTTCCATTAAAGATAAAAAAATCAAATGGAAACAAATCGTAAAACCATCGGATGATATCGTACAAACGTTCATCAGCGGAGATCAACTGTTTTACCTTAGCCATAAGAATGCACCAAATTATAAAATAGGATTAACCAGTCTATCAAACCCCGATTTCGATAATGCTAAAGTTATCGTTCCTGAAAGCAGTTCTGTAATCACCTCTATTCACAGCTCTAAAAATTATTTAGTCTACTCACTAAGCAATGGAATTATTCAGGATAAGTACCTGATAGATCTTAAAACACTGACCAGAAAAAAAGCGCCTCTGCCTAGCGGAATCAATTATTCCGCTGCTCTTAATGCCCGTGAAAATGACAATCTACAATGTTATAACAGTAATTGGCTTACTCCTGCTACCTTTTACGATTATAGCCCTGAAAATGATAAAGCGATAAAAAGCAAGTATTTCAACGGAGACAGCAACTACCCGGATTATTATGCATCATACGAAGTAAAAGAAGTGGAAGTAAAAAGTCATGACGGAACCATGGTTCCTCTTTCTATTATTTATCCCAAAAACATAAAAATGGATGGAAGTACCCCTGCTTACATTACCGGATATGGCGGTTATGGAATATCTTCTACACCTCGTTTTTCCAATAGATTATCAGTATTGCTTGAGCAAGGTACAGTAGTGGCTGTAGCCCATGTAAGAGGAGGAGGTGAGAAAGGTGAAAATTGGCACAAAGACGGAATGAAAGCTAAAAAGCCTAATACCTGGAAAGACTTCATTGCCTGTTCGGAATATCTTGTTAACCAAAAATATACCTCTCCTTCAAAACTCATTGGAAATGGAGGCAGTATGGGAGGTGTTCTTATCGGAAGAGCCATTACGGAAAGACCTGATTTATTTGCCGTTGCTATTGCAGAAGTAGGAATGACCAATGTACTCCGTTCACAGAACTCAGCTAACGGAGCCAATCAGATTCCGGAAGTCGGAAGTTTAAAAGATCCTGAAGACACCAAGCACCTTATTGAAATGGACGCTCAAAGCAAGGTAAAAAAGGGGATAAAATATCCAGCTGTTATTGTCAGTACCGGAATGAACGATTCTAGAATTACCCCTTGGGAACCTGCAAAATTTGCTGCCGTATTACAGAACAGTACATCTTCCGGTAAACCTGTTTTATTATATGCAAATTATGAAAATGGCCATTTCACGAGTGATCTTGAAGTCGTCTTCAAAGAATATGCTGATATTTTTGCCTTTGCATTATGGCAGGTGGGACACCCGAAATTTCAACCGGCTAAGAAATAAAAGTAAATAATTCATAAAAACAAAACCCGTCCGAAATCATTCGGGCGGGTTTTTATTAAGATTAAAAAATATTTTCTAAGGATAAGGGGCAATTTCCACTTCAAGTCCTTCCATTGCATCTGCAATATGTAACTGACATCCTAATCTGCTGTTATCTTTCACATGGAAAGCTTCAGCCAACATAGCATCTTCTTCATCTCCCATTGGCTCTAAGCCCGGATCATTAATCACATACACCTGGCAGGAAGCACACATAGCCATTCCACCACATACACCAATAGTACCTTCTTCAGCTAATTCATACGAACGGATGATTTCCATTAGGTTCATGGACATATCCGTAGGAGCAATAACATCGTGGATTACACCTTCTCTATCGGTGATTTTAATATTAACATCTGACATAATTCTGCAAAATTAGTCAATTTTTTTCACAACAGCCTTCTCTGCTTCTTTACGGCTTCCGTCAAATCCGTCTACTCCACTTACCGTAGTATATTTCAATACGAATTTTTTCCCTGGATTTAATCTGTTGTAAACACTTTGACACATCAATGTAGCCTCATGGAAACCACAAAGAATTAACTTTAGTTTTCCAGGATAGGTATTGATATCTCCGATGGCATAAATACCATCAATATTGGTTTGGTAATCAAGAGCGTTATTAACAACGATCGCATTTTTCTCAATTTGTAATCCCCAGTTTCCGATCTCACCCAATTTTGGAGTTAATCCGAATAATGGAATAAAATAATCCGTTTCAATATCATAAGCTTCCTCACCATCCTTTTGTACAGTGATCCCTTCTACTTTTCCGTCACCTTTAATACCGATAACCTCAGCAGGAGTGATTAATTTGATTTTCCCCTGGTTCTTTAAATCCTGTACTTTTTCTACAGAATCCAAAGCTCCTCTGAACTCATTTCTTCTGTGTATCAAAGTAACTTCACTGGCTACATTAGAAAGGAAGATACTCCAGTCAAGAGCTGAATCTCCACCTCCGGCAATAACAACTTTCTTATTTCTGAAGTGTTCAGGTTCCTTAACGAAATATTCAAGTCCTTTTTCCTCATAATCAGCTATATTTTCGAATGTAGGTTTTCTAGGCTCAAAAGTTCCCAATCCTCCTGCAATAGCAATAGCCTTACATCTGTGAACAGTCCCTTTGTTTGTAATCACCTCAAACCATTCATCATCAACCTTTGTATAAGAAACAGCTGTTTCCCCTAAAGTAAAACCAGGCTGGAACTGTTTGATCTGCTCCATAAGATTATCCACCAATTCTCCAGCATTCACTGAAGGATACCCCGGAATATCGAAAATAGGTTTTTTAGGATAAAGTTCCGCCAATTGCCCTCCCGGTTGAGGAAGCGCATCGATAATGTGGCACTTCATTTTTAATAAACCAGCTTCAAAAACTGCAAAAAGTCCTGTAGGTCCTGCACCTATGATCAATATATCAGTGGTTATCATAATGTTTAGATAATTTAATTATACTTGTAACTGCAAATTTACTAATTTTAATGCGAAGCATATTTAATTGATTCTAAATAAAAACCTGAGATTTGTCAAATAACTATCTTTTAAGATATTAAATTTGGCAATATTTTTGTAAATGACATAACTATGAAGAAAATCTTAAATCTTTTTGCTGTATTTATATTCGCTTTGGGCTCGGCCCAGCTCAACAATATAGCAGATGGTGAATCTATTACTTTCAGAATCCACTATGGCTTTCTGAATGCCGGTAGCGCCAACCTTACCACCCAAAAAACCAACTACAAAAACATTCCTCACCTCTATGTAAAAGGTACCGGAAAAACTACTGGAGCTGTAAAAGCATTTTTTAAGGTGGAAGATTTATATGAAAGCTTCATCAATATAGAAACGGGACTTCCGAGTTTTTATGTAAGAAATGTACGGGAAGGAAGCTATCGTCAGCACTTTGAGACCGCTTTTAATCACGATAACAATACTTTGATACTAACTGATAAAAAAGAGCCTGCTAATGGCTCCAAGGTTATAAAATCAGTAAAAGGAGTTCAGGATATGCTATCCTCTTTTTATTATCTGCGAAGTAAAGCACCGGACGAATTAAAAGTAGGAACGGTCATCAATATGAATGTATGGATTGATGACGAAATGTTTCCTTTCCAGCTGAAAGTTACCGGAACAGAAAACCTGAAAACAAAATTCGGGACGATCAACTGTCTTAAAATTATTCCCTCTGTAAAAAGCGGAAGGGTATTTAAAGAAAAAGAAGGAGTAACGATGTGGGTTTCCAATGATTCCAATCACATCCCTATGCTGCTGAAAGCAGAATTGGCTGTAGGTTCCCTGAAAGCAAGTATTGATGATTTTAAAAATGTAAAATATCCATTAAAGTTTAGCAAATAAACTTTAGTTTTTTAAATAACAAGTGTCTGTAATTTTTTACAGACATTTTTATTTTCCCCATGTAATATATCCCGGATTTCAATTGTCTTTATTATAACAGCAGGAGAATACTGATGCTGTACTGATAAAGGAGTAAGAAGTAAGATCCCCCCCCTTTTCAGCAAACAGGACACGTGTAAATTTTTCAATAAGATCTGTTTTTAATTACGTTTTGTTTCTTAAGTCAGTAATTAAAAACAAAAACCTCCGGAAATTCCGGAGGTTTGTTTTTTATAAAGATTTAAACTGTTCTAATGTTCTGATATCATTTTCAAAGAACATTCTGATATCACTCATTTGGTAAAGAAGCATGGTAATTCTTTCAATACCCATTCCGAATGCATATCCTGAATATTTCTCAGAGTCGATATTTACGTTTTTAAGAACGGCAGGATCTACCATTCCACACCCCATAATTTCCAGCCAGCCTGTTCCTTTCGTGATTCTGTAATCGGTTTCGGAATTCAATCCCCAATATACATCAATTTCAGCACTCGGCTCTGTGAACGGGAAATAAGAAGGTCTCATTCTGATTTTAGATTTTCCGAAAAGTTCTGTTGTAAAGAACTGAATGGTTTGTTTTAAATCAGCAAAACTTACATTCTCATCAATATATAAACCTTCTATCTGATGGAAGATACAGTGAGAACGTGAAGAGATGGCTTCATTTCTGAATACTCTTCCCGGAGATAATATTCTGATTGGTGGCTGATTTTCTTCCATATAACGGGTTTGTACGGAAGAAGTATGCGTTCTCAAAAGGATATCCGGATTCTGCTCAATAAAGAAAGTATCCTGCATATCTCTTGCCGGGTGATATTCCGGAAGGTTAAGCGCCGTAAAGTTATGCCAGTCATCTTCAATCTCAGGACCATCCGCTACTGCAAATCCAATCGATTTAAAGATTTCAATAATTCTGTTTTTCACCAGATTGATCGGATGTCTTGAGCCCAATTCCAATGGAAAAGCAGGTCTTGTAAGATCTTCTTTTTCTATAACAACAGAAGATGCGGAAGCATTTTTCAAATCTTCCAATTTTACAGCCACAGCTTGTTTCAAAGTATTGATCTTCTGTCCGAAATCTTTCTTCTGCTCGTTAGGAACTTCTTTTAATGTTTCGTAAAAATCATTAAGAACTCCTTTCTTACCGCTGTACTTAATACGGAAGTTTTCTATCTCTTCTTTAGATGTAGTATTGAAGCCGTTTACCTCGATCAGTAGTTCTTCTATCTTTTCTATCATTATTTTACCCTTTCAAAATGTTTTGCAAAAATACGATTTTAAGTTTAATAATTAATTGACTCATAAAAAAATCTGCCTCTTTTTCGGGAGGCAGACTTCAATCACTTATTTCACTTAAATAAAAAAATTATTTCTTTTCTAAAGCTTTAACGCTGATCTGAAGAGTTACCTCATCTTTAAGAACCCCGTTTTCAGCCGGAGCCTGGAATTTCACCCCAAACTCTTCTCTTTTAATATCCTTCGGTTCAGTTGCTACGCTCACTTCGCCTTCTTTTACAGAAACATTGGCTTTAAACTGAACTGGTTTTGTAATTCCCTTAATGGTTAGGTTTCCATCTAAAAGCGTATTATAATCACCTTCTGTAGACGGTGTTACTTTTGTAATTTCATAAGAAGCTGTCGGGAATTTCTCTACTTCAAAGAAATCACCACTTTTAAGATGACCATTTAGTTTTCCTAAATCTTCAGGACTGTCTTTTAAATCCACGGAAGTTAAAGAATTCATATCAGCAACAAATTTACCGCTTTCCAGTTTTCCATCTTTTACGGTAACATCACCACTTTCAAACTTGATCGTTCCAAAATGGCTGGTATTTTCAGATTTAAATACCTTGTACCCTTTCCACTCAACTTTACTGTTTAGCGTATCCAAAGTATACTGGCTACCATCTTTGGTAGTGGTCACTTCATTACTTTCGCTGGTAAGCGGTTTGTCTTTTTTACAAGAAATGACAACAGCCGCCACAAATAAAGCAGGAATAGCTAATGAAAACAGTTTTTTTCTCATCTTTGATATATTTTTATTACTCCCGCTAATATAATAAAAAAAAATGTGTTTTCATAAAAACCTTACATTTGTAATATGCTATTAGAAATTAACAATTTATTTTTCTCCTACACCAAAGATAATCCCCTGTTTCAAAACCTTAACCTCAGGTTTGAAGAGAACAGAATTATTGCTCTTGCAGGAGAAAGCGGATGCGGAAAATCTACCCTTCTCAGCCTTATTTATGGGCTTTTTGATTGGGGAAGTGGCGAGATTATTTTTAACGGAACCCGGCTTTTAGGCCCCAAAGGAAATCTTGTTCCCGGGGAGTCTGAAATGAAATTTGTAGCACAGAATTTTGACCTTATGCCTTATGCTACCGTAGCCGAAAATGTAGGGAAATTCATTTCTAATATCAACTTAAATCAAAAAAAAGAAACTGTAATGGAACTCCTGGAAGTGGTAGGACTTCAGGAATTTGCTCATGTACTTCCTAAAAACTTAAGCGGAGGACAACAGCAGAGAGTTGCCATTGCCAGAGCACTTTCCGTACTGCCCAAACTGCTTATCCTGGATGAACCGTTCAGCAATCTTGATTTTCCAAGAAAAATTGAGCTTCGTGAGCGACTTTTCCGATATGTAAAACAACAGGGTATTTCTTTGATTATTTCTACCCACGAGCTTCAGGATATTATGCCATGGCTTGATCAGATCGTTATTCTTCAGGACGGAAGACTAATTCAGAATGACAGTCCCGAAGAGACTTACAGAAATCCTTACAACACATATGTTGCCAAGCTATTTGGTGAAGTGAATATCTTCAGTGAAGATGAAGCTCAGACGTTTGGGTTATCAAAGTTTTCTTATTATCCCAAAGAAATAAGAATCTCCCAAGATGGGCTTAATGCTGACGTGCTTGAAAGCCGTTTTGCAGGAAATTATTATTGGAACAAAATTATGGCGAAGGATAAGGAACTGATCATCTATACTGATGAAAAATTAGTGGATACAATTACGATAGCATTTGAATAAATACATTCAGTTTTATTGTTGGCTATTCACCCCCTCCTTTGCTTTACCAGCAGTCTTTATCAATATATAACTCAAAGATAATCTTACACTTATCCACAATTTGTGGATAAAAAAAATACAAACATAAGAAACTGTTTATGAAACTTTTTCTTACATTTGTATTTCCACAGCATAAGGAAATTTTTGGTTAATTCTCTTTCTGCCTTCCTAGACCAGACATTAGCAGTCTTGCAATTAGGTCTATTGAAAGAGTACACTGTCCAATCTTTTCCTTTTTTTATATCCGGACGATAAGCATCAATTTTTTTAAATCAATGGCTTATGCTTTCTTTACAAATTCCGACTTTAAAGCCATTGCTCCAAATCCATCTATTTTACAGTCGATATTATGATCACTTCCCGGTCTTAAGCGGATATTTTTCACTTTAGTACCAGCTTTTACAGGTTTTGGTGCTCCTTTTACAGGAAGATCCTTAACCACTACTACAGAATCTCCATCCTGAAGTTCATTACCGTTTGAATCCAATATTTTTCCTTCCGAAGCTGTTTCAGAAGCAACTTCTTCAGGGTTCCATTCATAGAAACACTGGGAACATACCATCATATTATCACTTGGATAGGTAAACTCCGAGCTGCATTTTGGGCAAAGTACTGTATCACTCATATTTTAATTTTTTGCAAAGGTAGAGCTTTTTGTATGATAGAGTCAAGACCAATGAGTAAGATAAAGGGTTTCGGATGTCAGATGTTAAATACTAGACGTAAGGGAAAGAATATTTTCAGAACATTCGAAAAGAATAATTGACAGTAAAGCAAATCCGTTATTCCATGGATTTTAAAACCTCAATTTAGCGCCCTTAATCTGGTAACCCGAAACCTGGACACCTCAAGTGTCAACTTTAATTCGTATTTTTGCAGATTCAAAACAGCGAAGCAAACTTATGGAACTTATTCACAGAAACTTAGCGATCGGAATTCACGATGCTTTACAAGAAACATTTTTCGAGAAAAATAAATACGCTGATAAAGTAATCGAGAGACTATTAAAAGCTAACAGAAAATGGGGAAGCCAGGACAGAGCCGTTGTTTCCGAGATTTTCTACAATATTATCCGTTGGAAAAAACGCCTTGAGTACTATATGGGCGAAGGTATAAAGCCCAACAATATTTATAAACTTATCATTGCATACCTGCTTTGGAGCAAGACTAACTATAAAAAGTTTGAAGAATTTGACGGTATTAAAATTGCTGACATTCTTACTAAACTTAAAAAGAATACAGTTCCTACAAAAGCAATAGAGCATTCTATCCCTGAATGGTTAGCAGAAACTCTTGAAAAAGAATTAGGTGCTAAATGGGAAAGAGAAATGATTGCCTTGAACGAACAGGCCCCTACAGTTCTTAGAACCAACTCTTTAAAAACAACTACTAAGGAACTTATTTCTGATCTTTCTGATGAAGGTGTTACAGCTTTCTCTATCAAGAATTATCCTGATGCCGTTCAGTTGGAAGAGAAAAAGAATGTATTCCTTACAACAGCATTTAAGGAAGGTTTATTTGAAGTTCAGGATGCATCTTCGCAAAAAATCGGTTATTTCCTTGATGTAAAAGAAGGTCAGAGAGTGATTGATGCTTGTGCAGGAGCAGGTGGAAAAACACTTCACCTGGCAGCATTAATGAAAAACAAAGGTCAGATTGTGGCATTGGATATCTTTGAATGGAAACTGGCTGAATTGAAACGTCGTGCAAAAAGAGCGGGAGCCCATAATATTGAAACCCGTATGATTGCTGATAATAAAGTTATCAAGCGTCTTCACGAGAAAGCAGACAGACTTTTAATTGACGCACCTTGTTCAGGCCTTGGTGTTTTAAAAAGAAACCCTGACAGCAAATGGAAAATTGATCAGGCTTTTATTGACAGAATTAAAAAAGAACAACAGCAAATCCTTCAGGATTACTCCAAAATGCTTAAAGTAGGAGGAAAAATGGTATATGCAACTTGTTCTATCCTACCGTCTGAAAATAATGGACAGGTAGAAGAATTCTTAAAAAATAATCCGGGATATAAAATGATCAAGGACGAAAAAGTAATGCCAAGTGAAGGGTATGACGGATTCTATATGGCTTTGATTGAAAGACTATCTTAGTCGTTTTCCCTACCCTATAAAAACAAAAGCTACTCCATTTTGGAGTAGTTTTTCTTTTTTTTAATACACGCATGTAACATTTCCGCTCTATTGTCTACCTATTCTATAGATTATAACCGTTTTGATGCTACGGAAAGTTAAAATAACTTTGTAGCAAATTCGTGTATTTATGTTTAGAAGAATTATTTTTTCCATTGTCACCATTTTCTTAATGAGTCTGATTTCTGCACAGACTTATGAAATCCAATATCAAAGTTCCTATAACGGGAAATTACAATCCGATCAACCTGCTATAATAGTTTGGGTTAACGGAAAAGAAAGCTTTATTCTAAACAGCACAATTAAAGAACAGAAAAGCAGTTATCCTTTTGAGGTGACCAAGATTGAGAGACCCTCCAATACAATTGTTTCCTATGGTTTTTTTAAACCCGGAGAAATTATTTCCAGTTCAGACACAGAGTCTGTAGGAAAACAGAATTTCGAACTCACCAGCGAAACCAAAAAGATCCTGGGTTATACCTGTAAAAAAGCCATTACCAAAGTCAATTCAAATACTATTGAAGTTTGGTATACCAACGATTTAAACCTTAAAGGCGGGCCCTCTGCTTTAGGACAGGATCTGGGATTGGTATTAGAGGTTGAGAGAAATAAAAATTCATTAATTACCGCCCATTCTATCAAGAAAATAAAAAATACAGGGATTGAAAAGATCATCAATACCCCTATACAGTCCACAGATGTATTAGGATATAAAGATCTGCTTTGGAAAAGCAGATTTACAACATTGAAAGTTTTTGATCAGGAAACGGTCAATTTCTCAGAAGCCTCCAAATCTGATGAGAAGGTAAAAAGATATGCCAACGGAACAATTATCCTTAAAAAGATTAAATTTCCTGCTATTGGGGAAGGCGAAAATATTTTTGCAGAGCTGAAGCAGCAATCGAACGGTGATGCCTACGACAGAACCGGAACTGTTTTTTTTATTCCACAAGACAAAGCATTATCTTTTTTGGATGGTTTAGAGAAAGGAATAAAAACACTTCCTGCCTTTGACAATGGAAACGGAAAACAGTACTACGGAGTATCGGCTACAAAAGATTACAATCCTGCCGTGGAAATGATGAGATTTTTTACTCCTTTTGGAATCCAGCAGTTTAATCATATCCAATTAAAAGGAAAAACCTGGCAAACTATAAATCCTTACCGACAGGATATTACAGAACTGAAACCTTCTTTATCGGGAAAGGAACTTTGGGTAGGAGTATTTATTGGTAATTATGATAAAGGCGGACACAAAGTCAGTCTCGAAATCACGATCCATAAAAGCGATCAGGCTGTTCATAAGAACAATGTGATTATTCCTTTATTCAATACCTTAAATATTATGGAGATGGCAGGTCAGGATTATTCTACGATGTTTAATAAAGATCAGGGTCTTTGGATTGATTTCACATTAGAAAGAGAAATAAAAAATGCTCAGCTGAGATACACTACTACCGGACATGGAGGTTGGGAAAACGGTGATGAATTTATTCCGAAAGTCAATACAATTTCTATGGATGGAAAAACAGTCTTTTCCTTTGTGCCGTGGAGAACAGATTGTGGTTCTTACCGTTTATACAATCCGGCTTCGGGAAATTTTCAGGACGGCCTTTCTTCTTCAGACCTCAGCAGGTCAAACTGGTGCCCCGGAACGGTTACCAACCCAAACTTCATTCCTCTTGGCGACCTGAAAGCAGGAAAGCACAGTATACAGATCAAAATTCCTCAAGGCCCTACGGAAGGAACAAGTTTCAGTTCATGGAATGTTTCCGGAACCTTACTGGGGGTACAATAAAAACAAAACCTTCTTGCATGAGAATTGCAAGAAGGTAAAAACACAAATGATGAAAAAAAATTATTTCGAGCCACAAAGTAAGGGTTAAAATTCATTAAATAAATTACCATATATTAATAAATATGTCATTTTTATTTTGTATATGGATATTAGAGACATTTGGCTAACGAAAAAAATTAATCAAAAACATGCAAATCGATACAAATAGTTAATATTTTTCTTTTTCAAAAACTATTTAATTAAAAAAATTAACTTTTAAACATTTTTTATTGTTATTTATAAACAACACATTTACTTTTGTTTCATAAATAATAAGAACATGTGTGGAATTGTATGTCTATTTGACGCCAAACAAAAAACCGAAATATTAAGACCTCAGGTTTTAGAAATGTCAAAAAAAATCCGTCACAGGGGACCGGATTGGAGTGGAGTATTTCAGGATGAGAAAGTTGTTTTTTCTCACGAAAGACTTGCTATTGTAGACCCTACTTCAGGAAAACAACCCTTATTTACGAAAGACGGAAAAGTAGTATTAGCTGTAAACGGTGAAATCTACAACCATAGAGAATTAAAAGAAGAATTTCCTGATTATGAGTTTCAGACTCAATCCGACTGTGAAGTGATCTTAGCCCTTTACAGAAAATACGGAAAAGATTTTGTTGAAAAACTGAATGGGATTTTTGCATTCGCATTATACGATACTGAAAACGAAGTATACCTGATTGCCCGCGACCATATGGGAATCTGTCCTCTATATCAGGGATGGGATAGAAACGGCAATTATTATGTAGCTTCCGAGTTAAAAGCACTGGAAGGGGTATGCAAAACAATAGAAACATTTTTACCAGGGCATTTAGTATACAGCAAAGATGGCAGCGAACTTCAGCAATGGTACACAAGAGACTGGGAAAGTTTCGATCATGTAAAAGATAACACCACTGATATTGCCAAGATCAGAAAAGGTCTTGAAGATGCTGTCCACAGACAATTGATGAGTGATGTTCCTTATGGAGTACTTCTCTCCGGAGGTTTAGATTCTTCAGTAATTTCTGCTATTACTGCGAAATTTGCAAGACAAAGAGTTGAAAGTGGTGACACTCAGGAAGCATGGTATCCAAGACTTCACAGTTTTGCTGTAGGACTTGTAGGATCCCCCGACCTTGCAGCGGCACAAAAAGCGGCAGAACATATCGGATCTGTTCATCATGAAGTCAACTTTACCGTTCAGGAAGGACTTGACGCTGTGCGTGACGTCATCTATCATTTGGAAACCTATGATGTGACAACCATCAGGGCTTCTACCCCAATGTATCTGTTGGCAAGAGTCATCAAATCTATGGGAATCAAAATGGTACTTTCCGGGGAAGGTTCTGATGAGCTTTTTGGTGGATATCTGTATTTCCATAAAGCGCCTAACGCCAAGGAATTCCATGATGAAACCGTAAGAAAACTGAGCAAGCTTCACCTTTACGATTGCCTGAGAGCCAACAAAGCATTAATGAGCTGGGGAATAGAAGGCAGGGTTCCTTTCCTGGATAAAGAATTTATGGATATTGCGATGACTCTTAACCCAAAAGATAAAATGATCAATATCGCTGAAGGTAAAATTGAAAAATGGGTATTGAGAAAAGCATTTGAAGATCTTCTTCCGCCCTCTATTGCCTGGAGACAGAAAGAACAATTCTCAGACGGTGTGGGATATTCATGGATCGATACTTTAAAAGAAGTAGCAGAAAAAGAAGTAACGGATGAAATGATGGCTAATGCAAAATTCAGATTCCCGCTGAACACGCCTCAAAACAAAGAGGAATACCGTTACCGAACTATTTTTGAAGAGCATTTCCCAAGTGAAACAGCAGCTGCAACGGTACCTTCTGTGCCTTCTGTAGCCTGCTCCACTCCTATTGCTCTGGAATGGGACGAAGCATTCAAAAAAATGAACGACCCAAGCGGAAGAGCTGTAAAAGTACATGAAACATCTTATTAAGATACAGGTTTAGAGCTTAGGTGATCGAGATTTGAAATATAAGGACAGATCAGAGTGAATGGTAAATCCATATTTATTAATTATGATATTATATTGATTCGTCATTCACTTGCAAAGCAAAATTCACCCTGATTTTGAAAGTTTTTTATTTTAACTTCCAGGTTCTATCATCTAACTTCTAATGCAATAATTTATCAATCCTGTAGCAATACAGGATTTTCTTTTGAATTAACGGCAACAATATCGACAGAATTTAGGTGACAATCAAAAATAATATCTAATAAATAATTATATTTGGAAAACGAAAATATCAATTATAAAAAAAATGAGAAGAAACCTTACTGTTTTGTTTGCCTTATTATCTATAAGTTTTGCTTTTGGACAGGGAAAATTTGGCAAATACCTGAATTCAAAAAAGCTGGCTTTAGCCTACAAAAGTGTGAAAGATGTTGATAAAGATGATTATTATCAACAATTCTACTGGCTGGTAAAAGCAGAACAGCTTAAAACGTATCCTCACCTTAAAGATGTAAAACCTGCAGTATTATATGAGTTTGTGAAGAAAGTAAATCCTCAGAACCCTACTAAAAAACTGGATGACAGAAGTAAAGAATTGAGAGCTACAGCAGAATTATCATTGAATCAATATTTTAAGAATAAAAAATTTGAAAACAATTCTGTTTTAATGTATAATCTTGAAACGTATGTAGATCCTTCTAAAGGACAATATTACACGAAAGTTGATCCGGAAAAAATCAAAGAACTGGTTCCAAAAGAATTGTTTGCTTTTAATTCTAACAACAGAAATATGGGAGAAGAGAAAACATATTATCTTTGGATCGATAAGAAAAAAGATGATTTCAACATTGTAGATATCATCCCTAACGAAAAAGAAGATAAGGCCTTCTACACAAGATTAAGACAATATCTTCCAAGTTATAAGTTCTCCAAATATGTTCCTTCTGTAAAAAAAGGAAACAAGTCCGATAAAACAGACGTAGATTATTATTATATCATGCCGTTTGAGCAGAATACCGATAATATTGAATACAAAACAAAAGATTTCAAAACTTATATTCTAAGCCAGTACAGAAAAGCCGGTGATGAGTGGAAAGGAGTAGAAAAACCTAGAAAATAAATCAAAAAGTCCTGTGATATCTCGCAGGACTTTTTTAATTTTATATGGATTTCTTTATCTAAAGATTCAAACTGCTTAAAGCAAGCATTTTTCTTCAAATAAATAAGCCTGGAAGATTTTAGATATTTCAGCCTATATAAAATGACAGAAGCGACAACTCCACAACAGACCTCAATAAAGAAAATTCTTCCACTGATCCTGGCTACAGCGATTTTTATGCAAATGCTGGATTCAACGATTCTGAATACATCTCTGCCCTCCATAGCAAAGGACCTTCATGAATCTCCGCTTAATATGCAGAACGCTATCATCAGCTATGTTCTTACCTTAGCCGTTTTCATGCCTGCCAGTGGATTTTTGGCAGACAGATTTGGAACAAAAAAAATATTTATTTTTTCTTTAATCCTATTCAGCCTCGGCTCTTTATTCTGCTCCTTGTCTCAGAACCTAACACAGCTTGTGATATCAAGAGTTGTTCAGGGAGTTGGGGGAAGTTTAATGACTCCTGTTGGTAAGCTGGCCCTCATTAAAACCTTTGATAAAAATGAATTGCTTAAAGCGATGAATTTTGCCATTATTCCCGCGCTTATCGGTCCGGTACTGGGTCCGTTGGTGGGTGGTTATATGGTTGATTATCTTTCATGGCACTGGATATTCCTGATCAATATACCCATTGGGATTTTAGGAATTGTTTTGGGATTAAAATTTATGCCGAATTATAAATCTGAGAATGTAGATTTCGACTTAAAAGGCTTTTTAATCTTTGCCGCCGCTTCTCTGTTGCTTTCGGTTTCGTTGGAACTTTTTGGAGATATACAGAACATCACCCCGGTCCTTCTGGTTTTCATTATGGGCTTCCTGTTTCTTTATTATTACTACAAACATGCAAGAAGAGAAGGAAATCCTATTTTCCCTCTGAATTTATTTCAGGTAAGAACATTCCGTGTAGGAATTGTAGGAAACCTTGCCACAAGACTTGGAATCAGCTCGGTGCCACTACTCCTTCCGCTGATGATTCAGATTGCCTATAAACAGTCTGCCGTTACTTCCGGATGGATCATTGCTCCAATGGCTTTAACGGCAATTTTCGGAAAGTCCTCAGTCATCAAAATTCTTGACAAATATGGCTATCGGCAGACCTTAATGATCAATACATTCATCATTGGAACCCTGATCTGTCTTTTGGCTATTCCTGACATCCATACTTCTTTATACTGGTTTGTTCCTATTATCGCAATTTTGGGGTTCTTTAACTCTATTCAGTTTACTTCCATGAATACAATTTCCATTGCAGATCTCCGGAATTTTCAAACCAGCAGTGGTAATTCTTTAATATCTGTCAACCAACAGCTCGCCATTGGTTTTGGAATTGCTTTCGGGCTGATTGTTTTAAAAATATTTGAAAATACAGATCTTATCAATGGTGAAATTCACAATGCCTTCCGCTGGACTTTTCTCACCGTAGGAATATTAACTATTTTATCCGGCTTTGTTTTCAGAAGGCTTCATATTTCGGATGGTAAAAATATGAAATCGAAGGAAGACTAATTCATTTTCAAAAGAAAATACATGCCTATAACACACATTATCTGTTATTTAAATAAAATTCAAAGCTCGACATTTTGTCATTTCTGGTTGATAAAGATGTATATCCATACCATATAATATCTCCATGCATCCATTCATTTACCCGGTAGTGTTCATCTTGCAATCATTTTGTGAGTACACCTGTATTTTCTTACGAACTTAACACAGATCAATGTATTTTAGTCTTAGCTATGGTATTTTTGTGTATATAAATCAACAATATTATGGCAACTAAAAAAGTAGAAATTGTAGTATCTCCTAGACCTGCACATTTTGTAGGTGACGGTTTTAGAGTTCATAATTTTATACCGGGAGTACATGGATTAGACATGAAAAGAATGGATCCATTCATTATGCTTGACTACAATTCAAAATTTCATTTTAACGGCACAGATACACCCAGAGGTGTAGGAGTTCATCCGCAT
Organism: Chryseobacterium sp. YR221; assembly: GCF_900176315.1. Lineage (NCBI taxonomy): Bacteria > Pseudomonadati > Bacteroidota > Flavobacteriia > Flavobacteriales > Weeksellaceae > Chryseobacterium > Chryseobacterium sp. YR221. The sequence continues at coordinate 128,599 of NZ_FWXM01000005.1, forward strand.
AGAGGTTTTGAAACAGTTACCATTGCCTATAACGGAAAAGTAGAACATCACGACAGTGCCGGTGGAGGAGGAATTATAGGTGAAGGTGATGTACAGTGGATGACAGCTGCAAAAGGAGTTTTGCATAAAGAATATCACGAAACTGAGTGGTCAAAAAAAGGAGGAATTTTTCAGATGGTTCAGCTTTGGGTCAATCTTCCTGCAAAAGACAAGATGAGCAGTCCAAAATACCAGGCTATTGAAAATTCCAACATGGAAAGAGTAGATCTAGGGAACAATGGACTGGTAGAAGTTATTGCAGGAGAATATCAAGGACACAAGGGTCCTGCCACTACTTTCACTCCCGTTAACATGATGAATGCAAAACTTAAAGCAGGGGGAAAAGCAGAATTTAATTTCCCGGCAAACTTCAATACCACCGCGTTGGTGATTGAAGGAAGTATCATCATCAATGGAGAAGAAAAAGTAAAAGCAGATCATCTGGCATTGTTTAAGAATGAAGGCAACACTTTCACAATCGAAGCTACTGAAGATGCTGTTGTTTTGATTTTAAGTGGTGAACCTATCAGTGAACCTATCTATCCTCATGGTCCATTTGTGATGAATTCCAGAGAAGAAATCATGCAGGCTTTTGAAGATTTTAATACCGGAAAATTCGGTTACCTGGAAGATTAGCAGAATTAAATTTATCTTAATCTTTACTTATTCCTTTTTTACTAACTTTATATAATGTTAGGTTAAGCATAGAATGTTTATTTAATAGACTCAGTATTTAATAAACAATATTTAAAAAATTATTACAGTAGATAATATATGATTTGTTGACGGCCTTACAGACTACAGAAATCTGTAAGGTTTAGTCATCAGTCATTTTTATCCATCAGAGAAGATTTTCCAGCCTATCATTTTTTAATACCACAGTTTATGAAACCAGAATTTGAAAATATACCTCTTGTAAAAGCAGATACAAGATTTGAAATAGAATTTAACGGACATTATGCATTCATTGATTATCGCGAAACGACTCATCAAATTGCACTTATCCATACGGAGGCCGAGCCTGAGCTTGCAGGAACCGGGGCAGCGGTAGCCGTTGTAGAAAAAACATTGAACTTTATTGAGGAAAGCGGAAAGAAACTTTTACCATTTTGTCCTTACGTTTTCGCTTATATCAAAAAACATCCGGAATGGAAGCGTATTGTTGATGAAAAATTTGAAGGATATCATCAACTTTAATTCCATCCTACAAGTATTTCAATTAAATTAAACCATAAAAAAGTATCATTATACTATGTCAAATATTGGACTTATCATCGAAGAAAAAGCAGCAGATATCGGAAATTTCCTGGTAGGAAGACTTCTTCCTTTCCGTGAGAAAAGAGCGGTAGGCCCTTTCGTTTTTATCGACCATATGGGCCCTTCGGAGCTAAAAGATTATCAAAACCTCGATGTTCCACCGCATCCACATATTGGGTTATCAACATTAACTTACCTGCTTGAAGGATCTATTTTTCATAGAGACAGCATAGGAAGTGCGGTTGAAATAAAGCCCGGTGCTGTTAATTGGATGACCGCCGGAAAAGGTGTGGTACATTCTGAGAGAACCCCCGAATATTTAAGACACAACGATAAAAGGCTTCACGGATTTCAGATCTGGGTAGGTCTTCCAAAGCATCTCGAGCAGTCTGAACCTGCTTTTCACCACATCGAAGAAAATGATATTCCGGTTTGGGAAGAGGATGGAATTCAGTACAAACTTATTGCCGGTGAAGCATTTGGAAGAACATCTCCTGTTCCTGTACACAGCAAACTTTTTTTCCTTGAGATTAAAACAAAAGAAGCTAAAAAAATAAGCATAGGAAAAGATCTTTATGGGGAAGCAGCCATGTATGTTCTGGATGGAACAGTAACCACGGATGGAAACTCTTATGGATCAAAACAGCTGATGATTGCAAAGGATACAACACTTTGTGAATTCGAGATGAGTGAAAACGGAACGGTTTATCTTTTCGGAGGAGAACCTTTTGATGAAGAACGGTTTATATTCTGGAATTTTGTAAACTCTGATAAAGAGATGCTAGACCAAGCTAAAGTAAACTGGAACGATCAGAATCATGAGGCATTTCCTTTGGTTCCCGGTGACGAGCAGGAATACGTTCCACTTCCTAAAGCTATTTTAAACAGAAAATAAATTTAGTCAGCAGTATAAAAAACCATGAAAATATTAGCATTTGCAGGAAGCACCTCTTCCACTTCCATCAACAGAGAACTGGTAAAGTTTGTCTTAAAGGATTTTCAGGATGAAGAGATCAATTTTATTGACCTCAATAATTTCAGCATGCCTGTTTTTTCCGTAGATCTTGAAAAGAAAGGTTTTCCGGATGAGGCGCATCAGTTTCTCCAAGTGATTGAAGACTGTGATGTCATTATCTGTTCTCTTGCAGAGCACAACAGATCTTACAGCGCAGCATTTAAAAATGTTTTCGATTGGGCCTCAAGGATTAATGTAAAGGTATTTCAGAACAAGCCCATGCTTTTGATGAGTACCTCTCCCGGCGGTTATGGCGGCGGAAATGTAATGAATACAGCCAAAACGTTTTTCCCTCAGTTTGCAGCAGATATCAAGGATACTTTTTCATTGCCCAAATTTTATGAAAATTTCGACCTTGAAACCGGTGTTATCAATCCCGATATGCTGAATGATTTGAAAACTAAGATAGAAAATTTTAAATCTCAGGTAAAAGCTAATGAATAAAGGAAGGCTGGAGGCGTTCAGTGACGGCGTTTTAGCCATCATCATTACCATTATGGTACTTGAACTGAAAGTACCTGAAGGTAGTAGCTGGTCTAGTCTCAAGCCTCTTCTTCCTAAATTTCTAGCCTATATTTTCAGCTTTATCTATGTAGGAATTTACTGGAACAACCATCATCACCTGTTTCAGACGGTAAAAAAAGTAAACGGCAGTATTCTCTGGGCGAATCTTCACCTTCTGTTCTGGCTCTCTATGATGCCTATTGCAACAGAGTGGATTGGAACAACCCATTTTGCCAAAAATCCAGTGGCCGCATATGGTTTCGGGCTTATCATGGCTGCTATTGCCTACACCATTCTGGAGCATGTCATCATCCGGTGTGAGGGAGAAAATTCAAAGCTGAAAGAAGCAATACATTCGAAATATAAAGAATACATCTCTATTATATTTTACGTTCTGGGAATCGCTACTTCATTTTTTTATCCTTATATTGCCATAGGTTTTTATTATATCGTGGCTCTCATATGGCTGATTCCGGACAGAAGAATCGAAAAAACATTAAAAGAAAATTAATATGGAAACACACGAATATCCCAACGGCGACATTACTGTCATCTGGCAGCCTCAAAAGTGTATCCACTCGGCTGTATGTGTAAAAATGCTTCCTAAAGTCTATAATCCTAAAGACAGACCCTGGATAAAAGCAGAAAATGCAACACCTGGAGAACTTAAAGAACAAATAGATCAATGCCCGTCAGGAGCATTAAGTTATAAATTCAACACACAAAAATAATGGCGGTAACAGTAAAAGCTAGTTTAGGAAAAACAAAATATTATACAGAGGTAACAGCTGGTGATAATAAAATCATCACTGACGAACCTATTGATAAAGGTGGGCAGAACAAAGGTTTCAACCCTATGGAAATTCTGGCAACCTCTCTGGCTAGCTGTACAGCGGCCACTTTAAGAATGTATATCGAAAGAAAGGAGTGGGATGTGGAAAACATCAATGTAGAGGTAGAGCTTGAAAATTATCCGCTGACCAAAAGAGCAATTTTCAAAAGAGACATTACCTTTGAAGGAGTTCTGGATGATGAGCAGATGAAAAGACTGCACACTATTGCCGATGCTTGCCCTGTTCATAAAATACTAACCAACGATATAGAAATACTAACTAAATTCTCATAACATGATCGAAGTAAAACAAAACAACGACGAGAAACACGGAAGTTTTGAAGCTTTCATAGATGGAAGACGCGCAGGAATGATGACTTACACTTGGGCAGGAGAAGAAAGATTTATTATTGACCACACTGAAGTGGAAGAAGCCTACAACGGAAAAGGAGTAGGTAAAGAAATGCTTTTGGCAGCTGTAGATTTTGCCAGAAAGAATGGCAAGAAGATTATCCCCCTCTGCCCTTTCGCTAAAGCAAGCTTCCAGAAGAGTGAGGAATTACAAGATGTTTTAGTGAATTAATCACTATTCTCCACCCTTACCATATTAACCTTTCAGTACGTATCTGGAAGGTTTTTTATTTTCCTGTTTTAAATGCAAAACCTACAAATATTTCATGTTATCAACCTATAAAAATCGACTGTGAAGTAAATTCCTCATTCACGACTGATCTTTTTTATATATTTGCTGAAATTTAAAATATAAGCATGAATTCCGGAACTATCCTTTTGCTATTTGTTTTTATCTATTTCATCGGTCTTTTAGTGATTTCTTATTTCACAAGCCGAAATTCTGATAATCAGTCCTTTTTTATCGGTAATAAAAAAAGTAAATGGTGGCTCGTTGCATTTGGAATGATAGGAACCAGCTTAAGTGGGGTTACTTTTATTTCCGTTCCGGGAACCGTTGGAAAAATGACCGGCTCCGAATATATTTTTGGAGGTTTCGAATATTATATGATGGTGATTGGTTTTTTCATCGGGTATTTTATTGTTGCAGCCATACTCCTTCCATTGTATTATAAGATGAACCTTACTTCCATTTACACGTATCTTGGAAAAAGATTTAATGTGGAAGCCCATAAAATAGGATCTATATTTTTTATCATATCCAGAGCTATAGGTGCTACTGCAAGGTTATATCTGGTGGTGAATGTTTTACAGATATTTTTACTTGAGGGATTAGGTGTTCCTTTTTGGGTTACTGCTCTTGTGCTTTTGCTGATGGTTCTTTTATACACCTTTGAAGGCGGGGTAAAAACTATTGTGATTACGGATACATTACAGACCTCTTTTATGATCATCAGTTTGGTGGCGTGTATTGTCTATATTTTATCCAATCTGAATTTATCATTTGGTGAAGCCTATACTATTTTGGAACAGAAAAACTATACTCATTTTATCAATTTTGATCCCAATTCCAAGACATTTTTTTTAAAAACAATTTTGGGAGGAATCTTCATTACCATTGCTATGACGGGTCTGGATCAGGAAATGATGCAGAAAAACATCTCTGTGGATAACCTTAAGAACTCAAAGAAAAACATGCTGACTTTTGCAGGAACGCTTCTGTTTGTAAATCTTGCGTTCTTATTTTTAGGCGGTTTACTTTATCTTTTTGCATTGCAAAACGGAGCAGAATATGGAGTGATAAATTCTGAAACGGTGACCAATATTTTCGGATTTAAAGATGCGTCAGGAAATATAAAAAACATTATGGGTGACGACCTTTTCCCGGCCTTATCACTTCAGGGATATTTCCCGATGGCCATTTCCATCATTTTTATTATCGGTTTAATTTCAGCATTATTCCCTTCAGCAGATGGGGCTTTAACTGCTGTGACAAGCTCTTACTGCGTAGACCTTTTAAATCTTAATGAAGACAAAACCAAATCTGAAAAAGAAAAAAAACACCTTCGTATGAGAGTACATTTGATTTTCACCGTGGTTTTCTTTATCCTGATTATGGTTTTCAAAACGATGAATGATAAATCGATTGTCTATCTTATTATGGAAGTTGCCGGATATACTTACGGACCGCTTTTAGGTCTTTTTGCTTTCGGAATTTTTACCAAATTTAAAATATCAAGAAAATATTCTATTCTTACCGTAACCATTTTAGCTCCTGTCCTTACCTATCTGATCAATTTTGCGGTAACTTCTTATACCGATTACCGGATTGGTGTAGAACTGATTGTTCTGAATGGACTGTTGACGTTTATCGGGTTATGGCTGGTAAAGGATAAACAATATTTAAGAGTGGTTTAACCAGACTCATTGAGCCAGTATTAGCTCAATAACCTGATAAATAATAAAAATAATAAAGGCTGTTTTACTTGTAAAACAGCCTTTATTGTATAATTAATATGGTATTTATTCTTTAATCCATTTGATGGTTTTATCCATATTTTTAGTTTTAACATTAATTAAATAATCTCCTTTAATTAAGTGGGTTAAATTAAAGGTACCCACTTGATCATGATCCGCTTTATTATTGGACTTGCTCAATACCAATTTACCACTTACATCATAGATCGCAATATCATAGATTTCATTTGAATTGGTAAACTTGATATTCAGAAGGCCTTTGCTTGGATTAGGATATACTACAAATACATCGTTGTTTCCTTTAGTTTCGTTAACCCCTAATACCTTACTAATTGTGAAATTAACAGGGTTAATATTATAAAAGACATTTCCTTCTCCAGCAACCATAATTCTGGCTTGTGCCGTGCTCACATTAGGAATGGTTACAGTTTCAGAGCCATCATTTGGTGTAGAAGCTGCGATCGTGATAGGATACGTAAGACCACCGTCTGTTGAAAGTAAAATACTTACATTGGCACAACTTACAGGAGCTGCAGTTGTATTTGCTACATCCCAGGTTATTGTTTGAGAAGTGTCACCATTCCAGTTTACAGCGGAAGCAGGTGCTGTTACTAAGAATGGTCCTGAATTTCCGTCAACAGTAACAGAGGCATCATCATTGGCAACTCCGCCACAACCGGCATTATTATCTCTGACAGTCAGTCTGAATTCCATAGTTCTTCCATAGGATGGTAAAATTTCTCCTCTGGTAGAAACATTATTGATCACATCGGTAATTTGAGGAAAATATCTGTAAGGAACAGTAGTAGGCATAAATGATCTGAATAAAGGAGCATTTCCGGCTGGAGCATTCCAGTTTCCTGCCGGCCCCGTATCATTTTGTTCCCAGCAATAGGTAAGTCCATTATTTTCAGCATCTGTTGCGGAGCCTGTTAATTTAAACGGAGTACTCTTAGGAATGGTATAATTATTCCCGGCATTTACAATAGGAGCTGTATTGGCAGCAGGAATTGTTACCTGGCATGTTGATGACTGAACTGCTGTTGTGATAGACTGGAATGAACGGGTATGAAAAATAGAAATACTATTAGGCGCTAAATTATTTATACTGCCACAAATACCCGCATACGCCATAATGGTGATTCCGCTTCCGGGTTCTACAGCATTACTGCTACTACGATTGCCATTACAACTTGATGTGGTTGCATTAAAAGTATGAGGTCCCCAAAACTGGTGTCCTACTTCGTGAGCAACATAATCAATATCATAAGGATCACCAACAGGGTTAGATTTACCTGTAATTCCGCTTGCTTTATAATCAGGATCACATATGCCATAACTGGCTAATCCGCCGCCACCTGTACTAAATGTATGTCCTACATCATAATTTGCAGTTCCAATGATAGCATCAATTTGAGCCTGGCTTTCATCAATTAATGTATAGGCATCATTATTTCCTGCAAAAGGGTCTGTATTGGGATCCGTAAAGATAATACTGGTTTCATTAGGAATTAATACCAATCTCACAGCGACCTCCTGCTCATATACTCCATTCACTCTGTTGACTGTCGTTACAATCGCAGATAAGGTTTGAGCAACTGTAGGTGTGGCTAACCCTGTGGCGGCTTTTGCATACTCACCGGTACAAGCCACAGCAAATCGGAAAACTCTAATTTGAGTCCCTACGCTTGCGGTAACGGTTTTTTGTACGTTTTTTTTTTCTAATGGTGTATCCTCATCCTTTGTACCGCATATGCTTGGCTGCTTATCAATTAAATCACTTTTTTTGTAAATGATATAATTATTAACGTCATTTTTTACATAAGGATCAATATATGCATCACCGCCTACTACAGATTTTATCTGCGCGTGAAACCCGAGTTCCGTAAAATCCAGTTTTACAGTAGCATATGGGTCATCCACCCCCTGTCCTGTAAAAGTAACAATTTGAGGAAACTTATCGGCCAGCTGCGGAGCCATTACCGAAGATTTCCAAATTTTGAATTTTGCTTTGGTCCCGTCCGGCATAGGTAAGACAATAATAGGGGCTTTATCTTTAACATCATTATCTCTCAGTTCCGGAACTGAATTGAAATAACTTTTCATTCCAGCCACATCCAGTTTATAGGTAAGAAACTTCTCGGGCTGTACGGTTCTGTTTTCAGGCTCTGCTTTAATGGACCTTTCATTGATCCCGGTAAAAAAGTCCTGTGCTTTTCCCAGGGAAATGGATAGAATGAAGATCCCCAGATAAAATAGTTGTTTAATTTTCATATTCATGAGGTTTGGTGTAATGACTTAAGTGGTAAAAACAATATTTGAATTACAAATAATTATAAAAATAATAAAATTACAACAAACATCATATTAAAAAATAAGAAAATAATATAATTTCGTAAAAGAAACAAGGGTAAATATAAAGTTGCCGCAAAATATCGTTCCACCTTTTTTTGTTTTAAAAATTTAAACATCCTGTTTATATAAGAAGAATGGGTGCCTATTTTCTTCAGAATTAGTGATCGTAAGCTTCTCAGAATTGTCTATTTTAGATATCTTTGCAGCAGATAACAAGTATAACCACATTAAAAAAACAAAATTAAAAACTATGAAAAAATTTATTTCAATTTTCGTCTTCATATTAACCCTAGGCTTTGTGAATGCTCAGGATAATTTTGAAGTTTCTACTTTAAGAATTGGCCCATATAAGGTTTTCATGCCAAAAGCTGAAGCTGAAAAAATTTCCGGTACAAAACTGAAGACTTCAGACGGAGACAAAAAAAATATTGTAAAATACAGCGGCGAAACAATCCAAATTGACATTTTCGATAATTACATTAATGAGGCTAATCCAAGCGTTCCTTCCGTTACTTATATGACTACCTCCAGTAAAAAGTTTAAAACTAAAAGTGGAATTGGAGTGGGAAGTACCCGAGATGACCTTATCAATGCTTATAGAAATTATTCCAACTTTAGCGTACGCCCGGATTGGGATCAAAATGGAAAACCGATAAAGGATACCGGTTATTTCACCCTGGAAGACAGCGATGCAGGAACTCAATTAAATTTTAAATTTGTTAATAATATTGTTACTGAAATTTCTGTTTACCTCAACGAGGGCTGTTAAAAGCAGGGAAAATATACACATAAGTCAAAATCCGGGTTTTCATATCCGGATTTTTACATTTCCATAAGCCGGTAAAAAATTGTAAATTCGCGTGCAAATAAATCAGATATAATGAGTAAAAGTATTGAAGAGTTAAAATCTCTTACTACACAGATCAGAAGAGACATTTTAAGAATGGTTCATGCTGTTAATTCAGGCCACCCGGGCGGAAGTTTAGGTTGTACAGAATACTTCACAGCACTTTACGGAAAGGTGATGAACTATCATCTTCCTTTTACGATGGAAGGGAAAAATGAAGATCATTTTTATCTATCAAACGGGCATATTTCACCTGTTTTCTACTCTACTTTGGCAAGATTTGATTTCTTTCCGGTGGAAGAACTGAAGACTTTCAGAAAACTGGATTCAAGATTACAAGGGCACCCAACTACTCACGAGGGACTTCCTGGAATCAGAATCGCTTCAGGTTCTCTTGGACAGGGGCTTTCTGTAGCACTTGGTGTAGCACAGGGTAAAAAATTAGACGGAGATCAATCTCTTGTTTACACACTTCACGGAGATGGTGAACTTCAGGAGGGTCAGATCTGGGAAGCTTTAATGTATGCTGCTGCTAAAAAAGTAGACAACATTATCTCTACTATTGACTACAACGGACGTCAGATTGACGGAGATACAGATGATGTATTGAGCTTAGGAAATCTTCATGCTAAACTTGAAGCATTCGGATGGACTGTACTTGAGGAGAAAAACGGAAATGATCTTGAAGCCGTGATTGCTATTCTTGAGAAAGCAAAAACTGAAACAGGAAAAGGAAAACCTGTAGTAATCATCCTTCATACTGAAATGGGTTATGGTGTAGATTATATGATGGGAAGCCACGCTTGGCATGGAAAAGCTCCTAATGATGAGCAGTTGGATGCAGCATTCAAGCAATTGTATTTAGAAGCTCCGGCAGATTACTAATATCTTAACATCTCGATTAAAAAAATAAAAATGAAATATACATATACAGAAAAAAAAGATACACGTTCAGGATTTGGAGCTGGATTAGCAGAGCTGGCTGACAAAAACCCTAATGTAGTAGCACTTTGTGCAGACCTTATCGGTTCTTTAAAAATGGAGAAATTCATTGAAAAAGCACCTGAAAGATTCTTCCAGATAGGGATTGCAGAAGCTAATATGATGGGTATTGCTGCAGGACTTAGCATTACAGGAAAAATTCCTTTTACAGGAACTTTCGCTAACTTCTCTACTTCAAGAGTATATGACCAGATCCGTCAGTCTATCGCTTATTCTGGAAAAAATGTGAAAATCTGTGCATCTCACGCAGGTCTTACTTTAGGGGAAGATGGAGCTACTCACCAGGTTTTGGAAGATATCGGAATGATGAAAATGCTTCCTGGAATGACGGTTATCAATACTTGTGACTACAACCAGACTAAAGCTGCTACATTGGCAATTGCTGATTTTGAAGGTCCTGTATATTTAAGATTCGGAAGACCGGTAGTTCCTGTATTTATTCCGGAAGATATGCCTTTCGAAATTGGAAAAGGGATTATGCTACAGGAAGGTACTGACGTAACGATTGTTGCAACAGGGCACCTTGTATGGGAATCTCTTGTAGCGGCTGAAGAGCTTGAAAAAGAAGGTATTTCTTGTGAAGTGATCAATATCCACACCATTAAACCTTTAGACGAAGAGATCATCTTAAAATCTGTTGAAAAAACAGGAAAGATCGTTACTGCTGAAGAGCATAACTACCTTGGTGGTTTAGGAGAGTCTGTTGCGGGAATGCTTGCAAGAAAAAGACCTACAAGACAGGAATTTGTGGCCGTAAATGATACTTTTGGAGAATCTGCAACGCCTGCTGAACTGATGAAGAAGTATAAAATTGATGCTGAAGCTGTAAAAGAAGCCGTAAAAAGAATCTTAGCTAACTAGGAAAGTCTTTTCAATTATAAAACAAAGCCGTCTCAGTGAGACGGCTTTGTTATTTTTTTTTCTACAATAACTATTTCAATCCAAAGTTTTTAGAGATTCCTACTCCTACTTCTTTTCCGAAAGAAAAATTGAAATTGCTGCTGGTAGCATCAATGCCATCTGCTTTTAAATGGCTGTATTTAATTCCTCCAATATTGAAGTTTAGTCCAAATCCATTCTTGAAGTTGATAAATAATGCAGGGGTAAAGCTGGTATAAAACCCGTTAGATTTCACTTCACTGGTAGAACCCAAAGTAGTTGTTTTCATATTCTGATTTTGGTAACCAGCACCTAAATCTCCATAAACAGCGAAAATATCACCCAAAGGAACTGCATAACGAACGAATGGCCCAATAGCAAACTCGTTGGTTTTCAAGGTAGCAGGATTATTATTAAAAACTTCTTCTTGCTTCCCGGAAGTAATAACAGAATTGATACCTATTGTCCAATTTTTATGGAACTGATAACCTACCGTTGGAGTAAAAGTAAACGCTTCGGTACTGGATACTTTATCACCCATGAATTTATTATTGTTATTACTATACCCAATGTTTCCACCTACTAACAAGGAATTTTTCTGAGCACTTACCATTCCGAATACTGCAATAGCAGTCATAACTAAGATTTTTTTCATTTGTTTTGAATTTTAAGCATTTATTAACAATTAACATGCCAAATCACAAAATTAGTTAAATATAAATTAAAAAACCGACTCTCTTAACGCTTAAAAAAAAATAAACAACATGAACAAAATCAAACAATTATATAATAATAAATATTAAACACATACAATAAAGGGTATATGTCCAAAATAAAAATATTAACAAATATTAAGAAATTAATTAATATTTTATTCAACATTTAAAAATAAACCATTGTATTTATTAATTTATTTGCGTTTTAATTAATAAAAATGCACAACTCATTAATCATCAAAACTATAGCAGTTCCATAAAGAGAATCCTGATTTACAATCAGCTAATTTCATAAATAAAAACTCAGCGGTTTCTTTGAAACCGCTGAGTTTTTATTTATGATTATTCGTTAAATTATTGATATGCTCTCCTATACTATTTTTATCAGGACTTTTCAGTCATTATTTAGGCTGATTCACGGGAATTCCCACTGCCTGCAGTACCGGGCATAATACTTTTTCTATGTACTCATCTTCCCTCCTGTTTGAAGCCTTAGAACCTGAAAAATAATTACTGATTCTATAATTTTTCACAAACTGATTTCTTTTTTTTCCAATTGAAAAATAATAAGTACCCCATTCTTCATGGATAAAATAGGTCATTTCATCAAAGTTCATGATCTTTCTGGAAAAATACAGCTTTTTATAAATGCATTTCTGAGATTTATCAAAAATATAGGTTACCGGAATTCTGAAAATAAGATCAAACAGAAAGTAAATCATATAAACAACCCATAACCCCACAGCGATCTGAAAGGTATTCAAAGACATCTGGGTCCTGTAAAAGTAAATAACGGGAAGTGCCATAATCCCAGCAACAAGCCACCATACCAAAAAGCGGATAAAGCTGTATTGGGGCATTATACGGATTTCATTTCCGTCTTCCCTGAACCTATACCGATCTGCTACGTTCATCATTCAAATGATTACTATTCATAATATCTTCCGTCTCATTGATCATTTTCTGTATTCCTTTATGGGAAACGGCTTGCCCTAAAACTAATTTTTTATCTTTTCCATCTGCATGAAAATGGATGGAAAGAAGCACATTGGTGGTAATAAACCCCATATATTTCGTTGCCAAAACTTCAAAATTCGTAAAATCTTTTAGGTGATATGTTTTTGCGGGACTAAAAACGGTATGCTTTCCTGTAATGGTCTGCCGGTCCATATCAATGATAAACTTCTTTGTAAAGAAATTGATCGCAATAAGTACAACAACGGCTATCATCACATAGGATAACCATTTAATATCTATTCTGTAAAACAATATGGCAGTGGCAATAAAAAAGATAGCCACTATAAAAACAAACACCGGCTGGTTTTTAAAAGTGTACTGGTTGCCTTCTTTTTTGTAATATTTTAGTGTATTCATAATTAATATTTTCTGTTCTTTATTTGATTTGGATTAATTTTCCCTGTCTATTTCCCGTCCAATCAGCTTTTCCAGCTTCCCAAACATATTTTCAATGCTTAACACTTCGAGATCAGGGTGATTTTTAAGCCATTGAGCATTTAAATCTACGATATCCTCCTCCAGACTGTAGAATGAATCGTTTTTCAGTTTGTCTCTTGTTTTATTGGGTCCGAAATACTCGCTTTCTAAAAACTTCTGAAGTTCCCCTTCTTCTAAATTTTCTACCTTGAAACACTGCTCAAGAAATAAATCCAGATTTTTGTGAGCCCCTATTTTTTTTAGGCCATCTTTTATAATTCCGTTAAGTTCAGAGGACCATCCCGAATTCCAGACAAACTGGGAAAAATTCCCGTTTTTATATTGGGACAGATAGTAATCAATAAAGTAGCTGGTTATTGAATCTTCATGCATATGATCTTGTTCCATACCTTCTTCATTCAGCAGATTGATAACGGAAATATTAGAACTAATCACGTCATAAGGTTCGTTGCTATTGAAAGAGGTATCTGAAACAATTATTTTATTCAGTTTCATATTTTTATAATCTAAGGTGTTTTCTTACTCTATATTGGAGATCAGCTCCCCCATGTACCCATCCAGGTCAGGTATTCATTTTTATATTCATTATCGTTGAGCCTCGTAATGATATTTCTCAAATCTTCCGTTTCAAATTCATATTCTGAAACTGTAAAAAACAGGAATATATCTTCACCTGTAATCTGGCTAAAGAAATTCTCATTTTTAAGTTTTTCCAACACTTCAATACAACATGAATATAATTTGCTTTGAAATCCTTCAAACCATTTATCATCTTCATCATGTTTATCAAGTTCTGTTCTCAACTGAGTACAGATATCATTGAATTCTTCCTCTGCCCCATCCATCTCATATGTCCATTCAGCAGGTTCGTATTTATAATACAAAGCATCATCTTCATCTATATTTTCAAGCATCGCAAAGGTATTTGTGGCAGGACATACGGTCATAGCTCCCTCATCACTGTATAATGCAAAACTATAGATCTTCTCCGCACCATGCTGGGCATACATTTCCAAAAAAGCTTTCTTCGCCGCTTTTTCTATCTGTTGTTTTAAAATTTCGAAATCCATACTTCTTTTTTAAAGAGCCGATAAAAGTACCCTTATCCTATTAAACCAGCATACTAATTTTTATAAAGCTATGTCTGTTTTCAGGATTATAGCTACCTTATTCATCATTTCAAACCCTTATGTTAATGAATCCGAATCTTTGGAGGAGCTTAAAGTGAGCCATACTAATAAGATTTAATGCTTCAGAAAGACTATCTAAATGATGAATATATAACACAAAAACATTTCTAAAAACAACTTATCGGTAACCTTGCATTATTGTGTACAATTGAAATTTTTTCAAAGTTTCAAACATTATATGAATACTTATTGCCTTATCATTTCAATACCTTTTATATTTTCTTTAAGCTTTGAAATTCATTTAAAAACACGTACTTCCTTCACCCTTTAAATGTGCACATTTTCCTATTAAAATTGCAAAATAATTGCAAATCATATCCCTATCATGTGATGTATTTATATTTAGCTTTGAAAAATCAACGTTGATGGATATATTCTGCATATTTAATTGTATGTGTACAGTACAAAGTTAATATGGGAATAATCTATCCCCATGTCAGGGATTATATGACAGACAATAATACATTAACTTAAAAAATTCAAAAAAATGAAAAAGCTTACAGGAATGAAGAGTACATTCTCTTCTACGGAAAACAGAAAATTACAAAGAAAAGATTTGAAATCTATTCAGGGTGGTGGCGATGGTTACAGCTATGTAGAAACAGATTGTGGTGGTAACTGCTATGATAAGGAGACCTGGAAAGGTGGTGTAAAACAGAACACATTAGTAATAAATACATAATTATCTACCGAAAATAGGGGGTTTATCCCTCTATTTTTGTTTTATTATTAGAGTAATACTAAAACTTAACTAATACATCAATCTGCAAAAATCTATGAAAAAATATATTAGGAATTATTCTTCATGTATCTTAATTATTATTTTTTTAATTCTTTCTGCATGCAAGAACAGAAATTTAAATTATATCACCTATTATAACAAGGTGAATGACATAGACAGCATTTACCGTTTCCAGAAGGATACTCTAACAGTTATCAGACAATATAAAAAGCTATTCAAAAAATATCCACCAAAAAATCAGGACCGTATTCAGGAATATGAAACTTACATCAGGCTTGCCGACCAGCAACATAAAAACTTTGGTGGAAAAAAAAGCCTCTATAAGCTAATCCTTTTGGTTGCTCCTAATTGGAAATATAAAAATAAAGATGCCAGCTTTATTCAATTCTACCAAAACTATGGCATAGACAGGCAGGAAATGGAAAAAGAAATTTCACAATGGGAGAAAGGCCTTAATAAAAAAATGATAGATTCATTCACCATTGCATTTAAGCGTGACCAGGGTAGCCGTAAAGATTCAAACTATGAAGATTTGTTCAAAAATGACAAAAAAAATGCTGAAATGCTGAAATGGATGTTTGAGAATGAGGGATTTCCCAGTCTACAGAAAATAGGCTTATGGAATGGTGATTTTTTAATGCCTTCAGGTTCGTTATTGCTTCATATGGCTAATTATGAAGAATATCACCAATATTTCAAAACCAAAATATTAGAATATGTAAAATCAGGTGAATGCCCTCCCCGGGATTATGCTGCGATGATAGACCGATATTATCTGTATGTCCTTAAAAAGGACACTCCTTACTACATATATGTAGGACAAAATCCTGTAAAAGATTCTACAGCTATCAATCGTAACCGAAAAAGCATAGGATTGCCAAGTATGAAACACGGAAATGCTATTATTAAAGATTATAATAAAAAGAATAAAGCGGAAAAATGATTCTGATTATTTCTCAAAATAAAGAGATTACCACAACCGAAGTCATAAAGTGGTTGTTGAGAATGGGTAAGAGTTTTATTCGTGTGCATGAGGATGAAATTTTTAAAATTAAAACAAAAGAAAAACGGATCTTCCTGGAAAGCCAAAGAAACTGTTTCTTTCTTGATGACATTACCAGCGTCTGGTACAGAAGAGGAGGATTAGTTTTTGAGCATTTACATTACAAAAATGAATCCATCAATCTCAACATGAATGAATACCAACACTGGCTGGAAGATTATGTAAGGAAAACGTTAGAGTCTAAAAAACATATCAATAAGGAGAGCAATACCGATGTTAATAAATTATTAGTCCTGGAGCAGGCTCAGAAATTTGGCTTAGACGTCCCTGCTTATTTTCTTGCAGATAGTACAGACAAGGTGCAACTGGAAAGAACAATTATTAAGACTATCGGAGGAAATCCCAGGATGGAAAACATTCTAAAAGACTCTAGTGGCATGATGTATACAACAGTGGTTAAAGAACATGAAGATAAAAACTTCTTTATTACTTTCTTCCAGGAAAAAATTGAAAAAGATTTTGAGATCAGGAGCTTTTATCTGAATGGTAAAATGTGGTCCACAGCCATCTTCTCCCAGAATGATGAGCAAACCAAAATTGATTTCAGAAAATACAATGATAAAAAACCTAATAGAAATGCCCCTTATACGCTTCCAAAAGATATTGAAGAAAAAATTGATTCTCTGATGCAGTCTTTAGATCTCAACTGTGGTTCTCTTGACTTTATCAAAAGCGGAAACAAATATTATTTTTTGGAAGTTAATACTGTAGGACAATTTTTGGGATCGTCCGTCATATGTAATTATTCATTAGAAAAAGAGATCGCAGATTACTTATAAAGCAACGTATGAAAAAGAATTTTGTTCCAAAAGAAAAACATCCTCTCCCTCTTATCTATAAGCATGTGGAGGTTGTAAAAAATAAAGAGAGAGAAAAGCCATATTTCAATATTACCATAGAATGTGAAAAATACCAAACTGATTTCTATGTAAAACTAAAACCATATAAGTTCCTAGTAAGACTTATATGAAGTATTGCTCTATTTTCACCACAAAAGGATTAAAAGATCACCACATGAATCAGATTATCGTGCAACTAATGGTAGTGCATATGAAGGAAGAGTCATAGTCTGCTAGAGCTGTATAAGTAAAGAGAGGGAGGGACCCCTCTATTATTAATTAAGTTATGAAAAAACAAAGTGCAATTAGCTACAGTATTCTTTTTATTGTTTTGCTATCTCTTGCATCGTGCAGGAAAAATTATATTATCTATTATAATAAGGTCAACGAAATTGACAGCATCTACAGGTTTACCAATAATCCTAAGTTGGCTATTAAAGAATACCGAAAACTTTTTAAGGAATATACTCCCAAAAATCAAGATCGTATTGAAGAATATGCCACTTATATAACTCTAGCTGACAAATACAATGAAGATTTCGGAGGAAAGAAAAGCCTATATCAATTAATAACTTTAGTAGCTCCATATAATCATGAATACAAGAAATACCTTCCACTTTTTAAGAAATATGGAATAGATAGTACGGAAGTACAACAAAAAATAACAGAATGGAAACAAGGACTGGATAAAAAATTGGTTGATTCTTTCAGAATTGCTTTGATCCGGGATCAACAGGGAAGACCTGATGATACTGCACTGGTCAGGAAAAACGTAGAAAAAAATGCAAAGCTTCTTATATGGACATTTAAAAATGATGGATTCCCTACATCAAAAAAAATAGGATGGTTTCCTATGCCAACCTTTATAACCCATATGGTTGAATCTAAAAAACATTATCCTTATATAAGGGAAAAGTTATTGGAATTTGTTAAATCAGGAGACTGCTCACCCCGTGATTATGCGAGAATGGTGGATACGGATTTGGGGTCTCGCAACAATACTACATTATACGGTTTTAATATGATTCTTGTGAAAGATAGTATACAGACAGACCGCAATCGGAAAACCCTGGGAATACCGAGCATGAAACACAGTGCTAAGATAAGAAAGGATTATTTAAAAAAACTGAAAGAAAATGATACTCATTATATCGAATAACGGAGATACTACGACAATACAAGTCATCAAATATCTTTCGACAATGGGAAAGCAATTCATCCGCATACATGAAAATGAATTTTTCAAGATTAAGACCGATAAAAAATAAATTTCCACTCACATTTAAATTTATTGAAGAAGTTGGAACAAAAAATTCTAATGAAACAAGTATGATCATAATCTATAAAGATGCAAAATGCCTCAAACAGATTATCTTTTGAGGGAAAAACTAATAAAATCACTTACAAGACTCACATGAAATACTTCAATCTATTCAGCACTATTTTCATCACAAAAGGGGCAAGAAGAATCCTGGTGTCGGATTTACAAAGAAACACGTCAGAACTGTATCCGCTGGAGCTGTATGAGCTTATACAAGAACTTAAAGCCCATCCTATTGATCATATCCTCAGGAATTACGATCAGGAGTCCAGAGAGATTGTACAGGAATATGTAGATCTACTGCTTGAAAAAGAATATGGCTTTATCACCGAAAACGACTGGGATCATAATTTTTCTCCATTATCTTATGAATACAACGAGTACAGTACAGTTTCTAATGTTTTTATAGAGCTCGGGAATGTAGATATTTTGCATCAAGTAAAACATTCGATCGAAAATCTGGGAATCAGACATCTTGTTATTTTCTCTACAAGTCAATTTTCTTTTGATGAGCTTCTGAAGATTGACCAGTTGTTTACAAACACCTCTTTAGAAAATATTGAGATTTTCTCATCACATCATCACCAGCTCGATCATCATTATCTTGAAGAACTGAGTGAAAAGGTTTCCAGAATTCACAGCCTTGTATTCTACAATTCCGCCTCTTCATCTTTTAAAGTAAACAATAGGCTTAGATTTACCGTCAATTTCATACAACAGGATGTAAAGATATCTTCCTGCGGAAAAGTAGATCTAAAATATTTCAATACCAATCTTCCGAAAGTTCTTGAAGCTATCAATCATAATTCATGTTTACACAAAAAAATCGGAATTGATATCAACGGTAATATTAAAAACTGTCCTTTAATGCCGGAAATCTATGGCAATATTAACCACAACAGCCTTGAAGAAGTTTTGAAGCAGCCAGGATTTAAAAAATACTGGAATCTCACCAAAGATCATATAGAAACCTGCAAAGATTGTGAGTTCAGGAATATCTGTACAGACTGCAGAGCGTATACAGAGCTGACTCATATAAACAAAGAGGGACTGGATATATCAAAACCTTTGAAGTGTGGGTATAACCCTTATTCCGGAGAATGGGAAGAATGGACCCAAAACCCATTAAAATCAAAGGCCATTCAACAGTATAGAGCGCTGTAAAAAAACTCTTCCACTCTCACCCAATACAAAGTATCTGTTATCTGAAAAATTTCCATTTCGGAATAATAGCCAGCATTCCAAATCCTGTAAAAAGGAAAAGATTGGTAACATCAGTATATAAGAAAGTAGACAGGTAATAATTGTGCATAAAGAAATGCAGCACCAGCAATGCCGGGAACATAAAGATCCCCACTTTTCTGTAGAAGAACATCAATACCAATCCGATCATCATAAACAGATCAATGGAAAAGATAACGTAAAAGTACCATCTTGGAATTTCAAGGTATTCATGCTGTAAGTATTCATCCACATCAATTCCAAGTCCCATAATCGTAAATAACATCAGGGCAGCAAATGCCAGTACAAATCCCCATCCTTTCTTCGGATCTTCATCAAAATAGCTGTATTCTTCCATAGTACAAAAATAAAGAACTTATGAGAGATTTCATAAGTTCTTTTATAATAATTCGTTTAAAATTTGAATTAGATTGAGATCGCGTTGATCAGTCTGTTTTTGTCACTCAAGAACTCTTCCATAGAGATCATACTTTCTGTTCTCATTACATCCTGAATATCATCTATCTGGTAGATAATTCTTTTTGCATCTTCGGTGTTCTTAGCTCTTACTTTACAGAAAATATTATATTTTCCTGAAATAACGCTAGCTTCAATTACGTTAGGAATAATTGACAATTCTTTCAGTACTTCCTGAGTACGGTTTGATTTTGTCAAAAGTATCCCGATGAAAGCAGTGAAATGATAATCTAGTTTACCATAATCAATATTAAGAGATGATCCCAAAATAATACCTGCATCTTCCATCTTTTTCACTCTTACGTGAATTGTTCCAGCAGAAACATCCATCTGCTTTGCAATTTCTGTAAAAGGCATTCTTGTGTTTTCTACTAAGAAATCAAGAATTTTCTTGTCTATTTCGTCCAGTTGATAGTTCATATTAGTTAAATTACAATTTCTTTAAAAAATCTATGTATTTTTTGCAAATTTATAAAAAATAATTTAACTAAAAAAATTATATCAAACATTAACAATAATTAACACGGATGATAAAAATCATTAAAATATTCAGATTATTTCCCTGCTGATTTTATAGAATCTGTTTTTATTTCACTTTTAGCCTCAGAAGGTTTTTTATCTTTTTTCTTCTTTTTAAACAAAGAATTAAAGCTTTTACTCCATACAACTCCCATTCCATAGGCTTGATTAGCAGAACCGTTGGTACTTACCATACCAATGTTGGTAGGTTTTGAATACCCTCTCAGGACCAGCGTACCGTCATTCTTTTTAGAAAGATCGTACTCTATAGATCCCTCTCCGGAGAGATAATTCGTCTGTGTCCCCTCAGTTTTTGTTAACGGAATACCCAATCCTGTTTTCACATTTACCCTTGGTGAAAGAGCTACACTTACTCCTGCATTCGCTCTATCTCCGATATTGGCATTCTGATCCCCTTTTACGTAATTCAGGTCAATCTGGAATTCGTTACTCATGGTATTCAGAACAGATCCCAGCTGTTTAAGAAGCATATTATATCCGGATGATTCCGCTACGTTTCCAACATTAACTTCTACACCACCGGTATTGGATACATTAAAGGTACTCAATAGCAATACTGAACCAAACTGAAGAACCTTCTCCCCTTCCTGGCTCATTTTCGCGGCTAATGTTTCCCTTACCTGGCTGGAAACATCCATGGCGGTCACATCAAGATCTACTTTAGGATCTATCAGAGACCTGCTGATGTTAGCCTGTAATAAAATACTGATAGGCTGAAGTTTTCCAAGACTGAGATACTCTCCGGCATTGGAAACCATCCTCATGTAATTGGCTGTAATATCAAGGGTAGGCTTCATAGCATCACCATCCCATCTGATACTGCTGTTCTTTTCGATCTGGAACGTTTTATTAAGAATAGCTTTCGAAACAAAAGTTCCGTTATCTACTTTATATGTCCCGTTCATCGCTATATTCCCCTGTCTGTTCATCTGGAACTTCAATGGGTCAGCCGCTCCTTTTACGGTAATATTTCCTACATCATCACCAATAAGTACATTCACGGTGGTTCCTTTATCTATAGCCAGGTTAAAATCAATATTCATATTAGCCCCGGTCTTTTTCTTTTCTTCCAAAGTAATTAGTCCGTCTTTTCCTTCTTTCAGGAACCTCAGCATCTTAAACTCCTCTACATTGGATGTAGAGCCGGAATTAAAGGTAAAGGTACTTCCGTTAAGAGCCTTCATATTAGGGGTTGTAATACTCAATCCTGAAACAGGTCCGTCCACATAGAGATCTCCCTGACCGTATACTCTTCCCCAGAATAAGTCAGAATCCTTCTGAGTACTGTTCAGCACCAATAGATTGTCTGCTCTCATTACCAGGTTGACCCCCATTGAAGAAAGAGTTTCAAACTGAATCGCTCCGGAAATATTTCCTTTAGAATTCGATCTGCCATCATGTACCTCTATATTGTTAAGGATCGCAAGTCCCCGGGTCAGCTGAATGACAGTATCATCAAATGAATAGTCTACTCCCGTGAACAATAATTTCAATCCAAAATCTTTTAAGGCAATATCCCCACTATAATCAAGATTATTGAGTTTACCATTAATTTTAAGATCTCCCGTTGCTTTTCCTCTTAAATTTCCAAAAACCGTATGGACAAACTGTTGGGTAAATGAAAGATCAAAATCCCGCATTTCCGCTGTCAGGTCAATAATCGGCGAAGCAGTATTATTATTAACGGTACCCGTCAGATTCAGACTATTGTTTCCAAGTACACCTGCTGAATTTACTTTTACATCAATATCATAAACATTCAGTGAGAAACCGTTGGTGGCAGAAATGGAGATATCCCCCATATCATTACCATTCATTTTAATAGCATCAATATTAAGATCTACCAAAGGCTGGAGTGTGCTCTTATCCATTTTGATCTTTACACTTCCATTAGCAAGACCTTTTATATCCATACCATTCCCTCCGGACTGCATCTCCAGAAGTTTCTCTATGGCAAAATCATTAATGTCAGCATCTACATAGAAATCTTTAGCCGATTTAAACTGGGCTTCCTTAATAAACAAAGCACTTTTATCAGAATATACCCTCAGGTTTCTGATATCAAAGTCGCCGGTTTTCTTTCTATAGGTAATGGAATGATTAAGCTCAGGACTGGTATCTATTGCCCAGGTAACTTCATTGAATTTAACTTCAGTAGGCTCAAACCTGAAAACATAGTCTCCGGCAGCATCTGTAGACTGATCAACGTTGATAGCATATTCCTTGAGTTTATCTTCAATCTCATCTTCCGGACTGCCATGCTTAAATACTGTTGATAAATGCAGGGTATTGCTGTTTTCATTATTACCTTTAAGTTCAAAGTCTTTAATGACATTCTTATTATATATGACTCTGTTTATTTTGGCATACAATTGCTGATTAAGGTCTGCCGTATTAATTCGAACTTTAACACTATCCACCACAGCACTGTCTTTGCTGATATTTTTACGGTCATTAATCTTATAATCCGGGTTTGAGGCCGCTAAAGCCTTATCTGCATCTGTAATTTCATCTTCTTTTGTCATAATGTATTTCAAAGAAGAAGCATCCAGATTTAAAATTAAATTATTGGAATTGCCATCATATTCTCCTTCTACTTTAGCGCCATTAGGAAGTTTCAGATCCGGCAGAAAATAATTAACCAATCCCTGCTGTATATCAAAGTTCAAGGCAAAATTCTGCCCACGGTACAACTTTCTTGGCGGTGGACCTACCAATATTTTTCCTACTCCGTTTTCTACCATTCCAGCAAGATCTGCAAGACTGTATCTTCCAGAGATTTTCCCTGTGGCTGCTCCGGGAGCATCTACATCAATGACACGCCCTCCTCCATCAACAAATGTTTTTATTTTGGCATTGGGGATTGTATATTTTTGAGTTGCAGTAGCAAATTGAAGGTCATTAGCGTTTACATCTAAGGTAAGGTCATTAATAGAAGACATAGACATTTTACCATCTACCTTCCCGCTTACAATCTGGCTTCCCGGTTTGTTGGTAAAATAATTCATATTCAGATAACCTACATCTGCATTGACATCCATCGCAACTTTAGACGTGCTGAAATCGATAAGCCCCTTGATTGTTGCCTTCGCCTGATCATCATTTACCGTAATAAGTCCGTTGTATTTTTTATGATCCAATAAACCGTCAAGATACAGGTTACTGATCACCTTATCCATAATTTCAATACTGGCAATCTGAGATTTAGTAGTCAGACGCATGGTATTGACATCGAAGCTTTGTCCGTTAAGATCAAATTTACCCGAAATCAGCCCCACTGTTTTATTCTTAGTAATAACAGAGGTATTAAGATCTTTTACCTCAAGATACCCTGAATATTTCGGCATCGTACTGCTATACGCTGTAAGTGATAATTTGGATATTTTAGCCTGCCCAATTCCTGTCAGCAAATTACCGTTTTCCACATAAACCTGTTCCGGGGTTACTTTTGCTGTTCCATTGTACTTCAGTTTTCCAAAATCATCAGCAAAATTTTTCATTTTTTTAGAAATAAATGAAGGCATCATTGCTTTTAAATCCTTATAGGTAAAATCAGCAGAAAGATTTTTGGTTTCAATAGCAAAATTTCCTTTCAGCAGATTATCAACTTTCATAGTTTGAGTTGCAATATTGACATCAGGGTTTCTGATCAGGAAGTTTTCAAGATGAAACTTATTCAAAGGGCCTGTCATTTTTCCGGCAATATTGAATGGCTTACTGTTATCCCAGTTGGTTACAAAATAGCTGATGTCATATCCACTTACCTGACTTCCCTGTTTAATATTCATATCCCATCGAACTCTATCAGCAAAATCAGACCATGAACCATCATGAAGGTTAAATTTGACATCCCCCTGAAGTAAGGTATGATCGGTATTTAATGTTAAATCTTTTAATGATAAAAACTGATGGGTTAAAGAAAGTTCCGTTGAAAAAGTATCTACAATATGTGATTTCCCCCATCTTGAGGTCACAAATGACATATTGTTGATCAACGCAGAGACATTAGGACCATTAACTTTAAGATTTGGTGCTTTTAAATTAAATTTTGTAGCAGTAAGCCACTTCCCCTGTTCTCCCGGAGAATTCTGATTCACAATGGAAACTTTAGAATCAATAATCTGTATCCTGGAATTCAGCTCAAAGGGTTTCTTTTTAGGATCTCTTTTCTTACCATCATCAAAAAGTTCTGTAAACCGTACAAAATTGGAAATACTGTCTCCTTTATAGGTAATTACTTTTACATCGGCATTCACGAGGGTCAGAGAATTAAAGCTTAAAGAATTGCTTTTCCCTGAAATGGCATTTACCGCAAGAGATATCCAGTCTGAATCGGCTCGAAATTCACGTGCCGTAATAAAATTCAGGCCCTTATAATCCTTTACTTTTAATCCTTTGATGGTTACATTTCCGAAATAATTGACATCTACACTTTCTGTAGAAAAACCGGATTTAAAGTCATTGTTAACAAGCTTCAATGCCTGATTGGCTGCCCATTGTTTGGTGACCGGAAGATTGATCGTTATCAGGATTCCCCCCACAACAACAATTCCCAGCCAGAAAAGAATCAAAAGAAGCTTTGCCCACCAGGAATAGCTGGTGACGTCTTTCATTGCCTGCTTACCGAATTCTTCAGCTGTTTCTACAGGATGATGAATAGCGTCTGAAGCAAGTTCAGAGGCTTCTTTTACTGTTTCTCTAACCTTTTCCTCAACATTATCAACAGTTTTCTGTACCTGATCCCCTAGGTTTTCAGCTACAGATTTTTTATTCTCATTCTCGTTATTATTCTCTAACTTTGCCATTATTATGAGCGACTCTATAATTTTAGGTATTGAATCGTCTTGCGACGACACCTCAGCAGCTATCATCAAGGGGAATTCTATTCTTTCAAACATTGCCGCAAGCCAGGCCATCCATAAAGAATATGGTGGTGTAGTTCCTGAATTAGCTTCACGAGCTCATCAGCAAAATATTATCCCCGTTGTTGAAAAATCTTTTACTAAAGCAAATATACAACAAAATGCAATCTCAGCTATAGGATTTACACGCGGTCCCGGACTTTTAGGATCACTTCTTGTAGGAACATCATTTGCTAAATCTTTGGCAATGAGCCTCAATGTCCCTTTAATAGAAGTAAATCACCTCCAAGCCCACATTTTAGCCCATTTTATTGAGGATGCAAATCCTATGCCGCCAGCCTTTCCTTTTCTATGTCTTACCGTAAGTGGGGGTCATACCATGATTGTACTGGTAAAAGATTATTTTGAAATGGAAATCATTGGAAAAACAATTGATGATGCTGCAGGAGAAGCATTTGATAAAATAGGAAAGATTTTTGATCTGGATTATCCTGCCGGTCCTATTATTGACCGACTTGCCAAAGAAGGAAATCCTCATGCTTTTACATTTAATAAACCCAAACTAGAAGAATACAATTATTCTTTCAGCGGTATTAAAACATCAGTATTATATTTTATCCAGAAAGAAGTCCGAAAAAACCCGGATTTCATTAAAGAAAATCTTAACGACCTTTGTGCTTCGGTACAAAGATCTATCATTGAGATCTTAATGAATAAGCTTGAGAAAGCTGCTAAAGACCTCAACATCAAAGAAGTTGCTATTGCAGGCGGTGTTTCTGCCAATTCTGCATTACGAAAAGCAATGGAAGACAATAAGGATAGATTGGGATGGAATATTTACATTCCAAAATTTGAATATACAACAGATAATGCAGCCATGATTGCTATGGTAGCAAAATTGAAGTTCGACAAAGGTGAATTTACAGACCTGAGAACTTCAGCAACAGCAAAATATGATTTATGAAAATACTCTTAGAAGAAAAAGTACTCGGAACCCATTCTAAAAAGAACTCAAAATATTATTGGGTATTAGAAACTATTACGGGGAAAAATGATGATCCGGGAAATTCTTTAGATTACCTTCCATCGAGTTCTGAAAAAGGATATATTCAGGATGTAAAAGAGGAAATCATAGAAAAAATAAATGCAGAGAATCTTTTCAGTTTTCCTTACGCTCCAAAAGAAGGGGATTATTTATCTATTAAAAATAATTTAAGAAAACAGGAATACCTGAATTTAATTTTCATCAATAACAGTTGGAAAGAAGAGATTTTCATCTGTACTTACCGTGACTGTGATACAGACATTTACACTACAATAAAAACAGGAGTTGCATTCTTAACGCAGGATATATGAAACTATTTTACGGAGAAATAGAAGGTCAGAAGGTCATCATCAACGACGAGGAACAACAGCATATTGTAAAAGTTCTCCGCATGAGAGCGGGTGAAGATATTCATGTGACTGATGGAAAAGGGCGTTTAGCTTCTGGGAAACTTATCATAGAAGGTAAAAGAGCAGGTATTGAGGTATTGGAAATTAAAGAAAACCTGTCTGATTTCAACCCCAAGCTTCATATTGCTATTGCTCCCACAAAAAATATTGACAGGATAGAATTTTTCGTAGAAAAAGCTGTAGAAATGGGAATTTCTGAGATCAGCATCATCATTACAGAAAAAACGGAACGTAAAAATATCAATATTGATAAAATCAGAAAACAGAGTATTGCCGCGTCAAAACAAAGTCTAAGATTTCATTTTCCTATTATCAATGATTCTATTAAGCTATCTGATTTTCTGAAAAACATTGATCCTCAAAATACTTTTGTAGCACACTGCCACGAAAACCTGGAAAGAGTTGACCTTAACAAGATTCCGTTATCTGAAAATCATACCTTCCTGATAGGCCCTGAAGGTGATTTTTCTGAAAGAGAAATCGGATATTTATCCGAAAACAATATAAAAGCTGTATCTCTGGGTAACCAAAGACTGAGAACAGAGACTGCAGGCGTATTTGTTGCCGCCTGGAATTATAATAAAATGATTTAAGTGTTAAGTACTTTAGCTTCACCCCTTTTGAAAAGAGGAGGTAAGATGTGATACGGGAAGAAGATGACAAGAAGTAAATAGTTTGTATTCTCAAAATCTGCCAGTACAAACTTTGCTGTGTAGGTATGGAATATATAAAGAAACAGCATAAAAAAGGTCAGCAACTTCCTGTTAAAAGCTCCTAAAAAGCAAAGAAACTGAAGGCCAATTCCCATCACCGTCAATACTACCCAAAAGTTTTCATAGGCATATATTTCTTTCATCCAATCAGGGATTGCCATATCGGCTGCCCAATAATTATCATAAGTATTCAGCTTTGCTGCATTTTTATCCAGCCACGTAAGTTTGGGGGTATGCTTAATGATATTCTTAGCCGTCCCTAAAAACTTACCCATCCCGGCAAGCGTATAAGTCATCAAAACACCCAGATAGAAATATTGTACCAGTTTATAGTCTTTATCTTCAAGATTTTTGGGCAGTAAAAAAATACTGAGAAAATAAACCAGGATGATTACATGATTATCATGATGAACTCCAAAGTTAGCGGACAATGGAAGGTTTATAACGGCCATTAATAAAAAGATCATGATATTAAACACATAAGAAGGTTTAAAAACAGAAGCAATTATAAATGCCCCACAGGCAACAATAAGCCCGGTAGCCATAAATATCCCGGGAAACTCAGGAAATATCATTTTTTCGAACCCAAAAACAGGATCATAAATTTCTTTTGGCCTGTTTTCCAATTCAATAAACTTCAGAAATTGAACAGCCAGCCAATATAGACTGAATACTCTTAATACGTAATAAACCGTTTTATAATTAAATACGGTAAGCTGAGGGTAGTTCATTAAAGTCTCGTAATAATTTTTTTATCAATTTTCATCTTTTTTTCACCTATCTCACGGGGGCTGTATGTTTCTTTATACAAAAGATACTCCTGAAATTCAGGTCTTGTATCTTTGGCAAAAATCAAAAGCTTCTTCATATTTCCCTTTTTATCTTCATTGTGGTCAATCTTCCCGCCATAGGTGTTGACAATAAATTCCTCATCATTGGCTTCATAGCTCTTAACAGGAGTATTTAAAATCCTTATGGTATCACCATGATTGATTCCATAGAGTTTATATCTTTCTCCGGAAGCTTCTCCCCCACTTGGTACAGTAAATAGTTTCCAGCTTGCAAAAGGATATATTTCATTATAACCTTTTTCTTTAATGGCAAGACTGGTCAAAGACATAATAAGTGAAAAAAAGAATAAGTATTGGGTATATTTTTTCATCAGGTTATTGTATATTATGATCTTTACGGTACTTTGCCAGAATTTCTTTCCCGCTTTTTATAGAGTTCACAGCCCATCGAAGTTTCATTTCCAGACGTTTTTGATCATTCAGCTTATAATCAATTCCCGATCTCATCAGTTTCTGTTTCAGCTCATACATACAGATTCCTGCTGCTACGGAAACATTGAAACTTTTGGTAAGGCCATACATAGGAATAGCCAGTGTTTCATCTGCAAAATCTATTACTTCCTGAGAAACACCTTTCAATTCCGTTCCAAAAACAAGTGCGATAGGTTCCGTAATTTCATAATCAGGAAGCATAACTGCATTTTTTTCCAGGGATACTGCCAGTATTTTATACCCTCTGTCTTTGATATTTTGTAAGGAAGCTATATTCTTTGGGACTTTTTCAACCTCTACCCAGGTTTCGGCGCCTTTGGTTACCGTAAGGTTAGGATTAAAAACATTCTCCTCCTCCATCGCAATCACTTTGTGAAAAGCACAGGCTTCTACGGACCTTATAATAGCTGCCGCATTTCTGAACTGATACACGTCATCCATCACAGGAAGTATAAAATCTGAACTTTCCTGGGAGAAATGTTCAATTTTGGACAGTCTTTCGTCTGTTAAAAATTGTTTTAAATACTCAAAAGTTTCTGCTAAATCTTTCATCCATTTTCAAATCTTTGCAAATTAACGTAATTTTGGGCTATGAACCTTAACCTGCCTCAAATTCTTAATTAAAAATAGTACATGAAGCGAAAAGTCCTGCTCATCTATACCGGGGGAACCATCGGTATGGAAAAAGATTATGAAACCGGTAGCCTCCGCGCCTTTGACTTTGGAAATATATTTGAAAAGATGCCCGAAATGAAGCTCATGGAATGTGAGGTTTTTGTTCATCCTTTCGCCAAACCGCTGGACTCTTCAGATATGGGACCCGAGGAATGGAAAATTATTGCCAATTACATCCTTAAAAACTATAATGACTTTGACGGTTTTCTGATCCTGCACGGAACAGATACCATGTCTTATACGGCATCTGCATTAAGCTTTATGCTAAAGGGATTAAGAAAACCGGTGATCATGACGGGATCTCAGCTCCCTATTGGTGATCTGAGAACGGATGCTAAGGAAAATCTTTTGACCAGTCTTTATTACGCCAGCCTATATGAAAATGATGAAGCTGTTATCCAGGAAGTGGCGGTCTATTTTGAATACAAATTGTTAAGAGGAAACAGAACACTGAAATATTCTGCAGAGTATTTTGATGCCTATGCAAGTCCAAATTATCCTATTTTAGGGCAATCTGGAGTACATTTAAATATTATTAAAGACAATCTTTTCCGATGTGATCCGGCAGTAGAATTTCATGTTGATGAACATATTTCAGAAGATATTTTATTCTGGAGAATTTTCCCGGGAATGCACTTGAGCCATTTCAGAGAAATCCCCAAAATGAAAGTGCTTATTCTGCAGGTTTTTGGTTCCGGAACTATTTTCAGCAGTGAAAAAACCCAGGAAACCCTTCAGGAAATCAGAAATAATGGAACAGAAATCGTAGTGGTAAGCCAGTGTATTTCAGGGGGTATCTCCTTTGGAAAGTATGAGAACAGTAATATTTTCTCAAGAATAGGTGCTATCAGCGGCAGGGACATGACAGCTGAAACAGCCATTACCAAAGCAATGCACTTAATTGATAACCCTAATTACCCTGGAAGCTTTGCCGATCACTTTACAAGGAGTCTTTGTGGAGAAATTACAGATTAAATTGCAATAATAATTTGGATATTCAAGAAAATACTCTATTTTTGCAATCTCAAAAAGAAAGGTGTCCGAGTGGTTGAAGGAGCTACCCTGGAAAGGTAGTATACGGGTAACTGTATCGAGGGTTCGAATCCCTTCCTTTCTGCAAGTTAAAATAAGCCCATGCTAAAACAGCATGGGCTTATTTTTTGTGGGATATATCAAACCCCGAATACTTTCCATATATAAAAACAACGGATTATATATTCTTAAAGCATAGGTATTTATACTCAAAATTATAATTGGTTATTTGTACTCTACACCATCTGCTCTCTTCTTTGTTACTTTGAAATAGAAATAACCAACCAAACTTAAATTACCATGACAACAACCAGTGTAAACGCAAATTCATCCGGCCAGGTTCAACTTGGGGGCGGTGCCCAGTTCTGGGTTTATCTTTCCCCTCAAAACGACACCTCTGTAATGATCACTACATGGCGAGTAACATTCTCACAGGGAAATTGGAGCGATTCTATCTCCAGTGACAATCCTACCAAACAAATCCAAACCCCTAACCTTTCAGGGATCTTTGATATTAAAGTAGAACTATTAAGTGGTTCAACAGGCACCTGGCGACAAATTCCTCCTCAGGCAGGAAGCTACAATGAAATAGGATGCAATTCTAACTGTGCTTCCATGGTGGGTATTGTTGCTGACAACACTCATCCACTTATTGGTGCTATCAATGCGCATTTCTGGACAACCTGGGATGCTATGTGCAAAACAGGAAATTAATAAACTATTTATATTCCCCAATTGCCACAGTATTTTTTGTAATCATCAAGGTGTAGATTTATATCATACATTTTGTACCTGCAAAAAAACACTGGGGCAATTTATCTTTTATTATCGCCCAAAAACACCACAAAAAAAAACAACTGATATACAGCATATTATTCCATTCCCCATCACAATTAAGGAGGTAAATGCTAAAGTTGTTCACAAACAATCAACATGTTTTCCACAAGTTTCCCACAAAAAACATTTTACAATTCATTCGCTACTTATCTATATCCCTTTTTCGCTACTTTAGCAACTGAAAATATTATAAAAAACGGCCATTATATTAATCATGAAAAATCAGATCAAGATTTTGAGGGAAGCAAAAAATATGACCCAAAATGAGCTTGCTGAACAATCGGGTCTTTCTCTGCGAACGGTTCAAAGAGTAGAAGCCGGAGGTATGCTAAAAGGTTTCACACTGAAAGCTATTGCTCAGGCATTGGATACCCATCCCGAACATCTTATTGATCAGCCTAAAGAACAGGAGAATATCAACAGGGCAAAAATAATTAACCTCTCTATCTTATCGGGTATGATCATTCCGTTTGGCGGTGTCATCTTTCCTCTTATCCTAACCTACCAAACAAAAGATTCAAACAATAAAGAACTGGGAAAAAGTATGGTATGTATCCAAATTATACTGGCAACAGTTTTTTCAGCTTCGCTGATCATCAGTCCATTTATACAAAAGTTTTTCTCATGGAAGTTCCCACTTTTCATCATTCTCATCATGATGTTTCTTTTTGTAAAAATATTGATCATCATCAGTAATGGCATCAGTTTAAACAAAAAACATGATATTCATATCAAACTGAAAACCAATTTTTTATAATAAAAGTCATACAACTGTCGTACAAGTGTCGGCCTGTTTTTGTGTAGAAACAGATTTGTATTTCCGAATCTTGCACAAAAAACAGCATGAGAACTATCAAAAAAACGGCAGTGTCTATTTTAGGGATGATCACCCTATTACTATTGGGTGGTTATATTTATTTTGATCAAAAATTCACTCCGGAAAAGAACTACCTGAACATCGAAAACGAAAGCGGGAATATTCCGATCGTATGGCCAGGCAACCACAAATCTGCTTTGCTTTTACCCATTCATTTTCCGAAAGACTCCATAACTTATTATCTGCAATTTGATACCGGGGCCGCCTATACAGAATTTTACAGTCATTCAATAAAGAACTTGAAGGGAATTACAGTTCGTAATAAATTAGCTACCTCTTTGTTCTATATTGGAAAATCAAAGATCTCTTCTGATCAAATTAAAATTTCAGATAAGGGAAGAAAAACAGACCCCGGAGATTCTATTAAAATAATCGGGACGCTGGGAGCAGATATTCTTGAAAACAGGAAAACAATGATTAATTTTAAAAAGAACTATATTGTTTTCAATATAGCCCATGAACCGGCTGAATTTAAAAATAACCTCATCAATTTTAAATTCAAAAAGAGAAAAATTATTATCCGGGGAACTTTAAAAGGGAAAGAGGAAAAATTCCTGTTCGATTCGGGAACAAGTGCTTATGAACTGTTGACTAACAAAGAAAACTGGCAGGATTTAAAATTACCTCATTCCAAAGTGATCATAGAAAAAGCACAGTCCAGACCTTATATTTTAACCACTTACACTACTGAAAGCAACCATAGTATCCGTTTGGGAAACAAAGACATTCCTTTACATGAAATCACTTATGTGGAAGGATTTTCCCAGACCCAATATATGCTGATGAAGTTTTCCGGCATGACAGGAATGCTGGGTAATAAAATCTTTTTAAAAAATATAATCTACATTGATTGCACCAAAGAGAGACTGGGAATTGAATAAAAAGATGTTTTTTTAATCCATCCTTTTTACATTCTTTCTTTAAATTTGTCCTTCAATTATTAACAACTTCCTTGATTTTATGGGTACAAAATATTTACCAATCAAAATATACAATTTGAAAAAACTTATCTCTTTATTATTATTTTCAATGGTTTTTCTATTTCCTCAGCTTATAAAAGCAAGTGCTTACTGGATGGAAATACATGGATCAGGAAAAGTGAATGAAGTTGTCAAAATCCAGGTATGCTACGGTTTTATTGATGATTTAAGTGAGCGACACCGTACCAATGGTCCAGAGTTTAAGGAAATACAGCATTTTAATTTTTTTGTTCTTAATGATAAAGGGGAAAAATTAAAGATTGAATTACAGCCTAAAGAAGATCATTGGGAAGGGAGCTTTACTCCAGACAAGGAAGGAACTTATCGAGTATTAGGAATGAATGATCAGCTTCCTGTTCTTATGCGCTCCAAAAATTCACACGAAAATATACGCCCTATTGATTTTATGTGTGGCGCTTATAATGTGGGAAGTCATTCTGTCAGTAATATGATACCTGTTCAGTTTATGGATATTATCCTTCAGGAGAAAAATGGTATTTATACTGTTTTTCCTTATCGCAATTTGAAACCGGCAGAGAAAGGAACGCTTCTGCGAATATTTAACCCTGAAAACTGGGAGAAGAACATTCTGGTTAATGAAAGTCAGCAGGCGGTTTTTAAGCCTACTATGCCTGGGCTCTATGTCATCCGACAGGATTGGTCTGATAACACACCCGGAACTTTTCAAGGCAAAGCATATGGTAAAATACGATATCGCAATAACTACTGTCTTTGGATCAACTAAAATAATTAGATAAAAATATAAAAAGCCCTGATGAATGCATCAGGGCTTTTCTATGTATAATTTTCATTTTAGAATTTAAGGGAAACACTTCCAAGAAAACGTGCAGGAGCTTGTGGTGTTAAACGAACAGACCATGCTTTT
Source organism: Chryseobacterium sp. YR221 (assembly GCF_900176315.1). Taxonomy (NCBI): domain Bacteria; kingdom Pseudomonadati; phylum Bacteroidota; class Flavobacteriia; order Flavobacteriales; family Weeksellaceae; genus Chryseobacterium; species Chryseobacterium sp. YR221. The sequence continues at coordinate 162,881 of NZ_FWXM01000005.1, forward strand.
TCATTGGTAATATTATCAAATTTCAATCCCACTCTATACTTAGGTTGATCATAGAAAATCCCTAAATCAAACATTTTATAAGAAGGAATAATCACTTTGGCAGTTTGTGTATTGGTCTGAAAAGAAGAAGATCCCATATTTCCACCACCACCAATTCCTAAGCCTTTCAGCTTACCTTGGGAAATACGATAACTGATCCAGAAATTGAACATATTCGCAGGACCAGATAATGCAGGTCTTAAACCATTAACGGAAGGGTTTGCATTGGTATATTTACTGTCATTATAGGCATAACCGGCAACAATATTCAATCCATCGAAAGGGTTAGCAGTTAGCTCCGCTTCTATTCCTTTACTAAGCTGTGTACCATCCTGAATTGAGTAATTAATATCATCAGGGTTGGTTCTTAAAATATTATCCACACGGATATTATAATAACTCAAAGTACCTACCAATCTATGATTGAAAACATCTCCTTTCACCCCAAATTCCAGTTGATTAGCATATTCCGGCCTGAAGGTATTACCGCTTATATCTACTCCACTAACATTATTAAAGCCATTCATATAGTTTCCAAATAATGAAAGTTTATTTTTAAGAACTTCATAAACCACTCCTAATTTTGGTGAAAATGCAGTCTGTCCATAAGGTCCTGACTGTGCTCCGCTATTACTCAACCCGCCTTTAATTTCCCCTGTAGTAATATCATATACTCCTTTGAACTGGAACCGATCGACCCTCAAACTAGCCATTACCATAAGCTGATCTGTAATATTAAATACATCCGAAACATAGGCTGCATAAGTATTATCACCATTATTTTCCTTTCTTATAGCAGAAGTTGCAGTAAGAGCATCAATTGTATTGTGATTTACTCTAAAGTCTGCTGAAGGATGAACAAAATTAAATACTTTAGTGTTTGTATGATAACGGTCAAAATGATTAGAATTATTATAATAATCCAGCCCTACTACCATTCTGTTTCTAAAGCGTCCTATATGAAAATCTCCGATGAAATTCTGTTGAATATTTGTTGCAATAAAAGAGGTAGTTCCTACCATTACCTGAGCACTGGCCGTAGAGTCTGTTTTTCCGTTGATCGCAGAGATATATCCATTAATCGTTGATCTGGCTCTTGATAGTATCGTTTGTGAAGTCCAGTTTTCCGAAACTTTGTAATTCAGTTGGGCAAAAATATTCATCATCTGTGTTTCATAGGCAAGATCATCACCTAAGAAATTTTTATAATAAGGAAACTTCATATCTGCAATAGACTGAGTTTTATTACTTCCAGTATAAGGGTTAAAACGTACGACGGAAGTTCCTTTTGCCTGATTGAATTCTACATCTAAAAGGAGTGCCATACGGTCATTGATTTGGTAAGAAAAACTTGGGGCAATAGCCAAAGAATTAGTGAATCCCAGATCCTGAAAACTTTTCTCAAAAGTTCCTGCAGCATTCAGACGAAAAAGAGCGGTTCTGTCTTTATTGACCGGTGTATTAACGTCCACGGTCAGTCGGTTATAGCTCCAGCTTCCACCCACATACCCTATTTCACCACCAAAATCATTATAAGGTTTTTTTGTAACGCGATTGTATACCCCACCATAGCTACTGGCAACACTTTTTCCAAATAAAGTTGCTGAAGGACCTTTAATAGCTTCTATACGTTCCAAATTTACAGGATCAATTACTGAAAAAGCGGCTCCAGCCACACCATTCCGCGCATTAGGTTCTGTTTCAAATCCCCTTGAACGGAATGTTACTCTTCCCTGATTAGCAATCATAGGTACTCCTGCACCAGGTACATTTTTAGAAATACTTCCCAGATCTACAGCCACCTGTTCCTGAAACAATTCTTTAGTAACCGTATTATAGACCTGAGGATTTTCTAAGTTTTTCAAGGGCAATCTGGCGACAAATCCGCTTTCTTTTTTGGAAAACCTATTGGTATTTTTCATAATAACCACTTCCTGAATGGCAAGGATATTTTCTTTTGTCAGCTGATAATCCAATGTTGTTGTCTCACCTGCCTTTACCTCAACCGGAAGACGGATCTCTTTACTTCCTAAAATTTGAAATTTTACAGTATAACTGCCCGTATTCAGATTCACAAAACGATAAACTCCCTCATCATCTGTCAGCGTCTGATGATCCGTACCCAATAATGAAACTGATATTGCTCTCAGAGGTTGCCCGTCAATCATATTCACTTTTCCACCAATTCCACCCTGTGTATCTTGTGCATACACTTTTACCAGATTTATCAGAGAAAAAACTAAGATGAAGAGGAGCTTGGTCCATTGCGGCATTTTAGTTTTTAAAAGTTTATTGGTGTTTTTTGTTTTTCCAGGATTGATTATTTCCTTTAACAGAGGTACATTTTCACTACATCGTATCATTTTTCCAGCCTTATTTAAAATAATTATAAATAAAAATGCAAAATAACAGAATACAAACCTCATTCACAATATTAATTTGAATTATTCTAAATAAAATAAATAATGCGGTCGCTGAACTATGATTCCATAAGAATTACAAATTCTATGTATTCCTAAATTCTTCCTAAATCATCGGCTAGTTTTGTCATGTTTTTAAATAGTATTAAAAGAATTTAAGTAAACAATGAGTGCGTAGCCTCTTATAACTTTGTAATGAGAAATACTCTTTTTGTAAGTCATTCATTCTTATGATCCCGCAGACATTAAACATTAATATTGAAGAAGTGATCCATGATGTGTAGTATAAAGAAAATTTTAGCAACCTTATTTTTAATTGGTTTTATAGGAAATACCTTAAAAGCACAGATCAGTCCACCAGGTTTGGGTGATGCCAATACAGCGTTATGGACAGCTTTTGGAGTAAAGCGTCAGCTGGATTCATTAGGAAAAAAGCAAGCTTTAAGCTATATTGCTATAGGCCGTAAAAGCAGTCCGGACAATGATAACCTCCTTTCCAAACAGGCTATTCTTGTAATAAACCATGAGGTTTACCATTCTTTTGCCCCACATCAGCAATACAGCTATGCTCTTAGCTATCGGCGTCAACCTCAATATGAAAGCAATGCCCCTTACGAAAAAGAAAGCACAGAACAGGAATTCAGGGTCTATGGAAGATATGCCTATACTTTTGATCTTGGAAAAAAGTGGAAATTAAAAAATACGGTCCGACAGGAATTCAGAAAATTTTTCGCTGCTGATTTTAGCAAAGTAGAAGAGGATTTCCAATTGAGAACCCGTATCAAAAGTCAGCTGACGTACAATCTATCACCAACAAATAACCAGAAATTAGCATTAAGTGCCGAAGCCCTTTTTTCTATAAGCCACCTTAACGAACCGGATCCACAGTGGACTTCTTTTGGATATCGTGAAATGCGTATTGCAGCCTATTATATGTTTACGATTCCCCACTCTCCTTTTACTGTAGACGTAGGCTATATGAATGACCTTATCAGAGATAGCAGAAGTATTCATCATGGAGGTGTTCATTATCTGGCAGCAGATATTATCTGGAATATCCCCTATCATAAAAACTAATCTATTTGATATCATAAAAAATCCCGATCATTCCTGATCGGGATTTTTGTTAGAAAAACCAAGGTTTTTCAACAATATAATTAGTATGAATATTTGGTTTCATTTAATTGCATAGGGTAAGGAACTGCCTACTCATCTGTACTTTAAATTTAGCTTCTGATTTCGAATGTACATAAATGGTATGCTCAAAGGCCTGCACTGTTTTCAGCTTCTGATCGATAAATTCTGCTATTTCTACAAGAGAGAAAATAAAATCCCGGTATACAGCCATATTGACCGTTTGTCCATAGTAAGGAAGATAAGCTTTCAGGAAAGGAACAGCCATTTGATGTTTGTTGTAGTTGATACAATATCCAACTCCTTCTCTGGAGGTTACAATGTCATGCTCATTGATATAATCCAGGATATTTTTACCACCATTCAGGGCATTGCTGTTTTTTGAACAATATCGGTTGATTTTATCCAGAATATGCTGGGCATACTCCATCATTGAAACGGTTTTCCATTCAAATACATGGCTTAGTCCTTTTTTAGATGATTTTCCATTTTCACAGCTTGTACAAAAAGAGATTCCAATTTTTTCATGATAAGGAAAAAAACAATCTTTAACCTCAATGGAAGCATCTGCCTGTACTCTATCTTCTGCAAAATTGTAATACAGATAAGGACTATATAAAGCTGCAAGAGCTTTCAGATAATCTGTTTCACTCGTATTATGATATTCTTCGAACCATTTTTCAAGGTTGTCGTAATAATAACTTTCAAAGTCTTTAAAGTTTAAGTAAAATGGCAATTCCATAGCTCTGTAATTTTGATAAAGCAAAGCTATTGTTGTAATGCGACAAAACTTGACGTGTTTTTATTTTTATTCTGACCAAAATCAATCTCTCTTAAAAAGTTTCAAAAAAAACAATCCTTTTTATCTACCAAATTAATAAATCGGATCATTTACTCTGTTTTACCTTTAAAATCTTCTAAACACTTTTGTAATCAACGAATAATCAATTCATTGAAGACTCAAACCTCATTAAAGCAAATTAGTTTTTATTTGTTTGTTTTATTAAACTTTCAGATATTTGAGTAAGGTCTACAAAAAGAAAAAACATAAAAAACAACTAAAACAAATCCGATGAATAAGAATTTATTAACCCTATTTCTAATAGTCATGACTTCTCTGGTTTCAAATGCCTGTACAGAAAATCCAAAAACTGAAAAGATGCAAGAAATAACGAACAAAACCGGCGATATGGTAAATATCCGGGATTTAATTGGCAGCACTTACGAATGGAAGTACAAAGAATATATTTATCATATCACGCTACTATCAGATTCAATGGTCCACTGGAAATTAATTAAAGGAGACTATCCCGGTGCCACTGAAGAAACGGATACATACGTGTATTCACCATTGGATCAGACTAAAATTTTCATCTCGTGGATTGAAAAAAGCGGATTGGGTATATCTGCTGTACTCGATTTTGAAACCATGAACCTTTACACTCATGGAAGTCAGAATGGGAGTTTATATGTTAATCCCGGTAAAATAAAAAAGATAAAATAGCAATACGCTACCCATTTGCATCAGGATAGCTACCTGTCATAGTTTTTCATCATATATTCAAAGTAATGGATCATCTTCAGATAGTTTTCTATACTGAGATATTCGTTGGTACTATGAATACTTTGCTGTTCCGAACTGTTGATTTTGATTGGCATGAACCGGTATACATTCTTGCTCACAATTTCATATTTTGCAGCATCTGTTCCCGCCATTGTAAGATAAGGAGTAACAATAGCTCCCGGATGAATTTCCTTGATTCCGGCTTGTATCAGTTGATATGCTTTGGTATTGGTAGGTGATATTTTTGAAGCTTCCCGTGTATTATCAATCTCTTCGACCTCAACATCGAACCCCTGTGTAAGTTTTGCAATATGTTCTCTGACATCTTTGACCGTATTTCCCGGAAGGAGCCTGAAATTAACAACAAATTCAACTTCCGGAGAAAGGACATTCGTTCCGTCGCTTCCTTTCATCATGGTTAAAGCTGTGGTGGTTCGTACCAACGCATTGGTTGTATTATTTTTGGTAAGCTGAGATAACAGCACGGGTTTTAAAAGCCATTGGTTGGCAATCGCAAGTCTGCTGGAGAATGGCATAGCGCCACCGATATTATCAAAAAACTCTTTGATTAGTGGGGTAATGACGGGTTTCATCTGATCATCTTCCAGACGCTGCATAATAACAGCAGCTTTTCCAATAGCACTTTCCATAGGAGGCATGGATGAATGCCCACCGAGTCCTTTTACTTTTATTTTCGCAGAAAGAAATCCTTTTTCAGCACATCCTACTACAGCAACATCAGAATCTATTCCGGCTACACTTCCTTTCTGCATAATCAACCCTCCTTCATCATATACTGCGTCAAACTTCAATCCTTTTTTCTTAAAATAATCAGCAATCTGAATAGCTCCTTTTTGTCCTCCTACTTCTTCGTCAAAACCGAAAGCAAGGTAAATATCACGTTGCGGAATTTGTTTACTTTTAATCAAATTGTTCATAGACTCCATCAGGGAGAAGAGCATACCTTTCATGTCTATTGCTCCTCTTCCATAAATTCTGCCATTGGCAACCACTCCTGCAAAAGGGGAATAATCCCAATCTTCAGCAACTTTTGAAACAGGAGGCAGCACTTTATCACCGGGACGGAATATATTTTCTTCTTTGTTTTTTATATCAGCATCTCCCGGAGGTACAACGTCCATATGGGATAGAAACAGGATAGGCTCAAGAACAGGATTACTTCCTTTCAGCCTGAATACCAATCCATATTTATTTACTTCAAAATTCTCTGTATTCTGATAAACCAATGGATATGATCTTTTTAGATATTCTTTAAACTCATCAAAAGGTGTATAGTTGAATTCTCCCAAACTCCCGGTGGATACCGTTGGAATTTTTATGCCGTTGGAAAATCTCATTATGGCTGAATCATTTTTCACAGGCTTCCATCCTTCTCCGGTTTCAGCTGTATTTTTCTTAAACGGATAAGTATACGTTTTAATAAGTAAGACAGCAACGAGGATAACGAGAATACCTAAAACGGTTAGAAGAGCTTTTTTCATGATCAACTGATTTTGTATGATGGTTTGGCTCTATAAATATAAGAAAGTCTTTTTGCTGCAGCAATAATTCCAGTGAGATATCGAAAATCAGAGAAAATGAAAACCAATTATGTGGAATATCTAAAAAAACTACTACCTAATTTTATGACATGGTAAAATGTCCTAGAAATACCATGGTAATATCTAATGTCTTTGCATCTAATGTAGAACCGTCGTGAATACAATTATCCGTAGGAGCTATATAAAAATCATAGGGTTTTTGTTCTATTTTAAGTACCGGATAGTCAGGGAAATATTTAAAAAAATACTCAATGATATTCTTATTGGTAATATTTTCTTTTTTTACATCAGTTTTTTTCTTCAGCATATTATAGATCTGGATCATGGTCAGATTGATAAATAAAAAATATCTTGATTCCTGACCAAGATTGATTGTTAGACGATTACCATGTCTGTGAGATGATCCAATTGTCATTTTCCGGTCGGAAGAATCTTTGTGAAGCCCAATGAACCTCATCTCATGCGGTTGGTATCCTTCCCGCAGATTCCTTCTGTCTACCGAAGTGGTTTCACAGTTAGGGTAACCGGCTGCAATACAGTGAAAAGAATAATCAGCAGAAAGGTCTTGTAAAAAATCATTTAATCCCCCATTCAGTCGGTCTACGATTTCTTTATTATTGTAAAAGCATTCAAGAACTTCCTTCTCACTGCCCGCACTATGAAGATTAAGCTGCTTACATAAACTTTGCAGTTCTTCAGGAATTCTCCCTATAGCAGCAGTATTATAATCTTTTAGAAAGCGGTCCGTCTGAATTCTGGATACAACCTGTCCCTCCACTTTCCCCCAATCTCTTTTGGGAAGATAAGCTTCATCTTCATATTGTGGTTCGAAATCTACTTCTCCAAATGAAACCTTGGTAGGCTGTCTGTATTTACTGGAATGACTGCCGGTATTAATTGTTACAGTTTCTTCAAATTTTCTGTCCGTACAAAAAATCTTTATTCCGCTTTTTAATTTCATAGTGTTAATAATTATCAAATTTTCCGGTGTAAACGATGGTGATATCAAATTCTTTATTTCCTAAAGTGCTTCCGTCATGGATAAAATTATCAGTGGGAGCAATATAATACTGATAAGGTTTTATTTCTAATCTGATTACAGGATAATCAGGAAAGTCATTTAAGAAATTTTCTACAATATTTTCTGTGGTTATTTTTCTTCTGTGGTATAGTTTATAAATTTGTCTTAAACTCAGGTTGATATAATACAGATAACGGGATTCGCTACTGATATTAATAGATATCCTGTTGTCCGACTTATAAGCTGTATGAGGGGTAAATTTCCGACTCTCATCAATATGCAGACCTGTATATCGGATATATTCTTTATTTATAAAATGAAAAGTGGTCGTTTCTCTGTTAGGCTGGGCTTTGGCAATACGGTGGAACTTATACTGCTGAACCGAAGATTTATTTTTCAAAAACTCATCCAGTTCTTTATTGATCTTCATAACCAGTTCTTCGTTCTCCTGAAATTTAGGTTCAATATCAAACAGACTTGTACATTCTGATAATTGTAACTTTTTAATAAGATTAATTACTTTTTGGGGAATTCTTCCCACAGAAACCGATTTTGACAGTGGATTAAAATGATCATTGGTCATGATAATGCTGTGCTCTTTTGGGGTAAGGGGCCTCCAGCTTTTTTTGGGAATAAAAGCATTACCGGAATATTCAACACTTGTAATATGCTCTGCCGATTCAGTACCGGTATTGATTAAGATCTGCTGTCCGATATTATCAATCCCGCTATTGTATAATTGAAGTCCTTTTCTTAACATACTAAACTAAATGATTTTAATTTGCTTTTTATTTCATCATGAGCTTTTATAAGTGATATTTCTTTTAGCTCTTCTACGATTTCTTCATAATGAGCCTCTTTAGCGTCCAAAGAAGCACAAACCTCATCCGGAAGACTGTTTACGATATCATTTTGAATATGAGAAACCAGTTTTATCATATCATGACAGTAAATGGTAGGGTTATCAAAACCTTCCTCATTGGAATAACGGTTTCCCAGGAACCCACCGCCACATATATCATATATCGGACAGGTCAGACATGTATCATTCACCATATTATGACTGTGAAAAAAGACCTCAAATAATGGATCATTATACAGATCGTCAATAGAATGGGTATGAATATTCAGGTCATTCCTAGTAATTCCTTCATAGCAGGCCCGGATAGAATCCGACACTTCCAGTGCTCCGTTTGTTTCCAAAACAGCGACACCATTGGTCAGCCTTCCCACCATTTGATCCCCTGTCTGCTCTCCCATGATCAGTTCAATCAACGTCCGGAAAAAACGTATCATAGGTCTGTCGCTATCTGTTTTCCATATCTCGAATATTTCAATAAGCCAATCAGCATAGGGAGTATGATGTAATGTATTTACTTTTAATTTTTCAAAACTATCAGGTAAATTGTCATAGTGCCCATCCGGTAATAACAGGTTAAAACTAGGTACTCCTAAATTTTTCACTTCCTGATAAAATTCTGAAGGAGAAATATTCAGATTAACAACAGACAGGATATTACTCATTCCATATTGTTTTCCAAGCTCTATGGCCTTTACTACTTTTTCATAAGATCCTTTTCCGTTATGAAATACGCGGTATCTGTCATGGTGTTCTTTGGGACCGTCCATGCTGATTCCCACCCGGATATTAAGTTCTTTAAACAGTTTATACCAATCATGGGTAAGGCTTACGCCATTTGTCTGCATTGCAAAGCCAAAATCCACATCTTTTACAATGGTTGTAAAAATTTCAATGGCCTGTTTATAATTTTCTTTACCCCACAACATAGGTTCCCCACCATGAAATACGATTTGAACATATCTTGCCTTCTTTTCCTGGCAATAGGTATGGAGTTTTTGAGCAAAAACTGTAATTGTTTCCATAGACATGAATTTAGGCTGAGAGAGATAGGTTTTATCGCCCAGATTATACATGTAACAGTAAGAACAATTGAGGTTGCATCTACTCGCAACCTTTAAAACAAATGAGACAATATTTTCCATAAATTTTATTTAAGAGAAACTCTCCATTAGCCGGTTTTTAGCTAATGGAGAATAAAAAGAGTACTTATACTCTTAAAAATGGATCATACTTGCTGTACGCTGCAGATCCGCCACCGCCTTCAACGGCAACATTGCAATTATCCAGTCCAATTCCGGTTCCAGGATTGGTGATCCCCTTTCCTCCGAAAACAGCTTTGTACAGATCCATCTTCTCTGTACCTGAAGATTGAATAGTTTCTTTTAAAATGCTTTTGTGCTCTAAGTTTGAAACTAGTTTAACTCTTTTTTTCATAAAAAAAATTTAAGATTAATAAAATAAATGCCATCAGTAAGGACATGGCAATCGCCCCTCATTTATAAAATGAGCAATTATTATAGTGTTTGTGTTGGTTATGCTGATGCTGATGGTAACAGCTGTACGTTGTATATCTGGTGATTAATTTGTTCAGCAATTCCTCCCTAGTCTAAGGAGTATATGCTGATTGGCAATTTTCACGTTAGATAAACAAGGTATGGGTAAACCATCTTGTCTTTCAAAAGAATGTTAAAGGCTGTTATAAACGATTTGTACAAGTAATTACTTCTGCTATTCTCTGTATATGAAAACAAGAAGAAATTACCCCAAATAAAAGAAAGGGTAGAAATAAGTGATTCATCGTATAGTTATTAGTTATTTTTTAAGCTTACTGAACTTTTACTGGAGGAATTGGTGGAGATTTTGGTCCTCCGTCATAAGCAGACTCTTCGGTATTTTCCCAACTATTTTTCATAATTAAAGAATCTGACGCATTCATAGGACTGCTTCTCTGTAACTCTTCAGAATTACTTGTTGGCTTCATTTTTGCTGTTGGCGCAGGGAGGTCTTGATCATCATCCTGTCTGCACGATACAGTTAAAAATGCAATAGCACATGCGTATAATATGCTTAGTAGAAATATCCTTTTTGTCATAACAGTTTTTTTATACAATTTATGTAATCCTAGTAGCCGAAACTACAAATTTAATTATCAACAAGTGTCATTTCTTAAAAAAAATATATTAAATCATAAAAAAATCAACCACACAATTATTATAAGTAACTAAATATCAATGTTTTACTTTTTTGTATTTTTAAAAGATTAATCACTATTTTTGTTAGAGTTTTTTTTGTGATTTTTGTAATTTTCTAGAATGAAAAAAATATATTTTCTACCACTTTTTCAATTATGCTTAATACTGAGCATTTTTTGTTCTTCATTAATAAGAGGGCAAAAAATGGAAAAAGCGAAGGATTCGCTCAGTGACGAAGAAAAATGGAAAAAAATTTCACTTCAAATAAAGAATTCTAAAGAAAATAAGGAATTTAAGAAACTTTATGATGCCTATGAAAATGCGGCATTGATGGGGGCGAAAAATCAGAAGAACTACTTAGATAGTCTTTTAATAACAGCAAAAGAGTTGAAAGACGATAAGCTGATTGGAGAAGCTTATATGTGGTTGGGAATGAATGGTGAAAGCATAGAAAATTATCCTGAAGCGCTGGATAACTATATCAATGCATATAGCATGCTTTCAAAAACCAATAATCAGCTGGCCATCAACAAATCAATTACCTTTCTGGCAAGGGTTAAATTGTATATGGGAGATTATGATGGGGCCTACAATCTCTTAAAACCTGCTTTAAAGAATCTCAAATCAATAAATACTGAAGAATCCCACTTATATTTTACATATGGACAGCTTGCTCTTATTGAAACCAATTGGTATCTGAAAAGAGACAATAACAGTGCCTTAGTAAAAGAAGGAATGGATTTTATTAAAAACACTAACCAATCAGGATATTACCCTTATTTTCTGGCAGCAGAAGGAGTTGATGAATATTACAATAAGAATTATAGTGAAGCCATCAGAAAAATAACTTCTGCAGAAAAGCTATACACAGACCAATTTCAGCATTTAACGGATAAACTTTACCTTGCCCTCAGCTATTGGGAACAGGGTAATACTAAGCAGGCGTATACTTTTTTACAGCAGATTGATGACGCCTACGATAAAACGGGGAAAATAGACCCGAAATTCCGTTCTGCGTTTGAAATGTTGATCAAGTATTATGAGAAAACCGGTGATAAGGACAAAGAGCTGGAATACGTAAAGAAACTATTATCAATTGATGCTAAATACGAAAAGGATTACAAACTCCTGTTTTCCACCATGCACAAAGAGTTTGATAATAAAAAACTAATCGAAACCAAAACAATATTAGAAAACAAGATAAAAAAGGGCAAGATCATATATAAGATCAGTATTGCCATCGGAATTGGACTTATTATTTTCCTTATATCCATTATCTATAAAGGAATTAAGAAAAGGAATAAATACCAGAAACTGTACAAAGAATTTATCAGTATCAAGAGTAGTGAAGATTTAGATGAAGAACTTCTTGACGAAGATCCTGTGACAGCAGAATTTATAGACGCTTATGATATTGATTCCGATTCTGATACAGAACTGGATATCCTGGATGATATTGATGATATTGATATCAATCCAAAACTTGTAGAAAATGTTCTTAAAGAACTTGATCTGTTTGAAAAGAATAAAGACTTTTTAAAGAAAAAAGTAAATCTGGAAAGCCTTTCATTACAGTGTGGAACCAATACCGCCTATCTTTCTAAAATTATCAACCATTATAAAAAGCAAAATTTCAAAACCTATCTCAATGATTTAAGGCTTAATTATGTCATGAATCTTTGGCGGGGAAGTAAAAAGAGTAGAAGATACTCTATACAGGATATTGCAAGTAAGGCAGGATTCAGTAATTCGCAAAGCTTTTCAAAAAAATTTCAAGAAAAATTCGGGGTTTCCCCTTCATTTTTCTTGAAAAAGCTTAATTCCAATAAAGAATTGGAAAGCGATATAATCGCTACGGATAATGAATTAAAAAATGATTAATATGTTGTTAATGTAAACTGTGTACCTTATTTTAAAATGGCTCTATTTCCCTTATGGGTTTTACCATCTGCTCTAACGCTGAAGCTAAATTAGTTATTATCCTGATATAATATCAAAACAAGGGGCCTCCGGAGGGTTGAAAACTTAAAAAAGAAGACCCAAAAACTTAAAAAACTTAAAAAAACGCATCTTCTTTTCTGCTGATTTACAATAGAATAAGATTTTATAAAGTAGGTTTTGAATCTTATTTATTTTAATGATTGAAAGTAGAGATAAAAGTACCAGAATCTATCATTTAGGCCATAAATTTTCAATGTACACTGGATAATACATGGTTAAAATACCTATAAAATGATCACATCAAAACACAAAAAGGGCCAATTCCCAAAAGAATTGACCCCAAACATTAACTGTTTACTGAATTATGATGTTTTTTATTTCCAGCCTCCACCTAAACTTTTATAGATATCTACTACTGTACTCAGCTGTTTTTGCTTGGCTTCAATAAGTTCCATTTTTGCATCCAGTGCATCTCTTTGGTTCAACAGAACTTCAAGATAATCTGCTCTGGAATTTCGGAACAATTGGTTGGCAATATCTATGGATTGGTCCAATGCTTTGGTTTCCTGGGATTTTAATTGATAATACTGGTCTATATTCTTAATCCTGGACATCATATTGGCAACATCCAGATACGCATTCAAAATCGTTTTATCATACTCATACAGCGCCTGAACCTGTCTCGCATCAGCTGTTTGGAAATTGGCCTTGATAGCACTTTTGTTGATCAGTGGTCCAGCCATCTCTCCAACAAGATTATAGGCGATAGATTCCGGCATTTTAACCAAATAAGAGGGTTTAAAGGCCTCCAATCCCAGGGTTGCAGATATTTCCAATGAAGGATAAAACTCTTTTCTTGCCGCTTCCACATCTAATTTTGAAGATTTCAATTCAAGTTCGGCACGTTTTATATCCGGACGGTTGGAAAGCAGTTGTGATGGAATTCCGGTATAAACCGTCTGCGGAATTGTAGACATAAAACTTTCCTTTGTCCTTACAATCGGCTGTGGATATCTTCCTAATAACGCATTGATACCGTTTTCCTTCTCAGTAATTTGCTGACGAATCGTATATTCTGCAGCTTTTGACTTGGCCAGTTCGGCTTCAAATTTCTTCACCGCCAATTCTGTTGTCGCTGCAGCTTCCTTCTGGATTTTGGAAATTTCCAAAGCTTTTTGCTGAAGCTTAATGTACTGCTGTATGATATCCAACTGATTATCAAGAGCCAGCAACTCATAATAACTGTCAGCTACCTCTTCAATCAGATTAGACAACACAAAATTTTTCCCTTCCACTGTAGAAAGATAATGAGCGACAGCGGATTCTTTCTCGGTTCTGAGCTTTTTCCAGATATCAATCTCCCAATTCGCCATTAATCCTCCTTCAAAATTCCCCAGTGGATCCGGCATTTCTCTTCCCGGTTCTATTTCGGTTGTAGCATCTCCCGCCCCTTCACTGGTATAGCGTCCGGCTTTTTTCAGTCCGGCACCTATCCCCGCAGAAACAGTTGGGCTCAGTTTTCCTTTTTTAGCCAAGACACCACTCTTAGCAATTTCAATCTCCTGAAGCGTGATCAGAAGTTCCTGATTGTTCTTTAGAGAGATTTCAATAAGGTTTACAAGATTAGGATCAGTAAAAAATTGTCTCCACGGTGTTGTTCCGCTGTTATTATTAGCATCCTGTTGTTCTTCCTGGTTAAAATTTTGAGGTATATTCTCTTTAACCTCATCTTTTATGACTGTCGCCATAGGAGCTTTACAGCTTGCCAGAACAAGCGATAAAGCAATGGTTGTGATTATATTTTTAGTCTTCAAATTTTCCATCATGTTCATAAGGTTCAGTTTGTTCTGTTAAAGGATTTTCCTCTTCATATCGTGCCAATCTCGATTTATCCGCAATCGTTCCGAAAATATAATATAACCCCGGAATAATCATTAATCCGAAAATGGTTCCTATCAACATTCCTCCTGCGGCCGCAGTACCAATCGTTCGGTTACCCACTGCACCAGGCCCGGTTGCAATTACCAACGGAATTAACCCGGCAACGAATGCAAATGAGGTCATCAGAATAGGACGGAAACGGATTGCAGCACCTTCAATCGCTGCTTTTGCTACAGGAATACCTTCTTCAGCTTTCTTCTGTACCGCAAATTCTACAATCAGTACCGCATTTTTACCCAGAAGCCCGATAAGCATTACCATGGCAACCTGTGCATAGATATTGTTTTCCAGCCCTAAAAGCTTCAAGCATAAGAATGCTCCAAAAATACCTACCGGAAGAGATAGAATCACCGGTAACGGAAGAATGAAACTTTCATACTGTGCAGAAAGGATCAGGTAAACGAATCCTAAACACACAAGAAAGATAAATACAGCTTCATTTCCACGGCTTACTTCATCTTTAGAAATCCCTGCCCAGTCTATACCAAAACCTCTTGGAAGTGTTTTATCCGCAACTTCCTGAATGGCTTTGATGGCCTGTCCACTACTGTATCCGGGAGCCGGAGTTCCACTTACCTCTGCCGAGTTATACATATTATGTCTTGTAATTTCAGATAAACCATACACTTTTTCAAGTCTCATAAAATCTGAATATGGCACCATCTGGTCTTTATCATTTTTAACATATAATTTCAACAGATCTGTTGGCAGCGCACGATACTGGGGACCTGCCTGTACAATTACCTTATAAGGTCTGTCAAAACGGATAAAACTCGTCTCATAGTTGGAACCGATAAGGGTTGATAAGTTGTCCATTGCCTTTTCAATGGTCACCCCTTTCTGTTCCGCAAGGTCATTATCTATTCTAAGCATATATTGAGGGAAACTTGCAGAATAAAACGTAAATGCCGAACCGAGTTCCGGACGCTTTTTAAGCTCTCTTACAAAATCATTACTTACCTGTTCCATTTTATGATAATCCCCACTTCCTGCTTTATCCAGCAAACGGAGTTCAAAACCTCCTGCAGCCCCATACCCCGGAACTGAAGGTGGCTGGAAGAATTCAATATTGGCTCCCGGAATATTCTTAGCCTTTTCTTCAAGTTTTTCAATAATTTCTGAGGCAGATTCTTTACGTTCTTCCCAGCTTTTAAGGTTGATCAGACAAGTTCCCGAGTTAGATCCCGTTCCTTCGGTCAGAATTTCATATCCTGCCAGGGAAGAAACAGACTGTACCCCGTCAATATCTTCAGATTCTCTTAAAAGTTCCTTTGCAATCTGATTGGTTCTTTCCAAGGTAGATCCCGGTGGAGTCTGTATAATTGCATAAATCATCCCCTGATCTTCCGCGGGAATAAATCCTGAAGGAAGGGAGTTGCTGAGAAAATAAGTACAAGCACAAAAAGCCAGTAATAATGGTAACGTAATTGTTTTTTTCGTAACCGTTTTATTAAGCATCTTCTCATATTTTCCGGCTCCTTTCGTAAAAATATTATTGAATTTATCCAGGAATATGGAAACCAGAGTTTTCTTTTTAGCTTTTCCGTGGTTATTTTTCAGAATTAAAGCACATAATGCAGGAGTCAGCGTAAGCGCTACAATTCCGGATAAAATAATAGACGATGCCATTGTAATAGAGAACTGGCGATAAAATACCCCAACAGGTCCGGACATAAATGCAATCGGGATGAATACGGATGCCATTACCAATGTTATGGCGATAATAGCACCACTGATCTCATGCATCGCCTCTTCAGTTGCTTTTAAAGGAGAAAGGTGTTTTTCTTCCATCTTGGCATGGACAGCTTCAATCACTACAATCGCATCATCCACTACGACCCCGATTGCCATTACCAGGGCAAAGAGTGAGATCATATTCAGGGTAATTCCAAATGCAGACATTACAGCAAATGTACCTACCAGTGAAACGGGAACTGCCAGTGCAGGAATAAGCGTTGAACGCCAGTCTCCAAGGAAAAGAAATACAACAATAGCCACCAATATAAATGCTTCGAACAGGGTATGTATCACTTTTTCCATAGAAGCATCCAGGAATCTGGAAACATCATAGCTGATATCATAGTGCATTCCTTTTGGAAAGTTATTTTTTTCAAGATCCTTCATCAATGCTTTTACATTTTTGATAACGTCACTAGCATTGGATCCATAGGACTGCTTTACTGTAATTGCTGCAGAAGGTTTTCCATTTAACGTAGAATAAATATCATACATGGAACTTCCAAACTCTATATCCGCGACATCTTTTAATCTTACGGATTCTCCATCAGGTTTCGCCTTTAGAATAATATTTCCGTAATCTTTTTCATTATTAAAACGTCCCGGATATTTTAAAACATATTCAAAAGACTGAGAACGTTTTCCTGAACTTTCTCCTGTTTTTCCTGGAGAAGCCTCCAAACTCTGCTCATTCAGTGATTCCATCACTTCATCAGCCGAAATATTATATGCTGTAAGCCTATCCGGTTTAAGCCAGATACGCATTGCATATTCACGGGTTCCAAGGATATCGGCAAAACCTACTCCACTTACCCTTCTCAATTCAGACATTACATTGATATCTGCATAGTTGAAAAGGAATTTCTGGTCAGCTTTGGGATCATCACTGTAGAGGTTAATATACATCAACATATTGGGCTCTTCGCGGGTAATTTTCACCCCTTCACGTACGACCAGCGGAGGTAATTTATTCACTACCGAAGATACCCTGTTTTGTACATTTACAGCAGCAACATTGGGGTCTGTACCCAGATCAAATACAATCTGAATAGAGGCTTCCCCATCATTTCCGGCATCCGAGGTCATATATTTCATACCGGGAACACCATTCAATCCTCTTTCCAACGGAATCACTACGGATTTGATCAGTAGCTCGTTGTTGGCTCCCGGATACTCTGCCGTAATATTAACTTTAGGTGGAGAAATGGATGGAAACTGCGTCACAGGAAGTTTCACTAAGGACAGAATCCCTAAAAATACTATAATCAATGAGATTACAATAGACAGAACAGGTCTGCGAATGAATTTCTTAAACATACTTCTTCATTTTAGAGTAGACTACTCTGCTTTTAATTTCAATGATTGAAGAACCTTTTTAGGATCCTGGAATTTTGTTTTTATCTTTTGGTCGTCTTTCACTTTCTGAACTCCTTCCAAAAGAATCTGATCTCCTTTTGAAAGCCCGGAAGCTACAACATAGAGGTCCGGAAGTTCATAAGCAATTTTAATATTTCGGGATTTTGCAGTTCCGTTTTTATCAATGACAAATACATATTTCTGATCCTGAATCTCGTACGTTGCTTTTTGAGGAATGATCAGTGCATTGTGAACCGGCATTACCATTTGAACTTTACCGGTTTCCCCATTTCTCAGCAGTTTTTCCGGATTCGGAAACTTTGCACGGAAAGCAATGTTTCCGGTTTCATTATCAAACTCTCCTTCGATAGTCTGAATTTCTCCTTTATGAGTGTAGGTTTCACCATTAGCAGTAATCAATGCCACTTCATTGCTGCCACGATCTGCCACATGAGTCTGGTAGCTTAAATATTCAGGTTCTGAAACATTGAAGTAAGTATAAATATTAGTATTATCTGATAATGAAGTAAGAAGATCTCCTTCATCTACCAAACTTCCAAGTTTTAGAGGGATTCTGTTGATCACCCCGGAAAACGGAGCTTTGATATCTGTAAATGACAGATGGATTTGTGCTAACTTCATTTCTGCATTGGCAGCATCCAATTTAGCTTTTGCCATCGCCTTTTCGTTTTTGGACACAATATTGTTATTGGCCAGTGTACTGGCATTTTTCAATTCAATAGACGCCTGTTCTACTTCTGCCTGTGCCTTTAGCAGCTCTGCCTGATACAGTTTAGGCATAATCCGGAATAAAGTCTGTCCGGCCTGTACATACTGTCCTTCGTCTACGAAAATCTTTTCAAGGAAACCTTTTTCCTGTGCCCGGATTTCAATGTTCTTCACTGACTGGATCTGAGCAACATATTCTTTATTAATTACAGTATCCTGGACTACCGGGGACGTTACCGGATAAATAGAGGCTTCTTCTTTTTCCTCTTTTTTCTTGGTACAGCCAACAGCCAGTAGCAGAATGCTTAAAGCAATGCCTGGGGCAACTCTTTTTATCATAATTCTAGAGTTTATATAAATCGTTAATGTTTTAATAGAAATAAGAATGGTAATCGGGAATGCTACGATGTGATGATTACCGGAAGGTCACAACGCAAGAAAACTCTCCACCTGACATCAGGCAGAAAATAAACGGAAAAAGGAATTTCTAAATTCTAATGGAACGGATGAAAAGAAATTTTTTGGCAGAAACACCAAAAACAAAACCGTGAATGTGCGGTTTAAACTGTTTATAACTTTTTAATCCGAAAATATAGACCAAACTGAAGATACCGGCAAAAACAACAATAGCCTGAAATACATCAGACAACTGAAAATCATTTTCGATAAGTTCTAAGGTGGAATTGTCTACATTGTCTGCCTTCTGCTGAACTGATAGTTTTTCGTATGTCTGGTTCAGACGGTTAGCTCTTTTAGGAATGTGATGAGAAACATGACCTGAATAGTCATTTCGCAATGTTTTAACGTTAAGCTTACTTTCCACTATAAAGAGCAGAAAAAGGCTTGTTAAAAAATATACTATAAAGTTTCTCATTTTGAAGTCGCAAATGTACATTTAGATTATGATATAATCATAGTAGATTAACAAAATTTAACGATTCTTTAAATTACCTGAATGTAGAAATTACATAGTATTTTTTTTACTTTCCTGCTTGTCTGAAAGAAAAATGACAAGCTATTCTTTATTTTATAAATTATAAATTTCTGATAGTTTTTTTGGACATTTTATGTATTCACTCCTCTTTATGTATAAAACTACACTTCAGATCCTTTTTTCAATCCCATATGCAATTTTAATAGATCTACAGCCTTTTTATCCCTTTTATAGTTCACTTTATTCACCTATACTTGATTTATAAAAACATGAACTTAAAATAGAAAATTACACATAATAAGTAAATTATTTTATCAATTAATTTATAATAATTTGTATATTTATAAAAAATAAACAACTAAATATGATAAATTTAGTTTATATTTTAAATTATCCAAAAGAGAATTTTCACCCTAATTTTTCTGAGGGTTATAAGGTGCTCTGCTCTTTAGTAAATTCCTTTTCCGTCTTCACATCACCAGGTACAATCATTTTTCCAAATTTATATTTACCTGGCTGTGCTTTTCCTTTAAAAGCCAATAGTTTTTATAATACCGCGAAAATAAGCTTCCCAATTTTTGACTTGTATTTTAACAAACCTACACACAACAACCAAAATATTTTACTTATGAGAAAGAATTTATCTTTACTGGGATTAGTTTTTGTTTCAATCCTTCAAGCACAGGTAGGTATACACACCTCCAATCCTCAAAACACATTTCATGTAGACGGAGCAAAAGACAATCCCGCCACAGGAGCTCCCTCCTCCACTCAACAGGCCAATGACGTAATTGTAACTTCCAGTGGTAGTACAGGAATCGGAACCATCACTCCCGATCCTTCCGCTATGCTGGAAGTGAATTCCCCCAACAAAGGGATTTTACCGCCCAGAGTGGTCCTCACCTCTGCCAATATGCAGCTTAGTGCCAATCCTAATGCTACGGGACTATTGGTTTACAATACTTCTTCAACTCCCTTAAAAACAGGGTATTACTTTTGGGATGGCATACAATGGCAAAAATTAGACTCTACAACAGATAACAGCGGTGTTAATGCCACTGTAGAAACTAAAGCTGTAATGGGACCCCTGACAGCCACCACAGATAATGGCAGAGCCGGCTACGCCATTGTTGTAACAACACCTGATGGCAGATTTTCTGTACGTTGCTTTATTCCTTCAGGAAGTCTATTTGCTGATGTTAATTTACAGATCAGAAATAATGATATTCCAACAGTAGATATCATTTCAAACGGGCATTATTTATGGTCCGGGGCGGGAGGATACCAGCAAAACCAACTGAGATTACCATCTGCAGCATGGGCTGGTGATAATGCAACTACTTCACAGGCACTAATTGATGCAACAACCGGAGCAAGAATACAAACAGCCCTCACCAATCCATACTGGGGAGATCCTGGTGTATATGCCAGTGGCGTTCCGGAACAAAGACTATATTCATGGACTACCACTGATGGTAATGATAAAGTTTTCTACAAAATGTACTTTATGATGGGTTCCTCTACTCCAGCCAGTGCAGGAAATGCAACAACATGTCCTGGCGGCATATGCAACACAACAAAAGCATTTTTCACTATAGATCAGGTTAAAGCTCCTTAATCAACTTCATCTGCTTCATATCACCCAAAGAAGGACTGAAAAATTCAGTTCTTCTTTTTTATTGATGAATAGGCTGTCATTGCCTGATAACGTACGTTTTGATAAGGAGAATCTATTATAAAAAACTAACTTTTATCATGATTTCCAATTATTTACAAAATCCTATTGTTATTCTCTTCTTTTTGAATTATTTTTGCCGAAAATTAAAACAACAAATACAAAATGAAAAATTTATACTTTATCTCATTTAGAATGAGCAGAATATACTTCTCTGCTTTTACAAACTAAAACTTAAATCCCTCATCCCTATTATTCTGTTTCAAAAGATCTGTTTCTAATAAACATAGAAACACATCCGATTAAAACATAGTGTTAATTTTACATAAACTAACATATTTTTAATAAAAATAGTTGTAAATTCATATAGTATTAACACCACAATTCATGAAACACTTTAAAATCACTTATCACTATGAAAAATTTATTACCATCAATCCTTTTGGGTTTGACAATTCTTTCCTCAACAGCGTGTAAACACCCCGGTAAGGAAGCCGACATTCTAACTGCTGCACCGGAAAACAAGGATGATATTTCTAAAAATGTTTATGTAGATAGCTATGGAGAAAAAATAGAAGTTACCATAAACAGTACTAAAAATACAGCAACAGTACATTTGAGTGGCAAAACATATGACCTTAAAAAAAGTGAAGCATTGCCAGAATATACCGCTTCAAATGAAGAGTATCAGTATTCTGAAATTAAAGGCAATATTACTTTTTTGAAGAAAAATGTAGACATGGTTCTCTTTCATCTTAAAAAGGATAAAAAAGAATCTGGCCCGGCTAAAATGGCATCATATTAGCTAAAGAGTTAAACATACATTTAAATTAAACTTTATGAAAAACTTGTATTACTACCTATCAGCTCTTTTTCTTGCTGTATTTCTTGTTGCCTGTAAAACTCCTGCAGTACAGAAGTCTACAGATATTACAGGAAAAACATGGAAACTTGTTGAGCTTAACGGACAACCCATTCAATTAAAAAATCCTAAGAATAATCCTCATTTTAAGCTTGACACCAATGGTATGAGATATGAAGGACATGCAGGATGCAACGGTCTTGGAGGTACTTTTGAAATAAAGCCTGATATTATGAGAATTAAATTCAATCAGGGAATGTCTACTATGATGGCATGTGAAGATCTTGATATTGAAAATCAATTTACAAAGGCTTTACTTTCTGCAGATAATTATTCTGTAAACGGGAATACTTTGACTTTAAACAAAGCAAGAATGGCTCCTTTAGCTAAATTTGTACTTCAGTAAGTATTGGAAATCACAATAAAAATACAAAGACGCTCTGCAGTTGCAGAGCGTCTTTTTTTATCCTTTCTTGTTGTATATTATATAACAGATTAAAAGACTTATATTGACCAAAACTGCAAATGAATTGGAAACAATAATGGGCAATTCATCCTTCATAAAACCATACCACACCCAGAGAGAAAGTCCAGAAATAAGAACAAGGAGCATAAGAAGAGAGATATCTTCCACATTCTTTTCCTTGATCACTTTTATAAGCTGGGGAATCATTGAAATAGAGGTTAAAATCCCTGCAATAATTCCTAATATATTTTCATTCATGGTTCTGTTTTTTTCTGTTGATAAGAATTAAAGAATGTCAGGATCAAGAAAAATTCTGATTATTTGAACCTATCTGCAGAAACTTCTTCATGAAGAGGAATATCATTCTCGATAAAATCATAAAGGTTTTTTGAAAAATAACATCCATTCAGAATTCCCCTTGCCCCCATACCATTAAAGACATATAAGTTTTTTAATGACTCATGTCTGCCAATGATAGGTCTTCTGTCCTTTACTGTCGGGCGGAAACCAAAATGAACTTCTTCCACTTCGAAATCATGGGAATAAAATTCTGAGAGACCATTTACCAACTGTTTTACCGCAGATTCATCTATATGATGATGCAGCTGTTCTCTATCATATGTTCCACCATAGAAATGCAGCCCGTTTCCAACAGGAAATAAAAAATGTTTCTTTTTGATGGTGATATCCGGCACAGCTTCGGAAAGTTTTACTTTAATGTGATGTCCTTTATTTGGAATGACAGCAACTTCTGAAAAATAAGGATTTTCCTTCACCCCCATTCCTTCACAGAAAACAATATTTTTAAAAGTAAAATCCCGATAAGAAGATTCAGAAGGATTCAGTTTCTCATACTCAAATTTTTCTTTTACCAAAAGGTCATTTTTTTCAAAATATTTAAATAAACCCGCAAAAAATCCATTAACATTCAGTCTGGCTGACTGAGACACCTTTCCGCTGAGAAAATCGTTTTTTACCCCATTTAAAGACTCAAATTTTTTAGTAAGAAAACCTGATAAGTCTTCATTTTCTGATTTCTTCAGCCATAGTTTCTGTTCATTTTCATCATGAAAAATTCTATGGATAGATTTTTCTACCAAATAATTTTCTCCTGTATATGATTCTATTTCTTCCAGCGTATTTTTAAGGAAATCAATCTGTTCCTGAGCTTTCCAGAAGGTTGTAAACTTCTTAAGAACAACAGGATTAATGATACCGGCTGAGATTTGAGAAGCACTTTTCCTTCCTTCCGAGAATATTACAAAGGACTTATTATTTTTAATTAGCTGGTGAGCGAAGAAAAGTCCTGCATATCCATCCCCCACTATAATATAATCTACATTTCTCATAATAAAAAAAACCTGAGTAAAAGTACTCAGGTTTTCTATAAATATCAAGTGAAATTTAGTAATTCCACATATCATTTTCCATTTCAAGGATCTGCGTCTTGATTCTGTCACTTTCATCTAGCTGATCATCAGCATCTCTAGGGATATAGTCCTTAATAGTACCATCTCCTAAACCAGCTGAAGATTTGTAGATTACAGAAGAGAACCTTCTCGCATTGATAATATCATCGAAAGATAAATCAGCTGAAGAGTTTTTTCTGTTGAAAACATAATTGTTTGCTAAGATATCTCTTGCATTAGGATAGAAGATCCAGAATAGATCGATAAGCTCGTCATTGCTCGCAAGCGGCTTACCATCAGGACCTATTACTCCCTGTACTGCCGGGTCAGGACCCATAGCTGCAATACCAAGAGGTCTGTATTTCATCTGTCCGTCTCTCTTATCGATGAACCACATACCCATAATTTTAAGAACTTTTACTTTATCAGTAGTCGTTTCAATAATATCGGTATATTCTTTTTTCTCCTGCTCAGTTAACTGTCTTCCAGAGTTCAGGATATCGATCGCTGCATCACTGATTTTCACATTAACCAATCTTTTCTTAATGGCTTCCGGAGTAAGTTTATCTACAAAATTTTCGTCGTTGTAAACCTGCTCAATTTTACCACTTAAAGCGGCATCAAGCAACAATTTATATAAAGATCTTGTAGGTGTAGAAAGCAATCCATCCGGATTATCATAATAGAACGGCTGATTGATCTTATCGTTCATATCAATGATTTCCCAAACAAACATACTCTTAAGGATATCTTTATCTTCTACAAAACCATATTCAAGAGGTTTTACTGTTTTATCAATAATTGTATCACCGACTTTCTGTTTATTCTCCTCTCTCATCTTTCTAAACTCTTCTGGAGAAGAAGCGTTCAGAATAGTCTGGGACAAAGCAAATCCCGAAACTAATACTAAAAGGGTGCTAATATATTTTTTCATAATAAATTACAATTTTAGTCCTATTGAACATTAATTAATATAGGAGTAATGTTTTTAATCTGTTGCCCTTCTAAACCTTGAGCTGTTGCTTTAATATCAAATATTGAAAATACATCTCCTGATCTTAAGTTTCTAACTAATCCAGCTGCTTCACCTAAAGAATTTCCATGGATCAGCAATGCTGCTTTTCCAGGTACTCTTACCATAAACTGAGTTACAGTGAATGATACTGGGAAGTCAAAGTCAGGAATAGTTGCCTGTACAGTTTGGTTCGGGATAGAAGTTGCCGGCATAGACAATATATTCTGTCCTCTCATTTGCCCCTGTGGTGGCGGTACATTCTTGATTCTATATTCAAATACCTGAGATACTGATTTACCATAAGGATCAAGACCTGACAATGTCAACTTAACTGTAGTACCAGCACCAGGTTTTACATTCCATTTACCAGGACCTGTACTTTTCACAGATGCTCCCGGAGCTGATAATGAAAGTTTAGCATTGTCTGCCCCTAAGATTGATCCTGAAACAGGGTTCTCAAGTCCTCTATACATTACATTCATTTTGTCAGCAGAAAGTAATAATCCTTTTTCAAGTTTTACTTCTCTTGGTCCTGCAATTACGTTGTAAGTATGCGTCCAAGGGTAGTTTTGAGCTTTACCTGTAGCATCCGTTAATGTAATTACACCTCCTAATTTATGTTCACCGATACCAGCGCCAGAGATAGGAATAATACCTTTTCCATTCTCCAGTTTGCTTACACCTGAGATACTGATTTTATTACTGTTAGAATAGTTACCCAACATTACTTTTACTTCAGCCTGCTTACCAGCCTGGATATCCACCGGACCTGCAACAATAGCTTCATAACTTGTAAATTTAATGCTTGCATCTACTTTCTCCTGAAGTAATAACGCCAATGCATCAGACTGAACATTTCTGGCATCATTTTGGATAATCTCTAAATTGGAAATAGCTGCAATTAAAGGCTGGTGATAGAATTTATTCTGAAACCAGGTCTTATCATTTGGAGATTTTCCTTTAGGATATTCTGCAATAAGAGATTTATTAGCTCTCTCTACTAAATCTTTAAGCTGAGCATTGTTCCCAAAAGTAGCATTAATGTAGTTTCTTACATCATCAATTTTAGCTTTTAAGTCTAATGCATTCTTTGAAGGTGTATTTTCATCTCCTTCCTTAAAGAAATATTCTGTAGTTGCTTCGTTATTGTTAAGTGCTGCAAAGTTCTCACTTACATCAACATCTTTTCCATTTTTATCTTTATCATGAAACTCAGATTGTTTTTTCAAAAGATCTTTGATATCCTGAGAAGATTTTACCAACGCATCAATCTTAGTTTTCAATACTTTGTACTGTGCCCAAGGCTGTGCATAAGTATCTGGAACTTGCTGAGCTTTAGCTTCAAGCGTCTTTTCAAAGATTTTCTCGTTCTTTCTTTCTGTTAAAGTTCTGGTTTCATTTAATGCTCTGGTAGAGTCGTAATATGATCTGATGATTTCTGCATCAATGTTTAGGGCCATCATCGCGATGAACACCAGATACATCAGGTTGATCATCTTCTGACGAGGGGTCTGTTTTCCTTGTGCCATTCTCTGTTTCTTTTTTTAGATTAAATAGTTATTTAGAAATGGTTTAGGAATTAAGACTTCATAGCAGTTAACATACCACCATAAACTCTATTTAAATTATTCAGATTAGAGGTTAAACCTTGTAGCTCTTGGTTGAATTTTTCAGATTGCTCTGCAGATTTCTGCATATCAGCAACATATTTGTTGGCGTACTCAGATTGTTTTTTACCATTCTCAAGTTGCATAGTATAAAGAGCATTCATGCTTTCCATATGCTGAGCAGCTTTATTCAACTGATCATTATATTTATGCGTAGAAGCTGATACATCTACAGTTTGGTTAATTTGATCTACAGAATTTGAAAATTTATCAATTCCTGTTCTTAATCTGTCAAATAACTGAACATCCAATTTAGCATCCTCAAGCATTTTATCTAATTTCTTAGAAAGAGAATTTTCCAATTCAGCAAATTGAGCTGCAGCATTGTTATTTCTAGAAGAAACATTAGAATGTAAAGGGTTTGGGTTAGCATGTTTATCTAATAGTTCAGGATAAACATTTTCCCATGCATAAGACTCTTCAGATTTTGGAGGGTCGAATGCAAAAATGATAAAGATAATTGCCTCTGTAATAAGCCCTACTGTAAGAGCTATATTACCATTAATGGGTCCCAAGGTAATGTGAGTAATTTTAAGCCAAGCTCCAAGAATTACAATTGCAGCACCGAATGAATAAAAGAAATTCATCCAAGCATCTTTAGTCTTAAACATATTGAGTTAGTTTTTTTATGTTAAATAAAATTGTTTTGAAAAATAATTGTCTTGTTATCTGTTAACTCTTCTTGGTTTCACAGCTGCTTCAGGAATATCCTGAACAGTTCTGAATCCGATATAGCTTCTAGCAGAATCCTTTCTTTCCCAATCTCTTGCTCCCGTCATCAATGCATATCCTATATCTTTCCAAGATCCCCCTCTTACAGATTTTTTAGTATCCTTTTTATCTTTTGTAGAAGGATTTAATGTAGAAGAGAATCCATATGAAGAATTGTTATATGCAGATACTGTCCATTCAGAAACGTTTCCAGCCATATCAAACAACCCAAATCCATTTTTCTTAAATTTCTTAACTGGAGCTGTATATGTATAAGTCCCTTTTTTCTCGTCTTCCATGTAGTTACCTCTCTTAGGCTTAAAGTTCGCTAAGTAGCAACCTCTATCATCCATTAAATATGGACCTCCCCAAGGGTAAGTGGCATTTTGCATACCACCTCTTGCAGCATATTCCCATTCAATTTCTGTTGGAAGACGGAACTGCAATGGTCTTTGTTTTTTTCTTTTTAAACTTTCGTTGTAATCAGTTTTCAATTTAGATCTGAAGCTACAATAAGCTCTTGCCTGATCCCATGTTACTCCAACTACCGGGTAGTTTTTGTAAGCCTTGTGCCAGAAATATTGTTCAAATAATGGCTCATTGTAAGCAAAGTGGAAATCTTTTACCCAAACTGTAGTATCCGGATAAATCGCGATACTTTCGCTTTTAAGGTAATTAACTCCTCTTTCGTTATCTGCAATTGCAGCGTCCATATCTCCCCAACGGTAAGTATATTTAAGCTTACTTACATCTAAAATTCTTTCGTTTCCAATTCTGGAAGATGCAGGCAAGTACAATGCTTCTAAAACCTCTGCATATTCTACATCCGGATATTTTGAAGTACTCCAATGTAATGGAATTTTCCAATCTAATCTTTTGCTTGCATCATAGGTTCCATCTTCACGGCCTCCCTGGCCTTCCATATATTCCTGATAAGGTGTTAAATTTTCTTCTTTTTTAGCAAGGTATGCGTAATCTCCTATGCTCGCTCCTTTACGTCCGCCTTCATCACCACCTTCTCCGGCAGCTTCAGCAAGTAAAGTTCTCGCAATAGAATCTCTTACATAATTGATAAATACCCTGTATTCTGAGTTGGTAGTTTCTGCTTCATCCATGAAGAAAGATGAAACAGTAACGGTTTTCAATGCTGTTTTTTCAGGTGTATGTGTTGGATCCTGATCTGCCAGACCAGCAACAAATGAACCTGCAGGAATTGCGACCATTCCGTATGGTCTTTCCGCAACAAATGATTTCGTTTTTTCTCTTGGTATCAATTCTCCTTTTGTTCCAGGCTTCCCTACAGAAGAGCTGCCACCACCTGAACAAGATACCGATGCTACCGATGCAGACAATAATAAAAGAAATATCCTTTTCATGTTAATTTTTATAATTAAGCCGTAAATATATAATTTTTTTAAGAAACTTTTAAGATTTTTTTTGAAATAACGGAAGAAATCTAAATTTATTTTATTTACAACAACTTTTTATTCAACAGTAACAGATTTTGCTAAGTTTCTTGGTTGATCAACGTTTGCACCTCTATAAACTGCAATATAATAAGCAAGCAACTGTAGGGGCACTGATGCAACGATTGGAGAGAAACATTCTGAAGTTTCAGGAATTTCAATCACATAATCTGACATCTCACTTACCTGACGATCTCCTTTGTTGACTACAGCGATAATTTTTCCTTTTCTTGCCTTAATTTCCTGAACATTACTTACAATTTTATCATAATGACCTTTTTTAGGTGCTATAATAACAATTGGCATGTTTTCGTCGATCAAAGCAATAGGGCCATGCTTCATTTCTGCTGCCGGGTATCCTTCTGCATGGATATAAGAAATTTCTTTTAATTTCAAGGCTCCTTCTAAGGCCGCAGGATAGTTGTACCCTCTTCCTAAGTATAGGAAATTAGTAGTTTCCACGAAATCTTTTGCAATTTCCTGAACCTGCTCATGGGTAGCATTTAAAACTTCTTCAATTCTCTTAGGAATAGCATCTAATTCAGCAATTAAGCTCATAAATTCAGCATTCCCCAAGTTTCCGTTATGTTTACCTAATTTAAATGCAATCAGTGTAAGAATGGTAAGCTGAGCAGTAAATGCTTTGGTAGAAGCCACCCCAATCTCAGGACCTGCATGGGTATAAGAACCTGCATCTGTAATTCTAGCAATAGACGAATCTACCACATTACATATACCATATATAAATGCACCTTTTTCTTTTGCCAGCTTTAAAGCAGCCATTGTATCTGCTGTTTCTCCAGACTGAGAAATTGCTATAACTACATCTTTATCAGTGATAATAGGATTTCTATATCTGAATTCTGAAGCATATTCTACTTCAACAGGAATTCTTGCATATTCTTCAATAAGATATTCTCCGATAAGTCCTGCATGCCAAGACGTACCACAAGCTATTATAATAATCCTGTTGGCATTTTTGAATTTTTCAACATGATCCCAGATTCCAGCCATTTTAATAACTCCCTCATCTACAAGAAGTCTCCCTCTCATTGTATCATGAATAGACTTTGGCTGTTCAAAGATTTCTTTAAGCATAAAATGCTCGTAACCTCCTTTTTCAATTTGCTCCAGGCTCAGTTTAAGCTTTTGGATTTCCGGCTCGATCTTAGAGTTTTCATTGATTGTTCTAATATCTACTCCTTTTTCAAGAGAAATAATAGCCATATGCCCTTCTTCCAGATAAATTGCTTCTTTTGTAAATTCTACAAAAGGCGAAGCATCCGAAGCAATAAAGTATTCATTTTCTCCGATTCCTATTGCTAGCGGCGAACCTAATCTTCCCACTACCAGTACTCCAGGATAATCTTCATGAAGTACAGTAATTGCATAGGCTCCATATACTTCATTCAAGGCATATCTTACCGCTGTTGGGAAATCAATCTCAGGATTCAGTTCCATGAAATACTGAATAAGGTTCACCAATACTTCAGTATCTGTTTCTGATTGGAAAGTATACCCTTTCTCAGTAAGCATTTTTTTAATAGTATCATAATTCTCAATGATACCATTATGCACAATAGCTATTTTTCCATTATTTGACAAATGCGGGTGTGAGTTTCTGTCACTTGGAACACCGTGAGTTGCCCAACGTGTATGTCCCATCCCAATTTTGGCTGTTCCTTTCAATTCTGCTGAAATATTTACCAAATCATCAACCTTACCTTTTGTTTTTTCTACTGAAAATTTCTTTTCAGTATTTTCTAAAACAATTCCTGCACTGTCATATCCTCTGTATTCTAATCTTCTAAGACCGTTGATTACTATTTCGTAAGCGTCTTGAAAACCTGTATATCCTACTATTCCGCACATATTTATTTTGTCTAGTGTGTTGTTATTTTTTTGTTTATTTTTTTGTACCGTAAGTAACTCTTAGCTGAATTCTATTCGCACTTTTGTCACTTCCGACCAATATCGTTCTGTTCATATCAAATGCTCTTGTTGTAAATGTTGGTCCAAAATAGGCTCCTGAACTTACAATTCTTGCAAATGCACCCTGATTGATAAGTAATACATTATTTTTAAACTGATACTCATTATCCGTAGTAATTTTAATACCATCTGCAGGACCTTCAACAATACCTTTAATGGTCTTTGTTATCACAAAGTCATAATATGCTGGTTTTTCATTGATCAGATAAAGAGGGAATCCTGCCATTAAATCTGAAGTAAAGCCTGGCGAAACAAACTCGCCATCTTTTCCTTTATCTTTATTTACCGGAAGGAGTGAAAATCTACTGTCTCCAAATTTCGAATGTTTATTAGACCATGTTAATGGATCTACATAAATTCTGATTTTTGCACTTACAATTCCTGCTTTATCTTTTTCATATAAACTTTTAAGCTTATTAATAGCCTCTTCCGGAATTTTCACTCCTATAGAAGGCCCTCCCATTCCCTGAGCATAAAGCTTCGGATCACCAGTGGTATCATTACTTGCTGCTAATGCAGATGAAACTTGAGATCCTGTTCTATTGTAAGCATACTGACCTATGTGAACATTACCTCCTCCTAAATTAAATTTAAGTGTAGTTTGTGGTCGGGTCGTTGTACCATTATCTGTTTTATCATATTTATAGTACATCACAATCTCCATATCATTAGGCGAAAACTGGAAAAGATATTTATCCGTTTCACTTACTGAAATCTTGATTCCTCTTAGATATCTGATAAAGTTTGCTGTATTTTGCAATTCAGGCATTCCTTTTTTATCTACAATTCTGGTTTGGAAGAAATCTTTATCCAACTTCATTCTAAAGTCATTAGTCGAATTGAATACAGCGGTATTGTCAGATTTTTTAGTCACGGCTATCGTGCTTACTCTACCGTCAAATACTGCTGAACCTAATAATCCGCCCGTGCTCACATCTACATTTGAACGGGTGAAAGGTTTAGCGTTAGCATCCAGGAAAGTTGTAACCTCATGTACATTTATGGTCATAGAGTTATACTGCCCCCCTATTTTACCATATTTAAAAACCGGATATGTCTTTTTATCTATAGAAACTGGTACCGTTTCATTTCCTACCGGGAAATCACTTCTGTCATAAGCACCAGGTGCTTTTACTGAGTCTGTGATATAGTATGGTGTTTTCATCACCAGAACAACAGAGTCTACTTTTGCGTTAGGTCCGGTAAAATCGAAGTTATCGGTAGGCATTCTCAATTGTGTAATATAAGATGCTTTTTGCCCTCCAAACTGATTTTCAGTAAAAGCTCCCAGAACACCAACGGTTGTGAATCCTCCTGCAGCATTTTGTTCACTGATCAATTTAGAAGCATCACTTCTGATGGAATCATGATTATCAATATTATATGCAATAAGATCATATAATGTTTCATTACCATCTACCTGATCTTTTATAAACAGCTGTTCCCCAAGGGAATCTACATCCGGTTCACAGTTATAAAGAATGGTACTTCCGAAAATCGCCAGTAAAAGTACGGCGAATGTCTTTTTAAGATTATGAGTCATTAAAAATGTGTTTTTTAATAAAGTTGGTTTATAGAATCTACGTCAAGATACTCTGACTTTTTGGTAGCTGTTTCATTGAAAGCCTGGTCAAGGTCTTCATCAAGAAACTCATCTCCTTTTACAACTGCATCTACGTAGTTCATACTTTCGATAACAAAGCTTTTAATTGTTGGATTATCTAACGCTTTTAATCCTGAAATATTATCAAACTTCAATTTTTCATCAATCTTTTTATCCAGAGCAGCGTCTTTCTCATTATACAGAGAAAGAACAATTTTAGCGTCTTTGAAATAAGTATCTGATTCGTAATACGTTTTAAGGTAAATAGGGACAAAAGAAGACATCCATCCGTTCAGGTGGATAACATCCGGTACCCAGTTCAGCTTTTTGATGGTTTCAATAACTCCTCTTGCAAAGAAAATAGCTCTTTCGTCGTTATCCTCGAAAGGATTTTCTTCGTCGTCAAAATAGTATTGCTTTCTTTTGAAGTATTCTTCATTATCAATAAAGTAAACCTGAAGTCTTTCCCCCGGAAGAGACGCTACTTTAATAATTAAGGGCTGGTCCAGGTCATTGATAATAATATTCATTCCTGAAAGACGGATTACCTCATGAAGCTGGAATTTCCTCTCACTTATTTGTCCAAATCTTGGCATAAAAACTCTTACATCATTGCCTTCATTGTGCATCTTAAGTGCCATTTTGTTTACCACTGCAGCCATATTGGTATCTTCCTGATATGGATACATCTCTGTAGTAATGTACAGTATTTTTTGATTCGGCATAAACTTTCTATCTAATTTTTTGTAAAAATGCTTTAATGTGCAAAATTACAAAAAAACATCCAACATTATTTTAATTAACATTTTTTTACGAAAATTACCTTTTCCAAATTATTAAAAACACACTTTATTATGTGATATTTTTAGTATTTTTGAAATAGTATTAAAATAAACTATGGAAGTTATAAGAAATAGGAAAGTCCTTCAGGATTTCATTGAAAGACAGAAAGAAATGGGAAAAAGAATAGGCTTTGCTCCTACTATGGGCGCCCTTCACAAGGGTCATCTTTCTCTATATGAAGAAGCAAAAAAGGAGAATGATCTTGTTATTTCATCAATTTTTGTAAATCCCACTCAATTTAACAATCCTGAAGACCTTGAAAAGTACCCAAGGGACATTAACAGAGATATTTTAATCCTTGAAAACTCAGGGCTTGTAGATGCTGTATATATTCCTGAAATAGCAGATATTTATCCTGAAAAAGCAGAAAGCAAGCACTATGATTTTGATGGACTTGAGAATGAAATGGAAGGAAAATCACGACCAGGACATTTTGACGGAGTAGGAACCGTCGTAGAAGAACTTTTCAGACAGGTACAGCCAGACAGTGCCTATTTTGGAGAAAAAGATTTCCAGCAATTAGCCATTATTAAGAAAATGGTTGAAAAGACACATCTCCCGGTTAAAATAACAGGTGTTCCCATCTATAGAGCCGAAAACGGACTTGCACTAAGCTCAAGAAACCAAAGACTTCACGAAGACCGAAAAGAAGCTTCAAAAATCATTTATGAAACCCTGAATAAAGTAAACGACTGGTTCCGAACGGTTACCATTGCAGAAATTAAGGAAAGGGTAACAGATATTTTTGACAACCAGCAAGGAATGCATCTGGAATATTTCCTGATTGCCGATGAAAACACATTAAAAGAAACTGATTTTTTCTACAAAGACAGAAGTTTCAGAGCCTTTATCGTGGTAGTGGTAGATGGTGTAAGATTAATTGACAATATGCATTTAGATTAAAAAAAGCTATATAATATGTATGCTTTTATAGAATACAAACTCTGATGGTAACGTCAGAGTTTTTTTGATGTATTATAATAAGAACCGAATAACCAAATAATCACGGGAGAGAAAAATAATACCACAGAAAAGATTCCTACTACTACATTTTCAATACTATCATTTTTTATTCCAAGAAATAATAGACAAAGGAATTCAAAGCCCATTACAGCAGCTCCTCCTAAAACATAACCATAGGATCTGGTATCCTTAAATTTTATTTTCTCCCGATTGGATTTTATGTAGCCACAAACTACGTGATATAAAAAAATTAAAAAGAAAACTCCTGCAGACAATAATACAACAAGAATCATCCAGGCTAATTCTTCATCAATGATACTAATATCACTCATATTTCTTTTATAATTAAGTATTAACAAAAAAAAATCAAAGGCCTCTTGAGGAGACCTTTGAAACACCAAATCACAAAATATTAATATGAAAAAAATTTACTTTTCAGTAAACTTGTGACCCGGCTGGGATTCGAACCCAGGACCCATACATTAAAAGTGTATTGCTCTACCAGCTGAGCTACCGAGTCGGCCACAATTAAAGTGAATTACTTCACTATTAATTATTAAATTTTCTTTGCAGTGCCTGCGACTGGACTCGAACCAGCACATCCTTAGGAAACCACCCCCTCAAGATGGCGTGTCTACCAATTTCACCACGCAGGCAATAAAATTACAAAAAATTAAGTAATTTTTATTGCTAGTGACCCGGCTGGGATTCGAACCCAGGACCCATACATTAAAAGTGTATTGCTCTACCAGCTGAGCTACCGAGTCGGTCACTTATGCATCAAGTTTCATTTAAGTAATGTCCCTTGTTTTAAGTGGTGCAAAGATATGACTTTTTTCTTTATCTCAAAACTTTTTCGCAAATTTGTTCAAAAAAAATTCATGATAATTTCACTGATTGGATACATGGGAAGTGGCAAATCTCACATTTCCAAAATATTAAGCGAAAAAATAGATTTTAAATTAATTGACCTCGATAAAGAGATCGTCAGGAGAAATAAATTAACCATTCCTGAAATATTCGAAAAAAGAGGAGAAATCTATTTTAGAAAGCTAGAAAGAGAGGCATTGGAAGAAATTCTGGCTTCTGAAGAAAACGTGGTTTTAAGCCTTGGCGGAGGGACTCCTGTTTATTATAATAATATGGAGATCATCAATCATAACTCAAAGAGTATATTTTTAAGAACATCGGTAGGAACATTGGTAGAAAGACTTTCAAAACAGAAAGAAAAAAGACCAATAATTGCTAATATTACGGATGAAGACCTTCCGGAATTCATTGCCAAGCATCTGTTTGAAAGAAATCAATTTTACAGTAAGGCACAATACAGTTTAAGTACGGATTCCAGAGAACCTGAAGACATCGTCAAGGAAATAATAGAAAAGCTCTATCTCTAGAGCTTTTTTTATTTTTAATCTTCTTTTTCAGCTTCGTCACCTGTTTCTCCAAAGAAATCATCCCAATCTGTAAAGTCTGCATCAATATCATTACCCACATATTCGTCCATTTCTCTTCTGTCTTTTTTAGTAGGTCTTCCTTCCCCTTTGTTCCTGTAATAATCCTGGGACATTTTACGAAGTTTCAGCAATTCATACTGTTCCTTATCTGTCACATCCTGTATGTGAAGGGAGACAAGCTTTGCTCCTATCCTGCTTTTAGGAATCTGAACTACCTTTATTTTATAATCAATCTGATTTTTCCGAATTTTGATAACATCTCCTTCTTTTACCTCTTTTGACGACTTTACGGCGGACGTTCCCATTGAAACCCTGTTCTTTTTAATTTCCTCTGTTGCAATACTTCTCGTCTTATAAAAACGAATGCACCATAAAAATTTATCTATTCTCATAATTTTTTATACTTTTGCCGTTATATTATTTGTAAAGTAATTAAACTTTTTTGAAATGAAAAAAATATTTTTATATATCCTTGCAGGATCTTTATGTTTTACGGCGTGTAAAAAAGATGATGTAGTAGATACCATTAATGAACCTGAAGACATTAACGTCCAAAACAACTATGATGATCAGGCGATTAGAAAGTTTATGGATGAAAATTACCTCGACGCACAAGGAAATGTAAG
Source organism: Chryseobacterium sp. YR221 (assembly GCF_900176315.1). Lineage (NCBI taxonomy): Bacteria > Pseudomonadati > Bacteroidota > Flavobacteriia > Flavobacteriales > Weeksellaceae > Chryseobacterium > Chryseobacterium sp. YR221. Next base: position 199,068 of record NZ_FWXM01000005.1, read on the forward strand.
AACTTTCAGCACAACGGATGCCAGTGATGATAATGAAAAGAAATTATCTGACCTGCCTCACGAAACTTTACCATCAGGTACGGTTTTCATTACAAGACCTGATGCCCAGCCTACTAATGGAGTAGCAATTGCTAAAGGGGACAGTTTACGTATCATGATGAACGCGCTGACTTTTGTAGCCACTGATAACAACGGAAGTATTGTATATGGAGCAAAAACACCTTTGACTAATTACAACACCATCAGTGAAACCGGAATTCCAGTAGTTGATCCGAAATTCTACTATATCAAAAACAACAATAAATTAATCAAAAACGCTACTACAGATATAGCAAAGCAAAAAAGTTATTATATGATTGAAGGCTTTAATGAGGCTTTACAGAAATATAAAGCTTTTGATAAAGCGGATGGAGAAAGCTATAATCTTCAAGGGGTTATTATAGTACCGTCCAGAGCCGCTTTTGCAAGAGATTCTCATTACAATTACAGTGGGTATTCTTTCAGAAACAGGACTTTTGTCTTCAACTTCCAGGTCTATAAAAATACACCAAGGGCAGCTGATTAAGCTCGATAAAAAATAATAAATCCCCACAATGTTTCATTGTGGGGATTTTATTTTATACTCTGTTTTACATTTAAGATCTAGCTTTTTGCTTTACATTACCCAGAATATCCGGGAAGTATAAGTCGGCAAGATGGTCAAATTCATCACCTCTCATAAACATGGTAGCATCTACTTCTTCATAAGAACTTCTTCCGGCAGCAGCAATCAATTCATTGCAGGTATGAAGCGTATTTTTGTGGAAGTGATATACCCTCTCGCTTTTATCGGTAACATCCAATCCTTTAATCAGCATTTTATCCTGAGTAGCCACTCCGGTAGGACAGTTATTGGAATTACAACGTAAGGCCTGAATACATCCTAAAGAGAACATAAAACCTCTGGCGTTGTTACACATATCAGCTCCCATAGCAACAGCTCTTAAAATATCCAGACTGGTAAGTACTTTACCACTGGCAATTACTCTTAATTTATTTCTTACGTTGTAGCTATTCAGTGTTCTGTTTACAAAGATCAGTGCCGGCTCCAAAGGCATCCCTACACCATCTGAAAATTCCGGCGGAGCAGCTCCTGTTCCCCCTTCTGCTCCATCAATAGTGATAAAGTCAGGATAGATTTTCAGTACGTTCATTTGTACACAGATATCTTCAAATTCTTTAGTATCTCCTATACAAAGCTTAAACCCTATCGGCTTACCTCCGGAAAGCTCTCTCAGATGCTGTACAAACTTCAGCAATCCTGCTGCATCATGAAAAGAAGAGTGTGATGGTGGCGAAATAACAGTCATCCCCGGTGTGACGTGACGGATTGCTGCAATTTCCGGAGTATTTTTCACTCCCGGAAGCACCCCTCCATGTCCTGGTTTAGCACCTTGAGACAATTTGATCTCAATCATTTTCACATTCGGCAAGTTTGAATATTTAGTGAATAATTCAGGATTAAATTTTCCTTCTTCATCACGGCATCCAAAATAACCTGTCCCAATCTGCCAGCATAAATCCCCTCCTTCCATATGGTGGGGAGATATTCCTCCTTCTCCAGTATTGTGGTAAAAATTACCTTTTTTAGCACCTCTATTTAAAGAAATCTGAGCTCTGTCGCTTAATGCACCAAAACTCATTGCTGAAATATTAAATAAAGAAGCATGGTAAGGCTGTGTACATTGTTCTCCACCTACCCAAACTCTTGGAAGCTCTTCTGATGGTGACTTTGCATAAATAGAATGCTTAATTCCTTCATATTTTCTATGATTAACCTCCAGCTGCGTACCAAAAGCAACAGTATCACTTAAATTTTTGGCACGTCTGTATACTGCAGAACGCTGATTTCTTGGAAATGGCTTCCCATCTGTCTCCCTCTCGATGAAGTACTGCTGCATTTCTGGTGAAATACTTTCAAAGAAGTACCTGAAGTACCCTAATACAGGAAAGTTCCTCAGAATAGCATGTTTAGACTGGTACGCATTGTAAACACCTAATGCATAGATGGCGGACAGCAGGATGGGTATCCAATAGTGCGCTCTGATCAGTAACGCTACAATCCACGTAGCAGTTACTAATACAATTCCCCAAGATAAAAACTTATCTCTCATGAATGTAGTATTTAAAGTTAAAAATAAATTTAGTAGAATTTTCGCAAAGAGCCTATGCTTTTGCTAAAAAATTTTGGTAAGAAGATTGCACAGAAACCGTGCCATCTGACAGGATTTTTTCTAAATTTAGAAATTCTATTTGATTTACAAAGGCAGGATCAAAGTCTTTCTGGACTCTCACATAATTTTCTGTGAAGCCAAACATTTTTCCGTCTTTATTTTCATGCTCCCAAAGTACAGGAAGTGTTTTACCCAATTGAGTCTGATAAAATGCCATTTTCTTCTTTTCAGAAAGAATTCTCAACATTTTATTACGTTTTTTTCTTTCAGCTACAGGAACTACTCCTTCCATGTCAGCCGCTTCTGTATTTTCTCTTTCAGAATAAGTAAATACATGAAGATAAGTAATGGGAAGTTCATTCAGGAAATTATACGTTTCCATAAATCTTTCCTCAGTTTCGCCCGGGAATCCAACGATAACGTCTACTCCGATAGCAGCATCAGGCATTACTTCGCGAATCTTATTTACCCTGTCATTATAGAGCTTGGTAAGATAACGGCGTTTCATTTTTTTCAACAAATCATCACTTCCGGATTGCAATGGAATATGGAAATGCGGAACAAAACTTTTACTTTTCGAAACCAGTTCTATACTTTCATCTTTTAAAAGATTAGGCTCAATAGATGAGATACGAATTCTTTCTATTCCTTCCACTTTATTAAGTTCGGAAATAAGATCCAGGAACGTATGTTCATGTTTTTTGTTTCCAAACTCTCCTTTTCCGTAATCCCCAATATTTACGCCTGTAAGAACAATTTCTTTAATATCTTTTGCCGCAATTTCTGTAGCATTTTTAAGGACATTTCCAATAGTATCGGAACGTGAAATCCCTCTTGCTAATGGAATGGTACAGTAAGTACATTTGTAATCACATCCGTCCTGAACTTTAAGAAAAGCTCTGGTTCTGTCCCCAATCGAATAACTTCCGATAAAAAAGTCGGTTTCTTCAATTTCACATGAGTGAACAATTCCTTCGTTTTCTGTTTTCTCCAGATCATCCAGATAACTTAGGATATTGAATTTTTCTTTCGCTCCCAATACCAAATCTACTCCGTCAATCTGTGAAATCTCTTCAGGTTTCAGCTGTGCATAACATCCTACAATAACAACCAGCCCTTCCGGGTTAGCCTTCATTGCTCTTTTTACGTGAAGTTTACATTCACGGTCTGCATTTTCTGTTACCGAACATGTATTGATTACATACACATTAGCCTTATCATCAAAGCTTACCTTATCATAACCTGCATCTGTTAATTGACGGGCAATAGTAGATGTTTCTGCAAAGTTTAATTTGCAGCCAAGTGTGTGAAACGCGGCAGTTCTGTGAAAAGTAGACATTTGTTACTCCTGAATTTTATGGGTGCAAAGATAGTAATTTTTAATAAGAACTAAAGATTGATTCAATCTATTGCTTGTATTCATCCCTTACTTCGGGGCTATTTTGAAAACATACAGGAGATGAATTGGGATCGGATTCTTCCCTTGAAACTTTATTTATCATCTCTGTATTAAACTCCTGTGATTTATTCCTTGCAATAGAAAGTGTCTTCCACTCTTCATTTTTCATCATTTTTGCCAGGTATACAATTTGTCCTACGTGATAAGGATAATGAGCAAGCTGCCTGAAGACAGCATCAACCACAGAATGAGCTTCTCCTCTAATATAAATCGTAGAATAGATATTGTCATCAGTAATCTGGTTTAAAGCATCAAAGAGGCATGCCCACCCTTTTTCCCAATATTCAGTAACTTCTTGCTTTGTTTTGAAAGTGTTCTTAAACTCCTCATCACGGTGACGCCATGATTTTTCGCCATCTTCAGTCAAAAAATGGGTCCATCTCGAAAGCATATTTCCTGCAATATGTTTTACAATGACAGCAATAGAATTACTTTCTTCGTTATACTGCCAGAAAATCTGTTCCTCGGACAATTGTCCGAATGTCTTATCACCGAGAGATTTATAATATTCGAAACGCTTAATAAAGAGTTGCTTCATGCTTTTAATTTTGATATCTAAAATAAGACTTTTTAAGAAAAAAACCACTTCAAATGAAGTGGTTTTATCTATGTATTGTATTTAATAATTCATGTCTATTACTCTCTGTTTTTCACCAGTACCCATCCGGAAAATTTGATAGGCGTGTTCTTTTTATCACTTTCATTCCAGGTTACAGAATACCAATACGTTCCTGTGGATACTTTTTTTCCTCCTTCTGTGCCGTCCCATTTGTAACCATTAGTTCTGTCGGCCTTGAAAATTCTATTTCCATACCTGTCAAAAATATCCATGACAAAGTTCTGTTTACCGGCCAATGCAGAGTAATCAATAACATCATTCACACCATCCTGATTGGGAGTAATCACATTTACTAAGTTTGGAACAACAATATCCACTTCAATAGGGTCACAATTGTAAGCATCTTTTACAAATACTTTATGATCACCTCTTGATACATTTTTGAAGGTATTGGAATCCTGCCAGTTTATGTTATCCATAGAATATTTATATGGAGGATTTCCACCCGTTACAGATACGGTAATGGTATTATTCGTAATATCAATTCCTGAAACTACTGGCTGATCAGATGGCAATACTTTTACATTCTGTATGGCAGTACAGTCTCCAGTCTTAAGTTTCACCCAGTAGGTTCCCATTCCTACATTGGTAATGCTTTGAGTAGTGGCTCCTGTACTCCACTCATAACTTTTAAATCCAGGTCCTGCATCTAAAGTAGTGGTATCTTCTGCACAAATGGTTTTGTCTTTAAGGATATCCGAATATACCGGTGGGATAACGGCCAGTGTAATTCTGGCAATATTATAACAGCCCTGTGCATTATAAACCCTTACATATACATATCCGCTTGGAGCAATATAATTGGAAGAATTAGAAATTTCATTGGTTTGATTGATCGCGTCTGTAAGTGACGGATAATATTTTTTCCCGGCACCCGGCTGTGTAGTTACACTGGCTCCTGTAAGATTAAATAATGCCGTAGAAGGGTTTGTTTCAATAAAACATGATCTTATCGTAGCATCAGTGACAATGATTTGTGGATAAAATTTCAAAGTAATCTGAGCAACAGCACTACATCCGAACTCAGAAATTACTTTTACATAAATTGTAGCTTCAGCAGATAGAAATGCCATTGGTGTAGTAATCTCATTAATTCCGGCATTGAGATCAGCCATAGAATGATAGTATTTCTTAACCACAGTAGTACTCGCAATAATGTCTGCTGATGTCAGATCAAACAATGCCGTACCCATATTATTATTGTTACATGCTGTCAATGTAGCATTTTTCACTTTGATAGAACCATCTTTGAATTTAAATTTCCCAATCTGTTTACATTTGTTAAGTGGATTATTTGGGTTTGTCGCATCTGTATAACTAATACTATAATAAAAAACGGTAGTGGTATTCACTGTTCTTGGAGCAGTAATAGGGTTAGCTCCTGTTAGCGCTTCATTCTGACTGGTATGATAACTCACGCTAAAGCTTTGGTTTCCATTAAGTATTCCTGCAGATAAAATAGAAAAATCAAATAATTCAGTACTTCCACATATAATAACTTCCCTTGGATCAGCCGGATTTACCGGAGCAATTCCTGGGGGAATAAAAGGATACGTCTGAATATTCGGATCTGTAAACGGCGATGCCAGTGTAGCCGTACCACCCCAAGTCAAAGAAAATGGAGCTGTCGTACTGCTGGTGCTGCTCACCCAGTTGTCGATAAACAAATAATAAGTTTGTCCGGGTAAAACATCCATATATTTACAGTAAGGAGTGGTAGAACCTCCTACAGCGCTTAGAAGTGTACTTGTCATATTTAAACCTGTAGAGGGGCCTACTCCAATCACTGTTGCTGCATTACAACGTATGGGTGCTCCCAGACTTCCGCAGGTTACATTGGGCCCAAAAATAGCCCAGTCATAATCGGCATCCGGATTATTGGGAACCAGATCAAAGGTAAGTGTTCCCCCTGTGGCAATCGTGATTTTATACCAAATTGAATTATGCTCACCCGTTGCATCCAAACAACTTCCTGAATTTACCAATTCTTTTATATTACCATATCCTGTAGGGCTGTAGGTAATATCTGAGTTTCCACAAACAGCTAATGCCGTTGCACAATCTGCCTGAGAATAAAAAGTTTGAGATATACAAAAAAGAATGAAAAGTAAAAGTTTCCTCATAGATATATGTTTTTATGGTTAAATCAGTTTAAATCAGGCTGATACCAACCTATACCAAATATACCTATAATTTAATTACAAACAATAAAATTCAAATAATTTTGAAATATTACAAATTAAAACAATAAATCTTTGTAAAATCCAAGCATTACATTAATTTATTTTATACTTGTAATATTTCCACAGAGATTTTCAAGGTGAAAGATTTTATGAAAAGGACTTTTCACTTCGTTCAGATGTTCTTTGTCCTGAATAAAAGTATATCGGGAAGCAATAGAATTCATATCGGAAACTATGACCAGCCAGCACTCATCTACAGAAGTGTCATAGTATGGAAATTTTTCATTTTTCTTTTCAATAAGTTCCAAAATCTTTTCCGAACAGAGCTCATCAAAAAGGTTCATACTATATTCATGAGTGATAAAGACATTCCTGCGGTGGAAAGATTTCCGAAGACTTTTCACACAGCCGACTGCTTTATTTTTTTTAATGCTTTTGTAAATGCTGATAATATTTTCTTCCTGATGTTCAAGATTATCAAATCTTACATTGGTATGGAATTCTAAAAAATAAACACCACGATATTTCGTAGTGTCTTCCTGTTCCAATAATATTTCTGCCTGACGGAATATCTTATTCAAGGTACTTTCCACCTTCTTCATTTCCAGATGATTGATGACTTCAGTTAGCTCTATTCCAATTTTTTTATCATTTAATTTCGCAATAAAATCGGGACTTTCACAAGTGAAATCCTCAAACTTCACCTCGGGAAAATGATGCATAAAAGAGTTGAGAAGTAATATTTCGGACTTCTTTCTATATTTTTCACGGTCATGCAGCTGAGATTCATCTATTGTACGGTGGTACTTTTCTATGGGCTTTTTTTTCAAATGCCTGTTCAGGTAATATAAACTTAGATTCTTTATCAGATCTTCTTCAGAAAATGTCTTTTTCATGTGTGATTTTTTTATTGAATTAAAGAACACATGCAATCATCGGTTTTCACCACTAAAAGTTTTTGATAATCAAAATTTTACACTCTTAAAGGTAAGTAAAAAAACAATCCGATATTTACTTTCCCGGTTTATTTATCAAATAATTAATGTAGAGTTTATTTTCATAATCAATACCTTTGCTCCTTCTAACACAAATCAGCATTTATGGATTTCAGGAATTTCAAAATACCTTACAGCGTTAATCCCCAATATTCAAAAAAAACCGCCTACTTCTCAATGGAATTTGCCCTTGAGCAGGTGTTGAAAATATATTCCGGAGGACTCGGATTTTTAGCAGGCTCCCATATGAGGAGTGCATATAACCTGAAGCAGGACCTTATCGGAATCGGAATCCTTTGGAAATTTGGTTATTATGATCAGGCAAGAAATCACGATCAAACGCTACAACCGGTATGGACAAGAAAAATGTACAGCTTTCTTGTAGACACCGGGATAAAATTTCAGATCGAAATCCACAGTGCTCCGGTTTGGGTAAAAGTATGGTATCTTGATCCTGAGACTTTCAATACAGCTCCTATGTTCTTTCTTTCAACGGATGTTCCGGAAAATGATCATGTTTCCAAAACAATCTGTCACAAACTTTACGATGCCAACGAATCTACCAAGCTTGCTCAGTATATTTTACTGGGAAAAGGTGGCGCTAAACTACTGGAAGAGATGAACGTTGAAAGAGAGGTATATCATCTGAATGAAGCCCATGGGCTTCCTGCGGCATTCCACCTGTTGAAAAAATACAATGGAGACCTCAATAAAGTCAGAGAAAAACTAGTATTTACCACCCACACTCCGGAAGAGGCAGGAAACGAAAAGCACAATCTCAAATTGTGCTATGATATGTCTTATTTTTCCGGTTACAGTATGGAAGAAATAAAAAGTATAGAAGGAACGGATGATGAACGATTTAATCATTCTCTTTGTGCTTTAAAAATGGCTAGAAAGGCCAATGGAGTTTCTCAGCTTCATGGAACAGTTTCCAGAACAATGTGGAGTAAATATCCGGGAATCTGTGAAATCACATCCATTACCAATGCTCAGGAATTCAAATATTGGGCAGATAAGCCTCTTTACCATGCTAAAGATGAAAATGATGCAACTGCTTTCGATTATAGAAAAAAGCATTTAAAGAAAAAGCTCTTCAGCATTGTTGCTGATCAAACAGGAAATTTATTTAATCCTGATATTTTCACCATTGTATGGGCCAGAAGGTTTGCAGGATACAAACGTGCAGAACTTCTTTTACATGATAAAGACAGGTTTTACAGACTTCTGAATAATCCTAAATATCCTGTACAGATCATATGGGCGGGTAAGCCTTATCCCATGGATTATTCTGCTATTTCTATCTTCAATACATTGGTTGAAGAGAGTAAAAATCATAAAAGTATAGCCGTGCTTACAGGGTATGAGCTTTCTTTAAGTAAATCTTTAAAGCAAGGTTCGGATCTATGGTTAAACAATCCGAGAGTTCCCAGAGAAGCTTCCGGAACCTCCGGAATGACGGCCGCTATGAATGGTTCTGTGAATTTATCCACAGATGACGGCTGGATTCCTGAATTCGCCAAGCATGGAGAAAATTCTTTCGTGGTTCCTAAGGCAGATTATCTGAATATGAGCATCTATGAGCAGGATAATTATGATTTACATAAACTATATGAAATCCTTGAAAACGAAATTCTTCCGACATATTATGACCATCCTGATCAATGGAGAAAAATCCAGCATAATGCAATGAATGATGTAAAGGATCAGTTCAACAGTGATCGCATGGCGGATGAATATTACAGGATACTTTATAACGGTCAGCAATAAAAAGATTATAAGGAAATTCCTAAGTATTAAAATATAAAAATCCGTGAAGAAGTTCTCCACGGATTTTTCATTAAAGATTATTTGCTTTTCTTTTTTGCAGGCACTTTTAAGCCTTTTTCTCTTGCTTCAGAAATACCGATTGCTACGGCTTGTTTTCTGTTGGTCACCTTTTCTCCGGAAGAAGATTTCAATTTCCCTTCCTTGAATTCGTGCATTACTTTTCCTACTTTGTCCTGAGCCTTATCTGAATATTTTGTCTTGCTCATGATCGTTTTTTTTAAGATTTTACCAGGGATACCCCTAATTCATAAACACAGGCATGTTTCATATATTTTGAACGTTCTCGTGAAGTTACTGACTCAAAGTGATCATTTTTCAGGATAATAATCGGGTCTTCTGCATTTTCGATCTCAAAATTGGCAAAATACCGTTCGTCCGGACTTGTTTTATCATTTCTTGCTTTTATTTTCTGCAATTCATCAGCATATTTTCTAAATCCGGGATCAGATGAATGGATAAATTTATATTCATCGCCTGCATACACATAGTAATGAAGTTTTTTTTCTATTAAACCGGCTTCATCTGTAATCTGAGGGTTATCATTTCCATCTTTAAAACTCACTTCCACTAATGTTCCTCCTTTTTTTTGGGCACATTCTTCAGCGTCTTTAAAACTGGAAAAACCTGTATAAACAATTCTGTCATTCAATACATAACGGTTTAGTTTCTGGTTGTATGCATTTGTTTCCATAATTATTATTTGATTTGATTATACTTAATGATATTCAATTTTTCTGCCAAAAGTCTTATTTGAAAAGCTTTTTTTACACATTTTAATAAAATTATTATCTTTGAAATCCATTAATGCTAGAAATGAAAAAACTATTCTTAACGCTTACGATTGCTGCGGCATTCCAAACTGTATCGGCACAGGAAATTACTTTAGATAAAATATATTCAGGATATTACCGTGGTAAGGGTATTGCCGGGATTACATCTATGAAAAACGGCGAAAACTATCTGGTTATAGAACCGGCAGGAATCGCAAAATATTCTTACAAAACTTCTCAGAAAGAAGGAAATCTTGTAGATGGAAAATTTGAAAGCTATGAATTTTCTGATGACGAGTCTAAAATTCTCTTACAAGTAGGAAGCCAGCCTATTTACAGGCATTCTTTTCTTGGAAAATTTGATGTAAAAGATTTAAAATCAGGAAAAGTAATCAGCTTAAATGAAGGCAAAACTGTTCAGGAGCCTAGATTTTCCCCTGATGCTACGAAAATAGCTTTTATCTCTGATAATAATTTATTCTATCAGGATCTGACTTCCGGAAAGATCACACAAATAACCAATGATGGTAAGAAGAATTCTATTATCAATGGATTGGCAGACTGGGTATATGAAGAAGAATTCGGGCATGCAAGACAATATGAATGGACAAAAAATTCTGATGCTATTGTATTTGTAAAATCTGATGAGAGCCAGGTTCCGGAAATTTATATTCCTATCTATGGAAAAAATCTTTATCCTGCTGAAATGCGTTACAAATATCCTAAGGCTGGTGAAAAGAATTCTGTAGTTTCTGCACAACTATACCGTCTGGACAGTGGAAAAACAATGCCATTGAATTTAGGATCTTTTAAAAACTATTATATTCCCAACGTTTTTCAAACGGCAAAAGCTGATGAAATTGTTTTGATTACTTCCGAAAGAATTCAAAACGCTTCAGATATTTTAAAGGTCAATACTAAAACCGGAGCTGTTCAGAAATTATTTACTGAAACGGATGACAAATGGATTGATACGGATAGTCCTACTTTAGAATTTTTAGAAGACAATTCTTTCCTTTGGGCTTCTGAAAGAGATGGAAACCGTCATTTATACTGGTATGACAAAGATGGTAAGCTTAAGAAGCAAATCACTAAAGGAAACTGGGAGGTAACGGATTATTATGGTTTCAATCCAAAATCTAAAGAAATCTATGTTCAGACTACTGAAAAAGGAAGTATCAACAAGGTAATTTCTAAAGTAAATATTGAAAACGGAAAATCTCAGCTTATCTCTAATACGGAAGGAAACAATTCTGCCAACTTCAGCAAAAATTATAATTATTTCATTGAGACCTCTTCTACGGCTTCAAAACCTTATACTTATGTTTTAAAAGACGGAAATGGAAAGGCTGTAAAAGAACTTCAGAACAATAATGATCAGTTACAAAAATTAAAAACTGATAATTTTGCTGAAAAGGAATTCATTACCATTCCCAATGCAGTAGGTGATCAGATGAATGCATGGATCATGAAACCTAAAAACTTTGATCCTACTAAGAAATATCCTTTATTCATGTTCCAATATTCAGGACCGGGATCTCAGCAGGTTTCCAATTCCTGGGATAACGGAAATGCCATGTGGTTCAATCATTTGGTACAGAAAGGGTATATCGTTGCTTGTGTAGATGGACGTGGAACAGGCTATAAAGGAGCTAAATATAAGAAAGTAACGTATATGAACTTAGGTAAATATGAGATTGAAGATCAGATTACTGCGGCTAAATGGTTCGGTACCCAATCTTATATTGACAAGAGCAGAATCGGAATGTTCGGATGGAGCTTCGGAGGCTATATGACAAGTTTGGCAATGACTAAAGGAGCAGATGTTTTCAAGATGGGAATTGCTGTTGCACCAGTAACCAACTGGAGATATTATGACTCTGTATACACTGAAAGATTTATGAGAACCCCTCAGGAAAATGCTGATGGATATGATAAAAACTCACCTACAGAATATGCTAATTTATTGAAAGGCAAATTCCTGTTGATCCACGGAACAGCTGATGACAACGTACATTTCCAGAATTCCATGGAATTTTCCGAAGCTTTGATTCAAAATAAAAAACAGTTTGATTTCATGGCTTATCCAGATAAAAATCACGGAATTTATGGAGGACAGACAAGACCACAGCTTTATCAGAAAATGACTGATTTTATCTTAAACAATTTATAAGAAAGTACTTCTTACAAATAAAACTTACTATAGATCCCTTTCAAAATTTGAAAGGGATTTTTATTTTGTTCATGGATATTTCACCGCTTTATCCAATTCTATGGGGTTATTAAAAGCTTTTATTTTTTTTCTCTCATTACCTTCGGCAGGTTTCAGCTGTTCTTTGGAGAGAACGGTTCCGTCTTCCAACAACAATTTCTGGCCTTCGCGCATGTTCAAATTTCCATTCAATACATATTTAAAGGGATTGGAGTAGAGATCTAATTTTAATTTATCCAGTTCTTTCTGATTGACAGGAATGGCCCTAGACATAAAATTAGTTAATGAAAGACGCTTGTAAGTATCCGGAATCTTTTCACTCTTAATCACATTAAAATAGTAATTCTTTTGAGTATCATACAATTCCATAATCAATCCCGGTAATCCGTTAAACTTATAAGGTCCGTAGGGCATTGGAATATCTTTAGTAAACCATGCGATCCAGTTTCTTCCTCCGAATTGAGTACTAGCTTTTTGAAGCCGGAAATTATTAGAAACTTTTATACTGTCTGTAATAGTCCACTGTTGCTTGGCTTCTTCAGATAATTTATAGAAGGTTGCATCACCGATATATTCATAGTTTTGAAAGATGTTGTTATTGTTCTTTTTGATAAGGAAAGAAGTCAGCCTACCAGATGTATATTGCCCGGTAACACTGAATATTGAATCATTAATATAATTCAGTCTGTTATAATAGGCCAGATCATCTTTTGTAATATCAAGATAATAATTTTCTCTGGTGATATCTTTTGAAGTTGAATCCTTCTTGTATTTGACATCATAGATAAACCTGTTACTCTGAGAAAAAAACATCACTGTTCCCAGTAGTATAAATAATAAACTTTTCATAATCAATTTTAATTTTTTTACACTTACTTATCCCCTATTCAACTATTACTGTTTTAAATTCTCATTTAAATAAATTTCCAGTTCTTCAGGAGTAATATCTTTTTTAATAATTCTTCCAGAAACATCCAAAAGAAAATTCGTAGGAAATTTATTAATATTATACTGCTTAGCTTTCATACCATTTTCATCTAAAAAATGATCCCAGATAAGTTCCTTTTCTTTAATTACTCTCTTCCAATTGTCTTTATCTTTAGTTCTGTCAGTAGAGATATTTAAAATTTCAAAACCACTATGATGATACTTTAAATATATTTCCTTGTATTTTGGAAAATCATCTATGCAGGGTTGACAATAAGAAAACCAAAAATCTATAAGAGTATACTTAATATCCAACTCCGCCAGAACATGTCTGTTATTAAAAATTAAATCAGGAAATAAACTGCCTAAAGCTATCTTTTCTGATTTTTTTAACTGATCATCAAAAATCAACCCAACAGAAGATTTCTTTACTGAAGTGTTTAGATTATTGAAAATCTGATCGTATCCATTTTTATATCCCTTAGATTCAAATTTTTGTACTAATCTCCAAAATAAAATATAAGAATCCGGTGTTTTTTTTGACAGGCTTAACAACAGAGAATCTTCAGACTGATCAAGTTTTTTATATAAATTTTGCAAACTGTCTGTTGTTATTTTCTCAAGTTTAAAATGATTGCTTTCATTAATACGAAACGTAATGCTATCCAATTCATTTTTTTTAGCTGTATATGATTTCATATAAGATTCATAATTAAGTATTTCATTATAAATCTTATCCTTTCTATTGAGTATAATTTCATTATTTCCAAAATTAAAATTCACTCTACTAGTCTTTTTAGAAAGATAAAAAATGTCTGAAACTTTAAATACTTTATTTTTCCCTGTTTTAAATAAAAAACGAAAAGGTCTGGGAATATCATCATTATAATCTGGAATACTGAAGTTGTAAATATTATTTTTTATAACAGAAGAATCACCAGTAAACCCTTTATAATACTTTTCATTACATGCAGTTAATAACTTTAGCGTTTCTTGATATTGATTTTTAATCTCTTTTCCCGCAACAATTAATTTCTTCTGAGAAAAAAAATTCAGAGAAATGAAAGTGATAATGAATATGAAAAACCTATATTTCATTTAAAGCTTATTTTACAATAATAAATATAACTAAAAACACAAAAAAGACTGAAAACAACAGCCTTTTTTATGTTTTGTCTAGTTTTTCTTTAACAAGATCTTAATTCATAACCTGCATCACAGGCACCAGGTCCACCACATGGCCCACAAGACCCCGTTGATGGATTACAGCATCTGAATGTATCAGCTTTTATATAGCCTCCTTTTAATTCTTTAAGATCTGTTCTCGTTAATTTTCTTAGATTTTTCATAATTGTCTTTTTTATAAAATTGTTCTGTGTCATTGTTGACCTTTCAAAACTAAAAACAAAAATCACCTTAATGGGAAATATGCATTGTATATTATTTGCAATTTTTTATTCATAATATGTGCAATATGTACGTCTTGTAGATGCAAATTGATCAGGTTTTACAAAATTTGATTTTATCCCTTCAGAAATAAAGGGCTTCTATTTATTTCATTAATCATTTCGCTCAGTATTATTTATTTTATCAATTGAAATTAAAAACTTATTTTTGGGAAATTTGAAAATTGATTATATGAAGACTAAACATCCTAAAGGGCTACCCTTCCTCTTTTTCACTGAAATGTGGGAGCGTTTCGGATACTACCTGATTCTTGGAATCTTTGTACTATATGTTATTGAGCCCACAGGTATGAAGGGAGGCCTTGGACTGCCAGACAAAACAGCTGATGATATTTTCGGGACTTATATTGCCCTGACATACCTTACCCCTTTCATTGGCGGATTTTTAGCAGACAGGGTTTTAGGATATATCAGATCTATTTATATCGGTGGATTTTTAATGGCTGCAGGATATATTGGGATGGGAGTTTTCAAAGACCTTCCTCTATTTTATTCATCTTTAGCTTTAATTATCATTGGAAATGGTTTTTTTAAGCCTACAATTTCTACTCTTTTAGGAAACCTGTATTCTGAAGAACCCTATAAAGCCAATAAAGATTCCGGATATAATATTTTCTATATGGGAATCAATATCGGTGCATTTATCTGTAATATTATTGCTGCCTTCATGCGTAATAAATTCGGATGGGGTGAAGCATTCATCACTGCCGGAGTAGGAATGCTGATCGGTATGGTAATTTTCACGATCGGAAGAAAACACTATATCCATGCTGCACAGATGAAACCGGTGCAGGAAGGAGACACCAAACTTTCTGAAATTATGCTTAAAGTATTTGTTCCCGCTATTATTGCCGGAGCAATCGGTTGGTTTATTCCTAACAATATTTTTGGGAGTGACAGCACAGATGCCTTTATATTTGCATGTGTTCCTGTTATTTACTTTTATGCCTCTCTTTATTTCAAAGCTAAACCGGATGAAAAAGCTTCTATTGGTGCCCTATTATCCGTATTCCTGATCAGCATGTTTTTCTGGGCTGTATTTAAACAAAACGGTACTGCCTTGACAAGATGGGCTAATTATTATACAGACAGAAGTGTTCCGGCCTCTTTAGAAAAGCCGCTGGAAGGAATTTACATGGTGGATGGGAAGAGCTATGAAGATAAAGAAACCCCTGTATATGACAACCAATTCAGATCTCAAAAAGATGAAAAGGGGGATACCAGGAAAGAAACAGGAAAAGATGTTTATTTTAAAAATATTTCTCCCGAACAGCGGGCTGCTCTTGAAAAGAATCCTGAAAACAAAGTATATCTGTACAATACTGAATTATTTCAGTCTATTAATCCGTTTTGGGTAATTGCTCTGACCCCTGTCATAGTTGGTTTTTGGGCCCTTTTAAGACGAAAAGGTAAAGAGCCGTTAACCCCTACTAAAATAGTTTTAGGACTATTTATTTCAGGACTATCCTGTTTAGTGATGGTATTAGCAGTAATGGCCGGAGATAACGGAGCTGTAAAAGTTTCTCCTTTATGGCTGGTAGCCAGTTATGGTGTGATTACTATTGGGGAATTATGCCTTTCGCCTATGGGACTTTCTTTTGTCTCAAAACTTTCACCAGCAAGAATTACAGCCCTGATGATGGGAGGATTCTTCCTTGCCAACTCTGTAGGAAACAAGCTTTCAGGGATCCTTGCCAGCACCTGGTATAACTACGAAAACAAGACGAATTATTTTCTTGTTAATTTCGGTTTGTTAATATTTGCTACTCTTTTAGGCCTTTCTATGTTAAAAAGATTAAATAAAATTATGAAGGAAAAAGGGCACTAATCCTTAGTATTTATAAAGAATATAAAGCTGCAGAATGGTTCTGCAGCTTTTTTATTTAAAAATAAAATTAAAACCTTGCCAAAAACCCAAAATAAACTATATTTGTCAGTCTTAACAAAAATTAACAATAGAAATGGATAATATTGAAGCAATAAGTCCGAAACCGGATGAATTTGTAGAGAATAAGAATTCCAGACATCCGAAAGGATTGTGGGTTCTGTTCGGAACGGAAATGTGGGAGCGTTTCAACTTTTACGGAATGAGAGCTCTTTTGACGCTCTTTATGGTAAATTCCTTATTGATAAAAGAAGCTGATGCAGCTATTATCTATGGTGGATTTTTAGCTTTATGTTATTTAACTCCCCTTTTAGGAGGATTTATTGCAGATAAATATATCGGAAACAGATTTGCCATTATCATTGGAGGGTCATTAATGGCCATTGGTCAGTTTTTATTATTCATCAGTGCTTCAACTTTTTCCGCAGATATTGGAAGCGCCAAACTTATCATGTGGCTGGCTTTATTCGTTATTATTTTTGGTAATGGATTTTTCAAACCGAACATCTCATCCATGGTGGGAAGTCTTTATCCAAAACAAGAGAAGTCTAAACTGGATTCTGCTTTCACCATTTTTTACATGGGGATCAACATTGGAGCGTTTTTAGGTCAGTTTATCTGCCCTTACGTAGGAGACGTAAAAGACGCTGCAACAGGAGTAAGAGATATTTTCGCCTTTAAATGGGGATTCTTAGCAGCTTCAATTGCTATGGTTATTGGAACTATTACATTCTTTATCCTTAAAAATAAATATGTAGTAACGCCGGAAGGAAGACCTATCGGTGGATTACCAAAAAACAATACCAGTGCAGATTTTGAAGAAGGGGAAACTCAAACAGCAAAATTCTCGGGAATGGCTTTAGGTATTACCGGACTTATATTTGTTGTTTTATTCTTTGTTTTCCGATATGCATTGGTAGGAGAAATTGGATTTAAAGCTGTAGAAATGGGTCAACTGATCAAAGGAGTTATTTATCCTTTCATTTATTCAGCAGGTATTTCTTTGGCTTTCCTTATTATGAGCTCTGCAGAAAACAAAATTGAAAGACAGAGAATCTGGGTAATTTATATTGTTTCATTCTTTATTATCTTTTTCTGGGCAGCTTTCGAACAGGCAGGTTCTTCATTAACATTTATTGCAGATAATCAAACCGATAGAAACATTTTGGGGTGGAATATGCCACCATCAATGGTTCAGATCTTTAATGGTATTTTCGTTGTGCTGTTAGCCGTTCCTTTCAGTTTGTGTTGGGATAAACTAAGAGCAAAAGGAAAAGAGCCGGTATCACCATTCAAACAAGCAATGGGACTTGCATTAATAGCTTTAAGCTACTTTATCATAGCACATAATGTAAAAGATCTAGGAAACTCAGGTCTACTGGCAATAAAATGGTTAATGCTTCTATACTTCATCCAAACTTGTGGAGAGCTTTGTTTATCTCCAATCGGGTTATCACTGGTAGGTAAACTGGCACCAAAAAGATTCGCCTCATTATTATATGGTGTTTTCTTTATTTCCAATGCAGCAGGATATGCTTTGGCAGGTTCATTAGGAGCTTTGATCCCTGCAACAGGTGATAAATTTACAAAAGCGCAGGAAATAGGAGTAAACCTTCAGGATGTTTTAGATAAAAAAGTAACATTAACCGCTGATCAGACAGCTGCATTTGAAAAAGCTCAGTTACCATTACATAACCCTACTTTTGTAGGATTTGAGATTCACAATTTATTTGAATTCTTCATGGTATTTGTGGTACTTTGTGGTATTGCTTCAGTAATTTTAGCTTTACTTTCACCTATCTTAAAGAAAATGATGCACGGTGTAAACTAAGTGTGTTAACAAAATATGAATAAAACCTCTGCTAAGTCAGAGGTTTTTTTTAATTTCGTACGATGGAAATTTCCGAAGAATCTTTATTCCAATCCGTAAAGGAGATCATTAGACAGTCGCGCGAAAAGGTTTTTCGAATAGCGAATTCTACACTACTGCTTACTTATTGGCAGATTGGAAAACTTATTGTTGAAGATGTACAAAACAATTGGAATGTAAGAGATCTAAAAAGGCAGATGAACTCCCTTCCTTACGAAAGAGTTTTAAAACATAAAGAGTCTTCACCAGAAAACATCCACAGAGTTTTAAAAGATCCCTACATTTTTAAATTTCTTGGCATAAAGGCAGACGAACGGTTTTCTGAAAAAGATGAAACTATTGTAAAATACTCTGTGCTCAATGATAAAAATAATTTATTTACCAGCAAATAACTGCCGTACCTCCCAAAAGAAGAAGAAGAATTAAAACAAATCATCGATCAGGACAGAATTCGTTTTGAACTAGATCAGGATAATAAAAACCCCTAATTAAAACAATCATATATCATTATGAGCTTAACTCTAGAAGAAATACAAAACTTTAAAGGAAAGTATCCAAAGCAACTTTGGACCTTATTCACTGTAGAAATGTGGGAACGCTTTTGTTTTTACGGAATGCGCGGAGTTCTTACAATTTTTATGGTAGACCAGCTGGGACTGCTGGAAGACAAGGCTAATTTACAATATGGAGCCATACAGGCTTTTATTTATGCCTTTACCTTTATAGGAGGTATTTTTGCGGATAAAATCTTAGGATTTAAAAAGTCTCTGGTTTTTGGAGGACTTATTATGGCAGTTGGAAATCTTATTATTGCACTGTCACCTCATGACTTCTTTTATTTTGGGATTACCTGCTCTATTATTGGAACCGGATTTTTCAAACCGAATATTTCCTCAATGGTAGGAGAACTCTACAAGGAAGATGATGCCCGAAGAGATGCGGGATATGGTCTTTTTTATGCCGGAATTAATATTGGCGGGCTTCTGGGAGGAGCACTTTGTGTATATCTTGGAAAATACCACTCCTGGTCATGGTGTTTCCTGGCAGCGGCAATAGTGATGATTTTAGGATTAATTACTTTTTTTGCTACCAAAAAATCATTGGGACCAATTGGTGATTCTCCCCTACAAATTCTTCCTCAATCTAAAAGAACCCTACGTGAGGTTTTAGTTTATATTGGAGCTTTATTAAGCATGCCTCTTATTTTTATTATGGTTAAAAATACCGATTATACAGACTATTTTATGTATTTGATTGGTATCGCTGCCGTGGGATATTTTATCCTAGAAACAGTGAAACAGACAACACCTTATCAAAAGAAGCTTATTGCTGCTTTTGTTTTTATTTTCATGTACTTCCTATTTAATTCCATTTATGAGCAAAGTGGTGGTTCATTGTCTTTATTTGCAAAGGACAACCTTGTTCACAACTTATTGGGATTTGGTATGGATCCTAATGTTATCAACAACAGTGCAAATTCATTTTTCATTATTATTTTCAGTCCTCTAATCGGGTTAGCTTGGGTAGGCTTAAACAAAAAGAAGCTTGAGCCCAATACTATTAATAAATTTGGAATTGGATTTTTATTTCTCGCTGCCGGATTTTTCTTATTCTACAGTTTAAGATATTTTGCAGGTGCAGATGGTAAATCATCTCTTAATTTATTTACCTTTACGTGGCTTGTTATCACATTCGGAGAGTTGTGTTTAGGTCCTATTGGGATGTCTATTATTACAAAACTATCTCCTAAAAAGATGTTTGGTATGATGATGGGGCTTTGGTTTCTAGCCAGTGCATTCGGGCAGTTTGCAGCAGGGAAAATTGGAGCAAGTTTATCTGAATCAAATACAGGGAATACCAATATGAGTAAACTGATCGCCTATACTGATGGATACAAAACTCTGGGAATCTATGCATTAATTGCAGGTGTGGTATTGATTTTGCTATCATCCTTCGTAAAAAAATTAATGCAAGATGTAAAATAAAGAATAAACTATTATGCTTATTTTTACATAAATATCACAAATCATTATGAAGAAAATTTTAAGCATAGTACTCTTATTATTATTGAATTTTAGTTTTGCACAAATAAAGTGGATGACTATTGAGGAAGCTTTAAAAGCTCAGAAAACGCATCCCAAAAAAATTCTTATTGATTTTTATGCAGACTGGTGCGGACCGTGTAAGATTATGGATAAAAAAACATACGGTCATGCCGTGATTTCCCAGATCTTAAATGAGAATTACTATCCTGTAAAATTTAATGCTGAAGAAAAAAATAGTGTTGAAATCTTTGGAAGAACATTCTCAAATCCAAATACAGAGCATAAAAAAGGAAAAAATTCTCTGCATGAGTTTACACAATATATGAATGTAGGGGCTGTACCAAGTACTGTTTTTCTGGATGAGCATGGAGATCCAATCACCATTCTACAGGGAGAATTATCCGCCAAAGAGCTGGAGCCCTATCTGGAACTCATCTCAAAAGATTTATTTAAAAAGATCCGTACCAGAGAACAGTGGGAAGATTACCAGAAAAAGTTCAAATCTAAAATCAAAGACTAATATAAATCAAAGGCTTTCAGAATCTGAGAGCCTTTTTTAGATATTTACACCAATATTTTGGTGCTAAAAATTTTAAATCCCAGCTATTTTACCGAAATTAGGGCTCGTTTTTTAAATGACTTTAGATACTTCAATAGAATATGTAAAAGGAATAGGTCCTGAAAGAGCCAAACTCATCAAAAGTGTGCTGGGCCTTTCCACCGTGGAAGATCTTCTGAACTTCTACCCTATCCGCTATCTGGATAAAAGTAAAATTTATACAGTCTCTCAGCTTGAGGAAAGCAATCTTGATATCCAGCTGAAAGGGAAAATCACCCAGATACAGGAAATCCAGACCGGAAAAACAAAAAGACTTTCCGCCAAATTTAATGACCATACTGGCAGTATAGATCTTGTATGGTTTCAATATTCAAAATGGCTGAAGGAACAGATTCCTATCAACCGTGATGTGTATATCTTTGGAAAGATCAATGTTTTCAACAGGCAGTTTTCTATGCCACATCCGGAAATAGAAGCTGAGGAAAGTAAAGACAGTGACGTCCGCCTGAAACCTATTTATCCAAGTTCTGAAAAACTTACCAAAAGGGGGCTGGGCCAAAAATTCTTTCAAAATGCTCTCAGGAATATCTGCAAAGAGATTCCTCAACTTATTGAGGAAAATTTCCCGGAATATTTAATGAAAACCTTCAAGTTTATCTCAAGGCAGCATGCTTTTCTGAATGTGCATTTCCCAAAAGATATGGAGCATTTTGATAAGGCTGACTTCAGACTTAAATTTGAAGAGTCATTCTTTTTCCAATTGGGCTATGGCTTAAAAAAGCTTCATCATAAAACCCAGTCTCACGGCAATCCTTTTCCCATTATTGGGGATCATTTCAATGATTTTTATGAAAATCACCTTCCTTTTGATCTTACAAATGCTCAGAAAAGGGTTTTAAAAGAAATCCGTATGGATATGAAAAAGCCTATTCAGATGAACAGGCTTTTACAGGGTGATGTAGGCTCCGGAAAAACAATGGTAGGATTACTTACCATGCTGATTGCAATGGATAATGGTTTTCAGAGCTGTATGATGGCTCCTACAGAAATTCTTGCCCAGCAGCATTATAACGGAATGAAGGATTTATTACAGGAAACAAATATCAATATCCGGCTTCTCACCGGCTCTACCAAAGCTTCTGAAAGGAAAATTATTCACGCAGAGCTTGAAAGTGGCAGTCTTTCTATTCTGGTTGGCACTCATGCTGTATTAGAAGATAAGGTTAAATTTAAAAATTTAGGACTCGCTATTATTGATGAGCAGCATAGATTCGGAGTAGCACAACGGGCTAAACTTTGGGCAAAAAATAAAATTCCGCCTCACATTCTTGTGATGACCGCAACTCCTATTCCAAGAACATTGGCAATGAGTTTTTATTCAGATCTTGATGTGTCTGTGATTGATGAAATGCCAGTGGGAAGAAAACCTATAATTACTGCTCACAGGCGTGAAAAAGACAGGGCGTATGTGTACAATTTCTGTAAAGATGAGATCAAGAAAGGCAGACAAATTTATTTTGTTTATCCACTTATTGAAGAGTCTGAAACTTTAGATTACAAAAATCTGATGGAGGGGCTAGAACATGTCATGGAATACTTCTCAGATTATAATGTCACCATGCTTCATGGAAAAATGAAACCTGATGAAAAAGATGCTGCCATGACTTATTTTGCTTCAGGAAAAGCAGAAATTATGGTAGCTACAACGGTTATTGAAGTGGGAGTCAACGTTCCTAATGCATCTGTAATGGTTATTGAAAGTGCAGAAAGATTTGGTCTTTCACAACTTCACCAGCTTAGAGGACGTGTAGGAAGAGGAGCAGAACAAAGCTATTGTATTTTGATGACTTCAGATAAATTATCTAAGGAAAGCAGGACCCGTATCAGAACAATGACAGAGACCAATGATGGTTTTAAAATCTCGGAAGTCGACATGCAACTTCGAGGTCCCGGAGATATCCTGGGAACTCAGCAGAGCGGTGTCGTAGATTTCAAAAGATTAGACCTTATCAATGATTCGGCAATCATTAAGACTACAAAAAATACTGTAGACAGAATTCTGGAGGCTGATCCAATGCTGGCAAGACCTGATAATCTCATCATCAAAAATTATTACATCAGGTATTACAAAGGAAAGAATAAGTGGAGCAAAATTTCATAAAAAAAACCGCAGAAAATCTTTCCTGCGGTCCCCTTATAAAACTGTTATTTAGAAGAAATTACTTCTTGTCTGCCTAAAGAAAATTTATTTTAATAGTTTAGGTTTAATATTTTGTGATGTGGTGTGAAAATATTTATGCATTATTTGAATAGATTTCAAACCATAACTATTAAAATAAATTATAAAAAAACAAAATGAATTATTTTTCCAACTTGCTTATTATAAAAACTAACTGAATATAGAGGGAGACGAGGGAATGAAACGAATAAATATGTCTCCAACTACTTTTGAGTTTTCATGATTGTACCGTTTTGTTTAAAGATCTTCTATGCTTTATAATTGGAAATTAATATAATTCATTTTGTTAAATAACATCGTGATTTATATAAATACTTGTTGTGAAACAATTACTCTTCATTCATCTGTATCTTTTATTTATATCAAATTTGTGTCACTGATTCTATACTACAAAAGTCTGCATTTTTATTGAAAACCTTTTTATATTATTTCAGCTATTAATTATAAAATTTTCACCTATTTGTGAATACTATGTGATAAATATCGTTAAATAATCAAAAAATGGAATTAAAAAAACTATCACTACTTACACTTTCAGAATAAAATTCTCTTTATTTAAACCTGAAGTATGATACTGCCAATTGATCGTAATAACTTCTGTGAGTACTTTTTTCAGCTGATCAAATGCCTCCGGTTTTTTGATATACACATTTCCTCCTTTTACAAAGATATCTTCCACTTCATTTTCGGGAATTGATTCAGAATATATGGCTATTACCATATTGTTAAACTTCTGGTTATCCCTAATCTCCTCAATCCATTCTAAACTATTTTTCTCAGGAATTTCATACCTCATAAAGACAATTTCAGGAATAACAGCCTCTTCATTATTCAGATACTTCATTAAGGATATTCCACTGTTAAAACATTGAACTTTTATAGAAATTTTTAGCTCTTTAAATATATTTTTAAAAAAAATTAGAGTGTTTTCATTATCATCTGCTACGATTACGTTCAGAAATTCTTTATTCATACTGCATTTTATGGTTTATGGCCGTATTTTGGGCTCTGCGTCTTTTCCCTAGTATTTTTTGAAACTGGGAGGGGGTGATTCCGGTTGTATTTTTAAACTGAGTACTTAGATGGGCTACACTGGAGTAATTCAATTTGTGGGCGATTTCTGTGAGGCTTTGCTTATTTCTTATAATTAACACTTTAGCATGTTCTATTTTTTGCAAAATAATAAAGTTCTCAATAGAAGTAAAAGCAACTTCTGAAAAAAGATTGGAAAGATATCCATAGCTATGATTCAGCTTTTCAGAAATATAAATAGATGCTTTTACAGGGATAATCTCTTCAGAAAAAACAAGTTCTACGATAGCATCTTTTATCTTTTGTACCAAAGCCGTTTTCTGGCTTTCAATAATTTCGATACCATACTCTCCAAGATGTGTCTTAAAAAGATGATGTTGTTCCTGCGTTAGGGGTTCGTAAAACTCTACCTCTCCAAAGTTCAGCAACCTGTATTTCAGCCCGTGTTCTTTAAGTTTTTCATCTAACACTTTCTTACAGAGAGTGTTGAAATCAAATTTTACATACATTTTCATCCTATTATAGTAAGTCAAATTTTCAGTAAATATAATGATTTATTTCAATTAAATGTGAAATAGGTTTCTTTTTTTCGACAATGTATCCACAAAAAAATTCCTGCATTCAAGAATACAGGAATTTAAACACTAAGGATGAAAAAAATATACTGATAAAAAGCTAAATCAGCTCAAAACCAAGCATATGAATGTATTATTAAAAGTGATTTGGTTCTGAAGCAAAGATGAATCAAAAAAAGAAATCACTTGTTATAGAATTACAAGAGAAAGTTACAAGATTTTAAGTCAATTATTTGTGAATTAGAAACTCCATCAAAAAATCGTCCATTACAAACCCTCTTCCAATATCAAAAGTTCCTTCCCCAAACACCTTGTATCCCTGGGATTCATAAAAATTTCTGGCAGAATTATATTTATTAACATTCAAAATAATTCTTTCATTTCCATTTTCAGCTACTTTAAGATTCAAAAATTGAAGTGCTTCTTTTCCAAAGCCTTTCCCTTTACTTTCCGGAACCAAATAAATACGGTGGAGCTTTGTGGTCTGGGGTTCATAATCGTGTTCATATCCGATAAAACCTTCAAAAGAACTGTTATTCTCATCCTGAATCAGATAATAATGATAATCCGGATTTTGGAGATGATTTTCAATCTCAGTCTCAGAATACATTTCTGCAAGCATATACTCCATCTGTTCAGCCGAAAGAATATCTGCATAAGCATTTTCCCAGGATCTTCTTGCTAAATCCTGAATCAAAGGAATGTCTTTTACCATCGCTTCTATTAATTTCATTATTTTTATTTTATGATTAAAAAAAAGTGAAAAGTCTGAACTTTTCACTTTATGAGATTATATCAATGATCTGTTTTCAACAATGAATCGGTCTATATTAATCTCTATTCATTGCTGACGGTTGATATTCTATTAAATATTTGCCATTTCAGCTTTAATCTTTGCATAAAGTCCTTCTGAAGCAGGAACCAAAGGAAGTCTAAGGTGGTTTTTAATAATTCCTTTTTCAGCAAGAATTACTTTAATCCCGCAAGGATTCCCTTCAGCAAAGATTAAACGTGTGATTTCAACCAGCTTATTATGAATTTCATAAGCTTCTTTTACCTTTCCTTCAAAAGCCAGCTGTACCATTGTGGAAAACTCCTTAGGGTATCCCTGTCCAATCACAGAAATTACACCATTTCCACCAGCCAAAGTCACAGGAAGTGTATACTCATCATCTCCGGAAACTAATGAAAACCCTTCAGGTTTTTTTCTTAAAATATCAAAATACTGAAGAATATTGGGTGCTGCTTCCTTGATCATAAAGAGATTAGGAAATTCCTTTGCAATACGAATAGTAGTATCTGCATCAATATTCTGCCCTGTTCTTGAAGGAACATTGTAGATGATGATTTTTTTCCCTGTGGAAGCCAATACCTTGTAATGTTGGTAAAGTCCTTCCTGGTTAGGCTTATTGTAATATGGAGATACAGAAAGCACTGCTTCAAATGCAGAAAGATCTGCTTCTTCAATCTGTTTCTTTACTTCAAGAGTATTGTTACCGCCAATTCCTAATACCAAAGGAAGACGTTTATTATTTACATTAATGATATGCTCAATTACCTGTTTCTTTTCTTCATCAGAAAGCGTAGCGGCTTCTGCCGTAGTTCCCAATACTACCAAATAATTGGTTCCGTTTTCAATATTGTATTCAACAAGTTTGGTTAAACTGTCGAAGTCAACGGATAAATCTTCATTAAAGGGTGTTACCAATGCAACACCTACTCCTTTTAAAATGCTCATCTGTTCGAATTATTTTTGTCAAATTTAATAATTTACAATAAGAATTTGTAATAAATAATAATGTTTTATTATTCATATGGTTATATTTGCATATACTAAAAGATATTATGAAAAATAAATTCTTGTTACTAGGAATTGCTCTGGCATCGCTTACCGCCTGCAAAACAGCATCCACGCTGCAGCTTGCAAACGTACAGCCCCAGCAGAATATTTCTATTAATAACGAGCTAAAGAATGATGAGGAGTTTGTAAAGGTAATTGAACCTTATAAAGAGAAACTGGACCGGGAAATGAATCAGAAAATTTCTCATACAAGTGTAGACCTTACAAAGCAGGGAGACAACAGTAATCTCGGTAATCTTTTAGCAGATTATACATTTGAAGGAGGGAATGAGTGGGCAAAAATAAATCTTAAGAAAAATGTAGATGCTGCCTTGATCAATATCGGAGGAATCCGTACAACCATTGGAAAGGGTGATATTATGCTGAAAAACGTTTTTGAAGTAATGCCTTTTGAAAATGAGGTGATTATTGTTAAAATGAAAGGGGCTGATCTTCAGGGTCTTTTTGATTATTATGCAAAAACTCAAGTCAACAACCCTGTTTCCCATCTGTATATTGAAACAAAAAACGGACAACTTAATCAATCGTTAATTAACGGACAAAAAATAGACACTGGTAAAGACTATTATATCGCTACCTCAGACTATCTTGCTTTGGGTGGAGATAATATGAAATTCTTTGCCAAAGGAGAATCAATTCCGACAGGAATAAAACTTAGAGATTTATTTATTGAATATTTCAAGAAAACTCCGGAAGTAGTTCCTAATACAGATGTTCGTTTAAATTTTATCGGTAAAAAGTAATGGATAGAAAAAGTTTTTTAAAAGCAATAGGTGGTGGAACTTTAGCAATGGCTTTAGCTCCTAATATGATGAAGGCGGAAGGATTAGCTATTCCTGGATTACAATCCGCAACTAAACTGACTATTCTTCATACCAATGATCAGCATAGCAGAATAGAGCCTTTTGATGCAAGCTATACCAAAAATCCAAATCAGGGAGGTTTTGCCAGAAGAGCTAGCTTAATTCAACAGATCAGAAATCAGGAATCTAATGTATTACTTCTTGATTCCGGAGATATTTTTCAGGGAACTCCCTATTTTAATTTCTTTGGGGGTGAGCTGGAATTTAAATTAATGTCCATGATGAAGTATGATGCTTCTACCATGGGAAATCACGATTTTGATAATGGTTTAGATGGATTTTCAAAGGTTCTTCCTACTGCAAAGTTCCCATTTATCTGTTCTAATTATGATTTCAAGAATACGATACTTGACGGGAAAACTTCTCCTTATAAGATCTTTAATAAAAACGGTATTAAAGTAGGAATTTTTGGAGTAGGCATCCAGCTGGATGGTCTTGTGGGTAAAAAGCAATATGGAGAAACTGTATACTCTAGCCCCATTGATGTAGCACAGCATTATTCAAACTTTCTGAAAAAAGACCAAAATTGTGATCTTGTAATCTGTCTTTCCCACATTGGGTATGATTACAAAGACGAACCCAATAAAATAAGTGATAAAATTTTAGCTGCCAGTACAGAAAATATTGATATTATTTTAGGCGGCCATACCCACACTTTCCTTCCTGAACCTCAAACTTTCACCAACAGACAAGGTAAGAAGGTCTTGGTTAACCAGGTTGGATGGGCAGGGCTCCTTTTGGGAAGAATAGATTTTCACTTTGATACAAATAAAAACGTACAGCATATCTCCTGGAACAATCAGGTAATAGACAGCAGCATAATAGCATAATATGAAAAAACTCTCTTTAATTTCTCTTGGTATTTTAGCATCCCTGCAGTTTACAAAAGCGCAGGTCATTTCATCAAAAAAATGGTCAGATCTTTTTTCCTACAATAATGTCCTGGCCATGAAAGAAGACAATGGAAAAATAATAGCCGCAACAGAAAACGGATTATTCTATTATACTATAGGAAGTGGAGAGATTACAAAACTGTCTAAAGCTAACGGACTCCATAATATCGGAATCACCGCTTTCGATTATAATTCACAAACCAAGACAGGTCTTATTGGGTATTCCGATGGATCTATGGATGTGATTACTCCTCAGGAAATTAAATACATCGTTGATATTCCAATTGCCACAGGTTACAACGGAAATAAAAAAGTTAACCATATTTCTATCACAGGAGATAAGGCGGTTATTTCTGTAGGGTATGGAGTCTCTATATTTGATCTTAAAAAGAAAGAGTTTGGAGATTCTGCATTTTTCCTTAGCGGAGGGATATATGAAGCCAGTAATGAAGCGACCATATTCGGAAACAAAATTTATTCTGTAACCAATACAGGATTGAAAAGCCATGAGATCAATACTACATTTCCTGTATTTTCTACATGGACAACAGAAGTTCCTGGAGCATTCAAAAATATAGATGCTGAGTCTGAATTGGTGTTTTCATCCGCCACCTCTGCATTCATGTATAATAATGGTACTCCCACTCCACTTCCTGCCAGTTTTGCAAATATTCAGGATGTGGTGATCACCCAAAATAATATTGTAGTAACCGATAACAGAATCTATACCTTTGGACTCAACGGCATTTCTTTAAATGCTATAAGTCTTGGAGAAGATTGTAATACAGCTACAATAGCGGGTGGAAAAGTGTTTGGAGGAACTGTATTATCAGGAATAAAAGATGAAGGTAACAATACTTATAAACCTTCTGGTCCGTATTTTAATTTTGCCTATAAATTAAATCTGTACGATAACAATCAGATGCTTGTCTCCAGTGGGGCAAGAGCAGATATTTATAACTTCCCGGTAGAAAATCCTAAAAAACCAGGGTTCTATTATTTTAATGGTACCGAATGGATATACCCTTCCTATTTTAATAAGACGAATATAGGACAAGTCAATGTACTTGATGCAGTCATGAGCCCTATCAGCAACAATGAAGTATTCTTTACCAATTATACCATGTTTAACAATGGAGTCTATAAAATGAAATACAATGCAAGCAGCAAAGACTTTGAATTGGTAAAATATTATAATGTAGGGGGCGAACCTTTTTACCGACGTCCTGTAGGTTTTGCTACAGATGCTCAAAGTAATATATTTGTATCTATTGGATTTACAGATAATGGTATTCCATCAATGGGAATTTACGATAAAGCAGCAGATGATTTTACCATAAAAAAATATACTATTGCAAGTTCAGGTGTGCAAAAACCAGTTTTATATGAAAACATGCTTTGGACACCTCTACCGAGAACAAATAATTTCTGGGTATATGACTATAAAAATGCAACTAATCTTTCTGACGATACTGATTATTTATTAAAGGAATCTAATGGAATTGCAGGTGAAGGAACTTTATCTGTAGCATTTGATAAATCCGGAGATGCATGGATTGGCAGTGATAATGGGTTAAGAATTCTTCCCAACGCAGCTTCTGAGATAAAAACTCCAAGTCCTACAGCATCCCCTATTATTATAGAACAAAACGGTCTTCCGGAAGAACTTTTCAGAGACTCACAGATTCTTCAGATTGAAGTAGATGCTGGGGATTATAAGTGGGTATCTGTAGAAGGTGGTGGGGTATACTATCTTTCTTCTAATGGAGAAAAGACAATAAAACATTTTACAAAAGAAAACTCCCCCCTTCCTACCAATAGTATAACAGATATCAAGGTAGATAAGAAGACCGGTAAGGTATATTTCGTCACCTATAGCGGTATTGTAACTTATCAGGGAGATGTTGCAGATGTAAATTCAAATTTTGGAGATGTATTAGTTTACCCGAATCCTGTAGTATATTCTAACTTTAAAGGAAAGGTTACCATTAAAGGTCTGGCAGAAAAAACGAACATAAGAATTGTAGATGCAGCAGGAAATGTAGTACATTCGGCTGTGGCAAGAGGAGGCTACTATGAGTGGGATCTTAACAATCAGAGAGGAACAAGAGTAGCTTCAGGTATTTATTTTGTATTAATGACTAATGAAGACGGTTCTGATAAAGCTACAGCCAAAATAGGGGTAGTCAATTAATGAATTCACAAAACGGATTTTTACTTTCATTTATAAAGTACGGAGAAAATGATGCTGTACTGCATTGTTTTACAGAAGAGGAGGGTTTTCAGACTTATTTTCTTAAAGGGGTTTACTCCAAGAGAAATAAAAAGAAAGCCCTGCTGCAGCCGTTGAGCAAACTCAGCTTTTCCATAAACCCAATAAGAGGTAACGGCATAGCATCGGTATCAAAGTTTGAACTGGTAAAAAACAATGATATTTATAATGATATAAAAGTAAATACCATTATTTTTTTTATTTCGGATTTCCTTAGTCAGATTCTTAAATTTGAAAATAAAAACCTCACTATATTTTTTAGTATTGATGAATTTATTGATCAGCTTATCAACAAAAATTATCAATCACATCTTCTTTTTTTACTCGCTGTTTTAAAAATTCAGGGAGTTGCTCCATTAATTGGTGAAGGAAGATTTTTAGATCCGGAAACGGGCACTTTTTCAGCCAGTTCCACCCACCATATCTTCAGTGAAGAAATCTCATTACTATGGAGAACAGCTCTCACTGCCGAAAACTTTTACACGACTAAAATCCATTCTTCCATGAGGAAAGATTTCCTGGATAGTCTTTTGGTCTATTACCATTATCATATCACCGATTTTAAAACACCTCCTTCATTGGAAATTATACAGCAGATATTCGAATAGAGTAAAGATAACCAGCAAATTTGTTTTTCACTATTTCGCTTCCTCGGGCATTTCAGTTTCAGATTCTGCAATTTCTTTTTTGGTGAATCTTGGCTGCAGAATTTTTGCGATCAATCCCGTCCAGCCTGTCTGATGAGAAGCACCTACCCCACGGCCATTATCACCATGAAAATATTCATAAAATAAAATATAATCTTTAAAATCCGGATCCGTCTGGAATCTTTCGTACTGACCATTCACTGGGCGTTTCCCATTTTCGTCTTTTAAAAATATTTTTGAGAGTCTTTTACTTAAAGAATCCGCTATCTGATCCAGATTAGAATAATTTCCACTTCCTGTAGGGTATTCTACCATAAAATCCGGGCTGTAGTAGAAGAAAAAACGCTGAAGGCTTTCAATAATAAGAAAATTAATAGGAAACCAAATGGGTCCACGCCAATTACTATTTCCGCCAAAAAGCCCGCTATCACTTTCTGCAGGGGTGTATTTCACACAATAATCCGTTTCATTAAGCTGTAAAGTATATGGATTTTGTTCATATTCTTTCGACAAAGCTCTGACTCCATAATCACTTAAAAATTCCTCCGTATTCAGCATCCTGCTCAACAGTCTTTTTAAACGATGGCCGCGAAGCAAAGATAAGAGGTGTTTAGAATCCTGTCCTTTAACTTCCCATCTTGAAACCAGAGAAGCGAGTTCCGGTTTATTTTCCAGTACCCATTTCATTCTCTTCTTAAAATTGGGAAGATTTTCAATCATTTCGTCATCTATGACCTCAACGGCAAACATTGGTATCAACCCTACAATTGTCCTTAACCTTAAGTACATATGGGTATTGTCACTGGAGGCAATCGCATCATAAAAAAATTCATCTTCCTCATTCCAAAGGCTGAAATTTTCATCCCCCATATTATCCAATGAATGGGCAATAGACAAGAAGTGTTCAAAAAACTTCATAGCCATTTCTTCGTACACCTTGTTATATAATGCCAGTTCGAGTGCTATTCTCATCATATTCAGTGCAAACATGGCCATCCAGCTTGTCCCGTCAGCCTGTTCGAGCTGCTCACCATTGGGAAGTGCAGAATTCCTGTCGAAAACGCCAATATTATCAAGCCCTAAAAATCCTCCTTCAAAAATATTATTCCCGTTACTGTCTTTTTTGTTCACCCACCAGGTAAAGTTCATCAGCAGTTTCTGAAATGCACTTTCAAGAAATTCAAGATCCGGTTTACCTCTTATATATTCATCAATTTTAAACACTCTAAAAACAGCCCATGCATGTACCGGAGGGTTAACATCGCTGAAATTCCATTCATAGGCAGGAAGCTGACCGTTAGGATGCATATACCATTCAAACAGGAAAAGTTTAAGCTGATGTTTGGCAAAATCAGGATCAATTAATGAAAAGCTGATAGTATGGAAAGCCAGATCCCAGGTTGCATACCATGGATATTCCCATTTATCAGGCATGGAGATAATATGGGCATTGTTTAGATGCTTCCAGTCATAATTTCTTATTTTATCCCTGGATTTTGGTGGTGACATTTCTGCAGGATCTCCTTTCAGCCATTTTTCAACATTATAATGATAGAACATTTTATTCCAGAGCATTCCTGCAAATGCCTGTCTCTGCACCATTTTTTCATCTTCTGACTGAATTCCCTTCTGTACTTCAGCATAAAATTCATCTGCTTCTTTCTGTCTCAGATTAAAAATAGGATCAAAATCATTAAAGGGTTCTTTCAATTCTTTATCCGTCATCCTGAATTCAAAGGTTTTTGACTCTTTACCTTTAAAATCTTCATCAATAAAGAACGATGCTTTTGTGCCTACATTTTGGGAGTTAACCGACTGTGCATTCCCTGTCAATATAAAATTATTAATCCCGTCTTTGCAGTATTCTGATATATTAGGTGACTGATAAAGTCTTTTGTTATTGGTTTCATTATCACAAAACAAAGTCTTTATAGATTGTTTTGCATAGATATTTTTTATTTCAAGGTCTTTATGACTTAGTCTGATATGATCTGCTTCATGGGCGCTCATCTCCGGTTGATACTCATCATAGCCCCAATTCCATGTATTTCTGAACCAGACAGTAGGCAGTATAACAAGAGAAGATTCTTTTTCAGCCTTGTTGATAATGGTAAGTCTTATTAAAATATCATTTGGACCTTCTTTAGCATATTCAACGAAAATATCAAAGTATTCATTAGTATCAAAAATTCCTGTATCAATGAGCTCATATTCAGGTTCTGTTTTATCTCTTCCTGCATTGGTTTTCACAAGATCTGCATATGGGAAAGCATTTTGCGGATATTTGTACAACATCTTCATATAAGAATGGGTAGGGGTAGAATCCAGGTAATAAAAGTATTCCTTTACATCTTCACCATGATTTCCCTGCCCGTTGGTAAGACCAAAGAACCGTTCTTTCACCATTTCATCCTTTTTATTCCAGAATCCGACAGAAAAGACCAATTGCTGAAGGTCATCACAGATGCCACATATCCCTTCTTCACCCCACCTATATGTTTTAGCTTCTGCAGTATTATGACTGGTATAATTCCAGGCATCCCCGTTCTCACTGTAATCCTCACGTACAAGTCCCCATTCACGGTTACTTACATAGGGGCCCCACTTTTTCCATGAAATATCTGAAATTCTCTGTTTTTCTGACATAATGAAATCATTAATAATTCAACATCCTCTACTTTGAAATTTTAAAACCTGCCAAACCCAACTTATAACTCTCACCTATCCTCCGGTTGAAAAGCTCTCAAACGTAGTCATTCCCCCATCAACAAAAATGCTGGTTCCGGTTATATAATCAGCAAGGTCACTGGCGAGAAATGCTGCTAAGTTTCCTATATCTTGCGGCTGTCCGATTCTGTTGTAAGGGATAAGGGTAAGAAGGGCATTAAGTGCTTCAGGAGTTTCCCAGGCCCCTTTATTTATTGGAGTTTGGATTGCTCCCGGACAAATAGAATTGACCCGGATCCTATCCGCTCCGTATTCCTGTGCTAAGGTCTGCATCAGCATTCTGACAGCCCCTTTACTCGATGCATAGTTGGCATGTCCTGCCCAGGGAATAATTTCATGAACGGAACTGATGTGAATAATTTTACCACAGGCAATAGATCGGGATGGATCAATACCCCGACGGAGAAATTCTTTGACAGCTTCTCTTGCACAGAGGAATTGCCCCGTCAGGTTGACACCAATCACGGCATTCCATTGATCTATTGTCATCTCTGTAAATTGGGCATCTTTTTGAATTCCTGCATTATTAACCAGTATATCCACGGTACCCAATTGAGAGACAACATCCTGAAACATGGCAATGACCTGGTCTTCTTTAGAAACATCACACTGGTAGGTGATACCTTTCCCTCCTGCATCGGTAATTTCTTTTAAAACAGCCTGTGCCTCTTCTAAAGATCTTTGTGAAGAGTGATTGACAACAACGGCAGCGCCTGCGGCAGCCAAAGATTTTGCAATTCCTGAACCTATTCCACTGGAGGCTCCTGTAACGATAGCCACCTGATTACGAAGTGATATTTCCATGTTTTGTCATTTGGTGATACTCAAAGTTATGGAAAGAAATCAGGAGGATGGGAATTTTGAATTTAAAATTTTCTTAAAGTTTCTTGTACATAAGATATTGAGGTCCACTTCTTCCGATTCTCGTTTTCCCTTCATAGGAATATCCCGCTTTAAGGTAAATATGATAGGCTGACTCATTTTTCTGATTCACAGCAAGAACAATTTCATTGCAATCTTTGAAATGATTTCTTATAAAATCATCCACTTTCATCATGGCTGTTTTTCCTATTCCTTTTCCCTGCATTTCAGGATTTACAGATAATGATCTCACCAGAACAGAATTTTTATTATCAGTCAGTTCGAGCTTATCTTGACCAAAATCAAGTACGAAAAAGCCGACAGGATTTCCATCCTCAAAAATGGTAACAGGAAATGCATCATGATCATCCCTTTCTTCTATTCTCTGCAAAGCTTCTTCTGCTAATGCTGTAAATTGTGATTGCTTTTCGTCCAGCGTATATGTAATGGCTGAAAGATGTTCCGGAGTAAAAAATTCTAAGCTTACCATAGTCAAATTTAGTGATGATAGATATCTTCATACATTACCCCTGCACGTATTTCCACAGGAAGTTTATTTTCTTCAGGCACAATAGGACAGTTATAATCGTAGGCATTGTAAGCACAATAAGGGTGGTAGGACTGATTAAAATCCAGTACTATTGTATTTCCTTTTGGAATTTTCAGATCCAAATATTTTCCCCCACCATAGGTTTCTTTTTCATTGGTAGCATCCCGGAATGGAAGAAAAAGATAGTCCTGATATTTCTTCTGCTTAATTAAATCCAGGCTTTGGTATAAAGTAAGGGTATAAGGCTTTCCGTCCAGCTTAAAGCTTGCCTTTCCATATTCCTGATAAGACTTTGTTTTCCCTGAAGAAGTGGGAAGATCAAAAGGTTTTGTATCTTTTGATTTAACAAATTTTGCCGTAATTCTATATTTCATATCGATTGGAAAGAAAGGATGTTCTTTAAAATTTTTAAAGTTATCTCCCCGCAAAGGCGTTTCTTTCGGATTCAGATATTCAGCATTGAGTTCTTTCTGAAATTTTTTCACATCCATCACTTCTTTAGAAGTCGTTTTTTGGGAAAAAGCCCAGAGAGGAAGGATCAGAAAGAGCCATATAATTTTTTTCATAAATGCTATAAATTATAAGTAAAACTATGAATTTTTCAGGGTATAAACAGTTAAAATTATAATAAAAAGTATAATCTGTTTTAAATAAAACACGCTTTTGTGAAGTTAGCATACTTTTGAGAAGCAAAGCTCATGGACAGGAAAAAATTCATTAAGACAAGTGTATTAGCAGTATCAGGCTTTTATTTTCTTCAATCTAATCTATTCCGGGCTGCAGAGCGGACAAGCGATAAGCAAAACAAAATTATAGAAGCTCCGATTGTTATCATTGGTAGTGGGTATGGAGGGGCTGTATCCGCTTTACGTCTTTGTGAAGCCGGAAAAAAAGTAGTGTTGCTGGAAATGGGGCTCAACTGGGAAAAGTCAGGAATTCCTTTTTCTAACCTGCTGAAACCGGGAAAAAGTTCTGCTTGGCTTAAAAAGAAAAGCATTGCCCCATTCATGAATATTTTTTCTTTAACTCCTTTTACCGGAACCCTGGACCGTTTAGATTTTGATCATATTAATATCTGGGTTGGACGGGGTGTTGGCGGTGGATCGCTCGTTAACGGAGGAATGGCAGTAACTCCTAAAGAAAGTTATTTCAAAGAAGTTTTCCCCCAGCTGGATGCAGAGAAGTTTTATCATCATTATTTCCCTTTGGTTCACGAAGAGCTTAAGGTAAATATCATTGATGAGGAGTTTTTAAAAGACTGTCCTTATTACAAATTTACACGGGTGGGAGAAGAGGAAGCTCATCAGGCTGGTTTTAAAACGATGAGAGTTCCCAATGTATATGATTTTAAATATATGGAGAAAGAATTTCGAAATGAAGTTCCCCGCTCTGCTCTTAATACTGAAGTGATCTATGGAAACAATCATGGTAAAAACAGTTTAGACAAAACCTATCTTAAGAAAGCACTGGAAACGGGAAATCTTGAAATTCTTGATCTTCACCGGGTAGATGATATAAAACTGAATGATGATAAAACCTATAGTGTAAACGTACAACAGACTGATACATCAGGCACTCTAATTGCTGATAAAATATTCCATTGTAAAAAGCTTATTCTTGCTGCAGGTACAATGGGAACTTTACAGCTTCTGTTGCGATCCAATGCTGTAAACGGATTACCTCTTCACGAAGGCATCGGAAAAAACTGGGGTAACAATGGGAACTTTATGACCGGAAGGAATTGGGTAAAGCCTCTGTCCGGAGGAACAGGAGCAAAGCAATCTACCATTCCGGTAGGTGGTATTGACAACTGGGATGATAAGGAACATCCCTTCTTTACTGAGATTGCACCTTTACCTATGGGAATGGATGTAGCCACTGCCTTGTATTTATTAATTAACAGGGTTGATAAAAAAGGAGAAGTGACGTATGATACCATCAATCGGTCTCTGAAGTTGAATTGGGATGAAAGCCATACGGTCAAAATGAAGGAAAATGCCAAATACTTTGTCAGAAAAATGAATAAAGCCAATGGAGGAACCAGAAGTCATTTCCTGTTCAATAATGGTTTTGGAGCAGATGTCTGCTATCATCCGCTCGGAGGATGTGTACTGGGTGAAAACACTAATGAATATGGTAAATTAAAGGAACATGAAAATCTCTATGTTTTAGATGGGTCATTAATCCCCGGAACAATTGGAGTAAATCCTTTTGTTACCATTACTGCCATTGCAGAATACTGTATTGAAAACCTGATCAAAGGGAGTGAATTTGCTTAAATCACGGCATTGATTTTACTTCAAGAAGATAAGTTCTGATGTCACTTTC
The DNA here is from genome assembly GCF_900176315.1 of Chryseobacterium sp. YR221. Lineage (NCBI taxonomy): Bacteria > Pseudomonadati > Bacteroidota > Flavobacteriia > Flavobacteriales > Weeksellaceae > Chryseobacterium > Chryseobacterium sp. YR221. The sequence continues at coordinate 236,949 of NZ_FWXM01000005.1, forward strand.
AAGTTTAGAAGGATACGTAAAGTTCAGTTTTTGAGCTAAAGCAGTTCCCAGTTCATGAACCAGGTCAGCGAAAGCAAACAGAGCAGTCCAGTTTTCATCAATGGAACTTCCGGAAAATGTAGCCTCCATTCTACTCCATAAATCTTCCGGCAGGTATTTTTTAAAAAGCCTTCCATGCTTATTGGTAGTCATGTTATCCCAGTTATGGTCGTTACCAATATGCCATTCAACCAGACTAACCAAATATTCTGCTCTCAGGATATTCTCAGACATGAATTTAGCATAAAAAATATCACCCCGTTTCAGACATTTTGCCACATAGGTGGTATCCCACCAGAAATCATTCATCAGCTGTTGAAATTCTTTTTCATCAGGCTTATGAATCATGATAGACTGATAAGTGGGAGGTTTCAGATCTTTTGTCAGGCCATCTTTATCAATCAGCACTTTATATCCTACATCCCAATCTTCTGGAAGTGCTCCTTTTTGTACTTCTTCCATAAATTCAGACACCTGATACAGCTTAAAATCAACTTTTACATGATCTCTGTACAAAACCATTTTCATGGCATGTCTTCCTTCAAAAACAGTATCATCTTCCTCAATCATAGAAATGGGATCTCCAAAAAGCTGAAGCCAGCTATTTCCGGATTCATAGTCTTTTCGGCTTTCAAAAACCAGTTCTACATCAAGATCACTCAGGTCATCTACCGGAGCATAAGGATTCACCAATGAACTGGTCAGAAGAACAGCCCGGATATCGGGATTGTTTTCAGCCCACTGAATAATTTGTTCCAGCTTTTCCTCTCTTATTTTCATCATTCAGAATTCTGATATTTTTACACGATACACATCTGAAGAATTTCTCTTAATAGATTCTACAAAGAACCCTCCTTCTTCAGGAATCACTTCTTTTAAATCAAAACTTTTACAGTCTTTCGGAAGCCCCGAGAATATCAGGGTAAACCAAAAATCTTTCATGAAGGGAACCGGTGTCCAATAAGGGGAAATTGAGATATTTTCTGCATGAATCAGCTTACTTCTATGCTCAGACTGATTATCAAAAAGATACGTGGAATGCCAGATCCTGATCAGGTTTCCCAGGAATGGTGATGCCGGAAAACAACAATGTATAATCACCTGTTTCTCCTCTTCTATTTTTGTTTGAAGAGACTCCAGGAGTTCTTTTGCTATGAGCGGCTTTACAACTACTTCTTCCACCTTTTTATAAGTAATAAGTAGTAAGCAATGAGTAATTCTGCTTGTATTGCTTACTACCCATTGCTTACTGCTGATGTTAATATTCTAATTCTAATTTTTCTTTTGTATAATTTCTCACCTCTTCAGTAAGTTCCGGATGTTCTGCCAATTTCTTCCCGTAGGAAGGAACCATTTCAAGCAATTTACTTTTCCATTCTCCCTGAATTTTTTCCGGGAAACATTTTTCAAGAACATTCAGCATAGCATATACCGCTGTGGAAGCCCCTGGTGAAGCCCCCAACAAAGAAGCAATAGTACCACTCTTGTTTACAACCACTTCAGTTCCAAATTCCAGTTTACCTCCTTCTTTTTCGTCTTTTTTAATAACCTGAACTCTCTGTCCTGCTACTTTCAGTTCCCAGTCTTCCTCTTTGGCATCTTTTACAAATTCTCTCAAATGCTGCATTCTCTGGGATTTTGTCATGGCAACCTGCTGAATAAGGTATTTTGTCAACGGGATATTATGCCACCAGGCACCAAATAATGATTTTAAATTTTTTGTATTAACACTTTCAGGTAGATCAAGGTAACTTCCTTCTTTCAGGAATTTTGTTGAAAACCCTGCAAAAGGCCCAAAAAGAAGAGCTTTCTCGCCATCGATAATTCTAAGGTCAAGGTGTGGAACAGACATTGGTGGGGCATCCACTGTTGCCTGTGTATATACTTTAGCCTGATGTTTTTTTACCAGCTCCTGATTATGGCTTACCAACCACTGTCCTGAAACAGGGAAACCTCCATAGCCTTCGCTTTCTTTAATATCCGAACTGTCTAATAACTGAAGTGCATATCCTCCGGCTCCGATAAATACAAAATCAGCAACAACCTCCTGTTTGTGGCTATGAATTCTGTCTTTTACCTTCATTTCCCATTTACCGTCTTCTCTTGGGTCAATATCTTTCACTTCATGGTATAAGAAAACCTCTACATTAGAATCTTCAAGCAGGTGTCTTCCCATTTTTCGGGTTAACGTTCCAAAGTTGACATCCGTCCCCATATCCATTTTCGTAGCTGCCATTATTTCAGATTGATTCCTTTTACTCATTACCAAAGGAATCCATTCTTTCAGTTTCTCATGATCGGAAGAAAATTCCATTCCCGAAAAAAGAACAGAATCAACCATTTTATCATGACGCTTTCTAAGATATTCCGCATCTTTTTCACCAAATACCAAACTCATATGTGGACATGAATTGATAAACTCTTTAGGCTCTTTGATATATCCCTTTGTAATCAGATAAGACCAAAATTGTTTTGAAATTTCAAATTGTTCAGCAATACTTTCTGCTTTTGTTATATCAATGCTGCCATCCGGTTTTTCAGGGGTATAGTTTAGCTCACAAAATGCAGAGTGTCCTGTTCCGGCATTGTTCCATGCGGCTGTACTTTCTTTAGCAAATCTTCCGAGTCTTTCGAAGATCGCAATTTCAAGGCTGGGATCAAATTCATGGAGCATTGTTGCTAAAGTGGCGCTCATAATTCCGCCACCTATCAGTACAACGTCATATCTAGGTTTCGGCGTTCTGCTTGTAAGCGATTGTGACATAATTTTAAATTTTACTTCAAATTTCGGGAAAAGTTTTAAAAAGAGAAACGATTTTAACACGTTAATTTTTCAGGAAACAGACTTCTTTAGTAAACAACAAAAAATCATGGAAAATTTCAATACGTCTTCATTGAAATGATTGATAATAGCAACATTTCAAATAGTAAAAACTCAAAAATACAGTTCCGGGGCTCAGCTACTATCTTTGATCATCACAGAAATAAATCCATAAAAAAACCCAAGCTGGGAGGCTTAGGTTAAAATATATTAAAACAAGGTTTATGCAAACCTTCTTTTTTTAATTCAGTTTCGCTGTCAGTTTTTTAAATTGCTTTTCAGCATTTTTACCTTCATAAAGAATAGCATACACTGTATCAATAATTGGTAATTTAAGTTTTTTCTGTTTTGCTGTTTTATAGATGGAATCTGCGGCGTAATATCCTTCTGCCACCATATTCATCGATTGGATTGCCGATTTTACGGTATATCCTTTCCCGATAAGGTTTCCTAAGTTTCTGTTTCTTGAGAAAAGTGAATAAGCGGTTACCAAAAGATCTCCCAGATAGGCACTTTCATTCACATCTCTTGGTGCTTCATAAATGGCTTCCAGGAAGGTTTCCATTTCACGAATCGCATTGGATACAAAAACTGCTGTAAAGTTATCTCCATACCCCAATCCACTTGCTATTCCGGCTCCAATGGCAAAAATATTTTTAAGAATAGCACTGTATTCATTTCCTAAAATATCTTTACTGGTTTGAACTTTGATAAAATCTGAACTGAAAATTTCTTTTAGCTTTTCAGAAGTTTCATCCTCTACCGTTGCAATTGTAAGATAAGAAAGCCTTTCCATTGCTACTTCCTCTGCATGACATGGTCCTGCTATAACCGCCTGATTTCTGAAACCAATTTTAAATTCATCACGTAAATAGTGGGCTACCACATCATTTACTTTAGGAATAATTCCTTTAATAGCAGAGATAAAGATTTTATCTGAATACTCACACGTCATTTTATCTAACGTATCAGACAGGTAAATGGATGGCGTTGCCAAAACAATAACATCACAGGCAGAAACCAATTCATTAATATCCGTGGTCAGTTTTAAACTTTTAAGATTAAAATGAGCCGCTGTAAGATAGGTGGGGTTATGTCCACGAAGCTCAATCGCTCCTTTTACAAACTCACTTCTTACACACCAGTGTACAACTTTACAGTTTTCAACAAGCATTTTTACGATAGCGGTTGCAAAACTTCCGCTTCCTACTACCCCTACAGAAATATCTTTTTTATTCTTTTTTGGATGAGAAGATTCTGACATTATTTTCTTTTTAGCCATAAATTGGAATGTGAACTGCAAAGATATTAAAACATAGACGTAACAAAGCTTTTGAAACAATGATAAAAGCCATTTTCTGAAAAAATTAACACTTAAACACAATTAAATATCTAATTATACGTTAAATACAGAAAATCATGAATTTTAATTAAAAATAAGTCACAAAGACTAATTTTAATTAAATTTGCAGCTTCAAAACCGTTTTAAACTTACTAAGAGAGGAAATATGAAAAAATTTCTAAACAGCAAGAAGAACGTAAACATTCTCCTCGGAGGGCTTTTACTAGTAGTTTTTGCACAAGGGATATGTATTGCCAAGTTATTCTCAGAGAAGGATGACAAAAATTACGAAGTAAACCTTGTAAAAATAAACACTGAAAGGGACAGTGTAGATTATTTGAAAATGAAAACAGATCTTAATCTTGTAGATCAGACTGTTTCACAGCTCAATTCTTTCCTGAAATCTAAGGACATTTCTAATGAAAAACTGATGGTTCTCAGCCAGGACAGCATTTCAAATTCTATTTATCTCGCCAAACAGGCCAACCGATATAGTCAGTATTTAATGGATCTGCAGAAAAAACTAATGCAGGTTCCCCTGGGAATGCCTACTGACGGATATATTTCATCAAATTTTGGGATTAGAAAAAATCCTATTCCATATAAAACTGTTTATGCTTCTGTAAAAACAAGTGCTGCCACAGAGTCTAAGCCTGTAGTGGCAGCAGCTCCAAAGCCGGAAGTAAAAGCTGAACCTGTGGAAAAAATTATTGAAGTGACAGACAGCTATGGTATTAAAAGGGAAATCAAGGTAATGGTAACTCCAAAAGCGGCTCCTGTGGCTGCTGCTCCCGCTCCCACTGCTGCAAAAGCTGTTGCCGGTACCACTTCTTCTTCTAAGACCATCGCAACTGCTGAAAAAAACAACCCACCTGCTGAAGCTGATCAGATGCAGTTTCATAAAGGATTAGATATTGCTGTTGCATATGGTTCTGATGTAAGAGCTGCCGCTGCAGGAACAATCATTTTTTCCGGACAGAAAGGAGGTTATGGAAACTGTGTTATTGTTTCCCACGGAAATGGATTAGCAACTCTATATGGACATTTATCACAGCTTGTTTCAAAAGTAAATGATAAGGTAAAAGTAGGCCAGGTAATTGCAAAATCCGGAAATTCAGGCCGTTCTACAGGCCCTCACCTTCACTATGAAGTACACAAAAACAATACTCCGGTTAATCCGAAGCTGTTTATGAATTTATAAAAAAAGGCTGTCCCATCGGACAGCCTTTTTCTTGTTATATCCAATTAAAAACTTTGTGAGTTATGAAATTGATATGTATTTCATACTAAGTTTTATTGTTTATATCTTGATCTTAAAGATGCTAAAAAATAGAATCAATAGGCAGATTCTTTTTTTATTTTAAAATCTTCAGAGTTCCTTTCGGATGAGTAAATGTACCGTCAGGTCCTGCAATATTTGAATATATTATATTTTTATTATAATCCTGAATATGGGTTACATTAAAACCCAGATGAGGTTCATGCCAATATACCATAAAAACATTCTTAGCCACTTCTACTGCAGTATATTGCACCGTATCTGTGGTATCTTTCGAAGGTCCGGCTGTTCCAAGGAATGACATGGTTTTATTATCTTTAAAATCAAGGATGAATTTTGTTGTTCCAAAATCTACCTCTACTTTATTTCCAATCGCCGGATAAGGTGATTTTAAATCCCAGGCCATTTCTCCCATAAACACTTTCACACCCATTTCCAATTCCTCTTTTCCGGGAAGAGTGGTATATTTTTTCACCATAAAATCTACAATGGCAGAGCTTGTTTTATTTTCTGTAACTGCTTTTTTATAGTTTTCAAGATAACCTTTAACAAAATCCAGGGACTGAGGAGAAAGTGACTGTTCTGAAAAATGGGAAGGAATCACCTGCTGAGGTTGTAAAGCTTTCATAGCATCAATCTGTGCTATCCACTGATCAATAGCTTTTACATTTTGAGTATCGGCCATCCAAAGATGTGAACCTGTAGAAACTGAAATTCCTCCAGCCACTGTTTTTAAAGACGGGATCCAGAGAAAACTATGGGCAGGATCTTCAGGATTCTGTCTGATCTCAATTTTATTTCCTTCAAGATCAGGAATGGCAGTAACAGCTTCCGGAACTATGATTTCTGAAGGAGCATCTCCTTTCATCTGTGGTTTCCAAACGGCCATCTTATCATCTTTTGAAGCAGCTATCAAATAGGCAGTCTGAGCTGTTGAAATAATCCTAGCATTTGGAAAGGCTTTTTTGATCACATCCAATCCAAAATAAAAATCTGGGTCACTATGTGAAATATAAACGGTTTTCAGATTTTTACCTGTTGCTTTTATTTCTTTCACCAATTGTTCCGCATATTGTTTCTGAAACTGAGCATCAACAAGCATGGCATCTTTATCCCCATAAATGATTGTTGAGGTAATGGAAAAAATTGCTTTAGATCCGGGATTATAGACTTTTACCTTAAGGTTACCAGCCCATACAAGACTTGCAAAACCAAGCATTACTGCCAAGGATAATAATTTCTTTTTAAACATATTTGTTATTTTTTATAATTAGTAAGCGGCTGTAAAACGTTCACGGATGTGATTATTCTGTTCCAATTCATCTACTAAAACTACGGCTACATCTTCAACAGAAAGACGGCTTCTTCCGTTGTCGTCAAATACGGGAGTTTCCAATGATGTCCTATACTGTGCAGTTCTTGCTCCTACATTAGCCTGATTCATTTCTACTGCCGGGCTGAAGAAAGTCCAATCCAATGTATTATTTTCTTTGATTTTGTTTAAATAATCTCTTGCTGCCGTTGCTCCCGGTTTGTATGCTTCCGGGAAATCAGGAGTATCCACAATCTGTACGTTGTCCGGAGTATATAGGCTTCCTGCTCCCCCCACTACGATAAGTCTTTTTACGCCTGCCTGTCCTACTGCTTTTTCAATGTTTACAGAACCATTTAAGAAATCATTATAAAGGTTTGGATTCGTCCATCCGGCATTGAAAGCACTGATTACAGCATCACTTCCTTTTAGAGCATCTGCCAATTCATCTACATTGTTTACGTCAACACTTTTTGCCGTTACATTCTCTTGTGTTTTCACCTTCGATGCATCTCTTACCAAAGCTTCTACCGAATACCCTCTTTCAGTTAATTCTGTTACCACGTGTGCTCCTACAAATCCTGTTGCACCTATTACTGCTACTTTTTTCATAATGTTATATTTTAAATTAAATTGTAATAAAATTTGTTACATTTATAGTTAAAAAAATTTTATTCGAACTGATCAGCGAATTCTCTCAATGATTTATCTCCTAAAAAGTTAACTACCAATTGATCTGTTTCTTCAAATAATGTATTTAAATGAACATTGATTTCCTTTCCAACGCTACATGCAGGATTGGGATTCTGATTTTTTTTGCCCAATACTTCTGTATTTTTTACCGCTTTATAGATCTCAGAAATTGTAATCAATTCTTCATTCTTTGCCAGCTGGCTCCCTCCTTCTTTTCCTTGTCTGCTAGCAATAAGACCCGCTTCTCTCAATACACTCATCTCCTTTCGGACAATTACCGGATTTACATTGATACTACCGGCAATCCATTCTGAAGTGAGCCACTCCTGAGGACTTTTTGCCAATAAGGTCATAATATGTACTGCCGTAGCAAATCTTGTATTGTTCATTATAATTACATGGCAAAGGTAAGCATTTTTTTAATTGTAACAAATTTTATTACAATTATTTTTTTCTTACAGTATAAGACGGTCCAGGTCCAATAAGAGATAACTTATATTTTGATTGATCTTTCGGGTAGCAGACTGCATCTGGTTGAGCATCGATGCACGACTGTGAAGATCTCCGGCCCTGTAGATCCCCCCATCACTGAAAATCACCGACTGATCAGCAGCATCTTTATTACCGTCAAACTGATAATGCAGCCATATTTCTTTTATGTTGGCGATAATAGATTTTTTTTCCATGCTTGAAAACCTTTTCTCGGTATACATATACCAAATAAACGGAGGAAAATTCGATGATCCCAATTTTTCTGTCCAGATATCCCTCAGCAGATTTCTATTATGGATAAATTCCACTTTTCTTCCTTTCGGGTTAAGTGTTGCCAACCCAAAGCCGGCTCCTAAAGCTCCCCCGCCAATATCAATTGCATTACTCCATCCATCACTTTTTACAATACCACCGGCTATGGAAGCTGCTGCCCCCGCGATGATAGAATATAAAATCAGTTTATTATTTCTGGAACTGTTAAGATCATTTACATAATTTTCAATTTGCTCTACCCTTTCTCCTTCACAATCAAATTCTGCGGCAACAGCATCCAATTCCGTTAAGGAAATAGCAATCTTGTTATTGATCTTTCCTTTAAGCTGTAAAACTTTAAGCTGGGAAGTAATAGAAGAGTCTTTTTTAAGCTCTATAATTTTATATACCTCATCCAGATTATTCAAGGCATTCAGGATCAGAATACTTTGCTCAGAAAGTACATTTTTAAGTTCTTTATTAGCTGTCAGAATGGAGTCAGAATTATACGAAGGCAGTTTGTTAATAAAGTTGTATTTAAAGGGTGCCTTACAATAGCTATCCTTCAGGGTCAATATATTCTGTTGAATAGCCTGAGTTTTTCTGGAAACACAAGATATCATTAAGCTAAAAATAGCCAAAAGGTAGAATAGATTTTTCATTCATTTATAAAATTTGTGCAGTATCTGAATGACCATAATCATGATTGACTGTTTCCAGACAACTATGTTTTTATAATGATTCATTTATACGAATATAATACAAATAAAAAAATTTACCTGAGTTCAGGTAAATTTTTTAATCTATTTTTAAGAAGAATTATTTAATATCCAGTAATTCAACTTCAAAAACAAGCGTACTGTTAGGTCCGATTTCTTTGCTGATTTCCTGATCTCCATAGGCTAAATGCGGAGGAATAATCAATCTCCATTTGCTTCCCACCGGCATAAGCTGAAGAGCTTCTGTCCATCCTGAAATTACTCTGTTTAAAGGAAAAGATGCAGGAGTACCTCTTTTTACAGAGCTATCGAAAACTTTACCTGAAATAGTAGTTCCATGATAGTGGCATTTTACAGTAGACTTAGGTCCTGGCTTGGCACCATCTCCTTCAGTAATGATTTCATACTGCAAACCGCTTGGCAATTGTACAACACTTTCTCTCTTACCGTACTCTACCATATATTCCTTACCATCGTTAAGGTTTTTTTCTGCCAATTCTTTTTTACGTTTAAATAACAAATCTGCTACTCCCATACTTTAATTTTTTACAAAGATAAGATTTGTTGCCGGAAATTGGAAGTCAGAAACAGGAAGTATTATCAATCAGGCACTTAAAAGTATTTATTCTAATCCTGTTTCTTAATACCGTTTAATATTTCAGCTTTCGGTGCGTCATCTCAGTAAAATTCAAACATTTGTAATACTCAGTTAACACAGATTCCGAAACTTGGCGTTATAATTGAATTTAAAAACTAAATGCCAACACCACTAAAATATAATAAGAAATTCGATGAACTCAATGAAGAGGAAAAGAAGCTTTTGGAGATCAATAAAAAATCGATTGCAGATTTTGTTGAGCAATCCTCTTCTATCAGTGATGTCAATTATGCTACAAGAAATGCTCATGCAAAAACCTATGCTGTAGCTGAAGGAACATTATGGGTGAATCCCAATATTCCAGAATCGCTGCATGCTTTTTTTGATAAAGAGAAATTTGATCTTATCATCAGGTTTTCCAATGCTCAGCCCACCATTAATAATGCTAAAAAAGATATTCCTGCGTATGGAATGGCAGTACAGATTAAAGATGAAAATGGAGGCCTTCTTGCCAATTTTCCATTGGCCAATTTTCCTTTATTCCCTGTTAATTCTGTTTCCACTTTTTTAAAGCTATTTACTGCTATCAACAGATCGTATATGAAAAAATGGAGTGGTCTATTTCCTATACTCGCTCAGGCAGTTAAAATAATCCCTGCAGTTTTAACGGGTTCTTTCTTAAAAAATATGGTAAAGCTTCTGCGCAAGAAAAATGATTTTATTCTGTCCTTTGATTATCATTCAGTAGGAGCCTACCGTCTTGGGGATTATATGATCAAGATAAAATTAAGCCCAAAATCTGTAGATAAGAATATGGGTAAGAATCAAAAAATAAAAGATACCTTAAAAACTTATTTTCAGACTCATGACTTCACAGCTGATGTTTTGATCCAGTTCTGCTATGACTTAAAAGATCAGCCTATCAATAAGCTGAATGTGGAATGGAAAAACTCACCTTATGTTAAAATTGGTGAACTGAAGATCAATAAAGGTTCTTTACTTAACGCACAAACCTGCACGAATGAACTGCTTTCATTCAATCCTTTTGAAAGCAAAACTATTTTTCAGCCCGTAGGAAAAATACAGAAGCTTCGGGACGAAGCATACAAGGTTTCTGTACAGACCAGAAGGAAAATAAATAAACTCTTACATGGAAAAGGAGCTTTATAAATCAGCCTGACACTAAGAAAGACTGTCATGATAACAGTCTCTTGGTTTTATCTGAACTTCCTGTCTTTTTCAGTAATCGACAGATCATTGATGCTTGCATACCTTTTCTGCATGAGTCCGTTTTCATCAAATTCCCAGTTCTCATTTCCATAGGCCCTGAACCAGTTGCCATCTTTTGTTTGATATTCATATTCAAAACGAACCGCAATACGGTTGTCAGTATGTGCCCAGTATTCTTTTTTGAGTTTATAATGGAGTTCTCTTTCCCATTTCTTACGAAGAAATATAACAATCTCTTCTCTTCCATTGATAAAGGTATCCCTATTTCTCCACTCACTGTTTATTGTATATGCTTTAGATACTTTTTCGGGGTCCTGACTGTTCCAGGCATCTTCTGCCATTTGAATTTTTTCCAACGCCGTTTCAAGAGTGAAAGGGGGAAGCGGATGTTTCTGTTCCATTGTTTATTGTATTAAATTGGTGACTATTCTTTTTGTTTTCTCAATCAATTCATTAGACTTGAAAAGCTGACTTTCAATGATACTGCTCTCAAAAAGCATATACATATGATCGGAAAGTACATCATCCGCCAACAATTCTAAAAAGTAGTTTCTAAGGTCCGCTTTATGTGACTGAATTACGCTGAGTATTTTGACATTATCCATTGGAATTTCTGATAAAATATTCAGAAAGCTGCATCCTCTGAAGTTTTCCTTCTGATTCATATAGATTAAAAAATCAAAAGCACTGATGATTTTAGACTGATGATCTTTTGCCTGTGATGAAAAATGATGAAGTTCGCTGAACCAAAACTGATGTCTTACCTTCAAAAATTCTACACATAGGTCTTCCTTGGATTTAAAGTGCAGATAAAAACTTGCTTTAGCAACTCCTGCATCGGAAATGATCTGATTGATACCCGTGGAATTATATCCCTGTTTTACAAACAAATCAAATGTTGTTTCAATTATTCTGTCTCTTGGAGAATTCATCTCTTTTTGTTTTGTATGACAAATGTATGATAAAAAAACAAAACAGACAAACTTGTCTGTCTGTTTTAATATGAGGCCATAAGAAAACCCTGAGGTTTACTTCTCAGGGCTTTTTTTTTATTTTAAAAACGTTTAGTCTTCTAATTTTTCTTTTTCCGCTTCTTCTTTTTCAGGGAATATAATGGATAAAAGAACCGAGATTACCAATACGCCTCCTACAATTCCTAAAGAAACAGGAGATGGAATGTGAATCCACGGTGCAATAAGCATTTTAACTCCAATAAATGAAAGGATAATGGCCAGACCGTATGGAAGTTTGCTGAACATGTGAATAAAGTTTGCCAGTAGGAAATATAATGATCTAAGACCTAAGATAGCAAAGATGTTCGATGTGTAAAGAATGAAAGGATCATTTGAGATCGCAAAGATTGCCGGAATAGAATCCACAGCAAAAAGAACGTCTGTAAATTCAATAACCCCCACCACTACTAAAAGAGGTGTTGCCATCTTGATTCCATTCTGAATGGTGAAGAATTTGTCACCATCATAATTGTCAGAAACTTTCCAGAAGCTTTTAATCAGTCTTGCTCCTGCTGTATTGCTGTAGTCTTCATCGTCATCATCGCCTCCGTCACCCCAGGATTTGATTCCTGCGTACACAAGAAACAGTCCGAACAGGGCCATCACTACATTGATCTGTACTGGTTTTCCGAAAACATTCATTTCAGGAAGATAAGTAAGGTTAATAAGTCCTACCCCAGCAAAGATAAATATAGCTCTGAATATCAGTGCACCGATAATTCCCCAGAACAACACTTTATGATGAAGGTATTTCGGAACTTTAAAGAAGCCGAAAACAAGAATAAACACGAATAAGTTATCCACAGAAAGGGCTTTCTCGATCCAGTAGGCGGCCTGATACTGTGTAAATTTCTCTACCGCAATAGCATGACTTTCCGGTGTTCCGTCTGTATTGAAAACCCAATACACTACGCCTGAAAAGATCATAGAAAGTGAGATCCACACGATAGACCAGATGGTCGCTTCTTTGGACGAGACTTCGTGACTTTTTTTATTGAATACCCCTAAATCCAGGAGCAGCATGATAACAACCGTTATCGCGAATCCCCAGACCAGGCCAGGGTGCAGTTCTAAAATACTTTGATGTTCCACTTGAGTTATATGTTATTATATGATAAAAGCAATAAGTGTACAAGGTACAAATATTGCTAATTTATTTATCTATTGATTGATAATTGTTTATAAGTAATTCATCTGTACAGTCTGAATTGTTTGTTCCAGTTTTCTATCTGCTGTAGGATCTCCGATCGCATTGAACTTCCATTCTCCGTTTCTCTTATAGAATACTCCCATTACCATAGCAACATGTCCTCTGAAAGAGGCATCGTTTGCGATATCATATTTAGCAAAAACTTCTCTTACGTTGGTAGGAGATCCTTCATAAATACGGATAGAAGCAAAAGGAATTGTTCCGAAATCCTGACCTTGGTAACTGTTTAGAACCATGGCAACATGTTCGATATTGGGTTCCAGTTGGCTGAAATCTACTGTAATTACTTCATTATCCAAACCATCATCTCCATTTATATCCCCTGTAAGGTCATCTCCACTGTGCTTTACAGATCCGTTTCTGGACTTTAGGTTTCCGAAATAAATGACTTCTGTTACATTTTTGTTTGAATCATATAAAATACAGCTTCCATCTAAGTCTACTGCTTCTTTTTTAGTTCCAAAAAGACCTTTTTTTTCAATTGCTCCCCAGTTGATTCCTACACAAGCTTGGGAAAGTTCTGCGCCGTTTTCTTTTTTAAGGTTAATTCTTTGACCTTTTTGTAAGTTGATAGCCATCTTTTTATGTTTAGTTGTTATTTACTTTTTTTGTGAAAGAGCGGATTGGCTTTTTTCACTTTTCAAATTTCGTATCAGTTATTATTCAAATTCAAATTAAGCATTGCCCTCAGGATATTTGTTTCTTCATCGAAATCAAATATTTTGCTCATAATATCTATATTTTCCAGGTTTTTTAAATAGTCTTTCAAAACACCTTCCACTTCTGTGGGTATACTGCGTTTTCTTTCGTTCATACTATTTTCCAGGTATTCATTTTTCCTTTTCAACTGATCGATAATAGTGCCCTGATTCGATTGATTTTCAGAAATATCGAGCTGATCCAGTTCTTTGTCAAAAAGATAAAGTTTCTTTTCATCTACACTGAAAATAAAATAATCATCAGACTGAAAGATCTTGAAAAGTTCATACTCATGAATTCCAAAAAGGTAGCCACAAACAAAACGTACTTTAAATCCCTGTATATTAAGTCTCCCCAACAGTTTTCTTTCAATGGAATAATCCAGATACTGATAGGCAGGAAAAGATTCAGACTTCAGCAGCGATTCATCTGCTTCGGTTCTGTAAAATTCCTGAGCATACTTCTTATGGAAATAGAGTACATTATCCCAATTGGCGGTAAAAACATCTTCCGTAAGATCTTTATACAATGTTTTCAAATGTTGTGAAAATACACCACTGTACATTTTCCTGTCCGTCTGAAAACTGTCTACCCGTCTTTCTTCAAAACCTGAAATATATTTTTTATTAATACCAATTTCATTGATGACAGTCAGCATATCATTTTCCTTCTGTCTTTTGATTTTGGTCAGCAATTCTATAAGGCTGTCGGTATATTGAAGGTGAAAAAGCTCCAGTTTGCTATAATCCAAAGCAGTATTCTCCTGGAACAGATTGTGGATAATATCTGTTTTGATGTAAATGGATATTATGTCAATATGTTCAAAAAAATTAGCCAGAAGTTTAAGCTTTGTTAACCTTCTTTTGCTTTGCGACAATATGGTTGCTGCATCATCCCCCACCTTGGTACCCTGTTAATTAACCTCTGACATTAGCTTTTAATTCATGCTCCAATGTCTGAAGATCCTGATCCAGTTTTCTTCGGTTATCAGCACCTTGCTTCTGGATCTGTTTCACTTCGTTTAGCGTATTGATAAGCATTGAAGTTGTTTCTCTTAGTGTTTCTACAGATACAATAGTCTGTTCATTGGCTCTGGCTACATTCACTGAATTCTGACCAAGACGTTCTGCATTCTTTTTTAAGATAGCCTCAGTAGTGGAAGATACTTTCTGCTGAATTTCAATATTCTGTTGCTGTCTGTACATGGCAACAGCCAGAGAAAGCTGGTTTTTCCATACCGGAAGTGTCGTGGTAAGAATTGTTTGTGCTTTTTCAGCAATAGAAACATTATTATTCTGTACTAATCTGATCTGTGGCAGCGACTGCATCATGATGACACGTACCACCTTAAGATCAGCCATTCTTCTGTCTAATCTTGCAATGAAATCTCTTTTATCTGCAATCTGATAGTCCTGATAGCTTTCAGGGCTGGCTTCCATCAAGGCAAGCTCTCCTGCAGCTCTTTCCATTCTTACATTTCCAGCAATTACCAGCTCTTCTATTTGCTTAATGGAATTTACATTACTTTCAAAAATAGTCTGCAATACAGCATTATCTTTTGTAGAAGTAATGATCCCCGCATTTACTTTATAAGAGATCTGCTCAATATTATTGATGATCTTATCATATTTTGTAAATAGGTTTTCCACCTGAGTCATGATCTTTTTCATGAAAGGCAATTTGCTTAGGAAACTCTTTACTTTATTTCCATTAAGCTCTTCTACGTCTACATAATTAAGCTCTACCAAAAGATCATTGATAAGTACACCTACTTCTCCTGAGTTTGATCTTCTTACATTTCCTAAGAAACTGTCACTCTGGTTCGATAATGTTTTCTGAAGCTCAGCTCCAAAATTCACAATAGATCCTGGATTAGCTTCGTCAATGGAGTTGGCAAGAAGCTCGTACTTCTGGCGTTCTTCCGGCTGCAACTGACTAAGGCTTACATTTCCCTCTCTGTCTACAAGAACTGCCGGTGCTGCATTTTGAACAGGCTGACTCGGCGGAGCCATTGGCGTAGGTTCAAATGTTTTAAGAGGTTCAATTGATCCTAGTGGATCTATGGGTTGATTTTCCTGATTATCCATACTTATTTCTGATAAATTGATACAAACTTCTCAAGGCCGTCTCTTTGTCCTGCTCCTACAGCCTCAAATTTCCATTCTCCGTTTCTGTTGTAGATTCTTCCAAACTCTACAGCGGTTTCGATTGAGAAATCTTCATCCAGTTCATATTTTAAGATTTCTTCATTCGTATCTGAATTAAAAATTCTAATGAAAGAATTTCTTACCTGTCCAAAGTTTTGCTTTCTAGCATCTGCATCGTGAATAGTAACGACTACTGTAATTTCCTGAATGGCAGCATCAATTTTTGTAAGATCGATTTTAATCTGCTCATCATCACCTGAACCTTCTCCTGTAAGGTTATCCCCGGTATGAATTACTGATTTATCCGGCGACTCAAGGTTGTTATAAAAAATAAAGTGGCTGTCTGACACTAATTTTTTGTCTTCACCCAATAAAAATAAAGAAGCGTCAAGGTCAAATGCTGTTCCTGTAGAAGTATTATTGATATCCCATCCTAAACCTACAGTAAATTTAGGTGCGTTAATGTTTTCTCTTTGTCCTTTTTGTAAGTTAATAGCCATAATATAATTCCGTTTGTGTTAAAGTATTGATGTTATTTTCGTATTCTTTTATTAAATGATAATTGTTACTGATGGCCAGCTCCAAAAGAAGGTCCATCTGTTCTTTTTTTACTTTAGACGTAAGATAATCAAAATTACTTGAATTAAGGCCTAAAATATATTTCACGATCCTTGTATTGAATTCAAAACTTGATTTTCCCATCACTTCAGCAACATGATGTACATTTTGTACTGCATAGTAATTGAAATAGTTTTCAATCTTAGGATCAAGGTCAAAATTCATCAGTTCAGCGTAGTACAGGAACATAAAATCAGCTTCTACCTTATATTCATTCAGGATTCTGTTCACTGTATATTCATGGCTTCCGGTAATTTTTATATCGTCTATAAAAATACAAAGTTTTCCTCTTAAAAAATCCTTATCTATATAATAAGTATCATTGGCAATCAGATTTTTACGATCTTCAAAATTAAGATTCCCATAATCTGTAATATAGGTATGGTTTCTATTGATTTTAGATAAAACACTTGATTTTTTTCCTTTTTGAAAGAGATAAAAATCCAGGTATTTTTTAAAGAAGAAACATAAAAAGTTGGAAGCAGTAGGAATTGCCATATATGGACTTGGAAGTACCACAATTTCTTTATCTGTATCTAAAATCTCTTTATTCTGAGAGATAAACCCCTCGAATAATTCCTTTGCAAATTTTTCAGCATACGACTTATCGCCATATTTGAAATAGCTGTATTCTGCCGGTGAGAAAGTGAACTCATCTGCAGAATGAATGTGGTGTAAGCTGTATCTTGTATTCATGTTTATTTTAGTGTTTAAGTAAATATGCACTGAAACCGAAGTCTTTCGCTCCTTTATAATCTGCCACAGGATTGTCTCCGATATGCAGAATCTTATGCATTGGAATATCCTGATCTTTAATCTTATTCTTCACTTCCTGAAAAATAAGTGGGTTCGGTTTGGAACAGTTTATCTCATCGGAGTAGATATGAAAATCTATATACTGATCCAGATTTTCATGAATCAAAAATTTCCTCATCGTTTTACCTTTGATAAATCCGGTATTGCTTAGAACATTAATGGTTTTACCCTGGTTTTTGATATCGTCAAAAAAATCATGGATATTTTCAAAAATAATTACCGGTTTGTATTCTAAAAAAAGCGCTTCGCTTTTAATATAAAATTCGTTCAGTTTTTCTTTATTTAAAAGCTTTATATCAATATTCAATGCGCCCAAGATCATCAGATAGATTTCAAAGGTATCTATATTACCTCCTGTTACCTCATTAATTGTATTGCAAAGATCATCGTAATATTTTACAGTTTTGGCAACGTCTTCTATGGGTTTGTCAACATTAAAAAACGAGGAGAACAGCTCAACTCTTTTTGTTTTAAATTCAGGATGAGATTTGATTAATGTGAGCCACAAGTCAAAGGAAAAATGACAGTGGTTATGAATGTCGATATCTGTTTTCAATATGTTTTAGTTAAAAGTTTTATTTAGCTTTTTTGAAAAAGATTTAAATTTTATTAATCATCAAAAAGTGTTTAGTTTTCTACTTATTCCCAAAGATAAAATATTTATCAGAAATGCATTACTTTAGTTCCCTGTTTTAAGATATTTTATGATTTATGGAACGAAATAAAAGCAAAACAAGGACCGTAATTTTCTTTTTACGGTCCTTGTTTAATTTATGAATACCTATTTTAAGAGTCGTGAACGGTCAATACGCTACGCTTGTCAATCTCTTCATTTACACTCATAGCACCGCTAGCTTGCGAAGCAAAATTCACGGTTGACAATCACCTATTTTTCAGGCATTACTTTATATGTGGGATCTTCCTGAATATTAACTTCAATCACGGCTTCAGCATTTTTAAGCATTTTGTGGCAATCTTCACTAAGATGGCGAAGGTATAATGTTTTATTTTCCTGTTTATACCGCTTTGACAGCTTATCAAGAGCATCCAGGGCGCTCATATCTACTACCCTGCTTTCTTTGAAATCGATGATCACCTCATCAGGATCATTTATTGGGTCAAATTTATCCGAAAATGCTGTGACAGAACCGAAAAATAACGGGCCATATATTTCATAATGCCTTACCCCGTTTTCATCCGTATATTTTTTCGCCCGTATTCTTTTAGCATTATCCCAGGCAAAAACCAATGCAGAAATAATGACCCCCACCAAAACTGCCAATGCAAGATTGTGCAGAATGACCGTTATCAGAGCCACTGTAATTCCTACCACGATATCTGATTTCGGCATTTTATTAATAATTCTGATAGAAACCCACTGAAAAGTACTTATAGCCACCATCATCATTACTCCTACCAACGCAGCCATAGGGATTTTTTCAATAACAGGAGCTCCAAACAGGATGATCATCAGAATCATCAAAGAAGCGATAATCCCTGATAACCTGGCTCTTGATCCTGCATTGAGATTCACCAGTGTCTGTGCCACCATTGCACAGCCACCCATCCCACCAAAAAAGCCGTTGGTCATATTGGCAACACCCTGTGCAACAGATTCTTTGTTGGCATTTCCTTTTGAATTTGTAATTTCATCCACCATAGACAATGTCAGTAGTGACTCTATTAACCCTACTCCGGCCATAATGAGGGCATACGGAAAAATAATCTGCAAAGTCTCCAAAGAGAAAGGAATCTGCGGAATATGAAAACTGGGAAGATTTCCACTTATATGGGCAATATCAGCCACTGTTTTTGTGGGAATATTAAAGCCCAGAACCACTGCAAATACTACGATAATAGCAACCAAAGAAGCGGGTACAACTTTTGTGATCTTTGGAAAAAAATACACGACAGCAATCGTTAAGGCAGTCAATCCACCCATAATATATAAAGGAAACCCCTGAAGCCAGCTGACGGCTCCATTAGTCCCTGTAATTTTAAACTGTTCAACCTGTGCCATAAAGATAATAATAGCCAATCCGTTCAGAAATCCATACATAACAGGTTGTGGAATGAGCCTGACAAATTTCCCCAGCTTAAAGATTCCTACCAGCATTTGAAATATGCCCGCCAATACTACAGTTGCAAAAAGATATTCTATCCCGTGAGATTGGATCAATGCAATCAGAACAACAATGGTAGCACCGGCTCCCCCTGATACCATTGCGGGACGTCCTCCTAAAACGGCTGTTACCAGTCCCATTATAAAAGCGGCATAAAGACCTGTAAGTGGTGAAAGCCCCGCCAGAATAGCAAATGAAAGAGATTCCGGAATCATGGTCATGGCTACGGTAAAGCCTGCCAACAATTCATTTTTATAATTGATTTTCTTCGAAAAATCGAATAAGCTTATGGTATTTTTCATTGATAGACAAAGGTATGTACTTGTACAATGGCATACAATTATTTTCTTTTGATCTTTCTTCTAATCTTTTTAAATAATTCACACCACCGTTATACAATATGTTAATTTTAATTAAAATTTTACTATAAATAAACTTTTTTACCATTCTTATTCTGCTTACTTCCAATTTTTGTTTAAATTTGAAAACAATTAAGCAAATTATTTACTATTGATAGGGAATGTTTACGTAAAGTTTTTGTTATCAAAACACATACCCCTTGTAAATAACTACTTAAATAGATAGAATTGCATGAAGAAACTTTAATAGGTTATATATTATTTACACAAATGGTAGAAAAAAGAGGTTTGAAAGAGAAGAGAGTTGATCAACCAAATGAAAATAAGAAATATATTCTAAGATCAATTAAAGTGGCAATGCCCCCATTCTTTTAAGATATTAAATTCATCTTGAACATTTTTTGGAGCATTATTACTCCAATACTCTATTGACTTCAAAATCAAGCCAATCCGTTCGTCCCTACTTTAATATATACTGCCTATTTTTTCAATGCATACATAAGTTTAATCAAGATAATATTCAATAAAAATGTTATACAAAGAGATCCATATCGGAAAGTTTATTAAGGAGAGAGTTGATGAAAATGAAATAACTATTGAGAGAATATGTAAATTTTTGGGAAAGGATGAAGAGTCTGTTGAAAAGATGTACGAAAAAAAATCACTAGAGGCAGATATTCTTCTACGATGGAGCAAATTATTAGAGTATGATTTTTTCAGACTGTATAGTTCTCACTTAATATTATATGCTCCTCCTTCTGCAGTAAATAAAAACCAGCAGAAATCTGATAAAATTCCATATTTCAGAAAAAATATTTACACTCAGGAGATTAAAGAATTTATCATGAAAAGGATTCTTTCGGGGGAGATGACACAAACTGATGTTATTAAAGAATATTCTATTCCTAAAAGCACACTCCACCGATGGCTTCAAAAGGTTGATAATACTAACGGATAAACAGATACAGAATGCGCCCGAATTACAAAAAGATTTATCATGATATGCTTACACTGGAACATCCTGAGAAATTACAAGACCCAAAAATCAAAGAGCTTCTTGAAAAGCTGAATACGTCTGAAGATGTCCTGAAGTTTAATGAAAAATTATTCCAGCAGTCCAGAGAAAACCAAAAGCTAAAAACATACGACAAAAAGACAATGCTGAAGCTTCTTCAATATCAAAAGAAGCACGGGCATTCTACCAGTTATATGTCTAAAAAATATAAAATAAGCAGAACAACACTCTCAAAATGGAAGATGATGTTTGAGGAAGACCTTGAAAATACAACGAAAAATGCCGGTAAATAATCTACCGGCATTTTTTTATAAAGGTAATGATAAGGAAAAAGCGGGCTGTACGTTGAGCCGGAATCGAACCGGATAGCCTTACCGGAGTTACCGATTTCGCTATTCCTCCCATAGTTGCGTAACGATGAAATTTTTCCTAACGACACTTATATTATTATTAAAATAAAGCTGAAAGTGCAAAGACGGACATTGTAAAAGTCTGAAAGAAAACAATCAATCGGACATTGTAGAAAATTATGATACAAAGATGTCTTACAGCTTCCAGCTTTTCTTTTTTATAAAACAAGGCAATAAGCAAAAAGTGATGTCGTGCTCTAACCCCTGAGCTACTCTTCCTACTATACATCGTAATCTTTTGTGAAAGAGACGGGATTCGAACCCGTGTCCCCGTCGTGATAATCGAAGTAACACTATTTTACGGCACTTGTTAGTTTTTTTTAATAAAAAGAGGCAAAAAATAAGAGAAGACTTTTATAAGATCATTCTCATGACCTATTCTGGAGTTGAACCAAATTAAACCGAAGTAAGCCTTCTCTACGGCACTCTTTATTACCTCAAGGTAAAATTGCGGAATCTTTCTTTTCCATATGCTCTACCTTCTGAGCTACATCCCGTTTACAACAGGGATGGCAGGAATCGAACCTGCGACCTTATGATGTGTAATCGAAGTATGATTCCAAAACGACACTTGAGTATGTATTTTATTTTTCATCAGTCATTGTGCTTTCTGATATAATCAAGGTAATATTCTTAGGATCTGTCGTGCATTTGCTCTACCTTCTGAGCTACCTTTCCTTTTCGGGGGAGAAGGCAGGATTCGAACCTGCGACCCAATGATTAAAATCCCGAAGTATGATCCTAAAACGACACTTGATATAAGTTGAGCAAGGCAATGATTCAAACAGAGACGTATTAACAAGGTGCTATCTTTACACCATCTGCTTCCACAGAACAGGACTTGAACCTGTACTTTTGTTACCCTAACGAAGTAACTCTGCTCTACGGCACTTACCCCTTTACTATTGATTATAATAATTTCATGGTTATTAATTTCTTGTTACAAATTTATGCAGCTTCTGCGCATTCTATTTACGTACTTATTTTTTTATTAAAAACCAAGCAATGAATAATAAGAGTGTATGGTATTCAATTAAAAGTTGACGATGGAACTCTTATCAACGGCATTGGTTATTTTATACCGGGCAATGTGGTGAAAGACTCTGTCAGTTTGGATTCGAAGAACGTCTTTTCTTACGGCACCGGTATTTTACTACTGCAAAATTACAAGCTAAATACGCATTCTTTTTACGCAGTTTGTTTTTTATTTTTTATTATCTTTTATTTTAAAAGCAGTGCCTCTTACAGCACTACTTTTTTTATCATTTCTACTGCCGATTTTTGGTCTTCCAATGCATTCAATACATCGAAAATTTTGTCTGACCAACCTGCAATAAGGTATACATCATTTTTTCTGACCTCTAGAGGCTGTCTACCATAACCCGCCAGATCAAAAATATACAGCTTCGCATTCGGAGCTATGGTTTTGTACCTGTTCCAGGAGTCTTCAAAAGAGTTTTTCAAGCCATGGCTGTCCCACATCTGGGTATCTGTGAACAACATTAGTTTATCCACTTTTTCCTTTCTCTTGATCAAATCTTCGATAACGAGATAACCATTTGTAGAGTAGCCCACTTCTCCTTCACGCTTGTAGAAATCAACATTTCTTAAAATGCTATTTTTGGGCATCGGAACACGCATCCAACGGTCACCGAATATACCTGTTACTACATTATTACACTGAGACTGCAGGATCATAGACATCAGCAATCCTATATCATACAACAGGACTTTACTCTTATTGGACACCGGTTTCTGCATTGAACCTGAAACATCCGCTGCAATGACCACTGAAGTATCAAAACCAAAGCCTTTAATATTCTTTGCACTTATCATTACTGCATTTTCAAGGGCTTCCAAAAGAGAGGACAAGTATGGAGAATCAGTATTTTTCAACTCTCTATAAGCTGCCAGGAATCTGAATGGTAGCTGTTTTGAGTTACCAACCGCTTTTTCGTCGGCCAAGTACCGGCATACTTTATCCATTGCTGAAGATGACACTCCCGCTTCTAAAATATTTCTAAGATTTCGCAAGGTTGCCATATAGCCCAGCTTATTGCTGAAGATCAATTCTTCCCATTTGCTTTTGAAGGCTACTTTTCTTTCTTCTTCAGTAGCGAATTTCTTCTGCCCTAATACTGAAAGTTCAACTTCCCAAGTATAAGGAGCTTCCAGGGTACCATTTACAATCTTGTTGAAAACAGCCTGTTGGTTCTCATCTTTAGCTTTTGGGTGAACCAGGAACAATGCATCTTTTAATGTGATTTCAGCTTTTCTATTGTATTTTGCAAACTGATATTCATCAAATTTATTGAATGATTTTACCAAACCTTTCTGAATCTGTTTTGATAATTTATTCAGTTTTTTTGTTTCTGTTCTTTCATTGGCAAGTTGGTAGTAAGCCAATAGCTCTGTGATTTCATCCGCTCTCTGAACAATGCCATCCACTGTCCGGCTTACTAAATCCGTACCTGAAGTCTGCTTTGCCAGCTCAGTTGTCAAAACCAATGGTATAGAACGCAGGTACATATCTCTTCTTGCATAGACCGCTAATTTCGCCACAAACTCCGGATCATTTTTTTTAATCAGAGACTGGATTCTTTCCAACCTGTCATTTCCTTTTTCATAAGATGTATTGGACAGTCCTGTTGTAACAACAGCGCTATATAATTCTTCTGCAGGTGTCATCACGTATGCTTTTGCACCTTCGTAGTTCCTAACTACTTTAGTCTCTTTTCTTAAAAAATTAAATTTCATGATTACTGTTTTTTTGTTAAACATTGGGAATCTATATCTTCCTCTCTAATTTCTGATGCAAAGTAAATACCTCATTACGCAATCATTTTGCGTAGATATTTTTATTAAATTTTTTTTTGCATTTTTATTTTGAATCATAAGAAACTGAGTGTTTATCGGAAATTTATGGTGGATTACTGATAAAAATCTAAGCACTTTATTTTTATATCTTGTCGTCATCCTATTGAAAAGCAGCCAAGCTCACTTCTATTAACAGAGAAAATGATGTTTAATGATCACATTATACATTATACATTATACATTATACATTATACATTATACATTATACATTATACATTATACATTATACATTATAAAAACCGTCTATCATTCATTTCACGTTAAAAAATCACAGATACCAGCTTTTTAAGTATCGGTTGTCTAGCTTTGTGATGATTAAAAATTAGAACTATGATTACAGGATTATATGAAACACATGTTCAGGTAAGCGATTTGGAAAAAGCAGTAGCGTTTTATACAAAAGTATTAGGATTACAATTAGCACACAGGGATGAGACAAGACCTATCGCCTTTTTGTGGATTGGAGAGGACAAGAAATTTATGTTGGGATTATGGGAGCAAAAAGAGAATCTTCAAACCAGACATTTTGCATTTACGAGCCATAAAGAAGATATCCTGAATTATTCTGTGAAATTTTTAGAAACTAAAAATTTACAACCTTATAATTTTTTAAAGAACGGCACCGTTCAGCCAATGGTTTTTGCATGGATGCCGGCCCTGGCCATTTATTTTAATGATCCGGATGGCAACCAACTTGAGTTTATTTCAATTCTGGAGGGTGAAGGAAAACCAGAGCTGGGAGTACTTACCTATGAAGAATGGATCAATCTTCAATAAATCCCATATGAATCCTGAAATCCTTTATACCCAGGATACTGACCGTTTTCTGGCAGCTATTCCGCAAAAAAACAATTATTATGTGGTTTTATTATGCTTGAAAGGAAACACACTGGTTAAAATCGGGCATCATAGTTTTGAGCTTGGCCCGAATATGATTTCTATTCTTTCGCCCGGTAAAATTTTTTCTACCGAAAATCCTTCCGTTGATCTGGAAGTTATTCAATTACATTTTGATCAATCATTTCTCAATAAAACTTTTGTACGGGAAGGGATTGTAGATGAACTTTTAGAACTGAATACCGACTATCCTCCTGTTTATACTCTGGATGATTCTTTCCCCCGTGTGCTGGAAAAATTCAGATCCATCAGGAATGAACTGACAGAGCAGTCAGCTTATCATCTGGATCTCGTGCGTCTGATCACATTAGAAATATTATATGAGTACAACAGGGCTTGCGAATTCTGTTTGCTAGGCTTCAAAAAAAATATGAATCGTAATTATCAGATCACTTATGAGTTCAAAAAACTGGTTGACAAAAATTTTACCCATTGGAAAACAGTAGCAGATTATTCTTCTTTTTTAGGGATTACGGCCAAACACCTCACAGAAGTCATCAAGATAGAAACCGGATATACGGCATTACAACTTATCCATGAAAGGTTATTGTTGGAAAGTCAATATTTATTAAAGCATACAACTTGCTCTGTCAAGGAATGTGCCTATATTTTGGGATTCGAAAGTCCTTCCTATTTCACCCGTTTTTTTAAAAACAATACCGGCAGTAATCCTAATACATATCGTTGTCAACCGTAAAATGTGACAGATAAACCGCAGTTTAGATATTGCCTTTCTTTGGCTTAGTCCTGAAATTTGTACTCTTATATTATCACATCATATGAAGGGTACAAACAATCGATCAACAGCTATAGAAAATACCTCCTGGTATGCTTTATTTTCTAATGGAAACGGAATAAAAGCCGTCACCTTGGCATTGGGGGTTATGCTTCACGCGACCAATGTTTATCTTGCTACAACAGTGATGCCTTCTATTATAAAAGAAATTGGAGGATTAGAATATTACGCATGGAATACCACTCTATTTGTAGTAGCTTCCGTTATCGGCTCTGTTATTTCTGCTAACCGGATATCAAAGCTGGGGCCCAGAAAATCTTATCAGGTGGCCATTCTGGTTTTTTCAGTGGGAACCTTAGTCTGCTCCCTGGCTTCATCAATGCCTATTTTACTACTAGGCCGTTTTATACAGGGACTTGGTGGAGGATTGTTGTTTGCATTGTCATATGCCATGATCAGAATTGTATTTTCGGAAAATTTATGGCCCCGCGCTATGGCACTCATTTCAGGAATGTGGGGTATTGCTGCTTTTTCAGGGCCGTTTATAGGGGGTATTTTTGCGGAACAAAATGAATGGCGGTGGGCGTTTGGAGTTCTTTTGATTATTTGCCTGGTTATACTGATCATCTCTTCCGTCATTCTTCCTAATACAAAACGTGCAAAGGAGATTCCTTCCATTCCTTTTTTGAAACTTTTAATGCTTGTTCTTGCTTCTTTTTCTGTTTCGGCCGGAAGTATTTTTGAGAATAGTTCAGTCAATATTGCCGGAGTAGTTCTTGCCTTATTTTTCCTGTATATGGTAAAGATCAGAGAAAATAAAAATTCAGAAGTCCGTCTTCTTCCCTCCGGTTCTTATAGCCTCTCTTCCTCTTTAGGAAAAGTATATGCTGTTATGTCCCTTTTGACAATTGCAACCTCCATTGAAATTTTTGTCCCTTACTTTGCTCAGGTACTTAATGGATTCTCACCGATACAGTCTGGATACCTTACCGTACTTATCGCTATCGGCTGGACTCTCTCTTCTATACTATTTTCGGGGGTGAAGGCTGATTTTTCCAACAAGCTGATTCTCTCCGGATGCACCCTCATGCTTATAGGTCTAGCCGGGCTCACTATCATTTCATTTCCTATGGATATCACCTCAACATCCACAAAGCTTGTTTTAACCTGTATTTTCCTGTTTGCCATAGGCATGGGAATCGGAGCCGGCTGGCCCCATTTATTAACCAAAGTATTCTCTTTAGCTCCTAAGGGAGAAGAGGAACTGACTTCAACTTCAGTAACTACAGTACAGCTCATCGCCACAGCTTTTGGAGCTGCATTGGCAGGTCTCGTGTCAAATATTGGAGGCATCACAAATCCCGGAGGTTTTGAAGGTACCCAAAATGCATCCTTAGTATTATACGGAACATTTTCATTAGCCCCTCTCCTTGCGATGATAATTATAGTGTTTAGAAATAAAAAATAAATAGATATTGAATGTTACCGTTATTCTAACGGACTCCGGCAAGCCCTTTGGGCTTGCCGGAACTATATATTAAACCTTAATCGGCCTTATTCACAATCTTTTTCACTGCCAGAACATGTTTACAGGGACCTCTCTCCCCCTGGTATTTACTGAACCATTCGCAGGTACAGCGTTCTTTTTTATCTTCAATAATTACCGTATGATGAACACCTGTTCCTTCTACTCTGGCCTCAGTTCTTTCTTGAGTATGATGTAAGATTTCAACCTTTCCGTCTTCAATTAATTTTTCAGCATTTTTCAGACGGGGATTTAACCCTACAATACGACTCAGTTTAAAAGGCAGTTTCCGGTAGAAAAATCCATTATCATCCAAATCATAGCCCAGCATTCCCATTGCTGCCAGCCTACCTGTAAGATCAGCAACCTTTTTCAGGCTGACATTTTCTTCCAATGCCAGAACTGTTGTGTTAAAAGATTGATTGGCATAAGCATATTTATCCAATGCATCTATCCACTCATCAGCAACATCATTAATTAAATTGTCTAATACAGCACCTTCTCCGGAAAATCCACGCCAGCTTTCTCTTGATAAAGAAAAACTGAATTTTATATTCCCCATATAAAGCTGCCATGTAGTAGACTGCATATTGGGATGGGCAAAGACCTTCATATGATCTATATAAGGAAGAAGAGGTTCCAGCAGACGAAGCCTGTGAATACCTCCCACACAAACTGCATCCATAGATTTCACAGGAGAAAACATGGGTTTATTTCCTCTTACAATAAGGTAATAGTCTGATTTCACTACTCCTTTCGGCATTCCTCTGAACAGCTGTTGTGTCTGAATTTTATTGAATGTATGCAGCCTTTCTGATTGGGATAAATAAACCTGAACCGTTCCCAATCCATTGATCCATTTTAAAGGCAGAGGAACTTTCCTCTCCACTACTTTTGTTTCTTCTTTATACAGGCCCACTTCTTTTTCGCCTACCGAAAGTACAATACTCTCGTTGGGACGAATGCTTCCTAAAGCATTAATCATAGGTTGATTAAAATCTACATTTGTAGTACCACTTTCCAGAAATTCTCCATCCAATCCATCAGGCAGAACATCTATACGTGCATACACTCCTGCACAGTGCGAAAATCCTTCAAAACGTAATCTTTCATTCCCTGCAGTCACAATAGGATCTTTAAGCAAGGCCATTTGAAATGGAGAAAGATTAAAGCTGGACTTTACAATATTTGAAAGACTAATCAGGCATCGGGCCAGGATAAATGGCTGTCTCACATTGCCCCAGAAAAAACAGGGGACATCAGTATTCTTCTGAATCTCGCTATATT
This sequence comes from Chryseobacterium sp. YR221, assembly GCF_900176315.1. Taxonomy (NCBI): domain Bacteria; kingdom Pseudomonadati; phylum Bacteroidota; class Flavobacteriia; order Flavobacteriales; family Weeksellaceae; genus Chryseobacterium; species Chryseobacterium sp. YR221. The sequence goes on from NZ_FWXM01000005.1 coordinate 265,458, forward strand.
TTGCAAGAAACAGTTCTTCCAGCGCTCCCTTTTTTACCAAAGATGATGATCTGGAATAGTTGTAAATAAGCGTATCTTCCATAAATTTATTTTTTAAGAAGAAGATTGCAGATTTTTTTCAGGCTTGAGTTTTCTTTCCAGTCGTTTAATTTTTGTTGTACATCTCCATTAGCTTCCGACTGGTTTAAAGCTAAGACTTCGTGATAAACCTCCAGTAATTTTTTCAAATTAGTGACAGGTTCTTCCATTTGAAGTAATATATTTGATATTAATTCTTCCAGTGCATGATTATGATTTTTACTGACATTAAGCATATGATGCTGCATAAGATCAGTTAGCCTTTTAACAGGCGCCCATTCCAGTTTTTCATGCAAGCCGATCACTTTTCCTAACCGTGCATTGTTGATCATTTGATGGGAAACATGTTCCAACCATATTTCGGCAGCAATCCCCCTGATTGTTTTATCGCCATCCAGGAAAATAGTTCCCAAAAAGAGATATCCCATTTCATCCAAAGGCTTTTTAATCTGATAAAGGGCCTTGGCAGTATTCAGAACCAGATTTCTTTCATATACTTCTGCCAATCCCGAATAGAACAGACATATTTTAATCACTCTGGCAAGAATATTGGCCTGGGCATTGGGGAAACTCCACATAAAAGCAGGAATTTCAGAAAAATCCTTTTGCTCCGCAATAAAATACTCCATAAGCAGCTGATCCTTTCTCTTTTCAAAACGGTATTTTGGAATGCTTATGTTCAGCTCAACAGGGTAATATGAATTCTTATTACTGTCTATTGTCTTCCATTCATAAATTCCGGAAAAAAACTCCTGAGGGATATTTTCATAGCCAAAATCTTTAAACTCATCAAAAGCAACGTTCTGAGATCGTGTGATTCCAGCGGTCACCCACCAGGCAGGATGTTCAAATTTTCCTTTAGGGCTTTTATGTTTTCCAAACAGGAACAACAGGAGATCTTTATATTCTCCTTTCAGATTTTTCTCAGCCAGTGACACTGCTTCAGAAACATGGTCTAATGCACATCGTTGTAAAGCTAGCTGCACATCCAGCGGATTGGGCTCAATATTTTTATTTTGGTAGGTTTCAAATCTTTCTACCAGCTTCACCGGAGAAATCCAGCAAGGAGCATGGGTTATGGTAGACAGCAATGGGGTCTTATCACCTGATTGGATTTTATGATAAGCATCCATGGCAATTTCCTTGAATACGTTCATAGCAAGACCTCCTACACCAACCCCTTCTATTGGGCCTATTTTTTTATAATAACTTGAATAGGATTCTCTTGACGCCTCATTTTCACGCGTCTTAGCATATATTTTCTCCAGGTTTTTCAATTCTAATGGGAATTTCTTCAATAAGCTTAATCCATAATTAATAACCAGGTTGCAGAGGATCACATTAAAATAGGGAACCTCCCATTTCGCAATTGTTTTACAGGCTTTCAGAAATACAGGTTCTATTAATATTACAGATTCTGTATTCACTTCATCACCAAAACGGATGAGCCCGGCCAATGCAATATCATAATAATAGCTTTCCGGATTTTCTATTGCCAACGGAAGAAGGAACATTAAATCTTCAAAGCTTTTAGGTTCTTCAACCCTGTTTTCTTTGGTAATTAATGCTAATTTCTCAGTCGTAATATCCTCCAGCTCTTGTTGCTGTGTATCTTCAATATACTTTGCCAAAACAGGACGTATATTAGTCAGTATATTATCTGAATAATGAGAAAGGGCTTCTTTTATATTTTCAGAAACAGGAATATATTTTATAATAATCTTTGATGCTTTGGACTGTATTCCGTCATCCTTACTTACAAATGCTGTGCTTAAAGCTATTCCCAACATTTCTGGGTTAACTCTTCTTCTCTGAAAAATTTTTTCCGTAAGGATAAGGCTGGAGGCCACTACGGTTTTGACTTCAGAACTTAATAAATTAGGCAGATAATGGGAAAATTCATCTATTTTAAATTCAGGATTCTGAATTATTTTTTTCAAATGTATCAATATGGTATTGATTGCTTTGGATTGGGCAGACGTTAGTCCTGCCAATAATTCATTCTGAAGCTCCACAAGCTCCTCATCTGTTGGTTTTAATGCAGTAAATACATCCATAAACCAACCGGTAACATTTTTATTAAAGTTTCTATTGGAAGCCAGCAGGCATTCTCTCAAAAATCTTTTTCTGTCAATTTTCTTTTCTGCAACCAGCTTTTGAATGATAGGAAACCATTCTTTATGGAATGGTAATGATTTAGAAGGATATTCACACAAATACCAGAAATGGGTTTTCAATGTGTCAGGGTGTTTATCCAGGTTCTTCGGATAATTGCACAGATGATACCCCAACAGCTCAGGTTTAGGGTGTATATATCCTTTCTCAGCCCATTCCAAAACGTTCTGATAATTAAATGTTGTAGATTCTGCCTCTACAGATTCATTGATAAAGTCTGAAAACCAGTCCGGGCATCCCCACTCCAGTATTTTCTCAGTCTGCTCTATATTCCGGAAAAGACTCCAGTAGTTTTTTCCAAAATTTTTCTGATCCATACAGGCAAGTGATGCAATATCTACAATAGAATGCTGATCTACAGAACCGGCAGTATGGTAGGAGTTTTTAGTCATGACGATCTTATTGATCTCCCTGTCCATTTTTTTTATCGTCGGTACGAGTGCTTTTCTTTCGTCAACAGAAAGTTGTTTCAAAAAAGGTACGATCTCATGTATTTTTCCCTCATTAAGGATCTCATAAAGTCTTTCTTTCATGTGTTTTAATTTGATGAATAATTTTTTTCAGGTTATTTTCTCTTTCCCAATCCTGGAGCTTATCAGCAATAGCTTCGTCTGCTTCGGATTGGTTCAGGTTTAGTAGTTCATAATAAAGCTCAAGGATTTTTTTCAGATTAAAAACAGGTTTTTCAATGGCTGTAAGGGTGGAGGTCAGCAGTTTCTCAAAAAGCTGATTATGTCTGGAACTCAAATTGATACATCCAGCCAGTCCGTCTGTCAGTCTTTTAACCGGAGCCAATTCAAAATTGATATTTTCACCGATTAACATTCCTAGTTCCCGGGCATCAAAATCCTTTGAAAACGCCCTATTTATCAGTACTTCAAAAGCCATACCAGAGAATGTTCTATCTTTATTCAGCAAGCCGGCAGATAGAAATACATAATGTATAGGCTGAAAAGGTAAATTCAGCTTCATCCATGCATCAAGGAATTTTATATTTCCTTTAATATCATACTGATAAACAGCATTGGATAAAGTCTCATTATATTTTTTTGCGAAAACAGAGCCTGAAAAATAAGGAGCTGTATATAGAATACAAGTCAGGTCATCATGATAAACGCCATGATAAGAATTGAATAAATAATCTAAAAGAGTTGAATCTTCCGGAATTTCTTTCCGGTTTTCAATACTTACCAATAATTGAGGAATTTCCTCCGTATTATTCCATTTATAGACTTTTCTGCTGCTTAGTTTCCAATCAAAATTACCTTCAAGATAGGCATTCTCATACCTGTCTGTAAAGTAATCCGGGTTGAAAACAGGTTTCAGAAAATTAAAATATTCTGCATTTAGCAGTTCTTTTGCATATTGTTCAGCTTGTTTCAGGTTTTCTTTTTTCACCCGAAGGACAGCCATTTGGAGGTCGAAAGCTATAGGCTGCTCATGCTGATCCTGGTATATCTTTATTTTGTCAATCAGTATAAAAGCAGAAATCCAGCAGGGGGTATGATCCGGAACTGAAAGAAGCGGAAACTTCTTTCCTTCTTTTAAAGATTCGAAAATATCTAAATAAAACTGTTGATAGGCCTTGAAAATTAAAGGGGTTCTTTTTTCACCCCAATTTTCCAATCGGGGAAATTCTAACCGGGCTTCCAGCAGAATATCAGAAGCTTTCTTTTGCTTCAGCAAGCCATAATTGATAAAAAATGTAGCTAATAAATGGCGTAGCCCCGATGTTCCTTTTAATTTATAGGCTGCTTTAAATGCGGGCTCAAGCTTATTAAAATGATCATCTTCAAGTTCGTGATTAAGCCTCATCAACGTTGCCAGAAACTGATCGATATGATAAGTTTCTTTGTTATTGAACACCCGGGAAGCCAAAAATATAAAATCTTCTATCGTTTCCACAGAAGCTATAGGTTGTGGTTCATACCACAAACCACTTACAAAGTTCTGTCCTTCCTGATGTTCAGGTTTTTCTTCGTCAATCAGAAACTGACCTAATAATGTGTGGGTATCTGAAAGAAAATTCTCTTTATAATACTTGAGTTCTTCTTTTATAATATAAGATTCCGGGTTACCATATTTAGCAATAATTTTGGCTCCTTTCGTCTGTATCGTTTTATCTTTATTTAAAAATACAGGCATCAAAAGAACACCTATCTTTTCTCTGAATTCTTCATTGCTTTTGGCAATCTTTTCCAATGCCAGCAGTACCCCATTTAAAATATTCTTGGTAGAGAGTGTCAACAGAGGTTCTACAGCATCTAAAAATGCTTCTGTTTTAAAATCTTTTTCGGTAATAACAGGATTTAAAATCTTTAGTATTCCGGAGAACAATGACTGTTGTGTAGAATGAAAGACAAGAAACAGCTCTTCCTGTAATCTCAAAATTTCTTTATCTGTAGGCTCAAGATAGGCAAAAAGCTCCAGGTACCAGGCGTTATATTCTTTGGAAAAATTAAATTGAATAGCCTGCAGAGCTGATTTTAGCACCCTGTTCCTGTCAATTTTATTTTGCTCAACAAGATTTTTTAACAGATCCTTCCAGTTTCTATCACCATAACGTTCCGTAACACTGCTTTCATATTCAAATAAAAGCCAGATATGTGACTCCAGGGTAACCGGATAGATAGATAATTCATCTTCTGAAAGTGATGATGTAAGCAGGGATGCACCTATTTCATCATTCACGGTAAGATAACCTTTCTGCTCCCATTCCAGCATTTTTAAATATCCAACTTCTCGTAAAAATGAATAGCTTTCCCCCAGCCATTCGGGAACATAAGATTCCAATAACTCATCAATAAGTGCTACCGGCATAGAATAATATCCCGGACTTACTTTTTCATATTCATTTTTGGTTTTACAGCACGCCAAAGCCGCCAACACAGAAATACTATTGTGCCCCCATTCTTTATTTATAAATTTCTTTAAAAGAGCGGCAATTTCTTTTTTGTCTTTCGGTGTAAGCTTCTTCAGAAAAGGAACAATCTCCTTAATTTTATAGTTTAAATATATGGCTTTAAACCCCTCCTCAATAAGCATAAATTCATTCTTGGCGGCTAAAATAACAAAAAATGCCAGACACGCAGTAAATTATCCCATAAAAGTGATTTTTTTAACAAAATATTAAGTTAATAAAAGCCGTTGTACCACATATTTTACATATTAAACTAAAATCCCCTATTTAAGATATATGTTTACAATGGGCTCAGGAATTCACTTCCCACCTTAGATTAAACCTTGGGTTTGTTTGTTTCATTTCAACCTTATTCTACATTCTAAAAAATGGGTTAAAAGATGATCCTGTTTTTCAGCAGCACTGCGGAAAAGATATCGTTGATTACCTCGAGAAAATGGATTACATTTTAAAAGTTCTTTCCACTTCTGTTAAACCCATTTTTGCCAGATGCCTGTAGACTGTTGCTAGGCTGAGATTTCTTTTTTCGGCAATTTCAAAAGGAGGCATTCCCTCATCAAATAATTGGAATGTAATAAGATGCGTGGGCTTTTTTACAACAAGTATAGAAGTATCCATTTCATTGACTTCATCAAATAAAGCAACATCCAGCAAATAACATGCTTTCAGCCTGTCGATATAGTCTGCAAGGTCAGCAAGGAATATCTTAGTTTCTTCATTATAAGCTTTTAAACCTTTAGTACCTATCGTTTCTGAGTAAAAATCTTTTAAAGGCAGCAAAAAATCTTCAGCCACACTTTTATAAAAAAAGGTTACCGCGCCTTTACATTTATCTTCAATTTCGGACCATTGACTATTTCCTGCTGTAAAGCTTTTGGCCATTTGCTGAATGACCCTTTTAAATCTTTCAGATATTTTAAAAAGTTTTTCACTTTCTGCTTTACAATTCTTTGACAACACTTCCCATCTTTTCTGATCCGGAATGTCTGCTGATAATGCAGTATTTGTCCAGACCATTACTGCATCTTTTAACCATCCTGCATCTATGGTCATCTGAACTTTATGCAGCGTATGATCATATTTTTCCTGTTCAAGGAGCTCCTCCAGAATATCAGTAGCGTCGGTAGCAGTCTGAAAATCTTCAATCCTGAGATCTTTACAGATTGCTTTCTGCGGAATTTCAGATTTCAGAACAATTCCATCCAGTGTACGACAACGGCTTAATGCTACATATACCTGACCACTGGCAAAAGATTTTCCGGCATCAATAATCACACGATCAAATGTCAGTCCCTGACTTTTATGAATGGTAACAGCCCATGCCAGACGAATAGGATACTGTTCAAAACTACCCAGAACTTCTGTTTTGATATTCTTGTCAGCATCAAGGCTGTATTTTTTATGTTCCCAGACCTCCTGCGTCAGCGTTATTTCTTCTTTGGTTTCATGTAATATGGCTTTTACAGTCTCATCATCCAAATAAGAGATTTCTGCAAGTTTACCGTTATAGAATTTTTTAGCTGGTGATGAATCATTCCTTATAAACATAATCTGGGCTCCTTCTTTTAACTCCAGAGTTTCCTCATTCGGATATTGGGATTCTTTAAAATCACCAATCACCGTAGCCTTATACAAGTGGGAATTCTCAGCGAGCTCAGCCAGTTTTTTCTGGTTAATATGATCTGCAATACGATTGTGTGAACACAGGTGGATATAGGATTCATTGTCAGGTTCAAATTCCGGTTTGTACCGCCTATTCAACTGATCAAGCTTTTGACTGCTAATATCTGCATGCCGGACTGCGTTAAGAATATCGAGAAATTCTTCGTCCTGCTGACGGTAAACTTTCATGAGCTCTACGGTCACCAAAGATATTTTCTGTAATGCTTTGGCAGAAAAGAAAAACGGTGTTTCATAGAATTTGGATAAAATTTGGGCCGCATCATCTCTTACTACCGGAGGCAGCTGGTATAAATCCCCTATTAACAGAAGCTGCGTTCTCCAAATGGTAACTGATTTCTTCTGACCCGTCTCAGAGAATGATCCATCATATCCAGAAGATCTGCTCTTAACATGGATACTTCATCAATAACAATCAGTTCGATCTCGCGGAAAAGATCCAGTTTGTCTTTTCTGTATTTGAAATGAGGAAAGAGCTCATTGATATTCATTGCCAGGTTAGGATCAATGTGTTCTGTGGTGGGCACAAACGTTCGTGACGGAATAGCAAACAGCGAATGAATTGTTACGCCACCGGCATTTATTGCAGCAATACCCGTTGGTGCCACAATGATATGCTTTTTACGCGTTTTTTTCACAAAATCGTTGAGGAAGGTCGTCTTCCCTGTTCCTGCTTTGCCTGTCAAAAATACGCTTCTGTTTGTATGTTCGAGTAATTCGACGAGTGCCTCCAATGAATAAAAAGTTTTAATCAAAGTTAAATCATAAAAAGCGATTCGCAATAGTAGCCATAAAAAAACTCCCTTTTTCAAGGGAGTCCATAGGATCATATCGTTTAGCTGACGACTGTATTTTAATAGTTTTTCAGGCACCAGTGCAGAATCTTTGCAATATTCCTGGCATCATCAACTCCCCGGTGATGGGTTCCTTCCAATGTAAGTCCCAACTCACCTAGAGCCCTGTTCATCCCTACACTTTTTCTTATGGTAGGATGAATCTCTCCGAATAAGGTTTTCACATTCATATGGTCATCTCCCATGGGATAATCCAGATAAAATCTCTGTGCCTGATCTTTAAGCATATTCAGGTCGTAGTTTCCATAGCTGGCCCATGTCAATTCTTCAGAATCGTACTCTGCTCTCAGGATGTCAAATGCATCTTCCAGCATGATTCCTTCGTTATCCAGCATGTTCTGGGTAAGGGTTGTAAGTTCCGTACAAAAAGGGCTTACTTTCGAGTATTGCGGCTTCACCAAAATACCTTCATTTTTGGAGATCTTTCCAGTCTTTGCATTCATAATACAAACCCCGATTTCGATGATCTCACTTTCCTGACCTCTGGGCGGGCGGTTGTCCCAGCACGTTGCTTCCAGGTCTACAATTAATATATTTTCTGTTGTTTTCACTTGTTTAAATTTTTTAAAATGTTTTAATTAAAGGGTTAAGAGCTAAGATTCAAGAGGTCGGGAAATTTAAATACCTAACCTTACGTTTAGCTTTTGGGGCAAAAATTCTCCTGCTCTATAACTCACTCATTATTCTCTCGGTCCAAATGGAGGTGTCCATTTTTTCTTTTTCATTATTTCTTTAACTTCCTCATAGGAAACCGGATAGAAATCATGACAGTCTACCCCTACATCAAAGCTCAACGCCATTTCATCATCCGGTAATGTTCCGTGTGAGTGCCCGTATAATTGCCAGATTCCACGATGAGATCCGTTCCAGGTGCGCATGGCGTAATGAAAGAGAATAATTTTCTGTTTTCCATTACCGTTCTCGGGTTCATCAACCTTAAGCTCATGGTAATCCCTTATCGAAGCAAACCGTTTGGGGTAAGTCAATGCTGCCCCTTCATGATTTCCTTTTATTAAATGGATATTACCATTCAGCCTGTCTAAAATTTCTTTAGTAAAATCAGGTTTTCCTAAACTGATATCTCCCAAATGGTACACGGTATCCCCGGGTCCGATTTTCTCATTCCATCTTTTAATCAGTTCTTCATTCATATGTTCCAAAGACTCAAAAGGTCTTTCGGAAAATTTTATAATATTTTCGTGACCAAAATGATGGTCTGCGGTAAAAAATATATTAGGTTTCATTTTTTTAAATTGTTGTTTAACCACCAAAGGACTTCACAATAAACAGTCATCTGATCTTCTTTATTTGCTGTTGAGATTCCTACGGAATGACCAACATAGGTGTTCTTCTCAAACGATTCATCGTGACTAAAAAATAACTAAATGCTTACCTTCTTTTGTGGTTTAGGTTTTATACATAAAAAAGTTCCGGTAAAAAATACCGAAACTAAACTTTAACGGTCATCAATTCTTCTTTGATAAAATCAATGACTAATGCATTCAACTTTTTGTTGATTCTTTTCTGCTCTTCTTTTTCAATGGTTGTGAAAACTGCCGGAAAGTCTTTTTCAAAATCTTCCAAAATATCCTGAGCAAAAAGACCGATAACTTTCCCTATGATTTTAGGTTCAAATTCACCAATCTTGCTCACTACATTATTCAGCCTGTTAACTGTTGCATACCTTTGTATTTCTTCCCAAATATTCTGAGCTGTTTCACTAAAATGGATTTGTTTCTGAACGGTTTTAGCCTGTTTTTTCACCATTTTAGATTTTTCAATCCATTTTTCATTCTTATTTTTTAGAATGACTCTTGCACCGTTTCCAAAATATTTCGTTTTCAAAGTCTTTACAATAGTTCCTTCACACATATTGTTCATTTCCGGTAACCCTAACCAGGTTGGAATTTTAGAATTGAAAACATTAGGGAACCTCAAAGCTTCTTCCAGGCTACCCTGAAACAAGGTCTTAGCATAGAAAAATCCCGTTTCCTCAAAAATTGAATTGATCATTTCTGTATCCAGATAAGTGACTCCGTTTAGCTTGATATCGAAAGCATAAAATTCGTTGTAAGGGGCATACTCAATACCTTTTTGCACTTTTACAGCACCTTTTACCGGTTCTACATCTTTATGTTCGTAGCCACCACCGAACAATTCGCCATAGATCACTATAGTTTCAACATTCGGATCAATAGTTTTCACTTTCTGAAACACTTTAATTACATTTTTTCTGTAACGTTCCAAAATCTGATGGGCATTGAAAAATTTTTCATCTTTTTCAATAAAAGCAGTTCTCTTCGCGATCTTAATTTCCTTTCCGTCGGTAAAGAATGAGAAATTGGCACCGTGAACTTTTTCCTGTACGATGAAAACCTCATCTCCAAAACCCTGCATCCTGATCTGTTCGATCACGCGGGCCTGGTAAGCATTTTCTATAGAGTTATATGTTTTGAAAATCATTTTTTTTAGTTTTTAATAGTTTCTGATTCATTATTCGCCATCTGGGTAAGATGTCTTTGGACGTGAAGTGAGAGAAAATAAATGTATTCATACACATTAATTTTCCCCAACCCATTCACTGTCATTGTAGTTTTACAGAGAAGCCCTTCTCCATTTTTCATTATGTCTAGATAGCTTAAACACTGATGATATTGCTGAGAAATTAAGCTTCTTATTTCAGGTAAACTCAGTTCTCCTTTTGGTTCCATATGTTCAGGTCTGATCCATTCAAACGCTCCATATTCACCTACCCTTACAAAATTTTCTTTATTAAAGCTATATTTTTTAATTTCAGAATTTAAATCCAGATTCAAATTATTTCGCATTGATTTTTTTGAGCCTTTTTCAATGAGAATCAACAAGAAGAAATTTGTAAGGTAAATGTGCTCTAAAATTTGTTGAACAGTCCAACCTCCATTTGAAGGCTGGTAGTTCAACATATTTTCACCTTTGTCGAACCATTTGTCAACTTCCCCAAAACTGAGTTTCAGATGTGTTGTTATCTCTTGAATTAATCTAAAAATATCCATTACATTTTTAAAGATTCTTTTATTTACTTTTTACCATATGAATCAATGATCACAATATCTCCTTATACCATCATATCAGCACAGTTGGAACTTGCGAAAGCAAAAGGCTTTGCTTTGAACACATATCCCATTCCCAGAATATATCCCATCGCATCTTTTAATGCTACATTGGATTTAAAATCAGGATCGGTATTAATATCCGCGTGTACCTCCATTTCTACTCCATAGGTATCCAATACAGAACAAATTGTGTAGGCAATTTCCACAGATTTGTTGACTTCATTCAGCATTCTCTCTTTGATACTGATACTCTGTATTTCTCTTTCTTTTCTAATAAAGGTAAACGCTCCTTTTCCTTCACGAATAAATACTACTGCCGTAGCATAATTGATGGCTTCCCCATATACATGAGAATCTGATCCCACACATACTTTCAGACGGTGTCCGTTTGCCAATTCGCGAATGATGGCTTCTTCTACCAGCTGTGTGATAGAGTGTTGGAAAATCTTTCCGTTCATATTCTGCCATGTTTGTTGTTGCGTTTCCATTTTTTCTACATACGTTTATTGATAATTAATAAATGATTACTGATTGATGAATGGCCAATAGCGGATTTTAAAACTGACCGCAATGCAGATTGACTATTCATTTTTTTGCACTCCGAACTGGACTCGAACCAATACTGTCAGTTTTGGAGACTGAAATGCTACCATTACAATATCGGAGTGGATGATGTTAATTCATTAGGATTCGAACCTAAACTACAAGAATCAAAATCTTGTGTGCTCAACCATTACACTATGAATCAGGCTATGAGTAATAAGCGATGCCAGAACTAATCATGTAGTAATGATTTACTTATCATTCATGTTTTGTGGAACAGACAGGAATTGAACCTGTACCTTTAGTTTTTCAGACTAACGTGCACACCTTGTACACCACTCTTCCGGCTTTTTATAGGTAATGAGTCATCAATAATTATTAATTTTCTCATTGCTCATTGCTTATCATTTATGTTTTGGTACGGAAAAAGGGACTCGAACCCTTAAAACCCTGATCCTAAATCAGGTGTGTCTGCCATTCCACCATTCCCGCAGTTTTTTATTAGTAATGATTTGTTTTTCAATGATTATTCATTACTTATTTAGGTTTGAGAAAGCTCTGTCTATTTAAAAACTATGCCTGTTAGTATTTGTAAAGATCAACTGCGCTTGACAAACCTTTCTCTTTTCCTAATTTCCATGTGCATGATAACTGGCCAAATGTATTTTCAAACTTGAATTTTCATGGTATCATTGTCATTCAATATTGACCAGTTCATGTACATTCTGTACTCTATAAGGGGATCGAACCCTTATTTTCTGCTCGAAAGGCAGGCGTCCTCACCATTAGACGAATAGAGCAATAAAACCAACTGATCAGGAATCGAACCTAAACAACAAGAGTATATTTCCTGCATGCTGCCATTACATTATCAGCGGTTGTGGAAGTAGTAGGATTCGAACCTACTCAGCAATGAAGCAACAGATTTACAGTCTGCCCCGACTCTCCAACTTCGGCGTACTTCCATTTTCATGAATAACTAGCAATGAGTCCCGTTTTCCAAGGGAGGAAATAAAGTTTGTCTTCATTTTTTTGTTTGATATAAGAACTTCTACGCTCGACAAACTTTTATATTTTCTCCTGAACTAATCTCATTTTAGTTATTTGAGATGGCTATGGGATTCAAACCCACTCAGCATATGCAACGGTTTTGCAGACCGCCCCGACTCTTCCACTTCGGCGAACCATCAGATGATAAATGATGAATGGTAATGGATTGATTTTTACCACTATCATCTCGTTTAGATATTTAAAAACAAGAGCCTGTCATTATTTTTTATTTGATATAAGAACTTCTACGCTCGACAAACTCTTCTTTTTTTATCAATGGCAATCAGTTTGTGGGAGAAGGAAAAAGCTTGTCTATAATTTTCGTGTTTGGCGTAAAGATCTTCTGCTCTCGACAAACTTTTACTTTTCTCCTGAAACAATTAACATTTTATTATCTGCGATTCTGGAAAGACTCGAACTTTCAACTTCCGGTTTAACAAACCGGTGCTCTACCATTGAGCTACAAAATCTTTTGTAATTCCGGAAGGACTCGAACCTTCAACCTTCGGTGTATCAGACCGACACTCTAACCACTTGAGCTACGAAATCATTTTACTATGTGAACAGTCAGTGTTCTTTATGGTTGTTTTTTAATTCACTTATATAGCAACGTTTACCATTGACTTATTCACTTTTTTGTCTGGAAAGCAAGATTCGAACTTGCGACCTCCCGCGTCCAAGACGGGTAAACAACCACCGTTATCTTTCCAGTTTTACAGATTCACTTCAAAATTCTTTTCCGAGAGACAGTCGGAGCTGAAATTTTCCGTGAATCTTTGTGATTCCGAAAGGAGTCGAACCTCTAACCCTGGGTTTAGAAAACCCATGCTCTATCCAGTTGAGCTACGGAACCGTTTTTGTAATCTCAGAAGGACTTGAACCTTCAACCTTCGGTGTATCAGACCGATACTCTAACCACTTGAGCTATGAGATCATTTTGGGTGTCTTCGGGGATCGAACCTTGTTCTCCGGTTCCACAGACCGGCGCTTTACCAAATAAGCTAAAGAAACCATAAAAAAAGCACCTCTTTTCGGGAGGTGCTTTATATATTCTAACGTAAGAAATCATTCACTGACCCACGTATATAAGCACCTTTTATCCACAATTCCACGATCAATAATACACAGAGGAGATACCGGCTCTTGTCCGAATACTCTTGAATACAGATTGAATATGTTATGTAATTGTTTCATTTTATTTTTTGTTTGTTTTTAAATTATTTTTTGAAATTCTGAAAACCTGTTGCTTTCAATTTTCGGTTGCAAAGTAAATATGATTTTTTGAAACCCGCAAATAAATTTTCAAATCAACTCATTGAAAATCAGTTAATTATGTTGTATTTTAAGAATAAGGAATACCTGTCCGCAATATATTGCGGATATCTTAATTACCTAAATGACTGTCTCTCACCGGGTTGCTTATCACTCTATTTTATCGTATTAAAGTTTCATTGTTAGTTATTAAATTTTCATGTTTATGGTTATTTTTTTTCATTCTAAATAATTTCTGACCTAAAAAACAAAAAACGCCTCGAAAAATCGAGGCGTTTTTGCAGTATTTTGATTAAATTTTTACGGGTTTACAGTAAATAATTTCCAAAGTCAGCACATTTTGCCTCATTCCATATCGTCCATTCATATCCGAATAACCCCTTTGTAGATGGGCGTCCGCATAGTTCTGCATTGATATGTGCTCTTTGTATTGTCATAATTTTCTGGGGCAAAGATAAATCTTTTTTGTAATTATTTTATAATTTTCACAGGATGGGGTAATAAAACAGTTGTTTTGAGCGCTCATTTTTTTGCTACAACTGACTTTAAAATTCATACTATTTTCTAATGGATTTTAAATGCAACGTTTACTTTCAATGTCTGAACATCTTATTTCTTCCGGTCTTAAATCTGGAGATATCTTTCAGGATCACCTCATCATCGGGATTGAAAAATTTCAGTTCGTTTACAATTTCTGAACGTGTTCCCACTTTTTCGGCAATGATTTGATAAGCAATGTTTCTAGTTGTTGTTTGTAATTTCGGATCTTTTCTGAACTCGTGTTTCATGGCATCCAGGTAGGTCATCTTTTTATAATCCGGAGTCTTTTCATATAAATTCCTAATTTCCGTTTCCAGCTTCTGAACATCATGGATATTGGCAAAATAGTTATTCAGGCAGTTGAAAGGATCTTTATCTTCTTCCCATCCTTTCAACAATACTTTTTGTGCCTCTTCTCTATTTTCCATCTTTTTACGATAGACCAAAGAAGCCTTTACCATCTGATTATTGGCTGTATAGTCATCAGCAACCATTTGGTAATAAGTATGGGCATTTTCAAGGTCATTAATTTTTTTATAAAGATCACCTACCTTCTCCTTCTGCTCCATCTCTTTGTAAAGATCAATAGACTTTTTGTATTGTTTTGCTTTTTCATAGCAGATGGCAGCATCAGATTTATTGTTTAATTTCTTAAGATATACCGCAGCAGCTTCATTGTAAAATGCTCCATCTTCCAGGGTTTTTGCTCCTCTGTAATTGTCCTGAAGTAAATTCATGTAGACTCTTGCTGCTTTTTTATACTCTTTTTCTGCAATATATTTCTCAGCGAGTTCTTCATATTTACTTCTTATTCTGTCAAACAATGAGCTTTCCAGATAAAAGCTTCCTCCACCTGCACCTCTTTTTCCTGAGTTTTGTGCATTACGTTCTTTATCTTTTAAAGCAGCAATTACAATAAGGATAATAAATGCCACTACTAAGAAAATCACCAAAGTACCCACCACACTCCAGAAACTTTCATGAAACAGCTGGGCTACGATTCCGATCACCTTAAACATCACTAAAAGGACAAAGGCAGCCATGAATTTGTCTATAAATTTCTGTTTATTCATCATCTTCAGTGTTTAAAATGGTTTTATCTTCCCTGAACAGACGGTAAAGAAGTAATATAACACAAATGATAAGGGCCCATACAAACCAGTTATAACCAAACATTTTCACTAACGGATAAAACAGGTATACCAACATAGTGATAAGTATGGCAATTAAAAGAAATTTTATCCAGCCCGGTACATTATCACCTCCGAGATGTAAGGCTTTTTTCTTAAAAATAAAGAGGTAGATTCCCACCGCACCAATCATAAAAATAATCAGATAAAGAATATCCGAAACCGGAGCCTTTTCTTCCAGCTTACTCCCTCCTGCTTCCACTCCTTTTACCTTAGATTTTCCAACAGGTGCTGAAGAAGCATCTATGAGATCTATGGTACCATAAAGTCGTCCTAAAGAATCTGCCATCAGGACCTGTTTCTTCTTGACCAGGTATTTTACCACATCTCCATTGACAGGTTCTCCTCTGCTATATTGTTTCAGGGAATCTGAAAGCCTCCGTTTCAGTTTTTCTGTTCTCTCTTCAATATGCTTTTTAATCTTCTTGGTGTACACTATTTTGAGAGAATCCCTGCTCTGTTTTTCTTTGGTAACAAGCTTGTCTATATCAGGACTGATTTCATTAAGGCTTCTTCCTCCTGCTTTTCTGTACTGTTCCCTTTCCTTCTCTTTGGCCGCTATCATTGTACTCGCCACACGTACTTCCTTAGATAAGGCTGTTCTTTTTTCCTGATATATAGAATCAATTTTCTGATCTATTTCCGAGATTCCGGATTGAAAGGCCACCATATCTGAAGGGGCTTTGACTGCATCGGTAACAATACTTCCTGAAGAAATACCAGTCTCTTCCTGTTCTTTCTTATTTTTATCGGATGGCAATGCAAATCTTAAAATAACAGCAATCACCAATACTGCCCAAAAAATCCGTCTTGAGTTTCTCACCCTTTTAGTTTCAGGTTTTCCATCAGAGCTTCCAAATAAACCTTCAAACCAGGTAAATTTTTCAAAACCATCTCCTCTGGAAGTCCCCATAATATCCAAAGGAACTCCTAGCTCGATAGCTCTTTCAGGATATTTTTCAATATATTTTAAATACTTTTCAATTTCTTTTTTATTTCCGGCCATTACCTTTTTGAGATCAAAAGGCAGGTTTTTCATCCATTCTTCTTCAGTTTGTTTTGGCTGTAATGCTTCCAGGATTTTTTCATCATCCATTTCTACAGTATAGCTCTCAATGTTCTGAGGAATATGAACACCATTTAATGGCTTTCTGATTATTTCCTTTATTTTGTCAGGTTCCTGAATTAAAGTAATCCAATCGATTTCTTCCGATAGTTTGACCAACCCAAACTCTGGATGCATAATGATAAGCCGGGAATCCAGATGTTCCCAGTCTTCCGGATTAATCTTAGGATAAAAGGTCGTATTTTCAGGTATAAAAAACCTGTCATTTACCGACTGAAAGTAAGCATTTTTCCCAATCTCATGTGGAATTTGATCATTAAAAATAAGAAAACACCCATACAGTATATTGGGAATATCTGATGGGATAGCAAAAGATTGTACGTGATTTAGGTTGATCTCAAGTATCTCCATTTCCTGAAGCCATACTACAGGTGAAGAGCCTTTAATTAAAAGCCCTTTTTTAGGATATCTGTTTTTCGGAAAAGGTTTAATTCTAAGCTCCATAATCCAAGATCTGTTCTATAAATGCTTTTAAAAATCGGGAACACATTTCTTCCATAGTTTTCACTTTCAACAAGGCATGTTCGGGAAGATAATATTCTGAACCTCCAAATTCTGTATACGTAGCCAACGATAAAAATCCGTATGCTGTAGAGGGAACAAAAAACTCTTCAATTCTTTTATTACTGCTTATAAAAGTCAGTATTCCCCGGGAATCTGTAATAATTTCGCTTCCATCGGGAAAGGTAAATTTATTTTTATTCTGCTCTGCAAAAATTTTAATTTCAGATCTGTTTTTGCTAAGATTTAATGAATTTTCGTAGATACTGCTAAGCTCATTATCTGAAATCACGAGATTATGATTTTCATTAATTCCTATTTTATTAAAACTATTGATAATTTTTAATCCACTTCTATCGAGTTTGGCTACTTCCGCCTCAACTTTCGCTTTGTTTCTTTCTATTTCTT
The DNA here is from genome assembly GCF_900176315.1 of Chryseobacterium sp. YR221. Classification (NCBI taxonomy): domain Bacteria; kingdom Pseudomonadati; phylum Bacteroidota; class Flavobacteriia; order Flavobacteriales; family Weeksellaceae; genus Chryseobacterium; species Chryseobacterium sp. YR221. The sequence goes on from NZ_FWXM01000005.1 coordinate 282,887, forward strand.
TTTCCTTGCCGGAAATAGCTTCCAGCGAAACATTTCCATCAATATTTATTTTGTAATGAACTGGATTGGCAGAATGATACAAATAAAAACTTTTACCAAAATACAGCAGTTCATAGGAGTCTCCAATATTCATTCCGGTGAGATTCTGCTCAGAATATTCTTTTGTATTGATGTTAAGCTTGGAAATTAATTTTTTATCGGCCTGATATTGACACAGGATAAAATGCTGCTGTTTATTTTTTGCCAATGCAAACTGTCCTCTTGGTTTTACAGAGATCTTTTCAAATAAAACCTCACAGCCATGGAATGTTTTATAATAGTCATAAGAATGTCTGTCATAATAGTTATCTGACAGATAGGTTTTCAGCAAATGCTTTTTGGAACTTAAAACAAAAAATTCCCCTTCATATAAAAACTGAGCTATCTTGCTAACAGGCATTGGAAATAAAATAGGATAATTTTGAGGAAGATCTGTTTTTTTTCCGTTGATATTTTCAGCCACATGCTTTCTTCGTGGCGGATTAGCCCATAATTCCTGTAGAGGGAGTTTTATTTTCTGAATATGTTTTCTTGCTCCTTTATCATGTTTATAAAAATTGATCTCGCCGTCTGATGTGGTTGTTACCAGAAATTTGAGTTTTTCTCTGTTTTCATGGATTACTCTCTGAACCTTTTCATCTTTTATATTTTCCTGATGGGTAATAAAGAAAACTTCAATATCTTTTTCAGAATACTGTCCGCTAAAAAAACTTTCCAGTGTCTCTGAAACCTCAAGAACGGGGCTCACTTTGTTAAGGTTTTCAATAACTTCTTCTATCTTGTTGAGCGACATCGGAACACTATCTTGTCCCAAGGCAAAAACCCTGCATTCTGAGTGGGCTTTGGGATGTTTAATAATTGCCAAAGCTGAAGCAAAAGCCAACACTTTTGGGGTTCCCCAATTTCTAAGGGAGGTGTCGATCAGGATTACCCGCTCAAAAATATTTTCTTCAGGGGGAATTTCTCTTTGTATATAAAGAGCCTCATTATTGGCCACACGGTTCATAAATATTTCATCTTCATTGGCAAATTCTGAAAGAAGCATTCTGTGAAAGTCGCCTTTATTAGTCATATCAGAAATTCCTCCAATGGGTTGCTCTCCCGGAGAAAGGTGACGCATCGGAATTTTCAGCCCGCTCCAGATCCTTTTGATAAGGCTTCCTACCTGAAATGTTTTGGGCTCCTCCACCAATTCCTTAATAAAGTCTTTATCTGTATCTGAGGTTGTTTCTTCCTGTACCAGTTCATCATCCAGTTCAGGTTCCTCCACAAGTCCTTTCATTGCATCAATGATAGACTGAACGGTAGGAAATTTCTCATTGAGATCCAATGCTTTTAAATCTCTATTCAAAACAGATGGTCCGGCATATTTTTTTTCTGCACTTGAAGCCAGTTCGTGAGGTCTTTTATAATAGGCATTCAGATTAAGTTCTGCATTCACAGAAGAGATCCTGTGATGTACATCTTTAAAGAGAATCTGCAAAAGTATAATTCTATTTTGTCCCTGTTTATAAGTTTTGGGGAGTGATTTTATTTTTTCAAGAAATTCAATTTCTCTTTCTGCATTAAACTCAAAATTCCCCATACTGTAGAAGTCAGCTGTACGTTTTAAGGGAGTTTCAAAATCGGTATATCCTTCCTGCATGGCATATAAAACCATAAGCAATGCTCCAAACGGAGGCCATCCCTGCAGCTGCAGCTCTTTCAGGATTTCCATTACATAGGGTCTGTAAGCAATGGCTCCCACTCCCGGGACAGAGAGCAGGTTATGATCATGATACCCGGAATCTCCGGGAACATCTTCATCGGTTTTCCATTCCCAGAAATAATTTTCATAGGACTGGAAGTATACCTTTAATTCCATTCTTTTGATTTTTCAGTAAGACGGAATGAGCTGACAGACAACTGACGGAAATCAGTATCCTTTAAGGAAAGATAATTTCCATTTTCATCCCATAAAAGCCACCCGTCTGATTCTTTATTATATTTCTGCTGTAAAAATGTACTCATATTTTTAAACTCAAAATCCAAACCTGAAGGCAGAAGATGCTTATCTTTTGTCCAATACGTTTTTCCCGGAAGGCTTAATAACGGTGTTCCTAAGAACAGTGCTTTATCTCCTATGATTGTCCAGTTTATTCTTTCAAGTTTAAATTTTGCTGTTCCGGCTATGCTTTCACTAATATCTGATATTCGGCTTAATAAAGCAATTACCGGCTGTTCTTCATTATTTTCTTTTAAGCGGATCTGAATTTTTTCACTAATTCCGAAATAATTTTGATTAGAAGCCGGAAATGTAAGGCGCAATGCCTTATCTATCGGCGTCCAAAGTAAAGCAGAGCGCATCTTTTTACTTGGAACCAACGCATCTTTCCGGAATAAAAGACCATCATGCAGCTCATACAGTAAAAAATCTGGAAACTGATGAATTTCCGAAGCTATAACCTGTTCATCGGTAAAACCTTTGAGCCAAATCGTTTCATCGTCCACTGCAATCAGTACATTTTTCCAGTCTCTGATTGACCCCAGAAAATCTTCATCCCTTCTGGGAAGTTCTGCCCAAAATTCTTTTATACACTTTGAAGGATCTTCTGCCATAAGCTTTCAATTTCTTGCCGGATATATTCTTTCTGTTCGGGATTTCTGATCCAGTCACAACGGGTCTGGAGGTATCTCAGTTTATCTTTAATTACATTCTGTTCTTCAAAACTCAGTGTTCCGCCATTCCATTTATCGGTAAGGATTTTCACATCCTTCATTACTTCTTCCGGATTGGGCGTTTTGTTGTGCATCGCCTGTGGATGAGAATTGGGGTGGTCATCTTTTTCAATGGTCCTGTTGATGATTCCTTCCAGGATCTCAATCTGCTCTTCTGTATCCCAAATATGTTTCAGAACCCAGAGATCAGAGAGAATGGCTTCATTTCTTCCACAGATCAGGGCACTTGCAGCAATCAGGTTTTGAAGCTTCACGGCTCTACGGTCTGAAATGGCAATTCCGGTATTTCGTAGATTTATAATAGTATTCAGATAAACTTCATAAATGGGTCTAAGATCAATTGTTTTACACAAATTCTGAAGCTCTCTGATCTCATGTACCTGAATTTCGGGAGTTTCAGTTTCTTCTTCATTTTCAAGTTTTCTTCCGGCTAAAAGAACCTGATGTAATAATTCGGGATTTACATAATCTACGTTGATTCTCACCAGGAAACGGTCAAATAATGCATTTAATGCTTCATCTTCGGGAAGAACATTACTTGCACCTACAAACATCAGTGCCGGTAAATGTTTAGTTTCTTTCCCTCTTTTGAATATTTTTTCATTAAGGGCCATCAACAGTGAGTTCAGGATAGCGGAATTGGCATTGAAGATCTCATCCAGGAATACCATGGACGCTTCCGGCATCATTCCTTCTGTATTGGTAAGAAGCTCTCCTTCTTTTAATTTTCTGATATCAAAAGGTCCGAAGATTTCATTGGGTTCTGTAAAACGGGTCAATAAATATTCAAAGTTTTTTCCATCTTTTACCGTTTTGGACAATGTTCTGACAATGGCTGATTTTGCAGTTCCCGGAGGACCATATAAAAAAGCATTTTCTCTCGCCAAAAGACAGATTCCCAGTAGATCTACTACATCATTTTTACCTACAAAAGTATCTTTTACGTAGGTAAGGACTGTATTAAGTTTATTGATATTCTGAGTCATTAGTTTTCTTCAGTTATTATTTTTAGTTCTCTCCAGAATGCGTCTTTATGCATTCCCAATTCTGCAATAAGCATTTTATTGATCGTTGGAATTTCCGCTAGTTTATAATCTCTTTTTTCAAGAATTCTTTCGAGATACAATTTCCGGTATGTACTGTCTTTTAATTCTTCTTCCCAGTTTATACCCTTCAAATCAAGATCATATCCTATTCCCGAATAATGAAATTCTGTCAGAATATCTTCAAGCATCCCAATCAAAACATCTTCCGGATCCAGTGTATTCAATGCTACAATGATCTGTGGCAGGAATCTCAAAGACAAATCCGCAGATAGTACAGAAGAGATATCTTTTTTTTCTTTAAACTTGAAAATAAGGCGATCAATATTTTTTGCTGTATTTTCTCTGATCAGATAAAGCTGAGCACTGTGATACAGTATTTTTCCTGCCCACACTGCTGCTGCTCTGTCACATGGCATTCTTCCAGATAAAAATTCAAGCCTTTCCTTTTCAAATTCTGTCTCAAAATAATCCCCTGCCTCTGCTGCTTCTTTGGGAGAAATCTCCTGGAAGTTTGAGAAAAGGGTAATGCATTCAGTTTTCCTGAGCAAAAAGATCGTATCTAAGAATGGTGACCTGGTTTCCATCATCTAACAAAAATAGAATTATTTCGTTGAGAATAAAACTTTTGAATAGGGGATTGATGTTAAATGTTGCTTTCTCTATTTCAACCCCCATATAACAATATCAGGCTACTATTTCAACAATATTGTTTTCCGGATCAAGAATAGCACTTTCATAGTAACCGTCACCTGTAGTTCTGGGTTCTCCGGCAATGATATAACCATCTTTTCTCAGGACTTCTGTAAGTTCATTTACATTTTCTTTAGTTTTGACAGCAAATGCCAGATGGACAATCCCAAACTGTTGAGAATCATAAGAGCTTGTATTTTCTTTAATACCGGGACGGGTCATAATTTCAAGACGGCTGCCACTATCAAAACTCAGAAAATAGGACTCAAAATTTTTAACAGGATTATGGTATTTTTTGTTGGAAACGGCCCCAAAATATTTCTGATAGAATTCTCTGGTTTTTTCAAGATCTTTTACCCAGATGGCAATATGTTCAATTTTCATTTTTCTCTATTTTACTATTGTATAGCAAAGTTAGCAGGCTTCACTTTGCAATATCCGCTCTCTGTTATTCTATTCTTGTTCTGTATTTACCAAAAATACGGGCTGAAAATCATTTAAAAGTTCAGGTTTGCAATGAATACAGGCTCTCTCAATATGAAGTTTTCAACAGACGGTATACAAAACCGTATTTAAAATACTTATATATATCATTTTATGCATTATCTTTTCATGAGGTGGCTTCGTTATTCACTCCCTGTAATGTCACAGACAATCTAAAAGTTATTATCTTTGCATCTGTCAAAATAAAATTATGAGTATTCACATCAGTGCAAACAAAGGAGAAATTGCTAAAGTAGTATTGCAGCCGGGGGATCCGCTTCGTGCACAGTATATTGCTGAAAATTATTTAGAAAATGCAAAACTGGTAAGCAAAACCAGAGGTATATTTTATTATACAGGTCTTTATAAGGGTAAAGAAATCACGGTAGGGGCAAGTGGAATGGGCTTTCCAAGTATTGGGATCTATTCTTTTGAACTGTTTACAGAATATGAGGTAGATACTATCATCAGAATTGGAACTTGTGGTGCTTATAATACAGATCTTAAGCTTTTCGATATTTTGAATATTGAAAATGCAGCCAGCGAAAGTACATATGCTAAATATGCATGGGGAATTGAAGATGAGATTCTTCCTCACCAGGGAAATATCTTCAACACCATTAATGAAACTTCTAAAGAATTATCATTACACGCAAAAGCAATCAATATACACAGTAGTGATATTTTCTACAGAAAAGATCCTGAAACTCCTGCTATTGCTACAAAATACAATTGTCCTGCAGTAGAAATGGAAGCTTTCGGATTGTTTGCGAATGCTCAGCATTTAGGAAAAAATGCTGCTACTATCCTTACGGTAACTGACATTATCCCAACGCATGAAAAAATTTCTGCTGACGAAAGAGAGAAAGCCCTGAATCCAATGATGGAGCTGGCTTTGGAATCAGCATTGAAAAGTCTATAAAAGCGAATTCGCTTAAGAAATAAAAAAAGAGCTTTACTGTATCAGTAGAGCTCTTTTTTATAGCCTGAAAAACTTCCTGGCAACTTCTGTGGTTTCATCTGCAACTTCGGAAATACTCATCTTCTTCAGATAGGCAATGGATTTCGCAACATACGGTAAAAATGACGGTTCGTTCCGCCTGTTCTGAATTCTCGGCATATTCTTCGGAAGCATGAAAGGAGCATCTGTTTCAATCATCATCCTGTCTAAAGGTGTGTATCTGATGACATCTTCCAGGTGTTTAAATCGTTTTTCATCACTGATCGCTCCGGTAAAGCCTAAGTAAAATCCTTTATCGAGATATATTTTTGCTTCATCCAGTGTTCCGGTAAAGCAATGAACTACTGCTTCCGGTAATTGGGAAAGATATTCGTCTGTAATATCATTAAACCTTTTAAATGCTGATCTTTCATGAAGGAAAAGAGGTTTATTCACGTCTATGGCCAACTCAAGCTGAGCCTTATAGCATTTTTCCTGAACGGGTCTTGGGGAGAAATCACGGTCAAAATCCAGCCCGCATTCTCCTACTGAGATCACATGTTCCTGTTGTAAAAGTTTTCTAAGTTCGCTGATGCTTTCGTTATTAAAAGATTTAGCATCATGAGGATGGATTCCTGCTGTAGAAAATAAAATGTCCGGATAGTCTTCTGCTATTTCTGCAGATTCTTTACTTCCACGTACGCTTGTTCCTGTGAGAATCATACGCTCTACTCCGTTATCCAGAGCACGGTTAATAATTTCGTCATGTTCGTTATAGAACTGTTTATTGGTAAGATTTATGCCAATATCAATGTATGTGTTCATTTCTTTTTTGTTTTATTATTTTTCATATAAAAATATCTTGTTACATATTGGATTTTCACAGCATCTTTCAATTCTTTTTCTGTATAAAACCTTTTATAAACAGAGCGCTTCAATCCGTTAATTTCTTTTGTTATTTTGACCCATATGGTTTTTCTACGGGCTTTTTTAGTCTTCAGGAAACGTACTTCTTCTTTCAACTGATCTTCGATAGCAGATTTTTCGGTCCTCCGCCATTTTTTATTCCCATATTTCTGTAATTCACAGGAAATCTTACCCTCTTCTCCAGCTCTGAAATCTCCTTTGTTGTAAATATTCCTCATGGTTATTGAATAAAAATGATCATCAATAGGTATAATCGCTATTTAATTTCCGCAAAATTATCCGTTAACAGCGCAACCTTTTTACGCAGTAAAAATTATTCATTGATAAATTTTTCCAGAAAACCTATCAGTTTTGTTCCGCCGTGGCTCCATCGTATTCCGTGGCCTTCTTTTTCCCTGACTTCAAAGACCAAACCGTGTTTATAATGAAAAAATACATTCCACCAGGTTTGGTTTTCGAGAATATAGCAGATCTTCTTCATTACCTTCTCCTGCTTCTGTTGGTTATTGCCTTTGACTTCGCCCCAAAAATGATCATCCATTCTTCCGGTATGTTTTTCCCAGGCTCTCTGGGCAATGGTTATTTCATTGTTGAATGGTTCTTCGCATGCATTAATTAATACATGCTGAAGAGGAGGAATAGCATTCTCATCACGGATACTTGCCGGGGTAAGCCTTTGCCCCAATACAATAAGCCAATCTTCAAAGGAAGTTTCTTCTAATTTTATTGCTTTAACCTCATCAGAATTATTGCTTTCCAATAAGCGAATAATCCTATCAAAAATGTCATGGCGGTTTATTTTTATTTCTTCAGTAAAATAAGGCAAATCCCAATCCAGCCTATTTTCTTTATAGGCCCGGATATTTCCCTCCAGATTTTTCACATATTCTTTTTCTAAAATAGCCTGGTGTTTTTCTTTCCAGGAATCAGAAATAAAGGGAATATACTTTTCAAAGCCATCCATTCTTCACAATGTTTTTATAAGATTGACGGAAAGAGACTCTTCTTGAATCAGATATCCAATAAGATTAAACCATTGTTTACAGTGATCCAAAATCCATGCATCGGAAGAAATAATAATTTCTGAACTTTCTGCCAGAAATTTATCTGGATTAAGCTGGAGCTCACTCTCCCAATTCAGGTTGTTTTCTGAAGCAAATGCAAGGACCATCTGTTTTACTCTTCCACTGTTGGAAACCGGTTGGTCAAAAACCCAGACCAGCTTTTGAACTTTATTTTTTTGAAAGAAAGAAGCTACCAGTTCTACAGCTTTCAACGTCTGATTAACTCTTTTATAAGTTCCGTGAATTCCGGAAAGGTCGCGAAAACAACCGTCTGCACCTTCAAAAATATAAGCTTCGGAAAGCAGACTTTCCAACAAAATCAATACATTAAAACCATCAAGATAAATTATTCTGTCTTTTAATTCTGAACTCTTCAGTTGTTTTAAATTTCTCTCATGGATCTGCATATCGGAAGCTGATGCACCGCGTAAAGCCTGTATTTGTCTGGTCTTTAATCTATATCTGTTACCTACAAGTTCTGATCCTGCTTTTTCCGCATAACCTCTTGTCAGCAAATACTGCATATCCTGAACAGCCAGTTTCAGCTTACCGAGTTGCTTTTCTGAACCGAACAAGTTATCATCACCTGTATTTTTTCCACGGTTTCTGTTATTCATACTCAAAAATAGAATTTTTAAAGGTTTTTTACCTATAAACTTTTCCAAAAGAATCTTTTGCAACACCACAATAATATCATTTTGTTTACTTTATCATCCATCTGTTATATTTCCTACAACAAAAGAGATACTTTATACAATGTTTTGGTGTTGATTAGGAATAAGTTTGCAAAGACTTAAAAAATACCCTTATGAATACACTGAAAAAACTATGTTATCTGTGTGCAGCTATGCTTTTAACAGCATCTTTTGTATCATGTTCTGATAATGATGACGAAATTATTATAGAACAGCAGACTCCCTCACAGGTACTGTCTTCTACTCCATGGGAAACTACAGGAGCTAAAGATAAAAATGGAAATAATATAGCATTAACTGATGCCAGCGTAGCCGGATATGTAGGTTTTGCTTACTTCAAAGCAGATGGAAAATTTGCTATTTACGGGCTGGATGATATCTTAAGATCAAGAGGAACCTGGTCTGTAGATGCGCAAGGTAAAAAAAGAACTATTGCAGCACTTAATCCGGACGGCTCTACTATTTTCACCCGTGATGTTGATATTCTTGTCCTTAATAAGAATGAATTCACCTATAGAATCTATCCTAGTTCAGCGGATCCATCGCTTTATTATGACATCATTCATACAAGAACTTCTCATGCCGAACCGGGCAACGGACAGCTTACTTTAGCTTCTACTCCGTGGGAAACTACCGGTGCTAAAGATAAAGACGGAAATAATGTAGCATTAACCAATGCCAGCGTAGCCGGATATGTAGGATACTCTTATTTCAGAGCCAATGGAACATTCAAAATTGTAGGATTGGATGATGTTTTCAGATCTCAGGGGAAATGGTCTATTTCTGCTGACGGAAAGAAGAGAACTCTTATTGGGATCAACCCTGCTACCGGAGCAGTTACTTTTACAAGAGTAGTAGATATTCTTATCCTGAATGAGACTACTTTTACCTACAGAATTATTCCTGATGCAGCTAATCCGGCAGTATTCTATGACATTATACACACTAAGGTTACCCATAGTGAACCTCAGTAGTGATTATTTTTTTGATAATTAAGGAAGAACCTGCTCAATATGGGCAGGTTTTTATTTTAATTAATGATGTACAGAAAAGATCAGACATAGTTTTCCCACCATTTCTTCCAATCTGTTTTATCCAGGTTGTTTAAATTCACTTTCTCACCCATAGCAGGTAGGGTAATAGGCTGCCGGTTTTCTTCTGCATATTTTGAAACCTGCTCAAGTGGTTCATACCAGGCATGCTGTGCTAATTTAAATTTTGAATTATGAACAGGAATGAAGTTTTTTGCTTTCAGCTCTTTCACTTCTGTAATAATCTGTTCGGGTAAAGAGTGAATATAAGGCCATTTTTCATTGTACTGTCCACATTCCATTACTGCTAAATCGAATGGTCCATATTTTTCTCCAATTTCTGTAAAATGGTTGCCATAGCCACTGTCTCCTCCTAAAAACAGGTTCATAGTCGGGGTTTTTAATACAAAGGAAGTCCAGAGTGAGATATTCCTGTTCAGCAGTCTTCCGGAGAAATGCCTTGCCGGAGTGAGAGTAATCCTGAAGCCTTCCGCCATATCAATACTTTCCCACCAGTTTTTTTCCACAATTTTCTCCGGTGCCCAACCCCAATATTCAAAATGCTGGCCGGTTCCCAAACCACAGATTACCTTTCCTACTTTATTTTTTAAAGCCTGAACCGTTTTATAATCCAGGTGATCCCAATGATCATGGGAAATAATAAGGAAGTCTATATTCGGCATATGTTCCGGTTTATAATAATCTGCTCCCGGAAATGCTTTTATCGATCCGGGCATGGGAGAAGCATTTCCACTGAAAACAGGATCTATCAAAAACTTTTTGCCATCAATCTGTAAGAAATAAGAACTGTGTCCAAACCACACGAGAATATTTTCGTCAGGTTGAAGATTTTTAAGATCTGTTACTACAAACGGAAGCGCAGTTCCGGGTGATGTATTTTCTATTTTACACAGGCTTCCCAGAAGTGCTTTGGTCATACTTTCCCCTTCTAACAAAGCCGGTGTTACCAGTATATTTTGAAACTTCCCATGGGTATAATTGGAAAGTGTACTGAAATATTCTTTTCTTTTTTCATCAGGGAATTGCCCCAGTTGTTTTACTAAATTCATTGTATTTTTTTTACATCCTAAGTCTCTCCTCTTCCATATCCAATCTTGTCAGATAATGTCTTATATATTCTTCGTCAATATTCGGGTTACGTCTGTTTTCTTCCCGAAGCCAAATTCGCTGTTGTTCTAAAGTCTCAAAATAGATTTCTTTAGCTTCCCCGGAAAGCTTATGAACAGAATCTTCTTTGTCTTCCTGTTCCCAACGGTCCATCAGTTTGTTGAAGTATTCATTTTCATTTCTCCTCTCTTTATAGTTTTCATCCAGATACCTGAAAGCAACCCTACGCATTTCTTTTTTCAAAAAACGTTCTGATTCGTCTTCAGACATATATCCTCCATTGGAGTCGGATAAATTCAGTTTCTTTATCAATGCCGGCAAGGTCAATCCCTGAAGGATCAAAGTAACTAAAATGACCACAAATGTAATAAACAGGATAAGGTCACGATGAGGAAAAGGCTGCCCGTTCTCCATGACAACGGGAATAGATAATGCCGCCGCCAGTGAAACCACCCCCCGCATACCAGTCCAGCCCATTAGAAATGGGGCTTTCATACCGGGGTCCCGGTCTGCTACATTGATGAAATTCCGCATAATCAATGTTGTAAATACAGCACCAAAAGAAGCCAGAAAACGGACAATAATCAGTACTGCTGTAACCAACAATCCATAGCTTACTGCTTCGGACAGGCTTATTCCTTCTTTGTTCAGTCCTATCATAATTTCGGGAAGATCCAGCCCTATCAGCAAAAAAACAATTCCGTTGATCAGGAATACAAAGCTTTCCCATACGTTGGAGCCTCTCAGTCTGGATTCTGAAGTTCTGAAAATTTCATGCCTTCTTACGGAAAGAAAGAGTCCGCCACTTACGACTGCCAGCACACCGGAAGAATGAACTTCTTCAGCAGCAATATACATGACATAAGGTGCTACTAAACTGAGTATGGCATCCATATTAACATCGGTGGGGAATATTTTTTCAATTTTAAGAAAGATAAAAGCCAGTACAACACCTATTCCAAGGCCTCCAAACACCATCCATCCAAAACTTAGTACGGCATCCTGCCAGATAAACTGTCCTGTCGCTACGGCTACCATGGCAAATCTAAAAATAATCAGAGAGGAAGCGTCGTTGAATAAACTTTCGCCTTCTAAAACAGTGGATACATTTTTAGGAACCTTTACAAATTTTAAAATAGCTCCTGCACTTACGGCATCAGGTGGTGACACTATTCCTCCCAACACAAAACCCAGGGCTAATGAAAATCCCGGAATATAGGAATTGGCTACAAAAGCCACAGATATTGCAGTAAGGAAAACAACAATAAAGGCAAAACTGGTAATGATGCGCCGCAGTTTCCATATTTCCTTCCACGAAACCGCAAACGCAGCTTCATATAAAAGCGGAGGTAGAAAAATTATAAATATAAGCTCCGGATCAATCTTTATAGCAGGCAATCCGGGAATGAAACTGATCAGCAATCCTGCAATCACCAATATAATAGGATAGGCAACTTTTAAACGATTGGCCAGCATTATCGAACCGATAATCACCAGAACCAATCCTAAGTAATAAATAAAATCTTCCACCATTGTTTTTGAATTATTTGTAAACCAAATTATATCATTTCTGAAAAAGAAAATGTCTCCAATTTGATTTTTAAAATAAATATAAGCATTCAATGTGGAAATTTCATACTGCTATATAAAGAAATGTACAGCAGTATTTTTTTTAAACCAGTTTTTCCTTAAAGAACGGAATCAGTTGTCCTACAGCTTCATTTGCATAATTTCCTCTGTCGTATAAGGACATATTCCCCTTAACATTAATATAATTTTTATTGGTTTCTGAATACTTTGGGTGACAATCCTGTTTTTTTACGGAAGAATCTGGCAAAATAATTGGGATAGTCGAAGCCAAGGCTATAAGATATTTCACTTACAGAAAGTGTCGTATTTTTTAATTTGTCTTTAGCCAGTTTTACTACATGGTCATGGATGTGATCTAATGGAGATTTACCGGTAAAATGTTTAATGAGATCGCCGAAATAATTGGGTGAAAGATTACTTTTTTGGGCAAAAAAAGCGACAGAAGGCAGTCCTGCTATATTTTCGTTTTCTCGGAAATAGTTTTCCAGGTTTTTATAAAACTCGTCTATGACTTTGTGATAGATAGTGCTTCTGGTATCAAACTGCCTGTCGTAAAAATCTTTAACATAGGTCAGTATTAAATTAACATAGGAGATGATTACTGTTCTTGAATAATGTTCTTTTTGAAATTCATTGTTTGCTTTTCTGAAAAGATCCCATAAAATTGTTTCCTCATCTTTGGTGAGAAAAAGAGCTTCGTGATTATTATAATGAACAAAACTGTAGTCCTTTGCATATCTTTCAAGGTATTTAGCATTTATCATAATGCAAAGTCCTGAAAACGGAGGGGCAATTTCCCATTCCAATGTATTCTGAGGGCAGTCTACATACATATAAGAAGAGTCTGACTGATCTTCCAGCAATGGATAGGAAACAAACTTAACCTCCATAGGCGGTTTGATTGCTAAGAGATAAAAATCTATTGTAACAGGGTCAGACTTTAGCCTGATATCTTTTTTATCCTGAAAATCCACAATATGAAGCTCATCACTTTTTAACCCGTCAACATTCAGGTAACGGCTAAACTCCGGTATGCTAAGTATTTTTGTTTTCATTTTTACAGGGCTTCAATAATGGGGTAAAATTAGATTTTTTAGGCTATCCCATCAGGATACAAATTCAGGAAAAACGGATACATTTTACTGTTTCTCTATGTAGAATAGTTATTTTTTAAGTTGCTAATTTATAGAGTACCAAACCAGATATCAGACATACAAGCATCAATACACCTCCCACTTTGAGCATGGAAGTCCAATACTCCTTTCTATCGAATGTAAAATCTACAGGATTGATACTGTATACAGAATAAATCCAGGGATTTATACGCAAGTCCGGTCTGAAGTGTGCAATTCCCTGTAAATACCTTCTCCGCAAAGCTTTCAGATTTTTTATATAGTAAGTATAGCCGGCATCCATTCCTTCAAAATCAACATCTACTACATATCCTCTGTCATTCACCTGCAACATATATTGTTTGTTTCTGGGGCTGAGACCTACATCATATTCATCTGAAAAACAGTATTTTTCTAAATTAGCATACAAAACCTCATCTACACTGCCGTCAAACCTTTCATAATGAACTCCTTTGTCATCAACCACAATTTTCTTCACCTCTCTCTTTCTTATTTTTTTCTGATAGCGAAAAAAACGGTAAAGCAGAAACGCTACAACAGGATAATAAAGTATTCCCACTGCTACCAACATCATTACGTGATTACAGAGTATAGCAGGCAATGCCAGAATTGCCAGAAACACGATCAGTAATATAAGTACCCCAAAAATTCTGGTCAGCCAGGTCATGAACCACGAAGGTTTAGAAATAAGGGGTGAAAATTCTTTCATTATATCCTCTTGCATCTGTTCAAGATACAAAAAAATATTAATATAAAAGAGCCACAGTAGCGTGCTGCAGCTCTTAATACAAAATTGAAAATAAGATTTGTTCTACTAAAAACTATGATTAAAATTATACGATTGTATATGTTTTTTCTGTAACGGTATTATAAGTATCGGAAATTATATTGTCTACAAATCTCCATTCTGCCAGAGAACTTCCGGAAGTAAATTTCACATGCAGATATCCTCTTTTATAAAGGTTGGCATAATCCAAATCGTCGATCAACATTGAAAATGCCTGAGCCAATTCTATAGCTTTCGTAGGGTCGGATGAAATTCCCAGATATCCTTCAAGTCCCGGAGAAGATACGGAACTGCAGGCAAGCTCTGTCCCGATGTGATTTCCCTGAACATCTTTCAGTGTTCCCAGCCATGCATTATGAGTATCCCCTGCCAGTACCACTACTTTTTTCCCGGCAAGAAGAGAATATAAGTGTTCCCTTTCCATAAAATAACCATCCCAGGCATCTAAGTTATAAGGTAATGTTGTCGTAATTCTTGCAATTTCCTGTGGGGTAAGGGTTGGATCCTGTTGTTTGTATCTTGTTTTCAGAACAATCAATTGGGTAATGGTCGTCTGAAGTGCCAGCATGGTAGCCGGCTGTGCACTTCCGTGCTGTTTTATTTCTGCAAGAATCTGATTAAGCAACATCAGGAGTTCAGCAGGGACCATCATTTTTGTCATAAGGATCTGCTGTCCCAAGACCTGCCATTTTGCATTGCTCCCATTGATCTGAGAGCTCAGCCATGACATCTGCTCGCTTCCGATCAGTTTTCTGTTGGTGCTCAAAAAATCTGCTGTAAACTGTGCCTGATTAAAGTTTCCGGCGTTATCCAGATAATCTGAATATTCCATTTGTTTATCTCTTGCAATCACCCTTGTATCCATCATGTGAAGGGAAACAATATTACCGAACTGAAAACTTCTGTAGATCTTCAGATCTTTTCCTGTTTTCAAAGGGATATATTCACTATAAGCCTGGAAGGCAGCCATCTTTCTGGCCTGGAAATCTCCTTCATTAGGCTGATGATTTTCCGCTCCGGATTTGTAGGTATCATTCGCAAATTCATGATCATCCCATACGCAGATAAAAGGTTTTTTCTGGTGAAGAAGCTGAAGGTTTTTATCTCCTCTGTACTGTCTGTATCTTTCCCTGTAATCATTAAGACTAAGGATTTCCTTAGCTGGTTTATGGGCTCTGCCAAGTTGGTTGGTATAAGGGTTTGTTCCATATTGTCCCGGAGCGTATTCATAGATATAATCTCCAAGGTGTACCACTACATCGGCTTCAGATTGGGCAATAGCACCATATACATTAAAAAGCCCTGCAGGAAAGTTAGAACAGGAAACCACAGCCATTCTCACTTCGTTTACGGTATCTGTTTTTGAGGGTAATGTAAGGGTCTCTCCAACAACAGAGGCTTCTTTGGTGGTAATATTATAAAATCTATAGTAGAATTTAGTATTTGATGGAATATTCTGTACATCAACAGCTACGGTAAAATCATTAACAGATGTAGCTGCTGCCTTGCCTCTTCTCAATACTTCTGAGAAATTGCTGTTTTTACTTATCTCCCAGGTAATTTCAGCATCAATACCTGTAGAGTATCTCGTCCAGATAATAATTCCCCCTGCTGTAGGATCGAAACTCGCTACCCCGGATTCAAAACCTGCATTTTTAAGGTCAGAGGGAGCATTTTCATTAGCATCATTAAAATCATTATCTGTACAGCTTTCAATTAAAGGAGCAATAAAAATCCCTCCTGCTGCCAGTAGTGAATTTTTAAGAAATCTCCTTCTGTTAATCGGGTTGTTGTTTTCCATCATTATTTTTTCTGCAAAACAACGTTATCTGATCAAGAAGGCTGTTAACTTAATTTTAATTATTCTTTATGCTTCTTTAAACATTTGTTTAATTCGAATTTTACCTGTTTCCGGAAACGATATTATCTCGAACATTATTTTTCCACACCTATAATTGAAAATAGGATTATTTAAGATTTTGTCAGTTTTAATTGGATCTGAAATTCATTAACCATTTTATCAAATACAATTTCCAATGAGCCTATCTGAAGATTCGAGGTATTTTTTATGATAATCAATGGATTTTTACGATCATCAACAGTAGAAGTATATTTTAGATCTTCATTATGGTCAATCTCCTTAATTATGTTCTGCAGGTACTTCTTCACTACACTTATATCAGCATCCGAATAGAGCGTAATTTTAAAAATAGATTTTGCAGGATACACCAGCATTTCGAAGGGCCTTCCCCTCAAAAACACACCATAAGAAATATAATCCTGATCTGCATACTGAAAGCCTATACCATTGATAAAGTCTTCCGGCTCTCCATTCTCAATTCTGTCATGAATCACTGCAAGATTGGCTATCAGGTCTTCAACAGACTGGTCACATTTGTAGCAGTCTGTTACTTCATTTTCCTTCCTGTCGACATAATATTCTTTAGAATTTTTAGTATTCAATAGTGCAGTATAATACAAAGAACCTATCTGTCCGGGAAAAACAATCTGATTCTGAAATTCCTCTTTTACCTCCTGAAATATTTCTATCATACCTATGTCCAATGATTCTGATATAAGCTTTGTTTCTCCCGGTTTTAATCTTACCATCGAGTTTACCGCACCAAAAATTATAAAACTCACATAGTCTTTAGGCTTAGATTTAAATAAGACTGAATAATTAACTAAAATGGAATCTTTTGTATTGGAATTGGTTATACTCGTTTTATAATTAACTTTATGATTCTTAACATCTTCAGAAGACTCAATAAGTTTAAAATGGATATATTTATTAAGTTCTTTGGAAAAATTTAAAATTTTACGGGCAGTCCAAAAACTCCAACTATCATAAAAATAATCCAATTTTTTTGATTCTACATAGGCAAAATCGATATCGTTTCGCAATTTAGAAATGACCTGATCATAGGATTCTTTTTCTATATCAGAAAGAGGTCCATGGTTTTTTAAATAAGTAACTAATCGGTTAATATAAGCTGCCTTCATTCCCATTTCAATGGCAATTGTCCTTTGGTAGGAATTAGCACCCCTTGCCAGATAATTTCCATTTTCCCCTAATGAAAAAAAAAGTTTCAGTGCATTTATTTCATTATTTTTTAACTGCTGATCAAAATTTATGTCTTTTTCAGTGAATTCAGATATACTGTCAAATCCATTTATTGAAACTTTTCTCACAATATTGAAAAAAATTTCAATATCCTTATAATTGTTTACATCCATAGCATTGTAACCCGCCACTAGATCGGCCTGGGTCTCATCTACTAAGAGCTGTTCCTTAGAAACAAGCGAAGAGTATCGTTTAAAGGTTTCTTTTCCCCATTTAAAATACTGTTTTGCATGCATTTTTTCATGAGCAATAATCAGACGTATTAGAAATCTTTTGTCAACATGATCGAAATTTTTAATTTTTTCCAGAATTTCATTTTTGTTGATAATAACTCCATAATCGTAATCATATTGAATGCCGCTGATATCACTTATCCAGATATCTGTTTTGTACAGCGTTTCGTTCAGTTTAGCATTTTCCTGAAATACCAACATTTCAAAATCATCTTTTACGTTGGGTTTTCTAATTTTACCGGGGTCTATCTGTCCGAACACAAAATTCTCACAGAATAGTAAAAAAAGAATACAGAAAAGTTTCATGGCTATTCATTTTTCATATTTTTACATTTAAGGGCTTGCAATCCGCATATTAAGGCAATACTTGCAAGGGAAATCAAAATGCAATATCCAATATTTAAAACCTGCATATTCTTTTTAATTTCCTTTTCAGGCCATATTTTATATAACTGAGTGACATCAGTAATATTTTCACAACTCTTAATAATCTCAAGATCCGGGATATCAGGATTCTTTTTTCTGATCGATTCGGCACAACCTCTTATCGCAACAGCAAATTGATCCCCTTTTACAAATCTGGAAGCCTCTACCCCATCTGAAGAAAAGATGACTGTCTTTTTTTCTATCAGATGATTATAATAAAAGAAACTCCCGATAAAAAGAATACCGAATACAATAAACATTATAAACCAGTTTCGGGCAAATATCCCTTTTGAGTAGGTATACCCCAGAAATAAAAAAATGATTGAAATAAAGATCAGAATGAAGTTGTAGATATTTCCACCGGCAAACAACTCAGTTTCTCCCTGATAATTAAATATACCAGGTTTTAAAACAAAAAGTCCAATGATCTGGAGTAATACTGCCGCAAACTGGACAATATTTTCTAATGTAGTTTTAAATTCAGTTGTCATAAATCAGGTATTTTTTGTCCAGTACAATAGGAAGTATACAAATATCATTGGCCGATCTCCCGGCCGTCAGAATAAATTCTTTGCGGTATTTCTTTTCTTCAAAAAATATTTCAATGATATTCTTTCCATACGAACCACTTAATGACAATTCTCTAACATCATCACAGGGAAAAGAATTAAACTCTGTTTCACTAAGCTTTCTATTTTGGAATCCCACTTTCGTATATTTCAAAACAGCACATTTCAACGTATCTATTTTATTATTTTCTGATTTTAAAACAATAAATTTAACTTTACGGGAAATCGCACATTTAGGACATGGTTCCAAACCTTTTATGCTCTTTAACGAATCTAAATTGGCATTGTAGATCTCAAAATCATTTACCGTGCCTTTAATATATCCGGAAACATATGCCTTGTTAATATAATTAGCTTTCAGCATTGATAATTCTTTTGTTTCTTCAGCCATGATCCGTTTTCTTTCTACCGTATCTTTAATCTGAGAAATGAATTCGTATTCGTTTTGCTTTAAAGCAATTACATTCTTTAGATCATAATTCGAAATGGTATTGTCTTTTAGGATATCTGATTTCTTTCCAATAAGAAAGCCTATATGATCATAATACATTTTCTTTAGCTGCTTATTGGATATAGTGTCGGTTTGGGCAAGGCTGGGAAGAGAAACTCCCAACATGATCATTATTATAAGAGTTTTCATCGGTTTTATTTTAGTTTTTAGTTTTTTCAAAAGTGATTCTGTAATCACAACATGATACTCTAATTTACACTTTTTTGTATATATAAAACAATAACCCTTTGATTTTTAATGAAATAATTTCATAGAAAGAAACAGAAAACTGCCCTATTGGTTGGATGCTTACATAAAAAGCAAATAACAAAGCACTCACATTATTCTGTAAGTGCTTATTTCTTTGGGTTAGTTCTTCAATATATATTCCCCGGAAAAGTGTACTCTGTAAACTCTAGACCGTGGTCTACTGTATTTATAGGAAATATTGCATAGCCGTACAATTGAACAAGTACATGCCAGTTACATCCATACCTTATAATACTTCCGGATTATCGTTCGCTGCGCTTACTGTCTTTTCAATTTCCTTCAAGTAGATGGAAAGAGGAGTTCCCGTTCTTTTTTTGAAAGCCAGTGTGAAAGCCTGCTCATTATTGTATCCTAATTCTTCTGCAATAAAAGGTATTTTATAAGACCGGAATCTTCTATCCCTCGCCAATCTGCTGATCGCATAGTCAATACGAAGATCATTGAGATAAGCTGCAAAGTTTTTCCCTTTATGGGTATTGATTACTTCTGACAAATATTTAGAATTTGTTTTTACTTTTTTCGCCAGAGTTCCCAATGTAATTCCCCTGTTTAAAAACTGTTCTTTATTTTCAAAAGCATCAAGCTCCTTCAAAATACTTTGCGTTATATCTTCCGAAATCGTTTTCGTTGCTTTATCTTCTGTGTTTTCTATATTTTGAGGTAAGACAATATCCGGTACTACTTCTTCTTTTTGTATTTCAACCTCTGGTTCCTTCTTATTTTCATTAACAGACTGAATTAAGTCCTGAGCAATTTTTCGGTATTTTTTTTCAGCGTTTTTATATTTAAAATAAAAATTTATAAACAATAAAAGAACTATTAGTAAGGCTCCCAGCACTATATAAAGGAATATCTTTCGTTGTTTGAGCTCTTTGGTAATGCTCTCTTTTTCCTGTAACAGATTAGGAGTGTCATACCTTCTCGGTAACTCTCTCGATATATACCTGAAACGGGTATCCAATACTTTATCGATATCTAAAAATCTTTCAACATAATAAAGCTGTTTTTCTTTATCTTTTTTCTCTTTATAGTAATCAATAAGGTAAGTATATACTTCTCTGAGCTCAGGAAAAACATAATTTGTTTTGAGCACCATAGAATCTATTTTAGCAAAATTCTCTATGGCTTTATCACTTTCCTGTAATCCCGCATAAGCCTTTCCTAAATTTAAAAGAGTATAATTTTGATTTCTTTTGCTTGGATAACTTGCCGTGAAAAAGAAGTTTTTACACTTCTGTAAATTTTCAATAGCTACATTATATTTTTTTAATTTTAAATTATAATAGCCCAATAATCCCAAATTCTGATGGTAAGCATATACGTTTTTGCTTTTCTTAGCAGCCAGTAATCCATCCTGGATCAATATATATGCAGAATCCATTTTATTGATTTCTATATAAGCATCTGCTAAATTTAGTTTAAGAATAGTATGCTCACTCTCATTCATATAATCAGCATTATACAAATAATATCTAAGAGTTTTAGCTGTTTCGGCATGCTTTCCAATATAATTCTTCAAATAGGCAATACTGATCTCAGCCATCGCAATCTGTCTTTTATATCCCTTCTCTTTCGCATACTTCAGACCCAGTACATAATTATTCAATGCGGCCTGAAGATTGTCAGATTTAAAATATAAATTCCCTCTTAATAAATAGGTCCGGGCGGGATAATAAATTTCTTTGGAATTTTTGGTAATAGTCTGTAAACTGTCCAGATACTTTAATGCATTGGGTAAAGATTCATCAACGTGGAGCATGACATACGCCTCCGCAATCTGAACTTCATCTTTTTCTTCTTTCGCTTTTTGGAGATAGTATTTTGCGATATCTCTTTTACTTTTTACATCTTCAGGTTTAGTTTCATAGAATTTTTTCTCCAATTCCTGATAGGTATACTCTTTTAAAACACTCTTCTGAATATTTTCTACATTACGTTTCTGTGCATACAATAGATTACACACTACACTTAACAATAAAAGCAGCTTTATTTTCAACATCTGCATCTCATTTTTTACAAAAATATTATTTAAAAACGAGAGTCTTATAAAAATTTAAAAAATTCATCATAAAACACTACATATCAGTTAATTAAAATAAGCATAAAAATTATAAATTCATGAATTTATGCATACTTTTTCCCAAGATAGAGAAAAAATAGCTTTATTTGTAAACAGCTACTTAAAACATTTTAAAATGAAAAATAAGAACGAAACAAAAAAGAAACTATCTTTAAAAAAATTACAGATGGCAAAAATTGACAATCTCAACAAGGTACACGGCGGCGGTGGCGGCGGCAAGCACATGCAATACATTGATGGTTGTGTAAATGGCGATGATGGAAGCATCATTGATGATAGCCTGGGGATACCACCACCTGTTCTTACTAAATAATTTCTTATGCAGTATAAAATATTTCTCACTTCTATTCTTTTAACAGCATCTTTCAAAGCACAATTAAGTAATCTGGCTCCTTCTGTTCCTGCTACGGATCATTATTTTGGCACCAAAATAATAGATGAATACAGGAATTTAGAAAATTTACAGGATCCTAAAGTAATTAACTGGATGAAGTCCCAGTCGGATTTCACGGCTTCAGTATTAAGCTCTATTCCTAATAGAAATTATTATTTAAATAAAAGGTTAGAGTTTGATAAGAGAGAAGGATATTCCTTATATGATTTAAAAGTAACTGAAAATGATAAATATTTTTATTTAAAAAGAAATGTTGGAGAAAAAACCGCTAAGGTTTATTACAGAAATGGATTTAACGGGAAAGAAAATTTACTTTACGACCCTGCCAATTTTGTATCCTCCAAGAAAACAACAGATACTCCCAAAACCGGCAATTTTATAATCAATCTTGTAAGTCCCAGTGGGGATGGAAGTAAAGTGGCCATTTCTTTAACCCAGGGAGGGAAAGAATTATCTGAAGTTATTGTGATGGATGTGGATAAAAAAAGTATTTATCCACAAACCATCATTAATACCAATCCTGCCTCTATCGGAGGTATAAAATGGCTTGATGACAACAGTGGTTTTTTCTATACCTATTATCCGGTTGTAGATCTGCAGGCTAAAGAGTTCAGGAAAAACACCCGCGCTATGCTTTATAGAATAGGAGAAGATCCTAAAAAGCTTAATGATGTTTTTTCAAGTACCCATAATCCTGATCTGAAAATAAGCAACACAGATTATCCTGCCATTCTGGCTTTCAACCCTGAAGATCAACACTACATCGGAATATTGGTAGATGCGGAGAACTTCAGAAAAACTTTTTTTATTGAAAAGAAAGAACTATTAGAGGGGAAAAATAACTGGAAACCTTTGTATGATAAGGAAAGCAAAGCGTTTTCCATAAGGTTGTCAGGAAATGACATTTATTTTTTATCAGGATATAACTCATCCAATTATAAGTTATGCAAAACCAATATGACCACCAGAGATTTTAAAAATCCTGAAATACTGGTTCCTGAAAAAAAAGATGAAGTTATAAAGCAATACACCATAACAAAAGACGGGATCTATTATGTGACTGCCAAAAACGGTGTGGAAGCTAAATTATATTTATATCAAAACGGGAAAGATATTCCCATCAAACTACCTTATGTTTCCGGCAGCATAGATTTACAATCAAAAGGAAAGAACTTTTCTGATATATGGATCAGTTGTTCGGGATGGGCCAATGAAGAAGAGCGTTTTAGATATACTTTATCTACCAACACTTTCACCCAGGAAAATCTTGTCCCAAACATTGATTTCCCGGAATTTAAAGATATTACTGTAGAAGAAGTTTCTATACAATCTTACGATGGAACAGAAGTTCCTTTATCCTTAATTTATAATAAAAACACTAAGAAAAACGGTAAAAATCCAGTACTTATGGATTGCTATGGGGCCTTTGGAGAATCTTCAATACCATTTTTCGCTAAGAGTTATCTACTATGGGTCAACCAGGGAGGTATTGTGGCTATTCCCCATGTAAGAGGAGGTGGAGAAAAAGGAGCACAATGGCATACTGACGGACAGAAAGATAAAAAACCTAATACCTGGAAGGATCTAATTGCCAGTGCAGAATATCTTATTGATCAGAAGTTCACGTCACCGGAAAAAATCGCGATCTGGGGAGCCAGTGCGGGAGGTATTGCAATAGGAAGAGCAATGACCGAAAGGCCAGAGCTATTCAAGGCTGCAATTATAGAATCCGGGGTATTAAATACAATCCGTTTCGAGAACAATGGGATTCAGGCAACCAGCATCAAAGAATATGGAAATCCGAGTGATCCGGCTGAGTTTAAAGGATTATTAGAAATGGACTCTTATGAACATATTAAAAAGGGGAAAAAATATCCTGCTGTTTTACTTTGTGCCGGAATTAATGATCCAAGAGTTTCACCGTGGCAATCTACAAAATTCGCATCGAAACTATTAGCGAGCAGTACTTCAAAAAGACCTGTTTTATTGAATATCGATTATGAAGGTGGCCATGGGGCAAATATTCCGGTAGCCCAACGGTATTCTAATCTGTCAGATATCTTTGCATTTGCATTCTGGCAATTGGGACATCCCGATTACCAGCCTCAAAAAGATAATAAGAAATAGATGTCTCGTTTTCCTTACCATTTTTTTGATGAGTATGTTTTTCGTACTCCCCTGTTTTCACGGAAGCAATTCCATGAAATGACAGGTAATGATGAAATTCAAAAAACGGCACTGAAGTCCATATATGCAGATCCTGTTTTTCAGGAAGCTATTTATTTGGCATCTCCTTATCTCCACAAAAAACTGAATGACTGGCTCAATCTCAGTCTCCATGGATCGAAGAAAGAAAATCAGAAACTGGAAAACAGTTTTCTAAAATATTACAGCCGTATGAGCACCCGGTCTATTCCTTTTGGTTTGTTTACTGAAGTGGGAGTAGGAAAATTTGGGACAGCTCCAAATCCATTTTTCGGGAAAGAGAAATTTACCCATGAGCATCTTGTGAGGGAAACTCAACTGGATATGCACTTTCTGGTTGGTCTATCCAATCATTTGGTAAAAACTCCTGAGATAAGAAATAAATTATTATTTTATCCTAATAACAGTATTTATACGGTCAGGAATAGAATCCGCTACGTTGAATACCAATATACCCAAGGGCAAAGAGAATATATCATCTCATCAGCTCCGCTTTCTGAAGAATTACAAAACATCTTAGATTTTTCAAAAAAAGGGAAAACCATACAGCAGCTTTCAGCTCTCCTGATTGATGAAGAGATCACCCGGGAAGAAGCTACCGAATTCATCAATGAATTAATAGACAATCAAGTTCTCGTAAGTGAACTGGAACCTAATGTATCCGGAAAAGACTTCTTAGATATTATCATCGAATCTTTACAAAAAACAGGAATCAGCAATGAATCTGAAATCCTGACTTCTATAAAAACCAAACTGGACACCATAGATACCACTATTGGAAATCCTGTTTCTTTATATGCTGAAATTGAGGATTTAATTACATTATTCAATACAGAATATGATCAGAAATACCTGTTTCAAACTGATCTTTATTTCAAAGAAAAATTCATTTTACCTCCGTACTGGAAAAAAGAATTAAAAGAAGCGGTAAGCTTTTTAAATAAAATTACACTTCCTCAAAAGGATAACCACCTGGAGAGGTTTAAAAAAGCATTTCACGAAAGGTTTGAAAAGCAGGAAATGCCACTGGCTTATGTATTGGATACAGAAATAGGAATTGGCTACAGACAAGATATTCCTACCAAAGGGCTGCATCCTTATATTGAAACCCTGGATTATTCATCATCTCATCATCAATCAACCCTAAGAATTGAACTGGATCCTATCCAGCAAATTCTCAATGAAAAAGTGCAGGAAGCCTTAATCGACAATCAGTACAAAATAAAGCTGTATGAAAAGGATTTTGAAGAATTTGAGGAAAACTGGAATGATCTGCCGGATACTATTTCTTTTGTCTCGGAAATTATCTCTGAAAATAATGAGGAAAAGCTTTCTCTAAGCAGCGGAGGCGGAGGCAGTGCAGCCAATATTCTGGCAAGATTTTGTTCTGAGAAATC
Organism: Chryseobacterium sp. YR221; assembly: GCF_900176315.1. Lineage (NCBI taxonomy): Bacteria > Pseudomonadati > Bacteroidota > Flavobacteriia > Flavobacteriales > Weeksellaceae > Chryseobacterium > Chryseobacterium sp. YR221. The sequence goes on from NZ_FWXM01000005.1 coordinate 308,346, forward strand.
TGAGGTCCAAAATTTAACAAAATGCATTGCACAAAAAGAACAGGAACTTAATACCGGTTATATTTCGGCGGAAATTATCCATCTTCCTGAAGCAAGAATAGGAAATGTTATCAGAAGACCTACGCTGCGCACTTATGAGATCCCTTTTCTGGCACAATCCATTCTGCCGGAAGAAAATCAGATAAGTATTGATGATTTATACATTTCCCTAAAAAATAATAGAATTGTTTTACGTTCTAAAAAACTGGACAAAGAGATTAAACCTTACCTGACCAACTCACATAATTATTCCGCCAATCCGTTGCCGGTGTATCATTTCTTATGTGATCTTAATCGTCAAAATATCAGACCGTTCATTAATTTTAACTGGCGAGATTTACAAAACATCTATCAGTTTTTACCAAGAGTGGAATATAAAAATTTAATTCTTTCAAAAGCCTGGTGGAAAATTACAGAAAAAGAGCTTACTCAGTTTTCAATATTGAGCAGCTATGAAGCAGGGAATAAAGAACAGTTATTATCCGGTATACAATCCTGGAGAAATAAAAGACAAATCCCATCGTGGATTCAGTGGGTCCAGTTTGATAATAAACTCACTATTAATCTGGATAACTATGATCTGGTGAACGTTTTTATTGATACCGTAAAAAAGTTAAAATCAATCGTCATTGAGGAGTTCCTGTATAACGAAAATACTGACTTTATGCACCAGTTTATTTTTTCAATGTATAGAGAGGTTGAGGGGCAAGAACCAAGAGTTAAGAGTTAAGAGTTAAGAGTTAAGAGCAAAGGTAAAATATGCAAGATAAGGGATGATGGTAAAAAGAAAGTTTGTTCCGGGAAGTGAATGGCTGTATTTTAAAATATATACAGGAATAAAGACTGCAGACATTATTTTGGAGGAGTCTATTGAACCGCTAGTGGCCTACTTCAAAGAAAATAATTTAATTTCACAATGGTTTTTTATCCGTTATAGTGATCCAAATCCTCATCTCAGGCTTAGGTTTAAGCTTACGCAAACAGAAAACTATACTGACGTTCTCCAAAAGGTCAATACTCCCCTCACTGAATATACGAACAGTGGAGAAATTTCAAATATCCTTATCGACATTTATAACCGGGAAATTGAAAGATATGGCAGCAATACGATAGAAGAAGCCGAAACCTTATTCTGGAACAACAGTGAGTTTACATTACAATGCCTGCATTATACCGATGAGGAGAAACTCATGATCAGTCTTTTTTATATTGATGAACTCCTAAATCAGCTCAATCTTCCGATTCAGGAAAAACTGAACTGGATAAAAGATTTCAATGAAGTATTTAAAAAGGAATTTAATGCCGATAAAAAACTTAACAGTCAGCTGGATAAGAAATATCGGGAATTTAATCCCCAATTATTAGATTTTATCCAATCTGAAGAATTTTCTGAGGAAAGAAATACCATAATTTCCACCATCAATGAAAGTGCTTCTGTATTACAAACGATCCTCAACCATCATGAAAATGAGTCTTCAGAATCCTCACCACAAACATTCTTTCAAAGTATTTTTCATATGAATATCAACAGGATGTTTATCTCCAACCAACGCCTCTTTGAAATGATTGTTTATGATTATTTATTCAGATATTATAAAACGGTTGCGTTCCAGGCTTTGTAGGAGAACTGATTTGTAGTTTGACTCATGCCCCTTTTCAATACCTCCCTGAACTTTTAAACATGGGATGTAGTATATCTTCTTTTCTCTTTTTTTTAGTTGATATTGTAATCACTGTTTTTGATTTTTGAATTGATAAAGCATAAGGTTCATGAGGAGACATAGTACACCAGCTATCACCTTGATTGTATTACTGCCTGCGAAATTTTTCTTTCTATTCTTACTGGTGGAGCGGGTACTTCCCTGCTGAGAACTCGTGGGGTTGATTTAATAACAGTTGATGAGCTTTACGAAGCTATAGAGTATTATAAGCCTGTAGAATTAACAAATGATTGGTTAGATAAATTGGGGTTTGAAAAATGCTCAAATAGTTGGTATAAATACCTAAGACTTACAGACTCACTCTATATACTTATTGATCGAGAAAACAATACATGGATAACACAATATCCGTCTATCGATCATTATGCTATTCAAATCACCTCGCTTGAATATGTGCATCAATTGCAGAATCTACATTTCTTTATGGTTAATAATGAACTTGATTTCTCCCGATGAATAAACATAACATTATAACTAATGAATTAATGAAGCGGAATTTCTTTATTTCAAAAGCTGATCGTGAAAAGATAATTGCTATGGGGCAGAAAGCAATGGATGAATACAAAAAAGTATTACCAATACTAAATGTGATTGGTTGTTATTATATTAAACGCAATACAAAACTTCTGGACAAATTAACTATCCAATATTATATTATAAATTTGAATTGATTATGGAAGCAAAAGAATTGAGAATAGGGAACTTAATTAAATTCCCATTTAATGAAAAACCAATTATAGTAAGTTGATCCGTTATTAAATATTGCTTTGATGACGATAAATTGTATGATCCTATTCCTTTAACTGATGAATGGCTGCTGAAATTTGGATTCTCAGTAAATAATGAAATTTCTTTTAGGAAAGATAATTTACTTATTTACCTAGGCCAATTCAATAAGAATATTATTTACATGTCTAATGAATCTGGCGATGATATAGAGATTGGCATTGTAAATTACGTCCACCAGCTCCAAAACCTTTTCTTCGCACTTAAAGGAAAAGAGTTAATTTTTAAAAACTAATGTATGGTGCAAATAGACTACGAAAAACACGCAGAATTATTCTTTATGAATATTGATATTGAATCAGCAAACTGCAACGAAACAAACCTTTATGATTCAGCATTAGAATATGTTGTAAAAGAAAGTGATTTTAAAGAGAAAGATCCGGTTGAAGTAGGATCTCTTCTTTCTGTATTACAAGATAAAGGATTCATACAATTTAAAGGAACAATAAAATTTCCAAATAAACCTGGAATTTTAAAGTATTTAATTACAAAAAAGGGAGAATACTATATTACGGATAACCGTAAATAACCATTAAATAAATGAGTTACATTTGTATTTATTTTTATTAACCATAAATCAATAAACATGATTAAAAAAGGAGATGTTGTAAAATTAAAATCAGGAGGACCTAAAATGACAGTAAAAGGACAGGGCGGTCCTTATTGGGTTTGTTCTTGGTTTGATGATCTAGAACTTAAAGAAGGAGTGTTTTCTGCCGAACAGCTCGAAATATTAAATTAAAACAAAGCCCCAATTAAGGGGCTGTTTTGTTAGTAGTTAAATAATGAAAAACCATTTTAAAATTATCATTATACAAATAGTCTTCGTTAAGATGTTCAATTAAGTTATATTTTATTACGAGTTTAACAAACTCTTTGTTAGCATATCCACTCATGCATTCATAAAATATAATATTCAATTCCTCGTTGGATAAGTGTGACTTAATTATTTCACTGTAAAGGCTTTTCTCTAAAACTTCAGAATTATCAATCAATCGTAGTAGAGAATAAAGACTTAAAAAATAAGGATTTAAAACATTTTTAAACCTTTTATTTGTTGCATTATATATATTAATCCATGTGTTAATATCAAGTGTTGCATATTCATTATTAATTTCATTTTCGTAATTATCTAGCCTCGTATGATCTATTCCCAATATAATTTTTAATTCCTCTCTTAAATTATTTAAGTGCTGATTATTAATGTAATTGAAAACATCTTTTCCTCTTATTTCATTTGAATAATTAAATGCAGACATATCATTTAATCTATTGTGAAATAAATTAAGCAGTTGAAAGAATGTATTTTCGAACTGTTGCAATTTCATTGTAAAGTTTTGTGTAACAAATTCATCACGTGTTTGCTTCATTTCATTTCGAGTCAATTCTAATTCATTACGCTGAAGTTTTAGTTCTTGTCGTTGAAGAAGTATTGCTATAATAACACCCACAAATGAAAGTCCGGTAAATAATGCGTTGGATGCTCCAAACATATCACCAAATAAACCCTGTCTTTCAATTCCTAATTTTACTGCATACTTGTAGTTAAAGTATAATGTAATACCCATAAAAATAACAGAGCTAATTCCAAAAATCCAAAATACCCAATTACCATTTTTCATTTATTGTTAGTTTTTAGCAAATGTAACAAAAAGCCCTCTCAAAGAGAAGGCTAGTATCTAGTTAATTTTAGTTAAGAATATACAGTCTTTGGTAATTTTATACCGTAATCTATAACTCAAGGATTCACCTTTAACCATCTCCATGAAATCTTCCCTATCTATAGCAAATTTTTCATTAATTTCTTCATAAGAAATTCCCCTACACTCACTTTGGTTGATTACTTTTAAAATGTAATCAAATACTATCTGCTTCATTTTATTTCTAGAGCTATAGTGCTCATTATCTCTAATATAATGAATTTATTATACTTATGAAAGCATGCAATAAAATAGTTTAGGAAAATATCACAAATATATTTTTAATTGTAAATTCTACAACATAATTCACATTAAAAACAAAAAACCTAGCACATAATATGTACTAGGTCCAAATTTGTATTTATTTTAAAGTGCTCGGCATATAACTCTAATGTATAGCGGGGCACTATGTTTCTTTTGCAAATATAATCACAAATATTTTACAACGCAAATTTAATTTCATTTTTTATAATTTCAGCAAGCTTACTATTTTTAGAAGCTTCATCCATTAAATCTTTAATTTTCGTTGTTAGTTCAATCTCCCTACTTTTAGATATTTTCTCTAGAATAAAAAGAACTAGCAAAAATGATGAATTCAAACAAGTAGCATCTCTATTTTTAAAAGCATATTTTTGCCCTTTCATTTTAAAAATACCTGTTGGTTGATTAAAGTCATAAAGAGTTCCATTATGTGAACAAATATTTCTCAACTTTATAAGGGCTTCCAAATAGTTCTCCAAGTATTTGTAATCTGATAATCCATACACTTTTGCAATATCGTTTTTCAAATTTACATCACGTAAATTTTGGTAAAACATAAAAACTGAACCAAAAGTCAAGAATTCAAAAGTTTTCCAAGCTGGAGCAGGAATAGAGGGATCATATAAGTGATGATTTTTAAGAGTTGGAATATCAATCATCATATTTTGATACTTACTATCAAATTTACGAAACATCCAACTTTTCACATATTTTCTATTTCTATACCATTTATTGTTACGGCTGTATTTATTCGAAGCTAAATAAACCAATTGAGTTCTAAAATGGACTTCAATGCGATATAAATATTTAGATAATAAATATTTCAAATCGAAATCAAAATAATAAAGCTTTACTATATCTTCAAATTCAATTCCCGGTTTAAAATCATGTGTCTTTTTTTTAGGATTTAATTGATAATAATGCCAATAAAATCCAAGACGATAATATCCTATATCAAGAAGAGTCTCTTCTGCTTTAGGTTCATCTTTAATAATTAATCCTCTTGATTTTAAAATATTTATTTGGTCAACTACAGTTGTAGCTACATTTCCCATGTTTAATAATATTGATTAATAGTTTACTTAGTATATTTAATAAATTCTGATCTAAATCTAACCTCAGGAGTGTTTTCTACGATCTCTTTCCAGTAAGCAATGTTTTTAGATTCATATTCTGACTGGCCTGAATGCGCTCACGGCTCACGGAGTACAATAAGAGTGTTCGCCACGTTGTCTGATAATATTTTATGATACTGGACTTGGTCCAATAACTTAACATGGAATTCACAAAGACTTTCATACTGTCTTTTAGTGTAAGAATACGAATGGAAATGATAACAGATAAATGGGAATTCATCATGAATTTCACCAGTCAGATTACAATGTTCAACCATTTCAAGTAACTGATCAGGCAAAGGACTGAAATTGCAAAATTCCGTTAATTCATCATATAGTTTTCGTTCTTGGCTGGAGATCATCCAGTAAAGTTACGGAAAAGTATGAAAAAAATTATTGATTATATTTTGAGTTTACTTTGTACCTTAGTATAAACTAACAGCCTAAAAACCAGCATCATGAAAACTATTATAATTTTCAGTTTCCTGTTTATTCCTTTCAGCTTTAAAGCCCAAATAGAAATAATAGACAACTATGACGCTATGGAAGTTTTCCAGGAAGCCGATATTACGAAAGATCTATTCTATTCTTGGATAAAAAACGGGGAATATTATTACATGAATTTTCCAATTTCCGTCACAGGGCTACAAAATTTAAAAGACAAAGCGGAATACATAGCACAATTATCAAATATGGATGATTATACTTGGGATAAAAGCGTGGTTTCGGATCACTATAGAAACGAAGAAAATCCATATACTATTTTTCAAGCAATCAGAAATGGAACAATAATTATTAATGTTGGTTATATCATAGGTGATAAAGAAATGATCTGCTTAGGCAATAGTTCTTCATTCAAACTATATATTAGAAACAGAACTGATTAACTAGCACTAAATAAATCTCTTATTATCCACCATAAAAGATGGTTTAGTTTTCCATCCGTCCATTTTATCTCTGTTTTGTTCCATGTAAGATTTGAATTGTTCCGGAACATCGGAAACGTAGTTTTCTGAGCTTGATGGTGGCAGGTTATTTCCTTTATTTATTTCGTCAATAATTTCTTTGTCCGTTTTTCGGATATTCACTCCTTAATTCATGAAGGCACCAACTGCAGACGCAACAGCGCGATTAATTACGGGTTACTAACTATAGATAACAAGCCAGATAAATCCAAAGATGTTTTCTTAAGGAAAGGACGTGGCAAGACATAAAAGATAAGACAAATGAAAGAATTAAATTAATAATTTCTGATCTTAAATCATCAATGAACAAACCACACGAATCAAGTAAAGATTGGTAAAATGAAAATATTAATTTTAATACTTTTGGGTTTTGCAAATTTATTTAAAAGTCAGACGATAGAAGAATTCAATAAAATATCTTTAGGAATTGATTCTTCTTTTACTGACTTTGAATTAAAGATTGGTAAATCAAGTGTAGATAGAGAAACAAACTTTGGTTTAGAAAAGAGAGTTTACGACTATAATACTTTTAATTTGATTGTCTATGAAAAAGATGACTCTGCAGGAATAGATGAAATAGTATTTTTATCAAAGAAACAGTTTGAAAATAAAGAATCATGGTATAATATATGTAAGGTTTTAAACGTTGACCCTAGTTTTGTTAAAATTGATTCCATGATTAGCAGCCCCGAAGATGGCATTTATAAAACCAATTTAAAGTTTGAAACAATTGTTTCTTTATTAAGAGAAGCTAATGATTTATCTGACTACATGTATTATATAGTATTCAAAAAAGGTATTCTCTATTATGAAATGAATATGATAAATACATCTCTACTACTTAGGATTAGCAAAAACTTTGAATCTCCTCATAAAAAATAAAAGCCCCAACCGGGGCTTTTATTTATGTGATAATTAAGTTTTTTAGATCGTTATTTTTCCGTCCAGTCCTGCCTGTTGTATAAATACTTGTAGTGTCGTCTGAGTCGTGATTCGCCATTCTTTGAGCTACGTTTTGAAGCTCTTGAATATTTAGCACCCTGCTAGAATTTATTTCATCGAGAATATCCAGAAATAAGTGTTTTAAAGTATAAAAATCTGCTGTCACTTTCAAAATATTCCCCTCATCATCTTTTATATCATTGGTATCTTTTACATGTCTTTTCCAGCGTCGCGAAATCTGTTTTGGGCTTATAGACTTCTCTCCAGGTACTAATCCTTCTGAAAATAGATAATCATCATCGTCTTGACATTCTGATAAAACTTCTTTCCAAAAAGGAATTGAAGAACGAATAATTACTTTTTTAACCCAGGTATATTGTTTCTTTTTCTTTATCAATACTTTATATTCCTGTTTTTTTATATCAACATGCTTTTTTTGGACACTCATTAATTCAGTTGATCTACCTGCTGCATAAAAAAATATTTGAGCATATTGATAGAATGTATAATGCTTATCCTGAAGAAATTTTAAAACAAACCGCAAGTCTTCTTTTGTAATTACTTCTCTTATTTTAATTTCCTCTACTTTTCGCGTAATACTGTTCACTGGATTATCAGTTGCACACCCATATTGTGTAAGCTCTTTAAACAATGCCATTAAATAACTTATAGAGTGATTATAAACACTATTCGTCAACTCAAGTCCATCAAGAATAGTTTTAATATGCCATGTTTTAATGTCACTAATTAATAGCTTGTCAAATTCTAATTCATATTTTATCTTTTCAATATGATCAATGCACCTATTAACCTCTTTTGCATGATTTGGCGACCAATCCGATTTTAATTTTTTATGAGCGCTCCTGAGAGCTTCAACAAATGGTATATATGGGTGAATCTTAACAACTCGTTCAGTCATATAAGTTTCAGTAATAGGATTATACTTTTTATTATCAAGTAAATCCTCCATCTCTTCAACATATATTTTAGCAGTTAATTTTAGAATGTCCAAATTACTGCTTGAAAACCTTCTACGATATGGAAATCCATTTGGATATTTATCCTTGTGTTTTGGGTCATGAAATCGACACTCGATGAACCATTTGGTCTTGAAGTTTGATTTTGTAAATTCTAAGTATTCCTTTGGGGAAATGAAAATTTCGGTTCTAGAACAACCGTTTGTAAGTTTGATAAGTTTTTTTCTCATAGTAGATTAATGTTGACGTTCATATTGACATCAGGCTTATCTACCATTATTGAAGCTTTAAATAAAACTCGGAAAACCTAGTGTGGCAAAGGCTTTCCGAGTAGTGGTCCCACCTGGGCTCGAACCAGGGACCACCTGATTATGAGTCAGGTGCTCTAACCAACTGAGCTATAGGACCTCAAAACTTGGTTAAATTTTGTGTTTGCAAAAATAGTAAAAATTCTTTCACTACAAAATTTTTTATTGCTTTTCTTGACAAAGTTCTACCAGCACGCCGTTTGTAGACTTTGGATGGAGGAATACAACTAATTTGTTATCAGCACCTTCTTTCGGTTCTTCAGAGATAAACTGAAATCCTTCTTTTTTTAATCTTTTTACTTCTTCCAGGATATTTTCAACACCAAATGCCAGGTGATGGATGCCTTCGCCCTTTTTTTCGAGGAATTTTGAGATGGGACTTTCAGGATTACTGGCTTCCAGCAGCTCAATTTTACTTTCTCCTGTTTCGTAGAAAGAAGTAACGACACCCTCCCTTTCCACAGTTTCTTTTTTATAGGATTCCTTTCCTAATAGTTTAGTAAAAAGCTCGTCAGAGATTCCTAAAGATTTTACGGCAATACCGATATGTTCTAGCTTCATAAATACAAATAAAATATAATTAAATCGTAAATTTGATACTGTAGCTGAATTTGAAAGTATCAATTCAAACAAAAGTACTAAATTTGCATAAATTATGGAAAGTAACAGACAAAGAAAAGTAGCACAGATTATTCAGGAAGACTTCGCAGAGCTTTTCCGCAAACAGGCTTCAGAAAGCAAGCAAAGTATATTGGTATCCGTATCAGATGTAAAGGTAACTGCTGACTTAGGAATTGCTAAAATTTATTTAAGCATTTTCCCTCAGGAATTCCGTACTGCAGTAATGAAGGAGATTGAAGAAAATAAACCTCAATACAGAAACTTCATTGGCCAGAAAATGGCAAAACAGGTACGTATCATTCCACAGCTTAACTTTTATCTGGACACCGCTCTTGATGATGTTGAAAAATTGGAAAGAGAATTAAGAGGCGAAGGCGACAATCCTGTTTTATAGATCTTGAAGAATATTGCATTTTACATAGCATCCAGATACCTTTTGGCTAAAAAAGGAAGTACTGCCGTTACGTTTATTACGTGGCTTTCGGCAGGGGCTATGACGGTTGCGGTAACTGCAATGTTCGTCATTATTTCTGTTTTTTCGGGCCTTGAAGACCTGAATAAAGATCTTATTTCCAATCTCCATGCTGATCTCACCTTAAAAAGTGTTTCAGGAAAGACTATTAAAAACCTTGATAAGGTTAATAAGACATTAAGCAGTAATAAGGAAATCAGCAGCTTTTCCCGTGTTATTGAAGAAAAAATATACATCAGTTTCAATGGAAAAGGCGATATCGCTTACTTAAGAGGGGTTGATTCCGCTTATGTAAAAGTTAATCCGATCAATAAAGATGTTTTCTACGGAACTTATCCTAGTTTCAAGTATTCCAATGAGGTATTAATGGAAAACAGTTTGGACAACAGGCTTTCCATTCCGGTAGATTCATCCAATCATTATGCAACGGTATTTATGCCGAAGCCGGGAACGGGGATCATCAATAAGGAAGAAGATATTTATAATAAAAAAGACATTCTGGTAACGGGAGTTTTTCCTGGAAAAGATCAACTGGACAATTATATTATTTCTCCTATTGAACTTACTGAGGAACTGCTTAGCCTGCCTAAAAAATCTGCGTACCAAATTGTTATTAAGCTAAAAAATCCGGAAAATGCAGATGCCGTAAAGCAAAATCTTCTTTCTGCTCTCGGAAAAAGTATTGAAATAAAAACCAAAGAAGAAGAAAATGCAGCCTTCTGGAAGATGATCAACACGGAAAAAATGTTCATCTATTTAATTTTCGCACTGGTTATTTTCATTACCACCTTTAATCTTGCAGGGGCCATTATTATCCTGCAGCTTGATAAAAAAGAACAGGCAAAATCATTAATATCACTGGGCTTTCCTTTAAGCCATTTAAGAAGAACTTATTTCTACACTGGAATTCTCATTGTCCTTTCAGGGGTCTTCACCGGATTGATCGTTGGAACAGCACTTTGCTATTTCCAGCTTTATACAGAATTCTTCAGAGCCAATGAAGTACTTCCTTTCCCGGTGAAAATTGTAGGAAAGAATTATTTCATCGTAGCACTTACCGCTTCCCTCTTTGGAATTGCTATTTCGTGGTTTTTCTCAAAAATCAGCAAAGAGTATATTACTAAAAATTAATATATTAAGTCTACAAATTTAATAACACCAATCTTTTCGGATTTCATTTTTTCATACCTTTACGCCCCAATTTAAAAAAAATGAAACGAATTCTATCTTTTTTTCTGTTAAGCCTGGTATTCATCAGCGCTCTAGCACAACCACCTGCCAATTATTACAATGCAGCGGCAGGTTTAACAGGGCCAGCTCTTAAAACAGCACTCAAAAATATTATCGAAAACGGCCACGTAGACCATGGATATGGAGGGCTATGGACAGCTTATCTTACTACAGATAGAGATTATTTCTATGAAAATGACGGAACTATTCTGGATATCTACTCCGAAAGACCTAATGCCGCAGATCCATACAATTATACACCGGTTACCAATCAATGTGGTACTTATTCCGTAGAAGGAAATTGTTACAACAGAGAACATATTATCCCTCAAAGCTTATTTAATGAAGCTTCACCCATGGTAGCGGATGTTCATTTTATCCGTGCTACCGACGGAAAGGTAAATGGTATGAGATCAAATTACCCATTTGGAAAAGTAGGAAACTCCGTTTCATTCCTTTCTCAAAATGGATCTAAATTAGGAACTTCAGTTTCTCAAGGCTATTCGGGAATAGTATTCGAACCTATTGATGCCTTCAAAGGAGATGTAGCCAGAATGATTTTATATTTTATCACAAGATATGAGGCTAAACTTCAGAACTTTTCTTCGGGTGGCATGCTTGGGAATACAGCTTTTCCAGGTTTACAGCCTTGGGCATTGACTCAATACCTTGCATGGAATGCTATGGATCCGGTATCCGCTGAAGAAACGGCACGAAATAATGCATCATATGCATATCAGGGAAATAGAAATCCTTTTATTGACAATCCTGCCTATGCCGATTTAATTTGGGGAACTCCTGTTGCAGATACGGAAGCCCCTACCACTCCTACTAACTTAGCAGCAAGCAATCCAACATCCAATACAGTCGCTTTAAACTGGACAGCCTCAACAGACAATATCGGAGTAATCGGTTACGATATTTACGCCAATGGAGTTCTTAAAACAACTGTATCCGGCACCTCTACAACTGTTACAGGATTGTCTCCGCTTACAGCATACAATTTCTATGTAGTTGCTAAAGATGCTTTTGGAAATACTTCTCCACAAAGTAATATTGCTTCTGCCACTACTCTTGATGGCCCTGTAGGTACCGGAGGTTGTGGAACTGAAGATTTCAACAGCATTACGGGAACAGATAATAGTTATACAACAAGAACATGGACTAACAATAGTATCAGTTGGACTTCAACTAATACCAAAATAGATGAAAAAATTAATACCTCAAGAGCTATTACCATTAGAAGTGGAGAACTTACAAGTACTACAATTGCGGGAGGTATCCAAGCCTTAACATTAACAACCCAAAGAAAATTCTCAGGTTCAAACGGTAACTTAAACGTTCTTGTTAATGGAAATAACGTGGGTACTATTCCATTTAGTGATGTAGAAACCACAACAACTATTAATGTAAATATAAGTGGAGATGTGATCATCAAAATTGTAAATCCAAGCTCCAACAGAGCAACTATGGATGACTTAAGCTGGACATGCTTCAATACTTTGGCAACTTCTGAAATCAAAAAAGACAAGTCAGAATTCACCATCTACCCTAACCCGGTAAGAAATAACGAATTATTTGTAAAAGGAGAAAATCTTACTAAAATTTCAAAAGTTGAAATTTATGATCTTTCAGGAAAACTGATTGAAACGATTGTAAGTCCTTTCAAAAATTCAAATAAGATCAATCTTAAAGGATTGATAAAAGGAAATTACATTCTGAAAACAGATCATTTTACCACAAAATTCATAGTAGAATAAATATTAAAAATATTTCAAATCAAAGGCTGGATTTATCCGGTCTTTTTTTTATTTTTGATCAATGGATTCCAATAAAAAATTAGGATTGATAGGACGGAATATTTCCTATTCTTTTTCTAAAAAATTCTTCGAAAACAAGTTCCAAAAGCTTATGCTTAAAGGCTTTACTTACGACATATTTGATCTGAACGAAATTGATGAAGTAGAACATCTTTTTTCTTCTCCTGAACTTTTAGGATTCAACGTTACGATTCCTTACAAAGAAAAAATCATCGATTATCTGGATGAACTCAGTGATGAAGCCGAGAAAATTGGAGCAGTAAACTGTGTTCTTATTCGGGACGGAAAAAAGACAGGTTACAATACCGATGCTTTTGGTTTCGAAAAAACCCTTTTCCTACATAAGCAACCTACCCAGGATAAAGCTTTAATTTTAGGAAACGGAGGGGCTGCCAAAGCTGTCAAATACATCCTTGATAAAAACAATATTCCTTCCAAAATAATCTCCCGAAATACAGAAATTAATTTTGAAAACCTGGATCAGGAAACGGTTAAGGAACACAAAATTATCATTCAATGCACTCCTGTAGGTACATTTCCCAATGTTGAAGACTGCCTGAGCTTTCCATTTGATGCAATCTCTTCGGATCACCTGGTAATCGATTTAATATATAATCCGAATTATACGAAGTTTATTATCAATGCCGCAGAAAAAGGAGCAAAAACAGTCAACGGTTATTATATGCTTGAACAACAAGCAGAAAAAGCCTGGGAAATTTGGAATTTTCAAAAAAAATAACATAAATTAGTGCTTTAATTGGCTTTATAGCTATATTCAAAGGATATTATTAACGCCACTCACATAAAAGATTTGCTATGACTACAGAAAACAATCTTTCTGAAAACGAAGAAAAGAAAAGTCCGAACGAAGTATCTCAGGAAACATCAGAAAATAAAGATTCTCATGATGTAATTCCCCATGAGGATGATGCTGAGCACCTGGAGGACCATGATGCTGTTGAAATTTCCCTGACAGACGCTCTGAAGGAAATGGAAAAAATCATCAACACTCCCAATGCCGGTGAAAACTTCAAAAGATTCAATCTGCTGAAGGAAAAAGCAAGTCATTACATTCATGATGAAGTGGAAGATAAAAAACATGAATACACAGAAGGTGGAAATCCCTCTGAAAATTTCAGTTACGAACACCCTTCACAAGCTAAATTCTCTGCTTTAGTCAATATTTTCAGAGAAAAGCATGATGATTTCCAAAAAGGACAGGAAGAAGAGCAGAAGAAAAATCTGGAACACCGTCAGAATATTATTGAAAGACTTAAAAATCTCTATACCAATTCTGAACCGGGAGTTAATCTTTTCAAATCCATCCGCGAGATCAAGGAAGAATGGACGAAGGCAGGCCAGGTTGCAAAATCTGAGTTTAAAATCCTTAACAACAATTATTTCCACCATTTAAACCAGTTTTATCAAATGCTGGATCTTAATAAGGAATTTTTGGAGCAGGAATACAGCCATAATTTAGAAAAGAGACAACACATCATTGCCCGTGCTCAGGAGCTTGAAAATGAACCTGTCATTCAGAAAGCTTTAAATGAGCTGCAGTATCTTCATAAGCTTTGGAAAGAAGAAGCAGAACCTGTAGCAGAAGAATTCCGTGAAAAAACATGGGAAGAATTCAAAGAAATCTCCAATAAAATTCACGAAAGAAAATCTGAACTTTCCGCAGTGATCGAACAGGAACAAAATGTTAATCTTGAAAAGAAAAATCAGATTATTGCTGAAATCAAGAAACTGTCTGAACCTGCTGAAACCCCTAATCACAACTATTGGCAAAACTCTATCAAAAGAGTGGAAGATCTTCGTTCTGATTTCTTAAAAACAGGAAGTGTTCCAAGGAAACTTTCCAACCAGAACTGGAATGATTTCAAAACCATACTGAGAGGTTTCAATACAACAAAAAACAACTATTATAAGTCTTTAAAAGGTTCTCAACAGGCTAATCTTGAAGAAAAATTAAAACTGATACAGACCGCCAAAGACAATATGAATAATGAGGAATGGGATATTGTAGTTCCATTATTCAAAAAACTTCAGGAAGACTGGAAAAAAGTAGGCCATGTTCCTAAAAGCATGACCAATAAGATCTGGGATGAATTCCGTGATGCATGTAATGCTTTCTTTAATAATTACAGAGAAAAAAGCAATACTTCTACAGACAACTGGAAGGAAAATTATAAAAATAAAAAAGCTCTTCTTGATGAACTGAAAATGGTGACTGATGAAGACGGAAGTATTGAGAAAATAGAGCAGATCAAAACGTCATGGAATAATATCGGAAAAGTACCGAGAGATAAAATTTCAATCAACTCTGAATTCAACAAGACCTTAAGAGAGAAATTAAAAATCAATAAGATCAATGAGCTTGAGTTGAAAGAAGAAGGATTATCTGAAAACCAGCTTACCGACAAAGCAAGAAAGATCAAAAATCAGATTTCAGATCTTGAAGGAGAAATCGTTAAACTGGAAAACAACCTTGCCTTCTTTACTAAGCCATCAAGAGAGAACCCTCTTTTAAGAGATACGTACAATACGATTGATGAAAAGAAAGCTCATCTGGAAACATTAAAACAAAATCTCCACAACATCATTACAGGAGATTAAATTCTAATACAATACATAAAGGCGGAGCAAAGTAATTTGTCTTCGCCTTTTCTTTTCTACACCTATGAATAAAGACGAACTTTATATTAAGAGATGCATTGAACTGGCACAAAAAGCACTGGGTAAAACCTATCCTAACCCCTTGGTGGGAAGTGTCATTGTTCACAATGGTGAAATTATTGGTGAAGGCTACCATCATAAAGCAGGAGAAAACCATGCTGAGATCAATGCAATCAATGCGGTTAAAAATAAAGACCTTATTCCGGAATCTACCATTTATGTTTCCCTGGAACCTTGTGCCCATTACGGAAAAACACCTCCCTGTGCTTTAAAGATTAAAGAATTGGGCTTTAAAAAGGTAGTTATCGGTGCTATGGATTCCCATGATAAAGTCAACGGAAAAGGAAAGAAGATTATTCAGGATGCCGGCATCGAAGCCGTTTCAGGAATTCTGGAAAAAGAATGCATTGACCTGAATAAAAGATTTTTCACATATCATGAAAAGAAAAGACCCTACATTATTTTAAAATGGGCAGAATCGGGTGATGGTTTTCTGGATAAAGACTTCAAACCGACTGCTGTTTCAAATTCTTTAGTGAATCAGTTTGTCCATCAGCTGAGAGCTGATGAACATGCCATCCTGGTAGGAACCCAAACAGCATTAAATGACAACCCCAGCCTTACGGTAAGGAATACAGAAGGTATAAATCCTGTAAGAATATTAATTGATTTTGATCTGAAAGTTCCGGATACCTTCAAAATTTACAATAAGGAAGCCAGAACATTGGTTTTAAATTCTATTAAAGAAGGAACTGAAGAGCATATTCAATTCATCAGAATTGAAAAAGAGAATTTCCTACAGGAACTCATGGAGAAACTCTACAAAGAACAGATCCAATCTGTTATTATAGAAGGAGGGCGTTTTACTTTACAACAGTTCATTGATGCCAATCTTTGGGATGAATCCATTGTGATTAAAAATGAGAATTTGAAATTAGAAAACGGGACTAAGGCACCGATCTTTAATCATACAGCCACTAGAATTGAGAATTATAGAGATAATACAATTTCTTTTTTTGAATTAAAATAAAGTATTTTATCACGTAGAAATGAAATAATTCCTTATATTAGTTTCTACAAATAAATATTATATGAAAAATTTAAAGAAAATCTCAAGACAGAGTTTGAAAAAACTAGCGGGAGGTAACGCACCTGAATGTTGCTCTTATTATCCGCCTTCATTACAACATTGTTGCCCTACTCCTTCCAGCATGAGTTGTCCACCACCATGGCTTGACGGATCTTTCCCATGCTAGAATACGGAAACAATATATAAGATTAAAAGAGCGGAAACGCTCTTTTTTCATTTATTAAATTTTTCGTTGATATTACATACATAGTGAATTTTAAAGTTTTAAATTTGCACCAGCAATTGTTGAGAGGATGACGTTTGAATACAAAACCATAGAAAAACCCATAGAAAACACTTTAATAAAAGAGAAAGGAAGTAAATTCATAGGATTTGCATACCCTGTAAATAATGAAAGTGAACTGAAAACTGCATTGGAAAAAGTTAGGGAAGAACACCCAAAAGCAACCCACCATTGCTATGCATTCAGAATGGGTATGAATGGAGAAAATTATCGGGCCAATGATGATGGTGAGCCTTCAGGAAGTGCAGGATTACCTATTTACAATCAGCTATTAGCCCACGAAATCACCAACGTACTTGTTATTGTCGTGCGCTACTATGGAGGAACCAAGCTGGGGGTGTCCGGATTGGTGAAAACTTATAAAGAGTCAGCCAAGATGACTTTAGAAGAAGCCAGTATTATCACCAAGGAACTGGAAACTCAGATCGAGATTCAATTTAATTTTAATCAGCAAAATACCATATTCACCCTGCTTTCAAGATTTGATGCTAAAGTGTTGAACTTTGATGCTAATGAAAACTGTATCCTTACTGCTTCGTTGAAACTCATTCAAAAAGAAAACATCTCGGAAAAACTATCCGAGATGCAATATGTTACATTTGAATTTAAAGATTAATCCCTTCTTCCACCAAGAAGTAAGGAGCCCCAATAAAGAAGCTGCGCCAGGGAACCTAAAGCAGCCACTACATAAGTTCTTGCTGCCCATTTCAAACTGTCCTGCACCCCAACGAATTCTTCCGTGGTTACAGTTCCCGTATCTTTAAGCCATTTCATAGCTCTGTTACTCGCATCATATTCCACAGGGAGTGTTACAAAAGCAAAAAGCGTTGTCATGGCAAACATAGCCACACCAATCGCCAAAACTGTCGTATTTCCGTTTGGATTCTCAATACTTCTTGATGCTGCCATTACCGCAATACCTGCAATAAGTACAAACTGCATCAGATTAGAACTTATATTAACGATAGGAACAAGCTTTGAACGTAAATTCAACATTGAATATCCTACAGCATGCTGCACGGCATGTCCACATTCGTGAGCGGCTACTGCCGCAGCCGCAGCATTTCTCTGCATATAAACCCCTTCAGAGAGGTTTACGGTTTTATCTGCCGGATTATAGTGGTCCGTCAACTGCCCGGGAACAGATATTACCTGAACATCATTAATCCCGTTATCTCTCAACATTTTTTCCGCTACTTCTTTCCCCGAAAGACCATTTCGAAGATGTACATTGGAATAATATTCAAATTTAGATTTCAACCTTGAGGAAACCCACCAGCTCACCAACATTGAAATACCAATAATGATATAATAACCCGTCATTTTATATAGATTTTGTGTTTAATTTTTATTCATAATGATATAAAAACTGTGCCAAAGTATACGATATTATTATTTATATTTGTCCTTAAATTACCATCAAAAATTATGTCTAAGGTTTCAATTATTGAAGTAAAAACAGCCGGTCAACTCAAGCAATTCGTAAGATTTCCTATGGATCTGTACAAAAATAATCCGTACTATGTTCCATCCTTTATTAAAGACGAAATGAAAATCTGGGATGCAAAAGAAAATCCGGCCTTACAATATTCAGAATCCAAACAATTTCTCGCAGTAAAGGATAGCAAAGTGGTTGGAAGAATTGCTGTAATGATTAATCATAAAGAAGAAAAAGAATTAGGCATTAAAAAAGTACGTTTTGGATGGATAGATTTCATTGACGACACTGAAGTTTCAAAAGCTTTAATTCAGACGGCTACCGATTACGCCAGAGAACATAGGATTGATATGATCGAAGGACCAATGGGCTTCACCAATCTTGACAAAGCAGGAATGCTGACCATGGGATTTGATAAACTGGCGACAATGATTGGAATTTATAATCATGCCTACTATCCGAAACACCTTGAAAACCTTGGATTAACTAAGGAAAAGGAATGGGTAGAGTACGAAATGAACTTCCCGAAAGTACTTCCTGAAAAAGTAGAAAAATTCAGTGGTTTAATTGCTCAGAAATACAAACTTAGTGTTCTTAATTTCAAATCAAAAGAAGAAATTCTTCCTTATGTGGAACCTATGTTTAAACTATTAGATGAAACCTATAAACATCTATCCACCTATACTCCGATTTCGGATGAGCAGATTAAAACATATAAAGAAAAATACTTCCCCTTTATCGATAAAAACTACGTAATCTGCGTAGTAGATGAAAATAAACAACTGGTTTCTTTTGCCATTACAATGCCTTCCTATTCAAAAGCTTTACAAAAGTCAAAAGGGAAACTGTTTCCTTTCGGATGGTGGCATTTCTTACAGGCCGGCAAAAAAAATGACCGTGCCAACTTTTATCTTATCGGAATTCACCCTGAATATCAGAGACGCGGTGTAACGGCAATTATCTTCAAAGAAATTTTTGTACGATTTACAAGCATGGGAATTAATTTTGCAGAAACCAATCCTGAGTTGGAAGAAAATAAAAGCGTTCAGCTTCTTTGGCAGGATTACAACCCGGTCAATCATAAAAGGAGAAGAACCTATTCTCTACAGGTAAATAATGAGTAATACGATGCAAAAAGTATACTGTATCAACCATTTATAAGTATTGAGTCTGAAGGGTAGAATTATGATAACTCTATCCTTTCACTCATTTATCCCCAAACTCTCCCACCCTCAAACCAGCCCTCCTCAAAAATCCGGAACTTCCTAACTAATTTTCTTATCTTTATCCTATGAAACCGCAACTTATTATTTTTGCTATTCTCATCTCCGGCTTTATTGCTTACAACTTCTTTTTCCAGTCGCAGGATGACAGAACAAACACAATAATTAATATCGTGTTTGCCAGCGTTCTTTTTGGATATATTTCATTCATGGCATATGCTCTTCTTAAAAAAATGAAGAAATAACTCCTTATTTTTATTGATTCTAAATTGTATTTTTTCTCCATTTTAATCCGACTTTTAAGCTGATTAATTTCATGCTTTCTTGTTTATTCGCTAAATTTGCAAATTGAGATAATAATGCAAAAATGAATTTACCTGAAAGTTATATTCCAATCCTTATCCAGGCAGGTGTAGCAGTAGCATTCGTAGCTGTTTCCTTACTTGGAGCACATTTCTTAGGTCCAAAACAGAAAAAAGGAGATTCTGTGAAAAACCAAAGCTGGGAATGTGGAGTTCCTAGTGAGGGAAATGCGAGAACACCGTTTTCTATCAAGTACTTCCTGACTGCGGTATTGTTCGTACTATTCGATATTGAAATCGTATTCTTTTATCCTTATGCAGTAAACTTCAGAGAATTCGGCTTAGAAGGATTCTTGGCTGTACTTACATTCGTTGCGATTTTCTTCGTGGCGTTTTTCTATGTTTGGAAGCGTGGTGCACTAGATTGGGATAAATAAATTTTAACATTAAAAGGTTGAGTGGTTTAATCATCAAAAAAATCAGGAATGATTTTAAATTTTTAAATGCTTTAATCTTTAAATATTTAATCAAAGAAAATGTCAGATAAAAAACCAGTAATAAGAACAGATGCACCTGCTCCCGAAGGATATGAAGGAGAAGGGTTTTTCGCAACAAAACTGAGCAGTGTAATCGGTATGGCTAGAAAGTTTTCACTTTGGCCGTTACCATTTGCAACCTCTTGTTGTGGTATCGAGTTTATGGCTACCCTGAACCCTACTTATGATGCTTCAAGATTTGGTATGGAAAGAAACTCTTTCTCTCCAAGACAAGCAGATATGCTGATGGTTTGTGGAACTATATCAAAGAAATTAGGACCAGTCCTAAAAGAAGTATATACTCAGATGGCTGAGCCTAAATGGGTAGTGGCAGTGGGAGCTTGCGCTTCCAGCGGTGGTATTTTTGATACGTATTCCGTGCTTCAGGGAATTGATAAAATTATTCCGGTTGACGTTTATGTTCCTGGATGTCCTCCAAGACCAGAACAGATTATTGAAGGGGTAATGCAGGTACAGGCTCTTGCAGAAAGCGAAAGCATCAGAAGAAGAGACATGCCTGAATATCAGAAATTATTAGATTCTTACAACATAAGCAACTAAACGGAAATGACAAACGAATTTGTATTAGAAGCGATCACCAGAGAATTTCCGGAATCTGTTATTTCAAGTTCAGAGCCGTATGGAATGCTGACCATTGAGGTAAAGAAAGAAGATATCAAGAAGATTATCCACTATCTTAAAGATTCATCATTAGAAATTAACTTCCTTACTGATATCTGTGGAATTCATTATCCTGAATTCCCGGACAAGGAAATAGGTGTCGTATATCATTTACATAATATGATGGCCAACTTCAGATTACGTCTGAAAATCTTCATGTCCAGAGAAAATATCGAAGTGGATTCTCTTGTAGAATTATATGCCGGAGCTAACTGGATGGAAAGAGAAACTTTTGATTTCTATGGAATTAAATTTAAAGGACATCCTGATCTTAGACCTATCCTGAATATGGAAGATCTTGGATACCACCCCATGTTGAAAGAATATCGACTTGAAGATGGTACAAGAACCGACAAGGACGATAATATGTTTGGAAGATAAAAAGCGAATGGCCAATGGCATCCAGCCATAGCCTGAGCAAATAGCTAAAAGCAATCATTATGAAAGATAACTCATTATCTAATATACTAAACCAGTACGAAAGTAAGGAACAAATTGACGGACAACTGTATACCCTCAATTTAGGACCTACCCACCCTGCGACTCACGGGATTTTTCAGAATATCCTAACAATGGATGGAGAAAGAATTCTTCATGCTGAGCAAACGGTAGGTTATATCCACAGGGCATTTGAGAAAATTTCTGAAAGAAGAAACTATTCTCAGATTACAACCCTTACTGACCGTATGAATTACTGTTCTGCCCCTATCAATAATTTAGGTTGGCACATGACAGTAGAGAAGCTGATTGGTGTAGAAGTTCCAAAGCGTGTAGACTATATGCGTGTTATCCTAATGGAATTAGCCAGAATCGGTGATCACCTGATTTGTAATGGGGTAACCGGAATGGACTCCGGAGCTATTACAGGTCTTACGTATATGTTCATCGAAAGAGAACGTATTTACGATATGTACGAGCAGATCTGTGGAGCAAGGATGACTACCAACATGGGAAGAATCGGAGGATTTGAAAGAGATTTCACTCCAAAATTCCATGAGCTATTACAGGATTTCTTAAAAACCTTCCCGGCAAGATTCAAAGAATTCGGTACTTTATTAGAAAGAAACAGAATTTTCATGGACAGAACCATCGGTACAGGAGCTATTTCTGCTGAGAGAGCTTTAAGCTACGGTTTCACAGGTCCAAACTTACGTGCAGCAGGTGTAGATTATGATGTAAGAGTTGCACAACCTTATTCTTCCTACGAAGATTTCGACTTTATTATTCCTGTAGGAACTTCAGGAGATACTTACGACCGTTTCATGGTTCGTCAGCAGGAAATCTGGGAATCCCTTAAAATTATCAAACAAGCATACGAAAATCTTCCTGAAGGGCCATTCCATGCGGATGTTCCTGATTTTTATCTTCCGGAAAAGGCAGATGTATATCAAAAGATGGAAGCATTGATCTACCACTTCAAAATCGTAATGGGAGAAACTGATGTACCGAAAGGAGAAGTTTACCACGCTGTAGAAGGTGGAAACGGAGAATTAGGGTTCTATCTTGTAAGTGACGGAGGAAGAAGCCCTTACAGACTTCACTTTAGAAGACCATGTTTCATCTACTATCAGGCATATCCTGAAATGATTACAGGTTCTGTAATTTCAGATGCCATTGTAACGATGTGTAGTATGAATATTATTGCGGGAGAATTAGACGCATAAAATTGTAAAAAGTACAATGTAGGATGTACAATGTACTTGAAAAAAAATAAACAGTTAATAAATACTTTGTACTTTGTACAATGTACATTTTACAACCAAATAAAATGAGCGAAACAATAGCTTTTAAACCGGAAAGTTTAGCACAGGTACATAAAATTATCGCAAGATATCCTGAAGGAAGACAGAAATCTGCTCTTCTTCCTGTACTTCACTTAGCACAGAAAGAATTCGGAGGATGGTTAGATGTTCCTGTGATGGATTATGTTGCCGAACTATTAAGTATCCAACCGATTGAAGTATATGAAGTGGCTACTTTCTATACCATGTTTAATATGAAGCCGGTAGGTAAATATGTTTTGGAAGTTTGCAGAACCGGACCTTGCATGGTTTGTGGAAGCGAAAAAATCCTTGATCATATCAGAACCAAACTGAATATTAAGGATGGAGAAACTACCGAAGATGGTATGTTTACATTAAAGCCTGCTGAATGTCTTGGAGCATGTGGATATGCACCAATGTTACAACTGGGGAAATTCTTTCATGAAAATTTAACGATAGAAAAAGTAGATGAAATCCTTGATCTTTGCAGACAGGGACAGGTTGCTTTAGACTAAATAAATTTTAACAAATTAAAAATAGCCATAAGCTAAAAGCCATAGGCCAATAGCTGACCGCTAAAAGCATAATAAACAATGAGTAAAAAACTTTTACTTAAAGACGCACATATAGAAGGTATTCGCTACTTTGAAACATACCGTAAACAGAGAGGTTACACGGCAGCTGAAAAAGCCTTGAAGATGACTCCTGACGAAATTCTTGAAGAAGTAAAAGCTTCAGGATTAAGAGGACGTGGTGGAGCTGGATTCCCAACAGGAATGAAATGGAGCTTTTTGGCAAAACCTGAAGGTGTTCCAAGACACCTTGTTGTGAATGCGGATGAATCTGAACCTGGAACATTCAAGGACAGATATTTAATGGAGTTTCTTCCTCATCTATTGATTGAGGGAATGTTGATTTCATCTTACTGTTTGGGTTCCAATGTTTCTTATATCTACATCCGTGGAGAGTATTCATGGATTCCTGATATTTTAGAAGAAGCTATTGAAGAAGCTAAAGCAGCAGGATTTTTAGGTAAAAACATCCTGGGAACAGGTTTCGATTGTGAAATTTATGTTCAAAGAGGTGGTGGAGCATACATCTGTGGTGAAGAAACTGCATTGCTTGAATCTCTTGAAGGAAAAAGAGGTAACCCAAGACTAAAACCACCTTTCCCGGCTGTAAAAGGACTTTGGGAAAGACCAACAGTGGTAAACAACGTTGAGTCTATTGCAGCTATCGTTCCAATCATTGATATTACAGGTGCTGAATATGCTAAAATTGGAGTGGGAAGATCTACGGGTACGAAACTGATTTCAGCTTGTGGAAATATCAATAAACCTGGTGTATACGAAATAGATATGACGATTACAGTAGAAGAATTCATCTACTCTGACGAATATTGTGGAGGTATAGCCAACGGAAAAAAATTAAAAGCATGTATCCCTGGGGGAAGCTCTGTTCCGATTGTTCCTGCTAATTTATTACTGAGAACAGTAAACGGAGAACCAAGATATATGAACTATGAATCATTGGCAGATGGTGGCTTTGCTACCGGAACGATGATGGGTTCAGGAGGTTTCATCGTTTTGGATGAAGACCAGTGTATTGTAGATCACACCATGACTTTGGCAAGATTCTACAACCACGAAAGCTGTGGACAATGTACGCCTTGCCGTGAAGGAACGGGATGGATGTACAAGATTTTGAAGAAAATCGAGAAAGGAGAAGGAAAAATGGAAGACATCGATCTTCTTTGGGATATCCAGAGAAAAATCGAAGGAAACACAATCTGTCCATTGGGTGATGCAGCAGCTTGGCCGGTTGCAGCAGCAATCCGTCATTTCCGAGATGAATTTGAGTGGCACGTGAAAAACCCTGAATTGTCTCAGACACAAAATTATGGATTGGCACATTATGCAGATCCTATTCCGGCTGTAGAAAAAAATGCATAGTTAAAATGAAGAAGTTATTAGTTGTTGGTTTAATGATGTCGGGACTTGCTTTTGGGCAGGTTAAAAAAGATACATTAGAGAAAGAATATAAACTGGAAATAGCTCCTGCTGATCAAGTAGAAAAAAAACAGAAGCCTAATCCATTAAGTAAGAAAGGTCAGGTTTTCGTTTTTTATGGTTGGAACAGAGGCGCGTTCAGTAATTCTGACATCCATTTTACGGGAAACGGGTACGATTTTCAATTGAATAACGTATCAGCACAAGACAGACCTACAAAATTTGGAATTGTTTATTTTGATCCAAGTTGGTTTACCGTAACGCAGTATAATTTCAGAATAGGATATTTTATTAAAGATAACTTAGCACTTGTTTTAGGGATTGACCACATGAAATATGTGATGGATCAAAATCAAACTGTTAACTTTAAAGGACATATTTCAGATCCTGAATATGCAGCAATGGTGCAAAACGGACAGGTAAATCTGGCAGATGAGAAGTTCCTTACTTTTGAACATACAGACGGATTAAATTATGAAAATTTAGGTCTTGAGAAATACAAAAATCTTATTCATAAGAAAAATATAGATTTAGTATGGTCTTATGGTGCCGGGATTGGGTTTATGTTTCCTAAAAGTAATGTCAAACTTTTTGGAAATGAAAGAAGTGACCGTTTTCACGTTGCAGGTATGGGAACCGATATCAGATCCAGTCTTAACTTAGTTTTCTGGAAAAACTGGATGCTAAGAGTAGAAGGAAAAGCCGGTTATATTAATATGTGGGATATCAAAACTACATTAAATAATAAACCTGACAAGGCACGACAGGATTTTGTTTTCGGACAGGTCCTTGCGGGAATTGGATATACATTTAATACGAAAAAATATAAATAACAAAGCCTATTGCTGAATGCATAAAGCTTAAAGCATACAATATGAGCGAAGAAGTTAAAAAATTCACAATAACTATAGACGGACAAACTACTGAAGTTTTGCCTGGTACTTCTATTTTGGAAGCTGCAAGACAAATCGGTGGAAAATCTGTACCTCCAGCGATGTGTTATTACAGCAAACTGGAAACCAGCGGAGGGAGATGCAGAACTTGTCTTGTGGAAGTATCTAAAGGATCTGAAGCCGATCCTCGTCCTATGCCAAAATTAGTGGCGAGCTGCAGAACCAATGTAATGGACGGTATGGAAGTAAAAAACCTTACTTCTGAGAAAGCTCAGGAAGGAAGAAAAGCGGTTACTGAATTCCTATTGGTTAATCACCCGCTGGACTGCCCTATCTGTGACCAGGCAGGAGAATGTCACCTTCAGGACTTAGGTTATGAACATGGTGTAGACAGTACAAGAACAGAATTCGAAAGAAATACTTACGAAGCGGATGATCTTGGACCCAACATCAAGCTGAACATGAACCGTTGTATTCTTTGTGCCCGATGTGTGCTTACAGCAAACCAGCTTACAGAAACAAGAGAACACGGTATTCTTTTCAGAGGAGATCACGCTGAAATTTCTACCTATTTAAATAAAGCCTTAGACAATGACTTCATAGGAAACGTTATCGACGTATGTCCTGTAGGAGCATTAACAGACAGAACAGCCCGTTTTGCAAGCAGAGTATGGTTTACAAAACCAATGAACGCTTCTTGTAAATGTGATAAATGTTCAGGAAAAGCTGTTGTATGGATGAAAGGTGACGAAATTGTAAGAGTAACAGCAAGAAAAGACCAGTGGGGAGAAGTTGAAGAATTTATCTGTGATACCTGCCGTTTCGAAAGAAAAGCATTATCAGACTGGAACATCGAAGGTCCTAGACATATCGACAGACACTCCGTAATTTCATTGAACCACTACGAAAAGCCTAAAGATGAGCTGAGAGTTTTAGACAATCCAATGGCTAAAGAAATCAGTGAAAAGGACGAAAAATAATTTTAATTAAAAGACATCAGATTCAGATTCCATACTTCAGACCATCTGATATATAGCATCTGACATCTAAATATCTAAATAAAAATGGATTTAATAACATTTAAACTTATACTTGTACTAGCGCTTTTCCTGCTATCGCTAACGATTGCAGCCTACTCTACATGGGCAGAAAGAAAAGTTGCCTCTATCATGCAGGATAGAATTGGTCCTAACAGAGCCGGACCTTTCGGACTATTACAGCCTCTTGCTGACGGTGGAAAGTTTTTCTTTAAGGAAGACTTTACTCCGGCCAATGCAGAAAGATTCCTTTTCGTATTGGGACCTGCCTTGGTAATGTTTATTTCATTAATCACGGGAGCTGTTATTCCTTGGGGTAAAAGTTTAAATATTGCAGGTACTTCTTTTGATCTTCAGGTAGCCAACATCGATGTGGGGGTACTTTTCATCATCGGAATGGCCTCAATTGGTGTTTACGGAATTATGATCGGAGGTTGGGCTTCGAATAACAAATATTCATTATTAGGTGCTATCCGTGCTTCTTCTCAGATGATTTCTTATGAATTGGCAATGGGATTAGCACTTCTTTCCATCATTATGATGTCAGGAAGTTTAGATCTTAAAGAAATTACTGAAAGTCAAACTACTGGAAAATTATGGGGAATAATTCCTTGGGGTTCTGGTATGAACTGGAATATTTTCTACCAGCCAATTGCCTTCCTTGTTTTCTTTGTAGCAGCCTTAGCAGAAACCAACAGACACCCGTTCGATTTACCTGAGTGTGAATCTGAATTGGTAACAGGATACTCTACAGAATACTCTTCCATGAAGTTAGGATTATATATGTTCGGAGAATATGTGAACATGTTTATCTCCAATGCTTTCATGGTGGTTCTTTTCTTCGGAGGTTATAACTATCCTGGTATTGAATGGGTAACTCAGAACTGGGGTGAAAACATTGCAGGTATCTTGAGTATCGTAGCATTCTTAACGAAGACTGTAATTGGAATTCTGATCTTTATGTGGATCAGATGGACACTTCCAAGATTCAGATATGACCAGTTAATGCACTTAGGGTGGAAAACATTGATCCCAATGGCATTAGTAAACCTATTGATTACAGGAGCTGTAATTTTAGCATTTGCAAACTAAGAAATTTGAAAATGAGCTGATTTGAAAATTTGATAATGAAATCAAAGCTTTATCTTTAGCGTATCATATTAATCATCAATATTAAATAATTAAGATAACAGACAAGATTAGTCTAAAATCTAATGTCTAACATCTAATATCTATAATTAAATGAAACTTACAAACAGATCAAAAGTTGTTTCCAATAAAGAAATGACCCTTGCTGAAAAAATCTACCTTCCTGCTATTTTTACAGGAATGGGGATTACATTTAAGCATGCTGTAAGAACCGTGATAAAGGGTGCTCCCGCAGTATATTCGTATCCGGAAGTACAGAAGCCAAGAACTACCATCTGGAGAGGTCAGCACGTTTTGAAAAGAGACGAGGAAGGCAGAGAAAGATGTACAGCCTGTGGACTTTGTGCGGTAGCCTGTCCTGCAGAAGCCATTACAATGACTGCTGCTGAAAGAACCAAAGAAGAAAAAGGCCTTTACAGAGAAGAAAAATATGCTTCAGTATATGAAATCAATATGCTGAGATGTATCTTCTGTGGAATGTGTGAAGAGGCTTGTCCTAAATCTGCCATCTATCTTACAGACAGATTGGTAGACGTGGAAACCAACAGAGGTTCTTTTATCTATGGAAAGGATAAATTAGTTGAAAAAATAAATGAAAGGATTGACATCACAACAAGACAATCCGAGAAACAAAAAAATGCGGTAAAATAATGGATCAGTTTTTATTTTTCTTGGTGGCGTTTTTAGCAGTGGCAAGTGCTGTTTATTTTGTATTTGCAAGGAATCCTTTATATGCTATTTTGTCATTAATCGTCACGATGTTTTCAATTGCAGGAATGTACATTCTTTTGAATGCACAGTTCTTAGCTATTATCCAGATTATAGTGTACGCAGGTGCCATTATGGTACTTTTCCTTTACATCCTAATGATGCTTAACCTTAATAAAGGAGACGAAAGTAAGAAGAACAATACTTTAAAATTTGTTGGAGTTTTTACAGCAGGTCTTCTTTTAGTGGGAGTATTAGGGGTTTTCAGAGGAGTACAAGACAACCACATTGTGGTGGAAAATGTAGACAGAGGAGTGGGTCTTACTAAAAATCTGGGTAGACTTTTGTTTAATGAATATGTTTTACCGTTTGAGCTTGCTTCCATCCTAATTTTGGCAGGTATTGTAGGCGCGGTATTAATCGGTAAAAAAGATTTATAAATTATGGGAGAAGTAAATACATTTATACAAAGCATCCCTTTGGAGTACTTCATCATCCTTTCTTCGGTATTGTTCTGCCTGGGAGTGATGGGAGTATTACTAAGAAAAAATGCTATTGTGATTCTGGGCTGTGTAGAGCTTATGCTGAATTCTGTAAACCTTTTGTTGGCAGCTTTTTCAGCATATAAAGGCAACGGCGACGGACAGCTTTTAGTTTTCTTCATTATGGTAGTGGCTGCTGCTGAAGTAGCAGTAGGTTTGGCAATTATTGCTATGCTGTATAGAAATACCCGTTCTGTAGATGTGAGTATATTTAATAAATTAAGAGGATAAGAATGGAGAATTTAGTATATGCAATAGTACTTTTACCACTTTTAGGGTTTCTTATTAACGGTTTATTCGGGAAAAATCTTCCCAAAATATTGGTTGGATCTTTGGCCACTGCAGCAGTGTTCGGATCTTTCTGTATTGCTGTAAGTCTTTTCATGAATTTCAATTCTGAAAGCCAGCCTGTAATCGTAAAAGCTTTTGAATGGTTTAGAGTAAATGGGGTACAAATTAATTTTGGATTCCAGATTGATCAGCTTTCTTTAATGATGGTGATGATCATCACGGGTATCGGATCCCTGATCCACCTATACTCTATCGGATATATGAGTCATGATAAAGGATTCTATAAGTTCTTTACTTACCTGAATCTTTTCATCTTCTCGATGTTACTTTTAGTAATGGGAAGCAACTACCTTATCCTATTCATCGGATGGGAAGGTGTAGGTCTTTGTTCTTATCTGTTGATCGGATTCTGGTATACCAACGAAGAATACGGTAAAGCAGCAAGAAAAGCTTTCATTATGAACAGAATTGGTGACCTTGCATTATTGATCGGTATCTTTATGATTGCTGCTCAGACCAATGCTGTAGATTACCTTTCCGTAGCAGAAAATGCTTCAAAATTTGAATTAGACGGAACAGTGATTATCTTTATCACCGCCAGTTTATTTATCGGTGCTACCGGTAAATCTGCTCAGGTTCCTTTATATACATGGTTACCGGACGCAATGGCCGGTCCTACTCCTGTATCAGCGTTGATCCACGCGGCAACGATGGTTACGGCAGGGATCTATTTGGTAGTAAGATCAAACTTCTTATTTACTTTAGCTCCTACTGTACAGGGAGGAATTTTATTAATCGGATTCTTAACGGCAGCTTTAGCAGGATTCTATGCACTTCGTCAGAACGATATTAAAAAAGTATTGGCATACTCTACAGTTTCACAGCTTGGATTTATGTTTATTGCTTTAGGTCTTGGAGCTTATACAACAGCTATGTTCCACGTAATGACGCACGCATTCTTTAAAGCTTTACTGTTCTTAGGGGCAGGTTCTGTAATCCATGCTATGAGTAACGAGCAGGATATGCGTTTCATGGGAGGTCTTAAAAAATACATTCCTCTTACACATGCTACCTTCCTTATCGGAACATTAGCCATCTCAGGTTTCCCTTTATTATCAGGGATGATTTCCAAAGACGAAATTTTAGTAGCAGCTTTCGCTAAAAATCCGGTTTACTGGGTAATTTTATTTGTTTTAGCGGCAATGACTGCAACCTATATGTTCAGATTATACTATTTGACATTCCACGGAGAGTTCAGAGGTACTGAAGAGCAAAAACACCACTTACACGAAAGCCCGTCAAATATGACATTACCATTGATCGTATTGGCTATTCTTTCTGTAATCGGAGGTTTTATCAACCTGCCACACTTCATCGGTCACGGTCATTATGCTAAACTGATGGAATGGTTGAAGCCGGTTCTTACGGAACAGAGCTACAACCAGATGGAAGCTACTCTTTCAGGAGTACCTTTTAATACTGAAATGATCTTACTGGCAGCTACAGTGGTGATGTTCTTTACTGTATGGTTCATCGTTAGAAATACTTATGTAAGTAAGAAAAAGATGGCTGTTGCAGAGGAAAACTATACCGGATGGGAAAAGCTTTCTGCTAAGAAATTATACGTTGACGAACTTTACAACGCATTGATTGTAAAAACTGTTGAAGGATTAGGACGCGGAGGAAAGATGTTTGATAAGGGTATCTTAGACCGTTTTGTAAACTTTGTAGGTGATGGTGCTGAAGACAGCGGAAAAGCTATGAAGCGTGTTCAAAACGGAAATGTAGAGACGTATATTCTTATCATGTCTTTAGCTGTGGGAATTATATTAATTGTTAACTTTTTATTACAATAATAATGTCTTGTTTATTATTAACATTATTACTTTTACCTCTAGTAGGTTCGGGATTAGTTTTTGCATGGAAGAGTAATTCCAGCAAATATTTGGCACTGGGAATTGCATTGGTACAAATGCTTCTTACATTTTATATACTTTCGGATTTCGATTTTACTCCGACAGTAGATAGTGTATTGCAGCATGAAATCAATTATCCCTGGTCACAATTTATGAAGAGCTCTCTTCACTTCGGTATCGATGGGATGAGTATGCTTCTGCTATTGCTGACTAATATTTTAGCGCCAAT
This sequence comes from Chryseobacterium sp. YR221, assembly GCF_900176315.1. Classification (NCBI taxonomy): domain Bacteria; kingdom Pseudomonadati; phylum Bacteroidota; class Flavobacteriia; order Flavobacteriales; family Weeksellaceae; genus Chryseobacterium; species Chryseobacterium sp. YR221. The sequence continues at coordinate 340,072 of NZ_FWXM01000005.1, forward strand.
TATCATTTTATCTTCTTTCAATGAAAGTGTAAACTACAGAAATACATTCTACGGTTTGATTCTGTTGATGCAATTTGGTCTTGTAGGAGTTTTTACTTCTTTAGACGGATTGTTGTTCTACATTTTCTGGGAAGTAACATTGATTCCAATTTGGTTTATCGCCGGACTTTGGGGACAGGAAAATAAAAGGTTCGAATTCACTACGAAGTTTTTCGTATATACATTCGTTGGATCTTTGTTTATGCTGGCTGGATTGATCTATGTGTACAACCACTCTGCATCATTCGCCCTAACAGATCTATACAATGCACAACTTAACGAAGTACAGCAGACTGTGGTATTCTGGTTCATTTTCTTTGCATTTGCAGTGAAATTACCGGTATTCCCTTTCCATACATGGCAGCCTGATACCTATACCTACTCTCCTACTCAAGGATCCATGTTGTTATCAGGGATCATGCTTAAGATGGCAGTGTACGGGGTAATGCGTTATTTACTTCCAATTACTCCACTTCCTATTGCTGGAATTTCAGGACAGATTGTGATCATTCTTGCTATTGTAGGTATTGTTCATGGAGCTCTGATTGCTATCATCCAGACGGATATGAAGAGAATCATTGCGTATTCCTCTTTTTCTCACGTAGGATTAATGGTGGCAGGGATCTTTGCTTCAGCAGTGGTTACTTTAAGAGGAAACTTCAATGTTGAAGGTGCTGAAGGAGCTTTGGTACAGACTTTTGCTCACGGTATCAACGTGGTAGGATTATTCTACTGTTGTGATATTTTATACAAGAGATTTAAATCAAGAGATATCAGACAGATGGGAGGTTTAGCAAAAGTAGCTCCTAAATTTGCAGTGTTATTCTTGATCATTATATTAGGTTCAATGGGAGTTCCATTAACCAATGGATTTATCGGAGAATTTATTCTATTGAAATCAGTATATGATTTTAACGGAACAGCAGCGGTAATTGCTGGTCTTACGGTAATTCTTTGTGCTGTATATTTATTGAGGTTCTACGGAAAAGCAATGTTTGGAGAAGGAGATGAAGCAGTTCTAAGCACAGCAAAAGATTTATCAGGTGTAGAGTTTTCTGTATTGGCAAGTTTAGCGGTTTTTGTGATTTTACTTGGTATTTTCCCACAACCGGTAATAGACATGGTGAGCAGTTCAGTGAAGTTTATCTACACGGCGATGGCCAACTAAAAATTAAAAGATTTAAAAATTAAAAAATTAGGAGATTAGAAGAGCGTAAGAGGCAGGAGACTGAGAGATTAGAGACAGGATATCAAACCTTGAACCTTATCCCTTACATCTTGAATTTTAAACTTCAAATCTCACATCTCAAATCTATATTATGAGTGTTTTAATTATTGTTTTCCTAACGGCAGTTATTGCGTTATTTTCAGGAGTTTTTGAACAAGGAAAATTCGCAAGATACATTGGGATTTTGGGATTAATCATTGCATTGTACGTAAGTTTTATGCCGGAATGTTCGTTCTTCGACCATTACAAGCATATGTATGAGTACAGTGCCAATACAGCATTATTCACAAAAATATCCATTGTAACAACCTTATTGTTATTCTTCCTTGGAGGTTTTGCATTCAGCAATCACAGAAGCCACCAGTCAGAATTATATGCTTTGATGCTATTTGCATTATGTGGAGGGATCATCCTTTTCGGATACCAAAACCTGGTGACCATGTTCCTGGGTGTGGAGATTCTTTCTATACCACTCTATGTAATGGCCGGAGCCAACAAAACTGATTTAAGATCAAACGAAGCTTCAATCAAATATTTCTTAATGGGTGCATTCGCGACAGGTTTCTTACTTTTCGGAATTGCGTTCATCTATGGAAGTGCAGGAAGTTTTGATCTCTATAAAATCCATGATTTTGGAGTAGCAAACACTGGAAATGTAATGTTCATCTTAGGGGTATTACTCATCCTTTGTGCATTGGCATTCAAAGTCGCTTTGGCACCTTTCCATATGTGGAGCCCTGATGTATATGCAGGTTCTCCTTCATTAATCACGGCTTTCATGGCAAGTGTAGTAAAAATCTCAGGATTCTTCGCACTATTCAGATTAATGACCATTGGTTTTGCTGGGGTTACCCACGAATGGATCAATGTTTTAGGAGTATTCTTAATTATTACTTTGCTTTTGGCAAACGTTATGGGTCTTGCCCAGACCAATGCCAAAAGAATGCTGGCTTACTCTTCAGTTTCTCACGCCGGATACATCGGATTGGTATTCTTCGGAATGACCAGCCTTTCTACTTATAATTTAGCATTTTATTTATTTGCGTACTCATTATCTACAGTAGGAGTTTTTATGTGTTTAATCTGGGTAGAGAAATTAAAGAGAGAAACTTCTTTCGGAGCATTCAAGGGATTGGCAAAAACAGAACCTTTATTGGCTACTGCAGCAGCAATCTCTATGCTTTCCATGGCAGGGGTTCCATTAACAGCTGGTTTCATGGGAAAATTTGCTTTATTCTCCCAGGCTATGAACGGTGCGGCTTTCCTTGTATTGGTAGCAGTACTAGGTTCTGCCCTGTCTATCGCTTATTATTTAAGACTGATTGTAGCCATGTTCTTCTTTAAAGAATCAACATTCAAGTCATCAGAGAAAGTAACACTTACTTATAATATCATTGCAGTAGTTGTTATTGCATTGATTATCGTTTTGGGAATTTTCCCGGATCTGTTTGCAAGAATATTCGGACTGTAAAAAGTTATCCACATTATATTAAAAACCTTCCAGAGATCTGGAAGGTTTTTTTTGTCAAAATTTTTATAAATTTCATACAGTAAAATAAATTTTATTCTCTATTATTATAACCATCATCACACATTATTAAACACACCAATCACATGATCACGTATATGACTCTTCCAGGCGATACTCTAGAGAAAATTGCGTCTGACCTGAAAGTAGAAAACCCCAACTATATCAAAGAGGTACATAATAAATACTGTGCCCTGCAAAACAGACTGGTAGAACCTGTACAACTGAAACCCGGAACACTCCTTCATATTCCGTTTGGGGATGAAATAAAGGATCTCAATACTAAAATTAATGAAAATGGGGACAGTTTCTACTATCATCCACCCCATGGAAAGATTCCGTTTCAGATCCCTTTATTGGATGGCAGCTATAAGATTAGGCATCAGAAATATCAGGATCTCAACATGGAGGCAGATTATCAGTATCAAGTGGAACTTAAATATCTGAGAACGGAAAATGACCAGCACTTTTTTTTAATGCAGGTATTGGGTTCCCAAAAAGACGGCCAAGAATCAGACAGCAAAATTTCCAGCCTGGCGAAAGCCTGCGCAGCAATCATATATCCCTTGCAAATCAAAATAGATACAACAGCCAAACTTTTAAGTGCAGAGTTTATGCATGCTGAAACAATCATTAAAGAGGAACTGGAAGCGCTGAAAAACTATTTTACAGACGAACTTTCAGCTTCTTATATCGATCAAATGAAAAAAAAGGCAGGAGATGAAAAACAGATCCTTGGAGCTATAAAGCATACACTTCCTATACAGTTTTTGTTTGGATCCTTTTACAGAGCCCAATATGGAGACTGGACCGACTCCAAAATCTATCATGAGTTTCTTCCTTGGATTGCCAATGCTTCGCCCATACGTTTTGAGCTTTATAACCGGATCTTACCGAAAGATTCTGTTACAGATAATGAAGTTCTGAAAATCATTCAGACTGGCAGTTGCTGTGACTACCGGAATCTCAATCAGCTTTATGATAAAAACTATATTTATCTTGAACAAACTCCCATTAATGAAAATTCTGTAAGCTGCCGCCATGAAGCAGAATATATCTTTACCCGGAATGACCTGGCGGTTCAAAAAATATCCGGAAGTTTTGAAATTCAGATTGGTGATGTAGCAGAAAAAGATGTTTTTGTGATCGAAAAGCAATTAAAATAAATTAGTATCTTTGAGACAACACCATCAAAAACGCAAAATATGTCCGAATCCGCATCACCACATGACGGAAAACACTTTGTCATACAGAAAGGAAAAGCCCAGTGTAATCAGGGTGATCTCTTTCCACAATTTAAAGTCACTTCCCACCAGAAACATTACTGGAATAATGAAGAAGGTAAGGCAGATTATCTGGCCGTTACCGAAGATGATCTTCAGTTTAATCCTCAAGGCCCAAGTTTCGGAAAATGTAAACTGAAACCTACCCCCGGAGGATATCTTCCCTGCGCATATGCTCCTGCAGGAAAATGGCAAAAAACTTACGAAAAAGTAAAGGTAATGGGTAAAAGCTGCGTTACAGAAATCTCAGAACTTATGTGCTCTACAGGTGGAAAGATTACCATCATGGAACATGGACAGACTGCTGCTATGACTCAGCAGAATGTTAAAAATGCAGACCCTCAGGAACAGCATCATATTAATCCTTTTGTTGATTTCAAAGAATTCCAGAAGGAAACGGATGCCAATGAAGTAGATGCCTATTAACCATACACTTTTCGGCCATGTCAAAACAAGGAATTTATAAAATATCGGGAAATACAAAACCAAAGGTTGGCGAACAGGTTACCTACAAAATTGATGAATGGTATCCTGCCACTCCCACAGAAAAAAGGAATCCGGCGCTCGTTACCTGGCATCTGTTCAAAAAGGTGAACGGTAAATTTGTTCCCACCACCATTAAGAAAAAAGGAATAGGCAGCTTTACCTTTAATACAACAGCCTATAAAGATACTTTCAGGATTGAAGCCTATCTTCATAATCCGGAAGGAAAAACACCTATGGCGCTTGAGATACAGCCCCAGCCCAGCGATGTTCCCCGGATCAACAAAGTTGAACTAAAATATATAGACGATACTCCCGGAACAGTTTTCAGCTTCACAGAAAAACTCGTGGCCGAAGCCAAATGCATGAATCTGGAAGCCCAGTACCTGCAATTCACTCTTTGGGAAGATGATTCCAGAGATTCAGGACATAATGCTCAAAATACCCCTATAGATACTAAAAAAGAAAAGGTAAAAAACGGAACTGCCAGGGCAGAATTTATGCTGACAAAAGCGCTTATTCGAAAAGCAATGCAAGGCGAAACAAACCCTCAGCAGCTTGAATTCTATGTAACCGTAGAATACTATGCCCATAAAAAGCATGCAACAGATAATGTAAATATCAATACCCCTCCAGAGTTACGCCCTGCATCGGGTCAACAACAACAACAACAACAACAACAACAACAACAACAACAACAACAACAAC